>CAJXQC010000005.1 GCA_913058495.1 uncultured Balneola sp. | reverse complement strand
CCGTCGATTTCATTGCGTTCTTGGCTCGCCAATAATTCTAAAGGTCGGTGTAGTTTGAAGCTTTTTCTGAAAAACAGAGGTTTATTAGAAACAGGACGATTTTTGTCAGCGAACTATCTAACATCTACAATTTCGAGTGGAACGAGAAATCTAAGTTTCTGCTCTAAAGAAATTTTTAGCTTTCTCCCTTTGGTAGAAATGACAAGAGCGCCCATTCTCTTAGTCAGAGCAAGCTAATTTGAAATTTGGAAATTGAATGTTGGTTATTGTTTTTGAAAAGCTCCTTCTTCTTCAATCATCTCAATGGTTTCAACAGCTCTTCGCAAATGAGGAATCACAATGCTACCGCCAACGATTAAAGCAACATTCATAGCATCCAAAATTTCCTCTTTGGTGGAACCGGTTTTGGCACATTGCTCCAAATGATAATCGATACAATCATTACATCGTAGTACCGACGAAGCAACAAGTCCGAGCAACTCCTTGGTTTTGGAATCCAAAGCTCCGTCACGATAAGTATTGGCATCCATGTTAAAGAATCGCTTGATTCCAAGATGTCCGGCATTTAGGGTTTTCTCATTTAATTCTTCTCTCTCCTCACGGAAAGCTTGTAGTCGGTTTTTATCGGTATTATTCATGCTTCTTTGATTCGCCACAAAAACTCAAAATCACTAAATTTTTGAGGTATTTATATTTTCGAATAAAATACACCTATAATTTCTTCCGTGCTTTAGTGATTCTGTGGCTTCCCAAAAATTTCATTTTGTGATTTGATTAATTAGTCGCAATTTTAAAAAGAAACACACCCCTAAATCCCCTCTCAAGAGGGGACTTCTTATTAATGTTCAGAAAAAAAGATCCAAAACATAAACTGGTCGTAATCGGTGACAGCCTTTCTCAAGGTTTTAATAACGGTGGTATTTACCGTACCGACATCAACTTTCCTTCTTTTATAGCAAGATGTTTTGAGCCAACTCCTCGATTCGATCAACCTAATTTTACTGCTCAGGCCGGAATTCCTATAAATCTCGAAGTTTTGATTCGTGGACTTTCGGAGGAATTTGGCAGCGAGATCGACTGGAGAGAATATCTCCCTGCTGCTAATCATACTTTCAGAACTCTGAAACGAATTAAGAAATATTGGGAAGGTGGAATGAAGAACCTGAAAGTAAATCAGGTAACGCCATACCACAATCAGGCCATTTGGGGATTTGCTATCAATGATTCCTGGATAGTAAACGAGCGAAAAAGCAGAGAATACATTCAAAACAATAAAGAAAGTTTTTCTGTTTTTGGTGTGCTTCCTGAACATGCAAAGTATACCACATCCAGGTTAGTGCTTAATCCAACACTTGGGAATGATTATCAGGAGAACTCCCAAATTGATAATGCAAAAATACTTCAGGAAGATGGCGGGATTGAAAATCTGATCGTTTGTCTGGGACATAATAATGCATTGGGATCGGTTGTGAATTTAAACCTGACCTGGTCGGAACCGGAAGACATGAAAGCTTTTACACCGAACAGAAAGCATTCTATTTACCGCCCCGAGCATTTTGAAATGGAATACAGGGAACTAGCTGAACGGGTCTCAAAAATCGGAGCGAAACGAGTTTTTGTACCAACCATCCCTTATCCTACTATTCCACCGGTAATACGAGGCGTAAATTCCAGCGTTTCAAAAAAGGCCTTGGGTTACTTCGATTATTACACGCGTTTCTGGATCTGGGATGAGGATTTTGATCCGGATAAACATCCTTTTATTACCAAAGATGAAGCCATTCAAATTGATCTGGCAGTAGATGAATTCAACGACATCATTAAAAGAGTAGCCAAAGAATATGATTGGTTTGTAGTTCCGGTTGCCAGAAATGTTGCCGGAATGGCTAACAGAAGACTGGGCGGAGAATTATTGCGAGGTTATCCTAAAGAGTTTGTTAGTGCTTTAAAAAGAAACCCTGCAACTGCTCACTTGGTAAATCACAAATTTGAAGCTACAGTAAATACCGAATTCCTGAGATTGAATAAAGATAAAAAGATCATAAAAGGCGGGATTTTCAGTCTGGACGGTTTACATCCTACAACCATTGGTTACGGGTTGATGGCAAATGTGTACTATATCTCAATGGTACAGGCCGGTGTGAAATTCCAAAAGAAAATGGACTGGGATCATATCATAGCAGAGGATTCACTGATAACCAATCCTCCCGTTCTGCTCAAAGAACTCCGATCTGTTCTCGGATATCTTGCACTTGGCAATCAGGAACGCTTTTTCAAGATCGGAAAAAGCATTTTTACACAGGTTTTTGAACACTTATCCACCGGAGATCAGAAGAACTAAATTTATGAAAAAAATCTTTTTCCCCTTTTTAATTGCTTTCTTATTTAGCAGTTTTTTAATGTCACAATCTCTCTATTTAGATAAAAAACGATTTGCACTTGCCATAACCCCTTCGGTTTCTTTTGCTGAAGATATTTCTATTCACTCACTGGGGACTTCTTTTTCGCTGAATAAAAAATTAGATATCTCTGTGCAATATTCATCAATACATCTTCAGGAGTCTGAGGATCAATTTGCTTCTAAAGCTGTTGGGATAGGTGGCGCATTAACACTGTGGGGGCTCAAAACTCAAGAAGACTTTCCAATAGAAGTTGCTCTTTCTATTCTGGGTTCTTATGCTAATTATGAAGATTTTAATTCCTCAAGTTTTGGAGCAGGGCTTACCTTAGCCTATAAGAAAGAACAGTCTAATACTTTTAATACCATTCCATTAATTGGAATCTCTTTCATTCCCTTTACTCAAGTATCCAGAAATCAAAATAGTGTTGTTTCAGATGATAAAACTTTGCATTTCAGTTTGGGGTCGGGTTTTTTACAAATGTGCTCAACCAAAGCAAATTTGTTATAGAACCAGCCGTTTCTTTAGACTCTTCCTCAAATCTTGGAGCTTCGTTATCGGCTTCGTTTATATTCTAGATTGCTGCCAATCCCCCTTTTAATTTTATTTAGATTTATTCTAGATAAAGCTTGAGGACGTTCCAAAAAGTCCTTAACTTAGATTCGTTCTAAATAAAATTTACAACTACTATTCTTCAAAAAACGATGAATCTATCAAAAAGTCTGCTGATCATTGCAGCATTTATTTTCACCATTTCATGCGATACTAATAACACTAACGACGAGATTGCCACTCCTGAAACTTATGAATTTACCAGAAATGGGGAATCCACTGTTTCATTTTCAGGTCAAACTACACGTATAAAAATGTCTGGTGAATTAACTTCAGCTATGACAGATTTCGATAATACTACTAAAGAACTTTTATTGGAAATGTTTAGAAATCAAACAGAAAGTGGGGCTGATGCTAATCCATTTTCAGATGCTGAATTAAACGCTGCCACAAAAAATATTAAAAGCAAAGTAGCTGCTTCAACAGACTTTTATTCTTCGAATACAACCGTTAGTTCTGAAATTAAAACTCAGTTCGAAACATGGTTAACTGCTCAGGTTGATGAAGTATTTCCGAATGAAAATATTCAAGCTCAACCGGGAGTTGCCGGACAAATTGCTGATGGTTCATCTACGCGCTATGTAAACGCTAAAGGGTTTGAGTACGATCAATTGGTAGCTAAAAGCTTGATCGGTGGACTTATGTCTGATCAAATTCTTAATAATTATGTTAGCACCTCAGTTCTCGACGCAGGAACTAATATTGAAGACAACAGCAATGGAACAACAGCTGAGGGTAAAGTTTACACCAATATGGAGCATAAGTGGGATGAAGCTTTCGGATACTTGTATGGAAACTCTTCAAACACAGCAAACCCAAATTTAACAATTGGTGAGGACGACAGTTTTTTAAATAAGTATGTGGGAAGAGTAGAAGGTGATGATGACTTCGCCGGTATTGCTCAAACAATTTTTGATGCTTTTGCATTAGGACGAGCTGCAATTGTTGAAGGAGATGATGAGCTTAGAGACCAACAAGCTGAAATATTAAGAGCTCAGATCTCGGCAATCATCGGTATCAGAGCTGTTTATTATTTGCAGTCAGGTAAAACCGTACTGGAACAAGCTAATCCTGACTTTGGCGCTGCTTTTCACGATCTTTCAGAGGCTTATGGTTTTGTATACAGTTTACAATTTACCAGACAGCCGGGAACGGGTCAGTCATATTTCACCAAAGCTGAAGTTGATGGTTTTATCTCCTTGCTGGAAGCCGGAAACGGTTTATGGGATGTAACTCCTCAAACTCTTCAGGATATTTCTGTAGACATAGCTTCAAAGTTCGATTTCACCATTGAAGAAGCTGCAAACTAAATTTTAAGAACCAAGCTGCTAATACAATTATTAGCAGCTTTTTTATTTATATATGAAACGATATCTCCTTCTTTTTTTATCAGCATCTCTTATAATTTCAAGTTGCACAGAAACGAATCCATCAGGACCTGACCCTGACGATTTTGATAGAAAAGCAATACTTGAGAACTGGGCTGATAATATCATTATTCCTGCACTAACCGACTTTTCCGAAAAGACAGAATCTCTCAAAACAGCCGGTAATAGTTTTGCTGAAAATCCGAATCAACAAATGTTAGAATCTCTTCGGGATGAATGGAAAGCCGGATACCTAGCTTTACAAAATGTGTCAATGTTTGAAACCTCCAAAACGATGGAGATCCGGTACCGTAATAATCTGAATATTTATCCTGTCGATACTGCTGAAGTAAAAGAGAACATCAATCAAGGAAACTACAACTTGAAATTACCTTCTGAGATTGATCAACAGGGTTTCCCAACTCTTGACTACTTACTTTACGGAATAGCCGGCAACGATGATGAAATACTCTCTTTTTATAACTCCGGAGAAAACTCTTCTGATTACCGAAATTATGTAGTGGATTTGGTAAACAGGATAGACTCGCTGACTGATGTAGTTTTAAATGATTGGAACTCAGGATTCAGAGATGAGTTTGTAAACAACTCCGGAAACGGAGCAAATTCCTCCATCGACATGATGGTGAATGACTTTATCTTTTACTACGAAAAAAACCTGCGCGCCGGCAAAATTGGAATTCCTGCTGGTGTTTTTTCCGGAACTCCTCTTCCTCAAAATGTGGAAGGCTTTTATAGCGAAGAATTCTCAAAAGAACTATTTATGGAGTCATTAACTGCAACTCAGAACTTCTTTAACGGAAAACATTTTAATTCAGAGTCTACCGGATTAAGCCTGAGTGATTATTTGGATTTTCTTAACAGCATTAAAAACGGAACTGATCTGACCCAGCTTATCAATCAACAGTTTGAATTAAGCCGAAATAAAGCTGAGAATCTGAATTCCAGTTTTGCTGATCAGGTTGAGATTGATAATTCTTTAATGCTTCAAACATACGATGAGCTCCAAAAAAATGTCATCCTCCTGAAAGTAGATATGCTTCAGGCATTGAATATCAATGTAGACTACGTGGATGCTGACGGTGACTGACCTTTGAGTAAAGCTTCAGTTAGTACATATCTTAATTCCTACTCGAAAGCCGCTCCTTTAGCGGTTTTTCGTGTTTTTTTTGGTTTGTTAATGCTCATAAGCATCGCTCGGTTTGCGCTAAACGGATGGATTCAAAAACTATATATCGAGCCGGATTTCTTCTTCTCCTATTTTGGCTTTGAATGGGTTCAACCGCCCGGCGAATGGACCTATTTAATTTTTGCTGTATGTGGGCTTTCTGCCATTTTTATTTCACTAGGTTTCAAATACAGACTTGCTGTCATTACTTTTTTCCTTAGTTTTACTTTTATAGAACTGATGGACAAAACCACTTATCTGAATCACTATTATTTCATCAGCATTCTCAGTTTTTTGATGCTATTTCTACCGGCTAATACTTATTTCTCAGTTGATGCTGCAAGAAACGCAAAACTAAAAGCTGAATTTATTCCCACCTGGACGATCGATGTTATTAAACTGCTTCTGTTTATTGTTTACTTCTATGCAGGATTAGCTAAACTGAATTCCGACTGGCTTTTTCAGGCAATGCCTTTAAAGATCTGGCTTCCTGCAAAATACTCCATTCCATTACTCGGTGATCTGTTGCAACAATCGTGGGTACATTTTGCTTTTGCATGGGGTGGCGCTCTTTATGATCTGTCTATTCCTTTTTTACTTCTGTTCAAACGTACCAGAACCTTCGCTTTTGTGCTGGTTGTAATCTTTCACATTCTTACCCGAATTCTGTTCCCAATTGGAATGTTTCCTTACATCATGATCATAAGCGCTTTGATCTTTTTTGATGCCGGACTACATACCCGAATTCTCGATCGGATTTCCACATTCTTCAAAATAGATCAAGATCCCTTTAACAACTCTGAGCGATATTCATTTAAGAACTCAACAACCAAAAAAATAAGCATTGGAATTATATCCGTATTTTTTCTTTTTCAACTCTTATTTCCATTCAGATATTTACTGTATCCGGGAGAATTATTCTGGACTGAAGAGGGTTACAGATTCTCATGGCGAGTAATGCTTATTGAAAAAGCAGGATATGCAAATTTTAAGGTTGTTGATCCGGATACCCAGAAAAGATTTTATGTAGATAACACCAATTTTTTGACTCGCTTTCAGGAAAAACAGATGTCAACGCAGCCTGATTTCATTCTTGAATATGCTCACCATCTGGAACAGCATTATCAGAATCAGGGAATCGAAGATCCCGAAATTTACGTAGAAAGCTTTGTTGCTCTTAATGGCAGAAGAAGCGCTCCATACATTGATCCTGAAATCGATCTCACATCAATTAAAAGAAATTTGAAACCTAAAAAATGGATACTTCCCTTCAACGATGAGATTAAAGGACTTTAGTTTTTTTGTAATATTTTGCCTTATCTCTATTCCTGCATTTAGTCAGTTTACTATTTCGGGATATATAACAGATCTGGCTACAGGGGACCCTATGCCTGAAGTGGAGATTTATGAAGAAAACTCCGGTAAATCATACCAACCGAATGAAGAAGGTTTTTTTCAAATTCCGGATCTCTCCTATGGAAAATATAACTTGTTCTTTTTTGCTTTGGGTTATGAGATCACAAATCGTGTAGTACAACTTGGTTCTGATACTGAAACCTTGAATATAAAGCTAAGTAAACTCTCCAGTGAACTATCTGAAGTAGCTGTTGTAAACCAACGGGAACAAATCTTTTCGATAAAACGACTACGTGAAGTAGAAGGAACCTCGATTTACGCCGGTAAAAAAAATGAAGTTGTTGACCTGAGCCAAATGACGGTGAATACCTCCTCAAATAACGCCCGGCAAATTTACAGTCAGGTTTCGGGTTTAAATATTTTTGAGTCTGATGATGCGGGATTGCAACTAAATATCGGAGGGCGTGGACTTGATCCTAATCGGTCTTCCAACTTCAATATCAGACAAAATGGATATGATATCAGTGCCGACGTACTTGGTTATCCCGAAAGCTATTATACGCCTCCAGCCGAAGCACTTGAAGAAATTCAGGTCATACGAGGAGCTGCTTCTTTGCAGTATGGAACACAATTTGGTGGTTTGGTTAATTTCAGAATGAAATCTCCGGTTGATGACAAAGTTGCTGAATTTACAACCCGCCAGTCCATCGGTTCCAATGCACTTTTTACTTCCCATAACAGTGTGAGCGGTACTTACAAGAAACTCGGCTATCTGGGATATTACAACTATAAAAATGGAGAGAGCTTTCGACCAAATTCTGAGTTCGAATCTGACAACGTCTATTTGTTTACTGAGTATGCATTGTCTGATAAAACAAAAATTAGTGCTGATTTTACTTATCTGGGATATCTTGCTCAACAGCCCGGAGGACTTACAGACGCTCAATTTTACAATGATCCTGAATTTAGCAATCGCGAAAGAAACTGGTTCGAAGTTGATTGGAAATTGGCTTCGTTAAAACTCGACCATAGATTCACCTATCAAAGTCGCTTGAGTGTCACTGCGTTTGGTTTAAATGCTTCCAGGAAATCAGTTGGTTTTCGAACAAACAGAGTTTCTCAGCAAGACGACCCGAACGAGCCGCGTGATCTCATCTTAGGAGATTTCAATAACTGGGGTGTAGAAACCCGTTTTCTACAGCGGTATAAACTTGGAAACAAAAATGCTGTCTTTCTTTTAGGATCAAAATATTACCAATCAAAGAATACTTCGGTACAGGGGCCCGGAACGGCCTCAAGTGATGCTGATTTTTCATTGGCAGATGATGAATTCCCGAACTACCCAAGACAATCTGACTTCACCTTTCCGAACCAAAACCTTGCTTTGTTTGGAGAGCATATTTTTTATGTGAAAGATAATTTTTCGATCACTCCGGGCTTTCGATTTGAGTATATCAAAACCCAAAGTGAAGGTTCTTATAAACGGGTAAATTTCGATCTGGCCGGAAATCCTATCCAAAATCAAACCTTTGAAGAAGAGAAAACTTTTGAACGAAATTTTGTTCTACTTGGAATCGGACTAAGTTATCAGCCTGATTCAGATACTGATCTCTACGGAAATTTCTCGCAGAACTATCGTTCCGTTACTTTTAATGATATCAGGATTATAAATCCCAGCTTTCAGGTTGATCCAAATATAACCGATGAAAGTGGTTTTTCATCAGACTTTGGAATCCGTGGCATAATCGGGGATGGTATTTCATACGATATTGGTGTTTTTGGATTGTTGTATGAAAATCGTTTGGGAGAAGTATTACGAGCAGAAACACGAACTAATGCTGACGGTGAGCAGGAAGAAACAGGCAGAATCGTCCGGTTTCGTGGCAACATTGGAGAAGCTTTTATGTACGGCTTGGAAAGCCTTATAGAAATCGATTTATTCTCGATTTTTAATGCAGCATCACCAAATAAAAAACTTACCATTTTTGCCAATACAGCAGTTACCCAATCGGAATATTTAGATTCTGAAATTGCAGGAATTGAGGGTAATGATGTTGAATTTGTTCCGACTCTAAACCTTAAAACAGGTATCAATTTTGGATTTAGAAATCTGTTGGGATCTGTTCAGTACACTTACATTTCCAAACAGTTTACAGACGCATCAAATGCCTTACAAAATGTAAGAGATAACCAAAGCGGAATTAAAGGCGAAATTCCCGCCTATGATGTGCTCGACTTCTCTCTTTCATGGTCATACAAACAGTTCTCTCTGGAATCAGGAGTAAACAACATTCTAAATTCATCTTACTTTACAAGACGAGCAACCGGTTATCCCGGTCCTGGAATTATTCCTTCTCCTCCGAGAACACTTTATGCTACTCTTCAGATAAAAATCTGATGCATAAAAAAAGCCCTCTGCTAGAAAGGGCTTTTTTAGTGGATTATTTTTTAACAGACCTTAGCCTGTTTTCATGTCTTCCAATAAGCTGTTATAACCTCTTTTCAGGTCATCAAAACCATCTTCTATACTTGCGGTAAGACGTTCCCAATTTTCTTTGGTCGCATCTTCCAACTCACTGAGCTCTTGGTTCAGTTCTTCTTTTTCCTCTTTTAAATTATCCAAGGCTTCTTTGGTCTCTTTCTTTACATCATCAGAGCCTTCTTCAACTTTCTCATCCAGCTTTTCGATCTTCTCATTGATCTCCTCGATCTCTTTTTCAGCTTTGGCAATAAACTGATCTTTCGTTTCCTCAAAATCATTACCTATAGCTTTTGCAGTATTTTCAATCTGATCGCCGGCTTTTTCGGCCTCTGTTTTAGATTTCTCTGAACATGCAGCAAATGTTAATGCTACTAATGTGATCATTAATAAAACTCTTGAGTTCTTCATTGTATTCTGTTAGTTAATATTGTTACTGATTTCTACAGTCAACTATAGAAAACGTTCCGATCTTTAATATTTATAAACTTCATTTTCTATCTAATTTTGTAGTATTTTTGGGGCTGAAATTTTTTATCAAATTATACTATGAAGTTTATTTACCCGGTTCTATTAACTCTTTTACTACTAAACTGTGCATCTGAAAAAAATGATGCTCTCAGATACGAAAAAGAGATCCATCTAAAAAATATTAAACAGCTCACATTTGGCGGTGATAACGCTGAAGCTTACTGGAGTTATGATAACACTAAGTTAGTTTTTCAGGCTAATAATCCTGAATGGGATACCGAATGTGATCAGATCTTTTATATGGATGCTGAAGAAAATGAACCCGGATTTGAAGCTCCGATCATAAGCACAGGTTTGGGAAGAACTACTTGTTCATATTTCTTACCGGATGAAACTATTGTTTATGGTTCTACACATATGGCCGATATCGCTTGTCCTGAAGTTCCGGAACGAGGTCCGGGTGGGGCATATGTGTGGCCGATCTATGAAGGTTATGATATTTTCAGAGCCAATCTGGATGGTGAGATCATTGACACTCTTACCACAACACCTGGTTACGATGCTGAAGCAACTGTATCTCCGGATGGAAGCAAAATTGTGTTCACTTCAATGAGAACCGGTGATCTGGAATTATTTATAATGGACGTTGACGGATCTAATGTTGTTCAGATCACTGATGAACTTGGCTATGATGGCGGTGCTTTCTTTTCTCCTGATGGAACAGAATTGATATTCAGAGCATCTCGCCCAAAGACAGAAGCTGAAATTGAAAAATATACTTCTCTTCTGGCTGAAGGATTGGTCGAGCCAACAGATATGGAATTATTCCTTGTCAATGTAGACGGAACCAATATGCGACAGATCACAGATCTAGGGAACGCAAACTGGGCTCCTTTTTTCCATCCTTCCGGTGAAAAAATAATATTCTCATCCAATCACAATTCAACCAGAGGATTTCCTTTTAATCTGTTTATGATCAATCCGGATGGAACCGGGCTTGAACAAGTTACTTTTGATGATACTTTCGATTCATTCCCAATGTTCTCTCATGACGGTAAGAAACTGGTTTTCTCATCTAACCGATTCAATGGCGGTGATCGATCAACGAATGTTTTTATAGCAGACTGGGTGAAGTAGAGTATAGATTTAAGACATAAGATGTAAGACTTTTGTTAAAACCATCTTATGTCTTAAATCTTACATCTTACGTCTTACCTCTTTTCCGATTTTATATTTTCGTGATACCTTTATGATCTGTATTGGTCATATTTTAAAAAAACAGAGTATCATGAAATATTTATTACTTCTGTCACTGCTTTTTGGCGGATTTGAACATTCCAAAAATGAAGTACCCAATTTCCGTTTAAAAAATATGGACGGACGAACGGTCAGCTATAATCAGCTTAAAGGAGAGAATCTTACTGTTATAGATTTTTGGGCGACTTGGTGTAAACCTTGCGTTAAATCCATCCCTGAGTTTGTTAAAATGGATGAAGAGTTTGACGATAATCAGGTTCAGTTTATAGGAATATCAATTGACGGACCCAGAAATAAAGCCAAAGTAAAGCCTTTCATCAAATCCCTGGGAGTTGAATATCCTGTTCTCAGAGATTCTGACAGCTCCGTTATGGCGAGACTAAGAGTCACTGCTGTTCCTACACTTTTAATTGTAAATGCTGAAAATGAGATCGTGTATTTCCACGAAGGGTATAAAACAGGAGAAGAAGTTGAGATCAAAAATAAAATTCTTGAGCTTTTAGAAGAATGAAGAGTTTTGCAAAAATAGCCGCTCTTACATTCTTTATTGTGATAACACCTTGGTCGTTCGTACTTGGTCAACTTTATGGAACCAACACATTTGAGTTTCAATATGGTAACCTTCCTTTTGAGGAAGATAAAGACCTATCCACCTCTTACAATCAATTAAATCTTTATTACGATTCCGGAAAATTCAGTTTGTTTGGAAAAGCTGAACAATTTCTCTCTCCCCATACTGAACGCAATTATTTTGAACTAACTCAAAAGCGATTTCAATATCAGGATGATAATTTCAGAATTCGGCTTGGTAATTTTTATGAAACTATTGGCTCGGGTTTATTATTGAGGAGCTACGATATTCCGGGATCTGTTTTTGAAAGTGACTTTTACAGAACCAGATATGCTTTTTTCAGAGATCTGGAGGGAATTGCATTTGATGCCGGTTTTGATTGGGTTGAGATAAAAGCACTAAGAGCCGAACCCCTTCAGAATGACCTTCCTCCAAACTTTGATCCTGATTCTTTACGCAGACCTGATCTGCTGGAAGCTTTTCAAGCCAACTTCTTTCCTGCTGAAAATTTGTCTTTAGGTGGCGCAGTAATGAGAGTAAATACTCCAAATTCTTCCAATTTTGAAGAGTTTGCTTCTCTCATGACCAATATACAGCTCCCTGCTAACTTTCAACTTTTTGGGGAATATGCATTTAATACCGAATCCGATCTCTTTTCTTTAAAAAGCGATCAGAGTTACGCTCTATATTCCGGACTAAACTATTTTAAAGGTTCTTTTGGGGCGAGTTTTGAGTATAAGAATTATAGTAATTTTAGATTACAATCATCCGGATTTAATGATCCTCCTTCGCTTATAAAGGAACATACTTATCCCGTTTTAAACAGAAGCACACATGTACCAAATACTGCAAGTGAAAAAGGTGTTCAGGCCGAAGCTTTTTATTCATTTGAAGACGGACATTCTTTAGTTGCAAACTACGCCTATACAGTGAATAATGTGTTTAATAAAAAGGAATATCGGGAATATTTCCTGGAAGGTTTCTACAAAATTAATGATCAATTTTCTTTAAAGTCTTTTGTTGATTTTGCTCTTGATGAGCAAAAAGGACAGGATAACCGGTGGTCGCTTGGTTTAATTACCGATAAAAGTTTTCAAAACTCGAAGAATGTTATCCTAGATCTGCAATATCAGACTTATGATGAGTTTGGTAGTTCGGATAAAATTAAAAACTACTTTGCTTCTCTTTCTTTTGGATTCACTTCTGACTTCAATATAAGCGCCGTTTTTGAAGCAACAACAGAACCGGGCTTAACTGATAATCCGAATACCTTCCCTGAAATAGAAACTGATACTAGAACCTGGCTGGGTTTTAATTCTCTTTACAGAATCAATACATCCAATACAGTGACTTTATTCGTAGGTAAAAGAAGAGGAGGACCGGCTTGTACTTCCGGAATCTGCTATGAGATCCTCGATTTTGAAGGCGCTGAACTTAGAATTACTACCAGATTTTAATCCTTTTACTATGAAATATTCAAGCTTTTTACTTTCTATCCTTTTTCTTGTTGGGATTGCATGCTCTGAGACATCAGTTTCAGAGGAGCCCCCGATGAATCAAAGTGAACCTGCTCCTGATTTTTCTTACACTTCGTTAGATAATGAACAGTTCACTTTATCAGAAATGGAAGGAAAAGTTGTTTATCTCTTTTTCTTCGGTGCAAATTGTCCTCATTGCCGTGATAACGGACCGGTTACAGAAAACAGAATCCATCAGAATTTTACCGATAATCCCAATTTTATAGCTGTTGGTTTAGACACGTGGAATACAAGCGCCGGAAGTGTTCAGAATTTTAAAAGTGCTACTAATATCACCTATAACTTACTTCTTAATGCCCGACAAAGTCTGGTAGATTATTACGGGAATACATCAGATTATGACAGATCAGTAGTAATTGCGGCAGATGGAACAATAGCTTATCAGGGAACTCAGTTTGTAAACAGAGATATTGAAACTGTTGTGGACGTAATAGAAGAAGAATTAGCAAAATTTTGAGGTGTTATCATGAAAGTAGTTATTTGGCTTTTCGTATTATCGCTATTCATATCCAGCCAGAGTTTAGCGCAGGTTAGCGTAGGAGAAAAAGCTCCGGACTTTACTTTGACATCTTTAGAAAATGAACAAATAGCTCTCTCTGACCTGGATGGAAAAGTAGTTTATATTTTCTTTTTTGGAGCTAATTGTCCTCATTGCAGAGATAACGGTCCCATTACAGAAACCGAAATCTATCTGAATTTTAAGAACGAAAAAAACTTTATTGCATTAGGGATTGATACTTGGAATACATCGGCAGCTACAGTTACCAATTTTAAAAATGTCACAGGAATTACTTATTCACTTTTACTGAATGGTGAAAATGTTCTGGTTGACTACTATGGGAATGCTTCTTCTTATGACCGTTCAGTAGTTATAAATGCAAGCGGTGATATAACATACAAAGGAACCAGCTATGTTAACAATGACTTTGAAGCAGTAAATCAAAATATTGAAGAAGAGCTGGCATTAGCTACCTCAAACGAAGATATAATAACAGAGCTTCCTTCTTCAATAAGTCTTGGACAAAATTACCCAAACCCTTTCAATCCCTCTACCAGTATTTCATATGCTTTAAACGAACCTTCGGAAGTCACTGTTACGATTTATAACATGCTGGGAGTTAAAATCACAACTTTGGAAAACGGGTTCAGATCAGCGGGTGAACATACAGTTACTTTCGATGCTTCTTCTTTAAGCTCGGGCATCTATATTTACAGACTTACAGCGGGAACAACTACACTAACAAAACGAATGACTCTGCTTAAATAAGTGATTTTTAGGTCTGTTCTACCAAAAAAACATCTTTTGCTACAGAGTTTCCAATGGTGGTTTCTTTGTCTTCCAGTTTGATCTTCACAGGTCCGTCAAAAGGGGTCTTTTCCAGAATTGTAACTTTCACACCCGGAATAATTCCACTTTTCTCCAGAAATCGCAATAACTCCGGATCCTGATCTCTTACTCTTCCAATGATATAAGATTCATTTTCTTCGGCATCTGTGATTGCTAACGACGCCATTTCCGGCACTACTCCTTCTTTAGATGGAATTGGATCTCCATGCGGATCATGAGTAGGATCATTTAACAACTCAGCGATCTTATCTTCGAACTGTTCTGAAATATGGTGCTCCAGCTTTTCAGCTTCATCATGTACCTGATCCCATGAATACCCCATCATCTCTTTTAGATATAATTCCAGTAATCTGTGATGTCGAATTACTTCAAGAGCTATCTTTTCTCCCGCTTTTGTAAGCTCGGCTCCTCGATAGGATTTATGATTGATAAGTTGAAGCTTAGCCAGCTTCTTGAACATATTAGTAACGGAAGCCGAAGAAACTGAGAGTGATTCAGCAATATTATTTGTAGTTGCAACAACTCCATCTATTTCTAAAAGATAAATTGCTTTGAGATAATCTTCTACCGACTGGCTTAGACTCATGCTTAATTTTGTTCTTGTTCTAACTTTATTCCTTTCTTTTCCATGTAATCCAGAAAAGGCACTTTTCCGAAAAGATCTTCTGATACGTAATTCATAAGTGGAGAAAATACATCAGCAGGCAGAAATCCGGGTTGTGCGCCGATTATCTTACCTTCAGAATTTAAAAAGTAATGCGTTGGATAAGATGTCAGTCTCAGATATCTGGCTAGCTCATAAGATTTATAAGTTTTTCCATTGAAAACTATTTCTTCCTCTGATTCACCATTGATCTGAACCGGGATAAAATCATCAGATAAAGATTTCTGTACATTCTCTTCAGGGTACGTCTCTTTTCTCATTTTCATACAATAGGTACACCAATCAGCATATCCGAAAATGAGTACTTTTTTACCGCTTTCCTTAGCTTTCTTTTGTGCTTCTTCTAAAGATTGCCATTCTACTCCTGAATCCACTGAAGATTCCTGAGCGAGAGTTGTACCAGCGCTTAAAAATGCCAGCAATAAAGGTATTGTTAGTCTTAAAAATTTCATGCCTAAATATACGAAACTATTTGTTTACAGATGAATCAGCTTTTATAACAACTAGTGTCATGTCATCGTGCTGTTTTGCTACACCTTTAAACTCTTTTACATCACTGATTATTATATTCAGAATGCTGCTCGACGCTCCTTTTCTAACTCCTTTTACAACCTTTTCCAGCCTTTCCTCTCCATAAAACTGATTACTTATATTCATCATTTCTGTAATTCCGTCTGTATAAAGCACGGCTACATCTCCCTCATCCAGCTTAAGTATTGACTCTTCCGTTCCTTTCATGAATAACAAACTACTGGTTACCCCAATACCAATTCCTTTCGACATCAGCCAATCTGTATCTCCATTAGCTCTCACAATCAGCATGGGGTTATGACCGGCCCGGGCAAAAGTAAGTTCTCTTTTATCCGCTTCCAGTATTCCATAGATCATGGACACAAAAGTACCTCGCGTAGCATTTTCCTTGAATAGTCGGTTAAGTTGATTTAAAAGCTCCAATGGTGATAAGATAAGAGCACTTAAACTATGCAGTACTCCTTTTACAAAAGTCATGTAAAAAGCAGCCTGGATTCCTTTTCCACTGACATCCCCAATAGCAATAGCCATTCTGTTTTTACCAAGTGAAATCATATCATAGTAATCTCCACCTGTTTCTTGTGCAGGTTCACATATTCCGGCTATATCGATTCCCGGCAACTGCTCTACTCTTGATGGTAGAAATGTCTTTTGAACAGCTTGAGCAATTTCCAGCTCCTGATCGAGGCGCTGCTCCTTTGCCTGATCTTCTATATAAGTGGGCACATAATCAGGAAGGTCTTTCTTTTCACTTCCTTTGATTACGAAGTAAAAACCCAGAGCAAAGATCGCAAATACCAGTGAGGTAAATATGTAGAACAAATTCTGATCAGGAGAATTAGGTATTATCCAACCGGCTCTGGTTGTAAAAATACCGACAAAAATGAATAACGATAAAACCATCGTCAAAAACCCATACCTGATATAAAAGGCACCGAAAGCAGCTCCAATAGCAAAATTTATGATCAACGAATAATTGAACGGATGAACGTCTAAGGAAATAAAGAATTCCAAAAACAATGCAAATATGAACCCGCTCAGTATAGGAATAAGCCATTTGGTTTTGGTTATCGCGTAAAGCTGATTTCCAAGGATCATCAATAAAGAAATAACCACCAATAAGCTTCCCAGTAAGTTCTGCATCAGTACTGCTATGGATGGAAATGCAAAATTTGATGACTGCAACCTTACATCAGCAGTAATATGAGTTCCCGGGAAAACCTGAACTAATACAGCCCATAGCCCGGCTAACATCCCTGCAATACAAATTGATAAAATAGCTGATCGACCTACCGGCTTATTTTTGAAAAATCCTCTTCTTGCAAGATCCCATGCTTTAAGCTTCTCGGGCCAATACTGACGGGTAACTGAATCACTGATCGATGTCAAAATAAAGAATAAAACAGCTGAAATAGCTCCCAGAATTCCTATTATAAACAAACGATCCGGTAAAGATGCATTCAGAATTGCTTCGCTGCTGAATTCCAGTTCGTTAGCATATCTGAGAAATTGTGTTGCAGAAAACATAAACCCTGCCAATACTGAAATTACAAAAGCAGGCTGAGTATCAATCGCTTTTGCTTTAATTCTGAGATAAAAAATTGAGATCAGCCATATACCCAAGCACAAAAATGTAAATTGAATAATTACATCCATTATATCAGAATATGGACGGGAAGGGATATCAATATCTGCCAAATCAAATGTAATGGCTTTTATTCCTCCCGCAGGTAACAGATCTACCTGGAGCTTTGGAAGAAATCCTAAAACAGAATCCCGGGAAGTTAAAAACAACCTCACAAACCGTAGTCCCTGAGACTGTTGAAATTCTAAAGAATCTCTTCGAAATGAATATTTTTTCCAATACGTATCATTCAAATAACCGGAGACTCCGTTCCATATCTGGTCCTGAGTAAATAAGTCTCCGTCTACAGGAAGATCGGCACCCAACATTTCTGAAAATTTCCTGATCTGTCCGTAGCTTCTATAATCCTCTTCAGTGACAGATTGAAATCTAAGAAGCTCACTTAGAAGCGAATCCTGAATTGCTTTATTTTCAACCGTGGTTTCAAAATTTAAACCCAGTGCCTGACGGATCGTGTTGTTATTATATGGACGAACTTTTAGAATAGCCTCACTACTCATTGAATACGAAAAAATTTCTCCCGCAGGTGTAAGTGAAGCTGAAGAAAATCGGGGTCCTTCGTTATAAAAATCCTCTTTCAGATAATTATCAATACCCCAGTAGAATAAAGGAAAATTCCTCGATTCGGCTTTATCCACTAATTCTTTGAATCCTTTTTTTCCAAACTTATGTTGAAGAGAATCTATGATCCCACGATATGACTCCATTTCAATACGTGGTAACGTGCTGTTGGAATAAACCTGCCAGGAAGTAATTACTGAATCGCTTTTTGAGATAACAGCTTCTTTTGACACACTATTTTTAATAGTAGACATAGAATCCAGATTCGGATAGCTGTAATAAAACCAAACAGCTCCTAAACACCCGATTATTAATAAAAGTAAATCCCTAAAGTGATTATTTGATTCAGAAAACATTTTGAACTATACGCAAAATTTCGAAATGGTTGCAGGAATATGCTTAGATTCATTCGAATTATAAAACCAAACTTGTCATTATATTTATGTGTTTGATCGCATTTTCGTATAAAACTCATCCTCGCTACAAATTAATAGTTGCAGCAAACAGAGATGAATTTTATCAGCGTCCGACAAGGAAAGCTCAGTTTTGGGTTGAAGAAGGTCTCCCGAACATACTCGCGGGTAAAGATCTGAAAGCCAATGGAACCTGGATGGGAGTTTCCAAAACAGGAAAATGGGGAGCGCTTACTAACTACAGAGATCCTTCAAATATCAAAGAAAACGCCCCTACAAGAGGTGATTTGGTTTTAGACTTTTTCAAATCCGGTGTAAGTGAACAGGAATATTTACAAGAGATCAGAAAAACAGCTGAGGAGTATAACGGGTTCAATCTTCTTATAGGAAATAAAGATTCACTTTTCCATTTCTCAAATCAAAACAACTTGATCACTGAAGTAAAACCCGGAATTCATGGGGTCAGTAATGCTCTTCTGGATACGAATTGGCCAAAATTAGATCATGCAAAAAAAGCACTGAAAGATGTTACTTCTAACGAAGACTTTTCAAAAGAAGAACTTTTTAATATTCTAAAAAACAGCGAAACCGCTCCGGATGATAAGTTACCTTCTACTGGAATTCCCTATGAATGGGAAAAAGCTGTTTCTTCCATCTTCATAAAAACAGACAATTACGGAACCTTGTGCTCCACCCTTCTTTTAGTGGATTATGATGGCAATGCTGAATTTACTGAACGCAGATATGATTCAAGCACCGGTGAAATTATTGATGAAAATACTTTTAAACTGGTTTTTAGTTAAAAATCGACGTTTATTCACACCACTTTATGTTTTATTCAGTTTAAGAATCAACTTTTACTTTTACCATGACCTATAAATACGACCGACCGACACTTCTTCAATCGTTTATTCCGATCATATTTTTGATCGTTGCGTTATTCATCAATGTTCGTATTTACGGAGACGCTTCTCTCGATGGTTCCAATCAAATTATTTTGATGCTTTCTGCCGGGGTTGCTTCGCTTGTAGCACTTGGTTTGGGTATTAAATGGACTGAGATCAGGCAAGGAATCGTTGACAGCATCAGTTCCGCAATGTCATCTATGATCATTTTATTGCTCATTGGGTCTCTTGCAGGAACCTGGTTATTAAGTGGAATTATTCCTGCTATGATCTATTACGGATTACAGATCCTGAATCCTTCTATTTTCTTGGTTGCAGCCTGTGTGGTTTGTGCAATTGTTTCTGTAGCAACAGGCTCATCATGGACTACTTCTGCAACCGTTGGTATCGCTTTGGTCGCTATTGGAACAGTATTAAAGATCCCTGTAGGTATGGTTGCGGGTGCAATTATATCGGGCGCTTATTTTGGAGATAAGATGTCTCCTCTTTCTGATACAACCAATTTAGCTCCTGCAATGGCCGGAACAGATCTGTTCACACACATTAGATATATGGCATATACTACCATTCCGTCTATTTCTATTGCATTGGTAATCTTTCTTATTCTGGGTTTTGTGAAAGGAGGAAATGTAGAAATTGCAGAAACCCAAGTAATTCTTGATGCTATTTCGGGTAAATTTGAAATCAATTTTTGGTTATTCCTGGTGCCAATCATTATGGTAGTATTGATCTCTAAGAAAATGCCGGCTATTCCTGCTATTTCAGTGGGAGCTTTACTAGGCGCTGTATTTGCATTGATCTTCCAACCCAATTTAGTTCAGGAAGTAGCTCAGTTTGGTGAAGGAACTTGGGAAAAAGGTTTCGTTGGTATTATGACTTCCATGTATGGAGACATCAGTTTTACTACAGATAATGAAATCGTGGACGGTCTTTTAAGCTCGGGCGGTATGCACGGGATGCTTGGAACAGTTTGGTTGATCTTGTCTGCTATGATCTTTGGTGGAGTGATGGAACGCAGTGGGATGCTTAAGCGAATTGCTGAAGGCGTTATCAGTGGAATTAACTCTGCCGGTGCTTTAATAGCCACAACGGCAGGAACTTGTGTATTCTTCAATATTACAGCGTCTGATCAATATCTTGCCATTGTAGTTCCGGGACGAATGTATGCGGATGTATTTAAAGAGAAAGGATTGGCTCCTGAAAATTTAAGTAGAACACTGGAAGATTCCGGAACCGTTACCTCTGCTTTAATTCCCTGGAATACCTGCGGAGCTTATCATTCCAAAGTACTTGGTGTGGATACTTTTACTTATCTGCCATTTGCTTTCTTCAATCTCATAAGTCCGTTTATGACGGTGATCTATGGTGTATTTAAGATCAAGTTGAGAATGCTGAAAGACGTTAAACCACAAGACGCTTAGTAATTCTGATAAATAAACCAGAGAATCTCATCCATTTGAGCTTGTACTTCTCTGGTTGAGATCACATAGTTATTATTCATAAAACTGAAGATTAATTTCTTCCCTGATCTCGTGATCACATAACCACTCAGACAATGGTTATTACTTAGCGTTCCCGTTTTTGCAAACACATAAGGTTCTCCTCCATCTTTGTTAGCGTACAATCTTCTGATCGTACCTTGTTTACCACCTTGAGGAAGAGCATCTAACAGCTGAGTTTCTTCTACTTTTTCATCAAGCTTTTCTAAAAGAGTAACCATGCTTCTTGGAGTGAACAGGTTATATCTGGATAAACCTGAGCCGTCTCTCCAGTTAGCTTCATCAGGCAGATCACTTAAGAAATTATCTTTCACATATCGGATCCCTGCAGAACTGTTCAATTCATCCCCAACCACTCCCGATATCATCAACAGGATCTGTTCTGCTAACAAGTTATCGCTGGGAAGAAGCATTTTTTTGTACAGTGAATCAGAATCCATGCTGTAGATCATTTCGTGATCTGAAGGAAGCTTGGCTTTTGGTAGATATTCTACTCTCTTCTTCAACGTATCAGAAAGTAATTCCACGATCAGCTGCGGTGAATAGTGAAAAGGTTTATCCGTCTCATACCTGGAAGTATCCGAAGTGAACGCATATTCAAATTCATTACCAACCCTATCTCTTTCAAGTACAAACCTGCCGTTATCGCTTAAAACTCCTTCGTCGATATATTTATTAAAGATCTTAGGATTGATCAGATATTCCCCGTTTTCTTTAGCAAGATGATATTCTTCAATGTGCTCAATGGTCACTCTCGCAACATTCCCGTAAATAGGAAACGGGCTCTTTTCAGCAGAATAATAGGAATTGTAATCAGCCCACGACCATCCGGGCCCAAGATTTTCGTCATTGAAATTACTGTCCGAGAAATACAGATTCCCCTCAAATGAACTCAGGAAATCGTATATATCTTTTGTACCAAAATCAGGATGAAGAAAAGAAGGATCTCCTGTTCCCCAAAAGGTCAATGAGTCTCCTTTAATTGTATACTTCAAAGCAGGAATTCGATCTCCCAATACATTCAACCCCGCAAAGTAAGTAAACAGCTTTGTATTGGAAGCAGGGATCATATACTTGTTTTCATTTTCAGCGTAGATCGTAGAATCACCTTCGGAATCGTAAAGCATGAATCCGGTTATTGTTTTTCTGAACGTATCAGAATCTTCAAAGATCTGAGATAATTGCTCTGTTTTACCAAGGTCTTTTGTCTCACTGTCTGAAGTTTCATTTTCAGCTACTTTTTCTACGGAAGTACAGCTTACCAAAACCAACAATGAGCCCAGAATATATTTCTTCATAAATTTCGTCTGCTTAAATATTTATAAGAGTGAGTTACAATAAAAGATATCACACTTAATTGCCATTTGTGCTTATTGTGATCTGAAGATTTAAAATTTCCCTTCAGCTTATAATCTTTTTACAGCTGTAATTTTGAAATGCTTTTTTAAGTGAGGACTTTCTTACATCAAAAAACTAAACGGATTTACATGATGAAAATTTCAGTCCGGGTTTTGAGCTTTACCATGCTTGTTGGTTTATTTTTTATTCCTGCATCAGCTCAGGCCCAAACAGGGTACAGTTCTTATTCAGAACTGACGAATAAAATGAAGGCGTTAAATAACGCCAACAAAAATATAACGGAACTGACATCTGTTGCTAAGACAAAAGGCGGCAAAGATGTTTGGTTACTAACCATAGGCTCAGGAGATGTGAAAAATCATCCCGGAATTGCTGTAATTGGCGGTGCAAAAGCCTCGCATATCTTAGGAACGGAACTCACACTACGATTTGCAGAACAGCTTTTATCGACAGCAAACACTGAGGAAACAAAAGCACTTTTAGCTTCGACAACGTTCTATGTATTTCCTCAAATCAATCCTGATGCTGCTACTCAGTATTTCGACAAACTGAAATATGAGCGTGACGGCAACATGACTTCAACAGATGCCGATCGTGATGGGTTTTATGATGAAGACGGTTTTGATGATCTGAATGGAGATAATTTTATTACAATGATGCGTGTAGCTGACAAAACCGGTAGTTGGACCATGCACAAAGATGATCCCAGAGTAATGGTAAAAGCTGATGCGGATAACGGTAAAAAAGGTTCTTACAAAATGTTTACCGAAGGTCGTGACAATGACGAAGATGGCAAATTCAACGAAGATGGTGAAGGTGGAGTAAATATCAATCAAAACTTCTCCTATGACTTCCCTTATTTCAAACCCGGATCAAGTGAAAACCCTGTATCAGAAAATGAAACTCGTGGAGTACTAGACTTCCTATTTGAAGAAGCCCGCAATACTTTCGCTGTTATCTCATTCGGACCGGAGAACAATCTGTCTGATCCGCTTAAGTTTAACAGAGGCGCCGCTTCTAAACGAGTAGTTTCAGGTTGGTTATCTGATGATATTACCGTTAATAAAATGGTTTCTGATCTTTATAACGATAAAACCAATCTTGGTAAAGCTCCTTCAGGTGACCCTCAACAAGGAGATCTGTTCCAATGGGCTTATTACCACTACGGAAGATTCAGTTTCAGTACTCCGGGTTGGTGGACTCCCGAAGTGAAAGACGAGGACGGAAAAGCTCAAAAATTTGATAATGATCATGTTAAGCATTTAGCATGGGCAGAAGCTGAGGGACAGGATGTTTTTGCAGAATGGACTGAGATCGATCATCCTGATTTTCCGAATCAAAAAGTTGAAGTGGGTGGAATCAAACCATTTATTATGATGACACCTCCTGCAAACATTCTGGATTCATTAGCAGAAAGTCACACTGATTTCATCATGGAAATTGCTTCTATGAAACCAATGGTTGAACTAGTGAACTTCAAATCAGAAAACGCGGGAAAAAATCTTACCCGTATTACCGTTGACGTTTATAACGGCGGAAGCTTTCCGACAGCTTCACAATTGGGACAACGTAATAATTGGGTTCGAAGAGTTATGACACAGATCAAACTTGGAAACAACATGAGTCTTATAAGTGGCGATGTTCAGGATTTTGATCGTTCAATTCCTGCTGATGGCTCCGTAACCAAAACCTGGTTAATTCGAGGTTCCGGAAAAGTTACTATTACATCCGGCTCACCGATGACAGGATTTTCAACCAAAGAACAAACCATTAAGTAACAGAATCATGAAAAAATTTAGATATACCCTACTTACTGCTTTTGTTTTTGGTTTGATGATAATGACTTCAAACACAGCAAAAGCTCAACTTACTGACGGTGTATTCCCTGCAGCAGGAACACCTTCCAATCCAAAAGTGGAAGCAACCTGGAATCACTATTACAATTATCAGGGAATTAGTGAACTCACAGAACGTATCGCAAAAGCATATCCTGATCTTGCCAAAAGAAGTTCTATTGGTAAATCTTATGAAGGTAAAGACATTTGGATGTTGACGGTTTCTAACTTCAAAAACGGAGATCCGGACAGAAAGCCTGCGATTTATATCGATGGAAATATCCACTCGAATGAAATTCAGGGAACGGAAATATCATTGTATACTGCATGGTATTTAACAGAGTCTTTTGGAGAGGTGAAGTTTATAACCGAACTCTTAAATGACAAAACATTCTATATAGTGGCCACCATCAACCCGGATGCACGCGAGCATTATATGACGGAACCAAACACCGGAAGTTCCCCTCGATCAGGTTTGAAGCCAATCGATGATGACGGTGACGGACTTGTAGATGAAGATCAACCTGATGATCTGGATGGAAACGGAAGTATCACTCAAATGCGTCGCAAAAATCCTCGTGGAAATTTCAGAGCTCATCCTACTTATCCAAACATGATGGTTCGCGTTCCTGATGATGAATTCGGTGATTACGAATATCTGGGTTCAGAAGGAATCGATAACGATAATGATGGAAGAATCAACGAAGATAGAGTTGGTTATTACGATCCAAACCGTGACTGGGGCTGGAACTGGCAACCAAATCACATTCAGGGCGGAGCGCATAAATATCCGTTTTCTCTTCCTGAAACCAGAGCAGTTATGGATTTTGTAATGGAGCGACCAAATATTGCAGCTGCTCAAAGTTATCATAACTCAGGCGGAATGATCCTTCGTGGTCCCGGTGTGGCTGAAGACATCAGTACATACAATCGCCAGGATGTTCAGGTTTATGACGCCATTGGCGAAATGGGCGAGCGCTTGATTCCTGGCTACAGATACCTTGTAGTTTATGATGATCTGTATGATGTATTTGGAGGCGAACTGGATTGGTTTTACGGAGTTCGTGGAGTATTCACCTATTCCAATGAGCTGTGGACCAGTTACGAAATGTTCCAAAGCAACGACCGATCAGCTACCGATTCTTATGAGTTCAACAAGTATTTACTGTTCGGTGATGCGATGCAGGAATGGACGGAATATGACCACCCACAGTATGGAAAGATCGAGATCGGTGGATTCAAAAAGAATTTCGGACGAGCACATCCCGGATTCTTACTGGAACAAGGCGCTCACAGAAATATGGCGTTCACAATCTATCATGCATATCACACTCCTAAACTTACCATTGATGAGATCTCTGAAAAGAATCTTGGTGGTGGTTTAAGAGAAGTAACTGCCGTAGTAACCAACAGTAGACTGATGCCTACGCACGCAAGTATCGATGTTAACAACAAGATCATGCCACCGGATATCATCAGTATTGAAGGTGCAACTGTTGAAGCAGGAATGATCGTTACGAACCGAGATCTGAATCAAACTACCGAACAGAAATTCAGACCGGAGCGAATTGAAGTAGCGAATATCCCGGGAATGAGTTCAGTAACCGTTCGCTGGATCATCAGCGGTGGAAGCAACTATACTGTAAAAGTAGACAGCCAGAAAGGAGGCGTTGTTTCTAAGAAGAAGTAATAACACTTTCTGAACATTTTAAAGGCTCTTGGTCATTGATCGGGAGCCTTTTTTATTTACGCTAATACTTCTTTTTATAGTCATTCTGAGCGATAGCGAAGAATATACAAAGCTCGTTATCGTGCAGATCCTTCGGAAGTATCCTAAGGATGACTTTTCTTCTCTAGTGCATGAAATATTAAAGAAATAAATACGTCATCCCGAACTTGTTTCGGGATCTTTGTGGAGACCAAATTCTTAGATAGCCACAATAAATTTGAACAAAGACTATTGACATCAAGTAAAAAAATATAGCCATAGCGTAAGATCCTGAAACAAGTTCAGGATGACCTAACTAACTACCCCAATTTCTCCAAAGCTACATCAATCCTACTCATAACTTCATCTTTGCCAAGAAGCTCTAAAGAAGCAAACAAATCAGGCCCAAAACCTTGTCCCGTTACCGCAATCCGAAGTGGCATCATCAGTTTTCCAAAACCAACTTCATGTTCTTCGATGGTTTCTTCAAGCTTGGATTTC
The DNA here is from genome assembly GCA_913058495.1 of uncultured Balneola sp. Classification (GTDB taxonomy): domain Bacteria; phylum Bacteroidota; class Rhodothermia; order Balneolales; family Balneolaceae; genus Balneola. The sequence goes on along the minus strand of CAJXQC010000005.1, from coordinate 125,902 downwards.
AGGGTAGCTGCTTCAAATTCGTTATCAGATAGCGCTTCAACTTTTTCTTTATACGAAGTCACTAATCCTGCACTGTCGTCTTTCCATTTTTTGAGAGCGTTCTCATCGTATTCTTTCGGAGCTTCAAAGAAGAATGACCCCATTTCTACAAATTCATCTACTCTAGAAACGCGTTCGTGCAGTAAACCTACTACGGTTTCTAAGTACTCTTCATCTTTGGTATCAAATCCTGCATTTTCAGCTAATTCTTTTACTCTTGGAAGTAAGTCAGCAACAGAAGTCTCGCGAATGTAATGTTCGTTGTACCACATCAACTTCTTGTAATTGAATACCGCACCACCTTTACTCACGCGATCAAGTGTGAACAGCTCACACAATTCTTTCATATCATGGATTTCAGAATCATCACCCGGACTCCATCCCAAATACGCTAAGAAATTGATCAATGCTTCCGGCTCGTAGTTTCCGGCTATATAATCTTTGGTATTTACCGGGATTCCTTCGCTTTCTGCTTTTCTTTTGGAAAGCTTTCCACCGCTTGGACTCATGATCAAAGGCAGATGTGCCATCGTTGGCGGCTCCCATCCAAAAGCATTATATAACAACATGTGCTTTGGAGCTGAACTCAGCCATTCTTCACCACGGATTACGTGTGTGATATTCATCGTATGGTCATCCACTACATTCGCTAAATGATAGGTTGGCATTCCGTCCGATTTCATCAACACCTGATCGTCCAATCCAGCTGTTTCAAAAGAAACTACTCCGCGAATAAGATCTTCAAACTTTACGGTTTCTCTTCTCGGTACTTTTAAACGGATCACATACTCATCGCCGTTTTCCAGCTTTTTTTCTACTTCATCCTGAGGAAGCGTCAAACTGTTTTTCATGGACTGACGGGTGATGGAATCGTAGCTCGGAGATGGATTTCCGGAAGCCTTCAATCGCTCTCTCATCTGATCGATCTCTTCGGTAGTATCGAATGCATAATACGCATGACCACTTTCTATCAACTGCTTGGCATACTTGTGATACATTTCCTTACGCTCACTCTGTCGATACGGACCAACTTTTCCGGGATTGGTCGGACCTTCATCGATCGTCATTCCGGCCCATTCCAAAGAATCGATAATATCCTGTTCGGCTTCTTCTACATAACGAGATTGATCGGTGTCTTCAATTCTAAGAACAAAAGTTCCGCCATGATGTTTGGCAAACAGATAATTATATAATGCCGTGCGGAGACCGCCGATGTGAAGAAATCCTGTTGGTGATGGAGCAAAACGTACGCGAACGCTCATATTTTCTAACTAAATTTTGATGAATTCTATTATTTCTAAGTTCTAAAGATAAGGAATAATAAGGTTCAGAATCAGGCATTCATTTTAATAGAGCGACTATAACACTTTTGCACTTTAACACTTACCTTTTGTGTTAAAGTGTTATGGTGTTATAGCTCTATAAAATTATGATTCTGACGATTCTTACACCCCAATTTGCTCCTAATCTCTATGACTTGGCTTCTATGCTGAAAGCAGATCGGGTTATCTTTACGGATTTGGAAAAATGGTCTCGTAAAGGGAGAACGCATCGGGCGGAAATTAGAAATGAAGAGGATTCTCAGTGGATCAACCTTCCAGTAGTTTCAGAAGATCGTAAAAAAGCCATCAAAGATGTACGACTAGATCATGATCAGCAATGGTTTGAGCCTTTCTGGAATGCCATCCTTCACAATTATAGAAACGCTACTTACTTCGATCATTTTGAAGATGAACTCTATCATGACATTCAACAAGCGAATGAATTTGAGTATTTGATGGAGTTCAATCTCTACTTCTTTGAGCGATTACTTCGCTATCTGGAAATTGAAATTGAGTATGAGCTTGCCGGCAAAATAGATTGTTACAGTACTTTTCCGGATGAGACTAAGAAAAACTTATCTGCTGATGCTTTATATCTGGAGCATCAATCCAAAAACTATCAACGTCAAAGCAAGCAAGCAGAAACAGCCCTTGGTAAACATCCTATTTACAATCAAGCTTATCCCGGATTCGTAGAAGGTTGTTCAGTTCTGGATCTGCTCTTGAATAAAGGCGTTGAGAGTTTCAGAATTTTAGAGAAATTGTGACCTTCAATCCCTATCATCCGTCATGAAAGAAGAAAACTCAACCACCAACTGGACAAAGATCTACACAGCTGTTTTTATAACAGGAATTGTGTTTATCCTGATCTTTTGGATTTTTACTTCCCTTTTTAATTTACCCTGATTATTTAACCCACTCGGGTAAAACACCTATTTCAATTCCAAATACCCAACTTACCAGTGTTAAAGAGGCGAGAGTAAGCAGTAGTATAAACATAAGATTGAGCCATAATCCTGCTTTAGACATTTCAGGAATACTTATTTTTCCACTTCCGTAAACAATTGCATTCGGGGGTGTAGCAACCGGAAGCATGAAAGCACAGCTTGCACCCAATACCGTTGGGATCGCCAGTAAAAATGGATTTTCACCCAATCCAATAGCAACGGAAGCTAAAATTGGCAAAAATGCCGCTGTAGATGCGGTATTACTTGTCATTTCTGTCAGGAATACGATCAGCGCAATTACAATTAAAATGATCAAAATGATCGGCCAGGTATTCAGACTTCCAATTCCCGAACCAATCCATGTTGCCAGTCCGGTACTACTTATAGCTGATGCCATACTCAACCCTCCACCAAAAAGAATTAACACTCCCCATGGCAATCGTTTTGTATCAGACCATTTAAGCAAAAATCGGTTCTCTTCTGAATTTGCAGGGATCATAAAAAAGGCAACGGCTGCGCCGATCGCAATTCCAGCATCCGACAAGCCAGGTATTACCGAGGACAGCAACGGCCTGAACATCCACAACAATGCAGCGGAAACAAACACTACGGCTACTTTCTTTTCCTGATTGGAAATATTACCAAGCTTCTCCATTTGGGATTGAATTAGTTCTTTCCCGCCGGGCAATTCTTTGATCTTAATCGGATAAACAAATTTTGTAAGTATAAAGTACATCAGTGGCAGTGATACAAGCATGATCGGCACACCTACCATCATCCAATCCAAAAAACTGATTTCTATATTATAGTTTTCAAGTACGAATCCAGCCAATAATGCATTTGGAGGTGTCCCAATCAAAGTTCCCATACCTCCAATATTGCAAGCGTAAGCAATAGTAAGAACTAAAACGATCTCGAAGTTGATCTTAGCAGATTTATCGTTCTTGTCCAGCAACTCCAAAATTGACATAGCAATGGGGAGCATCATAATTGCCGTTGCCGTATTACTTACCCACATACTCAAAAAAGCGGATGCGATAATAAATCCAATAATAATTGAAGATGGTTTGATCCCTACATAATTTACAATAGAAATCGCTATTCGTTTATGCAGATTCCACTTCTCCATCGCCAGTGCAATAACGAACCCTCCCATAAATAAAAAGATAAGCGGGTTTGCATAAGGGCCTGTTGCATCCCCAATACTGAATACACCCAGAACAGGAAAAAGTACAATAGGCAGCAGTGCTGTTGCAGAAATTGGGATAGCTTCCGTTATCCACCAAATACCCATTAGAATAGTAACTGCAGCTGTTTTCCAGGCAGCATCAGAAAGTCCTTCCGGAACAGGTAAAAAAAGGAGGATCACAAATACCAGTATCCCACCAATTAAGCCTGCTCTTTTCCCTAAATCTTGCATAAAATTATATTGCTAAAGTTACTTTTCTGCAGGATAGTTTTCTTTTTCCATCCAATATTCCAGATAAGGTACATTATAAATACTTGTCCAGCCAAAAACTCTTAAACCGTTAGTTATCTGCCAGATAGGAGGCCTTCTTGCTCCCGGGTCTTTTGGGAAATTACTTGCTTCTTCCAAAGCATCTGCCAGGATCTTTTGATTTTGATATGAATTAAAATCCTGGACCAGTTCTTCGGTTTTTAAATATCGGGCCCGGCTAACTGCTTCATCAAGTAAACTCTTTTCACCGGAATATTCATATCCTAAAACCAAGCTGCTTATTGAAGATAGGTATGATTCCATGTCATGATTAAGTGGAGGGACATCTCTGAGAGTTCTTGCATGATCTACTACTGCGTCTTTTACTTCCTGACTACCGGTGAACTGATAGTATTTACGTAAACCATTACTAGCGTAAACCTGAGCATATCCGTATCGGTTAATTACCAACTCTCCTCCCTGATCAGGATGTTTTTGTAATTCAAGCATTAAGTTTACCCGGTCTTCCAGTTCTTTATAGTATTTCTCTGACTTTGTTGCGTCGTAGATCTCAGCTAAGTTCCACACAGACAGATACAGTCTTCTTCCTCTTAATCCGTGATCACCAAAAACCCTTTTCATGTAATAATCTCCTGTCTGTTTAGCTACTTCAAGACCTCTGTGGTTGCCATCTAAATAGTATGAAGTAGTCCATCCGGGAACCCATACATGTGCACTCAATAGTGATGTATAGTGCTGTGATGCGTGCCTCCGTCCCATACCTACATAAGGCGATCCTTCAGGAAGGTCCTCATTTTGAAAAGCGTGCAACGATTCATTTGTATCTCCAAAATAAACCGGATCCTTAGGCCAATGAATATTATCAACATCCATTGTGTGTGCACTCGCTGCTTTTGCTGTTTTATAATACATGGGGTTTCCTGTTCTCATAAACTGTAACCACCACATATAATCATTCCCAGGCTCATTATTTGTCCACTGAAACCACTCATACCCATAAAAATAGGTCAGGTTATCACCGTAGTTAAGCATACCGAACCAAGGTTCCCACTGTTGATTGAACTGCATCCAGTTCAACTTATAATCTATACCTCTTTCATATGCAGCGTACTTATCAAGGCTCTCTGTCATTTTACCAAATGCTTCACTTTCAGCATACCATTCCGGAGAAGCGTGAGTTACCGGTGAGTCCATAAAGCGTTGTACATCTTTTGAAATATCTTCGACTGCACTTTTCTTATGGAAGTTAAATACCATCTCTGTTGTTTTAGCCAGACCTTGAGCAAAATTGGCGATCATACCGCTATCATTATCGCTGTCTTTTCTTGCAAAACTCATAGGGTCTACAGACGGTGTCCAGATGTAGGCTGTTACTTTATTGTTATTTCCATCTACTGCAATCTCTTTCGGATATTCTTCAAAGAAGCTTTGAAAACTAACAGTAACTCCCCACTTGTTGTCTGAAATATCTAACCATCCCGGCGATCTTTCTTTCTTCATATCAGTAGTGCCGTCAACATTTATCGTTGAACTGAATTCATTCTCCATTCTTTCCTCGGGAGATGAATTTTTAAGTTCCGGAATTTGAGATGTGTTCGGTCCTGTTTGCAGAACTGATGCAAAATCAGATAAAGGACTTTGAACTACTGTGCTTGTTGAAGTATCCCACCATTTACCGTCATAGTAAGCTGAGGTTACCGTCCTTGATTCATCCATATTATATTTCAGAGATAAACCGGTAGCTTCAATTCTGTCATTTGGTTTTGTGAATCCGGCATCTTTCCTAAGTATAGATTCATCAATTATTTTACCGTTTTCGGTTGCAATGGCTTCATACTCTCCTTCTTGTTTCTTATGCTGATCGGGTTCTCCGGTGTATACAAATGTATGTTGAACTTTTATATAGCTCTTACCGGCATAAGCATGAATTCTGGTTGTAAAAGGAGCTTTATTGTTGTCACCACGCTTGTATTCATATTCTCCTTCAATACGGATAATGGCATGCAACGGACCTGTTCCTAACTCTTTTACTGTTTTCAGTACTACCGCTTTTGACTTGTCTATTCCTGCATCGTCAAGAAGATCCAGAAAAGAACTTCTTCCAGCTTCTCCCATTGCTATGATATCATCATCTGTAAATCCATCTCCATCAATATCCAGTTCTACCTTATCAAGAAAACCACTGCCTGCCGGAGAATTTTGAAACCCGCCACCTTCACCTTTATTTACTACAAACCTGAGAGGGCCTGTGTTTATTTCAACCTCACCATTCTGTCTTTGGTTATTCCGTATTACTAATTTCTGATCATAATCCCGGGCATTTCTTATTTCATTTCCATACTCAACGCTGTATTCATTTCCCTCTTCTGTAAAAAAGAACACCCAAAGCCACTTTATACTGTTATCAGAAGGTTCCCATGTCGTAACTTTAGTGATTTGAGAAGGAACTTCATTTCCATTGTTGTCTAACACTCTTACACGGTCAGGAGAATACAAATCGCCTTCAGGAACAGGGACTCCAAAAAGCTGAGGCGTTCCCGGTGTATTATTTTCTACAGTTATAGGGATCAAAGTTGAATCGGATGGCATTGTACAGCTCAAAAAGGCTAGAACAACTCCCACAAATAGAAATCTTTTACCGCTTAATTTTAATAATGATGATTTCATGACATTCCTAGTTATTTAGAAACTGATGGTCTAATACAAGCGCTGCTGCCCCTAATACCGCGACCGATTTCCGTTCTGTAGTTTTAATTTTTAAATTTCTGATGGAGTTTGGATAGGCAAAATCTTCCATAGCCTTGAACATACTTTCTTGAAAAAAAGAAAAAGCTTTTGAAACGCTTCCGCCCAGAACTATCACCTCCGGATCATATGCATACATAATCACTTTCACTGCATTTCCGAGGTGTGCACCAAATTCATTATAAGCTTCCATAGCCTCTCTGTCTCCTTTTTGGGCTCTGTTAAAAAGCTCTTGTCCAGTTGTATTTTTATGAATCTCAAAAAACTGTCCTGAACAATAGTGCTCAAATATTGAATCTTTATAAGGAAGCATTCCCACTTCTCCTGCTCCGCAGTTATTCCCGGAATACAAGATATTGTTAAGTATTAATCCGGAACCAAAGCCCGTACCCAAAATCAAGCCCACAATAGATTTATAGTTTTTCGCTTCGCCAAAGTATTTTTCGCCGAGTGTAAAACAATTAGCATCATTGTTAATGAAAACCGGTTTGCCAAATTCTTCTTCCAGAATTTCTTTAAGGGGAACCTCTTTCCATGAAGGAATATTCTGAACATCATAGACAATCCCTTTTTCTACATCCACTACACTTGGAACTCCTATTCCGATTGCTTCAATATTTGAGTTCCATAAATTTGAAATCATCTCTTTAATCTGATTAATCAGTAATTCAGCATTTTCTTTCCCAGAGATAGGTTCTGAAATCATTTCTTCAATCTCATCATCAAGAATACAAGCTGCTCTTACATTCGTACCACCTAAATCAATTCCTATAAGAGTTCCCGTGCTCAAGACTCTCCTCTCTCTTTTATTTCTAATTGATGTTATTCTTTACCGGCAAAATCGATGGTTTTATTATTTACCAGAGGTTTAGCCCAAAAACCAATACTTAGTATGTATCCAAAAGCGATAAATAAAAATAACATACCTACTCTCAACCCGAACATATCACCAATAGAACCAACAATAAGCGGCACAACAGCACCCCCTGCAATTCCTGTTACTAAAATCCCGGAGAAGGTTCCATGATGTTCCTCAACAGAGTTGAGTGCAAGTGAAAAAATAATTGGCCACATAACAGCAATAAAGAAACCGATCGCGGGAAATGCGTAGAGTGCAATTTCTCCACTACCAAATAATGCTGTAGCCAAACAAAGAAGTACCATTGAAGTGAAGCCCACCAGAATTTTCTTACTGTCCATGATCTTTAATAAAAACAGTCCCAGCACGGTACCTGCTGTCATCATTCCCCAAAACCATGAAACCGTAGTTGCACCTGTCGTTTGTGGATCATATCCGTGATATGAAGACAAAAATTCCGAGATCCAGTTTGCAACGCCTTGTTCTGCACCTACATATGCGAATATTCCCAAAAAGAACAATATTACTTTTTTGTTCTTCAGCATTTCCAGATGTGTTTCTAAAGCTCCAACTTTTTCGTCTTCGTTTTTAAGTACTTCAGGAAACTTGGACAGAATAATTACAATCACCATCAGGATAGAAACCAATGCAAAAATCAAATACAAAGAGATCCAGGGAAGTTCTGGTGGAACTAAGTCTGACAGTATTGATAAGAAGAAACCCATATCATCTGTCCCGATATTCAATACCAGATAGGAATACACTAACGGGCTTAAAAAGGATGCCAGTCCAAAGAAAAGCTGAGCCATAACAGAGTTAAAAGCAAAATTTTCTTCGCCTCCCGAAACTCTTAATAATGGATTTATTGCAACCTGCAACATTGCCATCCCGGACCCGATAAAAAACAGTGACAATACCGCTACAATATATTGCGGGAACACAGCAAATAATAAGGCACCGGAAAAAGCGATCAGAAAAGCCAAAATCATGACTTTTTTCTCACCATATTTTTCAATCAATATTCCTGATGGAATCGACATTACTCCATATGCTATAAAGAAAGCAAACGGAAGTACGGCAACCAAAGTAAGACTTAAATCGAAGTCCTCAATAATTTGAGGAACTAAAGGCCCGATTATATTTGTCAAAAACGATATAACAAAAAATGTTAATACAATAAGCCCAACTAAATAACGATTGCGTTCCATAATGTGATTCTAAAAGGTTAAATAAGTCTTTACTGAAAAGGATATTCCAACACGTCGATTGAGATTTATATCCCAAATAATAAAAATAAGCCGGAGACAAATGCAGACTCCGGCTTATAAAGCTACACTTTACTGATGTTCTGGGTTTTGCGTCATATCATCCGGAGACGCATCAATTGCTGCCTGAGGTATTGGAAACAATAAAGTAACCTGGGCTTCAGGGATTCCTAAATGAGCCGACATCACAGATTTAGCTGCATCAAATCTTTTAAGATCAGCCCATCGCTTATTTTCAAAAGCAAATTCAACTCTTCTTTCCTGAAGTAGTTTTTCTTCGAAAGTACCTCCTGCCGGTGTCCGATCAACGCCCCCTAAATCCGCACGATCTCTGACTTCGTCAATAAGGTCATATGCAGCATCAGATTCACCTAAAGCTTCTGCAAGATTCAATAAAACCTCAGCATAACGAAGTTCCATCCAATTATTATCGCCATCGGAAGATACAGTTGGGTTACTGATAAACTTTCTTACCCAGGGATTAGCCGGATCTGTTGTATCAATAGTAGCATCAAATCTTTCATCTCCGGCTTCATAAGCTCCGATAATATCATCTGTTACATTTTGAGGTGCTCCACCTCCACCAACACCACCAAAACCAAGAGGTGTGTAGTTATCTGTATAAGAACTGCCTTCTCCAACATTGCCGGTTATATATTCTATTTCAAAAATAGATTCTATGTTACCTTCATTTGCAGCGCCCCACAGATTAGAATAGTCGGGAACCAGTTCAAACTGCATTGAATCCACCACTCTTTGAAGAGGAGCAACTGCGGCAGAGTTATTGCCGTTGGAAAGATGCACTCTTCCTAATAAAGAAGCGGCAGCCCACTTTGTGATTCTTCCGGTTTCAGGTAAAAGATCTTCAGCCATAGCAAGATCAATCGCGATTTGATCATATATTGCTGTTGCACTTACCTGATTTACTTCAACATCAGGGGAGGTGACCTCTTCTAGTTGCAGCGGCACATTTCCGAATATTACTGCCATATGGTAGTAAAGTAACGATCTGATAAAGTATGCTTCTCCTTTAATCTGATCCCGAACTGTTTCATTATCAAAGCTGGCATCGTCTATTCTTGCAATAATATTATTGGTTCCTGCAATAACCTTATATACTGCGTTATACGTTGCCGATATCTCTTCACCCGATGGTAAATCAGTAAAAGTATCCAGTTGCTCCAGACTTGCAGCCAGGCCGGTTGCTCCACCGCCGTTGGCACCATTATCGGCCCTCATCTCCATAAACAAAACAAAGTTTACTCCAAATGTTTCCCTGCTTTGCAGTCCATCCAAAGCACCTCGAATTGCCAGCTGGAAATCCGTTTCATTTTTGTAAAAATTGTTGACGTTTCTCTCTGTAAGAGGTCCCAGGTTTGTAAAATCATCTCCGCATGAAATAAATAAAAGCGGAATGAACAGTGTTAATATTAGTTTCTTCATAATGTCTCCTGTTATAAGTATGCTTTTAAAATTCAAGGTTGATACCAAGTTGAACTGTTCTGGCAAGCGGATATGCACCGTAATCCTCACCAGGTGTTAGACTGCTTGATGACTGCAAGTTTACTTCAGGATTAAATCCTATGTAATCTGTAAAAATCGCTAAGTTTGTTGCAGAAATATAAATTCTTGCCTTCCTCGCAATATTATTCAGCTTTTCTACCGGCAAATTATATCCGATCTGAATATTCTTTAAGCTAACATAGCTACCATCCTGAACCTGATATGATGACGCCCTGTTATTATTTCCGTGTGTTCCGGTGCTTCTGTCTGCACGCGGATACTTTCCGTTTCCGGGGTCACTTTCAGAAATCCATCTGTCATTCAGCACAGCATAAGAATTGAAATTTGCTTCACCGTTTAGCAAGTGACGTGCTGTTAAATTCAACACTTCCCTACCTACTACCCCCTGAATAAATATTTTCAGATCAAAGTTTCTGTAGTTAAATCTGTTTGAGATTCCGTAAATGAAGTCCGGCTGATAACTTCCTAAAACAGTACGGTCATCAGCATTCACTACTCCGTCACCATTCACATCTTTAAACCTGAAGTCACCCGGTCTTGGGTCCGCAGCAAGCAGGTCATAATCTCCACCAGGAGCACTATTATTGTCCGCATCAATTTCTGCCTGATTTTGATAAATACGATCTACCAAATATCCGTAGTAACTACCTACAGCAGATCCGACTTGTGTAATATGTCTTACTCCGGCAGCACCCGATGGTAAAATTGCATTTCCAGAAGGTCCCAACTTATTAACAGTATTTCTATTGGTAGAAAAATTAAAATCGGTTGACCATTGAAAATCATTAACCAAATTTCTTGATGTTATTGAAAATTCAAAACCTTCATTTTCAACTTCTCCAACATTTGTTAAAACTTGATCAAACCCGGTTGATGGGGGTACAGGAACTGATAATAGCAAATCTTTTGTGATAGTAAAGTAATAATCAATACTACCATAAATCCTGTCATTCAGTAAAGCATAATCAACTCCTAAGTTTGATTGATAACTGGTTTCCCATGTTAATTCGCTATCACCTAAAGTAGCTAGTGAAGATCCTGGAAATAAAACTCCGTTCTCAGGATAATTCACACTATTCAGCAAACTGATTGAATTATAGTTTCCTATCTCAAAATTACCTGCTACCCCATAACTGGCTCTTAACTTAAGTTCATTGAATGCGTCCATAGATTCCATAAACGATTCCTCTGTTAACCTCCAACCATGGAAATATACCTGTCTGGTTATCAGAACCGAATCTTGAGGCCCTGTCTGATCTGATTGTAAATGTTCCCAGATATTTTCCTTTATAACCATAATTTAGGCGAGCTAACATAGAAGCTAAAGTCCATTCAGATTCATTTACTCCTCCACCTGTAACGATACCTCCGGCAATATTTGGTATTTGATCATCTACAAAACCATTGGCTGTAACCAGATTTACTTCGTTAGTTTGTTTTTGAGCAGTATATCCTACCAAAACTCCAACCTTATGATCTACTTTAAAAGTCTTTTGGTAGTTAACTGTGTTTTCCCATAACCAGTTAAATCCATTTGCTCCACTTGATTGTGCAAATGGCTGAGGGGTGGTTTGGTTTCTGTATAAGAATTGCGTTCCTCTATAAAATGAAGACTGATAATCGTCTACATCATATCCTATCAGTGACTTAAATGTCATGTTCTCATTTATATCAACAGTACCATATACATTACCATAGAGTCTGTTATTTTTTATTTCTTCAGAAATAAACTCTTGGATAGCCAATGGATTACTCGCTGTGGTTGTACCTCCACCTAGATAGGATTGATTATTTAATTGATTAATAGTTCCATCTGGATTATAAGGAGCTACAACAGGTGAGTGCACCAATGCTGAATAAATAATCCCTGGTGGTTGCCCAAAATAAGGAGCATTAGCCGGTAAACGATCATGGTTAGAAAGAGCGGCATTGGTTACTGAACCTACTTTAACTTTATCCGAAATGTCATAACTGACATTTGCTCTGAAATTATATCTGGTAAATGATGAACCATCAATGATCCCTTCCTGATCTAAATATCCTGCTGAAAGAAAGTAAGTAGCTTTGTCCGTACCTCCGCTTGCTGATACGTGGTAATTTTGTTGTGCAGAAGAGCTGAGTACCACATCCAGCCAATCTGTATCTGTTCCATTCCAATTTACATACTGTTCAGGAATCAAAAAGTTTGCAACATCTGGCCTTCCAGCATTTGTGTTGGGATCATAGTTTGGATTTGCCGGTTGATTGCCCCGATCAATTTCCTGAAGATAATTGTTATTTCTTGCATCCTTTGTGTAAGCAATTAATTCCTCAGCGTTCATCATATCAGGTTTATTTACAACTGATGAGCCCCCGCCGTACATACTTACTGTTACTCGGTTTATACCGGGTGTTCCTTTTTTGGTAGTTACCAATATTACACCGCCTGATCCCCTGGATCCATATATTGCGGCTGATGCAGCATCTTTTAAAACATCTATAGATTCTATATCGTTAGGATTCAATGAACTGAATGCGTTCGATTTTGGCGCCTGAAATGAACCTCTTTGAGATTGGATGTTTACCTGCAAATCCGAGTTTCGTGAAAGCGGCACTCCATCAATAACATATAGAGGTCCATTACTTGCTGTAATTGAGCCTCCTCCACGAATGGTAATTTCAGGACTGGCGCCCGGCTCACCTGTAGGTTCAACTACATTTACTCCTGCCAGTCTACCCTGTAAAGCATTTTCAAAACTGGAAACCGGTATATTTTCAAGAACTTCAGTTCGTATAGAAGCAACTGAACCTGTAACCTCTTCTCTTTGCTGAGTACCATAACCTACAACAACTACATCTTCAAAGATCAGTAAATCCGGTTCCATTTCAATTTGCAAATTCGACATGTTTCCGGTTATAGGAATCTCCAGTTCCTTATACCCTACAAATCTGAATACAAGTATTTCAGAGTCATCAGGGACGGTTATTTCAAACTCTCCGTCTATATTTGAAGTGACACCAATACTGGTTCCTTTTACAAACACACTTACTGTTGGCAAAAGCTCTCCGGTGTCAGCATCTCTTACCACACCTGAAATTTCTATTTCAAGAACTTTTTTATCATTAAGCGCCTTTCTTTTTATCAATAATATTTCACGGGTATTTGATATTGCTGCTTCATATTCTGTCCCGATAAGAACATATTCCAGAATTTCTGCAGCTCTGGTTTTATCAAATTTAACCGAGACCTTTTTATCAAGAACCTGAAGATCTGAATTATAAGCGATACCAAGCTTGGTTTTCTTTGCTATTTCTTTTAGCACATCTTTTAGCAAAGCATTGTCTTTGTCAATAGAAATTAAGCTCTGTAGCTCAGGTATACTGTTTTTGTATATATGAACAGGATAATAACTATTTGCTTGAATGCTATTTGATGAAGAAGCTATTAACTGAGCTCTTACATTTGATGGATTCCCGAACTGAAGCAAAAATACTCCAATTAGACAATAGCAAGAAGTAACCCGTATCATTTTATTAACTAATGGTCTCATACGTTTCCTCTGTAACTTGTTAATATTGATATTTTGAACTCGCGAAAAAAAAGCGCTTCCAGAATATTTTTATTTAAAACTGATTATTAATCTGAGCTATCAGATAACTCAAAACTTACTCGATCTTTAAGCAGAGTATAATCGATCTTTAATGACATAGATATTGTTTCCAAAACCCTTGCTAATGATCTGCTTCTTAATTCTGCTGTTAAATTCATGTCTGCAATTTCTTTTGAATCAAAAACAACTTCGATGTCATACTTTCTTTCTAGTTGTTTTGCGACTTCCTTCATCTTTTCGTTCTTAAAGGTCAAATACCCTTCTTTCCAACTAAGGTAGAAATCAACATCACTGACATACTCTGTTTTAATCTCATTGTTTTCCAGGTTCAACCTTCCCAGATTCCCGGCAGTAAGAATCACACTATTCTTCTTTGATTTATCATCTGAACTAAAAGAAACCGTTCCTTCTCTAACTACTGTCTGAATTACATTATCTCCGGGATAATTACGAACGGCAAAGGAAGTCCCCAGAACTTCCACAACAGCTCCTTTTGTTTTGATAAGAAATGGCTTGTTAGGATTTTTAGCTACATCAAAAAACGCTTCACCTTCTAAGAAAACTTCTCTTCTATCTGCTTTGAAAACTTTCGGAATAATAATTTTGCTGTCGGAGTTTATATATACTTTTGTCCCATCAGAAAGAGTTACTCCTCCGCGATACCCCTTCTCCATTGAAATCTCGTTAAGCGTTGGCTCCTGAGGCTGTACTTCTTCAACATAAAAACGATCAATAAAGAACAGACCCACGAAAGCTGCTATTAGAAATAAAGCAGCAACTTTACTTAATGTTGGTAAAAGAGGATTATATAAAGACAACCAGGTGCTGCGATTTACATGCTTAGTATTAAAGTTCAAAGTTTCATCTTCAATTCTATTCTGCAATACAACCCATTCTAAGTTGCTGTCAAAAACATCTTCGGAGGAATCGGAATGCTCAGAAGCTTCCCATATTTTTTCAAATTCCTTCATTGTTTCACGGTTCTTTGAACTTTCAGATAACCAGTCAGACACTAACTGTTTTTCTTTGTTATCACATTCTTCAGCTAAAAATTTTGCTAAAAGGCTTATATCCAATTCTGACTTCACTTTTTAAGTTTGTTTATTATTAGACAGAGGCAAAAACCAATACCCCTATAATTATTTTAATTTATTTATTTCAATATTGTCTCGGAGGTATTGCAACGCTTGAGACATATGATTTTCTACCGTCTTTCTTGTTATTTCAAGAATCCTTGCAATTTCTTTATAACTGAAACCATGCTTTCTGTGCAATTCAAAAACTAACCTTCTTCTTTCCGGCATTTGACTAACAACTTCCCACACCCTTTTTATTAATTCCAGATGCTCATTGTTCGAAGCGACTTCTACATATTCCTCGCTACGAATACTTTTGACTTCACTCAGGAAATCCTCTCTTAATCGCTGCTGATTTTTCTGCTTACTTAGTAAATTTAATGACTGGTTTCTGACAGCCTGATACAAATAAACTTTTACCGATACTTTTATATCTAGTTCTTTTCTGTTTCTCCAGACTTTCAGAAATACATCCTGAACAGCATCCCTGGCAAACTCTCTGGATTTTGTAATAGAATTTGCAAACCTGCTTAACTGCTCATGGTACTCAAAGAATAAAGCTTCAAATGCTTTTTTGTCTCCTTTACGTATTCTTTCCACCCGACTTAAATCACTGGATCGGTTATCTCCTTTACTATTTGCTAAAATTGCCAATAGTAACATGCTTATTTGTAGCTAGTCCTTCCTATTTAATTATCGTCAACTAATTTATTATTTCACCCACAAGTCAACTGATGTCATTCTAATTAATTAGTCAAATATTCGTGAAATTGAAACCTGAATTTATGA
Organism: uncultured Balneola sp.; assembly: GCA_913058495.1. Lineage (GTDB taxonomy): Bacteria > Bacteroidota > Rhodothermia > Balneolales > Balneolaceae > Balneola. The sequence goes on along the minus strand of CAJXQC010000005.1, from coordinate 110,287 downwards.
GAAGTTCCTTAAAGGAAGTAAGCAACAACACAAGGTTATTGCTTACTTTAGAAAATTAACCTCAGAAAAAATTTACTCAATCTCTTCTTGAGCCGGCTCCATCCGGAGCGCCTTTATAATATCTGAAGCTTTCAGTAGGCTTTCCATCTACAGCTCCACGTTCGAATACTCTTCTTCTTAGTCTGTCCATAAATTCCTTGCCTTCATTACCGGGCAGGTCAGATATATTTGGACCGACATAATTATCAAATGCAGAAGTAAACTGACTAATATATTTAGACAGCGACTGCACCTTGTTCTCGGCATATTCAGAAATATCTACAGTTGTGTTAGATGCATTGGCGGTAGTACTGTAAAACAGATAATCTGTAACGCTATGACGCTCAAGACCTTCATTTATGATCTGACTGGGAAAAATCAGTCTCCATTCTGCTGCTCTTGCTGCATCAACTGCTAAGTAGGCCGCTGCTCTGTGATCTGCTTTATGCCATTGCTGATATCCATATCCCGGATCAAAAGCCATCATTGTTGTTGGCTTTAATTTTCTGATCCACCATACAATTTGCTTTACCACTTCTTCTTTGTCGGCAAACTCAACCATTCCATCTGTATAACCTAAATTGATGTAGTTTTCTTCAGGTATACCAAGTTCTTTTAAAGCGTCTACTTCTTCCTGGCGTCGAATTTTTGATAAGCGATCGCGTGTCATTGTAGGATCACCGGTTCCAACATTACCTGTTGTTAAAAGCATTACATATACTTCGTTTCCGTTTGCCTGCAACATTGCCATTGTTCCGTGAGAACCTCCATCGTCATCAGGATGAGCCCCGATAAACAAAACAGTTCTTCCTGTCCACTCCTCGATTGGTGTTTCCGGTTGAGCCATCAAAACAACAGGCATAATCATGCATGCAGTTAAAATGATTGATTTTATTTTTTTCATATTACTCCGTGATTTGGTTTATGATAACTTACTTTCTATTAGTGAAATTCTGTCATTGTCTAGCTTAGAAGCCGATTCTGCATCAAGAATTATCGTTACATTTTTATGTGTTTGTAAATAGGTACCGGGAACATCTTTGCTTAACTGTCCTTCAATGCTTTCCTTTACAATTTCTGCTTTTTCATTTCCCCAGGCCATCATCATTATATGGTCTGCACTCAGAATCGTACTTATTCCCATAGAAATAGCTTGAAAAGGCACTTCTTCTTTTTTTCCGAAATACTTCACTGCAGCTGTTCGGGTAGTATCACTAAGGGTTACTTTCTGAGTTAATGAATCCATACTAAAACCGGGTTCATTAAATCCGATATGACCATTTAATCCAAGGCCTAAAACCTGAATATCTATTCCTCCATTTCTCCTTATAGATAGTTCATATTCTTCACAAAACTTTGAGAGATCCTCATTTTTGTTTTCACCATTTGGTATAAAGATATTTTCTTCATGTATATCAACATGCTGAAAAAAATGATCGTACATATAATAATGATAACTATGAGGTGACGATTTTTTCATTGGATAGTATTCATCAAGATTGTATGTAATAATTCTGCTGAAGCTGACGCCACTTTTATTAATTTCTATCAACGCTTTATACATATCAGTCGGTGTTGACCCTGTTGCCAATCCAAGTACAGTTTCTTCATTTACAGAATTGTTCATCAACACTTTATTTGCAATAACCTGAGCAGCATATAAAGAACCGGATTCTTTATTTTCAAATACAAGTACTTCCATGAACTCTTTAAGGGTTTTATTTTTTATCACCTCTTTGTTTACATACGACAAGCAAAAAGGCCATTACCCCTAATTAAAAATCAAGTTCTTTTACTCTATTTTTAAATAATTACTTAAGTTGAGCCTTGATGACTTATAATTATCCCATTTTAACTTCATTTATCCTTTCGGAAAACTAGATCATATGCATTGGATAGACTGGGCAGTACTCTCACTTTTTTTATTGTATACGATTTGGGATGGAACCCGTCGTGGTAAAGATGCTGAAAACATCGAAGGGTTTTTACTTGCCGGACGAAATATGCCCTGGTGGGCAGCGGGTCTTTCGATCATGGCAACACAAGCTTCCGCCATCACTTTTATCGGAACTACCGGAATTGCCTATGTAGAAGACATGCGATTTGTACAGGTTTATTTAGCTATTCCCTTTGCGATGATCCTGATATGTATGTTTTTGGTTCCTTTCTTCAGCAGGATGAAAGCCTTTACCGCTTATGAAGTTTTAGAAGAACGATTTGGATTAAAAACACGACTTACCACAAGCGGATTATTTTTGATCTCCCGAGGATTAGCTTTGGGAGCTGTAATTGCAGCTCCAAGTTATGTACTGGCTTTGCTTTTAGGGCTTCCGCTTACCGCTACAATTCTCATTATTGGATTGATCGCCACTCTTTACACCATGTACGGAGGAGTTGCCGGAGTGATCCAAACAGATGTAAAGCAAATGGCTGTAATGATGTTCGGTCTCGTATTCTGCTTTTTTGTGGTGATGGTAAATCTTCCTGAAGATGTTGGCTTTGGTGACGCTCTCTATCTTGCCGGAAGCCTGGATAAATTAACCGCCCTCGACCTGAATTTTGATCTAAGCGAAAAGTACAATGTGTGGAGTGGTGTTTTTGCAGCTTTGTTTTTGATGCTTTCCTATTTTGGCACGGATCAAACTCAGGTTCAGCGATATTTAACCACTTCTGATACAAAAGAAGCCAAGAAATCCCTATTGCTTTCGGCCTATGCTAAAGTACCCATGCAGTTCTTTATTCTGTTGCTGGGTGTGATGTTGTATGTATTCTTTATCTTTAATGATGCCCCAATCTCTTTCCGCTCCACCGATCCTGTTGCCCAAACTGAAGAGCAACTGAACAGAGAACAGATCATAGAACAACAATATTTAGAAGCTCGAGAAAATCGACAAAGATTAGCAGTTGAAGCTGCTAGAAATCGAGACATGATTTCTCAGCAGGCATTCTTGAAAGCAGATGTTGATCTGAATACCGCCCGACAAAAAGAACTGGCGCTTCAAGCAGAAATTCGTCAGACGGATGTAAACGACACAAATTACATCTTCCCTTATTTCATTTTGAAATATATTCCTATTGGTCTGGTAGGATTGATCGTAGCCGGAATTTTTGCAGCAGCTATGAGTTCCATTGATTCAGAATTGAATGCTCTTACTACGGTTTCCATTGTGGACTGGTACAAACGACTCCGTCCTGATGATCCTGGGGAATTACATTTCCTTAAATCTTCCAGATCTGTTACTGTATTATGGGGAGTCATCGCCACAGGCTCAGCGCTCGTTCTCGGTGAAACACGTTCTATCATTGAACTGATCAACCAGATTGGAAGCTATTTCTATGGTTCTATTTTAGGCGTTTTTATTCTCCTGCTTTGGGTGAAGAAAGCGAATGGAAACGGAGCATTGATCGGGCTTCTTTCGGGAATGGCCTCTGTATTTACTTTTGATCGACTATTCTACAATGCTACTACTGCTGACTATTCTTTCTTTTTCCCATGGATCCAAACTCCGGAAGGATATTCCAAAGCCATTGAGTTTTTGTGGCTAAACCCGCTGGGCGCTTTTGTTGTGGTAGTGGTTGGGGTTGGGGTTAGTTTGGTTTGGCCACAGAAACACTAAATCACAAAATTTATAAACTTAGTGTTTTTCTGATTTAGTGGCATCACCTTCTTCTTCAGAAAACTTAGAACCTATTTGCATGGTATCATTCTAAAATCAGAAAGTAGCTAATTTTGAAATTATACACTATATTCGTGTACACTAAACTCGTGTATTATGAAGAATATCACATTCAGCGCTGACGAAAAGCTTATTGAAAAAGCCCGATTAAAAGCGGCTAAAGAAAAAACAACGCTCAATCAACGGTTCAGAGAGTGGCTTTCGAGCTATGCCAAACAAAATGATGCTGCCAAAAACTATGAAAAAATGATGGATGAATTTAGTCATATCAATTCTGGTGGAAAATTCACTCGGGAAGAAATGAATGAGCGATAAAATATTCTTAGACACCAATATTTTTGCTTATTCATTTGATTTTACAGCTCCCGAGAAGAAAAAGATAGCGACTAATCTAATAAAAGAATTATTACAAAACGGTAAGGGTGTAATTAGCTATCAAGTTGTTCAAGAATTTATAAACGTTTCGTACCGAAAGTTCTCTTCACCAATGAACCAAACTGAACTAACTCGTTTCATAGAAGATACGTTGATTCATTTTTGGGAGGTATATGCCAGTCAAGATTTAATTCTCTCAGGAATCGGAATCAAAGAACAATACAATTATTCATTCTACGATTCTTTAATTATTGCTGCTGCACTTGAAGCCGGTTGTTCCACCCTTTACTCCGAAGATTTGCAACATAAACAAAAAATTTACTCAGTCCAGATTATCAATCCATTTTTGTGATCAGAATATAAGCTGAAAGGTTTTCTCTTTCACTCTTTTCCGAGTTTTTGTGATTTAGTGGCATCATTTTCTCCCTCACCAAACTTAGAACCCACCGGCGGGCGATATTGCTGGAAAGGAATCTTTAACAAATTCCCAAGATTATCATTTTCTTTGGGATCCATATGGGTATCAATTCCATATTTCAACTCAGTCATTTCATCAACCTGAGCGAACGTGCCGAGCAGGCGATCCCAAATAGAGAAAATATTACCGTAATTGGTATCCGTTAAAGGCTGAGTGTAGTGATGATGAACTTTATGCATCAACGGTGTAATGAAAATCCATGATAGCGCCCGATCGATCTTTCTGGGCATATTGATGTTAGCATGTGTAAGATGTGCAAACAGCGCCGAAATGCTTTGATATAAAAAGATGATCCAAATTGGAGCCCCAACCAAAATCACTCCAATTATAGTGAACACCATTCTAAAAACTGCTTCTCCCGGATGATGACGTAAACCTGTAGTTACATCAACGGTAGTGTCGCTGTGATGAACCAAATGAAATCTCCACATAAAAACCACTTTATGCTCTATCCAGTGAATCAGATAAGCTCCAAAGAAATCGAGTAGCAGAACTCCAACAACTGCTTGTGCCCACAACGGCATTTCGATCCATTGAAGGACTCCGAAACCTTCAGCAGTAACCCAATCAGACGACCAAACTAACAATCCCGCAAAGGCAAGCCCGATTGCCAGAAACAATCCATTCAGAAATAAATTTATTCCGGCATGACGAACTTTCTTATATCCGAATTCGAAGAGTGGAAATACTCCTTCAATGATCCAGAACAGAAAAATACCTCCAACCAATAATCCTGCCCTAAATACAGTCGGGATATTCTCAAAAAATTCTACAAAAGGTTCCATAAGTAATTTAACTTTTTATGTAAAGAACGGCACTTGAACAGTAAAACTCAATAAGACCGAACCGATTTTAAATGAGTTTTATAATTAATAATAGAGGTAAAATCATTTAACAATAAGTGAGTTGGTACAAGTACCATAAAAACTTATGTTCGTATGGAAAAAATTTCATAGATGCCAAAAAGAGACACATTAGCAAAGCTGATGCTATCACCATTAAAGGTGATGGTTATTTCAATAATTATTTCACTAGTATGTTACTTGGTCTTAAGCACAATATGGGGCTTTGAGATAAATACTTTTGGTCTGTCCATATCTATGATAATTCCGGCGCTGATCTCATATCCCATGTCCTATCTTTTGATCCGGTATTACAAAAAAATTGAGATTCAGAAAGATGAATTGCAGCGATTAAATGAAATCAATAACCGCCTTATCTCAATTATAGCGCATGATATCAGAAGCCCGATTTCAGGCGTCTACGGAATTCTTGATCTGATCGAGTTAGAAACATTTTCGAAAGAAGAATTAAGCTTCTATATCAATGACCTTTCCGGAACAGTTGATAACCTCCTTAGTTTTTTAGACGATATTTTACAATGGTCAAAAGCACAGATCGAAAATAAAGAGATCGAACCTGAGCTCTTCAACACTCAAAAAGTATGGACTCAGGTTTTGGCTCTTTATCATCACAACATAGAATCCAAAAATATAAATCTCGTTGCAAACAATTTAGAACAGCCAATTTATGCAGACCAGGGAAGCTATTCTTTTGTCACGCGTAATATTCTTCATAACGCTATAAAGTTCACCCCAAAAAACGGATCTATTTTAATTGATCTGACAAGAAAAGGGAATCGTACCATTACAACGATTGAGGATAATGGAATTGGAATAACTGAGGAAAAGCTGAATAAAATCCTGTTTAGTAAAGAATGGGTAACCACCGTTGGCACTAATGACGAAAAAGGAACCGGATTTGGTCTTAAGGCAGCTGCCAAATACATAGAAATTATGGATGGCAAATTGCAAATAGAAAGCGTTCCCGGAAAAGGCACAAAAGTAATTATCGACCTTCCGGGCAGTGTGGCTGATTAGCTTATATGTATTTGATTGCTTAAGGGAATTTTCTGAAAAATCAGATTAAACTTACATAGTAAAATTTAATTAATATCAACCTTTTTATTAGTCCAGATAATCCTCTCGATTGTTGCTTCTTCCAAAGTATTAAACTTAGTAGAACTAATCGAATCAAGCTCTGCATCATCGATAAAAGTACCAACATTTATCTCGTAACTTATCTTTGAATTTTTATTCTTTAAGTAGGTATGTTGATGAGTATCTGTAATGATTCTAAAATCAACAGCTCTAATCTTTATTATATCAGAAACTGTTAATCCGACTTGCAACCCATATTCATCTCTTACTATTGGGTTCGATGCAATTATCTTTTCTAGTAGTAAGCTATTTTCGGGATCAAACTTGAAAAATAATACTTCATTATTGTTATCATAAAGGCTGATTAATGGAAAACCTGGTCCGTCTTGCATCCCGATTTCTTCCTTAACAACAAATCGTTTGTAAAACAATGCCAGTTCATTAAACATCTTCTTTTCTGGAAACGGCAAGCTAAACTTATCAATTGAATCTTCCCTGAGAACTATTTCCGGCTGATCGGTTTCATCTTCATGGATATAGTTTGGATGAGCCCAATTAGGAACTGTAAAAATTAAAAGAATGAAAATCAGACGAATCATATAAGAATATACAGCTACATAAAAAGTTTGTCATATAATTCTCCCCTCGAGGGGAGATGATCAAATCGATGGTTCTCGATTTGATCTGAGGGGTGTTGTAAAGCTCAGTAATGTTGGTCTTTACAACATCCTCCGTCACGCTCTCCGCGTGACACCTCCTTCGAAGGAGGATTTCCAGTTAATTTGATTCACTGAATTTGGTAATTGTTACTGAAATTTCAATTTCTTCATTGAGAAAAGAACTTTCATTACCAAATACTTCCAGACTGGGTACAGACTCCAACTTGAAGGTTAATTTCGTTTCAATAAAGTCTAATTCTTCTTCAACTGATATTAGAGTTTGAGACGCAAAACCTCTTGTTACCTTATTTCCTTGCACACCTAAAAGACCTCTAGTATCGCCCTTATATTTCCCATTAGAATTCATATCGTAGTCTCCCCAAAAAAGACCTTGATGATTTAACATGATATTTGAATTCAAATTATGAACCATGCCTAAGGAATCACTTACTGTGATTACATATTGTAAAGGAATTCCAAAAACTAAAACTCCTTTTTCAGAATCAAATAACCCAAGTTTTCCCTCTACAATTGACTTATAATTAAAGGTTGAATCTTCAAAAGAATATCTAATTAGAGCTTCTTTAAATTCATACCTCTGTGCAGAAAGTATGTTAGTGAGAATTATAAGAGTGACAATAATTAGTGAAAACCTTTTAAACATCAACTAACCTTCCAATCCTTAATACCATCCCTAATTACCTCTCCCACTTTCTCAATTGGAATTCGAACCTGACTCATATCATCTCTGTATCGGATAGTAACCTTGTTATCATCTTCTATCGTTTCAAAATCTACGGTGATACAAAACGGTGTTCCTGCTTCGTCTAATCTTCGGTATCTCTTTCCGATAGATCCGGATTCATCGTATTGAACAGAATAATCTTCTCGGAGTTCTTTCTCAATTTTATGAGCTATTTCCTGCAATTCAGGTTTTTTGATCAATGGAAAAATGCCAACTTGCACAGGAGCTAATCTCGGATCCAATTTTAGAACTGTTCTGGAATCACCGTCTATTTCTTCTTCCCGATACGCATCACAAAGAACCATTAAAGTTAATCTGTCTAAACCAACAGAAGTCTCGATAACAAAGGGCATGTATCGTTTTTGATTCTTCTGATCGTAATACTCTAGTTTCTTTCCGGAAAACTCCTGATGCTGAGTAAGATCGAAATCAGAGCGGTTATGAATTCCTTCCACTTCCTGCCAGCCAATCGGATATTTATATTGAATGTCGGCAGCTGCTCTGGCGTAGTGCGCAAGCTTATCTTCCGGATGTGGAACTGTTCTTAAATTCTCTTCTCTGATTCCAATGCTTTTGTGCCACGCCAATCTCTTTTCAAGCCATTCTTCATAAGCATCACCATCTGTACCCGGCTCTACAAAATACTGCATCTCCATTTGTTCGAATTCTCTCATGCGGAAGATGAACTGCCGGGCTACCACTTCATTTCTGAATGCTTTACCGGTTTGAGCAATGCCAAAAGGAACCTGAACTCTTGCGGTATCCAGTACATTCTTATAATTCACAAAAATTCCCTGTGCAGTTTCCGGGCGTAAATACACACCGTCTTCTTCGGTAGATGTAGAACCAAACTGCGTCTTGAACATCAAATTAAACTGACGAACTTCGGTCCAGTCGAAAGCGCCGGAGTCAGGAGAACGAATTTCGTTTTCCATGATAATGTCATACAGATCTTCAGTCAGGCTTTTGCGGGTTCCGGTAGTATCTAACTGCTCCTGAATTTTATCAGCCTCATCTTGCTTGCCGTCCTTTTCAAGTTTAGCGATATACTGCTCTATCAGCATATCTGCGCGGTAGCGTTTCTTGGACTGCTTGTCGTCGATCATAGGATCGTTAAATCCACCTACGTGACCACTCGCTTCCCACACTTTCGGATGCATAAAGATAGCTGCATCAACACCAACAATGTTATCATGTCGCTGCGTCATTTCTTTCCACCAGGTATTGCGGATATTGTTCTTCAATTCCACACCTAATGGGCCGTAATCATATACAGCGCTGAGTCCGCCATAAATTTCTGAAGATTGAAAAATGAAACCACGTGCTTTTGCCAGTGAAACGATCTTGTCCAGGCTATCTAAGTTCGACATTGAGTTCTAACTCTGTTTTTGATTTTGAATAAGCTTTTAAGATAAGAATTTAGTTTAACCAAATTTGAATGAATAATTGAGAATTAGGAATTAAGAATGCTATTTTTAGCCATTCTTAATTCTACATTGAATCATTCTTAATTGAACACATGAAAGTTGGTATTCTAGGCGCTACAGGTGCAGTTGGACAAAAATTTATACGTTTACTTCGAGATCATCCCTGGTTTGAAATTGATGCTTTGGGTGCTTCAGAACGCTCCGCAGGTAAAAAATACAAAGACGCCACTAATTGGATCGAAGATGTCAATCTTCCGTCCTCTATTGCAGAAATGACCGTGGCTAATTGTAAACCGGAGGAATTCGGAAACGTTGATTTTGTATTCTCCGGTCTGGATTCTTCCGTTGCCGGAGAGATTGAAGAAGCTTTTGCTAAAGCGGGTATTCCTGTGATCTCGAATGCCAAAAACTTCCGTATGGATAACACTGTTCCACTTTTGGTTCCTGAAGTAAATCCTGATCATATAGACCTCATCAAAACTCAGAAATTTACTGCAGATGGCTCCGGCTGGATTGTTACCAATCCCAACTGTGTTGCAGTTCCACTTTCATTGGCATTGAAACCTTTTCATGATGCCTTTGGAATTGATACCGTGATCTTAACCACAATGCAAGCCATTTCCGGAGCTGGTTACCCGGGCGTTGCCAGTTTAGATATTTTAGGCAATGTGGTTCCTTTTATTTCAGGAGAAGAGTCGAAGATCAAACCGGAAACTCAGAAGTTGTTATCTGAACTGACCGACGGAAAACTTTCTGAACCACAAATTAACTTAAGTGCAACTGCAACTCGTGTTCCTGCCATCAACGGACACATGATCTCGGCAACAGTAAAATTTAAAAAAACTCCTTCATCCATCGACGAAGTAAAACGAGCAATTCAGAACTGGGAAAACCCGATTGCTGATCTGGACCTTTCCTCTTCACCCAAAGAAGTGATCAAACTGCACGAGGATGACCGATTTCCACAACCCAGACTCCATGCTGATCAAGAAGGCGGAATGCAACTACATATGGGAAGACTTCGGGAATCAGAAGTATTCGATATCAGTTTCGTAGCCATGGCTCATAACACCATCAGGGGTGCTGCAGGTGGCGCAATCCTGAATGCGGAATTATTAAAAGTTAAAGGTTTTTTAGGGTAGCCTTTATTGATATCAAGTAGGGTCGCAAAATTTTGCGGCCCTACTTGTAAAATTCTCCCTAAATAAAACCCACTTATTTTTTACATTCACTGCATGACTGAATCTATTGACGCTCTGCAATTAAATCTCGGGGAAGGCGGCTTGATGGTGATGAATGTATCACTTGCCGTAATCATGTTTGGTGTAGCTTTAGAGCTTACCATCCAAGACTTTAAAGACATCGCAAAAAATCCAAAATCTACCCTCATAGGTTCCTTTTCTCAGTTTTTGTTACTTCCATTGCTGACATTCGTTTTAGTTTGGGTTATGCAACCCGCTCCCAGTATTGCTTTAGGAATGTTTATGGTAGCCGCTTGTCCGGGTGGTAATATTTCTAACTTTTTTTCTTTGTTAGCAAAAGGAAACGCTGCACTTTCAGTAAGCATGACAGCCATTGCCACATTACTTGCTATTGTAATGACACCGTTGAATTTCACTTTTTGGGCAAGTTTGTATTCTCCAACAAATGCGATCCTTCAGGAGATCAGTTTGGACCTTGGCAAAGTTTTTGAGATCATAGTTTTGATTCTTGGAATTCCACTTGTTTTGGGGATGATCGTTCGTCATTTTAAATCAGCAATAGCTGAAAAGATCAGTCCTTGGATCAAGGGTTTCGGTGTGATTTTCTTTGCCGGATTTGTGATCGTTGCCTTTTGGACCAACTTTGACAATTTTATTGCATATGTAGAGTTTGTTCTGCTTTTGGTATTTATCCATAATGCTGTAGCTTTAACTTCAGGATATGGGCTTGCCAGAGCTTTTAATCTTCCTGAAGCTGACAGACGTTCGATTTCCATTGAAACAGGAATTCAAAACTCGGGATTGGGTTTACTTTTAATTTTCAACTTTTTTGACGGACTTGGAGGCATGGCTCTTATTACAGCCTGGTGGGGAATCTGGCATATACTTGCAGGAATGAGCTTAGGTTGGTACTGGTCGGTCGGAAAAAAATCAATTCAACGCGTGATTACTAATGCGTAAAAATTTTCTTTGGTACAATTTTATTCGTCTTGGTGTAGTAAGAACAGGACTAAAGTTTTTCTATAAACGGATCCGAATTATAGATAAGCATAAGATCCCGAAAGGCAAACCCATCTTACTGGTTCCCAATCATCAGAATTCTTTTATGGATGCATTGTTGGTAACTACACATTTCTATAAAACCACCTCATTTCTGACCCGAGCTCAGGCATTCGAATCTAAATTTATGGATTGGTTTCTACGGTCTCTGAATTTACTGCCCGTTTACAGAGTTCGAGACGGCATCAGCAATATCCAAAAGAACAATGAGATTTTTGAGACCTGTATCAGGTTTTTAAGCAACAACGAAGCTGTTTTGGTATTTGCTGAAGCAAACCATGATCTGAAGCGCCGGCTTCGTCCTTTCAGCAAAGGGTTCACACGAATAGCTTTTGATGCTGAAATCAAAAATGACTGGAATCTGGATCTGTATGTTCAGCCTGTTGGAGTTAATTACAGTGATCATCAAAATTCCAGAAATGAAGTACGTGTGGTCTTTGGAGATCCCATCAAGGTTTCGGACTACAGAAAAGAATATGAAGAAAGTGAGCGAAGTGCTGCAAACAGTTTGAAAAATCAGACTTCAGATAATCTGAAACCGTTAATCATGCATGTCCCTAAACTGGATCAGTATCCTCTTATAAAGATCGCACTGGATGAAATGGAATACGACAGAGCAAAACTTTCGAATAATGAGTACATGAATACCTTGGTTCAGAATGCGGAAGAGCTGCAAACACCTGAACTGATATCAGATGCAGAGCAGGTATTGGAAGTAGCCGAGAAAAATAAGTTGAGCGTCAGAGCTTTATCTGAAGTAAAACTACCCATGATCAAAAGAATTCTTCTGGCACCGGTTTACCTGCTTGTATGGCTGAATGGAATTATCCCGTACCAACCTGCTCGCTATATCATCAAAAATAAGATCCAAGACAAAGCTTTCGATGTTTCCATCAAATTCGTTCTGGGCTTGTTTCTCTTCCCACTTTTCTATCTATTGGTGACTTGTATTCTTTTAATTGCCGGAGTACCTGCGATCTGGGCATGGGGATATTTTCTGGTAAGTTTATTTACTTCTACCATGTTTAAAAGAGCGAACGAGCTGGTCCGAAATCTAAAGGAGAAAAAGAAAATTCAGCGATTCAAATTATCCAATCCTGATATTTTTAATGATCTGAAAGCTAAATTAGCAAGAATTGCTGAGTTCAGAAAAGTTGTTATTAAAGGTGAATGAAGTAATAATTCTCTTTGTTAATTAAAAAACTAAATTAACTGACATGAAGAATTTATTAACATTTTTAGCACTTGCACTAATTTTAAACTGCACCAAAACAGAGAGAATTGAGGTAGTTAAAGAATTTGACGGACCTCAGATTCAAAAAGCTGTAGCTGTAATCCATTCTGTAGGTGATAGCGATATTTCAGGAACTGTCAATTTTGGCAAGACTGATAACGGAACTAAGATCACTGCTCAGATAACCGGTCTTTCCAAAGGTGAACATGGATTTCACATCCACCAATATGGTGATTGCTCCGCTTCGGACGCCACTTCAGCAGGCGGACACTTTGATCCTGACGAAATGCAACACAATTCAAGAGATGCGGAAAAACGTCATGTCGGAGATATGGGAAATTTAGTAAGTGAAGGGGAGCAATTTACAACCACTCTTAGCTATATAGATAATCATATCTTTTTGGAAGAAATCATCGGTCGCGGAATTATCATACATGCCGGAGAAGATGATTTGACTTCTCAACCTTCCGGAGATGCCGGAGCTCGTATTGCTTGTGGTGTTATTGGGATAGCCGGGAAGTAGTCTTTATTTCAAAATTAGATTCATGGTTTTCTGATTGTTTAGACTATATTTTTGTTCTGAAAAAATATTAGCCATAATAGTAAGATCTCCTATGTTAAAATCTAGTTTCTCTGTTTTTATCCTGCTTATTCTATTCTCTATGCCATTATTTGCTCAGAATTCTCTTCAGGGAATTTGGGAAGGCGGTATAACTGTTCCCGGAGGTGAATTGAAGATCATTTTCAAAATTGATAAAACTTCTGAGGGTTACTCGGGAACATTAGATATACCCCAACAAGGAGCTATAGGTTTAAATTTAGATCCTGTTTCACAAGCCGGAGACTCTGTTTCCCTGACTTTCAAAGCGGGACAAATTACGGGTATTTTTTCAGGGAGTTTTGATTCAGAAAAGAAGATATCAGGAAGTTATTCTCAAGGCGGTCCTACCACTCCTTTTTCTGTAGAGAGAACTTCATTGACAACTACAACATCAAAACCTGAAAATGAAACAGATTTGATCATTTCTAATGGTGAAATACAAATTGGTGGAACACTCACACTACCTACAGGCAATATTAAAGCGCCTCTTATGATAATGAGCTCAGGTAGTGGTGCACAAAATCGTGATTCAGAGGTTTTTGGTTTCAAGATATTCTCTGATATGGCACAACGTATGGCAGAAGAAGGAATTCCAAGTTTCAGATACGACGACAGGGGTGTTGGTAAGTCTACAGGAAATTTTGGAAACACCACTTTAGAGGATCTGGCTTCAGATGTGGAAGCTATTATGTCATATTTTCAAAACAATGCGGAAAATAAATTCCAACGCTTTGCGCTACTAGGGCATAGTCAGGGCGGCGTTGTAGCCGGGAAAGTGGCTGCTGAAAATGTAGCTGTCGATCAACTTATACTTATGGGATCTACTGCTCCTTCTCTTAGCGAGATACTTCGTTATCAGGTTGAGTTTGCATATGCAGCTTCTCCTGTTGAGAAAAGCCTTGTTGAAAAAGAGATCGATGCAAGAGAAGACCTGATGAAAGCCATTGCATTCAAAAAAGATATAGAAGCAGCCAAAGTTGGTTACAATCAGGCTTATTCTGAATTATTAAATGCATTACCTGACGCTCAAAAAAATTCTATCCCTGATATCGATGCGATGGTCAACAATCAGACTGAACAATTGGCTCAAATTTACAGCTCTCCTCAGGTGAGATCATTACTTTTTTATGTACCTACTGATGATCTAGAGAAAATTAATATACCAACTTTAGTATTATTTGGAGGGAAAGATACCCAGGTCACCATTACTCAAAATCAGTCAAGAACCAGAAAAGCTCTGGAAATTTCAGGAACTGAATTCGAAATTAAGATCTTTGATGATGCCAATCATCTATTTCAAAAAGCAAATACCGGTTTGGCAAACGAATACCCTCAACTGGACAAAAAATTTGTTAATGGCTTTCTTGATTACATTATTGATTGGATGACTACCAACTAATTATTATGCGATTCTAATCCAAAAAGGGGTCAGGAAACGACTTTTCACAATTTCATGCTTAGATTTCTTCCTATATTTAGTTAAAATTCATTGTTATAGAGAGAATTTTTCTTTCATTGGAAATCATTATTAAGCATCAACACTTATGAATATTCGCTACACCCTAGCTACGCTACTTCTAATTTTTATTTCTGCCCCTGCTTTCGCACAGCTTTCTATTAATGAGATCATGGCTTCAAACTCCACAATTATAGCTGATAATGAAGGAGAGTTCGATGATTGGATTGAAATTTATAATGCCGGAAATGTTTCTATTAACCTTGCAGGATTATATTTATCAGATGATCCGGACGATCTTACAAAATGGCAGATTCCAAGTACATCCAGTGCACAGACTACTATAAATGCGAACGGTTATTTGATCATTTGGCTGGACAATGATTCTGAGCAAGGAGCTCATCACGTTGAATTTAAGTTAAGTGCCGGCGGGGAGCACATCGCACTTGTTGATACTGACGGTACAACCGTTTTGGACTCTCTCTCTTTCGGTGAACAAACCACTGATATTTCTTTGGGACGTAAAACTGATGGTGTTGGCTCTTTTGCTTTCTTAAACCCAACTCCAAATGCTATGAATGATGGCAGCGTTGTAGCTGAAGTTTCTGATGCTCCCTCCTTTTCTCTGGAAACCGGATTCTATTCAGGAACAGTAACTGTTGGGCTTTCAGCTTCGGGTAGTGCTGAGATCAGATATGAGACTGGAGGTTCAGTGCCTACTCCAAATTCGCCTCTTTATTCATCACCTATTTCTTTGGATACTTCTACTGTGATTCGCGCTATCGCAATTGAATCCGGAAAACAAGCTAGTGAAACCATTACAAATACGTACTTATTTGAAGAGCAACACACTATACCGGTTGTTTCTTTTGTGATGGAACCTGATTCGCTATTCGATTATGATAAAGGAATGTATGTGATTGGTGATTCTTCTGAAACCAATGGTCAGTATCCTTTCTTCGGAGCTAATTTTTGGGAAGATTTTCAATATCCTCTCCATATCGAATACATGAACGAGTTCGGAAATCCGGAATTCGAATTTATGGCAGAAGCAGAGATCGGTGGAAATTTCAGTCGCGGATTCCCAAAGAAATCTTTCATTATTAATAACAATGACCGGTTTGGTCTAGATCGTCTGAATTATCCTCTTTTCCCGGAAAATGATTATCAGGAATACGATGGCTTCTCTTTAAGAGCCGGTGCTGAAGAACGCTCTAGATTATTAAATGAACTTATGAGAACCATAAATATCCAATGGGATCATAAAAATGCAATGCAGTCTTACAAACCTGCTGTACTTTACATAAACGGGCAGTATTGGGGTATTTATAATATCTACGAAAGAAAAAATGATGATTTTGTGGAATCCCGATATGGTTTTAATGACATTGATATGATCAAAGATTATGACGAAGTAACCGACGGTGATGCGATTGCTTACGATGAACTTCTTGATAATTTTAATGACGAAACTCTGACCGGAGATGCTTTCTTCAATTATGCTGAATCTGTGATAGACTTTGACAGTTTTACAGATCACTGGGTCTATCAACTTTATACTTCTCACGGTGATCCCAACAATGTTCGCTATTGGAGACCACGTCAGCAGGATGGAAAATGGCATTATATCTCCTATGATTTTGATTGGTGGAGAAACCTCGGCGATGAACCAAACGAGTTCTACAGTTCTTTGAGAGATTTCATGAGCGGAAGTACAGGCGGTTATAAAATTTTAGGCAGAATGTTGGAAAATGATCGCTATAAAGAGATTTTTTTAAATCGTCTGGCAGATCTTCTGAATACCTCTTTTCAGCCTGAATACATGATGGGTTTGATCGACTCTATTGATACTGCAATTAATCCGGAAATGTCACGGGATATTGCTCGCTGGACAGATGGCTGGTACGATATTGGAGGGCCAACAAATTATGATATGGAATATATTAAAACCGTCACCGAGTGGTATGTAGAAGATATTCCTGATTTCATTTACTCAGAAATAGCAGACACGCTTGGAAATGATACAACCAGTGTTACTTTGCTTTCATCCGCAAACGGAACCGTACAAATTAATTCGATCAATCCTGACATTTCATCTTCAAACTGGAGTGGAATATATTTTCAGGGAACAGACGCGACACTCCAAGCCAACCCTCAGCTCGGTTACCAGATTTCTGCCTGGGTTGTAAACGGTCAATCTCAACCTGCATCTCAAACTTTAACGATTCCATTATCGGATAATCCGGTAACAGTAGAGGCTCAGTTCTCAGAGATCACTGACGTCTTGGTTATTAACGAGATCAATTACAATTCTTCTGATGATTTCGGAACCGGAGATTGGGTAGAGATCTTTAATACTATGGATTCTGATGTAGATATATCAGGCTGGGTATTCAAAGACGATGTAGATTCTAACGCCTATGTTGTACCTGACAATACCATCCTGAAAGCACAGGGCTACATTGTAATTGCAGATGACACTACCAAGCTCAAATCCGTAAATTCTGATGCTAGAAACTATATCGGGGATTTTTCATTTAACCTTTCAGGTTCCGGAGAAGAACTAAGACTTTTCAATGCTCTGGGTGGACTTGTAGATGTTCTTACCTATTCAGATGATGCTCCATGGCCAATTGAAGCTGATGGTGATGGTTCTACATTAGAACTTACTGATGCTAGTTCTGATAACACATTAGCAGAAAGCTGGATGGCTTCGTCAAGATTGGGCGGAACTCCGGGTTGGGCAAACGGAACTGTTCCTGTTTCTATTGAAAATGAAGGAAAAGACAGTCCGGATAGTTTTGTCCTCAAGCAAAATTATCCGAATCCTTTTAACCCATCCACAAATATTTCCTTTGTGCTTCCGCAAAGCGCGAAAGTTCAACTTACCGTATACAATATGCTCGGTCAAAAAGTTGAAACTTTGGTTGATGGCAACTTAACATCCGGAAGTCACACCGTAAGATTTGATGCGAGCAATCTTTCCAGTGGTATTTATATCTACCAGTTAAGAACGCCTACTACTTCTCTGACTCAAAGAATGGTGTTGGTTAAGTAACCAAAATCTCCCCTCGAGGGGAGATGAAAGTTCAAACAGGTTCTTTGAACTTTCTGAGGGGTGTCCACTTTGCCAACCATGGCAATTGACACCCTCCGCTTTTTCGACAAGTCGAAAATCGCACCTCCCTCAAGGGAGGAACTTCTTTAAGAGCTTTTAGCTGGTAACTTAAAAGTAGAACCTTTGATCAATAAAGTTTCACCTACTGGTTAACCAAGCTGTAGATTTATATCGGTGATGAATTCTTCTAAAAGTGAATACTTCTTATTCAAATTGAATATATCTAACAACTGCGTTAGAGATTCAATTTTCCAAGCATCAGAAACCACATTCAAATTAGCAACACAAGCTTCAATCTTTTCCTTAGTAACTGAACCGCCTAAAGTTTTCGATACTTGACTTTTA
Source organism: uncultured Balneola sp. (assembly GCA_913058495.1). Lineage (GTDB taxonomy): Bacteria > Bacteroidota > Rhodothermia > Balneolales > Balneolaceae > Balneola. Next base: position 91,932 of record CAJXQC010000005.1, on the reverse strand, counting down.
AAATCATTAAGATTTTCAACAGGACTTGGCCAATCATTTATAGCAGCTAACAAGATTTCGATAGCTGTTTCGGTATTTTTATCAGTAACGACACTTCTACCCGAGTCTTTCAAAAATTCGATTGAAATAGTCATAATCCCTCTTCTCATTATTGATTCGATTTATCATACTTATTTTTAGCACCAAAACCCAACCAATTCTTAATTTTTCATTCTATAATTTTTAATCCCACGCATAGCGTGGCCTGCCAAAGCGACAGTTTGTCTTAAACCCATCTAAGTTGGCATTGTGCTTGCTCTATTTTCCTTGAAATTAATTTAATGAGGTGAGCATCATGGGAGATTTTACAGAATTCGGTATTGAGGTGGAAAAACATCTTTCCAAACTCGGAAAAGACATCCAACAGTTTGTGGAAAAAGTAGTTCCGCTGACCAATGAAGATAAAGACTTTGCTCCTGATTGTGACATCGTTGAAAGTGATGATGAATTCAAGATTCTGATCGATCTTCCGGGGCTTTCAAAAAAGGAGATCGGAATTTCTCTGAAAGACAACGTTCTCACTATAAAAGGTGAACGCGAAGTTACATTATCAGAAGGAGAAGAATTTAAACGACAGGAAAGAACTCGTGGTGCTTTTGCCCGTTCTTTTGCTTTACCTGAAAATGTAAACAAAGCAGAAGTAAACGCCAGTTTCAGAAACGGAGTATTGACAGTGAGTATGCCGAAATCAGAAAATTTGAAGGACACTCAATCAATCCCGGTAAAGTGACATTGTCAATGTCACTAAATCACAAATACACAAAATTCAAATGACAACTTTGTGTGTCTGTGGTTTTAAAAGAATATTAAACAAGTAAACAATAAACATTCGTGATTTTGTGCTTTAGTGGCTCAAATCACACAATTAAAATCAGATTTTAGACCAATGGGAAAAATCATAGGAATTGACTTAGGAACTACCAACTCATGCGTTTCTGTAATGGAAGGAAACGAGCCGGTTGTAATTCAGAATGCTGAAGGTGGACGCACAACCCCGTCTGTTGTAGCATTTTCAAAAGATGGCGAACGTTTGGTAGGTGCTCCTGCAAAACGTCAGGCTATTACTAACCCGGATAAAACAGTTGCTTCTGTTAAGCGATTCATGGGTCGTATGTTCGACGAAGTAAAAGATGAATCCAAGCAGGTTGCATACAAAGTTGTTAAAGGCGATGACGGTACAGCTCGTGTTGAGATCGACGACCGTAAATATGCTCCACAAGAAATTTCTGCAATGGTACTGCAAAAAATGAAGCAGACTGCAGAAGAGTACATCGGTGAAAAAGTAACAGAAGCTGTAATTACAGTTCCTGCTTATTTCAACGATGCTCAACGTAAAGCAACTCAGGAAGCCGGAAAAATTGCCGGACTTGAAGTTAAAAGAATTATAAACGAGCCAACTGCAGCTGCACTTGCTTACGGCCTTGATAAAAAAGAAACTGATCAAACTATCGTAGTGTATGACCTTGGTGGTGGTACATTTGATGTTTCTATCCTTGATCTTGGTGATGGTGTATTTGAAGTAAAATCAACCAATGGTGACACGCATCTTGGTGGTGACGATTTCGATGCTCGTATCATTGATTTCTTAGCAGATGAATTCAAGAAAGACGAAGGAATTGACCTTCGCAAAGATCCAATGGCAATGCAACGTCTTAAAGATGCTGCAGAGAAAGCTAAGATCGAACTTTCAAGTTCAGCTAAAACAAATGTGAACTTACCATTTGTTACTGCAACCAACGACGGACCAAAGCATTTAAATGTTGACTTAAGCCGTGCTAAATTTGAGCAATTAGTTGACGATCTTGTAAAAAGATCCATCACTCCATGCGAGAAAGCGCTTAAAGATGCGGGAATGAGCAAGAGCGATATCGATCAAGTAATTCTGGTTGGTGGTTCAACTCGTATTCCAAGAATTCAGGAAGCTGTTAAAGAGTTCTTTGGTAAAGATCCAAGTAAAGGTGTAAATCCTGATGAAGTTGTTGCCGTTGGTGCTGCCATTCAGGGTGGTGTTCTTTCAGGAGATGTTGAAGATGTAGTTCTTCTGGATGTAACTCCTCTTACTTTAGGTATTGAGACTCTTGGTGGCGTTATGACTCCACTTATTGAAGCAAACAGTACGATCCCAACTAGTAAATCACAGGTATTCTCTACTGCTGCAGACAACCAAAGCAGTGTGGAAATTCATGTATTACAAGGTGAGCGCGCTCAAGCTGGAAATAACAGAACCTTAGGACGTTTCCACTTAGACGGAATTCCTCCTGCTCCTCGTGGAATGCCACAAATTGAAGTTACTTTCGATCTTGATGCAAACGGTGTGATCAACATCAAAGCAAAAGACAAAGGAACAGGAAAAGAGCAAACAATCAGAATCGAATCTTCTTCAGGATTATCTGATGAGGAAATCGAAAAGATGAAAAATGCTGCTAAAGAGCATGAAGAAGAAGACAAGCAAATTCGTGAGAAAGTAGAGAAAATGAATCAGGCTGATGGTCTGATCTTCTCAACCAAAAAGCAACTTGATGAGTACGGAGATAAGATCTCTGAAGACAACAAGACAGCAATCGAAGACGCTATTGCTAAGTTGGAAGAAGCTCATAAAGCCGAAGACCTAGAAGCAATTGATACCGGAATCGAAGCGGTGAACGCTGCCTGGACCGGTGCTTCTGAGGAAATCTATGCTGCATCTCAAGCAGAAGCTGAAGCAGCCGGTGCTGAAGGCGCTGGTGAACAAGCATCTGCCGATGGTGAATCAGCTGAAAGCGAAGAAGCTGTTGATGCTGATTACGAAGTTGTAGACGAAGAAGACGAGAAAAAATAGATTTTAGATATAAGACTTAAGATGTAAGACATCTTAATCTAAATCTCTAATTCATATTAAGAGCTCCGATGCGAAAGTGTCGGAGCTTTTTTTGTCCTTCCCAGTTTTTCAAGAATAGAATTTGAAACAAATCATCCTATAAACGCCTTTCATTAAATGAATAGCGAATTATAACTTAATACAAGAGACAATGAGTAAGCCACAAGACAGAACAATTTATAAAAATGAAGATGGAAAGTGGGTAAATGAAAAGCATGAAGCCGGTAAAGCGAGCACCTTGCATGACACTCAGGAAGAAGCTTATGAAGCTGCCAAAGAAATGTTACACAATCAAGGCGGTGGAGAGATAAGTATTAAAGGTCTTGACGGGCAAATAAGGGAAAAAAACACCATTGCTCCCGGTAATGATCCTGTAAATGTTCCCGGCTGATTTAAAGTCGATCACATTTTAAAGCTCTGATACGAAAGTGTCAGAGCTTTTTTATTTAGCGTCATATACACCACCGTAGGGACGCAAGTTTTTGCGTCCCTACTTTTATACCTGAATTCATAATCTAAATCGACTATCTTCTGCGCATGTCAGAAAAGTTGTTCGATTCATATTCCGATCCAATCCCGAGTCTCAGGTACGATATTCAACGCATCCCCATTCAGGATAATGGAAGATCGTTTATCTACTTTTATGATCAATTAGGATATTCAACTCCTGATTTTGCTTTGCCTACTGATGCCGAGCCCATTCTTTCTTTGATGGATGGAACACGTTCAGTTAACGACATTATTAAATTCAGCTCTGATGAAGTTACCAAAGAACAAATTTTGGGTTATGCCCGGTTTTTGGATGAAAATGGATTACTGGATTCCGAATATTTTACTGAACATGCAGAACTTATAGAAAGTGAATATGAAAGAGCTGAAGTTCATCGATCCGTTACTGCAGGAACTTCTTATCCTGCCGATCCTGAAGAGCTCACTGAATTTCTAAATGAAGCTTTTGAAAATTATGACCATTCCGACTCGGTCAATACCGCTAAAGCACTTTATGCTCCGCATATAGATCCACGTTTTGGAATGGCATCCTACGTTAAAGCTTTCTCTGCAATCAGGAATTTAAAGCCTAAGCGGATATTTATCCTGGCGACTTCTCATTATTCTGGATTGTACAATAATGAATACCCCAACAAGCCTTTCATTATTTCAAACAAAGACTTTGACTTGCCAAATGGCTTGGTAAAAGCAGACAAAAAAGCCATTTCTCTGATTAAAGAACAAACCTCCCATGACGAAATATTTGGAACTTCATTTTCTGATCGGGCCCACAGAATTGAACACAGCATTGAACTACCTCTTTTATTTCTGAATCACATTTGGCAACATGATTTTGAGATCGTTCCTATTCTCGTTGGTAATTTTGATCAGCTATATTATGCCAAAGATGGGTTTCTAGCTCATCAGATAGAAGCCTTTACTTATTTGCTGAATCAACAATTCAATGATCAAGATACTTTTTTTCTTATAAGCGGAGATCTGGCTCACTTTGGGAAGAAATTCGGAGATCAGGAACCAGCTTCTGAACTATTCGATAAAGTAAAAGCCTTTGATGAAGCCTTTCTGGAAGTCAGTGCAAATAACGGCTCTAAAACTATGCTGGAAATTATGAGTTCTGATTATGATCCTTACCGAATTTGTGGATTTCCTCCTCTTTATGCTTTTCTGAATGCGTTTCCTGAGTTAGATGGGAAAATACTTTCCAGAGAACTTTGGGATGAGACTGAACGAGAAAGTGCTGTTAGTTTTGGAAGTATTTTGTTCGATTAAGAATTATTCCATAACCAATTAACAATGATTTTTACATTGTTAATTGCCTAATTCTTAATTGCTCTATTTTTACCTACTTTCTTCAAACTAAATAAACGGGGTATTTATGAAATTTGAGTTTCCACATCCATTGGCCATTCTGTTGATCTTCATCACACTGGCTGCTGTACTTACTCACATTATTCCAGCCGGACAATATGATAGAGTTACCGATGAAACTACCGGTCGGGAAGTCGTGGTTGCTAACAGCTATCAGGAAATTGAAGCGAACCCGGTTGGGATATTTGAAACCATTCTGAAAGTTCCGGAAGGGCTTATTTTTGGTGCAGATATTGTCGTTTTAATTCTGATCATCGGTGGTGCTTTCGTAGTTGTAGATAAAACCGGTGCGTTCACAGATGGCATAAACGCATTGGTGACTAAGTTCGAACATACACAAGATCGTGTGATCATTGTTGTTGGAATTACTTTTGCTACAGTGGGATTACTCAATAACACCTTCGAAGAAATAATAGCTATGGTTCCGTTTCTGATCGTGATGGGAAAGAGAATTGGATACACCAAAACAGGCGTACTTGCCATAAGTGCAGGTTCTGCGATCATTGGCGCTGCATTTAGCCCCATGAATCCATTTGCTGTTTTACTGGCTCAAAAAATTGCTGAAGTTCAAACATTTTCGGGTACCCTTTTCAGAATGATCGTTTTTGCAATCGTACTTAGCTTCTGGATCTATTGGGTGATCAAAAAAGGAAAATCTAATGAAAAGACAGAAATCGAAGCCCCTGAAAAAGACTTCAAACTTCCTTTACGTTCTGCTTTTATTCTCATTTTAGTAGCAGTCACTTTTGCTACTATGGTATATGGAATTCTGGTATGGGATTGGGATTACAACCAAATGTCTGCTTTGTTTTTTGTGATGGGTATTGTTTGCGGAATTATTGGCAAACTTGGTATGAACGGAACTTCAAGAGCGTACGCAACCGGATTTAAGGAACTTGCCTTTGCTGCAGTTGTAGTTGGATTAGCCCGAAGTATATTTTTAGTTCTTGACGAAGGCAGAATCATTGACTCCATTGTATACGGACTTTTTAATCCACTAAAAGATCTGCCTCTTGCAGTTTCAGCGGTTGGAATGACTGTCTCTCAAGCTTTACTTCATATACCGGTTGCAAGTAATTCAGGTCAGGCTGTATTGACCATGCCTCTGTTAACTCCGCTGTCTGATTTAATAGGAATGTCTCGTCAGGTAATGATTCTCTGTTACCAGTACGGAGCAGCGATGATGGACATGATCTCTCCAACAAACGGAGCATTGCTAGCCATGATAACTGCTGCAGGAGTAAGCTTTAAAGAATGGTTCTCATTTTGTATAAAACCATTTTTAATAATCATGGGAATCTCATTAGTCGCGATCTTCGTTGCAATCTTTATTGGTTTGTAAGATATGAGTGATACTCTTCGATCTGTTTTAATTAGAAGAAGAAAGTCTGAGATGGTAGAGTTTATGAGCAATCATCCGGAATCTTTTGATCAAGCAATTAAGCTGGCTCTCGAAAATGAAGAGAATTTATCATGGAGAGCAGCATGGCTTGTTGCCGGTATTATGAAAAAAAATGATCCCAGAGTTCAACCTTTTATTCAAAAAATAATAAATGTACTCCCCAATCGGGACGATGGACACCAAAGAGAGCTTTTGAAAATTCTACTGAAAATAGATTTAGATGAAGACTTCGAAAGCCTGCTCTTTGACATTTCAGTAACTCTATGGGAACAAGTTCGGAAGCAATCTTCAGTGCGTTATTATGCTTTTCAAGGGATGATGAAGGTAGTAGAAAAATATCCCGAATTGAAGAATGAGATTATATCCCTAACTCAACCTCATTTTGTCAATGCACTTTCGCCAGGTATAAGAAAAGGCGTTTATAAAAGTATTAATGAGCTTAAATCTCTGAATGAAACTAGGTAGTATTGCGGTGTTAAGGTGTTATAGGGGCGAAGCTTAAACCCTATAACACCTTAACACTATCGCACCTTCTTCATCATCACGCCTTCTACCCTTTAATCTCCATCTTCTCAGCAAAATAATTACAGAAATCCATCATATCTCCTGAAATGCGTTCGTCATTAGTAGCACGTTTTAAAGTATCTGCCATTGTTACCAGTGTTTGATGGAAGAAGATCTTCATCTCATCTACGGTCATGTCTTTCGTCCACAGATCCAGTTTTAAAGTATCCTTAGCTTCAGAATCCCAAAGCGAAAGTAGCATTGCTCTGCATTTTGCTTCTCCCATTCCATCCATATCGTCGGCATTCCATATGATGTTCTCGGGTACGTTATCTTGATCAAGTTCTACTACAATATTGATGTTCTTCTTTTTCATATAATTCTTTTGTTTTGTCAAAAGATAAAGGTTTTTTTTCTGCTTATTAGAAGAGGTTTACATGAATTTGAATTATGCTTTTTTAATGAAGAATATTATGTACCCTTATCTATGGACAGATACTAAATATATTATCCATATCGGACGATAAAAGCTTATGACAATCTCTCAAATAGAAAACAGTTCTGATTTAAAACAGGATTTAGTGGATAAAGTACTTTTGGTAGGTACTTCAATAGGTGTTGGTGTCTTCTTGATTTCCCTATTTCCGCTGAATGAATTTCATATAAATGCGGATTTTTTCTTTGACATCTTTGCGCTCTCAATTCTGTTTGGCACCTACTTCTTTAGAGATAAAATTGATGTAAAAATAAAAATGAATGCCATTAATATAATGTTGGTAATTCTTTTGATATCTGATCTGCTGGAAAACGGAATTAACACTCCTGATTTTATTCTAATGGTGCTAATTCCCTTCTTTGCTATTTTGATCTACGATCTTAAGATCACTCTGCTTATTTATGGATTTTGCTCTGTTGTATTTTTATGCATTGGACACCTTTACCATCTTGAGATGATCACCTCTCCAGATTACAATGCTGCTGAAACTTCTATTTTCAGATGGTACGAGACTCTATTAATGATATCTGTAGTTACTTTTGTGATTACTCTTTTTGTCAATAAGTTTAATGACAGAGTATACAATCTGATTCAAAATCTTGAAAATCAAAACAATCAACTTCATACTTCACAAACTCTAATTGAAGAAAACCTGAACGAAAAAAACGTACTTCTTCAGGAGATCCATCATAGAGTTAAAAATAATCTTGCTGTAGTTTCGGGGCTACTTTCTCTACAATCTTACCATGTTGAAAATGACCAACTAAAAACCGTGTTGAATAAAAGTATGAACAGAATTCTAAGCATCGCAAAAGTTCATGAAATGCTTTATGAATCAAAGAAATTCAACAACATCCCGTTTGATACTTATATAAAAGAACTCTCTGAAATTATACTTTCGAGCATGAATGAAGAAAACAAGTCCATTGATTTTAAAACTGATATCTCTGTTGATCAACTGAGTATTAACCAAGGTGTTCCTTTGGGAATCATCTTTAACGAATTAATCACTAACTCGGTTAAGTACGGTTTTGAAAAAGAAGAAGGAAATGAAATCACAATCATTGTAAGACCTAGAGGAAAAAATATTGAGGTAGTTTATTCCGATAATGGCATTGGTATCGAAGATTTTGAAATCTCTTCAGAAAAGAGCCTCGGATTTACTCTCATTAAGTCGTTGATGCAGCAGATTGAGGCAAAGTATGATTATGAAACTGAAAACCAATTCAAACTTACCTTTGAGTTCCCGGTCGAGCTAACCAAAAGTGACTTCCTCTTCTCAGAATAGTATTAATCTCATGACAAAGGAAATCAGCACAAAAGTTCTCCATCTCTCCTGATCTGTAAACACCACCAAGTACATACGATTTAGTGACTTTTAGAAGCCACTAAATAAAGATTTTAGAAAAAGTGGAAAAATAATTTTGAGAAACCAAATGGTTGCGTATATTTATGCAACCAAATGATTGCATCATCAACCGACTTTTATGAAACGAGATATTTTTCAAGCCATTGCAGATCCAACCAGAAGAGCGATACTGGTTTTAATTGCTACACAAGCATTAACGCCAAATGCACTTGCTGATCAATTTGACATTACACGACAAGCTGTATCAAAACACATAAAGATCCTCAATGAATGTGAATTACTGGAACAAGAAAAAGTGGGCAGAGAAATTTACTACGAACTTAAAATCGATAAAATGAAAGAAGTTGATCAATGGCTGGAGCAATTCCGAAAGATCTGGGAAAACAGATTTGATCAACTTGATGACTTATTAACTAAACTAAAATCAGAAAACGATGAAAGCTAATCTTCAATTCGACTTCCTTGCAGACAAGGAAAACAACACGCTTACTATAAAACGGGAATTTGCTGCTAACCGACAATTAGTTTGGGACTGCTATACCAAAGCAGAACTTCTGAACCAATGGTTTGCCCCAAAACCTTTTACAACTAAAACCAAATCCATGGATTTTAGTGAGGGCGGTCATTGGCATTATGCTATGGTGGAACCAAACGGAACGGAATATTGGGGTTACACTGAATATTATGAGATAAACCCCATAGATGATTACCGAACTGTTGATGCTTTTTCTGATAGTGAAGGCAACATTAATCCCGATCTTCCAAAAGCGAAATGGCATGTTCAATTTTCGGATTCGAATGATCATGCGGTAGTAACAACTGTGGTTAATTATGAATCTCTCGAAGATCTGGAAACTGTCGTAAACATGGGAATGGAAGAAGGCATGACTTCAACTCTTGAAAGGTTAGATGAACTGCTTGAGACTTTAACCAACTAATTACATTGATCAACTCTCCAATTAAAAAACTTTGCTATGAGTACTTCAACAATAACCATTGATTCAACTATCACTGCAACTCCGGAAAAAGCATGGAACTACTGGACCGAGCCGGATCATATCACAAAGTGGAATTTTGCCTCGGATGACTGGTTCTGTCCAAGTGCTGAAAATGATCTGGTTGTCGGTGGCAAATACAAAGCCCGAATGGAAGCTAAAGACGGGAGCTTCGGCTTCGATTTTGAAGCTGTGTACGATGAAATCATCGAATACGAAAAGATCGTTTATACCATTGCGGACGGCAGAAAAGTAACCACTACTTTTGAAAAACTGAATGGCATAACTAAAGTTACAACAACCTTTGAAGCAGAATCCGAAAACCCGATCGAAATGCAGCGCGACGGCTGGCAAGCGATTTTGAATAATTTCAAGAAGTATGTGGAGTCTTGATTAACCGCTCCGACGCAGAGTATAATAACGAGATGAATCGGTCTGACGTCTAAAGCCCATCTGACCGATGCCGTTCCCTCCAAAGAAGAGAAATCCATCAGACGGCGTATCCGTCGGATGGATTGTCTATTTATTCCTCGTTCCGCACATTCTGCGTCGGAATGTAGTATGCCGCGCGAGTTCTACTTCATCATTCATGATTGAATATTCATTATCCAATATTCATTCAGTATTCCGCTTTACAATTCTCCCTCAGTGTATTCAATACATGAGAAAAATCTTCCGGTAGTTCAGAATCAAAACTAACTTTTTCGCCGGTGGTGGGATGTTCAAATCCCAAAGTTTTAGCGTGTAGTGCTTGTCGGTTTAAGCCGGTGATCAGTTTATGGAACATCACTTTTCTCGACCCGGTGTTGGAACCATAACGAACGGAAGTTCCACCATAGGTTTTATCCCCAAATACATTGTGTCCAATATGATTAAAATGAACTCTGATCTGATGTGTTCGACCTGTTTCCAGTTTTACTTCCACTAAACTCAGATAATCGAAATATTCCAGAACTTTCCAGTGTGTGACGGCATGCTTTCCTTTTCCTTCGGGCAACACCGTCATTAATTTGCGATCGTGTCGGGAACGTCCGATGTCTCCTTCAATAGTTCCTTCTTCTTTTGGAGTCCCCCAAACTATCGCCCAATATGTTCGCTCTACATCTTTTTCAGCAAACTTAGCGGAGAGATTGGCAAGAGCTTCGTCATTTTTAGCAACTACCAGTAATCCGCTGGTGTCTTTATCCAGACGATGCACGATTCCGGGACGAAGGTCATTATCCTCATTTTCGGCAAGTTCATCCACATGATACATCAATCCGTTGACTAACGTGCCTGTCCAGTTGGCGTATGCAGGATGAACCACCATTCCTGCTTCTTTATTTACCAAAATGATATCATCATCTTCATATACAATATTGATATCTAGCTTTTCAGCGACTGCTTCGGGTGGCGGAGCCTTTGGTAATTCGATAAAGATCTCATCGCCTGGCAACATTTTATAAGATGGTTTCTCTTTTTTCCCGTTTACCTGAACATATCCATCCTTAATAGCTTCCTGAACTTTAGTCCGTGTAGCATTTTCTACGAAATTGGTTATATACACATCAAGGCGAATCGATTCCTGTTGCCCTTCCGGTACTTTGAATTCGTAAACTGTGGTTTTCTTTTCTTCTTCTTTATTCATACTGAAAAGTAAGGATTTTGTAAGGAATTAACTTTGAAACTGTCTTACTTATCAGAATTAAAAATGTAAGATGAAAAATTAAAGATCATGAAAGACAATTTGATACAATCCAAAAGCTTTGAGTTCTCACTGTCAATAGTTTCATTATATAAATTACTTCAGAATGAAAGAGAATATATCATTTCAAAACAATTATTGCGTTCTTCTACAAGTATAGGTGCGAATATTGAAGAAGCGATTGGAGGTCAGTCGAAAAGAGATTTCCTTGCTAAAATTTCAATTTCACTGAAAGAAGCTCGGGAAACCAGATATTGGTTAAGATTATTACAAGAAAGCGAACTTACTCAAATTGATGTATCCAATTATCAGAAGGAAATTCTTTCTATTATAAATATTCTTTCCTCCATAGTTAAAACTACCAAAACAAGAATCAAATAATTTTTCATCTTACATCTTTCATTTTTAATTTGATCAATCTTAAAATCACAATCCTCAATTCAGAATTAATAATCCAAAATTCATAATTCAATGATACAATCATTGCACATAAAAGATTTTGCTTTAATTGACGAGCTGGAAGTTAGTTTCGGGCAGGGGTTAAATATCCTCACCGGACAAACGGGAGCCGGAAAGTCGATCATCATTGGTGCGTTGAATATGATACTGGGTGAACGAGCTGATACAGAAGTTATCCGTCGAGGAGCTGATAAAGCTATCTCTGAGGCGACTATAAAGTATTTTGAAAACGAAGCTCTGAAGAATTTACTCACCGATAATGAAGTTGAGCTTGCTGATTATTTGATCCTTAGAAGAGAAATTCGCCAAACCGGGAGTCGTGCTTTCATTAATGACACACCTGTCAACATTGGCGTTCTGAAAGCAGTTGGAGATCAGCTAGTGGATCTGCACGGACAACACGATCATCAGCTCTTGTTGAAAGAAGAAAATCATCGCAGTGTGATAGATGGTTTTGGAGAAATTGATCCAGTTTTGAAATCCTATCAGACAGAATTTGCAAAGATGAAGACCCTTCAAAAAGAATTGTCTTCTTTAAAAAAACGAGAATCAGAACTACAGGAAAAAACAGAGCTTTATCGCTTTCAGGTAAATGAGTTAGAAAACGCCAAGCTTTCGGCAGAAGAAGAGGAAGAACTGGAAGCTGAAATGAACCTTCTGGACAATGCAGAACTACTCGATCAAAAAGCAGCTGCTATTTCTGAAATGGAAGACAGTGATGATGGGAATATTTCTCATCTTTTAAATCACTTGAAATTAAATCTGGAAGATCTTACCAGAATTGAGCCTGAATTTTCAACTTACCTAGAAGAAATTAATGCTGCTCGTGTAAGTATCAATGAAGCCATTCAATTTGCAGAACGATACCGAAGCACGATCGAGTTCAATCCGAACAGATTAGAAGAACTTCGTCAACGTCAAAGTGAATTAAACCGAATTCAAAAGAAATATCAGCGAGATATCCCTGATCTGATCAACTACCTGAATGAGATTCAAAGAGAATTGTCGATTGCAGATAATTTTGATCTGGAGATTGAAAAAATTGAACAAACTATTTCAGATCAGCAGCTAAAATTAGCTCATGCTGCTAAACAACTTCATGATAAAAGAACACAGATCGGAGAGCATTTATCCGATCAAATTCAGATCGAGCTTGCTCAATTAGGAATTCAACATGCAAATTTGAAGGTTTCTGTTGAATGGCAATTTGCAAATAACGGCTGGGTAGAAATAGACGGTCAAAAAATAGAATGCACCGAGTTAGGCTGCGATGATATCCGAATATTCATCTCAACAAATAAAGGTGAAGAACCTAAGCCTCTTGCTAAAATTGCATCAGGTGGAGAAATCAGCAGAGTAATGCTGGCATTAAAATCTATTCTGGCAAAAGAACAAAGCCTGCCGGTCATGATTTTTGATGAAATTGATACCGGTATAAGTGGGGAAGTTTCCGAGAAAGTAGGTCGGGCGATGCGGAAGTTATCCAACCATTGTCAGATCATAGCTATTACTCATCAGCCACAAATCGCCAGTCAGGCGCACCATCACTACAAAGTTGATAAGCAGGAAACTGAAGATCGAACCATTACACGAATACTTTCACTTTCCAATGAAGAACATATTCGCGAAGTTGCCAGCCTTATGAGTGGTTCTGAGATTTCAGAAAATTCTCTTAAAAGCGCCGAAGAATTGATCTCACGGAATACCTTTAAGAATTAAGCTATTTGATCAAAGTCATTTTTCCGGAACCTATCATACTGCTTGATACATTCGAAATTGCTCTGATCCTGTAAAAATAAACCCCGCTTGGTTGATCGGAAAGGTTGACTGAGAAATCGTTTTGTCCAACAACAGCTCTTCCAACCAATGAATTCACTTGTTGACCATTCGCGTTATAAACAGTGATCTTAAACTCAGAACTTACCGGTGAGCGAAACTGAACCACTGTACTAGGATTAAACGGGTTTGGATAATTACCAAGAAGTTCAAACTTATCGGGATAATCAGTCACAACTTCGTTTGATGTTTGGACTTGTTCATTCGCCCCTTCGTTGATCCATTGCTTTATTTTTGCAATTTCATCGGTTGAAAGCTGCCCCCCTTGTGGCATCCTGCTTCCAAAATCCGGACTTGCTTCTATTTTATCTACCAATGGACTTCCTGCAGCATCATTTGGGATAATATGTTTTTTATTATACCTGTTCGACGGGCTTGTACTTGAAATCAAATCATCATAGGGAGATGAATCAAAATTATTCGCTCCACCTCCGTGGCAACTATTACAGTTATTGGTGAAAATTGGAGCTATCTCAGTAGAATAATCGATTTGCGCATTCGCAGTATAGCTTATCAAACTGATTCCAAAAATTAGTGCAATATTCTTCATATAGGGTCATTTAGATTGATATCAATCTAACTAAATTTTATCGGAAACCAATTGAGTTATATGCTTTGCTTTCGTTCCTGTTCCGTCAAATATCTGATGTCTGCAAGAGAACCCCGAAGCACATACATTACTACGATTATCATCCTCTTTAATTGCAGGGAATAGTCGTTGGCTTCCGATTTCCATAGACAAGTCAAACTTATCTTTTTCATATCCAAAACTTCCCGCCATACCACAACAGCCTGCATCTAATTCTGTCACCTTAAACCCAACATGCTCTAGTACTTTTTTTGACAATCGTTTTTTGGTAAGCGCTTTAGCATGACAATGTTCATGAACAATTACAGATTCATTAGGTTCTGATACAGGAAGCAATTCTATGTTTGAAGCCAAAAACTCTTCAAAAGTATAGCATAGTTTAGTTATTTGATGTGCATCTTTTAAATATTGCGCATCGCACAGATCCAGGAATTCATCTTTTACCGTTAATATCTCGGATGGCTCCAACCCTATTACAGGGATCTCGTTATTTGCAAATTCCTTTAATTCTGAAATGGCATGATGAGCGATCTTTTTAGCCTCTTTCAAAAATCCTTTTGATAATTGAGGTCGGCCAAGTTCTTCTACTTCCGAAACTATAACCTGAAATCCCATTTTTTCTAATACAAATACTGCTGATTTAGCCACTTCAGGTTCGTGATAGTTTGTAAAGAGGTCTACAACTAGCGCTACTTTCTCAGGTGCTTCTTTCTTTTTATAAGATTTCCACCATGACCTGAAAGTTTGATCAGAAAATTCAGGAAGTGTTCTTGATGAAGATATTCCTGCAATATTTTCCAACAACTTTTTAGTTATCTCAAGACCTGATACCCAGTTTGAAAATCCCGGAAATAAAGCCGCCAAAGGATACAGTTTTGATGAGTTTACAAAGAACTTTTCTCCGACTGTACTTCTGTGATTTTGATGCCACCCATTCATGAACTCCGCCTTCATTTTAGCCATATCCACGTTGGCCGGACATTCACTTTTGCAAGCTTTGCAGCTCAGGCAAAGATCCAGAGCTTCCTTTAGTTCTTTGGATTTGAACCTATCCGGCTCTTGGCCTTCAAAAACTTGCCTGAATACATTTGCCCTGCCTCTTGTGCTATCTTTTTCATCGGTAGTTGCCATATAAGATGGGCACATTGTGCCACCACTGACAGAAAGTTTTCTGCATACCCCGGCACCATTACAAAGTTCTAAAGCTTCATTTAAACTACCTTCCTTTCGCCAATAAAATTCTGTGCTAACAGATTCAGAATAATATTTTGGTGAGAATCTTAAATCTTCTTCAATAGGTTTTGCATCAATAATTTTGCCCGGATTGAATATGTAGTTGGGATCCCAGATTTCTTTTACCTGCTTCAAAACCGGCATCATTTCTTTCCCAAGAACTTTTTCAATATATGGAGCTCTTGCTCTTCCATCTCCATGTTCCCCGGATAAAGAACCTCTGAATTCTCCAACAAGCTCGGCTATTTCTTCGGCCATCACTTTCATTTTTTCAATACCTTCATCAGTCATCGTATCTATCATCGGACGAAGGTGTAGCTCACCAACTGAAGCGTGGGCATAGAAAACACACGTTGTTTCGTGCTTATCCAGAATTTTCTGAAAACGTTTCACATATTCAGGTAAATCCTGAACCCGAACTGCTGTATCTTCGCAAAAAGTTGGTGACCTTGCTTCTTTTCCTAACCCCATTAACAGTCCAAGCCCTGCTTTTCTCAGGTCGAAAACGCTTTTCATCTCTGATGCGTCCGATAGCACAGGGTATGAATAGCCCAGCCCTTTTTTGCTGAGAGATTGTATCAATTGATCTATTTTCAAATCGATTTCGGCTTCATCATTACCTATAAATTGTACTACAAGTATACTATTAGGCTCCTTATCCAGAAAAAATCTGTTTTGAGATTGCTCCGGATTTCCTTTTGTAGCGTTCAGAATAATATTGTCGATAAGCTCAACGGCACTAGGTTCATATTTTACTGCCTCAATAGTGGCTAACATCGACTCATGAATAGTATTGAAATGAGGTATCACTATCTTTTGAATAGAATCTGTTTCAACAAGATTTAAAGTAGCTGATCCTGTCATTGCCAGTGTTCCTTCGCTACCACACAGCAATTCACATAAATTAAAAGCTTGCCCGCCGGGAGAAAAAGGCTCCATCTCAAGTAACCTGTCCAGAGCGTATCCTGTGTTTCTTCTGATTATCTCCGGATGCGGATAATTTGCTCTTATAAGCTCTTTATTTTTTTCAAGTAAAGAGATCATTCCCCGGTAAATACTTCCTTCTAAGTTCCCAAGTTTTTTCTTTTCTTCTAATTCCGACATAGAAAGAGGCTCAAATTTGGCCCGACTTCCATCGCTTAAAACAACATCCATCGATAACACATGCTCTCTTGTTGTCTTATACTTTATAGAAAATGAACCTGACGAATTATTCCCAATCATCCCTCCAATCATACATCGGTTAGTGGTGGATGTATCCGGTCCGAATAAAAGACTATACTCACCTGCTTCCCCGTTTAAAGAATCTCGGATTACCCCGGGTTCAACAACTGCTTTTTTATTTTCACGATCTATTTCTACGATCTTTGTCATGAATTTTGAAACATCCATGATTACCCCCGCCCCGGTGGCTTGCCCTGCCAAGCTGGTTCCGGCACTCCTTGCCGTTATAGAAAACTGTTCTTTATTTGCTTTCTTAACGAGATATTGGATATCAGCTATTGACTTAGGAAACGCTACCCCTTCAGGTAATTCCTGATACATGGATGCGTCCTGTGCATAGAGTTGTCTGTTGAGTGCGTCTTTATTGATCAATCTTATTCAGTTTTATTTTTTTTATTATAACGAAATCTAAACTGCGAACGAATCTTTTACTTTACTAACAATCTCATCTCCAATTGCCAAACCTGCAGTTGCAGCCGGACTTGGTGCGTTCAAAACGTGAATTTGTCTTTCTGCAATCTCAAAATAGAAATCGTCAAGAATTTCTCCGTTTTCTTTCAAAGCCATTGCTCTGACTCCTGATGGCGCCACTTTTAGATGTTCTTTTCTTATGCTGGGAATTAATTTCTGAAGACCTTTAACAAAAGCGGACTTAGAAAGAGACCTGTGATACTCATCTAATCCCATTCTCCAGTGTTTAAAAGAGAGCTTCCAAAACCCTGAGAAGTTCATCATCTCCAACGCCTCATTCATATTGAAAGATAACTTATTATATCCTTCTCGTTTAAAAACCGGAACAGCATTGGGCCCGCACTCTATCCCTCCGTTTGCCATCCGAGTGAAATGAACGCCCAGAAATGGAAAATCTTTGTGCGGAAGAGGATAGATCAAATGATTTACTAAATATTCAGCTTCGGATTTTA
Source organism: uncultured Balneola sp. (assembly GCA_913058495.1). GTDB lineage: Bacteria > Bacteroidota > Rhodothermia > Balneolales > Balneolaceae > Balneola. Next base: position 74,444 of record CAJXQC010000005.1, on the reverse strand, counting down.
GTTCGTAGTATTCTCCTTTAAAAGGGACTATCTGAATTGGTGATTTTACTCCGGCTAATCTTGCTACATGATCACAATACAAACCGGCACAATTAATTACAAAACCGGTTCTGTATTTATTCTTTTTCGTGTCTATCTCGACATAATCTTTTTTGGTTTTGATATTAACAACCTGCTCTCCAAAAAATACTTCTCCATCAGCCTGAACGATCTTTTCCTTTAGCTTTACACACATTCCGGCATAATCTACGATACCTGCGCAAGGTACTTTAATCGCTCCCACTCCTTTAGCATATGGCTCTATTTCAGTTAATTGTAATGGATCAATTTTTTCTAAACCTTCTATCTTGTTTTCTAGACCACGATTATAAATCGTATCCAGCCTCGTAAGCTCATCTTCTTCGGTTGCTACAATAACTTTCCCACATATATCAATATTGACGTTATTCTCATTGCAGAAATCCACTAGTTGATGACGACCATTAATGCAATTCTTAGCCTTATAACTTCCGGGTTTATAGTAAATTCCTGAATGTATCACCCCTGAATTCTTTCCAGTTTGATGAGCAGCAACTTTATTCTCTTTTTCAAGAACTAAAATCTTTGCTTCTGGTATTGCCAATGAAAGTTTGTATGCGGTAGAGAGCCCTACTATTCCTGCTCCAACAATTGTGAAGTCATATATTTTATTCTGCATTTTTTAAGATAATTCATATTCAAAAAAAAAGCCCTCTTAAATAAGAGGGCTTTTAATCGTTAATATACTTTAACCACCTTGTACACCTTTCTCATTGAATGGTCGCGGGAATTGTTCGTGAACAATATCACCGGCTCGATCTATAGTCAGGTCATCTAAGATATCGTAACGTCTGGCATCTATCCATCTATGTCCTTCAAACCAAAGTTCATATCTTCTTTGCTTCAACATTTCAGTGATAAGATCCGATTGTGTAATTGGCCCTGAATAATCCGGCAGATCCGCATTATTCCTTACCAGGTTTAATGCATCCACAGCATCCGCAAGGTCTGTACCTTGGTTTCTCTGGATCTTAGCCTCAGCATAAATTAATACAAGCTCACCGTTTCTAATAAACGGAATGGCATCGGTATTTGATGTGTAAACGAATACGTCATGAGTTCCTGTAAGACCTGAATTAGAAAATGGCTCATTTCTTGCAACGGCATTATCTAATCTATTATCTCCAGCTTCGGCATCATCTAACCAATCCGGATGTGCAGTTCTTAAATCCCCGGTTGAATTTAACGCCAAAAATAATGGATTTAATTGATCTCCTGAGTTTGCAGAAAAAACATGGTAAGCTCCTGTTTCTAAATTACCTGTCAAATCCAGAAAACTATCTTCTGCAAACGTAATGGCTTCATCGTAATTTTCTCTATAAAGCGCTATTCTTGCAGCTAAAGACCTGTTTAATTGTACAAATGAGTCTCTGTCCATTGTAGCGGAAGGAGTGTCAAAATCACTGAATCCATTTGTTAATGGAAATGGAAGTAACGAATCTGCCGCCAGAAGGTTAGTCTGAGCTTCATTTAAAAGACTTGCCAAGTTAGCTAGTGCATCATCGTAATTTAAGAACGGACCTAAGTTATCAGGCTCGTCAACATCCACTCTTATTCCATTTTGAAATTGTTGGTTAAGAGCTAACAGTAGTTCGTGTGCTTTTATGGTTTTTGCAAAACCTAAATAAGCCTCGCGATCTGAATCTGATACTGTATTAGATGTTGTATTTGTTGCTCCTTCAATAATAAGGTTAGTATTCTTTATTGTTGCATAGCGCGCCGTATATGGATTTGTTGTATAAAACGCGTTGTCATCAAGTTGACCACCTTGAGCTCCTAAAAGATCTCCTACAAACCGAGGATCTGAACCGGAAAACCGATAGTGCTCTCTTCCAATTATACCAACAGCATCAATATAGGTACCATAATTGGTTCTCATTTGAGATAAACTTCCAACAACTAACAAATTCAATTGTTGATTTGTTGAGTTCTCTGTAAAGCTGTCTGGGCCTGGTTGGTTTGGATTAACTGGTTTTGTTATATCACAAGCTTGAAATATCAAGCTGGCTGCGCAAATTGTAAATGCTAATTTTAAAAATTTCATAATAATACTCTCAAGTTAAATTATAGTCCTATTGAAAAATGGAAGAACACCCTTCTTGAAGAAGGAAAGGGTGCTACATCAACTCCGGTTGAAATTCCGTTGTTACCGAAATTTGAAACCTCCGGGTCATAGCCACTGTAGTCTGAAATGAGCAGAAGGTTTTGAGCTGAAACACCAACTTTGACGTTTCTGATGCCATCATAGATATTCCTTAATGATGAAACGGGTAGAGTATAATACAAGGCTACCTCTCTTAATTTCAGATAGCCGGTATCTTCCACAAATACTGCTGTGTTTGTTCCGCTAAAGAAAGCATTTATCCTTTCTGTTGAGTTTAAAACTCCATCTCCATTGGAATCTTGATCATAATCAAAAGTTGTTCCTCCGAAATCTGACAACAAATTGGTTAGGTTTATACCTTCTCCACCTTGTTTTAGATCCCATAGCATTGAAAAGTCGAAGCTCCCCAGAAAACTGATCTCATTAAAAAATGACATTCTGAAATCAGGTTCAGCATCTCCCAACTTTACATCTGTATCGGGTGAAGAAGGTGTTCTACCTATAATTTGAGTAGGCGATTCCCCTTCTTCGATTTTAAACGCTCCTAATGTTGTTGAGAATCCTCCTGTAATAAATGCAGGCACTCCCAAACTGGTAATTTCAGCTCTATTCATGAAAAAACTGGTTCTGGAGTTCCATGAAATATCTGGGTTTCTAACCGGATTTACATTTAATGCAAGTTCAACGCCATTATTTTCTAACGTTCCTGCGTTTACTATTTGGTTTACAAATCCTGTTGATTGGGGAACATTTGCAGTTAAAATTAAGTCTTCAACCGTTTTGTTATAATAAGTTGCTTCAAGATTAATCCGATTTTCATAAAAACCCAGATCAAATCCTGCTTCGAACTCTTTAGATCTTTCCGGCTTTATTTCATTGTTTCCTCTTGTTCCTCCTATTAACGAGCCTGTTTGCCCACCTATGTTAGCAGGGCCTAGTACCGTGAAACGAGGCTGTTGTAATGAGACTCGATTAGGATTTGGAATACCTCCAGACTCACCATAAGCAACTCTTAATTTCAACTGCGAAACTTCATCAGTACTCCAAAATTCAAAATTATTAATATTAGCAGCTAATGAGGCTTTAGGAAATGCATATAGTTTATTGGGATCTCCGATTAATGAAGATTGATCGAATCTTATTCCAATTGTTCCTATTAACTTGTCTTCAAAGTTTGCTTCCTGTTGAAAAAAGTATCCAATATCTTTTTGGTTTAATACTCTGTTAAAAACGGAAGTATTTCCTGCCTGCTCAAGATTAGCCTGACCTGCTACCAAATTTGTAGCCTGTGTAAGCTCTCTGTCTTCATCAAAATCAAGTCTTGTAATTCCCAATTGAGAAGTAAGCCCTAACTCTGAAATTTGGGTAGAAAATAATGCTGTTGCAGATAAATTAGTATTTAGTACTGTTGTATTTCCTCTTGAAAAAAACCCGTTTGTAGCAGTTGCTCCACCTTGTTGGAACTGGAGTAACTCTGGAAAGTATAAAACCGATTCTAATAAATAATAATCTACACCTCCACTTAGATTTACCTGTAGTGAATTGCCTGAATCATTTAATAAGTTCAATCTTATATTTGCACCGCCAATGAATCTGTTTGTTGTCTCATCAATTGTTGAAAGTGCAATGGTTTGTAACGGATTTGAACCTGCAGTAGGGTTGTTGGGGTAGTTACCGTTTTCGTCCGGAAGTAAATTATTCCAGGGTAACGTGGATGTTAGTGCCACTCCATAAGAAACACCGGCATTATCATTGTTTGTTACTCCTCTTTGAGCTCCGGAATTTATATAGTTAGTCTGAACAGAGAAATCTACAACCTTTGACAGATTATGATCTACATTTGCTCTGAAAGTTTTGCGATCGAAACCAGTGTTTTCTACGATGCCTTCTTCATCCTGAATATTACCTGAAATGAAAAACTGTGTTTTCTCGCTTCCACCGGAAACACTCAATCTGCTATTGGTAAGCAATCCTTCTCTACCATACACCAGTTCCTCGTAATCACGAAGCGTACCATTTTCCTGAGCGCTTAAAAAATTATCAGCTGCATCATCGCCAAAAGTGTCACGTACTCTTTGCTCAGTAAATTCTCTTGTTCCAACTTTATTCAAAATACTGGAAAACCCAATATTTTGAGAGTAATTAATTTCTGTTCTGCCGGCAGATCCTTTCTTGGTTGTTATAATAACAACACCCGCATTTGCTCTTGCTCCATATATTGCGGCCGCAGACGCTCCCTTCAGCACCTCAATACTCTCAATATCATTTGGGTTTAAATCGGCAATCCTGTTAGCCGGATTATCTTGCGAGGATGCAAGACCACCATCTGTATCAGCAGAAGTCACGGGATTTGCACCATTCGAAATCGCTGAGTTATTAACATAGACACCATCTATTATATAAAGTGGTTCTGAAGCTCCGGTTACTGTTGTAATTCCTCTTAGTTTTATGGAAATACCACCGCCCGGGGCACCTGAGTTTTGGACAATATTTGCCCCTACTAATTTGCCATGTAAAGCTCCATCTATTGTTTGAGGCTCTGTGGATCCTGTTAATTTTTCGGCTGAAATAGATGAAACAGCATTTGCGACATTGGACCTCTTAACTGATGAAGCTAAACCGGTAACTACCAGCTCATCTAAGTTCGCAACATCTTCTTTCATCTGAACATCCAGAGTTACCAATTCTCCATCTGTTCCTGTAACATCAATATTTTGATTTAAGTACCCGACAGATGTAAAACGCAACACTGCATCTCCGCTTGGTACTTCTAAACTATAGCTTCCATCTATATCCGATGCTACTCCGGAGCCTGAAGCTTCATGATAAACTGTTACTCCGATCAGGGCTCTCCCGGTCTCAGAATCTGTTATTTTTCCGCTTACTGTATATTGCGCTACAGTAGACTGCACCGCAAAAAGCAAACCTAACAGTGCTAAGCATGCTATTTTATAATATCTCTTTCTCTTCATAAGTATCTATTTTATTGGGTTTATAACTTGCTCCTCTTAATGTTAGGAAAAAAACCTAAACATTCAATTATTACTCAGAGCCACTTTCAGGAGTTCATATTCTTTAAAGTGTTACAGAACTGTTATCTCATTTAACAGAACTTTGCCTTATCTTTTATTGTTTAATCAAATATGAAAATGACGAAAAACTATATTTTACCCGGACTACTTTTTATTACACTCTTAATCTCTTCGTGCACTGAGTCTCGAAAAAATCCCAGAGAACTGAGTGATGAACAATTAAAAATTGGCGAGATCATCTGGAACTCGACTTTTACTGACTTGAATGGAAATGAAGTTTCTATTCAGGATTATAAAGGTAAAGTTGTTTTGATAGATTTCTGGGAAACCTGGTGTGGACCTTGTCTGCAAGTTTTTCCGGCCATGGATTCTTTAAGAAAAGAATATAAAGACGACTTTGTGGTACTTGCTGTTAATCTACAGGACAGCGATACACCTGAAGATGTGCAAGCTTTTAAGGACGACAAAAATTACGATTTTAATTTCGTTCTGGACAAAAATGCAGTAGGACCTAAGGTGATCAGCTTTGGGATTCCATTTAAGATATTTATAGATCCAAATGGTTATCTTATAAAGGCTGAAGTAGGGTCAAATGGAACCGCTGGAGATTATATGAAAGCCAAAGTAATTATAGAAGACAATAAACAATCATAGATTAGACAATAAATTATGCCAGAAGTAAAAGAAAAATTAGCATACAAAGTAAAAGACATTTCTCAAGCCAAATACGGCCGACAGGAAATAGAACTTGCTGAAGCTGAAATGCCCGGATTAATGGCATTGAGAGAAGAGTATAAATCTGAGCAGCCTTTAAAAGGTGCCCGAATTGCAGGATGTCTTCACATGACTATACAGACTGCCGTACTCATTGAAACTCTTGTTGAATTAGGAGCAGATGTAACCTGGTCATCTTGTAATATTTATTCAACTCAGGATCATGCAGCTGCAGCTATTGCAGACTCCGGAGTTCCGGTTTATGCATGGAAAGGAATGACCGAAGAAGAATTTGACTGGTGTATTGAGCAAACTTTATTCTTCCCTGACGGACAACCTCTCAACATGATTCTGGATGATGGTGGCGATCTTACCAACATGGTTCTGGACAGATATCCTGAATTAGTGGATGGCATTAACGGAATTTCTGAAGAAACCACCACCGGTGTTCTTCGCTTGATCGAAAGAGAGCGAAAAGGAACACTTACACTTCCTGCGATCAACGTAAATGACTCTGTTACCAAATCTAAGTTTGATAACAAGTACGGTTGTAAAGAATCAGCTGTGGATGCAATTCGCAGAGCTACCGATGTTATGATGGCAGGAAAAGTTGCCGTGGTTGCCGGATACGGTGATGTAGGAAAAGGAACCGCTGCTTCTTTGAGAGGAGCCGGTGCCCGCGTTATTGTAACTGAAATTGACCCGATCTGTGCATTACAAGCTGCAATGGATGGCTTTGAAGTTAAAACCATGGATGAAGCTGCTAAACGTGCTGACATCGTTGTTACAGCAACCGGAAACAAAGACATCGTTAAAGGACGCCACTTTGAAAGCATGAAAGACAAAGTGATCGTTGGTAACATTGGTCATTTCGATAATGAAATTGACGTAGCCTGGTTGAAAGCAAATTCTGAAGAAGAAAACATCAAACCACAGGTTGATATTTTTACTCTGAAATCAGGAAAGCAAGTAGTACTTCTTTCACAAGGAAGATTGATGAATCTTGGTAATGCAACCGGACATCCATCTTTTGTGATGAGTAACAGTTTCACAAATCAGACTATAGCTCAGATCGCACTTTGGAACAGACCGGAAGAATTTGAACCGGGTGTTCACGTGCTGCCTAAATCTTTAGATGAGAAAGTAGCACGATTGCACTTATCTAAAATTGGCGTTGAGTTGGAAACACTGACTGAAGAACAAGCTGAATATATTGGTGTTCCGATCACAGGACCGTATAAGTCTGATCAGTACAGATATTGATAGCTTAAATAACAATTTTCAAGCATCAAATTTCAAAGCCTTTTTGTGTTTCACAGAAAGGCTTTTTTTATTGGAAAAAATGATTGTGAAGCCACAAAGAAGTCCTTATCTTTAAGGCTCTCAATTAATTTTATTGAAATGCACCCGTAGCTCAATTGGATAGAGTACCTGACTACGAATCAGGCGGTTACAGGTTCGACTCCTGTCGGGTGTACACCTAAATAAGCCCAAAACGTGTCTTCACAGCGCTGAGGGCTTATTTTCGTTTAGGGATATAAACATATCTAAAAGTTATTATTTCGTATTTACTTTCTTAAAAATCCTATCTACCAACTTATATGAGAGTGAAGCTGAAATCTTAAATAACGAGAAAATATAAACTACTATAAAAAGACAGATCATAATATTTGATAAGACCTGATCCTTGTACTGTAACCTGTCTAAGAAATTTATTTCTCCATCTATAATTGTTAGAATTACTATTCCAATAAAGAACAGTGCTAGAAATGAGATTACTATAATAGCGACCTGTAATTCTTCTTTAACTTTTTCCTTCATCTCTGATTGAACTTAAAGATTGAAAATTGGATTCATGTTAAATTACAATTTAGCTTGATTAGAATTCACTACTCGCTTTTTAACCATCCTAAATACTCCCCAAACCATCAGCGACCAAACGATGATGATCGCTTCCAGAACCAGAATATAGATTGGCCATTCAGGCAATAAAGTGAAGAAAGTGGTTCCGTGTGGTTTATCCATTACATACAGATAATTGCTGTCCAGGATCAGGTTTAAAAAATAGATCACTCCTGCTACCACATTCAGAGCTATAAATGATCTTCCCGCATCTTTCAGTTCCAGATCCCATCCCCATACGATAGCCGGATACAATCCCAGCAAAACCAATATCAGGTGAACCATCCAATACCGAATGGCATCATAATGAAATAATGAGAACTCAACGGAAGGAGTAAAATTGGCCTGTGAAACTCCTAATATGATCCAGAAAAAGATCGTAGCCCAAACGGTTCTGTTTTTGGTTGCATACACCCAAACCATGATCATTGGCAGGAAATTACACATGTGTAAAGGAATATCTTTGGTAACATCAAAAACACCTGTGTAGTGATTCAAAGGAATCTTAGCCAATTGCAGAACTGTCAGAAACAGAGCGAGAACAAGCAGAATCCTTTGCTGAACCGGTTCCGGTTTTTGTTTCAGAAAGCGAATAAACCACACAAAGAAAACTACGAATCCGGCCAACAAGAACAGATGCTCAGTTGAATATGAAGAAAACAAATATGTAGTCTCGAAAAATGAATTCAATTTGATCTGATGTTCTATCAACCCCGGTTATTGTGTTTATTCAACTATTAAAATCTTTCGCCTTTAGCAGTTTTAAAATAACAGAAAAAGTTAATGCCTGAAATATTCAATGATCAAAAAAATATTTTTTATCCGACTTTAAAACTAGTTGAAATGATCAAAATTCTTCGTACCATTATTTAATGGTCAGAATTAAAACAGTCTGATCATGGGTTACGATTTCGCCAAAACAGGCGAGAGAACATAACCAAAACATCCAATGGATAAAGCAATGGCTAATAAATTTAAACAGCCTGCTGTCAACCAAACTAAATCTTCAGCTAAGAATGCAGCTCCTGCGAAGAAAGTTGGTCAAGCAAAGAAAAGTGGTCGTAAATAATTTAGACTAAATTTTTTACACAAAGCCGGTTCGTAAATAAGAATCGGCTTTTTTTTGCTCTGAATACATATAGGTACAAAAATAAATTAAGTAGTATCTTCGCTGAAAAACCATATGTATACACCCGCTTCCTTTAAAGAAGAAAATCCGGATGTGCTTTTTGACCTGATCGAAGAACATAATTTCGGAATTATCTTTAGTCAGCATCAAGATGAACCTGAAGCTACTCACCTCCCCTTTTTAGTGCACAGACAAAAAGGCAAGCACGGAACTTTGATCGCTCATTTTGCGAAGGCAAATAAGCACTGGAAAAAGTTAGATGAGGCAAAAGGTGTATTAGTGGTTTTTCAAGGTCCACACAGTTATATCTCGCCGGCCTGGTATGAAAATCGTGCTGAAGTGCCTACCTGGAATTACGCAACTGTTCATGTGTTCGGCAAACCTAAGATCATCAAAGATCCGGATGAACTGAACAAAATGGTTAAAGAACTCACACATTTTCATGAAAATCAGGAAAACACAGGCTGGAAACTTGATGAAGTACCCGAAAAGGAATATAACACTGATTTAAAAGCGATCGTGGGATTGGAAATTGAGATCTCAAAAATGGAAGGTAAATTGAAATTTAATCAGAACAAGTCTGACAAGGATCAGGAAAGTGTAATTGCTAAGATGGACGATTCAGGAAGAGAGGATATAAGTGAAATAATGAAACGAAACCTCGATTCATCTAAATAGCTTTATTTATTTCGGACAGTTTTCTTCTGAGTTCAACCGGATTAAAAGGCTTGGTAACGAAGTCGTTCATTCCCACCGAATACACTCTTTCTTTTACTTCGTTAAGCGCAGCCGCTGTCAAGGCTATTATAGGGATGTTCTTTTTAGTCGGATCCTCCAGATTACGTATAGCAGTTGCAGCTTCATATCCATCCATTTCAGGCATTTCCAGGTCCATAAGAATCAAATCGACCTCATTATTCTTCAATGCTTCTATGGCTTCAACTCCATTGGAAACAATGGTAGCATCCACTTTCCATTTTCTCAGAAAGCTTTGCATAACCTTTTGGTTCACAAGATTATCTTCCGCGACTATCACTTTTAGCCCTTCTATGTGTTCTTCCTGAATTTCCACTCTACCTGCGTCTGTATTTTCTTTATTTTCGGGTTTACCAAATGTAAGCAGAACAGTAAACTCACTGCCTTTTTCCATAGTACTTTTGGCCATAATTGAACCATTCTGTAGTTCAACTAACTTTTTACTGATGCTTAATCCTAAGCCGGTGCCGCCATACAACCTTTTTGTTTTTTTATCAGCTTGCACAAAGCTTTCAAATATCGAGTCCAATCTGGACTCCTCAATCCCAATTCCGGTATCTGTAACCTTGAACTCAACATCTACTTTTTTATTTTTTTCTGCAACACATTGTACAAAAATTTTCACATAACCTTTGTTAGTGAATTTCAGAGCGTTGCTAACAAGATTATTAAGTATTTGAATGAGCTTTGACGGATCTCCTGTCAGATATTTCGGAAGGTTTTCACCTATCTCTGTTATTAACTCAACCTTCTTATTTACAGCAGTGGTTTTAAATGATTCTGATACCGTACTAACCAGTTCTTTTAGTTCAAAATCAGTTTGCTCAAACTCAATTTTTCCGGCATCTATTTTTGAGAAATCAAGAATATCATCGATCAAACTCAGAAGCGTTTTGGCAGAAAAATCTACAATGTTAATTGATTCAAGCTGATCTTTTCTGGGATTATCCTCTTTAAGGAAATTTGTCATCCCCAAAATAGCATTCATTGGCGTTCTGATTTCATGACTCATTGTTGCAAGAAAATCAGATTTTGCCGAAGAACTCTTCTTTAGCTGCTCACTGGTTGATTCCAGTTTTTCGATATATTCCTGAAGCTCATCCTGTTTAAGGCTTAACTGCCTATTCAATTCTTTCTCTTTCTCTAAAAACTCTCTGGTAATTTGTTCAGCTCTTTCTTTAGATTCTGAAAACGTATTGAATATAATCCATGTAGTTACAAAGGCTGCAGCTATTACTCCCCATCTTACGTAATCAATTGTTTCCGGGCTGAGAGATACTCTGTCTATAGCTATAAAATCTATGATAAAGTATGAAATTACAGATATAAATATGGAAACATTTCTGATCCTGTTGTGTCCGGACTCAAAAAGAAGAATGGATAATCCCATAGCAGGAATCAGGAAATATTGTATCTCTGCTTTACCATCAAAAATAGAGCTGAGTATAATTATCGCTATATCTACATAAAGAATGAGCAGAAATTTAGCAATTGTTTCAAATCCTTGTTTCGAAAGAACCGGAATTAAACACAGTGCAATGATCTCTGATATAAAGAACCATGAAACTGACATGGATTCATCAATAGCAAAGATCAAAAAGAAAAGAGTACAAATGAGAGCAATTGAATAAGAAACAACATCAAGAACCGGTAATCTGAATAACTTACCATCGTCTTTCTGATAGTCTTGTAAATTAACAGATTGAGTATCTGTTATACCTGTAAGTGAGAAGTTATTTGCCATACTTGAAATATTGAATTAAGTACGGCAATTATTCTCTATTGGTCAAGACGTTTGCAACTTTGATTTGTAAGCCATGGCATAAATTTTCATTTGTTTCACCATGGAAGCCAAACCGTTAGCTCTGGTTGGAGATAAGTGCTGCTGCATACCGATCTTAGAAATGAACTCCGGGTTTGTAGTCAATATCTCTTCAGGTGTTTGATCAGAGTATAATCTCACCACCAAAGAAACCAAACCTTTTGTTATTGCAGCGTCACTATCTGCTTTAAAAATCAGTTTATTACCATCCAGATCAACAGTAAGCCAAACCTGACTTTGACAGCCCTTAACTAAATTGTCTTCAATCCGGTCTTCATCAGGCAGTTCTTCGAGCTTCTCGCCGTGTTTGATGATATATTTATAACGCTCGGTCCAGTCTTCAAATAAACTAAACTCTTTAACTATTCTATCCTGTACTTCTTGTATATCCATACCTAAAGGTAATGAAAGGAGAGCATTAAATTAACCCTCAGAGCTTTATTTCTTAATCTATTCCTAACTCTAAAAGAGCTACAGATTTTACTGCTTCCACTTTATTTTCTTTTTCGTTTACGATAGGCTTGAATGATTGTATCATAGCAATAGTGCCATCATTTTTCCCTACATACTCGCATTTTTCGGAACAACGCTTTCCACCAAAAGCTTTGGTCAGGCTTGCTCTTATTACGTCTGCTGTCTTTCTGGAAACTACAGATTCGATTCCCTGATCTAACAAAGTTTCCTGCGAGAGCCCTGTAATAGTCTGGTATGACTCTGATACATAGCTGCAGTAGATCTCACCATTTTCATCTTTCTTAAACTTCATTACGAACTCATCATGACTTTTGAGTAAGTCTTCAATGTTCTCGCTTTTTTTCTTTAGTGTTTCTATAACACGGTTTCTCAAAGAAACGTTATCAAAATGAATTCTGATAACTGTGTGATCACTACTTACAAATGATTTAACATCAGCTTCCAGCATCAATTTTTGATCGCTTTCACTTATAAATTCCCAAGTATAATTATCATCAGAAATTACATCAGCATCAAAATCCTGAAAAAGCTCTTTAACTTCTGCATTGTCTTTTTCGGCTACTAAATCCCAGATCTTGATCTCTTTAAGTTCATCCACATCTCGTTTTAAAATTTCACGGAAAGATTTATTGCTTGAGATGATGTTACCCTGTACATCAAGATCAGCAAATGTTCTTTTAGAATTTTCTTCCAGTTCTTCAAAATCTATTGTAGCATCAAAAAGCACCTTACTGGTTTCTTGCCTTTCGGTAATATCTCTCTGATAAGAAACCCAGTGCGTTATCTCACCTTCTGAATTTGTAAGAGGATGAATGTCCCATTGATTAATAAACTCCGATCCGTCCTTTCTGTAATTTACAGTATGGCCGAAAAATGCCTGCCCGTCTATCAATCTTTTTTTCAAGCGATCTAAAACATGTCTGTCTGTTTTTTCTCCCTGTAGAATTCTCGGTGTTTTCCCGATCACTTCTTCTCTGGAATAACCGGTCATTTTAGTGAATCCGTCGTTCACATAAACAATACGCGGCCCGGGTTCTTCTAAGTTCAATTCTGTTATTAAGATGGAATCGTAATCGTGCTTTGTTGCATTCTCCAAAAGCGACAGATGAGACTTTGTTCTATCATATTTTTTCAGAATCTCAGAAAACAAGTTTTCCAATTTTGATTCGGAAGCTTTGTCTTTACTGCACGATTTTATTAATTCAAGAATTTCAGATTCTCTTGTACTCATTGCGATAGTGTTTATAGAGGGTATATTTAGGTTTATAACTATTCAATACTTTAAACCATTCCATTCTGAAGCAGAAATTTTTTACATTCTACTATCTTGATAGTATATTAAAATTCTATGTTACAAAAGCTAATTATTTACTTTCTGTTGATCGCTCTTTCAGGATGTTCATTTTTCAAACTGAACGAGAAAAAAAACTACAAACCGGAGTTGGTACCGGTAGAAGGTGGTTCTTTTTCCTATGGAGATTTTTATGAAGGAAAAAATACCGATGCGATACCTGTTCATCAGGTAAAGGTTGATGAATTTAAGATTAGTAAATATGAAATCACCTATACACAATTTGACTACTTCGCTGATAAAACAAACCTGGAAAAACCTGAATCTGATCTGGAAAAAAGGGGAAACCGAGCGGTTGCTTATGTTACTTGGGACGAAGCAAAAGCTTTTTGTGAATTTTTTGGATATCGATTACCTACTGAAACCGAATGGGAATACGCAGCAAGGTCAGGTGGAAAAAATCAAGTGGTATCAGGTGCAACAACTCTTGATTCAATTTATGTAGTAGCATTAACAAAAGATGAAGACCGGAGTGAATCAATTGAAGTGGGAACAAAACAACCCAACGATCTGGGCATTTATGATATGAGTGGCAATGTATTTGAATGGATTGGCGAGTACTATCAGTTCTATTCTATGCCGGAAAGAAAACACAGCCTGGACGAAGACGCTGTTCGTATAATTCGTGGCGGAAGCTATTATGAAAGTATGGTTGCTAATCGAACTTACTGGAGAACCGGAACTTTAAGAGATGTTCGCTCTGAAGATATTGGTTTCAGGTGCGCGGATGATTAATTCATAGAAATAAAAAAGGGAGCCGAAGCTCCCTTTACTCACTCACTTATCGAAGCAGCAACTTAGCAATTGTCATAAGTTGCATGTTCGTAGTTCCTTCATAGATCTTTCCGATCTTAGCATCCCTGTAAAATTTCTCAACAGGATATTCTTTAACAAATCCATTTCCACCGTAAAGATCCACAGCCATCGATGCTACTCTTTCAGCAACTTCAGAGGAATAATATTTTGCCATTGCAGCTTCTTTAAGGAAAGGCTGTCCGGCCATTTTCATTCTGGCGGCGTTATAAACCAGCAAGCGAGCTGTTTCAATATCTGTTGCCATGCGTGCTAATTGAAACTGAACTCCCTGGAATTCAGCAATAGCTTTGCCAAACTGTTTACGTTCCTGTATGTATCCCAAAGCAGCGTCAAACGCTCCCTGTGCAATTCCTACCATTTGAGCTCCGATCCCAATTCTTCCTTCATTTAAGGTTTCAATGGCAACTTTATATCCCTTCCCAACTTCACCTAATACATTCTCTTTAGGAACTCTGCAATCTTCTAATAAGATCTCACAAGTAGAACTTGCGCGAATTCCCAACTTATTCTCTTTCTTAGAAACTGAAAAACCTTCAAATCCTCTTTCTACTACAAATGCGGTGATGCCTTTATATCCTGCTTCAGGATTAACATTGGCAAGTACGATAAAAATATCTGCTTCATTCGCATTAGTGATCCAAAGTTTTGCACCATTCAGTATGTAGGAATCACCATCTTCTTTAGCTTTACACTTTAACGCAAAAGCATCGCTTCCGGATCCAGCTTCAGATAAGCAATATGCTCCCACTTTTTCTGTGGCCAGTTGTGGCAAATACTTTTCTTTCAAAAAATCAGATGCATAGTTTACAAAGGCATTATTTACCAATGTATTTTGAACATCCATAAAAACACCAACAGAACCGTCCACTTTTGATATCTGTTCGATAGCAACAACAGACATCATAAAAGTACCACCGCCACCATTATATTTTTCAGGAATATCAATTCCCATTAAACCCATCTCGAAGAATTCTTTAATAAGACCCGGATCAAGTTTAGCGTTTTCATCCATTTCCTCTACCAAAGGCTTTATTGAGGCTTGGGCAAAATCAGCTGCGGCATCTTTTAATAATTGCTCGTCTTCTGTTAGTGTAGTTAGGGGCGGTACCAGTTGTTCTGTTGCTTCCATTAAAAATATTCTGCTTTGAAGGTTGTAAGATTTTAAATATACGAATTGTAAGCGCTTTTCTGCTACTGTTTTTGTGTTTATCTACTAATTTCTGAGCTCAAAAAATCATAGGCAGCTTTTACAGGAGTTATCTCTCCTTTTTTAATTTGTTCAACAAGCTCTGCTGCTTTTTCCTTATTTGTCTCTGATCCCCAGAGTCTCCTTAACACTTCGTCTTCTACCAATCGTTTAAACCAGTTCAATTCCTGCTCTTTTCTTTGTGCTTCAAAAATTCCTTTCTCTTTTAATGCAGAAACAAACCCCTGAATTTTCTCCCAGGCTTCATCAATTCTTTTCTTTTTGATGGAGCTGACGGTCAAAAATTCCACTCCAATTCCATCATACTTTGGAGTCAGTAAATGAAATGCGTTTTGATATTCCGTAACTGCATTTTTCGCCATCTTCTCCTGATCACCATCCGCTTTGTTGATCACAAGTATATCAATGATCTCCATGATTCCTCTTTTGATTCCTTGCAGTGAATCTCCGGCTCCCGGTAACATCAACACCAAGAAACAATCCACCATTGAAGCTACTTCAAATTCACTTTGACCTACTCCCACTGTTTCTACCAAAATCACATCATATCCGGCGGCTTCACACAGCATCATGGACTCCCGGGTTCGTTTTGCTACTCCTCCCAATGTACCGGAAGTTGGAGATGGACGAATAAAGGCTTCTTCTTTGGATGAAAGTGTTTCCATCCTGGTTTTATCACCAAGAATACTTCCACCCGTTGCGGGGCTACTTGGATCTACAGCCAGCACCGCCACTTTCAGGCCCTCTTCGATCAACAGATTTCCAAGCGCTTCTATAAATGTGCTTTTTCCCACTCCGGGAACTCCGGAAATACCAACACGAATGGTTTCTTTAGCCGATCTTACTTTACTGATCAGCTCCTGAGCAGTTTGTTGATCTGCCTCCCGGTTACTTTCAACCAGAGTGATGGCTTTGGCTAAATGCCTCCGTTTTCCTTCCTGAACCCCTTTTGCAAGTTCGTCAATGGTCATGCTTTTTTAGCTCTGATTTCATCAATTACTTTTGAAGCAGCTTTCGGAATGTTTGTGCCCGGACCAAAAATTGCAGAAACCCCTGCTTCATAAAGAAAATCATAATCCTGAACAGGAATTACTCCACCCGCCACAATGATAATATCTCCGGCTTCTTCTTTTTTGAGAATTTTTACCAGATCAGGAATTAAGGTTTTGTGTCCTGCAGCCAAAGTAGAAACACCGATCACATGCACATCATTTTCGATAGCTTGCTTAGCAGCTTCTTCCGGCGTTGAGAATAACGGACCTACATCCACATCAAAACCCATATCCGCGAATGCTGTTGCAACTACTTTAGCTCCACGATCGTGACCATCCTGTCCCATTTTCACTACTAAAATTCTTGGTCGGCGACCTTCTTCTTCGGAAAATGCATCGATCTTTGACTTTATTTCTTGATATCCTTTATCCGATTTATACACGCTTTCGTACACTCCTTTTATGGTTTGATTGGTGGCGGTATGTCTTCCCCAGGCCTGCTCAAGTGCTGTAGAAATTTCTCCAACAGTGGCTCTTTTTCGCGTTGCTTCAACAGCAAGATCCAGAATATTTCCTTCGCCTGATCTAGCCGCTTCAGTAATTGCCAACAATGCTTCTTTAGTAGCTACTTTATCACGCTTAGCTTTGATCTCATCGATCAAATTAACTTGCCCGTCCCGAACTCCGGTATTATCGATATCTAAAATATCTACCGGATCTTCTTTTTCATTTACGTATTTGTTCACACCAACTATGGTGATATCGCCCTTATCAATTCCGGCTTGTTTGATGGCCGCAGATTCTTCGATCTTTCGCTTCGGATAGCCTTCTTCTATAGCTTTTGCCATTCCGCCCATTTCCATCACTTCATTAATGATGGTCTTAGCCTTTTCTTTCAGATCATGAGTCATGGATTCTATAGCATATGACCCTCCGAGCGGGTCAACGGTGTGTGTGATATCCGTTTCTTCCTGAATAATGGTCTGGGTATTTCTGGCAATTCGGGATGATGTTTCTGTCGGCAGAGAAATTGCTTCGTCGTAACTGTTGGTATGCAAAGATTGAGTTCCGCCAAGCACTGCAGCCATAGCTTCGATCGTAGTTCTTACCACATTGTTTAACGGATCCTGAGCAGTTAATGACCATCCTGATGTCTGGCAATGTGTTCTCAACATCAATGATTTTTGATTCTTTGGTTCAAAGTGTTCTTTCATCAATTCTGCCCAAAGCGTTCTTGCGGCTCTGAGCTTGCTCACTTCCATTAGAAAATTCATTCCTATCGCAAAAAAGAAAGATAATCTCGGAGCAAAAGCATCTACATCTAATCCACTTTCCACCGCCGTTTTAACATATTCCAAACCATCAGCTAGAGTGAAAGCCAATTCAAGCGCTGAATCAGCGCCCGCTTCCTGCATATGATATCCAGAAATCGAGATCGAATTAAAGCGAGGCATTTTTTCACTTGTGTATTCGATGATATCCGAAACCAATCGCATAGATTCCTGTGGAGGATAGATATAGGTGTTCCGAACCATGAACTCTTTCAGAATATCGTTCTGAATAGTTCCGCTTAATTTCTCTGTTGAAACTCCCTGTTCTTCTGCTGCAACTATGTACGCTGCCATGATGGGAATCACCGCTCCGTTCATTGTCATGGAAACGGACATTTTATCTAACGGGATGCCATCAAATAATATCTTCATGTCTTCTACCGAATCGATGGCAACTCCAGCTTTACCAACGTCACCAACTACCCGTGGATGGTCAGAATCATAGCCCCGGTGCGTTGCAAGGTCAAAAGCCACACTAAGTCCCTTTTGTCCTTTTTCGAGTGCCTGACGATAAAATTTGTTCGACTCTTCTGCAGTTGAAAATCCTGCGTATTGACGAATCGTCCATGGTCGCTGAGTATACATACTGGAATACGGACCGCGCGTAAAAGGAAACTCTCCCGGATATCCCGGATCGACATTTCTGTTCGAAACATCTTCTGAATCGTACAATGCCTGAATTTCAAAACCCTCAGGGCTTTGTCGGTTCAAAGATTCTGCTTTATCACCTTTTAAAAGCTTTTCTACACCTTTCTTCCAATTTTCTTTACCGGAACTATTATCTGACATGGAGTTAGTTTTTTATGGAAACTTCTATCTCCCTAAATGTACGACTTTGAGAGAAGATTTTTAAGAATGAAAAACAGAATCGAATTATACAGATACTGAAGGGACTGCTGGCGCAAATTCTATAGCTAGAATTTAGCTGTTTATACAAGAAAGACGTCTACATCCGTAAATAAAAATAAGTGAGTGATCAAAAATCATTTCAAATTCATCTCTGTCTGGGAAGCACCAAAACTCATATCTGAATCAAATTCGCCTTTACCGAAAGTTTCTTCCATTTCAGCACGGAGTTTTTGAATTGTTAATCCACTTTTCAGGGTTCCGTTTCTGGCAAGAGAAACACGACCTGTTTCTTCCGACACTATCAGCACAAGTACATTATTGGTTTCACTAATACCAACCGCTGCACGGTGACGTGTACCAAAAGACTGAGCAATATTCGGGTTTTGTGAGATGGGCAAATAACAACTTGCAGCTACAATTCTATTGCTCCTGATCACGATTGCACCATCATGAAGTGGAGTATCTTTTTGAAAGATAGTTGTAAGTAATTCGGCTTTAACTGCTGAATCAATTTTTACCCCGGCGTCTACCAAGTCCTGTAGCGAAGAAGAACGTGCAAATACGATTAGTGCTCCGGTTCTGTCTTTTGCCATTTTTTTAGTGGCATCAATTACCTCATCGATCATTTCATTTGATCCCGTTCTGGTAAAGAAGCGATCGAAACTGGTGTTATTACCAATTCTGTATAAAAGCTTTCTGATTTCCGGTTGGAAAAGAATAAACACCGCCAGAATACCTACATCCAGAATACTTTTGAGAATGAAATTGATGGTTTCAAAACCCAGTAAACGGATTATAAAATTGATCAGGATCACAAAAAAGATCCCAATGGTAGCCTGAATTGCAAAAGTCCCTTTGATCCATCGATACAGATATACCAGAACCCCTGCTATAATGAGGGTTTCGATGAAATCCTTTATTCCGAATTCTAAAAATCCGATGGGAAACAATGTAGTGGCCGTCTAGCGTTGTGATTGAATTGCTTGGAATATACGTAATGAATCGGAAGCTTCCTTAACATCATGCACACGAAGTATTTTTACTCCTTTCATGAGTGCATCATAATGAACTGAAACCGTTCCGATCAACCGATCATCAGCAGGTCTCTCGTCCAGAATTTTTCCGATCATCGATTTCCGTGATGCTCCAATTAACACAGGAACGCCAATTTTTGTGAATTTATCAAGATGGGCGAGTAATTTTAAATTATGCTCCAGAGTTTTGCCAAAGCCAATACCCGGATCAATAATTATTTTCTGCACTCCTTTTGACTGAGCAAAAGCCACCTTGTTTTCAAAAAACTGAAGTAAATCTTCTATTACATCATCATATTTCGGAGCATCCTGCATTGTTTTCGGATCTCCCTGAGAATGCATAATCACATAGGCTGCGTCGTGTTCAGCTGCAAGTTCTGCCATAGCTGGAGATTTCTGTAAACCGCTTATATCATTAATTACCCCTGCTCCGATTTTCAACGCTTCTTCAGCTACTTTAAACTTAGTTGTATCGATAGAATAAACGAGATCTGGGAATGTCTGTACAGCTTTTTCAAGAACAGGAATAACTCGATCTATTTCTTCCTGTTCAGAAACCGGATCCGATCCCGGACGGGTAGACTCGCCACCAATATCAATGATAGAAGCTCCATCTCTGCGCATAATATGGATCCCGTCGAGTGCGCGCTCTACATGAATGTACTTACCTCCATCGCTGAATGAGTCAGGAGTGGCATTTATGATCCCCATTATTTGGGGAGTAGTAAAGTTTAAATCAAGTTTTGAGATGTCAAATAAAAATAGGTCATCCTGAACTTGTTTCAGGATCTTTAATGTTTAATCAAGGCTTCGAAAAGTATAAGATTCCGAAACAAGTTCGGAATGACTTAAAACTACCACTCTTCCTGAAGCTCGCCTAATTTATCTTCTTTGGTTGCCCATTCATCTGCATCGGGGAGAGCGTCCTGAGTTTCATTGATTACTCTGTCTTCCCACTGTTCTGCAAGACGTTCATTCAATTCGATATAATGTTCCCACTTTTCAGGTACTTCGTCATCAGGGTAAATAGCTTCTACCGGACATTCTGAAACACATGCATCGCAATCAATGCATTCATTTGGATCGATAGTCAGAAAATTAGGTCCTTCCCGAAAAGCGTCTACAGGGCAAACAGCAGCGCAGTTAGTATATTTACATTGAACACAAGGTTCAGTTACAATGTAGGGCATTATGTTATTTTTGTATTTTCATTAGATGATTCGGAATATCTCAGGCTGAAGCATTAGATGCAATTCAAATTATTGAAGTATCTCAATAACAGCATCAATATCTCCATCATTCGGAGCCGGTTCAATATTCAATATTTTCGCCATAACTTCATAAAGATGAATGTTTTCGAAGCGGCTTAGTTTTACGCCTTTTTTGAATGCCGGTCCATAAGCGACAAAAATTGCATCCATTTTAGGATTGGCATTATCAAAACCGTGCGCGCCACCGGTTGGATAATCACCACCCCTTGATTCAAAAAACTGCTTCGTATTTATTGTATATCCTTCTTCCGCTACCATAAGAACTTCCGGAACTCTGCTGTTATTTTTTAAATGATAACGGTCCGGAATATTTTCTTTTAGATATACTTTGAAATTTCCTTCTTTCTTTTTCAGGCTTTCAAAAAACTCTTTCTCGCCTTCACCTTCTACATTAAACATAAGTGCAGGAGAGTACGATATAATCTCTATTTTATTCACGTCGATGTAGTCATCCAAAGTAACTTTTCTTGATGGAGACACTTCGATCATCCCGTGATCTGAAACGATCATCAAATTAATGGATTCGTTACTCTCCATTTCCTTCATCAAATATCCAACCAATTCATCAGCTTGTTGGATAGCTTCAATTACTTCTTCTGAATCCGGGCCGTAGCGATGTCCCTGACTGTCAACAAAACTAAAGTAGAGTGTTCCAAAATCTACAGGGTTTTTCTCTCTTGTCATCCATTTTAGCACAGTATCGATTCTGGCTTCGTTAGGAATACTTCCGTCATAACTTTTCCAGTGACTCGGTCTCATATTCTGAATGGGAGCTTCGGAACCTATCCAGAACATAGTTCCTGCCTTTTTACCTGCTTTTTCTACTGTATTCCAGATCGGTTCACCTGAATACCAATCCGGATTTTCAACTGCATCCCTGTTTCCCATGGAATATCTTGCGTCCATTTCAGGATCGTACATGTTGTTACCGATCAATCCATTATTCTCCGGATATAAACCCGTAGCTATGGCATAGTGGTTTGGAAATGTTTTCGTTGGGAAGATCGGGATTAATCCTTCTGCAGTTGCGCCATTTTTGATCAGACGATCAAAATTTGGGGTTTCCGTTTTCGATAAGTAATCTGCCCTAAATCCGTCGAAAGATATCAGCAACAACTGAGGTTGCTTTTTTTCAGGTGAACAACCAATTAAAATTAAAACCGAAAGTGTTAATAATAAATGTTTCATTGTTTTTGAATGAAAGAACCTTAACTCCGGTTCCAGATTATTCGAAATCTGTAGTTAGTTTAAACCTGGCAATTCTATTATTTCCGGTATCTGCCACATATACGATAGTTCTGTAATAAGCTACACCACTTGGATTAATGAATTGCTTTGGACCTGAACCTTCGCCACCAAAGGAAACAAGTATTTTCTTGCTGTCAGCATCCGCTCCTACCGGAGGATTAACCCCTTCCTGTCCATTAGATTGAAATTGATAAAGCGAGTCAGTTTCAGAATCAACAACAAAAATAAATGCATCATCATCGCCCGAAAATGCGATATCGGTTGGCATTTGAAATTTTCCAGGTTCATATAAAAAACCATTTGCCTGAGATGTATCCTGAGCAAGAAGTGACGAATTTTGTTCAAATATCAGACCATCAGTCGTTTCCACAGCATTTATCCAAAGCACTCTAAAGTCAATATCCTGAGCCTGAGAAGCCTGAGCAATTAAAAAGCTTCTGTCATCTGTTAACCGGTCTCTTTGAGGAGGAGTTACGAAAGAAGCTATTGAACTTAAACGAACTGCACTTCTAAGCGATGGATTAGTAGGATTCAACGTAGTGATCTGACGAACGTTGGTCATTTTATTTGTGGGAACGCCGTTTTCTTCAATTCTGGCAAATTCAAGAACTGTATTATCCGGTGCTGCAATTTGATTGGTACTATTCTGAGGCCCTCTTCGGGATACGTAAACAGAATTGTCCGCTAAAATTGTTAAGCCCGTAATTTCTACGTTTTCGTAATTATTTGATGAGCTTTTGTTAAGCCTTGCATTTTGTGCAGCTGAGGTACTTAAACTGGCATCATCAAAAGGGAAAATGAGTGTATCAACAAATTGAATCTCCCCTGCTCCATTCATATTCTTGATCTTAAACACAGCCGGAAGATTGAAAGTAGTTGGTATTCCGTTTTTGTCAATAGTAGTATCAATTCGAGCTGATACATAAATGTTTAATAACCGGTCCTGAGTTACAGCATTGGCTCCTTGTAACTGTATGGTTCTTCTGGGTGAAAGATCGGCTCTGTCAAGTAAATGAACCCCTTCGTTGTCGGTAACATATACAAAGGTGTCAAAGCCAACGTGCACATCATTTGGTGCATTAAACTCTCCCCAGAAAGGAAGTACAGGTGCATAACCGTCCACATTCTCAAGTCGTGGATCTATATTTCCTTCGTCGAAAATATCTTCATTTGTTTCGTCATTCTTTGAACCAAAGATATTGTCACATCCTGCTCCTGCAACAACAAGCAGTACTAATAAAAATCCTAATTTCTTCATTACTCTCATAAACTAAATCCTAACGAAATTCTGTGTATTGTTCCTAAACGATCAAAATTAGTAAAACCGTAATCAGCTTTTAATGTTTTGCCGGAAAAAGGAATTTTAACTCCTGCTCCAAAGCTTGGCAGTATTCTTTCTTCATTGCCAAACTCATACCCGGCTCTGAAAAAGAACTGATCCATAAAACTATATTCACCACCAATATTCAGTTCCTCTGAATTATCACTTGGGTTATTGATTTGAGCTGTTACTACCACTTTATTTTGCTCTGATTCGTACAGATCATAAGCAGCAGCAATAATAAAACGTGTTGGCAGTGAAAGTTCGCTTTCAGGCTCGTTTGTTTCTTCGCCTTCCGGAGTAGAATTCGATACTTCTCCATCCGGGGAAGCTTCAAAACCAAAGTTATTGACACTTACTCCAAATCTCAGACCTGTTTCTCCAACATCGTATGAAAAACCAAAATCAATAGCCCCTGTCTGATAGGTGATGTCAAAGAAATTCAAATAATAATATCTCAAAGAAATACCATAACTAAAGAGATCAGTAATCTTATGCGAGCCGGTTAAACCTGCAGAAAGATGGTGTGTTCTGAATGTACGCCCATCTCCAAATGGCTGGGTTTCCGTAGTTACCTTTTGATCACCCGAAGTGAAATATTGGATCGACCCTCCGATAGCAAAGTCATTGTATTTATGGATATATCCGAAATACTGTTGATTAGTTTCAACCAAATACTCGGTATGAGAAAGGGTGGCAAAAGAACTTCCTATCTTCGATGCCATTGCCGGGTTCCAGTATAAGCTGGAAC
Source organism: uncultured Balneola sp. (assembly GCA_913058495.1). Classification (GTDB taxonomy): domain Bacteria; phylum Bacteroidota; class Rhodothermia; order Balneolales; family Balneolaceae; genus Balneola. The sequence continues at coordinate 50,262 of CAJXQC010000005.1, read as the reverse complement.
CGTCGGTTGCATCAGCCATATTGGAATTCCCCATTCCCGCACTTCTTGCATCCACTGTTATCTTAGTGAATTGAAAGCCTTCCGTTCCGGAACGGTCATCTCCATAAGATGTTTGGCCAAATGTTTGCGTACCGGAAAACAAAAACAATCCGGCAATAAAAAGTGAAATAAAGTTAGAGTAATTTTTCATCAAAAGTTGATTGAAAGACCAAAGACAATGTGTCTTTGCTGTAAAAAGTTTGCTGGGTTTTCGTAGCTCGGTAAGCCGTTGTCAGTAGGGTCCAGATATCTTGGATCCCTAACATTATTCGGAACGTCATATGACCGGTCATCTCTGAGGGCAATTAACTCTGCCTGACTGCTTGGATATTGCTTATAGCCTTCTCCGGTTACCGGATTAATAACTACTGCGCTTTTGTTATTCAGGAAGTTTGATATCTCTAAGAAAGTAGATACTCTGGTTTCCCCGATTGTAAACCATTTTTGAAGATTGAAGTCCATATAGAACCAGGCAGGTCCAACCTCACTGTATCTCTTTGCCGGGTCATCTATTTGCTCGTATATCGGCCTCCAGTTTTCTTCTCCTGATATTGGATTTCTTTCCGTTCCAACTCTTTCGAATGGAGTATAACGTGCTCCACTTCTCCATACAGCCGAAACGAATAGTTGAAAGTCATTTAGTATAGGACTATCCAAAATTCCATTTTCTCTTGCATGTGTAAATGTAATGTTACCTTTTATATCGAATGGACGATCCCAAGCCAATGGTGTCTCAATATTATTTCCAATATTCTGGCTTCCTGAAATTCCGCTTAAATTATCATCATTTGTAGAACTCAAACCTTCCGCACGACTGTAAGTAACAGAAAGCTGACCTCTTAATAAATCTCTGTATCTCTTCAGATAAGAAACTTCAACACCTCTCGATCTTGCATAATCACCATTTATTCTGAACGCCTTGGTAACAGGTCTTCCGTCAACATCATTAACCCTGATGCTTTGTGAGGTAACAAAATCATATTTATCTCTCCAGAATGCAGAAATATTCAAAGCATCATTGGAAGTAATTTGGTTTCGAAGACCTATTTCATAAGAAATATCTACTTCTCTGTTCAGATTCGGGTTTCCTAAACTTGGGAGGTCAGACTGATCCTGAAAAAATGGATCTAAACCTGCATATACAAAACTCGGATGAGGAATTCTGGCAGAATGTCCATAATTAAAGAAAAGAACCTGATTTTCTCTTACAGGGAATGACACATTTATTTTGGGCAGGAAAATAAATTTATATCTCAAGCCAAATATTTCTTTACTATCCTCCTGATACTGCTCAGCAACAAAAGTTGGGATGGTTGAGAATACATTAGGATCCAGTGCTTCTTCCACACGCTCATCCACATATCGGCCGGGAGCCCAATATTCAAACCTTCCACCAATATTTGCTATCAATCCGTTATAACGAATTTTTTCAGTGATAAACAACGCACCACGATTAGGTTTTACTCTCCAGGCATCAAAATTTTCGCCAACTCTGAAGGTTTCAGAAACTGTGTTTTCGTCAATTCTGATTGGTGCTCCAATCCAGGGGCGGGTAATATCAATCCATTGGTAATCATTGAATTTTGATTCAAAACCTACTACAAGTTGATTTTGTTGACCACCAAATAATTTTGTGTAGCTTGATTTTACTGTAATTTCTTCTGCAAAATGATCATGCCAAAGCGTTGCAATCCCGCCATTATTAAAATAACCGGGACCTGCAAGGATGTAAGTAAAATCATCTGTTCCTTCAAATTCATTTCCCGGGAAAGTTACGATACTTTCCGGATCAAATTCTCCATCAACTACATCAGGACGCCAATCTCTTCCATTTGCATCAGCTCTCAATTGTGTAAATAACCGGCTTACCTGAACCTCATAAAAAGATGAAGTTGATAGAGTCTGAGTCCATTTTAAATAAGATAGATTTGAATCATGCGTGTATGTATTCGCATTGTCTAAAAACCCATTAGAAAATGCGAACTGAAAGCCCGGCTGAACCTGAGTATCAGCTCCTGTAATCTGAAGCATTCTTGTATTCTGATTGATAGTAAGCGAACGCTGGTAGGCCGCTTGTAACCTCATTCCCGGCTTAATATTATAAGTAAGCTTCAACATCCCATTCCAACGATTACCTTGTCTGGGCGACCAAAAATCTGAGCCTGATGTAGATGATTGGATTTGATCTGCTGCAATTTTTGTATATCCATCTTCTAAAGCAACCTGAGCGGTGGCATAAAAAGTAATTTTTCCAGGGATATCCAGACCTAATTTGGGTAATAATTTTTCAGCGATAACACCCGGGCCTCCAATGCTGATCTCATAAACATCCTGAAAATAGTTGGCTTGGTGATCTTCTACATTAGAGCCAAAATTATCTCTTTTATGGGAAAAACTTCCTTCATAAGTATCGCCTCCATTTCTGGTCTTTACTGATACAACACCTGAAGTAACGTCTCCGTACTCAGCACCAACTCCACCTGTAATTACTTCGATATTGCTGAACGAATTTGCTCCAAGATCAAGACCAAAACCTGTACCCGCCAAAGGATCCTGAGCAGAAACTCCATCAACTACGTAACCGGTTTCGTAAGCACGTCCACCTTTTATATATAATCCTGTTGGATCTTTAATTACTCCAGATTGCAGAGAAACTGCATCTTCAACTTTCCTTACAGGAGCAGCTTCGATATCTTTTCTTGAAATGGTAGAAGAGGTTGTTGATTTCTCAACATCAAAAATCGGTCTTTCACCAATTACAACGATCTCTTCACCCGAAGTAAGTACCTTTGACTTCAGTTTATAATTAAGCTCGGTAAATTCTCCTTCTTCAACTTTGATTGCTGTGAGAAGAACTGTTTCGTATCCTATATAGGTAATTCTTACAGTGTATTCTCCGGCACGGATATCATCAATTTCGTAATCTCCGTCCAAACCTGTTGCTGCACCAAAGCTGGTTCCGGATATCAATACATTAACACCGATCAATGTTTCGCCGGTTTCTGCATCAGTTATAATGCCCTTAATTCCACCTGTTTGTGCAAAAACAGTTGAACCGGTTCCGATAAAGAATAAGGCTATAAGTACACTTTTTAATCTTTTCATAATTCTATTGTTTAAAGCCTAAACGTTCTATGACAACTTCTTGAATCATATCACTAATATTGTTATTCCCATTAAGGTTCGACAAATCAAGACTGAAATAAATAACATTCCCTTCAGTATTCTCTATGGTAACAAATTGATAATCATTATAAGCCCGAACCCCACCAGTTGCTGTTCTTCTTACAAAATTAGCCTGATATAAACTTGTGCTTCCGCTCACCCCTTTTACCGGAAATACACCACTTAAAGCAAAAGAACCGGATTCTACTCTTAGCGTATTTGTAATAGCAGCATCGGTTGGTGTGACAAGAGAATCTTCCAGAATCAAAAATTGTCCGGTCTGAATTGAGTCCACAGGTAAGAAATTAAAAACAGGATCTTCTTCATCAATATTCTTCATCGGAATATTTATAAAAGAAGTACCGCCGTTATCAAAGAATTCATCTAAAATTTCCTGAGCATATGTAATGTTTCTATCCAGATCATTTGATATCCAGTAAATATGATCCCATTTGGAAAGCGTTTTGATCAACGTCGGGTCTATCACTGCCGGAAAAGCATTGGAAAGTGCTACTTTATCCTGTGAAACATCTCCATCATTTATTATCCAGATATCTGGAGAGATTCCGTTTTGTTGTAATAAGTTCAAATGAAACTGTTGTCTGTTTGATGAACTAGGTCCTGAGTAATCATTTAAGAACAACGTGTTTGATTTCTGCTCTTTTATATACCATGACAAAGAATCTAATTCACTGGCTGAACCAGCCGCGTCCACAGCTCTAACATAAAATGTGTTTCGTGCTCCAACATTAACCGGAACTGTTAAATTTTCTCCATTTACTTGAAGCGTTGAATAGCTTCTTCCAAGAAAAACCTGTGCATCATTCGTTCCTGCTGTAGAGTTATCTACTTCAAGAGATATAAATAGTTGTCCGTCATCATCTTCAGTAAATGGAATGTTAACCCATCCATTTATAGTATCATTTATAGCAATTTCTGTGCTTGCAAGATTTAGCAATCCATCGGGATCACTAAAGTTCCATCCAAAACTGGATACAGAAAATAATGTATCCGGTGGAGATTGATTGGAATTGATCGAAACTTGTGGGATTGAATTAACTATTGGATATACAAGTGATGCCCCAACAGGGTCTGCCAATCCTTTATCATCAACTGCCCTTACTTTAAAAAGTACGTCATCCGTTTGTTGCCCTGACGTGATCGGCAGAATAAAAACACTATCTGTTTTTGTCGTAAATGTAAAATTCCCTTCAGAAGTATCATTTATAGCATACTCAAAACCTGCTACAAATCCATCGGGATCATTGCCAAACCACGAAATTTGAATTTGGCTGGACAAACGAAAATCATTTCCACGATTTATCCTTTCTACAGTCAAATTTGTTGATGGTGGTTGGTTTTCTGAAAGTTCTCCATTTATAGTCTCATTGCATCCATTCCAATAGATCAATGTCGAAAATAAAAATAGAAGTAAAAGTGCGTGTGTTTTCAAGAGATAAATTATTAAAAAAAGAAAGGAGCTACCTGATCGAAACAGGTAGCTCCATTTCAAAATGTTTATTTAATCAACAGCATTTTCTTAGTGCTGGTGAATGAACCTGCTTTGATTCTGTAAATATACATTCCACTTGATAAGTTACTTGCATCAAATGGTACGATATGGAATCCGGAGTTCATTTTTTCATTTATTAACGTGCTTACTTTTTGGCCCAACATGTTATAAATAGTAAGACTCACATCTGCCGTTTTAGGTAGAGAGAATTTTATATTTGTAGTTGGGTTAAACGGGTTCGGATAATTTTGCTCAAGTGCAAAAGCATCAGGAGTACCTGATTCGAAATCGTTTGAAGTAAGTAGTGCTTTTTCCAAAGTTAACACTCTGAAAATAGGCGCATAATCGTCAAAGAATGAACTTCTTACTTGTAGTGTATCCGAACCATCAGTTACAAATACTGTCCATAAGTAAGTTTCCGATTCTCCGTTCTGAAGACCTTGCTCAGATAAGAACGTATCTACATCATCATAATCAGCAGTTGATACATTTGCTGATCCTTCTGAATCAGAATCTACATCAACATGTACTGTGGTTGTATCGCTACTATATAGCTTCCATACATAACTCACATCGTCACCATCAAAATCCTGAGATGAGTTCCATGTAAATTCGAAAGATGCTTTATCAACAACAATACTTGCACTGTCTGAAGGTCCTGTTAAGGAGAAATCCAGTAACGGAGTAAAAGCATTTCCATCAGCAGCTATAATATCTGCAGCTGTTCTAGGGTGGAATTTAGGAGCTCCGAAAGAAGCTGCTACAACAGCGTACGCATCGAGCGATTTACCTGCTCTAACTGTTTCATTGTAATCTCCTCTGGCTTGAGTGTTTCCAACAACAGTTGAACGTATATCTTCATTGAATTGAACTCCATTTGCTGAATCAGCATCAGAGTTTTGTAGTGTATACTCACCGAAAGATCCCCTTGCTGTAAGTTCAACATCTTCAAATTTAACAACCATTCCTTCATAGTTCTCAAGCTCGCCACCGTTTTGTAAAGCCTGAACAGTATCAGTACTTATAACAGGAATTACCTGATCAGTATCGTTTCCTGAAGAATTTACAGTAAACTCAAGATTTACCAGTTGAGTCAGGGTCAAAGAGTTACTTGCTACCGCTGCTTCAGAAACCTCCGCAGAAGTAACCGTGATAGAATCTCCTTTTACCAAAGCTTGTGTAGCTGAAGTTCTTTCTAAGAAAATACCACTCCACGCTGCTGCTGCTTCCTGAAGAATAATTACTCCATCAGAGTTGTCAGAAACAATAATTCCTGAAATATCAACCGGAAGTGCTCCAGCTCCATCCAACGGACTTGCTCCTGCTTTTCCATCAGCTGTTGTTTGGATCACAGCAATAGAATTGATAGGCTCATCCTGTACAAAGAAGCCATAGTTGCCTGAGATAGGATCTCTACCTGTTAATCCTTCACTGTCTGTAGCTTCAAAATAGAATGATACTGGACTGAAGTTATCAAAAGTAGGTAATGTAAATTCAAAAGTATTACCCGCTGAATTTGTCATTGCAGCAGTTACAGTAGTGTCTCCATCAGAATACACAATGTTAGCACCTGTAACTGTAGCAGAGCCATCAGCAACAATATCAACGCTTACAGTAACAGCGTCAGAAGAAGTTACAGTGGAATCAGATTGAGCCGCATTGCTGAAACTTGGAGGAAGACCTACAACTTCAACATCACTTGGCCAGTTCAAAGTCTCGCCATTGCAAAGCTCGCCATCAACACATCTTAAAGGCTCTCCCGAGCTATCATCAGTTGTCCAAAGTACACCATCTTCAAACGGGCTCATGCTCCATGAAATCTGGTTTGAAGGAACGGTACCGTCAGGATCATCGCCCTGCAGGTTTAAGAAACCACTTACATTTACTACCGCTCCTGCTACAGGAGGCTCAAAATTACCGTCAGAACCGTCTTCCAGACCTGGCAATCTTCTGTAGTTCCATTCAGGAAGATATCCCAAACCTCTGTCATTTCTGAAACGAAGAGAAATATCATACATGTAAATTCTTGAGCCATTTTCATTTAATGCCCAATCAACTCTGCTTCCAACAGAAATATTGCTTACAGTTGCGCCGGTTATTTTGGCATAAGCGTTGTTGTACTTTTGATAGCTTTCAATATCCATTTGGAAAGTACCATCACCATTTGCAGTAACAAGTTCATCTACAGTTACTTCCCACGGATCAAGTAATTCTGCATACTGCGGAAAGTTGATAGATGTTGTTCCCTGGAGTGACGCTTCATCTGCAGTCATTTGTACAGTTGAATTGAAGAATGTCATTCGACCTACAAAAGTAACCACATCTCCTCTTTGGAAACCTTCAAGTAACTCGTAATCACTTTCCACAATTTGTATAGACATTCCTGCTCTACCTTGTGTTACAGCAGCTGTATCTGTAATGAAAACATGTATCCTTCCGATGTCATCAATTACGCCATCACTGTTAGTATCATTAGGTGTTGCATTCCCGGAAGTTTTAGGATTGGAAACGATTACACCTGTGTAGGTTACAGTAACACCATTTAATGGGTGTGCTTGTAGAGCATTCTGTGAATACTCAGTAAGTCCCTCGTACGTATTTAATTCTTTCACAGAAACCGTGTCCTGAGCTTGCACAAACATCGGCAAAGCAACTAACATAGTTACTGCAAAAAATTGTATCAGTTTTTTCATAGTAATAAGTATTATTTGATTATTGTAAGTTTTCCTTTTTCTATTTTTCCTGTAGTTACATCTTTAACGGTAAATAGATATAAACCCGTTGTTAAGATCTGATTCGCTTCACTTTGTAAATCCCAGGCATGTTCTCCACCGGGAAGCACTCGTGGATCGTTACTAAAATCATCGAACCATGAGATGTCTCCGGAATAAGTTTCAGAATCATGTTCAAATTCTGCTACAATATCTCCAGCAATGGTATAAATTCTGATTTCTGCTTTTGATGGTAAATTATAAAAGTAGAGCTTGCGATCTCCTTCACTAGGTCCATCCCAAGCTGCATTCACTTTGTATGGATTCGGATATACTCCTACCTCAAACCCATCATCTCCGAAATTATTATTTACCGGAGTTCCCGGGAAAACACGCACAGCGTTTGAATTGGTACTGGTTTCAAGGCTTTCAACTCCAAATTCTGAATCACCACGGTCAAAAGCAGTTACTGAAACCTGATATTGCCAACCACTTAATAAGTTAGTTAAGTCGTAGCGGTAGTAATATTCAACAGTATCTCCTTCAAAAGTAACCGGCTCATCAAGTTCTACCTCATTGAAACCCACATCAAATCCGATATTGTTGTTTGGCTTATCAAATTCCCTGATCAATCTAGAGTTTGGATTTATGTCCTGCCCAAGATCTGAACTGTACACACGATACCCCTCAAAATCCATCTCACCGGACACTCTGTCTACAGACTCTTCGGCAGTTCTATCCCAATAAATAGACACCTTTCCGGCTTCTAATACAATTTTTGTCTTTGGGTTATCAGGCGGTGTTGGAAATAAATATCGTGTTAACTCGCCATTTCCATCGGTATCTTCTCCGGGATCAAGAACACCATTCTTGTTTTTATCCTCACCTCTGAATACACTATTGGCTGAATTGATAGTACTTACCATATTAACTCTGGACCCTTCGGTGTCAACAGACTTACCCGCTTGCCCTTGAAACTGATCCGGCTTTAGTGAGGCACTAAATACAAAATAAACAGTAATAGTTTCACCCGGCTCCACCTGTGGGAAAGGCCCCATAGAAATAAATGAAATATAATTTCCATTACCACTTTGACCGTCTTCTCTAAGATTTTGCTCATTATCTTCATAAGGAAACCGCTGAGCCATTCTATCATATCGATCGCCATCATTTGAAGGAGCGGTAAAATCACCTGCTCCGGCACTGAACAACCAATAACTCGGCCCCAGATCAGGAACATTAAAGCCCGTTTGAGTAAACTTACCATCTAATGTATCAGGATTATCAGGGTGGAAAAAAGAATCTCTGTACTCCGCACCAACTATTGAAACCGCACCATAGGTGTTTATACTTGGATCATCCGGCGAACCGGCATCAAATGCATACATGGTATTTAGTGAATCCATAAATCCAATACCGTTTTTATTGAAAAAGGCTCCACCGGTTTCGGTAGTACTATTTACATTTCGTACTACCAGATCTGCATACATTCCTACATACACGCTGTCCCATGTCTCGGGCAAAGCGTGAATATCGCTGTTGTTTGTAATATCATATTTCAGAATGGTAAAGTTCTCTGTGAAAGGAAACCCCCAATTGTAGCTCTCTAATTTTACATCTGTAAACAGCGGGTTATCATGCCCGGTAATCTCTGTGCCGTTCACACTTCTGCGACGATCTGTAAAAGATGCTAAAATATCACGCTCACTAACTGCTGAGACAGAAAAGAATTCATTATTGGGATCAGAACTTCTACGAGTAATTACAGATTCAGAAGTAAATTCAAACCCTTGAGCTCCTCTGGAATAACCGGCTGGATTGGTTACAGAAGACGAAGAAAGTCTGATCTGACCTCCCACATCCGCACCTATCCAAATTCCGGCTTCAAACAAGTGTTCGGTTCCCGTAGATTTCGGAAAACGCATACTTGAGCCGCTTTCAGGATTATTTCTCACATCAGGCTTACCTAATGTTCCAAAATTTGTAATTGATAAGCCGATAATACCGGCATCCGTTTCAGCTCTTTCAAATGGAACTTGTGCGTTCACACAAAATGGAATTACTAAAACGATCAGGAGTAGGATTAACTTCTTCAAATAACGATAAATTGCTAACGATTATAATGAACACAATTATAAGAAAATTCTAACTCAATCGTAGTTAGAATTCAAGGTTTTACAGTTTGGTAACACCTTATTGAACTTGCTTGGCGTAAAAATCCGCCATAACCTTTTGACTTACACCCAGATAGTAAAAAATTACAATAATTGTAAATACCAGCTGAAGCTTCAAAACCCCTACTTTCATATACTTGCGCGAAGAAGTAATAATTGAATTATTCACAATTTTAAACTTTCCTTCTTTTTTTAGATCAACCACAATCTGTTGGTCTTCCATAACTTTTAATTTGTGATCAAAGCCTCCAATCTTTTCAAATGCTTTTCTTGTAACAAAAAGACTTTGGTCTCCGAACCTGAATAGATCATTATCAAACTTAGTAAACCAGGCGTATAACTTTAGCAATGGGAGTTCCGGCTTAAAAGCCAGACGATAGCATCCGGCTATATAATCTTCATTTATGTTTTCCAAAATGTCGTCAATAAAATTTTGCGGCGGCAGAGAATCTGCATGCAAAAAATATAATATATCACCCGAACATTTCTCTGCTCCGTAATTCATTTGAGAAGCCCTTCCCTTAAGTGGCGAGGTATATATGGTTGCACCAAGCTCTTTACATATCTGAATTGTATTATCACTACTACCTCCATCAATTAATAGCAGCTCAGCATTTTTATCTTTTATAGCATTTTGCAAATATGGGATTAAGTCATTTAAAGTAGACTCTTCATTAAAAACCGGTATAATTATACTTACCATTCTAATTTAAACTTGCCAAATACGTTTGCCAGTCCTCTTCGTTATCAATGTCATTCAATGGCTCGAGCTTCGCAAGAGAGATGTTATTTTCCCGGGCTTGTTGCTCTGTTTGTTCCATCACTTTTTCCGTGCTCCAATCAATACCTTCCAAAACTTCAGGCTTGAACGAACTCATTCCAATTAAATAATAACCCCCATCTTCTGACGGACCAAAAACAACATCATTATCATCCAACTTAGCAAAAGCTTCTCCCATAATTTTACTTGTCAAAGTTGGGCAATCACTTCCGATCAGTACAATTTTATCACTACCGCTTTTAAAAGATTGGTTAAATGCATGTTTCATTTTCTCTCCAAGATCTCCTTCGGTCTGAGTTTTTTTTGCAAAATTATTCTCTTCCCAAATATCATCTTTACCAATCTCCCATGCGTACCAAACCTCTTTTTTTGCATCTACTTTTAAAACTTCTTTTTTAGTAATTCCCAGTAATCTTAAATACACTTCCAGTGCTTCTTTGTCCCCAATTGTTTTGGCCAAACGTGTTTTTACTTTTCCCGGCACTGCATTTTTTACGAAAACGATAATTTTATTGTTATTCACTAGTATTAGTTGTTGTTAATAATTGGAACTAAAATCTTAAATATATCCTTTAACTCTTTGAATACGAACTAACTAACCAAAAAATGAAAACAATCAAAAAATCGTTTCTTTTAATTTTCACCTTAGTCTTTACAGGTCTTTTGACAGTCAATTCTACTGCTCAGGATACCAATGCAGGAAAAACCGGACTTGGTGTAATGATCGGTGAACCAACCGGTATTACGCTTAAATCCTGGACAAGTCAAAACACTGCATTTGATGTTGGTCTGGCTTGGTCATTATCAGGAAATGACGCCATTTATATACACGCTGATCATCAATGGCATAAGCCTTTGGAAGTTGAAAAAGGTAATTTGGCTTTCTTTTATGGTTTAGGTGCACGTGCAATTTTTGCAAATGATACTTTCTTCGGAGCGCGTATCCCTCTCGGACTATCATATTTAGCGCCCGAAGCTCCTTTGGAATTTTATCTCGAAGTTGCACCTGTAATCAATTTGATTCCCGATACTGATGGTGATGCTGACGGTGGAATTGGTGTCAGATACTACTTCTAAACCAATTTTTAATGATATTTAGTTGGGCAGGTATATTTCCTGCCCTTCTTGTATCACCTTGGCCTCATCATATGATGTGCCTTTGATACTCGCAATTTTAGAATTTATCTTGTCCAGAGTATCATCACTATGATCCGGATCATGGTGAGATAAACATAATCTTTTTATTCCAAGATCTTTCGTCAATTCAATAACTGTTTCCCAGTTCGAATGCCCCCAACCCAATCTATCCAAATGTTGTTCTTTGGTAAATTGTGAATCATGAATTAGCACATTAGCTCCTTTTACAAAAGCCTGGAACTCATCTACAAATGCCTTGTTATCAGAATCTATATTAACAGGAAGCTCATTATCAGGAGCAAAAACAATTATTGTCCCTTCAATGTTAAATTTGAATATTGCGGTTGGCACTGTATGGTTTGCCCACATGAACTCAACAGTATACTTGTTGAAGTTCAGTTTACCCTTTTCAAAAGTAATGCAATCAAGTTCTGACTCAAGCATATCAATCGAAACCGGGAAAAAAGTATTCGACAAATGACCCTGAAGAATTTCCTTACACCCAATTCCGTCCTGAGGAGGCATATACACTTCAAAACGATTTCTTGGATCATAGAAAGGCTTAAAAAAGGGAAATCCTTGCAAGTGATCCCAATGGGGGTGAGTGATAAAAATCTTCCCCATTAAGCTTTTGCCATTAGAGTCCAGTTCGTTGCCAAGATTTCTGAAACCTGTTCCACAATCAGCTATAAGCAACTCTTTCATTCCCGGAATGGATATCTGGATACAAGAAGTGTTACCTCCGTACCGCATATTTTCAGGGTTGGCACATGGCGTTGAACCTCTTACTCCCCAAAGTTTTATTTTGATGTTGCTTTCCAAATATCAACGTATTGTTAGATGTAATAATAGGTAAATATAACTATCGCTTTCAAATAATCTAATTCTTCCGTTATTCTTCTTCATCTGAAGTCATTAAATCCCGAAGTGCACGATTTATTTCTGAAATTCTTTGCTTTTTACTATCCAGTTTTTCACCAACTTTATCGATCTTTTCCTGCAACTCATCTCTGAGCTTGTTGCCTTTATTTGTTGGTTTAAAATACGTTTTTGCCTCTTCGTATTGTATGCTTTCTGATTCCAGTTTAGAAACGTCTTTCTGAATAGCGTTTTTCTCTTTGCGTAGCTTTATTACCTGCTTCCTGTCTGCAGGTTCCACTCCCTCTGAAGCCAACTCTCTCTCCATTCCCAAATCAGAACCACTAGCTCTGAATCGTTCATAAATTACATCACAAGCTTCCCTGTATTGCTTCCAGATCTTATTCTTTGACTTAATCGGGACATAGCCGGCATTTTTAAAATCATCCTGTAATTTCTTTGCTTCTTCAACCGCTTTCACAGGATCTTCATGAGAACCTAGTTCCTTAAGCTTGTTTAGAATTTCTTTCTTCTTTTCGAGATTCTCCTTCTCTTCTCCTCTACGATCTTTAAAATGATCTCTACGGCGCTCATAGAATACATCCATCGCAGCCTTGAACTTCTTCCAGATCTTAGAAGACTTTTTGCGCTGAACCGGCCCTATCTTTTTCCATTGGTCCATCAGGTTTTGCATTGTTTGATGCCCCTTATCAAAGTCTTCTGTATCCTGTATGGCTTCAGCTTGCTCTATTAACTGGAGCTTTTTGTCGTAGTTTTTTTCTTCCTGTTCTCTGAGAACATCAATATTCTCAGATTTCTTTTCATTGAAAGCGTCTGTTGCAGCTTTAAATTTATCCCACAATTCATTTTCATCCTTTTGGGGAAGATTACCGGCTTTTTTCCACGCATTATGAAGTTTGTTAACCTTGCGCGCCGCTTTTGCAATATTTTCGTTATCAACTAAAGCCTCAGCTTCGGCAATAAGTTTTTTCTTCTTTTTTAAAGACTTCTCAATCTTTTCGCGGTAGGCTTTATCATTCTTAAACCGAAGTTGGTTGAAGGCATCTTCAGCAGTATTGAATCGGTCCCAGACCATCTGATTCTTTTCATTGGGGACTCTTCCAATTTTTCTCCACTGACTGTGAAGATCGTCAAATTCTTTTGTCAAAGCCTTAAAATCGGCTTTTGAATCATCACTGCGTTCATTCAAAGCTTCCATTTTATCTAATAAAAGAAGCTTCAATGTCAGATTATCTTCTTCTTTCTCAAGCTTTTTTACAAGACGATCTACTTTGTGGCTGTCAAATTCTTCCATGAATGAATCGAATCGTTCATTCAATGCATCAATTTCATCTCTTGGGATTTGAGTAATTCTGTCCCAACTATTTTTTATCTGAGAAACCTCTTTTGTTGCTGTCCACTTTTCTTCATTTACAATGTCAGCAAACTGCTTCAGAAGCTCTTTCTTTTTCTTCAGGTTTTCTTCTCTTTTCCTGTTCAACTCTTCATAGTGAGCTTTTTTCCGCTCTTCGAAATCAGATCTTAACTCTTCAAATTCTTTCAGCAGGGCTTTTGACTCTTCATCAGGTTCCGGTCCTTCCCCAATATGCAAAGAGAGGTTTGAAAATTCATTTGATATCAATCCCCAATCTTTAGTTTCCAAAACCTCTTTGATCTTGCTTAAGATCTTTGTGTAATATTCCTGAGAGTTATTTTCTTCTTCAGAATCCGATGTTTCGGTTTCTTCCTCATTATCGGAAGCTGCCTCATTTTCACTTTCAACGACTTCTTCTTCATCCTTTTCTTCTGATGAAGGTTCTGCCTCCTTTGCGGATTCCTCTTCTTGTTCTGAAGAAACCGGTTCCTCAACCTTTTCTTCCTCTTTTGCTACAGGAGCTTCTGTTTTCTCCTCAGCTGAGCTCTCTTCGTTTGTTACTTCCGGATTCTCTGGTGAATCGTTGGTGTCTTTGTCTGTATTTTTATCTTGCTCCAGGTTCATAATAGCAACCTTCCTTTCCACTTGGTTCATTGATTCGGCTCATGCCTGCATTATATAAGTTGAATAAGATAGTATTTATAAACTTTTTTTTATAATCAGTTTTCTGATATAAAAAAAGCCGGCTCAAAGAGACGGCTTTAGCTAAGCTGATAAAATTATTTAGTCAACATTATGTACATGAATGTCTCTTTGTGGGAACGGAATTTCAATACCTTCTTTATCCAGTTCCTCTTTGATTTTTTCAAGATTTTCCCAGAAAAAAGGCCAGTAATCAGAGTTTTTAGTCCAGGCACGTGCAGAAAGATTAAGCGAACTATCGGCCAGCTCTGTTAGCACCACAACAGGAGCCGGTTCTTTTAACAATCTTTCATCTGAGTTCAACACACTTAATATTACTTCACGTGCTTTTTTAATATCCGCTCCATAACTGATACCAACCGAAAACCGTGCTTGTCTTGTTTCTTTATTTGAATAGTTTGTAACAGGAGAATTTGCGAGCTGTCCGTTTGGAACAACAATTGTCTGATTTTGAGGTGTGTTCAAAATGGTATGAAGAATATCAATTTTTTCAACAGTTCCTGATTCTGAGCCTCTTTCGATAAAATCTCCAACCTTGAAAGGCTTGAAAAAGAGTATCAAAACTCCTCCCGCAAAATTGGATAAACTTCCTTGCAAAGCTAATCCAACTGCCAAACCTGCAGCACCCAGAATTGCAATAAATGAGGTCATTTCTATACCCAACATCCCAAGTGAAGTAATATAAACCATCACTTTGAGTATCATTGATATCAGCCCTCTTAGAAATCCTTGTAAGGAAGGATCGACATTACTTTTATTGAATACCCTTTTAATTCCTCCGCCGATTAGTTTAACTATCCAAAGCCCTAATACAAGAACTGCAATTGCTTTCAAAACATTAGGCGCATAGGTAAGGACAAAATCCAACAGCATTTCAGAATCAAATTCAAAATTTTCCATATTCTCCAGTCGTTAATTTCTTTGATTATTAATAGTACATTAAAATATCTCTGATGATTCCGAACTGCAACCATCAGACATAAAAAAAGGAAGCCATTTCGACTTCCTTAATTTTGTGAATCAGCTTCTTTCAATCTCATAAAGAAGCTACTAATTCTTTAATCTCATCTTTTGTTTTCCCAAGCTTCTCTTGTAGTCTACCATAAAGCTCGTCTTCTTTTCCTTCCTGAAACTTTAGATCGTCGTCTGTAAGGTCAGAGTATTTTTGCTTTAATTTACCTTTAACCTGATTCCAATTTCCTTCAATTGTTAAGTCGTTCATAATAATTAGCTTTGTTTATCATTTCTGCTACTATTATAACTCCCAAAAGAAGGAAAATGTTCCCATTTAGTACGGAAAAGCCTTTTTACTCCAGATCGTAAACTTCTTTCAAAATAGCTTTCGCATTGGCGTCTTTACCTTGCATTGCACGATGTTGAAGGTTTGTTATGATCTCAGGAGTAGCTCTTTCGTATGCTTCTTCTTTCGCATCCTTTTCATTAGGCATCCGGATCAGATCATAGATATCATCAGCGCGAACCACACTATAGATGTTGTCACTGTTAAAGGCATGTGATCTTTTCTCTTCATATTCCTTAAACACTCGAGAAAAATCTGTACTGTCTTCAGCTCTGGTTATCACCTCAACATCTTCAGCACCTTCTGCGCT
Source organism: uncultured Balneola sp. (assembly GCA_913058495.1). Taxonomy (GTDB): domain Bacteria; phylum Bacteroidota; class Rhodothermia; order Balneolales; family Balneolaceae; genus Balneola. Next base: position 34,197 of record CAJXQC010000005.1, on the reverse strand, counting down.
TAGTGGAGTTTTACATAGAAAAAAATAGTTTTGCTGAAAATTCATTCTTAATTAATTCTTGAATTGTAGATTGGTTTTCGTTTTTGAATATAAACAAAGTGCATATAAATGTTTAGCAAGTTCGTGCCGATATCAGATTTCTTTCAACACCTTGGGAATCATCATCCACTCCAGTTCGCAACCTCCCCATTGTACTTGATCCCAACTAGCTGCATATGTATTCACACACACTAAAGCAGCAGTAGGCATACGAACATCGGAAGGGCGTTCAGAACCAATCAAGGCTCCGGCTGTATCTTCCATTTTAGGGTTGTGTCCGACAATCATTACTCGTTCAACGTCTTCATCGGCTGATTGAATTGCTTTCAAATAATCTCTCATACTTCCGTAATACAAATCACTGTTCCAACTGATGATATTTTCATCTTCTTTCATTCCTTCTACAGCAAGCTGTGAAGTTTCTTTGGCTCTTTGTGCAGTGGATGCAATGATAAGGTCCGGAATTCTTCCTGTCTTTCTTAGAAATTTCCCCATTCTCGGAGCGTCCTTTAACCCTCTTTTGGCTAGCGGTCTGTCAAAGTCATCCAACCCGGGGTGATCCCAACTCGATTTTGCATGTCTAAGTAATAGTATCTGTTTCATGAACTCATTGTTTATGTTGAAATTTTAAGAACAACTCCTTTTTCGCAAATAATGTTAAAGTAACCCCTCTTATAACCATAAAAGAAGTCATTGCGATCCACAACGCATGATTCCCCGCAAAAGGTTTCACTAAATAATATACAGGAACAAAAAATATGATCGTAGCGATTAACATTGAATTTCGCATTGCTCCCGTTGAAGTTGCTCCGATATACACACCATCCCAAATAAAACATATGCTATTGATCAATGGAGCAATAATTAGCCAGATGGCTACTATCATGGCAGTTTCAATGACCAATGGTTTGTCAGTAAAAATGGATAACAACTCGCGATCAAATACTGCATAAAATAATGTCCCCACAACACCGAATCCCAATCCCCATGCCATACATGTCCAAATAGCTTTCCTCATTTTTTTGAAATCCATAGCTCCCACATATTTTCCTACCAAGCTTTCTGCAGCGTATGCAAAACCGTCAACTGCATAAGCGCTTATATACCAGAGCTGAAGTAATATCGTATTCGCAGCCAGCCAAACATCTCCCATTTCTGCTGATGAAGCCGTAAAAAAGCCATATGAAAAAATAAGACACAAGGTTCTGATAAAAATATCCCGATTCACGCTGAAGAATTTTTTCAGTTCCTCAAGCTCGATCAGGTCACTCCATGAAACTTTAAGTTTTACTTTATTATAGGTGCTCAGATATAGAATTACCGCCAGCACAACTGCTAAATAGCTGGAAAGCAAACTACCCCATGCAACGCCATCAACATTCATTCCAAAATAGAATACGAAGGTCAGGTTCAGTGCAATATTCAGGATATTCAGGAATATGGTTATGATCATCGGGTATCGTGCATTTTGCATTCCAAGAAACCAACCGTTTATAGCAAACAGACTTAAGGTAGCCGGTGCCGAAAACACCCTGATCTTATAGTAAATACGAGTGTATTCTTCAACTTCCGGAGAAGCGTCTATAACCCACAAAGAAAATTCGATTAAGGGATACTGCAGTAACAGTATAGCTACTGACCCTGCCAGAGCCACCAAAAGCACTCTTATGAGAATTACTTTTGTTCTGTGAATGTTTTCTGCGCCGTATGCTTGAGCGACCAAACCTGTTGTTCCCATTCTCAGAAAACCGAATCCCCAAAAAATAAAATCAAAGATAATACTCCCAACCGCTATGGCTCCCAAATAATAAACATGCTCTAAATGTCCTATTACTGCTGTATCCACTGCCCCCAGCAAGGGTACGGAAATATTGCTGATAATATTAGGTATGGCTAATTGAAGTACTCTTTTATTCAAGCTAAACTTGTTTTTTTATGTAATAAAAACACCTTTTATGCATAGCAGGCATTACTTAATTACAGATTTACATTTACATCAGTTACAATGGTTGCATATATATGGGTGCGAATGTATTTTTACCCTCTCAAAGTTCCAAAATTCTTTACAATTAACTGACTTTTATTTCAAATGAATATTGATACGCGTAATAAAGTTTTAAGCATCGTTTTAGGGATCCTAATTTTAGCTCTTTCTTGGTTTCTATATGATTCAATCGTAACACCATATCAAAAAGTACTTGAGCGTGAGGCTATGACTGAACGTGTTCGCTATCATATGAACACCGTTAAAGATGTTCTTATTCAGTATGATGTACGTTATGGAAAGTATCCTCCAGCTGAAGGCGGTTTGGATTCCGTGGTTCAATTTGTACAAAGCGATTCTGCTTTGCTTTCAATCTCTGACAGCTTGCTTTCGTATCAGGGCGAGGCTTTTACTCCAGGCCAGTTGATCTACTCACCAAGAGATCAACAACGATTCATCTATTCTGTAAACGATACTATTCGTCCTCCGCTGTATTTGCTAGAGGATCCAAGTGAAGATTATGATGACGCAATCGGTAGTTTATCAAGAACTACAATGCGAAATGCTCCTAGCTGGAATTAATGAGCGAATCCACCTCAAACCTGGGTGTTTGTTTTTTTGCTGATCGACTTTTTTATGCTCTCAACGATCCTCAAAACAGCAAGCACCTTTTTCGTATAGGCTCGTTTGACTTTAATTTTGATGTAAATCGAGCCATCACTACCCGAAATGAGGAATACTTTCCTATACTTCAGACAACATTTGAGCGTATTTTTAAAGAGAACAGTATTCAATCTGTTCGCGCTCTCACTCATCCCGGAGAAGAATGCTGGACAGCTCTTCCAAAAGTTGTTTATGATAATGCCGACGAACGTGAGGATCATCTTTCAATTTTAATGAAGGGAATTGACCGTGGTGACGTAGAGCCTACATGGCACAGTTTGAGTAAGTCTTCATTTAAATTTCTTTGTTTGAGAAGAAGGGCAGTTATGCAGGGTTTCAATGACCTTACAGAAAAAATTGCGGTTACTGATTTTGCCAGCGATTTTGAGATTGCAAAAAAATGGTCTTCTTTTCAAAAACCCGGAGGTTCATTTATGATGATCGGTTGTCATAAAAATGTGCTTACAATGACTTCTTTTATGTTGGGCAAATTCAGAGCGGCCACTTACTTCCAGTTCGATCAAATTTCTGATACTCCCTACCACTGGTTACAACAAGCCACAAATTCTTCCTGGATGAATGGTTTACATGAAAACATTTTTCTGTTTGGTCACCATACACATGAAACAGAACAAACGCTTCAAAGTTTTTGGGATCCATCTTCTGAAATAACACATTTGAATTCTTTAGAATCTATCGGCGTTGAAGCAGAAGAAGAAACCTACGGATTTGATCTTGCAGCAGGTTTTCCGGCAATTCTGTTGAGCTTGGATTTTTAACCTTACAACAACCAAACTATAACACCATCACACTATAACACTTAATTAGTGTGATGGTGTTACGGTGTTGCAGTTGTTTCCTTATATTATATCAAAAATAGTACCCTACATGCGAATAATTACCGGAAAGCTTAAAGGACGACGATTTTCAATCCCAAAAGGATTAGATGTACGCCCTACGACTGATCGAACCAAAGAAAGCATCTTTAATAAGATCGTGGCATACAAATATCTGGAGAACTCTGTAATTCTGGATCTTTTTGGTGGGTCAGGAAATTTGGGTTTTGAAGCAATTTCACGCGGAGCCAAGCAAGTTACTTTCGTAGATATTAAACCGAATAATATTAAACTGATCGAAAAAGTAGCAGCTGATTTCGAGATCGAAAAAAATATCAGAACCGTGGTTTCGGATGTTCAGCAGTTTCTAGAAAATAGAACTATGAGCTACGATTTTATTTTCTGTGACCCACCATACTGGTATGAGTGGATGGATCAGATGATCGCAGAAATTATAGATAATGATTGGCTGAATGAAGATGGTTGGTTTATTCTGGAACATGATAAATATCACAATTACGAAGAGCATCCTCATCACTTTTTTAGCAAAGCTTACGGCAGAACAACCGTTAGTATTTTTGAAAAGCATCCGGTAGATTCTAAATAAACTCCTCTTATGAAACACATTGCCTTATACCCCGGTTCTTTTGATCCCATTACGTTTGGTCATCTAGATATTTTAGAACGTGCCACCAATCTTTTTGATAAGGTTTTGGTGACTGTTGCTGTAAATCACCGAAAGAATGCTGTTTTTTCAGGTGATGAAAGAGTGGAACTCATCAAAGAGTGCCTGAAAGGTAAAGAGTGGGCAAAAAATGTTGAAGTCGATCAGTTTACAGGATTGCTTGTAAATCATGCCAAGAAAGTAAAAGCTAATACATTGATCAGAGGTGTACGACAAATTTCTGATTTTGAGTACGAATTCCGCATGGCGCTTACCAATAAAAGATTAGCTCCTGAAGTCGACACTGTCTTTTTAATGCCCGATGAACATTTCACTTTCATTTCCGCATCGCTGGTAAAAGAAGTAGCTCACTGGAATGGAGATCTTTCATCATTTGTCCCCGAGAGAGTTGCAAAAGCTCTACTGGAAAAGCTGAATAAATAGCGAGCCCTGTTCAGCAGAATCTGAAGGATCTGCTTGCTTAATCCTCTCAGGTTGTTATTTGGTTTTTGAACTTTGTTTTTTGTTCTTGAAATAACGTTTCCCTTTTACCTAACTATTTGGGATTTTCCGCCTGCACAATAATTACACTCCAATCCAATCATCCCGCGCATGATATCCAACAGGGCACAAAACCTTCAGCCGTCAGAAACTTTAAAGATCACCGGAAAAGCTAAAGAACTAAAAAGACAAGGCAAGTCTGTAGTTTCTCTCAGCGCCGGAGAACCTGATTTTAAAACTCCGCGACATATTTGCGATGCTGCTATAAAAGCAATTAATGATGGTTTTCATGGGTATACGATGAATACCGGAACTCCGGAACTACGCGAAGCCATCGTTGCAAAACTGAAAAGAGATAATGGTTTGGATTACGATGCATCACAGATCATCTGCTCTAATGGTGCGAAACAATCTGTTGGTTTTGGTTTATTGGCTATCGTAAATAAAGGCGATGAAGTAATTATTCCTGCTCCGTTCTGGGTTTCTTATCCTGAAATGGTTCGTTTGGCTGAAGGAGAATCTGTCTTAGTAAGAACGTCTTTTGAAAATGATTTTAAACTTACGCCACAGCAGCTTGAAGATTCTATAACAGACAAAACTAAAGCAATCATTCTTTGCTCACCTTCAAATCCTACCGGAGCGTGTTATTCCAAAGAAGAACTGGAAGGTTTAGCAAATGTGCTGCGTAATCATCCTGAAATTTATATTGTTTCGGACGAAATCTACGAGTATATCGTTTTTGACAGCGATCATGTCAGTATTTTAAATGTAGCTCCTGATCTTAAAGATAGGGTGTTATTGGTTAACGGATTTTCCAAAGGGTTTGCAATGACCGGCTGGAGATTAGGCTACCTTGCAGCCAGCAATGAAGTTGTAAGTGCTGTGTCCAAAATTCAAAGTCAGGAAACTTCTGCACCTTCTTCCATATCTCAAAAAGCAGCAGAAGCGGCATATAATGGTTCATTGGATGAAGTAAAAGCCATGCGTGATCAGTTTAAAAAACGTCGTGATTTCATGGTTAATTCATTGAATGCTATTGAAGGAGTAAGCTGCTTCTCACCCGGTGGAGCATTTTATGTGTTTCCTGATATATCTCATTATCTGAATTCATCAAAACCGGACGGAAGCAAGATTGCATCCTCAACTGAATTATGTTTGTACTTGCTGGAAGAATTCGGCTTAGCTCTCGTTCCTGGTGACGCTTTTGGCGAACCGAACGGATTGAGAATGAGTTACGCAGCATCGATGAATGACCTTGAAGATGCTATAGAGAGGTTTAGAAAAGGGTTGGCGAGTTTGGGGTAGTACGATAATCCAATAAAATCTGAAACAGAATTATCAAGATTTCTGGATTTACAGAATTTAGTTCCCTTAATTATACTAATTCTTTAATTCTGTAAATTCTGCTTCAGATTGCTATGATTAAAAATGAGCTCACTTATAAGATTATAGGTTGTGCAATGAATGTTCACAATACTATTGGTCCGGGCTTTCAGGAAGTTATATACCAGCGTTGTCTTAAAATGGAGCTGGAAGAAACCGGATTGAATTTCGAAAGAGAGAAGAAACAAGCTATATTTTATAAAGATGTACAGGTAGGAACAAGAAGAGCAGATTTTGTAGTAGAAGAAAAAGTAATTATTGAAATAAAAGCCGTTACAAAGCTTGAAGATGTTCATCTTGCACAAGCAAAAAATTATACCGTTGCTTATGATTTTCCGTTGGGATTATTAATTAATTTTGGAGGTAAAAGCATGGAATATAAATTGTTGTTCAATCCCAAATATCATCCAAAATAATTCAAGCATTCTGACAATCCTTTAATTCAGATAATTCTGTTTCACCCGCCTTTATATGCCCTACAAACCTCTCAAACTTTGGTTCGATAAAGAACTAGCAGAACAGCTTTCGGAAAAACTACTTTCTGTTAGATCTGATTTTAACTCAACTGCTTTCATCAAAAAAGTAGATACAGGAGTTGATGGGTTAGAACTCAAAGACAGAGTGGAGTTAATAGCCGATGAGTTAAAAAACCATTTGGAAGGCGATTACCCGGAACAAATTGAAGTTTTGACTCAAATACTTGGTCCGGAAAACGATGAAGAAACCGGAATGTTCAAAGAATATTACTGGATCATGCCCATTGCAAAATTTGTAGAAAAATATGGGTTAGACCATTTTGATGTTTCCATGAGAGCCATTGAAGAGATCACCAAGAGAAATACCGGAGAATATGCTATTCGTCCCTTTATTGAAAAATATCCGGAACAAACAATGGCAAGGATGGAAACTTGGTCGATGGGTTCCAATAAACACATCCGAAGGTTATCAAGTGAAGGCGGTCGACCGAGGTTGCCTTGGGCCACCAAGCTTCAGATGTTTATAGATGATCCGACTCCATTATTTCCTATTCTGGAAAACCTTAAAGATGATCCTTCAAAATATGTTCAGAAATCAGTAGCCAACTGTCTTAATGATATTTTGAAAGACAATCCTGAAATTGCTAAGAATGTGATCAAAAAGTGGAGCGAGAATCCAACCAAAGAAAGAGTATGGATCATTAAACACGCACTCAGAAATCTTCGGAAAAAGAATGATAAGTGGGCTTTAAGCTTGATAAATAATTTCTGATCAATTTTTGTAAGTAATATTACGATTATTGATATTGTAGTTATGGACTCTTATAAAAAAATAATCAAAATCGATTCTTCTAAGAGATTTGGGAAACCTTGTATCCGTGATACACGAATTTCAGTTTACGATGTTTTAGCTTGGTTAGCCAAGGACATGTCGAAAGAACAAATTATAGAGGACTTTCCGGAACTTACAGAAGAGGATATCAAGGCATGCCTTTCTTTTGCTGCCGATCGGGAACATAACATCCGAGTTGCTTAATGAAGCTACTCTTGGATCAGAATATTTCCTACAGAGTAGCAAAAAACTTTGAGCTTCCGGACCTACAATTTGTTCACGTTAATGAAGTAAGATTGCAAAATAAGCCAGACCTTGAAATATGGGAATTTGCAAAAAGAAATGACTTTACTATTGTCACATTTGATGGTGATTTTTATGAACTACAAACACTTAATGGATTCCCTCCGAAAATAATATGGTTGAGATTTGGTAATACAACTAGAGACCAACTTAGTACCATTTTAAAAATTCATATTGACACCATAAAAGCTTTATAAAATCTGAAATAGGTTGTCTTGAACTATATTAACTAAAAACTCATGGAACTAGCAGCTAGGGTACTCATCGGATTTGTAGCATTTCTACACCTTTATTTTTTATGGCTGGAAATGTTTGCATGGACAACCCGTGCTAAAAAAGTATTCACAGGGTTTCCACCTGATTTCTTTGACAAGACTAAAAATATGGCTGCCAATCAAGGGCTTTATAATGGATTTCTTGCAGCCGGACTCATTTGGTCCTTTTTTATAGAAAACCCTTTTTGGTGGGTCAATGTGGCCTTATTCTTTCTAAGCTGTGTAGCAGTCGCAGGAATCTTTGGAGCTGCAACAGTCAGCAAAAAGATCTTTTTTGTGCAAGGCTTGCCCGCACTTATCGGGATTCTTCTATTACTATTTATCTGAGATATGAGCAAATCCTCAAAATCAAAACTGAAATTTATAAGCCCTGTTTTGGCTTCTGCTGATGTAGCCAATGATGTTAGGTGGTATGAGGAAAAACTGGGATTTAAAAATGTGTATGACAGCTCCGCATATCAGGATGGGGAAATTGATTATGCTGTAATCGGGAGGGATAATTTATTCATGCATCTTCAGTTTCAATTTCCTGAAGACATGATCTCTACTGATGTGAAGTTTGAAGTAGAAAATATCGAACTCTTATATCAGGAATTGATCGACTCGGGAGTTATAAAAGAAGAACAAATACGCAGACAAACTCCCTGGAACACCTCTGAAGTTAGTTTTTTTGACCTGAGCAAGAATCGCATCACCTTTCTTGAAGACCTCTAAACAGACATGAAAGAATTCCACATTCTCAATGGCGATGCGTTAAAAGAGCAATTTCCTGATTCTTTAAATGGCGAGCTAATCGTAGCCAGAGAATGTTTAGTGGATGGTGATGTATCAGCGGATTCGTTGGATCAGCTATTTGAGCTGAGAGCTGAATATTTAAGTATCACTTACCCTTCAGATATAGAATTCTACCATCAAGAAGTAATCCCCGAATTCAACAAAATTATTTCTTTACCTGATAATACAGTTATCAATCTTTGGTTTGAAGACGATCTTTTTTGTCAGGTGAACTTATGGTTTGTGTCTTATTTAATTCACAATTTCGTAACTCCTTCGCAAGTATTTCTAATTCGTCCATATACGGATATTCGGTATGGTTTCGGTGGTTTAAACTCTGATGGTTTAGTAAGCGCTTATGAATCGAAAGTTCCGTTATCTGAAATCGAAGTGACACTGTTTTCTTCTCTTTGGCAGTTATATCAGAATCAAAACCATGCTGAGGTTTTAAGTATGGCTGTAAAACACTCTAAAGAATTTCCCTTCTTAGAAGATGCAGCAAAAGCAAACCTCGAGCGGTTTCCGAATGATGGCTCACCAGGAAGACCGGAACAAACACTTCTGGACATCATGAAAGAAACAGGTTCTGGTGAATTTGCTCCTGTTTTCCGGGAATTTCATAAAAGAGAAAGCATTTATGGCTTTGGAGATCTTCAGGTAAAACGGTTGTTTGATACCCTGAGAAATAGTAGATAAAGAAATCTTTCTTTCAGTTTAATTCTGATTATTTTCTCCACATGAAAAGAACACAAGCTTATACCGATGCCTTAGATCAATTTGTTCAGCTTTGGGGAGATATGGCTTCCGCTTGGGGCATCAATAAAACGATGTCGCAGATTCATGCACTGCTGTATGCTGAATCACATCCTCTGGATACCGATACTATCATGGATAAGCTTGATATCAGTCGTGGCAATGCAAATATGAATCTCCACAGATTATTGGAGTGGGAATTGATCCATAAAGTTCAAAAATCCGGAACACGCAAAGATTTTTATACTGCAGAAACCGATGTCTGGAAAATAGTATCAACAATCATCAGAGAACGTCAGCAAAGAGAAATCGAACCTATTCGTACTGAGCTTAAAGAATGTATCGCAACACTTGAATCAGGCGGACTAAGTGATGATGAAAGTAAAGCTTTTAAACAGCGTATCGAAAACTACAACGAGTTTCTGGAAATGTTCGAACGATTTACCGGAGCTCTTCTCCCTTACATCAACAAAAAGAATCTAGGCTTTTTGAAACAGCTCATAAAATTAGTAGAAGTAAAAGAATCATTGATTGGAAAAAAGTCTGATGACTAAAAGAACTACCCGTGAAATTGGAAATGAAGGCGAGGAACTCGCTTGTGCTTATCTGGAAAGTAAAGGCTGGAGGATTCTGGAAAGAAATTATTTTTTCGAAAAATCGGAGGTTGATATAATCGCTTATGATAACACTGCTATTGTATTTATCGAGGTAAAGCTACGATCTTCCGATAAATATGGCAGACCTGAAGAATATGTCTCTGAAGTAAAAGTGGAACATGTTTTTAAAGCTGCAGAAGCCTGGATGTATGAACGAAAAATGGACGGCTCTCCCATGCGCTTTGATGTAATCGGCATTCTACAGAAAAAAAATGAAGCCCCCGAATTTAATCACATTCAGGATGCATTTCGATAGTTGGAAATGTAGCTTTGAATACTGACTTTCTAATATGCAAACAACCCTGACCTCTTTTGAATATGTGCGAAGCATCATCACGATGATCGTATTCATGTTAATTCTGCTACTGGTTTCTGTACTGGTAACTATTTTAGTACTTCTGACCTTCGGAAAGGCTACCAACTGGATCGTTAAAACTTTTCCGAGATATATGGGGAAGCCGATCTTCTTTTTACTTGGAATAGATTACCATCTTAACGATCTGAGAAAAGACACCTCCAAACCTGTAATTTTTATTTTTAACCACTGCTCAACCCTTGACATACCCGCTGTTTTGATGTTAGCACTTGAGCGCTTCAGAATCGTAATAAAATGGGAACTCCAGTATATCCCTTTCTTTTTTATTATCGGGAGATTAACTGGACAGGTTTTCATCAAACGCTCTGATAAAGAACACGCGATCGCCACTCTACAAAAAACGTATGACAGGCTCAGAAAGAACAATCTAAATCTGATTTTAGCTCCCGAAGGTTCACGGAAGCACGAAGGCAAAATAGGACCTTTCAAAAAGGGAGCGTTCAGAATGGCTATCGACTTGGGCTATCCCATTGTCCCGATTTATTTTGATGGAAATGACAGACTAAGTATGGGTGGATCTTTGATGGCAAAGCAAGGTGAGATCACGGCTACCATTCATCCTCAGATTGATACCTCAGCATGGAAAGTAGAAACCATTGAAGAGCACATTGAAGAAGTGAGAAACATGTATTTGGATTGGGCCGGGGTTTAGTGCGATCGAGGTCATTCTTGTAGATGTTAGATAGTTCACTTACAAAACTTGTCCTGTTTATAATCCTGACGATTTCAGGAAAAACTTCCAACTACACCGACCTTTATAATTATTGGCGAGCCAAGAACATAATAATCTATTGTTACCTCGGCTCTAAATATTGTAAACTAAAATAATCCCTCTCATCTGTCCATACTTTTTTCACCTCAAACCATTCAGATACCATCTCTGCAAATCCATCTAAAGTATATTTATGTGAGTTTTCAGTATGAATAGATTCCCCTTTTTGAAAGTTTATAACCTCTTCTCCCAATTCAACAGCATGATCTTCTTTCACAAAAAGGTGCATTTCAATACGCCCTTTTTCTTCATTCCAGATCGACTTATGATCGAATAAGTCCGTATTGAATGAAACACCCAATTCTCTGTTCAAGTGAGTAAGAATATTTTTATTGAATTCAGCAGTTACTCCTTCTGAATCATTATAAGCGGCCTCCAAAACACTGATCTCTTTTTTAAGATCTGCCCCAATCAGAAAAGCTCCATCATTTCCGATAATATCATGTATAACTTTTAAGAATTGCTGAACCTTTTCCATTTTAAAATTTCCGATAGTCGAGCCGGGATAAAAAACTACTTTTCTGGCATCAGGACTACTTTCAGGAAGTTCGAATGGCTTAGTATAATCTGCTGAAAGAGGTAAAATCTGAATATTGGGGAATTCCAGTCGTAATTGTTCAGCAACTTTATACAGGTAATCCCCTGAAATATCCATTGGTATGTAGCAACAGATGTTTTCCATATTCCCTAGCAAGATCTTCGTTTTTGAGCTACTTCCGCTGCCGGGCTCTATCAGTAAAACCTTCTCTCCTAAGTATTCTGCTATCTCATTCACATTCTCTTCCAGAATTTTTCTCTCTGTACGAGTTGGGTAATATTCTTCCAATTCAGTAATGTCATCAAAAAGCTTCGAGCCTTTTTCGTCATAGAAGAACTTGCTCGGTAGTGTTTTTTGATTCTGAGATAAGCCTGAGATCACTTCCTCAAGCATTGAAGTTTTTTTGGACAGTAGTTCTGTTTCAGTCATTGATTTTATTTTGCCAATCTTATTCCTGAGAATTGCCACCTTGCATCAGCGTGGAAAAAATTGCGGTACGTTTTTCTGATATGAGAGTTTGAAGTTGCACAAGAACCACCACGCAGCACGTACTGATTCGCCATAAACTTTCCGTTGTATTCACCTAACGCCCCCGGTAAAGGTTTATAACCTGGATATGGAGAATAACTGCTTTGAGTCCATTCCCATACATCACCGTACATTTGTTTTAATCCACTTTCGTAATTTTTCAAAGCTAAAGGATGAAAAGTATTTCGATCTACAAAATTTCCGTCTACTTCGAGATCACCACATGCATATTCCCATTCCTGTTCAGTTGGCAGACGACATTCTTTCCATCTAGCAAAGGCATCTGCTTCATAATAGCTTATATGAGTTACAGGTTCATTAAGCGCTACTTTTCTGGCTCCTGAAAGTGTAAAATTGAACCATGAGTCATCTCTTATAAACCAATAAAGTGGTGACTTCCATTCTTCTGACTTCACTTTACTCCATCCCTCATCCAGCCAAAGCTCTGACCGCTCATATCCGCCATCATTTATGAACTCAAGAAACTCCTGATTTGTGATCAGTCGGTCTGCGAGTTCAAAGTTCTGTATAAAAGTTCGGTGAACCGGATGCTCATTATCATAGGTAAACTCATCACCTTTATTTCCGATCTCTACAATACATTCTTCAAAAGTGATCCATTTCAATTCCTCCGGAGTCTCTGAGTCCGGTGTTTCTCTTTCTTTGTAAATTGGAAGCAACGGATTTTGCGCAAGTAAATACTTTACATCAGTAAGGATCAACTCCTGATGTTGTTGCTCATGGTTTATCCCGATCTCAACTACTTTTGATGCTTCTCCCCAAATTTTGTCATCGCAGTTCTGTATAAAATCTACAACCTTTTCATTTACATACTCGCGATATTCGAACACCTCTTTTACTGTAGGTCGCGACAATAGCCCTCGATTTGCCCTTGAAAACGGAACTCCTGTTTGCAAGTAGTATGAGTTAAAAAAATACGCGTATTGGGGATGTAAGCTTTCAAAGTCAGATTGATATTTTTCTAATACAAAAGTCTCAAAAAACCAACTGGTATGCGCCAAATGCCATTTAGCCGGGCTTGTATTTTCCATAGCTTGGATTACAAAGTCTTCCGTCTCTAAAGGCTCAACTATTTTATGTGTAAAGCTTCTGGCTTTAAGGTATTGGAGCTCCACATTTTCTCTCGAAAACCTGGCGTCCTTTGTCTCTGCTTTAGTAGTAATTTCGCTCATACTTCAGGGCTGTTTGGTGTCTTCTCATAATGTAGGAAATCAACACCAAAGCCAAAAAACTCATTCCTTATTCTTCTCTGTAAAAATGAATTTTTTTTATGGATGGATCTTTTTTACTCTTGATCTTAATATTTTTAACTCTGCTGTGTTGGTAAACTGCCGTCCGCATTGAGTTTACATTCTTATCACTTGTATAAGATACCTCGAGTGCCTGACCGCCCGGTTTCAGTTTATCAATAGCTTCAAGAAGAGGTTTAAACTTCGAATTTCTTTTCTTAGAAGAATTTATTGACGAACGTTTTACAAATTTAATTTCCATAATAATACACTATTAGATAGAGAGTGCATTGTTTAATATAGTTTTTTTTTATAAAAAATCCTTTTAATGGGTTCTGTCAGAGTTTGGGCAAGTTTACGATAAATTCTGACCCGTTATCTTCTTCTGAAATAACGGTTATTGTTCCGTTATGTGCCTCTACAAGATCTTTACATAACAACAATCCCAATCCGGTTCCTTTCTCAGATAGAGTCCCTCTTCTTTGCGGCCTGTTTTCTTTATCAAAAAGCTGATCTTTAATTTCTGAAGTCATTCCAATTCCGGAATCCTTAATGCTAACATCTACAGAATGCCCGCTCTCTTCTATACTCACATTTATCTCACCATCTTTTTCAGAATACTTAATTGCATTGGATATTAAGTTTCGGAAAACAGTGGACAGCATATTGACATCTCCCATAATATTTATATCGGATGTATGCACACTTATTGTTACTCTTTTTTTCGCTGCAGATGTTTCAAAGATCGAAATGCTATCAGACAATAGCTGAGCAATATTTACTTTTTCTTTGTCAACACTAATTTCACCATTCTGAATCCTGATCCATTCCAGTAAATTTTCGAGCAGTTCATATGCGTTCTGAGAAGAAACATGTACCAGAGATAAATTCTTTAAACTTCTTTCAATCCCTCTTTCACTTTTGTCTTCTTCCAGTTCTTCAATCGAAAGATCGATCATGCCATTAATTCCAAAAAAAGCGCTCTTAAGATCATGCGCAATAATAGAATAAAGTTTATCTCTTGTTTCTGTAAGCTTGAGCATCTCTTCATTTTGAGCAATTATTCTCTTCTCATAATTAACCTGCTTACTGATGTCCTGAAATGTGCCACTCAGCCTTACTACATTCCCGTCAACTATATGTGGTTCACCAATTGCACGCACCCATTTGAAAACTTTTTTTTCTGATATAAACGGAAGTACAATATCATATTTTTCATGATTCATAGTGGCTTTGTTAATAGCCATCGCAAGTTTATCTCTGCCTTCTCCCGGGAAATGATCCATTCCCTCTTCCAGTACAAGTTCTGATCCGATTTCCTTGTCGTGAATTCGATACACTTCATCTGTCCAGGATATCTTTCCTGTTATCAAATCGAATTCCCATCCTCCAACATGCGCCATTTCCTGAGCATTCTCGAACATCAACTCCAGTTTCTTTCTGGCTGTTACGTCTCTTGAAATCGATTGCAGACCTATTGGTTTATCATCACTATCCTTAACGGTTGAAACAGAACTTTCGAACCAGATATACTCTCCTTTTTTATTTCGAATCCTATATCTGACATTAGTTATAAACCCATTCTCTTCTAATTCTTTTTGGGGAGCCACCATTAGCATTTCCAGATCTTCTTCATGAACCAGATCAGCATGATTTTTTCCCAGTAGCTCCTCATAAGAAAAGCCTAAAATATTTTCAACTGAAGGCGATATAAATTTATAAACTCCATCCAGATCATGAAGACAGATCAGATCAGCACTATTTCTCGAAATCAGTTCAAGCCGTTCATTTTTTTCCTTTAAGGCTTTAACTATTCTGACTCTCTTTATTGTGGCTGCAACCCACTCACTTAAGAGCTTCATCAAAGTATAATCTGACGGAACAAACCCTCCCTCTTTCGGTTCCGGGCTCGAAAAATTAATAGTCCCGTATAATTCTCCTTCAATGATTATTGGAATGCCGATATAAGCTTCCAGAGAAAAAGCATTGTAACAAGGGTGTCGCTCATATGCTGATTCCTTCATGTGATTGATCGCAACGACGTTTTCACTTTCCAGCGTTATACTGCAATAGGTATTTCCGAGATCGAAAGTTTGGCCCACAGAGAGCCCTGAATCTTCCGGAAAGAAATTTCTGATCGTATATGTATCAGACTCTTTAGAAATGGAACTGATAATACCTATTTCCATCTCCAGCAGCTTCGTAGTTAATTCAAGTGCATTATCCAGTTGCTCGTTTAAGTCTTTTTTGGACTGAGACGTGATCTGATACAGAAGCTGAAGCCGCTTCTCTGTTTCCCCAACCCCTATTGAACTGTTATTAGATCTCAAACTGATTTCTGAGCAGGATTAATAGTTATACTACATTACATCAATTTAGTCATAATTACCATATCAACCATTAATGTTTCTTTAAACATGTTTGTTTTCTTTAACGAAAGAGGGGCTGCTACTAAACATTGCTATAAAACAAAAAAAGCCACATTGTTTCGAAATCAATGTGGCTTTTGGAATTTGATATTTGTCATTTAAACAAATGGTGGGCGATGAGGGACTCGAACCCCCGACCCCCTCGGTGTAAACGAGGTGCTCTAAACCAACTGAGCTAATCGCCCTAACAAGGGCGACAAATATATGAACATTTACAATGCAGACAAAGAAATATTTCAACAAATATTGATTATTTGGTTAACACTGTTAACTTATGGCTGAAAGCTGAAATAAATCCAACTATTTTGAAAGATTATCCTTTTACTGCGGTGCTGGTTGACGGAATCAGAACTCCCTTTTTAAAATCAGGTACAGATTACAACGATCTTATTGCTTATGACCTCGGTCGTTATGCCATTCAGGGTCTATTAGCACGTAACAGTGTAGATCCTTCGAGCATCGACCGGGTCATTATGGGGAATGTAATCCAAGAAGTTCGCACTAGTAATGTGGCCAGAGAAAGTGCTTTGGGAGCAGGCATACCCAACACAGTCCCCGCGTTTACAATAGCATTGGCTTGTATTTCTTCCAATCAAGCTGTGGCCAGTGGAGTTGACCTAATAAGATCGGGACAAGCCAAGATCATTTTAGCCGGAGGAACGGAAACGATGTCAGACATTCCGGTTCGGTTTAAGAAAAAATTTCGGCAAAAAGTACTGGAAGCCCGAAAGTACAAGTCCCCTTTAGATTTTCTGAAATTCTTAAAAGGACTTCGTCCCAAAGACCTGCTCCCTGAACTACCTGCTATTGCTGAGTTTTCTACCGGAGAAACAATGGGCAAAAGTGCAGACCGAATGGCAGCAAGATTTGGAGTCTCACGTAAAGATCAGGATGAATTTGCAATGCGCTCACACCATTTAGCTGCAAAAGCCACGCAAGAGGGTTTGCTCGATGATGAAATCTTTCCTGTAAAGGTTCCACCTAAATTCTCCGTTGTTAATAATGACAATGGATTTCGTTCAGACACTTCGATTGAAAAACTGGCAAAGTTAAAACCTGCTTTTATAAAACCTCACGGAACTATTACAGCCGGAAATGCTTCTTTTTTAACGGATGGCGCATCTGCTTCTTTTATAATGGAGGAACAAACTGCGTTAGCGCTTGGCCTAAAACCAAAAGCGTATTTGAGAGAATATAATTTTGTATCTCAGGATCCTAAAGATGAATTGCTACTCGGTCCGGCTTATGCAACGCCAAAAGTGTTGGATCAAATGAATCTTAAACTTGAAGATATTGACGTTTTTGAAATTCATGAAGCCTTTGCCGGTCAGGTTTTGGCCGTATTGGCAGCATTGGATTCTGAGAATTTTGCTAAAGAGTCTTTAAACAGAGACTCCAAAGTTGGACTGATTCCAATGGATAAAATTAACACTATGGGCGGTTCTCTTTCATTAGGACATCCTTTTGGTGCTACCGGAGTCAGGCTTGTCACAACCGCTGCTAATCGTCTTCATCATGAAGGGGGAAAATATGCTTTGGTTACCGCTTGTGCCGCAGGTGGACAAGGACATGCAATGATCCTTGAGAAATATCAAGGATAAATGACAATGATCAATTTTTCAAATCACAAGAAATTAATTCCTGAGCTTCTCTTTACATAGAAGGAATTGAGCAATAGGTTTTATTTACATTCTAATATTTAGTTATGAGCTACTTAAACATCACAAAAAAAGAAAATGTTGCTGTCATTACTTTAAATCAGCCTGGAGAAAAAGTAAATACGCTTAACGAAGCTATGATGGATCAGTTTGCAAGTTTTCTTGATGATCTTGAATCCGATGCATCACTTAAAGGGGCTGTTCTTATCAGCGGTAAAGAAAATAACTTTATTGCCGGTGCTGATATCGAAATGTTCAAAGCCCGGGAAACAGCTGAAGAGATAGAGCAATTAAGTCTAGATGGGCATACGATCTTAAACAGAGTTGAGAGCTCTTCAAAACCAATAGCGGTGGCAATACATGGAAGTTGTATGGGAGGCGGTCTGGAGCTTTCTTTGGCTTGTCATTATCGAATTGCCTCCGGACATTCCAAAACCATAATGGCCCTGCCTGAAGTGAAACTGGGCATTCTTCCCGGAACAGGAGGAACTCAACGTCTCCCAAGATTGATCGGTATTCAGAAGTCACTGAATTATATGTTAACAGGAAAAAATATTTATGCCCGTCAAGCTTATAAAATGGGATTAGTGGATGAGCTTGTTCATAAAGATGCTCTGGAAGAAGCTGCCATAAAAGCTGTTTACAAAGTTTCATCAGGTAAGTTTGAACGAACAGATAAAAGAACTTCTATGGAAAAAATGATCGAGGGTAATGGCCTCGGACGTAAGATCGTTTTTTCACAGGCTCTTAAACAAACACTCGCCCAAACAAAGGGAAATTATCCTGCTCCTGAAAAGATCTTAGATGCTGTTGAATATGGCTACAAGCACGGCAAAGAAAAAGGCTTACTGAATGAAGCTAAACTCTTTGGTGAACTGGGAGCAACTCATGAATCCAGAGCTTTGGTGAATCTGTTTTTTGCTATGAACAACGCCAAGAAAAATCCTTACAAGGATCTGATAAAACCTGTTGACAAGATCGGTGTTCTTGGAGCAGGTTTAATGGGGTCGGGAATTGCTGATGTAAGTATTAACAAGGGCAAGTACTCGGTCCTGCTGAAAGATCGTGATCTAGAATCCGCATCAAAAGGCGAACAGGGTATCTGGGAAGATCTGAATAAAAAATCGAAAAAAAGGATCATCACTAAGTTTGAAAGAGATGAAATTGCCAGCCGGGTTACCGGTGTAGATTCATATGCAGGTTTTGATGGAGTGGGCCTTGTTATAGAAGCTGTGTTTGAAGATCTGAATCTGAAACATAAAATCATAAAAGAAGTGGAAGAAGCAACTTCTGATGATACAATTTTTGCTTCTAATACTTCATCGCTTCCGATTTCTGAAATCGCAAAAGCATCATCACATCCGGAAAACGTTATCGGCATGCACTATTTCTCTCCGGTGCAGAAAATGCCACTTCTGGAGATCATTACTACTGAACAAACTGCAGATTGGGTTACCGCCACTGCTTATGAAGTAGGTGTAAAGCAGGGAAAGACCGTCATCGTTGTAAATGATGGACCAGGATTTTATACCACCAGAATCTTAGCTCCATTTATGAATGAAGCTTTGCTTTTACTTGAAGAAGGTGCATCCATTGAATTTCTGGACAAAGCCATGAAACAGTTTGGATACCCCGTTGGCCCAATGGCTCTTTTAGATGAAGTTGGATTTGATGTTGGCGCTCATGTTGGAGAAACAATGAAGCCGATGTTTGATAAAAGAGGAGCAAGATCTTCTGAAAAAGCTCAGGAACTGGTTGACGCCGGCTATCTAGGTCGAAAGAACAAAAAAGGGATGTATTCATATTCTGAAGGAAAGAAAAAAGAGGTGAATACGGGAATCTATAAATACTTCGATGGTACTAACAGAACAAATCCTGATATGGAAACCGCACAGCTCCGAATGGCATTAACCATGATAAATGAAGCTGCATATTGTCTGGAAGAAGGGATTCTTAAATCGGCAACTGATGGAGATCTTGGAGCGATTTTAGGCTTAGGATTCCCTCCTTTCCTTGGTGGTCCTTTCAGGTACATTGATCATTTAGGATCCGATACAATTGTCAAAAAACTAAATGGCTTTGCTGAAGAATTTGGCCCAAGATTCAAACCAGCATCAATTTTGATGGATAAAGCTAAAGATGGGAAGAAATTTCACTAAGTTTTTTTGAGCTAAGGGAAATTGCTTTACCTTATCTTTAACTAACAATATGCACACTGATATTGTTATTCGATAATAACCATCTACCAATGAAAGCTTTTTTCTTTCTCACTTTGATCTTAGTGGCAACCTCATATTGTTCCCGGGATAAAGAGTTAGATTTCCAAATTACTAATTTTGAAATACCCGACATTAGCATTCGAGCCATCGAAGCTATTGATAAAAAAACAATGTGGTTTGCTGGGTCAAATGGTCAGGTTGGGTTCACCAAAACCGAAGGTTTATCTTTTGAGATTGACACGATTAGCTATGATACCTTAAGACCTGAGTTTCGATCCATCGCTGTAACAGATAGTGCAGTTTTCGTCCTGAGTATAGCCTCGCCCGCCTTGTTATATAAAAGTACTGAAAATGAAAAAAATTGGAAATTGGTTTATAAGGAAGATAATCCTACAGCTTTCTACAATGCTATGACTATTTCAAAAAACGGATTTGGAGTAGCCGTGGGAGATCCAATTGGGGATTGCCTTTCTGTACTAATTACCGAAAATAGTGGTTATAACTGGAGGAAAATTTCCTGTGACTCTCTTCCCATCGTAGTAAACGGAGAAGCAGGATTTGCAGCAAGTAATTCTAATGTTAATATTGTCGGAGATAACGTTTGGCTGGTTTCAGGAGGAACAAGAGCACGGGTTTTTCATAGTGAAAATAAAGGAGAAACATGGCGAGTATATAATACTCCAATCGTTCAGGGAGGTCAAATGACCGGGATTTTCTCAAGCCATTTTTATGATTCACAAAATGGAATAATAGTTGGTGGAGACTGGAATCAGAAAAATAAGAACAAGGAGAACAAAGCTATTACCAAAGATGGGGGTAAAACCTGGACACTTATTGCCAATGGAGAAGGCCCATCTTATCGGTCTTCAGTAAGATATATCCCCGGAAGTAATGGTAAAGAACTAATCGCTGTTGGAACGCCTGGTATTTCTTATTCAAAAGACGGAGGGTTGAATTGGAAAAAAATCAGCGAAGAATCTTTTTATACAATTCGTTTTACCCCTGATGGAAAATCTGCCTGGCTTGCAGGACCTAATAAAATTGCTAAGTTGAACTGGTAATTTTAAAAATAACCAAGTGTTATTAAGGAAAATGAAATTATTAAAGAAAGAGGGTTTAGAAAGTGAAACCAAAAAAGCCCCTCCATTTCTGAAGGGGCTTTTCAATTTATCTTAGATAAAAGTTAATCGGAGAAAGCCTAAGCTTCTGTTTTCTCCTCATCGCTTCCGCCCAGAGTTTCAAATATCTCTGCAACTTCTGCATCACTTTCATCAACTTCCTCAGTAGGTCCAACGATAAGATCATTGTACTCACGAAGACCGGTACCGGCTGGTACTTTGTGTCCAACAACTACGTTTTCTTTCAGTCCACGTAAGAAATCTTTCTTAGCTTCAATAGAAGCCTGAGTAAGAACCTTCGTCGTTTCCTGGAAAGAAGCAGCTGATAACCAACTTTCAGTAGAAAGTGCAGCTCTCGTAATACCCAATAGAATTGGACGAGAAATTGCAGGTTCAGCTTCACGAGTTTGGATCTCTTCTTTGCCTTCTTTGATCAATTCGTTGTTGATGTCTCTTACCTGACGACGATCAAGGATCTTTCCTTTTTTAAGCTCACTGCCACCTTCTTCGGTTACAACAAACTTACCGATCAATTCATCATTTCTGGTATTAACTTCAAAACGATCAACTTTATCGCCTTCCAAGAACATTGTATCGCCCGGATCAGTGATCTCAACTTTCTGCATCATCGTGCTTACAATAACCTCGATGTGCTTATCATTGATCTTCACACCCTGTAGACGGTAAACTTCCTGAATCTCATTCACTAAGTACGATTGTACAGCGTATGGTCCAAGAATGTTTAGAATGTCCTGTGCGGGAATAGTTCCATCAGATAATGGCTGACCTGCTTTCACAAAGTCGTTGGTTTGTACAAGAATATGCTTGCTCAAAGAGATCAAGTACTTCTTCTCATCAGTACCGTCTTTTGATTTAACAAATACTTCCTGAGAACCACGCTTACGGCCTCCCATTTCAACAATACCATCAATCTCAGAAACTACTGCCGGCTCACTTGGCGAACGAGCTTCAAAAAGCTCAGTTACACGAGGAAGACCCGCTGTAATATCTTTAGATTTAGATGCTGCTCTAGGAATCTTAGCGATTACCTGACCTGCAGAAACTTTCTCTCCGTTGTCTATAGCTACGTGAGTATCAACAGGAAGAGTACTTTCGCGAATCACATCTTTTGCACCTTTAACAACTAGTGTTGGTACAAGAGATCTGTCCTTGGAATCAGTAATAACTTTTTCACGGTGACCTGTTTGAGCATCAGTATCATCAGTAGAAGTAACCCCATCAATAATATCTTTGTACTCAACGGTACCATCAATTTCAGAGAAGATCAGTGCGTTGTATGGATCCCATTTACAGAGCTGAGCTCCTTTTGGAACCATGTCGCCTTCTTCAACCATCATCTCGCTACCATAAGGCACGTTATAGCTGATAAGGACCTGACCTTCATCATTTACAATTTTCAATTCACCTGCACGGCTCAACACAATGTTGTGCTCTTCTTCGCCATCATTGTATTCTACAACACGAACATTTTCGAATTCAACTTTACCGTCGAATTTAGTTTTGTGTTGTGAATCTGCCTCAAGACGAGAAGCTGTACCACCAACGTGGAACGTACGAAGTGTAAGCTGTGTACCAGGCTCACCAATTGACTGAGCAGCGATAACACCAACGGCCTCACCTTTCTCAACAACTGTTCCGCGAGCTAAGTCACGACCATAACATTTTGCACAAACACCACGACCGGTTTCACAAGTAAGTACCGAACGGATATCTACTTCTTCAATAGAAGTTTCAGCAATTTTCTTAGCTACTCCTTCATCGATCATCTGGTTTGCTTCGCAGATAAGATCATCTGTGATCGGATCATGAATATCATGCAGAGAGAAACGACCGATAATACGATCTTCCAATCTTTCGATGATATCTTCATTATCCTTAAGAGCTGACATCTTGATACCACGAAGTGTACCACAGTCATCTTCAGTAATGATCACATCCTGAGAAACGTCAACAAGACGTCGAGTCAAGTAACCTGCATCAGCAGTTTTAAGTGCGGTATCGGCAAGACCTTTACGAGCACCGTGAGTAGAGATAAAGTACTCAAGTACCGAAAGTCCCTCTTTGAAAGAAGAAAGAATCGGATTCTCAATTACTTCGTTACCCTGCTGCATTGAACTCTTTTGAGGCTTAGCCATCAAACCACGCATACCACCTAACTGACGGATCTGTTCTTTAGAACCACGGGCTCCGGAGTCAGCCATCATATATACCGGGTTGAAACCTTCACGATCTTCTTGAAGAGCCGTGAATAGAGTTTCAGAAACTCGGTTTGTAGTACTTGTCCACTTATCAATTACCTGATTGTAGCGTTCATTATCTGTAATGAAACCCATTTCGTAACGACCTTGAATGTCAGTTACTTCATCTTTGGCTCCATCAATTAATTTTGCTTTAGCATCCGGGATGATGATATCATCAAGGCTGAATGAAAGTCCACCAAGAGTGGCATTTTCATAACCTAGTTTTTTCATTTCATCAAGGAATGCAGCGCAACGTGAAGTTCCAACAATAGAATGGATATCACCAATCAGAACTCTAAGCTCTTTTTTACCAAGAGTTTTGTTCATGAACCCGATTTCTTCAGGTACAATCTGATTGAAGATCACACGTCCTGTAGAGGTTTTAACAACTTCTTTTACAGTTTCGCCTTCTTCGTTGACTACATCAACACGAACATTAATTTTTGCATGCAGATTGATCTGTCCCTGATCAAAAGCGACAAGAACTTCATCCATATCTGAGAAAGTCTTTCCTTCACCTTTCTTACCATTTGCAGGCTTAGTAAGGAAGTAAAGACCCAGGATCATATCCTGAGAAGGAACTGCAATAGGTCCACCACTTGCAGGACTCATAATGTTATGAGAACCAAGCATCAATACAGAAGCTTCAAGCACTGCATCGTGGCTAAGAGGTAAGTGAACTGCCATCTGGTCACCATCGAAATCGGCGTTGAATGCCGTACACGCTAGTGGGTGAAGACGAATCGCTTTTTCCTCGATAAGCACCGGCTGAAACGCTTGAATACCTAAACGGTGAAGCGTTGGAGCACGGTTAAGCATTACCGGATGTCCATCAATTACATTTTCAAGAACTTCCCAAACCACCGCATCTCTGCGGTCAACTACTTTCTTCGCACTCTTAACGGTTTTTACATAACCGCGTTCGATCAAACGACGAATAATAAATGGTTTGTAAAGCTCTACTGCCATTTCTTTTGGAAGGCCACACTCATGCATTTTGAGTTCCGGACCTACCACAATTACAGAACGACCTGAATAATCAACACGCTTACCAAGAAGGTTTTGACGGAAACGACCGCTCTTACCTTTCAACATGTCGCTAAGAGATTTTAGCGGACGATTGTTGTTTCTTACTGCGTTTGACTTTCTAGAGTTGTCATATAATGAATCAACCGCTTCCTGAAGCATACGCTTCTCGTTACGAAGGATTACATCAGGAGCTTTAATGTCCATCAATCTCTTCAAACGGTTGTTTCTGATGATCACTCTTCTGTATAGATCGTTAAGATCAGAAGTAGCAAATCTACCACCTTCAAGAGGTACAAGAGGTCTTAATTCTGGTGGAATTACCGGAATCACACTCTGGCACATCCACTCAGGCTTGTTTTCTGTGTGCTCTGCAGCAGCACGGAAAGACTCAATAACCTGAAGGCGTTTTAGTTTCTTTTTCTTACGCATCTGCGAAGTCTCATGCTTCACTTCATAGCGCAATTGGTAAGCAAGTTCATCAAGATCAAGATCGGCAAGCATTGCAGCTAGTGCATCGGCTCCTTCCTTAACTATGAACTTGTCTTCATTATCGTTATCAAGTTCATAATTATCTTCCGGAAGCTGATCAAGAATATCGTATTTCTCTTCTTCAGAGATCATATCACCTTTAGCATAACCCAAATCACGGGCAACACCAGGATTGATGATCACGAAAGTTTCGTAATAAACAATACGGTCCAAATTCTTAGAAGACATACCTAATAAGTATGCAATCTTATTTGGCAACGATTTGAAATACCAAATGTGTACAACAGGAACGGTTAGGGTAATATGACCCATTCGCTCACGACGAACAGCTTTTCTTGTTACTTCAACACCGCAACGATCACATATAATACCTTTGTAGCGAATACGCTTGTATTTACCGCAATGGCACTCATAATCTTTAACCGGTCCAAAGATCTTTTCACAGAAAAGACCGTCCATCTCCGGCTTAAAGGTTCTGTAGTTTATCGTTTCTGGCGTTAAGACTTCACCGTGTGAACGTGACAAAATTGTCTCAGCCGAAGCAAGTGATACTCCGATACTGTTAAAGTCGTTGGTAACTGTTAATGTTTTTGTTATTGGCAAGGGTGTTCCTCCATTAAATAATTAACAGTGATTATTGAATATGTATTTCAAGTCCGAGACCCATAAGCTCTCGAAGCAATACTTTGAATGATTCAGGCACATCACCATCAGGAAGGTTCTCACCTTTTACGATAGCTTCATAAACTTTTGAACGCCCTTTCACATCATCACTTTTTACAGTGAGCATTTCTTTCAGGATACTTGAAGCACCATATGCATACAGTGCCCAAACCTCCATCTCACCAAGTCGCTGACCACCAAACTGAGCTTTACCGCCCAATGGCTGTTGCGTAATTAATGAGTATGGTCCGATTGAACGGGAGTGCATCTTATCCTGAACCAAGTGATTCAATTTGATCATGTAGATGTAACCAACCGTTGTTTTCTGAGAAAAAGCTTCACCGGTACGACCGTCGTATAGATTTACGCGGCCATCTTCAGGTAATCCTGCTTCTCTTAATTTTCCTTTTACGTCATCCATGCTAGCTCCATCAAAAATCGGAGAAGCGAATGTTACGCCAAGCTTTTTAGCTGCCCAGCCAAGGATCGTTTCATAGATCTGACCAAGGTTCATACGAGAAGGTACACCAAGTGGGTTCAGACAGATGTCAACAGGAGTACCATCAGCCATAAACGGCATGTCTTCCTGTGGTACGATCTTAGCAACAACACCTTTGTTACCGTGACGTCCCGCCATCTTATCACCTACCTGAAGCTTACGCTTCTTAGCAACGTAGATCTTAGCTTTTTGGATGATTCCAGGAGGTAGTTCGTCTCCTACTTGAATTGCAAACGTACGACGCTTAGCCTCACTGTCGATCTTACGACGAAGGTCACGATAGTTAGCAAACAGTAGTCTTACTTTTTCTACCAAATCCTGATCTGTAGCCCAGTCAATATTCTCATTGATATTTACCGGATCTAATTCTTCAAATACTGATTTTTTATACTTCTCACCTTTTGGAATCAACTCATAATTACTGTAGTTGAGTACTCCAGGAGAAGTTTTATCTCTTAGAAGAGAGTACATTTTATCAGCCCATTGCTGATTTAGTTCTGCAAGTTTTTCAGAATGTCTTTCCTGCTCTTGCTCTACTCTTTTCTTCTCTTCCTTTCTTGAGATTAACTCATCACGCTTACGGCTGAAAAGCTTTGTATTGATAACTGTTCCTGAAACGCCCGGAGGAGTTTTCAGAGAAGCATCTTTTACATCACCGGCCTTATCACCAAAGATTGCACGAAGAAGTTTTTCTTCCGGAGTTGGGTCTGTTTCACCTTTTGGAGTGATCTTACCAACCAAGATGTCGCCCGGATTGATCTTCGCTCCAACTCGGATAATACCTTTTTCATTAAGGTTACGAGTTGCTTCTTCACTTACGTTTGGAATCTCCCGAGTAAGTTCTTCTTCACCACGCTTAGTGTCACGAACTTGTTGTTCGAATTCTGTAATGTGGATAGAAGTGTAAATGTCGTCCTGAACAATGCGCTCACTAACCACGATAGCATCCTCAAAGTTGTAACCTCTCCAAGGCATGAAAGCCACAAGTAAGTTACGTCCAAGAGCAAGTTCTCCACCGTCAGTTGAACAACCATCAGCAATAGCTTGTCCTTTTTTAACCTTATCGCCTACTTTTACAATAGCACGTTGGTTAGTACAAGTATCCTGGTTTGTTCTGGTGAACTTTTCCAGATCATATGTTTTAATACCACCATCGAAATAACAATGCTGATCCAGTTCATCTCTTTCGTACTTGATACGAATTTCAGTTGAACTAACATATACCACTTCACCCTTTGCATCTGCAGTAATAATAGCACGAGAATCACGAGCAGCTCTGTGCTCCAATCCTGTACCAACTACAGGTGCTTCTGGTCTTAATAATGGAACTGCTTGACGTTGCATGTTCGAGCCCATCAAGGCACGGTTTGCATCATCATGCTCAATAAATGGAATCAATGCAGCTGCAAGAGATGTGATCTGGTTTGTAGCCACATCCATATATTCGATTTCTTCTGCTTTGGCAACTAAGTAGTTACCCTCACGCATTCTCGAGAATACTGCATCATTAGCAAAAGTATTGTTATCATCTAATTCAGCGTTTGCCTGAGCAATTACTGTCTCATCTTCCTGCTCTGCAGCTAAATACTCAACACTTTTAGAAACTTTTTTGTCCTTAACTTTTCTGTAAGGTGTTTCAATGAATCCGAAATCATTCACTTTTGCATGAATACAAAGAGATGAAATCAGACCAATGTTCGGACCTTCAGGAGTTTCAATTGGACAAAGACGACCGTAGTGAGTGTAGTGAACATCACGAACCTCAAAACCGGCACGCTCACGAGTTAGACCACCTGGTCCAAGAGCAGACATACGACGCTTGTGCGTCAATTCTGCCAAAGGATTAGTTTGATCCATAAACTGTGAAAGCTGATTTGTACCAAAGAATGTGTTAATTACACTTGAAATGGTACGCGCGTTCACAAGATCCTGTGGAGTCAATTGCTCAGCATCACGAGAGTTCATTCTCTCTTTGATTGTTCTTGCCATTCTTGCAAGACCGATCGCAAATTGCTGTCCTAATTGCTCACCTACAGTTCTTACACGTCTGTTACTCAAATGATCAATATCATCAACCTGAGATTTCATATTCTTAAGACGAATAACTTCTCGGATGATAGCAACAATATCTTCTTTCAACAGATATTGAATTTCTTCATTTCCTTCTAAACGTAGTCGTTTGTTCAATCTGTAACGACCTACTTCACCAAGATCATACTTCTTATCACTGAAGAACAATCTTTCCAGAATAGAACGAGCTGTTTCAGGATCCGGCATTTCACCTGATCTGATTTGCTGATAAACTTCCCCTAGTGCAGAAGTTTCGTCCCAGGTTGGATCTTTTCGAAGCGTGTTCATCATAACAGAACGCTCAGACTCTTCCGAAGAGATCTTCTGAACCAATACCATTTTCTGATCAACTTCACCGAACATTCCGTAATCGTCTTCAGTCAACTCATGATCACGTTCGAAAATGATCTTACGGTTTAATGCCTCAGTAACTTCTCCTGTCTCATCATCAACAACTTCTTCCATCTCTTCTACGATGATGTTCTGAGCAAGTCGCTTACCAACAAGGTTCTTTTTGAAGTTTGCTTTAGTTCCAACTTTAACTTCTTCAGAAAGCTCGAAAAGGCTTAATAAATCAAGATCGGTAGAATATCCAAGTGCACGCAATAATGTTGTTGCAGGGATCTTTTTCTTACGATCGATGTACGCCCATAGTACGTCTCTGATATCAGTAGTAAATTCAATCCATGATCCTTTAAAAGGGATTACACGAGCGGAATAGAGTTGAGTACCATTAGGGTGAACTGATTGACCAAAAAATACGCCCGGAGATCTGTGTAACTGAGAAACAATCACACGCTCTGCGCCATTTATGATAAAAGTACCACGGTTTGTCATCCATGGCAGATCACCTAAAAATACTTCCTGCTCTATTGTTTCGCTGGCTTCGTCGCTATCATCAACAGATGAAAGGCGTAGCTTTGCTTTCAATGGAACTGAATAGGTTAATCCACGATCCTGACATTCTTTGATAGTATATCTCGGAACATCAACATTGTAGTATAAAAATTCGAGTATATGAGTTTCCCGGGTATCCTGAATTGGAAAATTTTCCAGAAATATTCGTTGCAGTCCTTGATTTACACGCTCATTTGGTGCAATATCAAGTTGAACGAATTTCTCGAATGATTCTAATTGGATATCCAGAAAATCAGGATATTCTAAAACTTCTTTTGTTCGCCCAAAAGATTGGCGATCCGTATTTGGAATAGTTTGCATCTTCTTGCTCAAAAGGAACCTCTCCTTTTTGTTGAAGGTAAATTAAACGGTAAAAACCCTATAAATAACAGGGTTAAGTAATATAGACGCCAATAGCCAATACCGTTTTCACGATATCGGCTACGTGCGAATATTGTAAAAAAGCTTATTTAAGCTCTACTGTAGCTCCAGCTTCTTCAAGCTTAGCTTTGATCTCTTCAGCTTCTGCCTTAGCAATACCTTCTTTGATAGTGTTAGGCGCGCCATCAACAAGTTCTTTAGCTTCTTTAAGCCCAAGACCAGTGATTCCGCGAACTTCTTTGATCACAGCGATTTTCTTTCCACCAGCAGCTTCAAGAACAACATCAAACTCAGTTTGCTCTTCAGCACCAGCAGCGTCTCCGCCTCCGGCTGGTCCAGCAACAGCAACAGCTGCAGCTGCAGGTTTGATATCGTATTCTTCTTCAAGAACTTTTGCTAGTTCGTTTGCTTCTTTGATAGTTAGGTTGACAAGCTCTTCAGCTAGTTTATTAACGTCAGCCATTTTTATCTCCAGTTGTTTTTTAAAGTAAAATTTTTAATGTCTTGCGACATGTTGTATAAATATTATTCTTCGCCTTTTTCGGCAATAGTTTTCACAGCACCAACAAGGTTCGAACCTTGTGCAGTAAGCGCACTTACTACGGTTTGTGCAGGTGACATCAACAGACCAAGTATATCGCCAATAACTTCGTTTTTAGACTTCATTGCGGCGAGAGCTTCTAATTTATCAGCAGAATAGAATTCGCCATCTATAAAAGCGGCTTTAAATTCTGGTTTCTTCTTATCCTTAGTAAACTCTTTTAATACTTTAGCCGGTGCGGACAATTCATCTTCAACGAATGCAAATGCATTTTGCTCTACTAAAGAAGGAAGTACTTTATCGTACCCTCCAACTTCCTGCATAGCAAGTTTCATTAGCTTATTCTTGTAAACTTTGAAGAAGATATTTCCCTTACGGAATTCTCCACGCAGTTCGTTAGCATCTGCCACAGACATACCGGTGTACTTAGTGATATAAATACCATTAGCACTATTAAGTTTTTCTGTGATTTCGTCTAAGACTGCTTTTTTTTCTGCAGTAGGCATAATTCTTAATTCCTCCTATTATAGGGATGTAACTGCGGTTCTACTTATAGGTATGCTTGGCCCCATAGTACTACTCATGAAAACTGATTTCACGTATAGTCCTTTAGCGGATGCAGGTCTTAAGCGCATTACAGTTGAAAGAAATGCTTCAGCATTTTCTTTAATTGCAGTTGCGTCAAAACTTATTTTACCTACGGATGTATGTAGAATTCCGAATTTATCAACACGAAAATCTATCTGTCCGGCTTTCACCGTTTTAACAGCGTCAGCTACATCCATAGTAACTGTTCCACTTTTTGGGTTTGGCATAAGCCCACGCGGTCCCAGGAATCTTCCCAGTTTACCGAGTTTTCCCATTGCATCAGGTGTAGCGATTATCACATCGATATCCGCCCAACCTTCTTCAATTTTTTTGATGTATTCGTCCATACCAACATGGTCGGCACCTGCTTCTCTGGCTTCATCTTGTTTTGCTTCGTTTACCAAAGCTAAAACTCGAACTTCTTTACCTGTACCATGAGGCAAGCTCACAGTTCCACGTACCATTTGATCGGCATGTCGCGGATCAACACCTAAGCGGATATCAATATCCACCGAAGCGTCGAAATTTCGGTTTGAAGTTTTTTTAACCAGATCACATGCTTCCTCCAGAGAATATTCAATCTCCGGATTAACTAATGCCACGGCTTGTTCGTATTTCTTTCCTTTTTTTGCCATAATCACAACTCCTTATTTATCGCGATTTACTCTTAGACCCATACTCCGAGCCGTTCCTGCAATCATTTCGGCACCAGCTTCAATGTCAAACGCATTTAAGTCTTCCATTTTTTCTTGTGCTATATCTTTGCATTGGCTCCAGGTAACTGTTCCAACCTTTTTAAGGTTAGGTTCACCCGATCCGGACTTTATTTTCGCAGCTTTCTTGAGTAGTACTGGCGCTGGCGGTGTCTTTGTTTTGAATGAAAAAGACTTGTCAGCGTATACAGTAATCTCAACTGGAATTACAGTTCCGGCTTTTTCCTGAGTCTTAGCATTAAAGGCTTTACAAAACTCCATAATGTTAATTCCAGCCTGACCGAGAGCCGGTCCAACTGGGGGCGCAGGGTTTGCCTGTCCACCAACGATTTGGAGCTTCAGGATTCTTTCAACTTTTTTAGCCATGGATTATCAGGATCCTAAATGATTAGTAACTTCTGTTTGGTTGCGTAATAGCTAGCATCAACTAGTTTCTTTAATTTAAGTAGTGGATTCCACTTGGTTCACATCTACTTCTACAGGGGTTCGGCGTCCAAAAATAGAAACCATCACTCTCAGTTTTAACTTATCGGTGTTAACCTCCTGCACGGTGCCATCAAAATCTTTGAATGGTCCGGAAATAACTTTTACGAGATCACCTTCACTAAATGGTATCTCAATATTTGCATTCTCTTCTCCACCTTCTCTAACACGCCCTATAATTCTTTGGACTTCATGCTTTTTCAGCGGATGCGGTACAGTTTGCGTCTTTCCTACTTTCAAAAATCCTAAGCAGGACGGAGCGCTTTGTACTAAATTGTTTACTTCTTCATCATAATGAGTGTTGAGCAGTATATATCCAGGGAAAAAATTCTTTTCTCTTGTCTTCTTTTTTCCACCACGGATCTCAACAATGGTTTCAGTTGGAACAAGCACTTCCTTCACTTTGTCCTCTAAACCTTGCTCTTCTATTTCACGCTCAAGAAAATCTCTTACTTTATTTTCATGACTGGAGAAACAACGTACTACATACCAATCATGTACTAGTTCAACACTCATGTTCTTAATTGTAAATGTATTCTAAAGCAGTACTGTATACCTGATCAACACCAAATATAAATACAGATAGAATTATCGAGAAAACTACAACGATTACAGTACTGTCAATAAGTTCTTTCTGTGTAGGCCATGCTACTTTCTTAAACTCACCTACAACACCGTCAAAAATTCCTGATAATTTAGCCATTATGCTTATTCGTTTTATTTAATTGCACGGGCGGAGAGACTCGAACTCCCGACACCTGGTTTTGGAGACCAGTGCTCTACCAACTGAGCTACACCCGTATAAAGGACATAAAATACGTCCTTATATTTTACATGTAAAGGTATCTGCCTTTGAGGGCAGACACCTTACAGTAATTTATTCAATAAAGATTAGTCTAAGATCTCAGTTACCTGACCTGCACCTACTGTTCTACCACCCTCACGGATCGCAAAACGCAAACCAACGCTCAATGCAATTGGAGAAAGTAAATCTACAGTAATAGTCAAGTTATCTCCAGGCATAACCATCTCAACTCCATCAGGTAAATTGATTGTACCTGTTACGTCAGTTGTACGTACGTAAAACTGTGGACGGTAGTTGTTATGGAATGGTGTGTGACGACCACCTTCTTCTTTTTTCAATACGTATACCTCTGCTTTAAATTTCGCGTGTGGTGTAACAGATCCTGGCTTAACAATAACCATTCCTCTTTTGATATCAGATTTCTCAATACCTCTTAAAAGAATACCAACGTTATCTCCAGCTTCTCCTCTATCTAAGATTTTACGGAACATCTCAACTCCAGTAACAGTAGAAGATAATTTTTCAGCACCCATACCAATAATATCAACAGCGTCTCCAGTATTGGCAACACCTGTTTCAATACGTCCTGTTGCTACAGTACCACGACCAGTGATCGTAAATACATCTTCAACTGGCATTAAGAAAGGCTTATCTACATCACGTGCAGGTAATTCAATCCAGCTATCTACAGCTTCCATAAGAGACATTACTGTGTCTACCCATTTTTGCTCTCCGTTCAATGCACCTAATGCAGAACCAGCAATTACAGGTCCATTATCTCCGTCATACTCGTAGAAAGAAAGTAATTCTCTGATTTCCATTTCAACTAGCTCTAAAAGCTCTTCGTCGTCTACCATATCCACTTTGTTCATGAATACAACCATTCTTGGAATACCCACCTGACGTCCTAAAAGGATGTGCTCTCTAGTCTGTGGCATAGGGCCATCAGTAGCAGCAACAACCAAAATAGCACCGTCCATTTGAGCAGCACCAGTAACCATGTTCTTGACGTAATCCGCGTGACCAGGACAGTCAACGTGAGCGTAGTGACGGTTAGCTGTAGAATACTCTACGTGTGAAGTGTTAATTGTAATACCTCTCTCTTTTTCTTCAGGAGCGTTGTCGATTGAATCGAAACTTCTCATTTCTGAAAGTCCTGCGTTTGCCAATACAGTTGTAATAGCAGCAGTTAATGTAGTTTTACCGTGATCTACGTGTCCAATGGTACCAATATTCAAGTGCGGTTTGGAACGATCAAAAGTTTCCTTTGCCATGTTTAATGAATTTTAATCTTAGTTTATATTAGTGTACAATTTATTCGCTGTTATTGAGCCAATGACGAGAATTGAACTCGTGACCTCTTCCTTACCAAGGAAACGCTCTACCCCTGAGCTACACCGGCTTTAAAAACTACCTAAGTAGTTTTATTTCCATCATACTCAAAGCCTAAAAGACACCCTGGCCTAGACCAAAGTGCCTGCGTGTTAATTTCTTAACCGCTGCTCCTATTCACTTACGTGAAGTGAATTTTGAGCGGGAGACCGGGTTCGAACCGGCGACATTCAGCTTGGAAGGCTGACGCTCTACCAACTGAGCTACTCCCGCAATAGAATTCTTATTAAGTTTAAAAGCTTATTAAAAAGCGCATGCAAAACTACAACTTTTTCTCTAGGAAAAAAATAATTTAACACAAGTTGTGGGGAGAGCAGGATTCGAACCTGCGAAGACGTAGTCAGCAGATTTACAGTCTG
>CAJXQC010000004.1 GCA_913058495.1 uncultured Balneola sp. | reverse complement strand
CCTCTCTATTCGTCGGCAGCGTCAGATGTGTATAAGAGACAGAAATTAGACAGCACGGTTCATCTCAATAAAATTCTTGATGAGACATTGATAATTCTAGAACATGAATTGAGGGGGAGAATTAAAGTTATCAGGAGGTATGAATCTCAGGACACCTATGTTGTTGGAAACGAAGGAAAGCTGTACCAGGTGTTTTCTAACTTAATTTTAAATTCTATTCATGCTATTGAAGGTAATGGAGAAATTATTATTTCAACACAGGAAATTGGTGATGATATTCTAATTTCTATTAATGACTCCGGTAAAGGTATTTCTGAAGAAGTAAGGAAGAAAATTTTTGATCCCTTTTTTACAACTAAAGAACAGGGTAAAGGAACCGGTTTAGGACTATCAATTGTATATAATATTATAAAAGAATTAAATGGAGATATAGAAATTGATTCAGCTGTCGATAATGGAACTACTGTTAAAATTAAGCTTAAAAAAGATACATTAAGAAATTAGATGTCAGACCTGAAGAAAATACTTTATGTAGATGATGAAGTAATGAACCTGTTTTTGTTTGAAAATTTATTAACACAAAATTTTGAAATTGTTACCACAAAAAGCCCGGAAAAAGGCTTGGAAATACTGGAAACTGATGATTCATTCGATTTGATAATTTCAGATATGAAAATGCCGGGAATGAACGGGCTTGAGTTTATCAAAAAAGCTCAGGAATTTTATAAAACATGTCCATATAACATCCTGTCAGGTTATCATAAAATACCGGAGATCGAAGAGGCACTTGAATCTGGTATAATTTGCAGCTACTTACAAAAACCTTTCGAAGTTGAAGAAATTACTACCTCTATCAATAAAGATATTGAGTCATTTCACCGTGCTTAAAGCAGCTTATCCATTCTGATTTTATATAGATCAAATTTTCGCCATTTGTCTGAATCAGTACTATCTTTCGAATATGACAAATTCTTCTAAAATACGCTTAGCACAACTTAATCCCACCATAGGAGATCTGCTCGGGAATAAAAAGCTTGTATCTGAAGCAATAAGGCAAGCTTCAGAAGACGGAATTGATATTCTGATTCTTCCTGAACTGATAGTTTGCGGCTATCCTCCTTTAGATCTTCTGGAAAGATCGGTTTTTCGGGAGTCATGCTATCAGATAAATCGTGAACTGATCGAAAGCACGGGAAATACTGCTGTTATTTTTGGATCAATTTCAGAGAATCAAGGAGTTGGAAGAAAGTTGTTTAATTCAGCAATCGTGGCTCAACACGGGAAGGAAATAGCCAGAGTTCATAAAACTCTGTTACCGACGTACGATGTGTTTGATGATCTGAGATATTTTGAACCGGGCACTGAATTTGAACCTGTATCTATAAACGGTACTTCATATGGTATTACTGTTTGTGAAGATATTTGGTTTAATGACAATGAGATAAATTATCACACCTATTCTGTAAATCCGGCCGAAGTCCTTGCTAATAAAGGTGCTCAGGCAATTATCAATATATCAGCTTCACCATTTACAAAAACAAAACCGATAAGCAGAGTTGGAATGCTTCAGAAGCATGCGGATGAACTGGATATTCCATTGTTTTATGTTAATCAGGTAGGTGCTAACACAGAACTTATTTTTGACGGTGATTCACTGGCAATAAATAAAGATGGAGAAATAAAAAGTCGCGCCAAAAGGTTTGCAACTACAAATATTGATATAGATTTCGATCCATCCACTCAAAAAGTAGAAGGAATTGGGAGTACATCAAGCCGTTTAGATGTTCCTGAAAGAATTGAAAGTATGTTCAATGGTTTGGTGTTAGGCCTTCAGGATTATTTAAGAAAATCCAAAGCTGCAGAGAAGGTTATTTTAGGATTGAGCGGAGGAATTGACTCAGCCTTGGTTGCGGTTATCGCAAAGGAAGCATTTGGTGCTGAAAATGTAATAGCAGTTACAATGCCTTCCGAATTTTCTTCAGTTGGGAGTGTATCTGACTCTGAAACCCTTGCCGGGAATCTGGGAATAAAGTTGCATGAAATTGCCATTAAACCAATTTATGATTCTTATTTAGATCAACTCGAGCCAATTTTTGATGGAACTGAATTCAATGTTGCAGAAGAAAACCTTCAAAGCAGAACACGTGGAGGTTTACTGATGGCAATGGCTAATAAATTTGGCTATATGCTTTTGAACACCGGGAATAAATCAGAAACAGCAGTTGGATATTGTACTTTATATGGAGATATGGCCGGAGGACTTGGGGTTATATCAGATTTATATAAAACAGAAGTATATGAAATGTGCAGATGGCTCAACGAAAGTTATTATAGAAAAGAAATAATCCCTGAATCTATAATTGAGAAGGAGCCAAGTGCAGAATTAAGACCGGATCAAAAAGATTCAGATTCTTTACCGGATTACGGAACTTTAGATACCATTCTTGAATACTATCTTGAGCAACAACTTTCAAGAGAAGAGATCATTTTAAAGGGTTTTGATGAAGAGCTTACAGATCGAATATTGAGATTAGTTGATCTGAACGAACATAAAAGGTATCAATCAGCACCCGGTTTAAAGATGTCTGCAAAAGCTTTTGGGACCGGACGAAGGTGGCCGGTTGTTCAAGGTTGGTCAGGGCAAGAGAAAAAAATAAGTAAATCTATTTCTGTTAAACAATAACCACGCTTTTTCAAGGTTGAAAACTGGGGATTAAAAACGCCTTTTTGCAATAATTAAGCCTTTAATTTAGTACTTTTAGCGAGATTTAAACTATAGACGAGTATGCATAAAATTTTTAAAATCACTTTATGCGGTGCACTTTTTTTTAGCACTGCATCTATTTTTGCGCAAGATTCAACAATCATTAAAACTGAAAAGATGCCATTGCGTCTTTTGCCGGTTCCAAATCCTTTGGAAAATAAGGTTATTGAGGTTGAACCGGAACGGAATCCTGTAACCTTAGAACTGGATTCTTTTCAAAAAGATATTTTAAGAAGGGTGACTGATATTTATCAGTTACATGTACTGAGTTTGGAGTCACAGCTCGATGATAATCCACTTGAGGCAGAAACGCATATCAACGATGCCGTAAATGCATCTCAGGCGTTATTGGATGATTATCCGGAGTTGAGATCTGATCGTCGATTCATTGAGCTTTCCAGGGCGGTAATAACAGAATATCGACAGTTTTACGGTATTTCAGAATCGGCTAATGAACCACAAGGAGAAATTTTTGCGATTCAGGAAGAACTTTTCGCAGATGATGATGCCTATCTGAATGAAGATTTTGATTTTCCAAAAGATGTAATGCTCACTAAAACTGATGTTCCTTTAATTCAGAATAGGTATGTAACAAATAGTTTAGTGTACTACACTCTTAAAAGACCTGAAGTTATGGAGCTTTGGTTACAACGTTCTGAAACGTATATGCCGATGATCCAGAAAATTTTTAAAGAAGAAAAAGTACCTTCTGAGTTGGCGTATTTGGCTTTTATTGAAAGTGGATTAAACCCTAAAGCGAGAAGTTGGGCTGCGGCAGTTGGTATGTGGCAGTTTATTGCAGCAACCGGAAGAGTTTATGGACTGGAAGTGAACTGGTGGGTTGATGAAAGAAGAGATCCTGAAAAAGCGACACGTGCAGCGGCACGCCACTTAAGAGATCTTTATGATATTTGGGGAGATTGGCATTTAGCAATGGCAAACTACAATATTAGCCCTCGAGGGTTAAATCGTGCTATCACTCGGGCAGGAGGGAAAAAAGACTACTGGGAAGCTTATCCTTATTTGCCAAGAGAAACGAGAGGATATGTTCCTGGCTTTATAGCTACAGCCATGATCGGATTAAATCCTGAAGAATTTGGTTTTGAGAGAAAGTATGAAGGAGAACCATATAGCTATGAAGTTGTTGAGGTGGATGGATTGATGCCTTTAGATGCTCTTGCAGAAGCAACCGGAATTTCAGTAGATGAATTGAAAGACTTTAACCCGGAACTTTTACGATGGGCTACACCTCCGGGTAATAAATATCCACTTAAGATACCGACAGGGAAAAAAGAAGAATTTCTGATCGCTTATAAGGAAATCCCGAAAGACAACCGCGCTCAGGATATGACAGAACATACTGTTAGAAGAGGCGAATCTATTGGGCTTATTGCTCAAAAATATGGAACAACAGTTCGTGGTATTTATGCCAGTAACGACAACCTTTCAAATGTAATTCATCCGGGGCAAAAGCTTGTAATTCCATTGCCCGCAGGGAGCGCAGGAAAAATTTCTGCCAATCGTCCTACGAATATTACAAATACAAGCAGGTCCCGATCTACATCAACTCGCTCAAGTGCACCATCAAATTCAACAAAATTGACTTACAAGGTAAAAACAGGAGATACTATCGGGCATATTGCTGAATGGTATGATGTGAGAGCTTTTGAGATCAGAGCTTGGAATGGAATCGGAAACACAATTCGTGTTGGACAAAACCTGACAGTTTATGTTTCTTCACAAAATAAGGCTCATTATGAAAAAGTAAATTCAATGAGCTACAGTAATAAGCAGGAGTTGGAAAGGAAGCAAAGAAGAGGCGAAAATATTCTGTTAGCCTCCGCTTCAGGAACTTCAAACGGGTTTAAAACCTATACTGTTCGTAAAAATGATACACTGGGTGAAATTGCGGAGAGTTTTGGAGTAAGCGTTTCTTCATTGAGAAGTTTAAACGGTATTTCAGGCTCAACTATAGTAGTAGGTCAGGTTCTGAAAATAGGTAAGCAATAGTTATGAAAAAGGTACTTAGCGTTAGTTTATTACTGATATGTTTTATCATTTCTGCAAATACAGCTAATGCTCAGCAAACAGATATCTATTTTCTGATAAAAAAGAATTTTTCCATTTTCAGTAAAACGTATGAAAATGTTGCTCTGGATTATGTTGATCAGGTTGATCCCGAAAAACTTATGAGAATAGGTTTGGATGCAATGCTTGAAACACTAGATCCGTACACCGTTATCTATAATGAATCTCAAAATGAGCAGGCTGAAATATTATCCCGTGGAAACTATGCTGGTATAGGTATAGAAGCAGGATACAGAGATGATAAAGTAGTGATTATTGCACCAACAGAGGGCGGACCTGCGGAGAGAAGTGGCTTAAGAGCCGGGGATGAAATCATTGCTATTGATGGAATATCTACGGAGAATCTACAACCGGAGGAGGTTCAAACATTAACTGTTGGTGAGGTTGGATCAAAAGTTACAATTTCAATTCAACGTTTTGGAGTTAGTCAAACTCTTGATTTTGAATTGACCAGACAGAGAATAGAAGTAAAGAATGTTTCTCATACTACCTTGATTGGTGATTCAAAAGATATTGGTTACATAAAGTTAAGTCAGTTTGGTTTAAGATCTGCTGATGAAGTAAGAAGTTCATTAATTGAATTGAGAAATGAGACAACACTTAAAGGTTTAGTGCTCGATCTCAGAGACAATCCCGGAGGGATTCTTCAGGAAGCTGTTTCTATTATAGATAAATTTGTAGAACCCGGTTTAATGGTAGTTGAAAACCGAGGGAGAATAGCCGAGTATAATCAAACATTTTCTACAAAAGAACCCATCTTTTTTAACAAACCTGTTGTAGTTTTAGTAAACGGAGGAAGTGCAAGTGCTTCAGAGGTAGTTTCCGGCGCTCTTCAGGATCTGGACAGAGCAGTTATTGTGGGAGAACAGAGTTTCGGTAAAGGATTAGTTCAAATTGTAAAACCCCTTCCTTATAACACTTCTTTAAAAGTTACAATAGCTCGTTACTATATTCCGAGCGGAAGAAGTATTCAGTCAATTGATTATACTCATGAGGGAAGGAATTCAGGAGTTGTAAAGAGGGAGACATCTTCAACGGTTTATAAGACAAAAAATGGAAGAATCGTTAATGAAGGCAGGGGCATTGAGCCTGATGTAGTTGTGAAAATTGATGAGCCGAGTTTAATTGAGATTTCTTTACTCCAAAAAGGAGCTGTTTTTGATTTTACTACAGAGTATTACGCAGAAAATGCGGACGCTGATTTTGAAAATATACCGGAAGGCATATTTGAAGAATTCAAAATTTTTCTGGATGAAATTGAATTCAGTTTTGCTAATGAAACAGAAGATTACTTAGATGTAATACAAAATGATCTTTCAGAAGTTGAAGGAGCTGAATTACAAATTAATGAACTCAGGAAGCTTATTGAAGTTCAAAAAGAGCAGGATCTGAATCGAAGTAAGGAATTTGTTGAGAAAATGATCTGGCTGGAACTAAAAGCCAGAAGTGGGGGGCAAACAGTTAGAACTGACGCATCTCTTTCCAAAGATGAGCAACTTAAATCGGCAATTGATCTTATCAATAATCCAGAGCAGATAGAGTCTTTACTTTCAGGCAAGAACTAATGCCGCAGAAAGCAGATCTTCATATTCACACTACTTGTTCAGATGGGAAATTATCTCCGGAAGAGGTGATAAAACTGGCTGTATCCAAGAAATTGAAAACAGTATCAATTACTGATCACGACACTTTTGAAGGGTTTAAAATCGCAAAGCCATTCGCAGAAGAAAGCGGGATTGAATTAATACCCGGAGTAGAAGTAACTACAGTTTTTAAAGAAAGGGAAGCGCATATTCTGGCTTACTGTTTTGAAACAGAAACCAATTACTTTGATGATTTTTTGAATAATCAGAGGAATAAAAGAACAGCTCGAATAAAAGGGATCATAAACACACTGAATAAGCGTAAGATAGATATTGACTACCAGGAGGTTTGGGCAGAAGCTGCGGGTGGGAATTTAGGCAGACCTCATCTTGCAAAAATACTGATTGATAAAGGATATGTGTCAAGTTTTAATGAAGCTTTTGAGCTATATTTAAGTAATGAAAAATTGGGTGAAATCAAGAACTCTTATCCTTCTTCCGGCGAAGCAATTCAAATGATAAAAAATGTAGGTGGAGCAGCTATATTGGCCCATCCGGGAAGGCTTTATTCTGAAGATGAAATTGAAGAATTCGTAAGTTTAGGGATAGATGGATTGGAATGCATTCATCCAAGTCATAATTTCAGAAGACAGGAATTTTATTCAAATTTTTGTGACATGAAATCCTTGTTAAAGACCGGTGGAAGTGATTATCACGGAAGTATTGGAACAGGTCATTCACATGTGGGAATTGTTGCCATCGCTCAAAAGTACGTGGATTCAATGAAAAGAATGACAGATCAAAGAAAACAAACCATTTTAGTAAAAGAATAGTATGAGTATTACATACATAGAAGGAAATACTAACCCTGAAGGTGTAAAGATTGGGATCGTTGTATCAAGATGGAATTCTTCTATAACAGAACGGATGTTACAAGGAGCTTTAAAAGCATTGAAAGGAAATGGAATTAAGGAAACTGATATTATAGTTTCTCGTTGTCCCGGTTCTTTTGAACTTCCTTTAGCTATCGAAAGTATGTTAGACAGCAAACCTGTAGATGGTATAATAGCTTTGGGTGTAGTGATTAGAGGAGGTACACCACATTTTGAATACGTTTGTGACGCGGTAACCAGAGGGATTATGGATATAAATCTCGCCTCAAAAAAACCTGTAGCATTCGGTGTGCTAACAACCGATGATGTTAAACAGGCTATAGAAAGAGTAGGAGACAAAGGAAACAAAGGCGGAGAAGCTGCGTTAGCTGTTTTAGAAATGATATCGCTGCAACAAAAATTAAATAATTGAAAATATTTCTCGCCTTGATATATGGCGATTATTAGCCTATTTTTTAAGGCTTGAAAATCAGCTATAATTTTTGAAAAAACTTACGTTAACAAATACTGAACAGTCAGAAGCAGACCAGAAAAAACAACTGGAGCTGAATAAGTCCGGAGAGATTCCGGAGCATATTGCTATAATTATGGATGGCAATGGACGATGGGCTCGTAGTAAAGGAAGTATACGGTTGCATGGACACAAAGTAGGTGTTGATTCGGTAAGAGATATTACGGAGTCCTGCGCTCAGCTGGGAGTTAAGTATTTAACTCTGTACGCATTTTCTACTGAAAATTGGGGGAGACCTTCAGCTGAAGTTCGGGGATTGATGAGATTACTTGTTTCTTCATTGAGGAAAGAAGCTGACAATCTGCATGAGAATAATATCAGGCTAGTAACTATTGGACAAACCGATCGATTCCCTGATGATTGTAAGAAGCAATTAAAAGAAGCTATAGAACTAACCGAGAATAATGATCGTCTTCAATTATGTTTGGCGTTAAGTTATTCCGGAAGATGGGATATAACTGAAGCCGTAAAGAAAATTGCAACTCATGTAAAAGAAGGCAGACTCGATCCTACTTTGATAAATGACCAAATGATTGCTGATCATCTTTCAACAGCAGAAGTTCCTGATCCCGATCTTATAATAAGAACGAGTGGAGAATATAGAATTAGTAATTTTCTTTTATGGCAGCTTGCATATTCTGAATTATACATAACAGAACAATTTTGGCCGGATTTCAGAAGAGATGAGTTGTATAAAGCTATCGAGTCCTATCAAAGTCGCGATAGAAGATTTGGAAAAGTTAAACAATCTGAAGACGAAAAAGGGTTGGCAGCCCGTTTATTAAAAAATAAAAATAAGTGAACCTTAAAAAAGAAGTATATAGTTTGTTGAAAAGAATATTTATTGCCTCAGTTTGTGTGTTAATTTTAGGGACATTTATGCACGAGTCAAAAGCTCAGGATACTTTTGAAATTACAGACCCAACCCAAACCACTCCTCAGGAATACACAATTAAATCTGTTAAGGTAGATGGAAATGAAAGTACAAGAGAACAGTTTATAATAAATGCCAGCTCTTTAACAATTGGAAGACAGATCACTTACCCCGGAGAAGATATTCCTGATGCAATAAAGAGGCTGTTTCGTTCCGGTTTGTTTGCCGATGTTGAAGTGCTTATTGAAGAAATAAGTTTATCTGAAATCAGCTTGATTATTAAAGTAACCGAGAAACCGACTTTAATTGAATATAAAATAGAAGGGGTGAAAAGATCACAAAGAAGAGATCTTGAAGAATTAATTTTGATTACTCCCGGAGTAGCTATAACAGAAGCTATTATTGCAAAAGCTAAAAATACAATTAATAGGTTCTATAAAGAAAAAGGCTACTGGTATACAAAAGTAGATGCTAAGATTGAAAAAGCTGAAAATTTAAATAACAGAGGAAGGTTAATTTTCAATGTAGACGCCGGAGTCAGGCTGGAGATCAAAGACATAAAGTTTGAAGGAAACGAAGCATTTTCAGATAAAAAGCTTACAAAAAAAATGAAGCCACTTAAAGAAGATAAATGGTGGAAATTTCTTTCCAAAAAAGTATACAAACAAAGCGATTTTGAAGAGGGAGTTAATAACGTATTATCTTTTTATAGAAAAAACGGATACTCTGATGTAAGGGTGTTGAGTGATTCTGTATTTATATATAATTATGTGAAAGACTTGGATGGAGTTGGTGTTACTATTAAACTTGAAGAAGGTCCTCAATATAAAGTAAGAAAGATTACCTGGGAGGGTAATACTGTATACACAGATGAGCAATTAACCGGAGCGTTAGACTTTGGAAAAGGAGACGTTTTTGATGAAGAGAAATTTGAAACAAACCTAAATTTAAACCAAAGCAGTACTGATGTAACTTCTTTATATCAGAACATCGGATATCTGTTTTTTCAAGCTATTCCTACTATTGATAAAGCTGGAGAAGACTCTGTTGATATACATATAGATATTTATGAAGATGAAATCGCAACTATATCTGAGGTTTCATTTACAGGAAATACGAAAACTCATGACGATGTTGTAAGAAGAACCTTACGGACAGTACCGGGTAATAAGTATAGCCGAGAAGCTATTATCAGAACAATAAGGGAATTAGGAACATTGGGATATTTTGATGCCCAGAGCATTCAGCCTGATGTTTTACCTGACCGTGGGAATAAAACTGTTGACGTAACATATAGTTTAGATGAATCGGTTTCTACTGATAATTTTGAATTTTCCGGAGGATATGGAGGTCAAACAATTGGAGCCATAATTTCCGCTCGAGTAAATTTTAATAACTTTTCAATAAAAAGAGCATTTGAAAAAGGAGGTTGGAAACCAATTCCTTCCGGAGACGGTCAAAAACTTTCTTTAGGAGTTCAGGTTACCGGTCAAGGTTATCAAAGCTATTC
Source organism: uncultured Balneola sp. (assembly GCA_913058495.1). Taxonomy (GTDB): domain Bacteria; phylum Bacteroidota; class Rhodothermia; order Balneolales; family Balneolaceae; genus Balneola. The sequence continues at coordinate 178,953 of CAJXQC010000004.1, read as the reverse complement.
TATAAATTTTGTAGAACCATGGCTTTCAGGTAAGCCAACTTCTTTGGGGCTTAACTTGTCGTACAATCTCATTAATTCAACTTCAGCATTTAGCACAGGGAAAACAGAACTGTTCACTGGTAGCATTTCTATTGGAAAAAGATTGAAATGGCCTGATGATTATTTCTCAACACGTACAACTTTAGGTTACCAGTTATATGATGTGAGTGAGGGTTCCAGTTTCCAAACAGCAGGTGTATCTAATTCAATTACTTTAGAGCAAAGAATTGAAAGAAACTCATTAGACAATCCGATATCTCCTTCTTTGGGTTCTAAGATCAGTTTATCTGGTGAAGTAGCGTTACCAATAGAAGGGTTCTCAGACTATTACAAAATTAAATCGGGTTATCAGAGTCACTTCCCATTAGTTCAGAAGTTGGTGCTTACAACAACTGCAGACTTTGGCTATATTGGATATTTTACAGTTTCTAACAGAAGTGATTTCCAAAGGTTTTTAGTAGGTGGTACTCAACTTCAACAAAGACAAAGTTTTTTATATGACAATATAGATATGCGAGGTTATCCGGGTGGGATTGGACAAAGCATTGCTCCTTTTGTTGATGGTATACAGGTAGGAGGTCGTTTATATAATAAATTTACACTGGAGATGCGATACCCTGCGGTGCAAACTGAACAGTTACAGCTAATACCTTATACTTTCTTTGATGCAGGTAATTCCTATTTAAGTTTTTCAGAATATGATCCTTTTGAGTTAAAACGTTCTACAGGTTTCGGAGTTAGATTATTCCTGCCTATTTTAGGATTAGTTGATTTGAGTTACGGGTATAGATTTGATGGTATACAGGGAACGAACCCGGCTGTTTCGGCAGGAGAGTGGGAGTTTTTATTTAACATTGGCGCACCATTTTAATGAAAAAGTTAAAAAAACATATTTGGCTCATTGTCTTTACTCTGATTTTGTCAGGAAATGTTTATGCCCAGGATCAAAAAATTGGGTATTACGAATCTGATTTTGTGCTTTCTAAAATACCTGAGTATTCAGGTATTGAACAAAGATTGAAAGTATTAAGTGATGGTTGGAAAAATGAAATTCAAGAATTAAGATTAGAAATAGAAAATCTTGAAGAAGATTACGCTGCAAAGGAAATTCTGTACACAGAAGAGATCAAGAAAGAGAAGATTCAGGAAATAAATACCAAGAAGAAACAGTTAGATAATTTCACTGCACAAAAATTTGGTCCTGATGGAGAATATTTTCAAAAACAAAAAGAGTTATTAGAACCTATACAGAGACAAGTATTTGCAGCTGTTAGAAATGTTGCTCAAAGAAATGGTTTGGATTTTGTATTTGACAGATCAGGTGACATCTATATGGTTTATGCTAGAGGGGAATGGAATTTAAACGAACAAGTTTTATTGGAACTTGGAATTGAAATAGAACAATAATTTTAAAACATTTATAAGAAATACATGAAAAAATTAACATTAATAGCTTTATTCTTAATGTTTTTTAGCTTTGACGCACAGTCACAGTTAAAAATAGGGTATACAAATCCGGAAGTGATACTTTCGCAGTTACCTGAAGTTCAGGCTATTGACACTGAAATTGGTCTTTTACTACAAAGAAAAGACTCTTTGTTGGCAATTCAAGCGGTAGCTTTGCAGAAGGAATTTGATGACTATAATGCTGCAAAAGAAGTGTTAACTCTGGAACAACGACAAGTAAGAGAGCAAGATTTGATTCAAAAAAATCAAGATTTTGAGGAAGAACGTCAAAAAAGTTTGAATGAAGTTCAGCAGCGACAAATCACATTGCTTCAACCAATCGAGAACAAAGTTTTTGATACCATAAAGACGGTAGCAGATTCGTTAGGGCTGGATTTGGTTTTAAATGAAGGATCTGTAAATGCAGGTGCATTTATTTTCTATGCTTCAGATGATCAAATGAATATTACCGAATTAGTACTGGAAAAATTAAAACAATCATAAAAATAGAATCATGTTAAAGAAGTTTTCAATAGGCTTAGGTTTACTTTTCACGTTATTATTAACTACAAATACAAGTACACAAGCTCAAGAATTAAAAATTGGCTATGTAAATCCTCAAGCTGTTCTAAACAGAATGCCTGAAATGAAGGCTGTACAGCAAAGGCTGCAAAATTTTGCGGATAGAAAGTCTCTGGAGATCGAGCAAAAGGAACTAGAGCTTCAGAATGCAGTTAATGTATACGAGCAAAAGAAGGATGTAATTTCAGCAGCGGCTAAAGCAGCAGAAGAAGAGAAATTACAGAAAATGAGCAATGACCTGAATGAAGCTACCAGAACAGCACAACAGGAAATTCAAAGTAAAAGAAATGAACTTCTTGGCCCATTGCAGACCCAAATTGGTGAAGCAATAAGTACAGTAGCTGAGCAAAGAGGTCTTTCTTATGTTCTGAATACAACAACAAGTTCAGGCGATGTTATTATTTTATATGCATCTCAAAAGTATAGCTCTGAATTTAATATCACTGATGCTGTTATGGTTCAGTTGGGTATTTAAGGATTAAGCTTACTTAAAATTTTAAAAGCCGTAGTTAAAACTATGGCTTTTTTTATTTCACATTTTTTCGCCGGTTCTGGATATAATCTTCAAAAATGTATCCACCTAGATCATCCAGAGAAGCAAAATACGCTTTTCCTTTATTTGCTTCAGTCATCTCTCTTACAAAGCTTTGCAGGTAAGGATCGCTGGCTATCATAAAGGTCGTGATAGGGATTTGCTCTCTCCTGCATTTTACAGCTTCATCCAAAACCTTATTTACTATTTTCCGGTCTAACCCAAAACTATTTTTATAAAGTCTGCCATCTTCGATAATGCAAGACGGTTTTCCGTCAGTGATCATAAAGATCTGTTTATTCGAAAATTTCTTTCTTTGCAAAAGATGTCGCGCTCTTTCTAACCCTTGTAAAGTATTTGTGTGATAGGGACCAACTTTTAAATAGGGCAGATCATTTATCGAAATTTCCCATGCTTCATTTCCGAAAACTATGATATCGAGTGAATCCTTTGCATAGCTTGTCAGAATAAGCTCGGATAACGCCATAGCTACCTTCTTAGCAGGTGTAATCCTGTCTTCACCATAAAGCATCATGGAATGACTGATGTCGATTAAGAGCACGGTAGAAACCGAAGTATAATGATCTGTGTCGTACACAGAAATATCATCTTCCTGAAGATTAACATTGTCGATTGAACTATGATTCAGCATATTCAGCATGGTTCCCACCGAATCAATTTGACCTATATCACTTCCCGGATTCCATTTTCTTGTTTCGGGCTGTCGTTCTAATCCCTTACCGGTGTGTTGAGTTTTATGTGAACCGAAACTGCCTTTTTTGAGATTTTTGAATATTTCTTCAAGAGATTTCTGACGGAGGCTTCTTTCGGTCTTCTTGGTGATCACAATCTGATTTTGCTCATCTTGTTCTATGTAACCGCGATCTTTTAGGTCATCCATAAAATCGCCTAAAGAATAGTCTTCATCAAACTGCTCAGTAATTTGGTACTCTTTATCTAATTCGGTAAGCCATCTGAGAGCTTGGGATACATCACCACTTGAAATAGTCAGTAATTCCTGAAAAAGATTCCAGAGTGTCTCGAAGGGAGACTTGTTTCCTCCTTTTCCGAAGCGTTCATCCCATTGTGTGTATTTAAAATTCATATCTTATTTTAATATTTAAATACATCTTATCTTTAAACAGTTCCATGATTTATCAAACTACTAAATATTTGTTATGAACTCTAACCGCACTAAGATCGAAGAAGAATTATGGAGTGAAGGTTTTAAAAGAGTTATGGGGCTCGATGAGGTTGGAAGGGGATGTTTATGCGGACCGGTAGTTGCTGCGGGTGTAATCTTCGAAGAAGGGATTAAGATTGATGGAATAAAAGACAGTAAAGCAATTAATGAAAAGAATAGATTGCTATTAGAAGAAGAGATCAAAGAAAAAGCACTTTTTTATACAATTCAGGAAGGTTCACTTAAAGAAATATTTGATCTCAATATATTATGGGCATCTATAAATACAATGCAAAAATGTGCTGAAGAGAAAGGTGCAAATCCTGATTATTTGCTGGTAGATGGAAATAAATATACAACTTCTCTTATTCCTCATACCTGTATTATCAAGGGAGACGACAAGTCCATATCAATCGGAGCTGCTTCAATTCTAGCTAAGAATTACAGAGACAGATATATGAAAAGACTGGGTGAAAAATTTCCTGAATTTAACTGGAAATCTAATGTTGGCTACCCAACACCACATCATAAAAGAGCATTAAAGCAGTTTGGTTATACACCTCATCATCGGTTAGGTTTTAATCTTGGAACCGACAAAAAATATCAAAAAGCTTAACGGTATATGCTGAAATCTCTTTTATAAAGATCCATATTTAAACAAATAGCCAACATCAGAGAATTGGTCAGGAAAGCAGAGCCTCCGTAACTCACAAATGGAAGTGGAATACCAATTACAGGGAGTAAGGCTGTTGCACTTCCGATATTGACTACAAAATGTATAAAAAATACAGCGGTCACACTTACTGTTACAAGCTGAGCAAAAGGATGTTTATGATTCCCTGCCATCTTCAAAAGTTTTAGAAAAAGAAATAGAAATGTAATTACCAGCAGACCAAGTCCTATGAACCCAAACTCTTCACCGATAACACAGGAAATAAAATCAGTCCATTGAGCGGGTAAAAATTTAAGTTGGGTTTGTGTCCCTTCCAAAAACCCTTTACCTAATAATCCTCCGGATCCTATAGCTGTTTTAGCTTGTATAACATTCCAACCTGCACCCGTGGGGTCAAAAGCCGGATTCGTAAAAGCTGTTATTCTTGCAACCTGGTGAGGTTGCAGGATATCAGTTAAAGCTACGTTCACACCAACAACTGTTACTATGCTTGTAATAAGCGATGTAACTGTCAACCAAACTCTTTTTTGAACCATAAAGATCAAAAAGGCAATAAGTATGGTAGCAATTGCACCAAATTTCCAATCAAAAACAGTTAAATAAAGTATAATTGCAGGTGAAACTATATAGATAGAAACTCCATATGGTAAACCAGACCAAAATAACATTACAGGAATAAGTGCGAGAAAAACTATTGCTGTACCGGTATCATTTTGTAGAAAAATGAAAATTGTAGGAACTAAAATCATTAAAACAGCGATCAGGGCATATCTAATATTTTCGGCACTTATATCACGCCGACTTGTAAGATATTGAGCTGTAGCAAGTATCGTAGCAATTTTCATTAATTCACTTGCTTGCAAATTAAATCCACCTATTCTAATCCAACTTTTAGCACCGTTTATTTCAGTACCGAAGAACAGAGTAAGAATTACCAGTAGGAGGGCAACACCATAGAACAAATAGGAAATTTGCATATATGTTCTTGGGGTGAAAAATTGAAATAATAAAACAAGAACAACTGCTAATGCTACAAAAAACAACTGTTTTATAAAATTATTTTTAATGTAATCAGGAAGAAATTCAGATACAGGTCCCTGAGTTGCACTGTAAATAGCGACCAATCCTATAACTGCAAGTACTATCCAGGCTCCAAATATTGACCAATTTAAATTTCTAAGATTGTTCATTGGCCCGCCGATGCTTCTGAATTATCTTCTTTAGGAACAAAATTTAAAACGTAATCAACCAGCCATTGTCTTTCTACTTCACCTTTCAAGTACTTCTCCAATATCAGAGAAGCTACAGGAACAGCGGAAATAGAAGCAAAACCTGCATTCTCCAAAAAAACAGTAACTACAATTTCAGGGTTTTCTGTTGGTGCAAAGGATGTATACCAACCATGTGAGAAACCAAAGGGGTTTTGAGCCGTTCCGGTTTTGCCGGAGACCTGAATATCAGGGATAGAAGCATAAAAACGTCCACTCCCTTCTAATACATTTCTTCGCATGCCTTTTTTGACAGTATTAAGATACTCTTCTTTTACCCAATCAATTTTTTCTATAGTTGAGTTGTTTTGTACAATACTTCCATCTGCTCGTTCTACTGCCCGGAGTAAATGAGGCTCAATTTTATACCCTCCATTTACAATGGAACTGGTCATTTGAGCGATCTGAAGAGGAGAAGCAGAAACGGCTCCCTGACCAATACCAAAGATTAATACATCACCTAAACCCCATTTTCTTTTACCCCATCTTTGGTCTAGATAACTACTGTCAGGAATAATCCCTCTATTAGCACTTGGAAGATCAATTTCATTTGGAACTCCAAGACCAAAATCTTTAACTAATTTACTCCACGTGTTTAGTTTTCCTGAAGTTGCAATTTTATCCATTACACTTAGAAAATAAGTGTTACTGGAATGAGCAATCGCGGATTCCATATCATAAAGTCCGGGATCGGCAAGATCTTTATATGGCCTACCTCTCATATAATAACCACTATTATAAATCTCAGTTTCAGGTGTCACAATACCAAGGTGTAAACCAATTATACCCATCAATGGCTTAAAGGTGGATCCCGGAGGTTGGCGACTTGATATTGCTCTGTTAAACAAAGGACGTGTTGAATCCGAGTTGATAAACTGCCAGTATTCTTTATCAATCCTTCCGGCAAGTTTTTTTACTTCATATTCGGGAGAGCTGACAAGTGCTAGTATTTCACCAGTGTTGGGATTCATAGCTACGATACCACCACTTTTTCCTTTCATAAGTTGCTCAGCAAAAGCCTGGAGATCTGCATCAAGGGTCGTAATCAGGTTGTCACCTTGAACCGGAGGTTTCGCAATTTTTTGCTCTGTATATTTTCCTAAAGATTGCCCAAGAGCGTTTACTTTTAAATAATTTATTCCCAGATCACCTTTTAAATTTTCCTGATAGTATAATTCAAGTCCGCTTTTACCAATCTTGTCGCCTAGTCGAATCGATTTAGTTTGTTTATAATCATTTTCATCCGCTTCACGGAGATAACCGAAAATATGTGAAGCTGTTAGCGGTGCCGGATAGTTTCTCTTGCTGTCAATCTGATGTCCGATCCCGGGAAGTTGCCAGAGATTTTCCTGAATAAGAGAAAAGACTTTGAAATCAACATCTGTAATAAGTTTAGATGTTCTGAAGCGGGAATATCTTTTGGCATCAGTTACAAGTTCAGTAACAAGGCTGTCTGATTCTCCCAAAAGATCTGCTAGTAACGGGATATTTTCAGAGTCAAAGTTAAGAGGAGTAATTGTTACGGAGTATATTGGCTGATTATCGACTAAAAGTGTGCCATTTCTATCATAGATCAACCCGCGGGCAGCATCTACATATTCCTGCCGGATCGAGTTTTGATCACCCAACTCGTCATAAACTTCATATTGAACTATCTGCAGATAGAAGATTCTTCCTAAAACAACTAAACAGATCAACACCATTATTGCCTGTAAAGCAAAAATAGACGTCCGGGTTCTGTTGGGTGAGTTGTTCATTAGTTAGCGTCTCCTTTAAGAATGTGTAAAATACTACCGATCAGTGCAGTATATAAACTGCTACCGATCAGCAAAATTATAGGAGAGAATGAAAATTCGTAAACATTTAAGAATGACGAAAATCCTAAATAAAAGAGATTATGAAGAAAAGCAGCTCCCAGTATTAATACAAAAGCTTGCCATATTATTAAACGGACTTCTGAGTTTCTGGAAACAATTTTGTAGAGTAGGAACATGGTAATTGTTTTAGCAAACATATTTAATCCCCATGAATCAAATAATGCATCCTGAAAAAGACCTAACCCTGCTGCAAAGAATAATACTTCATGCCGTTTATATCTTAATGCAGTCCATAGTACAAAAACCAACACCGGATCTGCTATTGTACCATAAATGGTCAGGTACTGAAAAATAAGCAGTTGAGATAAAACAAATACAATTCCAATTCCAATATGTTTAATAAGCTTATTTCTCACTCAAAAATATCCTCATATTGATCATTCAGATTTGTAAGTGATGAATCTGGGGTAAAATTAATTATGAAACCCTGAGAAGCCTGAGCTATTGAAGCAAAGGGTCTTAAAAATATTCGTTGAGTTTCTTTTCCTTCTTCAATTTCTGTTCTTATTACTGAACCAATAGGAATTCCTGCAGGCAGTTCATTGCTGAAACCGGAAGTAACAACAGTATATCCTTCTTCAACCGGAATAGTCTGCGGGATAAAATCAATTACCATTTCTGTAAGGCTTTCTCCGTTCCAGGAAACAATACCGGGTGCATTTTCTTCTTGAATTAACCCACTTACTCTGAAGAGGCTATTGTTATAAGGAAGAACCTGAGCATATTCGGCAGTAGTGAGGATTACTTTTCCCAATAAACCATCCGAGGTAACTAAAGGCATTCCAACCTTAACGTTTTTCAAACTGCCTGAGTTTATAGTCAGACTTTTATTAATTCCGTTCAGCTCTTTACCGATTATAAGTGTTGGTGTAAGGCTAAATTCAGTAGAGTCCTGAAACGAGAGTAGCTTACGAAGTTCTATATTTTCTTGTTCAATGGCTCTGAGCTTGCTTAACTCATCCTGCAGAAGAATATTTTGGCGCTGTAAATAGGTATTCGTAGTAAGTGCCTGTCGGTAAACCCGAATATTGGCAAGTGGGGATTGTAAAACACTTACAGTAATTGCTGAAAGTTGACGCAAACTATGTATACCGCCTTGATTTCTACTAACTGCAATGGTTACTGAAAGTAAAATGAGAATGGCAGTGATTATGTAGTCTTTAGCTTCACCAACTTTAAGTGTTTTAAATTGCATTCATTAATTCAATTAAGAAATAACAGGACGATAGTAATCAAGATTTTCTAAAATTGCTCCCGTACCTCTTACTACTGCCGTTAACGGATCTTCTGCAATATGAACAGGTAGATCAGTAGTTTCCATGATGAGTTTATCGAGGTTTTTAAGCAAGGCTCCGCCACCGGTTAACATAATTCCGCGATCCAGAATATCAGCAGAAAGTTCAGGTGGGGTTTGCTCCAGAGATTTTGTTATAGACTCAACTATGGTGTTAACAGATTCAGCGATCGCTTCCCGAGCATCCTTGGAGGTAATATGTCTGGTTCTAGGAACACCGTTTACAAGATCACGTCCTTTTGTTATCATTTCAAGTTCTTCATCAAGAGGAGCTGCAGATCCTATTTCGCATTTGATCTTTTCAGCGGTTCTTTCACCGATCAAAAGGTTGTGGTTTCTTCTGAAATAATTAATGATGTCATCATTCAGTTCATCTCCACCTAGTCTTACTGATTGAGCATAAACAATACCTGAGAGAGCGATCACCGCAATTTCAGTAGTTCCACCGCCAATATCTACGATCATGCTACCAACAGGTTCATGAACATCCAGTCCGATCCCAATAGCTGCTGCCATCGGCTCATCTACCAAATAAACTTCTTTAGCTCCGGCATGTTCAGCACTGTCTCTTACAGCTCTTCGTTCCACTTCGGTGATTCCACTGGGAACACAAATTACCATTTGGCGGGTTGAGGAATACCATTTCATCTTCACTTTTTTGATCATTCCTCTGATCATATGTTCAGCAACTTCAAAATCAGCAATAACGCCATCTCGTAAAGGCCGAACAGTGCGAATGTTTTTGTGGGTTTTCTCATGCATCAGGCGCGCTTCATGCCCGGTAGTTACAGGAATATTATTTTGATTGAGAGCAACTATGGAGGGCTCGTCTAAAACTATTCCCTGGCCTCTTGCGTAGATCAGGGTATTAGCTGTACCAAGATCAATTGCGATATCGGTATATAGAAAATCTAGAAGCCCCTTTTTCTGTTTATTTTTTGAGGAAGCAGGGGACGGGATTCCGTAATTATCAGACATTGCCAAAATAGTAGATGTTTAAAAGTGCTGGGTAGTTATTTTTTGAAAATACGAGAATGAAAGTGTATATGCGAAATATAATTTTTAATGTTTAAAATGCCTTTTTCCGGTAAAAATCATCGTCATTCCGAATTCGTTGGCTTTTGCAATAACTTCTTCATCACGGATACTTCCACCGGGTTGTATTACTGATGTTGCTCCGGCCTTTGCTGCTGCTTCTATACCATCAGAAAAAGGGAAGAAAGCATCGGAAGCGATAGCTGAGCCGGTTAGATCCAATCCTTCTTTTTTTGCTTTATCAACCGCGATTTCAGAAGAGTCCACACGACTTGTTTGTCCGGAACCAATACCTAATGTTCTTCCTTCTTTTGCATAAACAATGGCATTAGACTTCACATTTCGAACAACTTTCCAGGCAAAAAGCAGGTCATTCATTTCATCATCCGTAGGTTTTCTATCGGTTACAACTTTGAAATCATTTTGATCAACAGGCTCAAGATCTGCATCCTGAGTTAACAAGCCACCAAAAATGGATCTGAAAGATTTGGCTTGTACTTCACTAACTTGCTTTTTGATCCGGATTAATCGTCTGTTTTTTTTCTGAGTCAGCAATTCCAGAGCTTCGTCAGAAAAAGCGGGAGCAATAATGATCTCTGTGAAAATTTTATCAATTTCCTGGGCAGTTTCTAAATCCAGTTCTTTGTTAACAACAACAATTCCTCCAAATGGCGATACAGTATCTGTACTGAATGCTTTTTTATAAGCTTCAGTTAGATTTTCTCCAATTCCAACACCACAAGGAATAGTGTGTTTGATAATAGCACAGGTAGATTTATCATCACTGAATGATGAAATAATATTCAAAGCCGCGTCCACATCTATAAAATTATTATAGCTGAGTTGTTTTCCGTGAAAACAGTCAATTATTGAATCCTGTTCTCCATATACAGCTGCTTTTTGATGCGGATTTTCTCCGTATCTCAATTCCTGCGAAAGAGGTACAGAAACATTGAATTGTTTTACAGGCTCTTCATTCACCAGATCATTGAAATAATTCGCAATAGCAGAATCATAATCAGCCGTATGATTGAAAGCGTCTTTCGCTAAGGACTTTCTCATTTCAAATGAGATTCCGTTTCCTTCATTAAGTTCATAAATAAAATCTTCGTATTTATCAGGAGAGCTTAATATTCCAACATGTGCAAAATTCTTAGCTGCTGCTCTTATCATGGTTGGCCCGCCAATATCAATAAATTCAGTAGCTGTGGCAGGAGTGATATCTTCTTTCACTTTCTCTTTAAATGGGTAAAGATTTACTACAACTAATTCGATAGGAGATATTCCCAGTTTCTCAATTTCTTCAACATCACTTTCGTGGCTGGTCCTGGCTAAAATTCCTCCATGAACCAAAGGATGTAGAGTTTTAACTCTTCCATCAAGACATTCATTAAAATCTGTTATTTCAGAAACATCTTTCACCGGTATTCCTGCTTCCGAAATAGTTTTTGCTGTTCCTCCGGTAGAAATTAAAGTAACTCCGTTATTATGAAGCGCAGTTGCGAGTTCCACAATATTGGTTTTGTCGGATACAGAAAGTAATGCCCTGTTAATTTTAAGCGGTGTAGTCGGTAAAGATGAAAGAGGTTTTAATGCCACTTTAATAGTTTTTTAGTGTTGTTAGATATTTTTGAATAGTCTCAGGCAGTAATATATGCTCTCTTTCAAGCACTTTTTCAGCGAGAGATGTTGCGGTGTCGGAATCAGTAACTTGAACTGTTGATTGACCAATAACCGGACCTTCATCATATTCAGCAGTTACTACATGTACAGTGCAACCCGACTGAGAATCTTTATTCCGGATCACGGCTTCATGAACTTTAGATCCGTAAAATCCTTTACCTCCGTACTTTGGAAGCAGGGAAGGATGGATATTCAGAATCCTGTTGTCAAAGGACTGAATGATTTCTACAGGAATTTTCTTTAAATAACCTGCCAGAATCAATAGATCAGCATTCCACTCTTCAAGTTTTGAAAGAACCGTTTTCGAATACTCAGATTCGCTATTGAATTGGTCCGGAGAAATTATGAAGGTAGGAATTCCGTGTTTCTGAGCTCTCTCGAGTGCAAAAGCAGATTTATTATTGGTAATTAATCCAACAATATTTGCAGTCAGTTTCCCATTTGAAACCGCATTAATAATTGACTGAAAATTTGATCCAGAACCGGATGCAAATACAACAATGTTCTTCAACAGTGATTTATTTGAAGTTGCAGAAATACTTGCATTAAGATACGCAAAGTTTCACTGCTAATCAGGATAGAAATAGCTAACCGGAAGGATTTTTGGTTAGTTCAGGTTCCTGATTAAAAACATGGTAATTATTGAAGCTCCAGCTTATCTGAATAATGGTGATTCTGATAACAGTAGCTAATGGAATCGCCACCAACATCCCCAAAATACCGGCAACTTCAGCACCAATCAAAATGATAAATAAAATTGCTACCGGGTGCATATCAGCAGAGCGTGAAAAGAGAAGAGGTTGAAATATAATATTATCCAGCATCTGTACGATCAGAATAGCGATCATGCAAACCAGTACCAAAGAAAAGTCTCCGGTTTCTATTATTGAAATAATTATAGAAAGTATATAACCAATGATTGGACCAAAATAGGGTATAGTATTGGCTAAACCCACAGCAATACCAACAGAAAGGGAATTATCTAATCCTGCAACTGAAAGTGTTGCCCATGAACTGGCTGCGACCAGCAAGCTTTGCAATAAAACACTTCTGAAATAAAGTCCTAATCTCTTTTCAATCTTGTCGATCAGTGTTAATGATGTTTCGAAATACTTGTTGGGGATCAGTAATAGAAGATCTCTTCGAATCTTGGAGCCATCTTTCAGAAAAAAGAATGCAGCAAAGGGGACCACTAAAATTGCTGAAAATATATCCGTAAAAACCCCGACTACATTACTGAAGACAGATGAAAACTGATCGAAATCAAACAAAGAATTTAAAACCTGGGTGAGGTTGTTGCTTAAAAAGCCCTCAGGAATAAAATCATAGTCATCACTTAAACTAGTTTCTACTTGGTTGGCAATGCTTTCAATATTCCGGATGTCCAACTGACGAGCCAGTTGAACCATTTGGTCAGCCACTTTCGGAATAACGGTAGTAGAAGCATAAACAAAAACCAGAATTACCGCTGAAAGTGTGAGTGTGATGGCAAACGTTCTGGGGACTTTATTACGTTGTAACCAATTTACGATAGGATCTAAAACATAACTCAGAATCAAAGCCAGGACAAGATAAAGAACCAGATTCCCCAACTTTACTAAAACCCATCCAAGAACGGCAATGGCAGCAATACCAATGGCGAACTTCACTATTTTTTCTAAGGTTATGTTTTTCATTTATTCACTAATTCCAGTAAGCCGTCAATTTCTTTCAATATAATACTAGAATCGTATCCTTTTCTAAATAAATAATCGAATATTTTTTTTCTTCTTTTTTCCGGATCTGTTCGTAAAAGTGCGGGTTTCTTCTTTTCTATCAACTCGCTTATGGTTTCGATCTTTGATTGTTGATCAAATTCTTCCTCCAAAACCCGAGCAATAGTATTTTTTCCGATCTTTTTTTTTGATAGTTCAGCTTTTATCTTGTTTGGCCCCCAGTTATTGAACCTGAACTTATCATTTGTATACTTTTTAGCAAAAGCATAATTATTGATATAATTTTTGTCTTCGAGTTCAGCAATGATCTGATTCAAAATTTCGGAATCATAACCTTTTTTGATTCCTTTTAACCGCAATTCATGGCTTGCATGATCCCGTCTGCCCAACAGACGAATTAAATATTCTCTTATTGACCAACTTTCTTCTTCCTTTTGGATCACAGCATATAGCTGTTCATCAATAACAGTACCTTTACGAAGGTTATGATTGGTCAGAGTAGCATCAGACACACCGGATATAAATCCGTCTTCGGAATACAGAGAATAACGAAAAGAGTTTTTCTTCTGAACTTCAATCCGATGAATTGTAACCGGAAATTCAGGTTCTTTCTTCGAATATTTCTTGTTGGAATAACTCATAGCTTTAAAAACAAAAAGCTCTGTTGTTTAAGAACAGAGCTTTTGAATGTTGTCAGTCAGATCAGGCTTCAGCTTTTTCAGGCTCTTTTTCCTTCTCTTTGGATGCATCAGGAATAGGTTCATCCAGTTCCTCGCCACGAAGTTTAGCCCGTACCAGTTTCTCAATGCTTGCACATAGCTTGGGGTCTTCTTCCAGAAACTGCATTGCAGCGTCAGCACCCTGTCCGATAGGTTCGCCATCATAGCGGAACCAGCTACCTCGTTTTTCAATTACATCGAATTCAACAGCCAGATCCAGTATCTCAGCAATCAATGAAGTTCCTTTTCCATACATGATATTGAACTCAACCACTTTGAAAGGAGGGGCCACTTTGTTCTTGGCAACTTTTACTTTAGTCCGGTTACCGATTACTTCATCACCTTTCTTAATAGCTCCAATTCTGCGGATGTCCAGACGAACAGAAGAATAGAATTTAAGTGCGCGTCCACCAGTAGTGGTTTCAGGATTACCAAACATAACTCCGATCTTTTCACGAACCTGGTTAATGAAAATACAAGAAGTATGAGATTTACTTACGATACCGGTGATCTTTCTGAGTGCCTGCGACATCAGTCGCGCCTGAAGCCCCATATGAGAGTCACCCATTTCGCCTTCCAGTTCCGCACGCGGAACCAGTGCTGCTACGGAATCAACAACGATCACATCCAGCGCACCGGAGCGAATCAATGTTTCTGTAATTTCGAGTGCTTGTTCACCGTTATCAGGTTGTGATACAAGAAGTTCGTCAACTTTTATCCCCAATGCTTTAGCATATCTGGGATCGAAGGCGTGCTCCGCATCAATAAAAGCAGCATATCCGCCATTTTTTTGTGCTTGTGCAATTACCTGTAGTGCCAAAGTAGTTTTACCACTCGCTTCCGGGCCGTAAATTTCCGTTACTCTACCTCGCGGCACACCTTGTACGCCCAATGCATAATCTACCATAATGGAACCGGTTGAAATAACGTCCACATCCTGAACGGCGTCTCCGCCCAACTTCATGATGGTTCCTTTCCCGTGTTGTTTTTCAATTTGCCCGACGGCAATATCTAATGCTTTAGATCTTTCTTTTGAGTCAGCCATGATTACATTTATTTTTGAATTTATTTACTGCAAAGTTAACAAGGCAGGGTGTCATATCGTGTCATCATCTTCTGCGAAAGAATATATGTTCGATATATGTAAGAAAAAAGTTTTTTCTAAACTTTTTTAAATCACAATTTTCAAACTTCAAATTCCAAATTAAGCAGCTTTCAGGATAATTGAAGACATTATTTTCAATAATTGCGTTGTCTCATCCAGTAAATTTGATCGTTCTTTTTCAAGATATTGATCAGTACCGGTATCAACTAAATTAAGCCAGTAGCATGTTTCTTTAGCTTCTTTTCTGGAGATCTTCATTTTCATTTTGAAGTCTTTTTTACTCAAAGCTTCATTGGCTTCTATATAATTTGCTCCGATAGAACCCGAAGACCTGATCAACTGTTTACCATCTTCGAAGTTAGAAGTACAACGCGGAAGTTTTTTAACGAAGACTCTCGTTGCTTTCGCAAAGACCAATGTACGTTCTTCTAGATTGTAATTTTTCATTTGTCTGGAATTTGTAGTTTGAAAATTGAGATTTACCAAACCTTGGTTCTTAGTAAGACAATCAAAAAAGAATTCCTTACAAAAAAAGTTTAAATCAGATTTATAGACAGGGTGCTTCTTAACTGATTTTGTTTATTTTAATGTCTGTACATTCATTTATTTTGGGAATAATATTAATTCAACAATCAATGCGGAAGCTTATACTTTTTTTATTTTTCATGTGTATTCATTGCGTTGTTCTGGCTCAATCTTCTAATTGGCTAAATAGTAAATGGGAGGGATTCGTTGGTTTTGAACATGATACAACTCAATATCAGATTTCGTTTAGTCTAAGTGATTCACTTAATAATTTTAGGCTTTTTTTCGATTCTTCTTTATGTAACGAGTTTGCTTTAGAAATTGATTCTCTATCCCAAAAATTCGTACGATTTAAAACTCAAAAAGAAACTGATAAAAGTAAGCCTTGTCTTCCCCAAGATTTTGCTGTTGAACTAATTAAAAGTGACACTCCAAATCTTTTATTCGTTCAATATCATTGGTGGAATGATGAATTATGGCTTGGACAGGTAAAAAAGAGGTAAAATTACTCCTTTCAGGATTTAGTAAATCAGAAGCTTTGGATATGGATTAATCCCCGTAATTTATTATTGGTCTGAAATTTGAATCTTGTTTTTTGGGATTTATAAATGGATGTTATATTCAAATAGAAGTAAATAGATTGCGCGCAAGTAAATAAATAATATCGGTGACAAAACAGAGTCGTAAAATCGACCACCCTGTAGCGGTGGAGGGTAACCGCCCGACGCGCTTTTTTATTTAGCTTATTTAAACTCTTTCCCAAGCAGGAGCTTGGGATGGAGATTTAAGTCCTGTAATTTGTTTTTTGTTTGAAATTTGGTGCTTCTTTTTTGGAATTTCAATTTCACAAATTGATACAATATTTTGTATTTAATTCAGTACATTATACAGAGCAAAAATTAAACACACTTTCAATGTCTCATATTCAACTAGACCAAGATATTCGATCACTATCAGATTTCAGAGCCAATGCTGCATCTTTTATAGAGAGGGTTAAGTCTGAACGGCGACCGCTTATTCTTACTCAGCATGGAAAGAGTTCTGCTGTGTTAATTGATGTAGAAGACTACCAAAAAATGCTGGATAAGATTCAGTTACTGGAGGAGCTATCAACTGCTCGTAAAGAATTAAATAATGGAGAAGGGGTTGAACAGGAGGAATTTTTTAGCAAGTTACGATCTGATTTCTCGTCATGAAAATTATTTGGTCTCCTACTGCCGGAAATAGAATCAGAGAGATTATTGATTATATTTCTAAAGACAATCCGGATGCCGCCCTAAATCTCATTGATAAGTTCGAGGATAAAGTTGAAAGGTTGAAAGCCAATCCACAAGCCGGTAAAATCTTAGAAGAAATCAATAATGAGAAAATCCGGGAAATAGTTGTTCATAAAAATTATGGTGTTATTTATGAAATCAATAATGAATCTATCGAAATTTTAACCATAAGACATTTCCGGCAAGACTTTTCTGATTCTAAATTTTAACCGGAAAGGTCAACTTAAATACTGTAATGTATTATTTGTCTGAAATTTGGTGCTAGTCTTTTGAGATTTTTCCCTGAAAATAAATTCTTGCACTTATTCTCCTAAATCTGCGGGTATTTCATAAGTAAGTGGAAGCATATCAGAAAGCTTTTCAAATGCCCAGTATCCATCAAAAAGAATTGAGGTTGGGTCGAGAATAAATCCGGATCTATCTACCAGAACTGAATCAGAGATCAGTGTTATGGAAGAGTTTTGATAATCCGACAAAAGACGGGGATTGCTGTCGAAGGGTTTTGCAATAGAATACAAATAAGTAATGTCTTCGTATTCATTTTTATAGGTGACATTCAAAAAATTAACAAAGCTGTATTCATAATAAGAGCTGTCAACTTGATGGAAAAACTGTGATTGTGGCACTGTATCCGTATATAAATAACGTGCATCATCGTCTCTTTCTTCTGCTTTTACAACAAAACCATTTTCAACAATTTTTTGATCAATTAAAGATTTAGTGAAATGAGCAAAAGACCCTAAATAAGCTTTCTCCCGATTTTCTTTCCATTTGTTCCGGGTTTTTTTCCTGCTGGAACTCATCTCTTCAAAAAAAGTCTGGCCGTAGAAAAAGAATCTTCCTGATTTATAGTCGATCTCAAATTTCTCTAAGAAAAAAAAGATCCGGTAGCCAAGATCTTTGTTTTCTACTTCAATCGTTTCGTAAGCAAAGGCGTTCAGAGTCCTGTTATCCAGATCAAAATCAAAGTTCACCACTTCTTTATTTTTGATTTTAGTGTTCTTCGAAAAGGGACCTACACAAATAAACATCTTTCGAAATTGTTCAAAATTGTATTTCCAGTCCTGGCTGTTTGGTTTAACAGTAATTTCATCCAGATTGTACACTTTCTCTTTCATTATAAAAGAGTATCCATCCTCTAAATGATCCGTTCGAATTAAAGAAGTAACACTTTCGAAACCAAGGCTTTGAACAATCAGATCATGAGCTCCCTCGGGTATACCTGATAAAATAAAATTGCCGTCTCCATCAGAAAGCGTTCCGATAGTTGAACCATTCAGGAAGATTTGAGCTCCTGCAATTGGATCAAGACCAACCTGACTTTTTACAGTGCCGGAGATTGAATATTCAGTTTGAGCAAATACAGTAAATGAGGTAATAATGACTACAAAAAAAGTCGAAATTGTTTTGTAGTTAAAGAGCATTTATTACTTCTTTTAGAGCAAGCATCACTTCGTCAATCTGAGTTGTAGTAGTATAAGGAGCCGGTCCAAACCGAAGGATCTGATCTCTGGCATCGGTGAAAATATCACGAGCCAGTAATTCAGCTCTTATTTCTCTGGCCTTTGGTGAAGTAAGAGATAAGAAGCCTCCATTATGTTCAGCAATCGCTTTCTCATGAGTAAGTCGAATTACAGATGGATCAAAATCTTTATCGAGAAAATGCTTTTTAAGTAGTTCTACTTTTTGGACATACTGATCTCTCAGAATTTCTTTAGTAAGCCCTTGTTCTTCAAAAAACTCGACCACTTTAGCCGCGCGATACTGAGAGGAAGGATCATAAGTTCCACTTGCAAAGCGTTGATCGGAATGATCGTAGTGAGTAGGGGAGTTGTCTCGGGGCTTTTCCAATGTACTGAAGGAAGCGAACCAACCCGTTATTGCGGGACGCATATCACAGTCTTTAGGAAATCTCAGGAAACAATTGGCTTCGCCCCATTGCAGATATTTATATCCACCGATCAGAATAAAACAATCTTCCAGATCAGCCTCTCTGATTGATAACGGAGCGACATTGGTTCCGTGATAGTCATCAATTAAGACAGGAACGCCGTACTTTCTGGCTGCTTGTGCAATTTCTGTGAGATGGTGATTGATCAGGCTGGATTCGAAATAAACTCGCGACAGCATTATTGCAGAAGTTCTATCATCAATTTCTGATATAATACGTTCTGCAAAACTTTCATCGGGATCGGTTGCTACATAAGTTACTTCCAAACCTTCTTCTTCCAGACGATGAAGCTGACGAAACAGTGAGTGAAATTCTCCATCAGTTGAAATGATTTTGGGTTTATTCTTCAGATCAAGTCCACTCATCCAGCTTACAAAAAGAACGTGTGTACTTTCTTCACGGCAGTAGAACCCATCGGGATCGTCATAGAATCCGCGTAGATAATTTCTCAGGATCTCGGTTTTTTCAGCAGCTTTTTCCCACTTTTTGTCCACCAGCTCTGCGGTGTCCATGAAGTACTCTTTCTGTCCTTCCAGCGCTACATCCGGCCAAGCCTGATGAGAGTGTCCGGTAAAGAGAAGTCGTTCAGAAACTCTGAAATGCGAATAATGAGGGATAAGTTGTTGCGCTAATTCGTCGATGTTTTTCATAAGAATATGTTAGCCACTAAAACACAAAGCCACAAAAAGATTGAGGGATTGTAGCATTTATAATTTTAATAGTTAACCAAAAAGTATGTGTTATAATTTAGTGTCTCGGTGATTTTGTGGCATTTAAAATTCTAAAAAGAAGATCTGATTTCCCAAAGGTCCGGAAAGATAGTCTGGTTTAATGTTCGTTGAAGGTAAGCAACTCCTTCTGATCCGCCTGTTCCTTTTTTAGTGCCTATGGTTCGTTGCACCATTTTTACATGTCGATATCTCCATTCCTGTAAACCTTCGTCAAAATCTACCAATAATTCACTTACTAAAGCGGCTTCCTGATGTTCGTTCATCATTTTGATCAGCTCTTTTTGGTTTTCTTCGGATGTATTGAAAACAAGCCCTCGTTCATTCTCTCTGGGCGATGAAACCGAATACCCTTTTTTCTTCAGATATTTGCAAAAGCTTTCCCAGATAGTCGGCTCTTTCATTTTTTGTTCCAGGATTTCGATGTGTTTAGGATCATCTTTATGAGCTTCTTTCATCAACGGAAATCTCAATCCGCATAAGATCTCGATTTCACGAAATTGCAACGACTGAAATCCGCTGGACTCCCCTAAAAATTTTCTGAAGCTGTTGAACTCAAGAGGAGTCATGGTTTCCAGAATATCAACCTGAGAAACAAGTGTTTTCATGATGGTTAAGATCCGTCTCATCGTTTTGATGGAAATCCATGTATTACCTTCTGAAAGTTCTTTGTTCAGTTTTCCAAACTCATGAATGATCTGTTTGAACCACAGTTCATAGGTTTGATGAATAATAATGAACAGTGTTTCATCATGTTCTTTAGGATCTGATTTGAGCTGCTGAAGTTCCAACAGTTCGTTTATTTTTAAATAATTGGTGTATGTAAGGCTCATCTTTATATTTTATTATGAGACAAAAGTAATGGAAAAAACTGTCATTTCGAACGAATATGAGAAATCTAAGTAATCGCTTTGAGTAAAAATTTTAGATTTCTCCCGCTGGTCGAAATGACAAGGCAAATAAATCTATTTATCAACAGTTAGCTCACCGGCCATCGGTATTTGAAATTGCGATTCAATGTATTCCTTTGAATCTGATCGAGCCATAAGAAACATTAATTTCGTAAGAGCTGCCTCCATAGTCATATCTCCCCCTGATACAGCACCAACATTTAACGCCGCTCGTCCTGCAGGATATTTGGTCAGATTAACAGCGTCATAATCCGCCTGAGAAACAATAGCTACAATTACCCCGTGATCTCTGCACTTTTCAAAAAATGGGATCATATTGTATTCTCCTTTCATTGGAAAATTACCGCTACCAAAAGTTCGGACAATGATCGCTTTCAATTTGGTGAGATCTAAACAATCGAGAATATTCATGCTGAGTGAAGGATGGACAGTTAGAACAAAAATTTCGTTTGAAAAGGCTGCGTTATTCTCAAAAGCAGGGATCAGTTTTTTAGGAGGAACATGAAGCTCAATATCTAAACCAATTTCAGCAATGGGATCTAAATTTGGAGAGCCAAAAGCATCAAAATCACCTATACTTAATTTAGTGGCACGGTTTCCGCGATAGACATGATCATTGAAGCAGATCCCAACTTCCTGTAATTCAGTAGTCGCCATTTCTATCGAGTTTATGAGATTTCGTCGGGCATCACTTCGCACGCTACTCATTGGAACCTGACTTCCCGTAAAGATCACGGGTTTGGCTAAATTTTGTAACGAATAAGACAATGCGGATGCCGTATAAGCCATCGTATCAGTTCCGTGCAGGATTACGAAACCATCATATTTTTCGTAATTAACATCTATGCATTGCGCAAGATTTACCCAGTGTTCTGCATTCAGATCAGAGCTGTCCTCAAAAAAAAGTGGATACGTAGTAATTTCAGCAAGTTCTTCTAACTCGGGAATCTGTTTGATAAGCAAATCAGACCAAGCTTCAGGATCCAGTTCCACGCCTTCGCCTTTTGCGCTCATTGCAATGGTTCCACCTGTTTGTATGAGAAGAATTTTTTTCATCTTGCTTATTTCCCGTAGCCGTTTAAATTAGCTATTCGCCGTACTAGTGCGAACGTTCTTAAAATTATTGCCAAATATAGCGTAAAAAAAGGAAGCGCTTAAAGTTTTCATCAAGAGAAAACAAAAATCTTAGCAATCTGAGGAGTTCACCATGAAAGTATACGATCCTGCCAGAATTCGAAATGTTGTGTTGTTGGGCCATTCCGGCTCCGGAAAAACAACCTTAGCCGAAACTATGTTGTTTGAAGCCGGAGCTATTAACAGAAGAGGAACCATAGAAGAAGGAAATACGGTCTCCGATTATCATGAATTGGAGAAAGAGAAAGAAAAATCCATTTATTCATCGTTTATGAATCTGGATTGGAGAGGACATAAAATTAATCTGATCGACACTCCCGGAACTTCAGATTATGTAGGTGAAGTAGTTGGTCCGCTGAGAGTTGCAGATACTGCCATTTTCACATTGAATGCTGAAAACGGAGTGGAAGTAGGAACGGATTCATTATGGAAATATGCACGTAAATATGAAGTCTCATCGATTTTTGTAGTCAATAAACTGGATAATGAGCGTTCTGATTTTTGGCAAACCGTTCAGGAAGCAAAAGAACATTTTGGAAGGGAAGTAACAGTTGTACAGTTTCCGTACAGTGAAGGAAGTGACTTTCACGCAATAGTGGACGTACTCAGAATGACGATGTACGAATTTCCGGAAGGGGGAGGGAAACCGGATAAACTACCTATCCCTGATTCATTAAAAGATAAGGCAGAGAAACTGCACCAGGAATTGATTGAGATCATCGCAGAAAATGATGAGTCCTTAATGGAAATATACTTCGAACATGGGGAACTGGATGAAGAACAAATGGAGGAAGGTTTACATCTTTCATTGGTAAAAGGACAGATTCATCCGTTGTTTTGTGTGTGTGCGGCAAGGAATATGGGAACAGGTCGGGTAATGGGTTTTCTGGATGACATCGCTCCAAATCCTTTGGAAGGAAATGCACCCAAAAATCAGAATGGAGACGACTTTGAACTGGATCCGGACGGAAAGCCTGTGCTGTTTTTATTCAAGACATATTCGGAATCTCATGTTGGAGATCTGATCTATTTTAAACAATACAGTGGATCTTCCGTTGCGGGAATGGATCTGATGAATAACTCAACTTCTAATTCAGTTAGGCTTGGCAGTCTCTATCTCACCGAAGGACACAAACGCATCAGCATAAATGAGATCAAAACCGGAGATATTGGTGCAGTTGTAAAGTTGAAGGATGGGGAAGTAAATCACACTCTTTCGGAAAAAGGAAATAATATAGTTCTGGAAGAAATTGAATTTCCACCTACAACAATCAGAACGGCCGTAAAGCTTACCAATGAAGGAGATGAAGACAAACTTGGAAACGCACTTCATCAAATTCATCGGGAAGATCCTTCTATCATAATTGAACATAGCCAGGAATTGCGTCAGATCATTATTCATGCACAGGGTGAAGAACATCTGGGAGTAATTGAGCACCAGCTCAGAAATCGTTTCAAGTTGGATGTTGAGTTTATAACCCCAAAAATTCCTTATCGTGAATCCATAACCACACAAGTAAGATCGAAATACAAGCATAAAAAGCAATCCGGAGGTGCAGGACAATATGCTGAAGTTGAATTGTTGATCGAACCTTATCAAGAAGGAATGGCTGATCCGCCCGATATGAAAGTGCGGAACACGGATGTACATGATCTTCCGTGGGGAGGTAAACTGGTATTCAATAATTGCATTGTCGGCGGTGTGATCGATAATCGGTTTATGCCGGCAATTCTGAAAGGAGTGATGGAAAAAATGCAGAATGGACCGATGAGCGGATGCTGTGCCCGGGATATCAGAGTTTCTGTATTTGATGGTTCTATGCATTCTGTGGATTCTAACGAAGCAGCATTTAAAACAGCAGCAAGAATGGCTTTCCGGGATGGCTTTTTGAAAGCGAATCCGAAACTATTGGAGCCTATCTATGAAATTGAAGTGATTGTCCCTCAGGATTACATGGGAGAAGTATTAAGCGATCTTGGGACCCGCCGCGGACAAGTTCAGGGAATGGATGCTGAAGGAGCGTTGCAAAAAATAAAAGCGCACGTACCTTTGGAAGAACTGGATCATTATTCCACAAGTTTAAAATCGATGACACAAGGCAGTGCTACTTATCAAAGGCATTTTTCTCATTACGCTCAAGTTCCGTTTGATGTTCAGGAACGAGTAATGAAGGAAAATGCAGAACTGGAGGAGGTTTAATCAGGTTTCAGATCTTTGAGAAAACAAACAATTCTGTTTTCTTCCAGAAAGCCTGACTTTTTATGAAATTGAATACTTTGCTCGTTATCTATTTCAACGTCTGAGGCGAGTTGTGAACTTCCGTTTTCTTTAGCCCATTGTTCTGCTCGTTGAATCAATTGTGTAGCTATTCCGGTTTTTCGGTAGGATTCTTTTACATAAATCCCTTCCAGATAAGCAATAGGATAAGAGGTTGCGCCTTCTACAAAATCATTTCGAAGTGATAGGTATGCAAAAGCGATGTATTCACCTTTTTCATTTACTAAAAAAGCTGTCTGATTTTCTTTCTCCAGAATCTGTTTGCAGTATTCGAGCTCAGTTTCAAAAATACACTCCGGCCACAACTCAACAAAGAGATGAGCGAGGGCTGCTACGTTCTGTTCTGATAATTTTACAATTTGCATGGTTAATGGTAGTGATGATAGACAAGAAAAAGAAACAAGTCACTCAGAGCGATAGCGAAGAGTCTGCACAGTTCAAGTTAGTATAGGAAATAGATTTGCAGATCCTTCGGAAGTGTCCTCAGGATGACTTTATTTTTTAATCAAATCGGATTAAATAGTATATGCAGAATGACCTACTTCGAATCCTGCAGAACCTGAAGGATCTGCTGGTTTAAAGCTGATTAAAATATATGTATACAAGAGCGACGTTTAAGTCTAAAAAACATTGGAATGGCCAGTCCATCTGACGGATAACCCGTCTGATGGATTTTTAAGGTTTATCTCTTATTGTATCAGCTCCAAAGTCATTCCTGAGCAGGCAGGAATCTAAATTGTGATCGAGGATTTAATCTTTAAATAAATCCAAATCTCGGGCATTCGCCGCGAGATGACCAATTTTATATATCAAGAAGAAAGCGAATTCTAAAAATAAGTAGCAAAACCTATTTCAATACCGCTGGTTTTTGCAGGGGGATTTCCGAGAATATCTGTTTGCTCCTGATATCGATAGTTTAGTCTGAATACGGTTTGATAAGTAGGACGGAAGCTGATTCCCGGAACTACAGCCCAGATCTCATCTCCGATATTTCCACCGGTTTCATTAAAAGTACCAACATTCCAGTCAACTGATTCAAGTCTCAGAGCTACATTGAAAACGGCATCATCAAAACCGAACATTGGTTTATCAATTACAGGCTGAACAATATCAAGAAAGCCACCGCTTTGTTTTTCTCCGTATTGTTGAGTGAACGTATTTGGCACATCCACAAAAACCCATGCCCATTCGCCAACTATGTAAGTATCTGAAAGCGGTAATTCTGTATTAAAATCTACAGCAAATACATCCAGTCTTCTCGGCTTATCAAGTATCAATCCGTCATCTTCATGAGTGTTGTAAATTCCGCACATGTAGGATAACCCCAACTCACCGATATTTTGATTACGGACTGCAATCTTTCCGGTGAACAATGGTTCTCCATTACTGGATTCTTCAAAACGCTCCTTATTATCCTTTGAAGCAGGTAAAAAAGTTCTGTTTTTAGTGTTGGTTACAATCGAATTATCAAAGCCGTTGGTCAGATAGGCTTCATATCCAAAAGCCCAATCTTTCTGGTACATTTTTCCATACAACCCAAAACCAACGTTGCTCCAGGTAGCCGGAAGCATTTGAGTCATAGCAATTGGTCGATCAACAAATTCCCACTTTGGTCCATCATGATTTTGATTAAATGCCCCAATCGGATTTACTACTACTCCGCCTCTTAAGTTTAACAACGGATGAAAATTTACATCCATGGCAGCAAATTCTATAGCGATCTCTTCTCCACCTTCTTCAAACTCAAACTCACTCATGAATTTAATTCTGGAACTGATTGAAGAGGTGATAAACAGCGTTACTCTGGGAATCCGGAATGAATGTCCGTCAGTGAGTCCATCTTCGCCAATGTATTTGTAATCTGCTTCTAGATAACCACCAATAGAAACCGGAGAGCTTGATGTAGCATAAACACGATTGCTTAATGCATCCATGTTCATTGCATTTTCCAGTGAATCTGATCGATCATCTTTCAACAAAGACTGATCAACCTGGGCGATTAATTGCTGTGACAGTAATCCAATAAATAATGTGATAATTAATTTTTTCATCGTAGATCGATCTTTAAAATTTCTGATTCAATGAGTACTGGGAAGGTTCTGAGCTCATCATCTGCGGGACCGTTTTGAACAAAACCGTTATTTGTGAATTCACTTCCGTGAGCCGGGCATTCGAGGCGATCTCCAAAAACTCTTAGCTCCGTTCCCTGATGTGTGCATCTCATCAAAAGTGCAGTGTAGGTTTTGGAATCATGTCGGTAAACAGCAATGGGGTAACTGAGCTTACTGTTTTCAACTACCAGATAATCTCTGGAACCGGTGCCATCTTCTGTTGAGAAAGCGCTTAATGGGATCTCCATAAAATTGCCATTGATATCTGCATTCAGATATTTAGTACCTGCACATCCCTGAAGAAACAGTGAAGTGGAGATCAATCCCGCGCAACTTAATCCGCATACTTTTATAAATTCTTCTCTGTTCATTACAGCGACCTCAGGAATTTGAGAAGTGCTTGTTTGTCAGCATCACTTAGCGCTACAAAATCGTCTCTACTCTGTTGTGCTTCGCCGCCATGAAGTTCAATCGCTTCCTGGATGCTTTTAGCTCGTCCATCATGCATCAGAAAGAATTCGCCACCTTGTGATTCCGGCGCTAAACCTAATCCCCAAAGTGGTGGAGTTCTCCATTCGAATGTTTCTGCTGAACCTTCGGTAGCACCGTCATCCAGTCCGGAGCCCATATCGTGAAGTAAGAGATCTGAGTACGGAAAAATCGTTTTATTGGAAAGAGCATCAATATCGGATTGAGGTGTAGTGAATGAAGGAACATGACATGAGGAACAATTGATGCTCATAAAAACTTCTTTTCCTCTGATCACCTCGGAATCGTCTGCGTCTCTTTGGATTGGAGCTTTGAGTGTATGAAGATAGAATACTACATCGCGGATGGTTTGATCACTAACTTCAGGATCCGTTGATAATCCTGTATGCGGATCAATGGGATTGAAGGTAGAAGTTACTCCCATGTCCTGATTATATGCACCTACCGTTTGATGAAGAAGATCAACTGCAGCAGCTTTTTTACCAAACCGGCCGATATATTGTCCACCAACAGGTTGATGAGATGGTTTTGGAATAAAATAGGATGGAGGATTGATATAATTCGGAACACCGGAAATACCATCTGAATCATCATCATTTGGATCAGCATTATCCAGAATTTGTTGATCGGTCAAAGCTTCAAGAAAACCCAGTCCTGTAACAGCTGGTGGAGTAAAATCCATAGAAGGAACACCGCTTGGCATAGTTTCAGGTTCAAATCCCGGAATCGCTCTGTTCTGGAGTTGGGGGCCTCCGATACTGATATCAGGAGCGGTGTTTGGTTGCGTCTGTCCAAATCTGGTTAATGTGGTAAAAGGATGTCCTTTTCCGTCTCCGGCATGACAGCTTCCACATGAATTAGCGACGAAAACAGGACCAAGTCCCGATTCGGGAGTAAAAACCTCGTCATTAAATGCGATATCACCTTTAAGAAATCTGGATTGTTCTGAAGTGGAAAGCCCTTCAGTAGGGCCGTCGAGTAAGTCGCTTTCGGCAGGAGCTTCGGGAATTAAACTATCGCAAGAGTAGATAGCGGCAACCAAAAGCAACACTGCACAAGCGGATTGTATTTTTCGGGTAGTCATGATGTCGTATTATTTTTATGTGAATATAAAAATATTTAGTCATGACTAAAAATTAAATAAGGAAAGGATAAATTAAGATATCTAGCATCCGTTACAGGATGACTGCCAAGTTGTATAAACCGGATGACTCTATAAACGATTCAATTAAGCTTAGATCTCACAAATCTAAAACCGAACCTCGGAATGTTGTAGAGCAGAAAAAGGATGAAAATAAGCACTATGCCGCCAATGATCGGGATATTTGCGCCAAACACAAACATGGTTCCAATGGTAAAACCAAGAAGGTATTCACCGAAATAAAGAGGGATAAAAAGAGAGAAAGCGAATAAGCTCAGCATCAAATAATCAAGACCGGTCGATTCAATTGAAAATAGAGATGACACTACAATTCCGAATATGATTGCGCTTACTAAGCGATATAAAACATTCTTATTTTGTTCCTTTTCTGAAGCATTATTTCTTTTTTCAATTCTAAGCAGAACAACCCAGGTAGCCAAAGGAAAAGTAAGTAGACCCCACCAGTTTGAGATTCCGGGCAAGCTGTCATCTTGTAGAATATAATGAGTAACGACCCCTCCGTGGAAATGTTCAAATAACAAATGAACAAATACCAATAATGCAGAGAAGAGTGTAATTAATACTTTATTTTTTTTGATGAGATCTAATTCCACAGAAAGATAATTTAATTAATAACCGGGAAGTATTACTACGGTTGAGAGAATTTGTTGCGGTTTCACATTCTTAATTCCCCCAACTAACTTTTGAATTAGAATTGCTACTTACTTTTGTCTTGATATCCCGTTCGAACGGGACAAAAGATCAAGCCGAAGTATTTAAGACGGGTTCATTGACTCTGCGCTGAATAATCCTAAAGGTCTTCGGTCATCCTGAGAAAGTTATTACACTCTTCACCAGAAAGGATTATTCCTGCTTTGCAGGCGCATCCGGATCACGCTCTCATAAAATAATTCGCCAACCCAATTGAAAAATTCTTAATTCTTCATTGAATCATTCCTAATTACTTACTGCTTCTCAATATATTCTCCATCTTTTTTCCTCTGGCGAGTTCATCAATCAGTTTGTCAAGATAGCGACATTCCCGTGTGGTTTTATTGGTGATTTCTTCTACTCGATATCCGCAAATTACTCCGGTAATAAGGTGGGCGTTTGGATTTAGTGTTGCGCCATTAAAGAAATCCTCGAAGTTTACTTTAGAGTCGATCAACTCCTGAATTTTCTGTTCATCATAACCGGTGAGCCACTCAATAACCTGATGAAGTTCTTCTTTAGTCTTTCCTTTCTTTTCTACTTTGGTGACATAATGCGGATACACCGAAGCGAAGGTCATTTTGGCTATGCGTTCATCGTGATGGCTGGTATCTGTCTTTGCTGGCATTGGTTTATCAGTTTAATTCAGAGTTTTAATTCAGGCTAGTTTATACAATATCGGAATTGCGGCGACATTGTTCTCATAAAAGTTGTCTAATACATACGTTTTAAACGTTTTCTTAAAGATCAATGAGGGCAGGATATTGCTAAAGCTATCCCATCTGCAATGATTTATGATCTTGTAATCTGATTTCCCGGGATTTTCAGGCAGAAGAACAGTAGAATTATCCAAGCCGGTTTCCTGCTGAAACCAACCGGCGGTATATTCCCAGATGCCGATATTCTGTTGAACATTGTCTGCATAAAAGAAATTAAATAAGAAAACACCTTGTCGGTTATGGTCGACGGAATTGATCTTTTTCACATTGGAGGCACTTAAGTAAAGTGTATTATTTGCAGCTTCGCTTATTTTCTTTTCCAGATCTGAATATAGTTTATGGGATTTGATGTTTTCTGCAATGGATTTACTTTCTGTTTCGATCAGTACAACCACATCATATTTTGCGATATGAACCTTAGGTCTTTCTTCTAAAAGTTTTCCTTTTCCGGGTGGAATCAAACTGGCTTTAAAAACCACAGCACTTTCAGCTCCATCAATAAGTTCTAGTTCACGGCATTTGGATTTTGAATAGGTAAGCAGTTCATTCTTTTTGCTGCTTGTGAATAGAAAAAAGGGTAGGGCTGATCGGTCTACTTCTGCGGCGAGTAAGAGAAAATGATGTCCCGAAGGTTCGACCAAAGAAACTTTATCGAACTTCAATTCCGGATTTACTACAGATATATTTGTATTACTCTCCAACGATCAATCCCTGATTTGATTTTAAAAGCAGTTCATCTGAACGATGAATAAGATGGACAGAATAAATAAACAAGAAATCCCTTCAAACTACAACTTGGTCACTGATCTGTGGGGACAAATAGTTTTAACACGTGTTGTAGGAGGTTTAATCTTCACCAAATAATTGATTTATATAATCCTCTTTACTTGTATTTAAAAGTTGATCAATCATAAAGTTTTCCGGTTCTTCTTGCTTTAATGCTTGCAACTCCTTTTTCCCTTTCTCTGTTTCTCCAAGTAAAATATAAGAATAAGCTCGATTCAGTCTATTCGCAGAAATCATGTGTTGTTTCTCCGGATTTGAAATTCGCTTAGTGAATATCTCAATACTCTTTTGGTAGTATTTATTAGCGGTTTTCGATTCTCCTTTCCGATCATATAACATTCCGGAGTACACCCATCCCTCTGCCAAATCAGGTTGTTTTTTAATTACCAATTCACTCTCAATTAGAGCATTGTCAAAGTCTTTTCTTAATACGTAGATATTAGACTTACCGGAATGTGGTAAATAATAGGATTTATCAAGTTTTATGGCTTTATCAAATACGATTAAAGCACTATCATAATTTCCAGCCATCATTAATTCGACAGCTTGATTATTGAATTCAATCGCTTTTGTATTATAACCGTTTCTCACCTCCTGAGATTTGCACGAGTATAACAGGAGAAGAATCAAAGCTATTTGGCCATATTTTAACATATTTTGCTTTTCAAAATTGTTTCTATAAAAAGTCAAATAATCGGTCAGACAGGGAATCTGTCAGACCGACTTTCAATCGTTATTTATCAATACTTAGCCGGAGTGCCCGCAGCCGGTAACGAGGTTTCTATAAATTCACGAATATCATCATTGGCATTTTTTAGGTCTTCGGCGCGTAAGTACATCATGTGTCCACTGCGGTAGCCTTTAAATGAAAAACGATCTTTCATTTTGCCACTCGGGTCGATCTGCCACATGGTATATTTGGCATCGAAATATTTTGTGGCTCCATCGTAATAACCACTCTGAACCATAGTGTGTAAATACGGATTCTGAGCCATAGCTTGTCGTAAATTCTCGCCGGTATTATCACCACTACTGTCCCACGGACGAACCGAACCAAACATATTGTACTTCAGGTCAGTTTTAAAATTAAGATGGTTTCTGAAATAATAATTCACAGCAGGGGTGAAGGAGTGAAGCCATGAAGTAAGTTCGGAATTAAAATCCGGTCTTATTCCGGCATCAGTTTTGTCTAACCCTTTGTATCGGGAATCCAATCTTCCAACAGTATGGCCTTCATCCCGAAGCAGTTCTTTCCAAAAAAAGGAAGCAGGGACATCTAAATTATGTTGAAGAATTACTTTCTTGGAAATTCCTGAGTATCGCGCCATCATTTCTGCGGCCGCTTCTTTGTCAGCATCAGTTACAAATCCTCCTTTTGCAATAACAGGCATAAGTTCGTCTACAGCATAATTTTCAGCCATAAGCAGTACTTCGTCCAGATCTTTAGATTGAAGATCGGACGGCAGTTTTTCATGATACCACGCTGCTGCTGTGAAATATGGTAATCGGAGTGAAGCGCCCAACGGACCTTCACGTCTGCCGTTTCCATTGTGTATTCCAAGTTCAGTTGGTGAAACCAGAATCACACCATTCAAATACATCCATTGTCTGCTTTGTAATGCTAAAGCCAAACCGGAAACTCTGGTGGTTCCGTAGCTTTCTCCGATCAGATATTTTGGTGATCTCCAGCGGTTTGTTCGGGTAACAAACAGATTTATCCATTCTGAAAGGTATGCGATATCCTGATTTACTCCGAAGAATTGCTTTGTGTCCGTTTCAGGATCAAGCACTCTGGAATAACCGGTGTTTACCGGATTTACGAAAACAATATCAGCTACATCCAGAACAGTATGGGGATTATCTTTTACTCCATAAGGTTGAATGGGAAATCCTTCATCATCTATACGTAACACTTTTGGTCCGGTATAAGCTAAATGCATCCAAACAGATGCAGAACCGGGTCCGCCGTTAAAAGAGATCAGCAATGGTCGACGTGTATCATCCTTTATATCAGTTCTCCTATAATAAGTATAATTGAGTGCAGCGATTTCGTTTCCGTCTTCATCCATAACAGGTTGGAATCCTGTTGTTGCTGAATAGGGAATCTTAGAACCGTTAACAGTCACTTCATGAGAGGTTTCCACGGTTCTGTCAAAGTGTTCCGGAAGAGTGAAATCCTGGGCCGATATGGAAGTTAGCAGAAATAAAAAGAATAGAGTTGTTGAGAAGAGTCGTTTCATAATTTGATCGAGTTAGTTTTAATCAAAATAGCATTGGAAAATCAAAAATGCAGAAAAGAGGAGAGAGCAATTACAATTTTTAATTAAGCTGGATCAGTAAGTCTTTTAAGAGGGCATGCAATTTTTGGGCAGGTTTTCCTTGGCTTAAAGAATAGGGTCATCCTGAAACAAGTTCAGGATGACCTACTTAAATATCTAAATTGATAATTTAAACTAGAAGGACGTTTACGTCCGGAGGGTTAGTACATTTTGAAAAGAATCCAGATCTTGGGTATACGCTTCACATTTAAAAATAGTCACACTCCTAAACAAATGACGGTTTCAGAAAAAGTCTCCAACTATACCGACCTTTAGAATTATTGGCGGTCAAGAACGTAATAAAATCGACGGCTCCTAAGGAGCAATCATTACACTTCTGGCTGATTCTTGAATATGTATCATACGTTCGTAGACCTTTTGTAATGATTAGTCGATGTAATGGAGTTCGCGCCAATAATTCTTGTCGGGAGCTTTTGGTACTTTTGTCGGTACAAAAGTACATAGAGCTAAGGAACTGAATCCTGTAAACACACTTAGCTTATAATAGGGTACCTACTTTTGTCTTGATATCCCGTTCGAACGGGACAAAAGATCAAGCTGAAGTATTTAAGACGGGCTCACTGATCCTACGCTGAATAATCCTAAAGGTCTTCGTTTATTCTGAGGTAATTAATACACTCTTCACCTGAAAGGATTATTCCTGCTTCGCAGACGCATCCGGATTATGCTCTCTTTTCCGTCTTAAATCCTAAGGGCAAATTTTTCTACAACTACAAAACGTCAACGAATTATCTAACATCTAAAAGGATCAAATCAAAAAGACATTAATTATTATCTGTATCTAAATTTTCCATAAACTCCACAAACCTCTTCGGTAGTTCAAAAGGTCGTTCTGCTGGAATGGGAGGAAGGGTAGGCTGTGGGTCAATAGTTGGTTTTTCGGGACGTAATTCCGGTGTCCAGATAAAACCTTCCAATCGCCGGCTATCCAACTCGGTATACTCGGGTAAAAATAATCCCTGATTTTTGCCCATCTTTGCTTCAACCATATCCCCGTTTTCGAAGATCAGAACGGTTTTCGGAGAAGTACTTTCAAATGCTCCGTCCGGTTCGTTATTCTCGTTAATGATATGATATAAGACTTCACTGTTAGGATGTATAGTTATCTTAGAAATATTCCCATTCTTAAAATCCGCAATCAGCGTATCGCCTTTGATCTGATTTAATCTTCCTGTTACCGTGTCTTCCTGAACGGCAATAGGTTCCGGGTAGGAGGTCAGGCTTTGAACTTCACTGCTATCAAGCTGAACAAAGATAAAGGGACCGGAGAGCTGAATATTTTTATTCCAGGCTTTTGGATTTCCTTTTAGACGGAAGAGTTCTGTATCAGAATTGTAATATAAAGTATCAGATAGGGAAGAGAATTTTTCTGACCATACATTTACATCCGTAAAAGCATCTATAGTTGTGGTTGAGTCTTTTTCATTGAGCTCAATCTCTTCGGCAAAGATGTGGGTGGTATCTGAGCTTACTGAATCTTCTACTGTTCGACGAAGGTATCCGTTCCCTTTGAGATATCTTCGTCCGGTAGAATCTGCTTCTAAATAATCACCGGTTAATAATGCATTGTTTGTGCTGTCAATTACGAGAAGATTGTCGAAAAGCCTGAGAAACTTAGATTTGCGGTTGATAAACAAACTATCGCCTTCTACATATTGCGCAGAATCTACCAACTGTACGTTTCCACGAAATTCGGCGCTATCTTGATTCTGAAAATAGACCCCGGATTGAGCTTTCAAAATACCATTCTCGTTGTCTTCTAATCTGATCTCATCCAGAAACCGACCTACTTTGGTTACAAAATTGTAATTCACTTTATTTCCGAAAAGCAGTGTACTGTCCTGCTTAATAATTACCCGACCTCTGAGTTGGCTGAAGTCTAGCACATTGTAATAGACCAAGGAATCGGTCCAGATAGTTTCGGTTGGGGTATTGATCTGAATGTTCCCAAAAGCTCTGAACTCATCTTTTTCGAGGAATTGCCAGGCACTGTCGCATACAATTGTAAAACCTCCGGTTCTTAATCGAGCTTCATATAATTTCCGGACGGGTTCGCCGTCCACGGTAATGCTTTTCAGTGTTTTAACACTTTCGATCTGAACGGTGGTCTGCCCATGTACAACAGAAGAATTGATGAAACAAATCAAAATCAAAAAAGGCAGGTATTTTATCGATCCTTTCAATTGAATTGTGTTTTTCCGGTTACTTCGGTGAGTGTATAATTTGTAAGATCTGTATTTCCTACAAATCCGGTTGCAGCAATACTATCTGCTTCAGTTATAATGAGAACACGTCCCGGAGTGGTAACTTCGTCGTCTTCTCTTAACCATTTCAAATATTCGGAATACAGAAAACGTCCGTTTTGAGAATGAACAATCACATTACCGAATAATTCGAATTGTGCTTCCTTAGGCAGATAAATGGCACTGTCAGCAGAAACTTCAGTGTCCAGACTGTCACTTTTGAAGATATCTATTTCTACAGGTCCACTCAGGTAAGTTGTTTTATTTCTGTCTTTAGTGATGGAAAGGGCGCGACTACTTTTTAGATTCAGTTTCAGAGTTCCGTTTTCGATAATGTCCATATCCACATCTTTTGTTGTGGAACTGGTGATTAAAGAATCTCCCAAAGCTTCCTGAATGCGTTCGTTATCATATTCAGACAATTCCGTGCATTGAGACACAATCAGAAAGAAAACTAACGAAGAAAATATGTACTTAAGTTGTACCAAAATAGCGATCTCCAGCGTCTCCCAAGCCGGGGATGATATAGGCTTGGTCATTAAGCTTTTCATCGATTGAGGCAGTTATGATCGGAACATCAGGATGATCTGTTTGAAGTCGTTCAATTCCCTCAGGAGCTGCAATGAGAGCTACAAAACGGATGTTTTTTGCTCCTGATTCTTTCAGAAACTTGACTGCGTGACTGCCACTACCACCAGTTGCCAGCATCGGATCTACCACAAGAGTAAATGCATTTTCTATACCATTTGGAAGATTGTGGTAGTAATTGACCGGCTCGTGTGTTTCTTCATCACGATAAACACCGATATGCCCCACTTTAGCTTCAGGTATAAAATTGATTATTCCATCTACAAGACTTAAACCTGCTCTCAAAATTGGAATTACTACAACATCGGTAGAGGGTGTGAAACCACTTGTTTTCTGAATGGGAGTTTCAACTTCAAATTCAGTTAAGGGCAATTCACTTAAAGCGTGATAGGCTAATATATTTCCGATATTAGCCATCGCTCTTCTGAATGCAGCTGTTTTGGTAGTCTTATCCCGTAAAGCAGTTAAGTAGATATCAATTACGGGATGGTCGACTTCCAATACATTATTCATAAAACTATTTACCTGTTTGGTCTTTCATTTTAGCGAAATAAGTTTTGCTGGCTACAGCTACTGTTCCTGAAAGTGCAAATAATGCTATGATATTCGGGAAGGTCATTAAGCCCAATGCAATATCACCAATTGCCCAGACGGTTTCCAGAGCCAGTACAGCACCGACAAAGTGCATGATCAGATAAACAACTTTATAGTAGATAATGGATTTGTCTCCGGCAAGATATTGAATAGATCTGTCTCCGTAATAACTCCAGCTAATTGCTGTGGAGATACCGAATAAGATCACACAAATAGTTACAATATATTTTCCTCCGGCAAACGGAAGACCTTTTTCAAACGCTAAGGCTGTTAGCGGAGCTCCGTTTTCTATAATAGACGAATGCAACTGAGCGACTTCATTTCCATCGATACTCTTAGCAACATAAGTGTCACCATCTAAAGAAATCGAACCGTTGAATAATTGAGTTCTGCCTTCATCCGTATAAAATTCTCCGG
Source organism: uncultured Balneola sp. (assembly GCA_913058495.1). GTDB lineage: Bacteria > Bacteroidota > Rhodothermia > Balneolales > Balneolaceae > Balneola. The sequence goes on along the minus strand of CAJXQC010000004.1, from coordinate 142,860 downwards.
TTGGGTGGTCGTTTCTGATAACGTTACCATTAGTAGGGACACCATCCACGATAATCAAGGAATTTCCTTGTTCAATTTCATAAGTATTTTCCAAACTGGATGCTAAGAATGGAACATCATGTTTTTGTTCCCAAACACCGGTACTAACGATCACAAGTCCTGTCATTGTACAAACTACAAGCGTATCAATGAAAGGCTCTAATAGAGCAACAACACCTTCACGAACAGGCTCTTTTGTTTTTGCAGCACCGTGAGCGATTGGAGCAGATCCCTGTCCCGCTTCATTCGAAAACAATCCACGTTTAATACCCCAAACTAAGGTTGTTAAGAACACTCCTGATCCAACACCGAATATTCCTGCTTCCGGAGTGAATGCATAAGATAAAATAGTTTTAAAGGCTGGAATAACTTCACTTGCGTTCATCAGAAGAATGATCAAAGCTCCTAACACATAAATGATCGCCATTACCGGCATTAAACTCGCGGTAACTTTACCAATTCTTTTAATTCCACCAATAATTACAACTCCAACAAGTGAGGCAGTAACTAACCCAGTAACCCAACCCGGAACTAAGAAAGTACTTCTCATTGTATCCGCAACTGTATTAGCCTGAACAGCATTTCCTGTCAGGAACGAACAGATTACAGCCATAGCTGCAAAAAAGATGGCAAGCCATTTCCAGTTTTCTCCAAGTCCTTTTTCGATGTAATACATCGGTCCACCTGAAACAGAGCCATCATCATTTACTACTCTGTATTTAACAGCCAAGGTACATTCTGTATATTTGATGGCCATACCAAAGAATGCGGTAACCCACATCCAGAAAAGAGCACCGGGTCCACCGTAGTGAATGGCGATAGCAACTCCGGCAATGTTACCAATACCAACGGTTGCTGAGAGTGCAGTGGTTAATGCTTGAAAGTGATTTACGTCACCAACGGCATCAGGATGGTCATACTTACCCATAACGGAAAGGACACCATGACCGAATTTGCGAACCTGTACAAAACCAAGACGTAAAGTGATAAAAATCCCGAAACTAAGAAGAACAACAACCATAAATGGGAAGTTGGATGGAGTACTCCAGACTAGATCGTTTAAACTGTTTACAATACTTTCAAATAATTCCATGCAATCATTTAATTTTGAATTAGTAGCTTTTTATGACCCATGAAAGTATAAAAGATTTAGGAATAATTATGGATAACATTTTTTCTTTAACAATTTCCTCCGAAATTATATTTATTTTAAGTGAACGATTTGAAGTAAGCTTTGTTTTTTTAAACGATTGGCTTAATACGAAAAATAAATTTTATCAGGGATAAAAGTTATGACTAAAGCAGACATTGTAGATATTATATCATCATCAGTAGGGTTAACTAAAGTAGAAACAGAAGCTGTTGTTAATGGTTTTATGGAAACTGTTATTGACGCTATGAAACGAGGAGAACATATCGAATTACGCGGTTTTGGCAGCTTTAAAGTTGTAAAGCGAGCACAAAGAGTTGCTCGAAATCCCAAAACTAACGAAGAAGTCATAGTTCCGGAGCAGTATGTTCCAATGCTGAAAGTATCAAAAGATTTTAAAGAAGCAGTTAACGAAAGTGTATCGGCTTAAAAAATGATTTAGAAATACTTTGAAAAGTTCTTATTTTTAAAGCTGATCAATTCATAGAAATAAAAACCAGAAATTTTTGGTGACCATTTATGCCAAGCGGTAAAAAAAGAAAGCGTTCAAAAATTGCAAAGCACAAACGCAAAAAGCGTCTGAGAAAAAACAGACATAAGAAGAAGAAATAAATTTCAGGCTCTGATTAATACAATCAGAGCCTTTTTTTATGCTCGTTCGTTTTCATTCCACTTGTACTTGCAGCGTTTACAGTGATATCGAGGACTTGAATTAGTAAGCATTAAAAATAAGCTGCTAAAAACTAACCCAATAATAGTTAAGAGGGAAAAAGAGGTTTTATTACTAGTCAAACTTGAATGACACTTAGGACAACGTATCTCTTCTTCGGGTATATCAGAATTAAGCTTTTTATATTCATTCAGAATTTCTTGGGTCTCTGATAGATCGGAATCAGCTACAGCCAATCTATACCCTCCCAGTACAATAGCAGTCCCAATAGAATATGAGGCGTTTTCATCTAGCAAAAATGATAGAATCCCGGCGTCAGCTAATAACGATTTTGCAACCTGAGCTTCGGTTGGATTAAAAAACTTATGAACTACAACTAGCTTTGGTTCAGCCATTAAGCAGCTACAGTCTTGGAAAGTATCTTGTCAGAAATGGTTATTACTTTATTTGCTTTGAATAACAATTCCTGTAAACGTCGACTTACAAGCTGATTAACCTCCGGGAGGTTTTTTGGAGTATCAATTTGATATTGAAAATAAGAAATCAAATTAATGGTAGATAAATATTTCCCATTTTGATCTCCTTCAATTTCAACATGCCAGCGGGTTATAATATCGTCTTTAGCAAGAAGCTCATTTACATCTTTACTAACCGATTCCATCCAACGACTGGCATTTTCAACTCTGTAATTTCCATTTCTATCAGGTTTTATTGGCTGACAAGTTTCCTCATTAAAGAACCAGGACATTTCCACATCAATGGTCGGACTAACATTTGTGTTTTTAAGTTTGTCCATCGTGAGGAATGGATGTGAATCAAGGCCATCCAGTTTTTTGGCTAATGCAGTCTCTCTGAAACTATCCCAATCAAAATTAATTGATAGCATTCGAATAAAAGATGAAATGTCAGAAAGATTTATTTCTAATTCTAAACCTGTGGCATTTATTTTATTATTTTCCCAGGTCTTAAACATTTTAGTTGATATTCCTCTTTTTTCCAGATTAGTATCAACGGTATTAATGATCGAATTAAAAATAGGATATTCCATAAACCTCTTACTTAGAATCAGTATTAAAACTTTAAGCTCTCATTGAATTATTACGAATTAAAATATTTAAAGGAATTCATTAAATCCAAAATTGTTGGTAAAAAAATTGTATTAGCCAACACCAGATATAAAAATTTGATAGAATTTTTTATAGAAGGAGAAGCTGATGATCACCATAAGCTTGTTTTCAGTACCAGTCCGGGGAATATGGCTTTGTTTCTGGATTATTATTCAAATCCTAAGAAAAAGAACACAATTGCTTTTTTTGGAGATCTGTATGGGCTATCTGTAAAAAATGTGGAATTGGCAGAAACAGATCGCATTCTAACCATTAGTGTTGATAGTGAGTATGAACTTGTATTCAAAATATTCAGTAACAATGGAAATGTGTTGCTTTTAAAAGATGGAGAGCTGATAGATTCTTTTAAAGGGAATGAAGTTGAAGAAATAGATATACCGGAAGAAAAAGAGATCGACCTTTTTAAAGATCTAAAAGAGAAAGGGTCAGCAAAACAGAAATTGACATCGCTAAATCCTCTTATCCCGAGAAATAATCTCGCTGATGTCATTTCAGAACATGATGTGGAAAGCATGAAAGAGGATCAGATCGTTGCTTTCATAAAAAAACTTACGAATGAGGTAGAAAACAATCCTTCCTGGAGATTACTTGAGAACGGGAATACTGCACTTTTTGATGAAAGTATCCTTCCACTGAAAACGGAAAAGTTTTTTGACAGCATAAATGATCTGATTGCTTACAGGTATAAAAATTATTCCCATGATCAGCGGTTAAGACAATTAAAAGGGGACCTGCTCAAACAGATAAAAAGGCAATTAAAGAGAGTTTCATCCGGTCTCAGAAATTTAGATAAAGCTGATAAAGGGATTGAGAGAGCTGAGAAATATGAAAAATTCGGACATCTATTGATGGCAAACGGTCATTTAAAACCTGATGATCCATCAAAGATTAATGTTAATGATTTGTATGAGGAGGGTTCAGAGATAGAAATCCCCCTGGATGAAAAACTTACAGTTATTGAAAACGCAGAGAAATACTACTCTAAATCCAGAAACTCAATAAGATCTTATGAAGAAGCATTAGAAAGAATTCCTGTTCTGGAGAGCAAAAAAGAGGAGCTGGAAAAATTGAGAAATGAAATAGAGAAAATTAATAAGCTTTATAAGCTCAAAGACTGGAAAAAAGACAAGTCAAAACCTTTAAGTGAACTGGGAATTGGAGATAAAGAAGAAAATGAAGAAACGTTGCCTTTTCATACCCTGGAAGTGGAAAATTACCCGGTTTGGATCGGAAAAAACGCAAAAAGCAATGATAGATTAGTACAAATGGGGCATAAAGAAGATATTTGGTTGCATGCCAGAAAAGTGTCAGGCTCACATGTGTTGATCAGAATGGGAAATGATAAAGGAATGCCTCCAAAAAATGTAATTCTGGAAGTCGCATCTTTTGCAGCATTCAATTCCAAAGCCAAAGGAGCTGAAGTGGTTCCGGTAATAGTTACCAAAAAGAAATATGTCAGAAAGCCGAAAGGCGCTCCGGCTGGTGCCGTTTTAGTTGATAAGGAAGAAGTGGAGTTTGTAAAACCTAAAAAACCTGTTCAATGAGTGAATACAGACTAAAACAGTTTAAAGACAGCTTCTATATAACGGGCTTTATGGGAACCGGAAAAAGTGCAATTGGTTCATTACTTGCTCAGGAATTAGAATTACCATTTCATGATTTGGACAAGTATCTGGTAAAAAAAGAAGAGATGTCAATTCCCGATATTTTTAAAGAATACGGAGAAGAATACTTCAGAACCAAAGAATGGGAATACCTGCAGGAACTAACAAGATCTTTTAAAGGGGTTGTTGCATTAGGTGGGGGAGCACTTCAAAATCAGCATGTTGTAGATCATTTGAAAGTACATGGATTATTGATCCATTTGGAAACACCGCTAGAAGTAATTTTGGATCGGGTTCTCAGAAATCCCAAAAGACCAATTGTTAGAAACGAAAAGGGTGAAATTAAAAATAAGGAAACACTTAAAAATGAGTTAGAAACCTTATATTCGACAAGAAAAGAATTCTACAATCAGGCGCAAGTCAGGCTCATTACAACGGGACTCGAGGAAAAAGAAGCAGTTGTAAAAAGACTGATCAATAAAATTAAAAATTATGTCTAACCGTATTCAGCTGAATACAACATATACAAATCATCATAATATTCATGTTGGTTACCAACTGGAAAATGAAGTAAATGAGTATCTCGCTGCAAATTTTGGGTTAAAGAAAGCGGTATTTATAGTTGATGAAAATGTTCTGGAGCTTTATAGAAAAACTTTTATAAAAGAAATTTCAAGCTTGTTTGATGAACCAATTTTCTGTTCAGTTCCAGAAGGCGAGCAAAGCAAAAGCTTGTCACAATTCACTAATATTACTGATAAGATACTGGAAGCTAAAGTTGAGCGCCAAACACCAGTGATAGTAATTGGGGGAGGAGTTACGGGCGACTTAGGCGGATATGTAGCTTCATCTGTGTTAAGAGGCATGCCGCTGATCCACATTCCGACGACTTTACTGGCGATGGTAGACAGTTCAATTGGCGGGAAAACCGGTGTGAATCATTCTGTGGGAAAAAACCTGATTGGAGCGTTTTATGAACCTAAAGCTGTATTTTCGGATCTGAAATTTTTAGAAACACTTCCCCAAAAAGAAATTATCAATGGGTTAGGTGAAGTAATTAAATATGGGATGATACAAGATGAATCTATTTTTTTGAGTCTCGAATCTTTATCCCTTTCTGGAAAATTCACTTATTCAAAAGAATGGGAACAATTAGTTACTAACTGCGCTAAAATAAAGTCTGATATTGTATCAAAGGATTTTAAGGAATCCGGAGTGCGTGAAATTCTTAATTTCGGTCATACTTTTGCTCATGTTATTGAAAGAGTACGGGGATACGAAAATTCCTCTCATGGTGAAGCAGTTTATATGGGTATGTGGGGAGCAGTAAAGCTTTCAAATTTATTAGGATTTAATATAGATATAACCAATTTATCGGACTTCAGGGCGTTGTATACTTCGTCATTTGAGCCTCTGGAAACAGAAGAAGAATTAGCAAACTTAATGCTTCATGACAAAAAAGTTAAAGACGGCTCAATCAGATTCATCATATTAGAAGAAGCAGGACAAGCAAGATCGGAAGTTGTAAAGGACATATCTCTTATCAAAGAATCATGGAAATATATAATTCAGGAATTTAAATAGTGCCCGTAGTAAGATGGCTACATAGAGTTTGGAACACTTTCTGGGCAATAACAGCAGTAATTATTTTAACTGCTGTTATTGGTGGCGGAATTGTGTTTGGTCTTATTCAGCTTGAGCCGGCAAAAACATATCTCGCTACCCGTATTGAAACTAATTTCAGTGAAAAATATAACGGGGTATTTACAATTGGAGAACTAGATGGTTTGATCCCTTTTCGGATTGAGTTGAAAGATGTAAACCTTTATCCGGATTCATCAAGTATTACCTCAGTTTTTAAAAGTGATAGTATTTCAGCAAACCTGAATGTGCCGGCATTATTTCAACAGAGATTTGTAGTTACAGGATTGAATATAAAATCACCTGAAATTTTAATCGATCCTGAATCAGACACCTCATTATTGTATGCGCTTAAGAAAAAGGAAGTACAGTCATCTGAAATTGATACTACAGAAACCAAAAGGCCATTTTTTGAAATATTAGCTCCTAACGTAACAATTACAGAAGGAGAAATATTGATCCGAAATGCTTATAAACCAAACCAATTTACTTCAAATGCAGATAGTCTGGTAATTAAGGAACTTGACCTCGCTATGTTCTTTGAATATAAGCAGGATGAACGGTTTCTGGATATTGAAAGGATGTCATTTGTTGCTGATGAAATAGAGTTAGGTCGTAGTCAGATATTCGGGCAGATATACAGTGACAACAGGTTCCTTGAATTCAACTCATTTAATTTTATCAATAATGATTCCTATGTGAATTTTACCGGGAGAATAGATGGGATAAATATTTTTGAACTGGATTTTGTGAAACAGCTCAGAGAGGCAGAATATGATTTGGATATAGACGAATTTTCGATATCTGAAGATCGTATAAATGCACTGCTGCCGGAGCTCCCGGATTTTAAATCCCCTTTATTTGTACAAGCTGATTTTTCAGGTGGAATCAAAGATGTGAATGTGAATTCAACAAAAGTTGAATATGGAAGCTCTTCTATCAATGCCTCAGGTAAACTATTTAATTTCGATAAAGAAGATCCTTTTCAATATGATTTAACTTTTTCTGATGTGTTACTTGATACTTCTGATGTAAAATATTTTTTCCCGGAGGTAAACCAGTATCAGCTTCAGGCAATTTCAAATACGAGGTTGTCAGCAGGGTTGACAGGCGATCTTAATAGAACAGAAGGAAATTTTTTAAGTGAGGGCAGACGAGGTAAAATTTCTCTCCTTGGAGAAATGGGCTTTGCTGATAACAAAAGTCTTGATGTTCAGTTTGAAACAGATTCGCTGAACATTGGAAATTTAGTGGGTGATTTTATCAGATCAACCAATATTACTTCAAAAGGTCAGTTTAAAACATCAGATTATAATGATTTTTCAAGTTTTGATTTATTTGAGTTTTCTTCTCTCAATCTGGAAGTCAACGATTCAACGTTTTCACAAGTTGATATAAGTGCTACAGGTAGAAATAAGGTTATTTCGCCAAAATTTTTAATAGAAGCTCAAAACGGGACATTGGAGGGAGAGGGAAAAATTGATTTTTCGGAAGAAAAAAAGTCAATTCAACTTGAGGGCACAGGAAATAATTTAAGTGTTCAGTATTTTTTCCAATCCGAAAGTTTAGCAGACATTGTAATGGATGTTGAGTACAGTGCTGATTTTGAAGGTACTTCAATCAATGATGCAACCGGAGTGCTAAATGTAAATATACCTTTTTCAGTGTCTGATGGTGATACCCTGAAGCCTCAGCTGCTGTATGCAGATATTGCTAACCTTTCTGCAACCAATCGTTCAATCAGAGTTACTACTACTGCCGCAGATATTAGCTTGGAAGGAAACTTTACTGTCACGCACTTGCTCCCTTTATCAAATTATTGGATCGGTTTTTTTAAAGAGCGACTGGAGAAGGAATTCTTTACCAAAGCTTTTACCAAACCTGTATTAATATCTGATAAAAAACTCAAAAATCAGGATTTCAATATAACTGCACAACTAAAAGATGTAGAGCTTTTAAAGCAATATTTTCCTGAATTTCCTGAAATGACAGCCTCAACCAGGGTAACCTCGAACATAACTGCCGATACAACCCGCTTGTTATTTAATGCAGATTTTTTTGATACAAAATTTGAGATAAAAGATTTTAAAGCTGATTCCATAAGAACCCAACTAACAGGAAGTTTTAGATATAACCAGAGCTTAAAAGAATTCTCAAATCTTTTGATAAGCTCTGAAATGGTTCGCTTTAATACTCCATATTTTGATACCAAAGGTTTTAGTTTTGATTTCGATATGGCTCGAGATTCAATAGAAATATCAAATTCTATAGATGTAATTGGCGAAGAGGCAAAACTGGTTCTGGATAGTAAAGGTCTGTTAACAGATACATCAATAGTAGCGGAAATAAATAATTTTAAGCTTGGATCGGATATTTATTCATGGGAGAACAGAGATACTCCATCTTTGACTCTCACAAATAATGAAAGACTAATTTTTAGAGACTTTACTTTTCAAAACAGAGAAGAGTTGTTCAATATTGAAGGCGCTTTTAGTGATGTTGTGACTGACTCTGTAAACTACTTTTTTAGAGGTGTTAAGCTGGACAGGATTTCGGATTTGATAAACGGGAAAGTCGATTTTGGTGGCAGTTTGAATGGAGTTTTTACAACACGGACATTAACACGCATACCAACTGTTGAGGGTATGATTAATCTAAGTGCATTTTCACTAAATAATCAAACGGTCGGGGATTTTGAGATATCAAGTGTGTTTAATAAAGATCTGAATAGATTTGATACTAATATTAATGTAACTACCGATTCTACTATTTATCCATCATATTTTGAAAGGAATGATAGAGAAGGACAGAACTTAGAGTTTTCAGGCTATGTACTTGCACCTGTAAACGGAGAATTCCCCAAAGTAGACTCTCTCTATCATTTTAATTTAGACTTTAATACTGTAGATCTTTGGATAGTTCCTTTTCTGATTCCAAAAGTATTTACAGAAATGGCAGGTGTAGCTACAGGTACCGGAGAAGTATGGGGAAATCTCGAAACTTATGATTTCAAAGTAGATTACGACATAGGCCCGGATGACGCAGTTTATATGAAACCGAGATTTTTAGATACCTATTATTACGGTCAGGGCCCCATTACTTTTACACGTGCAGAAGGACTGGTATTTAAAGATATATTTTTAATAGACCCATCGGGAGGTCTTGCTGTTTTAGATGGTTGGTATAATTTTAATGATTTTCAACCTGTTCACAATATGGACATCAGGATTGATACAGAAGAATTCCAGTTTCTGAATAATAATTTTGACCCAACTGTTCCTTTTTTTGGTAAAGCTTACGGAACCGGTGTTGTAAACATTTCAGGAACTAATGTTAGTCCTGTTTTGACAACCATTGAACCCATGCTAATTTCGGATTTTTCACAAATAGAGCTTCCGTTGCTTGAAGAAACAGAATTCAATGAAGACAATAAGTTTATTCGTTTTGTTTCATCTTTTGATGAATACGGCCCTGATTCTACAACGTCATCAAATAATTCGTCATTTTCTGTAAATGAGCAGATCGATCTTTCGGAGCTTACTTTTGCAGAAAGGTTTACACTGGATCTTCAGTTCATTGCTAATAACCCGATGACAGTCAAGCTTATTTTTGATCAGATAACCGGAGATGTTATAACCGCAAATGGTACAGGAAGGTTGAGAATTCGTCTTGAAGATGAGGATCTGAGTATTTTTGGAAGGTTTGATATCAGCGATGGAAATTATCAATTGGTTAGTGGCGATATATTTACTAGAAGATTTAATCTTGAACCCGGCGGAAGTATAATCTGGGAAGGTGAGCCCGGAAATGCACGAATTAATATTAATGCAGTATATTCAGGAAGACCTAATATCAGAACATTAACAACTGCCAGATCAGACCTGGATTTAACAGATCCTAGTAATATCCAGCGAACTCCTGTAGATTTAGTACTTAACATAAGTGGCTCTCTCTCAAGCATTCAAAACAATTTCTATTTTAGATTACCCAATACATTTGAAGCGAGGCAAAATTCTACATTATCAACGCAGATAGCTTCGTTAAACAGAAACGAGGATGAAAAACTACTCCAGGCCACAAGCTTTCTGTTAATGGGAGATTTTATACCGGCAACATCAGTTAATGGAGCTTCATCACTAACAGAGAACTTTACAGGGAGTGGAGCTGTTCTTAATCCACTGATATCGAACCAATTAATAAGTCCTTTGCTTTCTAATCAAATTAACTCGTTATTAAGTAGTGATATAAGTAGTTTTGATGTGGATTTTAATTTAAATACCTACAATCAGGTAGATTTAGGGTTAGCACTAAGACTTTATAATGACAGAATTATTATTCGCAGAGATGGACAACTAACCGGAGCTCAATCAAACATCGGAGATTTAGGGGCTACATATAAAATTAACAGAACATTTTCTGTTACCGCTTTTCACCGGCAAGATCCTACATTCAGTAATTTGTCTAATGGGCAAGAAACGCAACAAGGCCAGGATATAAACGGGGTAGGAGTAGAAGCGGAAGTAAGTTTTAATACATGGCAGGACTTTTTCAGAAGACTTGGAAGTCCATTTAGAAAATTATTCGGAAATAAAGATAAAGAAGAAGAAAACGATGGGAATGAAAATCCCAGTTAATAAAAGGAATTAATGAGTAGAAGCTCACGAGAAAGTAGTTTAGAACAAATAATAATAGATCTAGTAAAAAGCAGTCCTAACAACTCATTACAAAGAGATGTAATAGCAAACGCTTTAGCTATAAATAGCAAAAAAGAGCACAGGAAACTTGATAAAGCAATAGGAAAGCTTGATAAAAAAGGAATATTGAGCAAGAATGGACCTCAAATTCAGCTAAGAACATCTCACAAAAAAATAAATAAACAAGATTCTAATTTAGTTGAAGGATACATTCAATTGACCCCAAGAGGGACCGGTTATGTAATTGTAGAAGGGATGGAAGAAGATGTAATGATTCCCGGAAATGATACCGGTTTAAGTTTACCAAATGATATTGTCTCGGTTAAAATAACAGGTAAAAGAAACAGTGGGCAGCCTAAAGGAAAGGTTGTAGAAATTAAAAAGCGAGGTAAAGAATTTTATGTTGGTACATTCAAAAGAACCGGAGACAGAACTTATTTAATAGAGCCTGACCAAAAATCTGCACATATTAATTTCTTTGTTTTAAAGGACAATGTTAACGGAGCTCATAATGATGATAAAGTTCTGTTTAAGCTCAAAAACTGGACACATCCGAAAGCGTTACCTGAAGCAGAAGTAACTTCCATATTAGGAAAATCAGGTACAAATGATGCAAACATCTTATCAATTTTAGCTGAAAATGAATTAGTAGCTGATTTTGATAAGGAAGTGGAAAATTTTGCAGAGAGGATTCCGGTAGAAATTCCCGAAGAAGAATTTAAGCGTCGTAAAGATATGCGGGAAGATTTTGTATTTACCATTGATCCGGCGGATGCTAAAGATTTTGATGATGCTTTAAGTATTGAAATACTTGAAAATGGAAATTATTATCTAGGAGTTCATATAGCTGATGTAAGTCATTATATAACCTCTGATACTATTTTGGATAAAGAAGCTTACAGCAGGGGAACCAGTGTGTACCTGGTAGACAGAGTGATTCCAATGCTACCTGAGAAACTTAGTAATGGGGTATGTAGTCTTCGTCCAAATGAAGATAAGCTTACTTACAGTTGTTTCATGGAAATTGATTCCAAAGGCAATTTGGTGGATTATTCCATCGAAGAAACTGCAATTCATTCAAGACAACGTTTTAGCTATGAAGAAGCTCAGGAAGTACTGGACGGAGCAAATCATAAATATAAAAAAGAGCTCAAGACAGCAGAAAAATTAGCTAAAGCATTATATAAGAAAAGGTTCAAGGAAGGAGCGATTGATTTTGATAATCCGGAACCAAAATTTGTTCTAGACGACAAAGGCACACCTATAGAAGTAATCATAAAAAAGAGAATATTTGCTCATCGGCTTATTGAAGAATGTATGTTGATGGCCAATAAGACGGTTGCACTGCACGTCGAAAATCTTCGAAAAGATTCGGGAAAGAAGAAGTCAAAAAATCTGTTTCCCTTTTTCTATCGTATTCATGATAAACCGGATCAGGAAAAATTAGCTGGTGTAGCCGAACAAGTAGCTCCGTTTAACATTAAGTTTGAAGTAACGGATAACATGAGCCCTAAAAAGATCAATAACCTGCTTCAGCAAGTAAAAAATACTCCGGTCGAATCAATAGTTAATGGGTTAATGTTACGATCGATGGCAAAAGCTGAGTACTCTCCGGCAAATATTGGACACTTTGGTTTAGGATTTCCACATTACGCACACTTTACCAGTCCTATAAGACGTTACCCAGATGTAATTGTTCATAGACTATTAAAAAAATATTCTTCCGGTACAACCAGTTATAATTTTGAAGCACTCACAAAACACGGCGAACATTGCAGTAGTCGTGAAAGAGTTGCAGTGGATGCTGAAAGAGATTCTATAAAATTAAAACAAGTGGAATTTTTAAGTACAAAAATAGGCGAAAACTTTAAGGGCACAATAACAGGTGTTACTGAAAGAGGTATTTTTGTAAATCTGAATGATGTTCATTGTGAAGGGATGGTAAGAGTCTCTGATTTGAAAGGTGATTATTATGTATACAACTCAAAAATACATGCTCTTGTAGGTCGTTCCTCTGGAAGATCATATAAATTAGGCGATGGTATTCAGGTAAAAGTTGAAAGCACTAATACCCAAAAACGACAAATTGATTTTACACTAGCAAAATAAACTGGTATTGATATGAAGGCACGAATATTATTAACCGTTTTAGTAGGCTTAATAGCTTCAAGTATTTCTTATTCTCAGTATTTTTCATATGGGAAAAACAGAGTCCAATACGAGGATTTTGAATGGCGCTATCTTCAATCAAAACACTTTGATGTATATTATTACGGGGAGAAAAACTACAAATTAGCTGAATTTGCAGCTATGAGTGTAGAAAGTGCCTATAAACAATTGAAAGAGGATTTTGATCACGAACTTTCAGATAGAATATCAGTTATTATTTATGACTCACATAATGATTTTTCACAAACTAATGTAGTAGCACTTCCAATAAGTGCAGAGGGGATAGGCGGGGTTACAGACAAATATAAAAATAGAATGACCATTCCCTATGGTGGTGACTACACAGATTTTAGAAGAACTATTCATCATGAATTAGTACACGCAGTGTTTAATGATATGTTTTATGGTGGGTCTCTCAATTCCATTATTCAAAATAATATTCAATTAGTTTTTCCTTTGTGGTTCGAAGAGGGCTTAGCCGAATACACGGCGTTGGGTTGGGATACAAATACAGATATGTTTATTAGAGATGCTGTTATTAATAATTATTTGGCACCTATTCCATATTTGAATGGATACTATGCATATAGAGGTGGCCAATCTGTATGGAATTACATAGTAGAGGAATATGGCAGAGAAAAGATAGCAGAAATACTTCAGAGCATTAAAACCAGCAGAAGTATTCAATATGGATTAAGAACTTCTCTGGGGTTAAGTATTGAAGAACTATCAAAAGCCTGGACCGAGTCTCTCAAAAAAAGGTATTACCCTGAAGTTGCGGAGCGTGAAAGAGCTGATGGTATTGCAACGTTACTCACCAAGCGTGGAGATTTTGGAACCTATAATACAAGTGCCGCTATTTCACCTCAAGGCGATAAAGTAGCTTTTATTACAAACAGCAGAGGTTATTTTGATGTAGTTGTAATAAGCACAATAAATGGCGAAAAACTGAAAACTCTTATCAGAGGAGAAGATAATCCGGATTTTGAAGAGCTTAATATTTTAAACCCAAACCTGACTTGGTCTCCGGATGGAGCTAAGATAGCACTTTCCACTAAGACAAAAGGCAGGGATGATATTGCAATAATTGATTATAGTACTAAGGAAATCGAGAAGATCAAGTTTCCGAAAATTGATGCAATTGGTTCTGTCTCTTGGTCTCCTGATGGCTCTAAAATAGCATTTGATGGGAATATCGGACCTTTTCAGGATATTTTTATCTACGAACTCGAATCTAAGTCTTTAGCTAATCTAACCAAAGATATATACTCAGATAGAGAACCGGCCTGGGCTAGTGACTCAAAGTCTGTATTCTTTGTTTCTGACAGAGGTGAGAATGTTGCTTTGGGAGAGACTACAAAAACGAATAAACTTCTTGATGATAGCAGTATTTATCAAACTGATATATATGAAGCGAATATCGATAATAACTTTGCATCACAGATTACTGATACCCCAAACTGGAACGAGTTACAACCAATTACTACGCAAACAGGAAAACTTCTTTTTATTTCTGATGAGAATGGTATACAGAATCTAAAAGAACTGAATTTACGAACAAGAACAACAATAGCGTTATCAGACTTTCAAACGGGAGTTTCTCAGATATCGATTAGTGCTGATGGAAGTAAACTTGCTTTTAACGCTATCAATGATGGATACCTTGATATTTTTCTATTGAAATCTCCTTTGAATAAAGAGATAAAAAATTCTATCACAGATAATTATTGGGCCAAAAGAAGATCAACGGAAACACAAGGTCAAAGAGTGCCGGCAACTAAATATGCTCAGAATTTATTTAAACGAGGTGTGGTTTCCATTACTGAAGTAGAAGCCCAAGAAAAAATTGAATCAGATTCGCTTGCCAAAACCGACACTACCAAAAAAAGTATAGATTTCAGAAATTACGTTTTTGCAGATGACGTTGTTCAGGATACTACAATTTATCTCAGTGATGTAGAAGCATTCAGTGTAGAAAATAATTTAACTTCTGATGGTAGATATGTACCTCAGGAATACAGACTTAAATTTGATGTCGATATAGCATATAGCCCTACTTTTGTGGCGTCTACATATGGGTCTTTTGCACTAACCCAATTTATTGTTAGTGATTTGCTGGGTGATCATCAGCTTGCATTTGGAACTAACTTTGTCTTTGATTTAAGAGAAAGTGACTATAGCATTCAATATGGAAACCTTAAACGGAGAACTAATTATTTTGTTAGTTACTTCCACACATCCAGAAAATACCAAAGTTTTTATGGAGAATTAATTCGCTACAGAACTTACGGTTTAGGCGGAACAGTTCAGTATCCTTTTGATAAGTTCAGAAGACTGGACTTTAATTTTACTTTCCTGAATGTAGACCTTGATTATAATTCTGTTTTCGATGGATTTGGAAGCACGGTTGACAGAAGTGATAACAGTCAGTTTATATATCCTGAAATAATATATACAGATGACAAAACCAAGCCCGGTTTTATTACTCCATCAGGTGGATACAGGTATTCGGTTGGAATTAGTGGAAGTCCGGTAATCGGAAGTTCTGCTCCTGAATTCGCTTCAATTTTAGGGGATTTTAGAAAATATATAGATTTAGGAACAAGATATTCTTTAGCTTTTAGATATTCGGGAGGAGCTTCAACAGGGAAGGATTCTCAAAACTATTTTCTTGGTGGAAAACTGGGATGGTTAAATCAACAATATTCGAATAATGGTTTTTCCTTAGACCGTATTACAGATAACTTTTTTACAGTTCCTGCATTACCACTAAGAGGCTTTGCATATAATTCTATAAACGGGGATAAATTTAGTTTAATTAATGCTGAATTCAGGTTTCCAATATTTGCTGCATTAGTTCCGGGAGCACTGCCTATTCTTCCATTATATAATGTAACAGGAGTCGCTTTTCTTGACGTTGGTACTGCCTGGGGAAAATCTATAGATACTAATTTAACACCAGACCCTGTACAGGGACAGGAAACAATTGTTAATGGTAAAGAATTGGATTTTAAGGTTGCTCAGGAAAGAATAGGTTATTTTAGAAATCAGGACGGATCGTTTTCAGAATTCACCTATCTGGATGGAGATATTTTGATCGGTGCAGGCTTTGGGCTTAGGTCAATTTTCCTTGGCTTGCCTTTTGGATACGACATAGGCTGGGCATATGATAGAACTGGATTCAGCCCGAACCCTGTTCATTACTTTACGATTGGAATAGATTTTTAAAATAAATTTCAGTTCCCTGAATTAAAACTACTTGTGATTAGTAATCTTTGGTATTTTTTTTCGGGATCCAGGTAATAAACAAAGGTCTGATATTCCTGATATCTTTTAGTGATGGAGTCATTGATAGGGACCGGTTCTGTATTAACAGAGCCTCTATTTTTAAGGAAATATTTATACCGATAGGTTCCCTGCTTTATTAAAAATCTACTTGTCCATAAATTGGATTCGGGGTTGTACTTTAATTTTGATTCACTATCTAAAATCCATGAATTAAAGTCGCCCGCTACATAAAGTTCAGTATTTTTTGTATTCAAAGTCCCAGAATCAAACCTGAAAGTAGTTTCAGCATATCTTGAATCTCTTTTCATATCAGGTCTTCCGAAATTGGTATTATAGCTTGTACTCGGAGACGCAGAAAAGTTTAAAATATCTCTTTTCAGGAAAATTCTTGGGGGAGTAAACTCAGGTTGCCAGTCTTCAATTTTGTCAAGATTAATGTTCAGGTCAGTAAGGTCGAGCGGAATAAAATCGAATCCTGCCGGGAAAGAATTACTTCTCGGCGTATAATACCTGACTTTACCAGGGGTGGTTATATCAAAAGTTGATGTTGATTTCGCATTTCCCCAAAAACGATTCTGAACAAAGCTGAAAGCAAGGTCAAATTGCGGAAACTCTACCTCCTTCGGATATTCATAAACTGAAAAAAGTTGATCTGAAGCAGAAAAATTATTCCCCGAATTAAAAAGAGTTTCAACCCGTGAAGTAATTTCACCAGCCTGTTCTGTTACAAAAAAGGGTATACTGAACAGCTTGGTATTTGATGAATAATCATACACATTCAGTAAGTAGTTGCCACTTGTTGTAAATTTCAGAACGTTATTGGGAAACTCAGTTTTATAATGGAAAAAATTGGGTTTTGATAATGTATTTTTCTCACCACCCGAAATTATCAATTCATTAAATCCGTCCAGGTACCAGGCTTCAGGTATATTGCTCGGATTCCAGTTTTGATCAAAATGCTCAAAAGTGATCCTGAACTGAGCAGAAATAGAAGTGAGCTCATCAAATTCCAGCACCAGCTTTTCTCTGTTATTGAGAGTGATGATAGGAGGATTGTCAATATTTCCTTTTCTGTAAAGTTGAATGCTTTGAAATGAATCGGGAGCCGGTAATTGATTAGATACTAATAGTAAACCTTGATCCTGATCGTTGACAGGGTCGGAATAACGAGTAGACAGATCAGAAGATCCCGAACATGATAAACAACAAATTAGAAGAAACAGCAAGGGAAATCTATACATTAACCTTTCCTTCAAATACGAAATTAGCAGGTCCTGAAAGTTCAATATTCGTATATATTTTTTTATCAGCATTGAATTTAAAAGATACATTCAAATCGCCACCTTCAACTCTCACTAAATAATTATTATTGGTCTGGTTATTTTGTGAAGAGAAATGAGCTGCAATCGCAGATGCAATAGCTCCGGTTCCGCATGCTAAAGTTAAATCTTCTACACCTCGTTCATATGTTTGTAATCGAATAGCAGAGTGATCAGTTTTACATACAAAATTTACATTTGTCCCGGGAGGATTAAGAGAATCATGGTTTCTGATTGCTGATCCAATGGTTACCAATTCAGGTTCTTTGTCCAGTTGATCCGAAGCTACAAAACTAACAATGTGTTCTGTGCCGGTATATACCTGTACAAGTTGTTGGTTATCAACTTTAATATTTGCGGGCAATGAAACATCAGGAAAACTCACAGAAACCAAGTTCTGTTGCAGATCAACTTCAGCTTTATATACCGAATTGTGAACATTAAAGGTTTGTGTTGATCCAAAACCATGAGTAGAAGCAAATAATGCTAAGCAACGGCTTCCGTTTCCGCACATTCCTGCATCACTGCCGTCTGCGTTCCTGTAAGTCATGGTATAATCAACTCCTTTAATTTGTGGGCTTTCTAAAGCAATTAGTCCATCTGCTCCGATACCAAATCGTCTGTGACATAGGACGGGAGTAAAGGCAATGATCTCCTCAATTGAGAACTGAAGTTCTCTGTTGTCGATAATCACAAAATCATTACCGGCGCCTTCCATTTTATAAAACTTAATTCCGGTCATTATTCTACAAATGCAGGTAAATGTTTCCAGTTTTCACTTTCCGGTATATAAGGTTCTAAACCTCTCATTAATGCTGAAAACCTGAATGAGAGAACAACGAATATTAATTTTGGAGAAACATTCTGTCTGAGCATTGGGCGGCATTCATCAATATGGGAAAGCATTTTTTCCAGTTTAGCTTCACTTAAAGCTTCCACGAATTTCTTTATGGAATCTATTTGATCAACGTTAGTTATCAATGTTTCATTCTCAGTTTCTTTGAAGATAATCAAGTCACGAATATACATTTCCAGTAAATTGGTAATCGCAATCATTCCTTCAATACTATTTGAACTTTGCCAGTCTTGCGAGATCTTTGAAAGAGCCGTTGCGTCCTGACTGAAAGAATAGCGAAGAAATTTTACAACTTCCTCACGATTCTGTTTCAGTTTACCTATATCAAAAAAGCGGGTTGCGGCATAATTTCCATTGGAAACACGGGCTAAATACGCAGCATCCTCGGGAGAAATTTTATCAATATCTGTTAACCCTTGTTCAACTTCTAGCTGCGTTAAAGTTCCTAAAGGAATATGTTGGCATCGTGAAGTAATAGTGGGGAGAAGGCTTTCATAACTTTCTGTGGTCAGGATAAACATCAGACGATCTGAAGGTTCTTCCAGTAATTTAAGAAAGGCATTTGCTGTTTCCTTTCTCATCGTTTCAACTTGTGTCATAATTACTACAACACGATCTCCTTCGTTGGGGCGGAGTTTTGCCACCGGCCTGATCTCATCTCTGAAATAATCGATGGGATAAAATGCCTGTAAGTTTTTGGAGGAACTGTCGTCATGAAGAGAAGGACGCTGAGCGAAGTTTATGATCTCATATGGATCTTCCGAAAGTAATTCGAGTCTTTCTCTTAGTTCTTCTGCTTTAGCTGAAGTAGGCTTAGGAATAAATACATGGATATCAGGATGGGAAAACCAAGACGACTTTTTGGAATTCTGATACTCTCCTAAATCTGAAATATTACTAACTCCATTTATTGCTTCGGCAAAGGCTAAAGCAAAAGCGGTTTTTCCAACTCCCGGAGCTCCTGAAATCAGATAAGCATGGCTAACCCTTCCCGAAGTAAGCATTCTCTCGATCTGGCTTTTGGCTCTTTTTTGTCCAACTAGACGATTATTTCCGAACGAAATATTCAATTATTCCTCCCAAATGTATTCAAATAGTAAAATTCCGGCTGTTATAGTAACTCCAATAAAACCAATTAATGCAGAAAAATCGTTTGTAAATCCTTCTGAAGATCCGTCAATAAACGCACTTTTTGTGATGCTTGTCAGTAACAGAATAAATGGAATAAAAAGCGGAATGGTCAGTACTGAAAAAATAGCTCCTTTTCTGTCAGCTTGAGAAACGATAGCAGCGATCATTGTAGAAACACCTGATAACCCAATGGTTCCAAAAATCAGGATCGTTAAAAAAGAACTCCAGGAAACAATTGTAAGATCAACCAAAAAAATATAAATACCGAACGTGAAAGTATTAATTACAAAACTAAAAGCGATGTTGTAAAGCAGCTTTCCAGAAAACACAGATGTGCCCGAGCCATAAATTCGCAACAGGTTGTAGGTGTTTTTATCTGTCTCAGAAATAAAACTTCTTCCCAACGATGAAAGAGCTGCAAATAAAACGATGATCCAAATTAAACCACTTTTTGGAGTTGGATTAAGTTCCTGAGCTTTTAGTGTGAACATGATCAGAAGAAGAGCAGATATTACAAAGGCTATCACCATATTGAATGCAAACCGGGTTCTGAACTCTGTCTTCAGATCCTTTTTAAAAATAGTAATTGTGCCTTGTAACCAATCCATACCCTAGTTTAAGGATTTAGTATCGGAGTTGCCCAAAATCAAACAAATAATCTTTGATTGATTCCCGTTCAACTGGCTATATTCCAAGACTTGAAATCCCAATATTTAACAAGCTACAGATGAACCTATTCTCATTATTGAAACCCGAAACTATTCTTTCTGAGCTTGAAGTAAGTAATAAACAGGAATTGATTTCAGTTTTGGTAGATTCTTTAAGCGAAAAGATAGGCGCTGAGCATTTACAGGAAGTTAAAGACGCAGTGTGGGAGAGAGAGCAGGTGATGTCAACAGGCGTGGGAAAAGGCTTAGCCATTCCGCATTGTAAGACAGAGCTTGTAGAAGAAAACCACGGCGCTTTTGCTGTTCTTAAAGAACCACTTGAATTTAACTCTGTTGATGACACTCCGGTTCGATTGGTATTTTTATTGGTAGGACCGAATGAAAAGAACAGTATTCATATTAAGTTGCTAAGCAGGATTTCAAGATTAATGAATAGTGGAACATTCCGGGAGCAGGTTTTTAGTTGCGAAAGTTCCCAACAAATACTAGAAGCATTTCAGGAAGAAGAAGAAAAATATTTTCCGGGATAAAATGAGATTGTTAAGAACCTTAGTGCTTATATTTTTCTCGTTTATTGTATCTGTTTCATTATCGGCACAGGATCTTGAGCAGCTATTGGAAACGTTGCCCAATCAGGAAGCATTTTGGTCATTAACTGTTCTGGATGAATCCGGTAATAAACTGGAAAACTTCAATTCTGATAAACTTATCATCCCTGCATCCAATCAGAAATTATATACACTGGCAGCAGTTTTGGATCGGTTAGGAAGTGATTTCAGATACACCACCAATATTTATGGAGACGGTGAGCTTGTAGATTCGACCTGGCAAGGCTATTTAACTATCAAAGGTTCTGGTGATCCAAGTATAAGTGGGTTTTTGTACGATGGAGACCAAGACTATGTTTTCAATTCGTTTGTATCCCAATTTTTTGATTTTGGAATTAAAGTAATAAATGGAGAAATACAATCTGACATAAGTTACTTTGATGATGAAATTTATCCTAAAGGGTGGAGTTGGGAAGACTTAAGTTTTTATTATGGAGTTGAAATAAGTCCTCTTTCATTCAATAATAATGCAATTGATTTAACAGTAAATGCTGACAATGGAGTGGGAGAAAAACCATCAATAAGTTGGCTTCCAAAATACGCTGCATTTGCAGAGTTCATAAATGAACAAAAAATCTCTCCACGGAGTAATGATTACGATGAATATTATAGAAGATATCCTGGTAGTAATAGGATTCTATTAAGGAGCTCATTACCTGAAGGTTATATAGAAAAGGAGTCATTATCTATTTCAGGGGCAGAGCATTTTTTTGTTGGCTCATTCGAAAGTTTTTTAATTAATGAAGGCTATAGAACAAGATCTCAAGAAGTTTTTGAATTTGAACTTACTCCAAAAAATTATGATGAAGATATTATCCTGGCTTCTCATTCTTCCAAGCCACTCTCAGAACTTATAAAATGGGCAAATAAGGAAAGCGATAACTTCTACACAGAAATGATGCTGAAAACTCTGGCAGCTGAAGAGCAGGGAATTCCGGGTACATTCGAAAACGGTATTAAAGAAGTCCGAACTTTTCTGACGGAACAAGGAGTAGATACCAATTTGGTGAAAATGAACGATGGTTCCGGTTTAGCAATGGGGAATTATACCACAACAGGGAACATCAGCACGTTGCTGTATTCGATGAAATCCCATAATGAATGGGATGTTTTTTATGACAGCTTTCCGGTTGCAGGAATTGACGGTTCCATTGCCCATCGGTTTAAAGGAACAGAATTGTATAATAATATCCGTGCAAAAACAGGGTATGTCAGTGGGGTGAGGACACTAAGTGGTTACATGACTACCCGATCAGGAAAACAAATTGTATTCAGTTTAGCGACCAATCATTTTGCAGGAAAAGTACGTTCCGTAGATAATTCTCATCAGCAGATTTTGCAATATCTGTATGAAAAATATTGATTAGATTCAGCCATGTCGAAATCTAAACCACATATCTTAGTTACAGACGATGAAAGAGGTATTCGAAACACTCTGAAGGAAATTCTTGAATTCGAAGATTATGAAGTTTCTCTGGCTGAAAGTGGTACGGAAACTTTAGAGTTGATCTCCAAAAATGATTTCGATTTGTTGTTTCTGGATATCAAAATGAAAGGAATTGACGGCATCGAAACGCTTCGACAAATAAGAACGGCTGGTTTTGAATTTCCCGTAATCATGATCTCTGGTCATGGCACCATTGATATTGCAGTAGAAGCTACAAAAATGGGAGCTTTCGATTTTCTTGAAAAGCCACCTGATCTGAACAGATTACTTCTCACAGTCAGAAATGCACTTTCGCAACAGGATCTGGCAAAAGAAGTAAGGCAGATCAGAAAAAAGCTTCCAAAGATTCAGGAGATCGTTGGAGAGAGCAAAGCTATTAACAGGATCAAAGAAATGATCAATAAAGTAGCTCCGACTCAATCCAGAGTTTTGATCACGGGCGAAAACGGAACCGGAAAAGAGTTGGTAGCAAAATGGATCCATGAAAAAAGCCCGAGAAGTGGAGAAGTATTTGTAGAAGTAAACTGTGCAGCAATTCCTTCTGAATTATTGGAAAGCGAACTTTTTGGCCACGAAAAAGGGGCATTTACCGGCGCTAATGAGCAAAGAATTGGTAAGTTCGAGCAAGCTGATGGAGGAACACTTTTTCTGGATGAGATAGGTGATATGAGTTTAGAAGCTCAGGCAAAAGTGCTTCGGGCTCTCCAGGAAAATACCATTACGCGGGTTGGAGGAAATGGATCAATCAAAGTCGATGTAAGGATTCTAGCCGCTACGAATAAAGATCTTGAATCAGAAATTAAAGAAGGAAACTTCAGAGAAGATCTCTTTCACAGAATCAGTGTAATTCCTATCGAAGTTCCCAGTTTAAATGAAAGAGCCGGAGATATTCCTTTAATTGCCAGATCCTGTCTTGAAAAGCTAAAATCAACTGACATCAGTTTTTCATCTGTAGAATTTGATGATTCGGGATTAAAAGCACTCAAGAAAAGAAAATGGACAGGAAATGTTCGTGAACTATATAATGCAGTAGAACGATTAGGTATCTTGTCTTCAGATGGCTTGATCGATAAAAAATCAGTTGAAAGTGTTTTAAAGTCGAAAGAAATAGATGGAAAAGATCTTGGCGGACTAGCAGATGAGACAGATAACTTCCAGGATTTTAAAGAAACTGCAGAGCGAATATTTTTAGTAAAACAACTCGAAAAGAACGATTGGAATATTTCACAAACTGCTGATGCGGTGGGCTTACAACGCAGCCACATCTACAACAAAATGAAAAAATATAATATAGAGCGATAGCATGAGTGCAGAAATCATTGATGGTAAAAAAGTAGCAGAACTGGTCAGAGATCGTGTGAGAGAAGATGTTTCTGACTGGAAAGCTAAAGGCAACAGAGCTCCGTTTCTGCAAGTAGTGTTGGTTGGTGATGATCCTGCTTCAAGAGTGTATACCGGCGCCAAAACGAAAGCCTGCGAGGATGTTGGTATTGAAACCAAAACGGAAATATTACAGGATACGATCTCTGCGAAGGAGCTTAAAGCTTTGATCCGGGAATACAATACTGACGATTCTATTGATGGAATTTTAGTTCAGCTTCCTTTACCGTCACATTTAAGTTCTCATGATGTGATTGAAACCATAGATCACCGAAAAGATGTGGATGGGTTCCATCCTATGAATGTGGGCAGATTATCATTGGATCAACCTTGCTTTAAAAGTTGTACTCCTGCCGGTGTGATGGAATTATTCAAACATTACAGCATTGGAGTGAAAGCTAAACATGCAGTTGTTATTGGTGCCAGTAATATTGTAGGATCACCGATGGCAACGATGCTTTCCAGAGAGAATTCCTCAGGAAAAGCAACTACAACTATTTGTCATAAATATACCAAAGATCTTACCTTGCATACCATTAATGCGGATATTTTGATCGTAGCTGCGGGTCAGCCTCATCTGGTAAAAGCAGAAATGGTGAAAGAAGGCGTTGTTATTGTGGATGTAGGAATAAACAGAGTGGCTGATGAGACTTCCGAAAAAGGGTATAAGTTAGTTGGAGATGTAGATTTTGAATCCGTAAAGAAAAAAGCCAGCTGGATCACCCCGGTTCCGGGTGGTGTAGGACCTATGACGGTAGCAATGCTGATGAAAAATACTCTCCTTGCTGCCAAGAAGAGTATTTATCCTGTTGATTAGTTTTCAGCTGTTTCCGCGACCGAAATATTTTTGGGATACATTCTTATAATCAATTGTTTTTGCGTACTGTTGTTAACAAGCGATTTGAATTCAATTCCGAATTCTGAAATAGCGGCCTCATTTCTGAGTTCTTTGTAAGTTCCCATAACTTCATCAAGCATATCTATATAAACCTTGTATGGTGTTTCTCGCTGAGTTTTTAAGGATATAATTGCTTTTTGGGGAGAATCTGACAGTTCAGGATCTTTTCCTCTGTTATTGATGAATTCACTGAGAAGTGGTTTTACTTCTTCGATCGATACAGGTTTGTCATCCATTCGGATCAACCCCTCTGCATTTACAAGAATATTCATAAGATTTCTTTCATGTACTTGAGGTCTGTCATCTTGAATAGGAGGAGGCAGTACTAAAGATATCCCGGTATCTACATTGATGGTTGTAGTAACTAAGAAAAAGATGAGTAGCAGAAAAGCGATATCAGCCATTGAAGAACCGTTTATAGTAGCTTTTTCACGGATTGGTTTATTATTAAACATAGTAACTCCTTTAATTATAAAGTTGTACTATCTATAAACTCATTATTTAAAGGCGATACCTTAGCATCTTAATGCTAGAATATGTGAGTGATTACTATAACTTAATTTTAAACACATGAACGAATTAAGCGCAAAACTTCAATTTTTCATAGACCTTTCAATAATAGAATCAAAAATCAGAAGAAGATTTGATGCAAGATTGGGCATAAATGGAGTTGGATTGGATGATTATATTATCCTTCATGTGTTGAATAAAGCAAAAAACCATCAAATGGAAAGAGCTGAACTTGCTATACAAGCTGGAATTTCAACTACAGATCTGACCCGTAAGCTACCAAAACTCGAAAAAATCGGACTTATTGAGCCTGAAGACAGCCCTGTGGATATCAAGAAGAGTAAAATTAGATTGACAAATAGCGGGAAGAAAGTTCATGGCTATGCAACAGAATCAGCAGAGGAAAAGGCTTTAGATTTATTTCCTTATAAGAAAAATACAGAAATTGAATTACTTATTGAGGCATTAAACTCTATCAATGGTGTAAAATAGTAGAAGGAAATTTATTTTTAATAGGGTGACACTATGCTGTCACTCTGTATGATTAAGTTTGGGTAAACAATAAAACAAAACCCAACTATCATGACACTTCATACACTTACAACTCCGGCAATTTCTAAAAAATCAGAAACTAAACTTTTTGTTGCTCCGCTTTTAAATCGCATCAAAAAAGAAAGCAAACAAGAGTTTATAGAAATGCAGCAGACTTTTGAATTAATGGGCTGGGGAGATTTACCTGATGAATTGAAGATCGAGATCTATGATGACGTTCGTTTCATGGTTCAGGAATTAAAACGCTATTTTTCCAGCTGTGATCAGTTTGTTCAGCAAAGAAGAAATACGGTTCACTTTTGGGTAAGCAGTTTTCAGGATGGAATTTGCTCTCTGGAAGCTGCTATTAAAGCGTTGAAAGTGAAATCTCTTGCATGAAGTTTTAAACCGCCGACAATTCAGTGGGTTCTGTTTCCGGATTTGTTGGCGGTATTTTCACTGGAATAAACATCTTCGTCTTCTATAGAGATCTTCGCATTTCCGGAAGAGCTTATCTTTTTTGAAATAGCGCTGATCATATTCTTAAGACGTCGTTTTTCCTTGTTGTAATGGTATTTCAGATAGGTGAGTCCTCCTGTAAAGGCAACCAAGCCACCTAATGGTGCAAACATTACAGCCGTGGATTTAGGCAGTCCGATTCCTTTTAAAGCAACTAACATAAAAACAGAACCCAAAAATGCAGGGATAAATAAAAGTGGGACCTTCATTGCAGTCCAGTTATGGACATACTGAATTTTAGTTTTCCCATCTTTAGGAGTTAGTGAAATATGCTTATAGCCAAATTCACGCCTTCTTTGCTCCCATTCAAAAGACTTTCCAATTTTTCCGGACTTGCCGATTCCTCCGGTCACTTTTCTGATCTCCTGAACAACATCTTCCCACTGCTCTGAAGACATTTCCCCGTCAACATAGGTTACTTCCTGTAATTTAGAGGTTACTTTACTCCACTTAAATTCCTGATCAAAATCAGGTTTATCATGAATATGTATGGCCTCCAAAAGAGATGCTCTGTCAATACCAACTTCATTAGCCAGTTCCAGAATTTCCTGCTCCGAGAGCCCATCTCTGTCACCATAGAGATCTTTTTGCGTCTGAATTTCAGAAGCTTTTTTGAGAATTTTACTGATCTCTTTTTTTGTATAGATATGATCGTTGCCCATAAAGTTGTATTAAATTCTAAAGAATCTACGGAAAGCTTAAAAAATAGTTTAAACTACAAGCACTTCCATACAGATATCCTTATCTTTGAAAAACTGCAAGCCAAATTTTTTGTTTCATGTATAAAATGAACGATTCTTCTCCTTTTGAACGCATCACCCGACAAGGGCTTACTTATGATGACGTCTTATTAGTACCTAATTATTCAAAAATATTACCAAGAGATGTAGATTTAAGTGTTCAACTTACTCCAACTCTTAAATTGAATATACCTATTGTTAGTGCAGCAATGGATACGGTTTCTGAATACCGCCTTGCAATTGCTCTTGCACGGGAAGGCGGAATTGCCATGCTTCACAAGAATATGACCATAGAAGAACAAGCAGAACAGGTTCGATTGGTGAAAAGAAGCGAAAGTGGAATGATCGTCGATCCGGTTACTCTTGATGAAAATTCTACAGTAAAAGACGCTCGCTCACTTATGCGTATGCATAAGATTGGTGGAATACCAATAGTAGATGAAGCTGGGATTTTAATCGGTATCGTTACAAACCGTGATCTTCGTTTTGAATCAGATATGACGAAAAAGCTGGGCGAAATCATGACAAAAGAAGATCTGTACACAGCAAAAGAAGGTACTACTCTTAAACAGGCAGAGAAGATTCTTCAGCACTTTAAAGTGGAAAAACTACCGATTGTAGATTCAAAGAATAAGTTGGTTGGGTTGATCACTTTCAAGGATATAGAAAAGAAAATGAACTTCCCGAATGCTTGTAAAGATAGTTTAGGAAGATTAAGAGTTGGAGCTGCTGTTGGTGTTACTGCTGATACAATGGAAAGGGTAGAAGCCTTAGTAAATGCCGGAGTTGATGTTATTACTGTTGATACTGCTCACGGACATTCCGATGGAGTACTTCAAACTGTGTCTCAAATAAAAGCAGAATACCCACAATTAAATGTGATTGGCGGAAATATTGCAACTAGAGCGGCTGCAGAAGCGCTGGTTCAGGCCGGGGCAGACGTTGTTAAAGTTGGTGTTGGACCGGGATCAATTTGTACTACCAGAGTAGTTACCGGTGTTGGTGTTCCTCAACTAAGCGCAGTTATGGAAGTTGCTGAATTTTGCAGAAGCAAAGGAATCGGGTTAATTGCAGATGGCGGAATCAAACAAACCGGAGATATTCCAAAAGCGATTGCCGGAGGAGCTGATGTTGTAATGATGGGATCTATGTTTGCCGGTGTGGATGAAAGTCCGGGAGAGACTATTATATATGAATCGCGTAAGTATAAATCTTACCGTGGTATGGGAAGTATCGGAGCAATGAAAAAGGGTTCAAAAGATCGCTATTTTCAGGATGTGGAAGATGATATCAATAAACTGGTTCCGGAAGGTATTGAAGGTCGCGTTCCATTTAAAGGATATCTAGGCGAAGTAGTTCATCAAATGACTGGTGGATTAAGAGCAGCAATGGGATATTGCGGAGCCGAGAATATTGATGGTATGAAAACGGCTGAATTTGTTCAGATCTCTGCGGCTTCATATAAAGAGAGTCATCCCCATTCAGTCCAAATAACAAAAGAAGCACCGAACTACTCGGTTTGATGCTGCTAACCAAATGAAAAATGTTCTCTTTATCGTATACTATTTTCCGCCCATGGGTGGAAGTGGTGTACAGAGATCATTAAAGTTCGCCAAGTATTTAAAAAAATTTGGTTGGAATCCCATCATTTTATGCCCTGAACCGGGAGCGTATCAGTTTTTTGATGAATCTCTTAAAAAAGAACTTGATCGTTTAGATCTGGAAATCCACAGAGTACAAGCAAAAACTCCTTTTCATAAATTGGGAGGGCGGAAGAAAAGCACAGGTTTGATAACAGGAAGTCTAGCAAAAGTACTTAGAAAGATTTCAAAGCTGTTATATTTTCCTGATAATAAAAAAGGATGGGTAAAGCCTGCAGTAAGCGATGGTAAAGCAATTATTCAAAACCGGGAAATTGATCTCATATTTAGCTCTGCACCCCCATTCAGTAATCATTTAGTAGCACAGGAATTAAGCAAAGCAACAAACCTCCCTTTTGTTTTAGACTATCGGGATTTATTTACAGGAAATCATTTTGATGCCGGAGAATCAGAGAGCAGAGTCAGGAAAAAACAGGAGATGGAAAAGGGCTGGTTAAATCTGTCTTCAGGTGTTATCGCTTTGGACGATTATGCGGCTGACTGTATTGGTAAAATTTCCGGGGAAGAAGCTGTAAATCTTAAGGTAATTCCTCATGGTTATGATCCGGAAGACTTTTTGAAGAACGGTATATCAAACTTACAATATAGAAAAGGAAAAATGAACTGGCTATACAGTGGTCTTTTCTATGAATCGAATCAGCCAGATGTTTTCCTGAAAGCAATTTATACTCTTTGTGAGAAAAACCCTGATTTCAAAAACAAAATACATTTACATTTTCAGGGAGGACTGGATTTAAGAATTAAGAAGTTGATCAAAGAACTCAATCTGGAGGGATCAGTTTCTGATTATGGTTACCTGCCACACGACGTTTCGGTAGCAAATTTGTTAAAAGCTGATATTTTATGGATGATTTCTAATTTTTCAGAAAATTTGCAACAGATCAAAACAGGGAAACTCTTTGAGTATATTGGAACAAAAAAACCGGTATTAGGTTTGGTTCATACAGGAGAAGCATCCGCACTACTGAATGAATATAAAATTGGATATCATACACCTCCGAATGTAATCCGGGATGTAACAGAAAAAATTGAAGAAATATTTCTTTTGTGGAAACAGAATAAGCTACCAACAGCATCTACTGAACAAGTTCAAAAATATGACAGAATGAAATTAGCAGGTGAATTGGCTGTGTTTTTTGACGAGATTGTGAAGAATCAAGAAAATCCGAAACTATGAAGTCGTTTATAAAAAGACTTTTTAAAGATCGTCATAAGACAGTAGAAATAATTTTACTTGACGACACCAAGCCTGGGCAGGATGATTCCTACAGATTAAAACCAAACAATCTGTTTATCAGCTTTACAGTACTGTCCATTATTTTTTCAATTATAGTAGCTTTGGTTTTTATGCTTACACCGCTGGGTGGTTTGTTATACAATACGGATGAAGTTGAAATAAGAAGAGAAATTCAAAATATCTCGGAGCGTATACTTTCACTTCAGGATTCTTTGGATGTAAGAGATCAGCAATTAAGAGAGATAAAAGAAGTTATCAGACTTAATCAGGACACAACTCTGGCCTTAAATGAAAGATTGACTTCCGTTTCTGTAGCCAATGAAAGAGATAATAACCCGGGTTTATCACAGAATTTTGACAATCTGAATGTGTTTGAGCAATTTGATAATGGAAATCTTGTATCCGCAAATATTTTAGCCAATGCTCCGGATTTTCCAACCCGAACTCCCGCACAGGGAACCAGAACCAGAGGTTATGAACCTCTTGAAGGGCATTTCGGAATAGATATTGCTACTAAAGAAAATGAAATATTTATGAATGTGGCTGATGGGACAGTCATATCCAGCAGTTGGACAATTGATTTTGGATATGTAATATCTGTGCAACATAAGGACGGACTTGTTAGTACATACAAGCATTGTTCAAAGCTGTATAAAACGAAAGGGGAAAAAGTATTAAAAGGAGATGTGCTGGGACTTATAGGGAACACAGGTGTTTCCAGCTCAGGACCTCATCTTCATTTTGAAATCTGGAAAAATGGAATATCACAAAATCCATTAGCCTATTTAATTTATTAATAAGTATGTTTAACAAAAATAAAAAGAGTAATACCGTGAGCAATTCTACAAGTCAGTCTCCTTCAGTAAATATTATAAATGAAGGCACTAAAATTAAAGGAAATCTGCATGCCAACTCTGATATAAGAGTAAGTGGCACTATTGTTGGGGAAGCAGTTTCAAAGGGTAAGATAATACTTACCAATAATGGATTAGTAAAAGGAAATGTCTCATCATCAGACTCAGACATAGCAGGTAAAGTTGAAGGAGATGTGAAAGTAAGCAGTCGGCTTATCCTAAGAAAGGAAGCAATTATCGATGGAAATATTTTCACAAAAACACTGGTTGTTGAAGAGGGTGCACAAATTAACGGAACCTGTAAGATGGGATCTGATGTGAAAAACCTGTCTCAAAACAATGATGCTGACTACGCAGAAGAGACCAAGCTAAAAGGAGCTAAGGCGTAACCAATGCGCCTTCCGGAAGAATACACTAAATACCTGGCTCTTGGTGCTGAAATTGCAGCAACTCTTTTAATACCTATTGGACTTGGTTATTTAGCAGACAAGTTTCTGAATTCTTCACCATATGGAGTGCTACTTGGTGCCGTAACAGGGATTATTTTATTCTTCGTTTTAATATTTAAAATTGCTCAAAGTGATGGAGGTCACGACCGGAAAAAGTGATAAAAAAGCTCGCAAAATTTAACGTGATCCCGCTCATACTCGCGCTGATCTCTCCGTTTTTTTTACCTGTTGATCCAGCTGTAGCGGTAATTTGTGGTTTTCTTTTAAGTCTCATTTTCGTTTTAAGCAGTGCCTGGATACTCGATAATTTCTGGAATGCTGATTCTAAGCTATTTTTGAAGGTTTTTTTCTTCTCTATGGTGATCAGATTTCTACTTGTGTTAGCAGCCATGGGAATTTTACTCGGACTGACAAAAATTGATGAAATCTACTTTACAGTTAGTTTCATAATTTCCTATCTTTATCAGTCTATAACGGAAATGATTTTTTTCAATCAACTACTACAAAATAAAAGCAGCAATTAAGTAATGATCCAGACCCTGCGTCGCGTATTTCTGACACTCTTATTTTTATCGGTTAGTACTTCAAACACTTTTGCAGCAGAAGAGAAAGAAGGCGGTTCACCTCTGGACGTAATGGGTACTGTTGCTGACCACGACTATTTAAAGATTCCTCATTTTATAAATGGTGGAAAGATATATTTACCAAGGTTGATCTTTCTAGAAGATGCTGAAGGTAATACATCATTCAAAGCTTACTTAAGTACAAAATCTGCTGCTAAATCAGATTACTTCGAAGTAGTTGATGAAGTGCTTGTTGCTACGAATGGCGGTAAAATTGCTTTTGATTTGTCCATTACCTCTCACTTGATGTATTTCTGGTTTGGAATGATTTTAGCTGTTTGGTTTACAATTGCGATGTCTCGCAGATACCAGAAGGGTGTAGGAAAAGACGTAGAGCCTAAAGGCACACTGCAAAATATTTTTGAAGTATTATTTGTCTTTATACGTGACGATGTTGCTCGTGCAAACATTGATGATCACAAAGCAGACAAATACGTACCGTATTTCTTTACCATGTTTATGGGGATTGCATTCATGAACCTGTTTGGTTTATTACCATGGGCAGCAACAGCAACAGCTGATCTTACTGTAACTGCTACATTGGCGTTAATGACTTTTGTAATTACTCAATTCAGTGGTACTAAAGATTATTGGGGACACATTTTCTGGTTTCCTGGAGTGCCTACATGGGTAAGAGCAATTTTAACTCCGGTTGAGATCTTAGGGGTTTTCACAAAGCCATTCGCACTTGCAATTCGACTTTTTGCAAACATGCTTTCAGGAAAGATCATGATCATCGCAATCTTAGGGTTGATCTTCATTTTTGCTGAACTATTTGGCACAGTAGGCGCGTACGGTATTAGTGTAGTTTCGGTGACACTAACTGTTGTTCTGTATGCTCTAAAGGTTTTTGTAGGATTGTTACAAGCATACATTTTCACTCTTCTTTCAGCTGTATTTATTGGGATGGCGGCAGAAGATCATCATCATGATGAAGAAGAATATCATGTTGAGCATGTATCGTAAAGAAATTAAACTCATATAAACTCTAACAAATAAATAAAGAATACTATGGGACTTTTAGCAGCTGGTATTGGAGCTGGAATCGTAGCACTTGGTGCTGGAATCGGAATCGGAATGATTGGTAAAGGAGCTACAGAAAGTATCGCTCGTCAGCCAGAAGCATCCGGAGATATCCGTGGCGCAATGATTCTTACTGCAGCTTTCATCGAGGGTGTTGCTCTTTTAGGTGCAGTTATCTGTATCCTTCTTGCTCTTGGAATCGGTCAATAATAAAGGATAAGAAATGACTTTTCTTTTAGCAGGCGGAGGAGGCTTATTGTCATTCAATCCGGGGTTTGCATTGTGGATACTGATATCCATGATCGCATTTATTCTGGTGATGATGAAGTATGCAGTTCCGCCAATCATGGAAGCTCTTGTTTCTCGCGAAGCGAAGATCAAAGATTCTTTGGAATCTGCTGAGAAGGCATTAGCGAGAGCTGAGGAAGTATCGAAAGATAACGAGAAAGCGCTCCGTGAAGCTGAAGCTAAAGCTCAAAAAATCCGAAAGGAAGCTTTAGAAGAAGCGGAACTCCTTCGTTCAGAACGAATTTCGAAAGCAAAAGATGAAGCTGCTCAAATAATAGAACAAGCGAAAGCTTCTATTGAGCAGGAAAAGAAGCAGGCGTTATTGGAACTTCGTAATGAAGTTGCTCAATTAGCAATCAAATCTGCTTCTGTGATCATCGACGCGGAACTAGATAACGATAAGAACAACAAGCTGGTCGATAATTTTATTACCGACCTGTCTAAAAACTAAGCTTAGCTGATGTTGGTATCAAAAGCAGCAAAACGTTACGCAACAGCACTTCTTGAAAGTGCTGATGAGCAGAATTCGATTGAGAATACTTTGAAAGATATTCATCTTATCAAAGAGACAATCGAAGGCTCTAAGGAATTAAGAATTTTTCTTAAAAGCCCTGTGGTAAAACCGGCTGATAAACGGAATGCTTTATCTTCAATTTTTGATGGTAAAGTATCTAAAGAAGTTTCTCAGTTTATTGTTTTACTTACTAATAAGGGTAGAGAAGATATTCTTGATGAAGTTGCCACTGCGTTTATAGATGTTTACAATGTTCATGCCGGAATCATAACAATTGAAGTAAAAACTGCGAAAGCATTAAAAACAGGACAGATTACTGAACTGACTAAAATGCTTGAAAGAACTACTTCAAAAACAGTAAATCTTGATCTTAAAGAACAAGAGGACCTGAGAGGTGGGATTTCAGTAAAAATTGATGATAATGTAATTGATGCTACAGTTAAGCATAAGCTAGAACAGCTTGAAACACGATTCCTCGAGTCATCGATGGAATAATCAGAATTTGAAAAGATTTAGAAATTAATAATACAATGAGCCAAGTCAGACCAGACGAAGTTTCAGCCATATTACGTAAACAACTAAGCGGTTTCGACAACGAAGCTGATGTTTATGATGTAGGTACCGTACTTGAAGTAGGTGACGGTATTGCACGTGTTTATGGCCTCTCTAAAGTGCAAGCGGGTGAGCTTGTGGAATTACCGGATTCTAAAGATGAAAATGGTAATAACATTACAGGAATGGTACTAAACCTTGAAGAAGACAACGTGGGTATCGTGTTGTTCGGTTCTTCAAGTTCTGTAAAAGAAGGCCATACTGTTAAAAGAACTCAAGACATTGCATCTATTAATGTAGGTGAAGGTGTTTTAGGTCGTGTTATTGATCCACTTGGAAATCCAATTGATGGTAAAGGTCCAATTACGGGCGATACTGTAAAGTTGCCTCTAGAGCGTAAAGCTCCGGGTGTAATTTACCGTGAGCCGGTAGCCGAACCGTTACAAACAGGTATCAAAGCAATTGATTCTTTGATCCCAATTGGTAGAGGGCAGCGTGAGCTTATTATTGGTGACCGTCAAACCGGAAAAACATCTGTTGCAATTGACACCATTCTAAATCAGAAAGCAACTCAGGATTCAGAGAAGCCTGTTTTCTGTATATATGTAGCAATTGGTCAAAAAGGGTCAACTGTTGCAGGTATTAAGCAAGTTCTTGAAGAAAACGGAGCAATGGATTACACAGTTGTTGTATCTGCTCCTGCAAGTTCTTCAGCACCTATGCAGTACATTGCGCCATTTGCCGGTGCAGCTGTTGGAGAATATATCCGTGATACTGGTCGTCACGCATTAGTAATTTATGATGATCTTTCTAAGCAAGCTGTTGCATATCGTGAGATGTCTCTACTTCTGAAAAGACCTCCGGGACGTGAAGCTTATCCAGGTGATGTATTCTATCTTCACAGTCGTTTACTTGAGCGTTCTGCTAAGATTATTAATGATGATAAAGTAGCTCAGGCAATGAACAACATACCTGAAGGCTTAAGGCCGATGGTAAAAGGTGGTGGATCACTGACAGCACTTCCTGTTATTGAAACACAAGCAGGTGACGTTTCTGCTTACATCCCGACAAACGTAATTTCTATTACTGATGGTCAGATATTTTTGGATACTGACTTATTTAACTCCGGTATTCGTCCTGCAATTGACGTTGGTACTTCTGTATCTCGTGTAGGTGGATCTGCTCAGGTTAAATCGATGAAGAAGCTATCAGGTACATTGAAGCTTGATTTGGCTCAGTATCGTGAATTAGAAGCTTTTGCTAAATTCGGATCTGATCTTGATGCTGCTACACAAGCTCAATTGAGAAAAGGTGAAAGAACGGTAGAGCTGTTGAAACAAGATGTTTATCAGCCACTTCAGGTTGAAAGACAGATCGTTCTGCTGAAAGTAAACGATGCAGGACTTCTTGATAAATTGCCTGTTGATCTAATTAGCGAGTTTGAAACTCAATTCCTTGAAACTGTACTTTCTAAGTATAGCTCTGAGATGGAAGCTTTAGCTAAATCAGGTGTTCTTAGTGATGAATTTGGAACAAAAGTGCTCGATTCAGCATCAACAGTAATTGATCAAGTTCTGGCAGGACAAGAAGCTTAATCTATGGCTAATTTACGCGACATAAGAAACAGAATTAGTTCTGTAAATAGTACACAGCAAATTACTAAAGCCATGAAAATGGTTGCTGCGGCTAAACTTAGGAAGGCACAAGAGCGGATGACTAAAACCCGTCCTTACGCTGCTAAGATTCAGAATGTTGTTGGTCGTTTAGCAGATAGTGGAAACATTTCGAGTCCTTTGGTTGAGAAATCTGAAACTAATCAAAACCTACTGTTTATTGTAGTAGGTTCTGACCGTGGACTTTGTGGTGGATTCAACAACAATCTTTTCAAAGAGCTAGAAAAAAGTTTAGCGAAGAACTTTTCGAATCAATTAGAAGCAGGAACTGTTTCTCTTGTAACGATTGGAAAGAAAGCTACAGCTCATTTTAAGAAGAGAAGTTATAATGTAGTTGAATCTTTTCCGGGATTCTTTGACACTATTGAATATGATCCTACTTCAGCAATTATGGAATCAGCTACCAAAGATTTTGTAGCAAATACTTATGATGAAGTTTATATCGTATTTAATGAGTTCAAATCTGTGATAGCTCAAAACAGAAAGATCGATAAAGTTTTACCTATTGATCCCGATAGTTTTAGAGTGAAATCAGAGGGTGATTCTAAAACTTCTATTGACTATATTTACGAGCCGAATTCTGAAGCAATTTTGGAAAAGCTAATGCCACTGCATTTGAACACTCAATTGTGGAAAGCTATACTTGAATCTAATGCTTCTGAGCAAGGTGCGAGGATGTCTGCAATGGATAGTGCTACGGAAAATGCAAAAGAATTAGAGCGTGACCTGAAGCTGAAGTATAACCAGGCAAGACAAAGTGCTATTACAACTGAAATTTCTGAGATTGTTTCAGGTGCACAAGCACTTAGTGAATAATTAGTTTCAGTTTTATTTTAATGAATATTTCGACGGAGAGTTGGCAGAGTGGTCGAATGCGGCGGTCTTGAAAACCGTTGTGCCGCAAGGTACCGGGGGTTCGAATCCCTCACTCTCCGCATTTTTTAAATAGCCCGTTAAGGGCTATTTTTATTTAAATAATTGATATTTTGTTGCGTTACAAGCTCAAAAAAATTCTATGAAAAAAATCTTTTCCATTTTCATCTTTTTCATCATTGTATCTGCTGGTTCAAGTTTTGCACAAGATACTTTGGAAATCTCCCTGCAGGATTTTATTGATATTGGATTAAATAATTCGGGGCAGGTTAAGTACGAAAAGACTAACATTGATTTAGCTGAAAACAGAGTCGATTTAGCGACAGACCAACGTTTTTTACCAAGCTTATCTTTTAGATCCGAGCATGCTCTTGTTCCCGGAGTCTCATCGCCGGGTAATTTTCCGGAAGAACAAATCTATCTGGATCCTGATGCAAAAAATGATTGGGATAAAGTTGGGGTTTTTAATCGGTTGAGAATTAGTGGAGTTCAGCCGGTATTTACGTGGGGATCTGTAAACAAAGCGGTATCTGCAGCAGAAGAAGCAGTTAAAGCAACAGAGTTTGAATTTCAAGCAAAAAAGGAAGATCTAGAAGTTCGGTTATTCGAATTGTACTATAGTTATGTACTTGCTCTTGAAATTGAACGTTTGTTAAAAGATGCTGAGGAAAAGATCGATCAGATTGAAAACTCTCTCGATGATGCTCAGGAAGAAGGAGATGATATAGACGAAACAGATGTATATAAATTCAAGGTATTTAAAGCTCAGTTCGGTATTCAAAAAGCAGAAGTAGACGAGAGTTTGGTTTTTGTTAAACAAACCTGGCAGTATCTGTTAAGGAATGAGAACGGAACGGTATATACACCTTCAGTCAGATATCTAGACCCTTTGAGTTCAGAACTTTCGGGTTTAGATTATTATCAAAACAGTGCTTTTTTAAATAGAAATGAGTTAAGAGGGATTGATACCGGTAAAGAAGCTTTGATGAAATATATTGATTATCAAAAAGCAAGTAATCTCCCGGGCCTTTATTTAGGATTTACAGCTACTTTTGCATCTACTCCTATTAGGCCAAGGCAACCTAATCCGTTTATCAGTACACCTGAAAACACTTTAAATACAGCGGTGGGACTAACGATACGTCAGAATCTTAATTTCTTTCAGGCTAAAACACAGTTAGAGCGAGTTAAGATAGAAATAAAGAAAATGGATTATCTGTCAGAAGCCGCTAAGGATGGTATACTTTTAGAAGTTAATCAGGCTTATCAAAAGGCTGCAGTAGCAGAAGTTAAAGTAGTAAAAACTGATGAAGCTTTACTTACCACTAAACAATGGTTAAGGATGGAACAACAAGATTATGATTTTGGTATAGGTGAAGTAAAAGATCTTATTGATGCAATGAAAATGGAATTAGAGTTAAGACTTAAAGAAAAAGAAAGTATTTTTGAGTTTAATACTTCTCTGGCAAAATTAAATAATGCTGCGGGTATTCCGTTACAGCTATTAAATCAAAATAATTAAAAATGAGACGAAGAATATTTTCCGTATTGCTATGGGCGCTAGCTATAGTAACAATCGCTGAAGCTCAAACGCCTGAGCAAGAAATTAAAACATTATTGGAAGAGAGAGACCAGCAGGTAAAAAATTTATTAGGCCCTGAAGGCTCTGAATATAGTGATGAACAAAGAGCTGAAATAAAAGATATAATCAATGGGGTTATCGATTTCGAATCTATGGCTAAATATGCACTTGAAGATACTTATGATACTTTGAGTACTGATATTCAAACAGAGTTTGTTGAATTATTTGCCACAATAGTCAGAGATCAATCTTTAAATAAATTAGATATCTACAGAGCTGAAGTTACCTATAACTCCATTACTGTCGACGGAAATGAAGCTATGGTAAAAACGTACGCAGAACTGGATGATATAAGGACTCCAGTTGATTACACTATGGTAAAAGAAGGAAATGAATGGGTAATAACTGATCTAATATTGGATGAAGTTTCTACTGCAGAGTCTTATAACAGGCAGTTTCAGCGTATAATAAAGAGGAAAGGCTTTGATTCGCTTTTGTCGACGCTCAGGAAACGAGCTTCTAAGGCCTAAAACTCCTATATTTACAGAAAATAATTAAACTTACAATAAGTGTTAAAGTCTTTACAAAACGAGAAACTGGCGAAAGAGGGATATGTTTATGTCAGTTATGGGCATCCAAAATACTTAAAACACACTTTGGCGTCGGTAACTTCACTTCGAAGACATGACACTAAAAGACCAGTGGCCCTATTATGCAGTCAAAAGCAGAAGGACATTCTTGAAGAAAAAGGACTAAGTTCAATTTTTGCAACTATACAAGTACTTCCTGAAGATAATTGTTCAATAGTTGGTTTTAAACACAATGTGTATAAGTTCATGATCTTCGAAAGGAACTTATATTTGGATAGTGATATTATTTGGTGTAAAAATCCTAATTCCTTATGGCAATCTTTAGGAGTTTTTGATTTTACTATTACCGGTACTCTTGTTTCAGATAATTTTTTCGGAGCTGCTAAAGGTGCAGGAGTTCTTAAGGATATCTTTTTAGGAAAAAGAAAAAGGACTTTAAAAAAGTTCGGCCTTTCTTATTTAAGCAGAGTACAATCCGGAGTAATATTTGCCAGAGATTATTCTCAGACTAAAAAAGTTTGTACCCTAGCTTCAGAAATGCTTGATAGAAAAGAAGAGACCCATTTCAAAAGCAGGAAAATGGAGCATGGCAGGAGTGAAGAATCATGCGAATGGAGTTTAGCCATGGCGATGTCAAAGCTAAATAATCCTGTTTATCCATGGTTGCAAGGGCACAATAGTGCACAATTGGACTATATATCTGACCTGACAGAACATGACGAAGAATTTGAATACGTGGCTTGTAAATATTATTGCAATGATTTTGCATATTCATTGAGAGGGCTTAAATCATCAACTTTAAGAAAGCTATTTCTGAGGATTTTATCTTTATTTCCGGGGAAAGGTGACTACTTAATTACAACACCATACTGTTTACATTTTGGATGGCTTCATGAAAAAACCCCGTTTTATTCTTTTGCCGAGTCAAATTGGAAGCAACTTGTAAGTGGATCAAAAAAAGGAAATAGCATGAGTTCAGAGCGAAGTGAAAATTTTATAGAGAAAAGTAATAGATGATTTTTACGAACAGAATTCTGCTAAGAGTTGTGCGTGCAGGATTGATTTTTTTTTGTCTATTTATTGTTAAACATAACCTTCTTGGACAAGAACGAGAAAGTTTTAAAGTAACATACACTTCCAATTTCATACTTAACGGGGTTAATCAAGAAACTCCATTCTGGGGATGGGCAAATCAGCATGGGTTGATTCAAAGCAACTCTACAAATGTTATTAATTCATTTAATATTTCCTCTCCTTCAAAAAAACTATTCTCTAACCTTCAAGCAGGTTTTGAGTCAGAACTTTTTATAAGAGCTTCTAATTCAAGTACTATATTTTTTCCTCGGTTTTTTGCCAAGTTTGAGATTGAGAATTTCGATATGAAAATTGGTCGTTTTTACCGAACACAAGTCCTAGGTCAAAATAAAGAGTATACAATAGGTTCCCTTTTGGTGGGAAGTAACGCTAATGCTTTCACGGGGTACAATATTCGGGCTAAAAGGTTTTTATCAGTTCCTTTATTAAAGGGATATATAAAGTATAAATTTAGTTTTGGAGATTATATTACTCCGGATAACAGATATGTAAGTGATGTCCTTTTTCATTCAAAAGATTTTTATGTGCAAATACATGTAGGAAAGTACAGATTGTCAGCAGGGATTATACATAACGCCTTTTGGGGAGGAAACAGTCCCAGATTGGGAAAGCTTCCTTCAGGTTTTAGAGATTACGGGAGAATAGTTTTTAATAATAGTGGTGGCAATAATGCACTACCCGGAGAGCAAAAAAACAGATTAGGGAATTCAGTTTCAGGATATGATTATGCTATGTCATATGAATTTGAAAGCTTTGATTTTCAAATCTCAAAACTATTTTTTATTGAAGACAGACCTGC
The DNA here is from genome assembly GCA_913058495.1 of uncultured Balneola sp. Classification (GTDB taxonomy): domain Bacteria; phylum Bacteroidota; class Rhodothermia; order Balneolales; family Balneolaceae; genus Balneola. The sequence goes on along the minus strand of CAJXQC010000004.1, from coordinate 102,058 downwards.
TTCCCGACACAGAAGTCCGTGGGATGGTCAATGGAATGCAACAATTGATTTTAAAGAAAATAGAATTTTGGATTATATTGTTTATGACCATGTAAATACGAAAAGACAAGACGCTAAGGATTTTGAACCCTATGGAAGAGCGGACTATTATAATCACTATATATACCAATCAGGATTCAGTAACCATGGATATGTATTAGGAAATCCACTAATCAAACTAGAATTTGATAGAGATGGGATTTCCAGATCTGTTAATAATGTGTTGGTAGCTCATCATGTAGGGGTAAAAGGTAGAATCAATGAAAATATCGCTTTTTCACAACGAGCAACATATAGCAGGAATTATGGAAATTGTTTTGATCAATTGGCAGAGCCCGGTAGATGTAATTATGAGCCGGAAGATGATGTAGAATTAATTCCGCTTTCAGAGCTTAGAAAAGATAGCTATTATTTTTCCAGCGAATTCATATATAGAATTAGTGAGTTAAATGAAACTGAAGCATCGTTAATACTCAATTATGATTTTGGGGAACTGGGTAAAAGATTCGGTATCGTAATAGGTTTTAAGACACAAATATTATAGTTGTTTTAAAACTCTCTGATTAATTAAAGTAAATATACTCGTCAAAGAATGTCTAATAAAGTACTCTTAATTGCTCCATATTTCCCTCCCAGAAGACGCGTTGGTAGTATTAGACCATTTAGATTCGTTACATATCTCAAAGAACTAGGATGGTCACCTGCTGTTATTTGTATAAAAGAAGAAAATAGAAGTTTAACCGAGAAAGAGATCAAAGTTTTAGAAGGAGTTCCTTTGCTTCAGGTTGGGATTCCTTTTTCAAAAAAAAATGATTTACAAAAAAGAGATTCTATAAAAAAGTTTTCACTATCAGAATTTATTGATAACAGATTTCCGCTTGATACCTGGTTTCCGCTTTTTATAAAGGAAAAAAAGAATATTCTAGATTTTTCAAGGAACTTTAATCCGGACTTAGTCTGGAGCACAAGTGATCCCTGGTCGGCTAATTATTTAGCGGCTAAAGTTTCAAAAGTTCTTAATACTCCCTGGGTTGCTGATATGAGAGACCCCTGGACACTTTGCAATATTCGTTATAAAAGTAGAAAGTGGCCGGCTACTATAGTAGACAAGAAGTTTGAGAGAAAAATAATGCAAGAAGCCGGTTACATAACATTTACTGCCAAAGCGACTGAAAAAAAGTATACTCAGCACTATCCGGTTATAAGGAATAAGACTAAAACTATTTATAATAGTTTTGACAGGAGTTTCTATGAGTCGGATGTTACTTCTCACACACTTGAACTACCCAAAGAAAAGTTAAATATTCTATTTCTTGGAAAGTTCAGAGAACTATCAACGGCAACGGATATTTTGAGAGTACTGGAAACTTTGCAAGAAAATGATCCTGAGAAGTTAAAATCAGTATATATATACTCTTTTGGAGACTTAGTTGGAGAAGATCTTGAGTACGTAAAAAAGCTTGATCTTGAAGATCATTTTAAAACTATTTCAATGGTACCTAATGAAAAAGTAATCAATCTTGCAAATCAGTTTGATCTTTTACTTTTGAGTACACATCCGGAAAGAAATGATATAGTACCGGCAAAGCTAATTGACTATTTGATTTGTAAGCCTCCTGTATTTTCTCTGGCACCTAATAATGAAGTGGGGGAAATTGTAGAAAAAACCAAGATTGGGGTACATTTTATTGGAAATGAAAGAAATGAGGCAGCAAATTTTTTAGCGGAATGTGTTTTGTTAAAGCTATCAAATAAAGAGTTACCTTATCAAGGAATTAGCAATCAGGTTGAAATAAACAATTTTAACGCAAAGCAAACTACTCTACAATTGGTTGACATTTTTAAAAAGCTGATAGAGAATGAGTGAAAATAAAGGATCCTTAGCTGATAAAGTTACAGTTGTTGTATTTTCACGAATACTTACCGCTCTTATTGACTGGTCTATAATTGTTATAATTGTAAATCTGATTTCAGAAACAGAGTTTGCCATCCTTAGTACTCTGTTAATTGTATACGAGGTAGCAAAAAATATAGCTACATTAGGGTTTCCTGAGAGTATCTTTTACTATTTTGAGAAACTTTCGAAAAGTTATAGAAGAGCATTTGCCTTTCAAACAACGGCAATACTTTTTATTACAGCTACTCTGGCAGCAATTGGTATTGTGGTTTTTAAGTTCTTTGTACCGGAGCTTTTAACTGAGTTTAAGCCCGAAAGTATTAAGGTCATACAGGACCTTTTACCCTACATAGCTGTAATAGTTGTCTTTGAGATTCCAACCTGGCCTGTGAATAACATTTTGTTGGCCTTAGGTAGACAGAAAGAAGCAGGTTGGTATCAAATTTTAACGAGTTTACTTTCATTCAGTGCAGTTGTTGTTCCCTTACTATTGGGATATTCACTCAGTATTGTAATCTTTGGTTTGCTTTCTTACTCAATTATCAGATTTCTGGGGTCTTTTATTTGGGTTTCATTGGTAATTCCTGAGGGGCCTTTAAAGACAAAGCATACTAGTATAAGAGATCAGGTTAATTTTTCAATTCCTCTAGGGATTTCTTCGTTGGTAAGTCAATTCAATAAGTCTATAGATAAAATAATAGTAATTACTTTCTTTGGTGAAATTCTGGTTGCAAATTATAATGTTGGGGCTAATGAAATTCCAATTTTACGTGTTATTCCATTTGCAGTGGGTTCTGTTTTAATTAGCAGATACGTTGGTTTTCAACTAAACTCGAAATTCAAGGATCTTATTGAATTGTGGCATAAAAGCATCGAGAAGGTTGCTATTTTGATCATTCCTTTAGTAATAATTTCAGTTGTACTTGCAAAAGAAATAATACCTATACTTTATGAAACTGAAGGAACAGATTATGCTAGAGCTGTTTTACCATTTCAGATCTATAATTTAATCACCTTAATAAGAGTTGCTCACTATGGGAGTGCTTTACAGTCATTTGGCGATACAAAAGGTATTTTGAATCTAAGTATTTCCCTGTTAATTCTGAATATTATCTTTAGTGTTCCTGCAACCTACTTTTTTGGAATTACCGGAACCGCAGCAGGAACTCTGGCTGCAAACATTATAAACTGGTTTTTTACATTAAGAAAAATCGGTACTCATCTTGATGTACCTTTCTATGAGGTATTGCCTATAAAAAAGTATTGTAAAATTGTTATGCTCTCGCTTGTAATAGCAATTCCGGTTTACTTTGTGAAGGAAATGTCAGTTATGTCTGAATTTACTCCCGGAACTATATTTATGTATTCAGCCACAGCATATATTGCAGTGTACTTACTATTGGGATCTGTTTTTAAACTTATCACCAGATCAGATTGGAAGAATTTTCTTAACGCAATTACCTTAAAATTCTTTTGGGCTAAGAATTAATTTTTCCGTAGGATTGCCACTCCTTTTTCTGATCCGATAAATTCGATCGTAAGCTCGGGATGTTCTTCTGCCCATTTACGAACAATAAATCCTTCATCTTTTCTGTCCGCATCATCCAATATAATTACTGCTTTATCATTGAGGTGTTTGTACAACAGTGGTAATGCAGGATATCTTGCATTTGGGTTTAGCTTAAAAGGAGGTCCATCTATAACGAGCAAATCTATTTTATCGGGGATCGGGACATTTTCTAAATTGTACCAAAGATATTCTGAATCTTTGATAGTATACTTTTTTAAAGGAGCATGGTACAATTCTGCTATATGATCTACTTCATATGTTTCCAGTCCGGCTTTATTTTGTCCGTAATATTTATCATCATGATCTATAGAAATCACTTTTCCATTCCCCATTTTTTTTAAAAAAAGAGAAGAAATAATAGTTGAGGAGCCACTGCCAATCTCAAAAATAGTTATAGGTTTTTGAAAAGAGATTTCTTTTAGTATGGTATAGATAAGCTCGGGGGTAGCGGCCCAACCAGTCATTAAGGGAAGGGGAATCTTTGGCTCTATTGTATTATAAATAGAGAAAAGAGTTTGATTTTTTTGCTGAGTATGCTGTATTGATTCTTCAACTAATCCATGTGCATGATAAAAACCTGAAAAAAGAAAAAAAGTAAAAAATGATAGCAAAACAGATATACTGAGAAGATCTAAGAAAAAACCGGCTGTTATTATCAGGGTACTCGCAAGAATTGTAAAGGAGAAAATAATTTTAATATCAGATCTCTTAATCTTCAGGTCTTCCCAAAGAAGTTTTTTAAAGAATTTTATCATATGTATAGTTTTATATACTTATTTCTCTCCCCGAAAAATAAGATTTAATTTGATCGCCGTATTTTAGATATAGTTCAGGAAAAGGAAACCCAAGTATTATAAGCTCGATCATAAAGGAATCAAACCGAATATTCATACTCATCATCACTCCAAAATGCATGCCTATTAAAGCTAAAGCAACGTAAGGACGGAGTTTTCTAAACCAGATCAATATACCAAAGAACTCGGTTGCAATTCCGATAAAAAGCATAAAAGTAGCAGCGGGAATACTTTTTAAGGCAGTTATCTGAACGAAATTATAATTGAACTGGCCCTCACGAGAGAGAATATCAGTACTCTTTTCGGCTATCCACAGCCATAAATGCCTGCCATCTATCCAGTTTGGACCGGTTCCAATAAGCTTAGAAATAGAAGCTGAAAAATATCCTAAACCGATATAAAAAATAGTAAACCCAATTATAAAACGATATCTGTGTAACTCATTTTGGAATGCAGCCAATCCAACAGCAAAGCTGAATATTGCCATTCCAACCAGATTAGCACTATGAGGTATTTCTCCAATAGAAAATCTGGCTACATATTGAAAATGCAAAAGAACAAAAACAACAGCATATTGCCACTTAGATCCCTTCCTGAAAAAACTCAATACAAGGAGTATACTGATCGCTATTGCATTAATAATAGGCAAGTAATTATCATGCATAAAGGATATGTCGATGAGGTTTGCAATTCCCAAAGGCAAAACAACATCACTTATTTTTAAAGTATATAACCCCCATTCCCATGCCAAATTGATAGTTTCATAAACTATGTATAGCTCAAATAATTTAAAGTAAAATCGATGTGCGCTGGTGAGCTGGTCAGGCTTGCCAAACAGGTTTTCAGTAATCAGTTTGCCTAAATTCATTCCGAAAAAAAGTATTCGCTTGAAAAATTGGGGTTAAATAAGGTGGTATCACTTTTAAAAAGTAATATGGGAACAGTTTCGACAACTACACTGTCTTCTCCAATTAGTTTCCCGTGCACTTTGTATATCATCCAATCTTTTGTTGTAAGATATTCTTCACCTAACATATTTCGAAGTGCCTTAATCCTTTTTGTATCCCAATCTTTAGTTTTTGACACAAAATTGGAATAATCAATTTGGTCAACACCTATAGACTTCATGGACACAGGGTTACCATTTAGTTCGTCAATGGTAGTAGTATTCCAAAGGTTTTCAGGAGTTGAATTACTTACATCCCTGACCAAAGCTCTTGTCCATGGATTACCTGCTTTCGAAAACATAGGATAAATACTAAACGGCCAATATTCTCCTTCATGAGTGGCCACCAATAAGCCATAGAATAAAAAGCTGATTAGTGTTATTTGTATAGATTTTTTCTTTGCTGACATTAAGAAATTAAAACAAAATGTTTTTGGTTCATACAAGTTAAGACATTGTACAGATATAAAGTATCTTTGTTTATAAACAGAAAATTACAGCAAAAAAGCTTAATAACACAATGCTAATAATCAGAGCAATTGCAATAATTTTAATGTGCTTCTTCTTGTCTAATAGTATAGAGGCTCAATCTGATTCAGAAAAAATAGTTCTTATAGAAGACTTCGAAAAAGAGGAGATTGGTAACCTTCCATCTTCATGGTATAACCAAAAGGGAGAAGCGAAACCAATTTACTATGAAGGTAAACTCAGAGAGACCTACAATTATGCCATCAAAATGGAAGACGGAGATAAATTTTTACAATTTGAAGGGAACAGGGGGAAACATCTGAGTTATCCTTTACTGGAAAATGACGAAGTGAATATTCACCGAACACCGATTTTAAGTTGGAAGCTTAGAATCCATGAGATACCTATAGGCGGAAATGAGGATGATGGAGATAAAAATGATGTAGCTGCAAGTGTGTACATCGCGTTTGATCTGGGTAGAGTATTATTTAAAAAAGTACCCAAAACAATTAGATATACCTGGAGCTCTACACTCCCTGTTGGTACAGAACTTTCAAAATTTTACGGAAACCAAAAAATTATTGTAATTGGGACTGGGGATAAAAACCTTGGGGAATGGCATACTTTTGAAAGAAATATCGTGGAAGACTATAAAAGACTTTTTGGGGATGAACCACCAAGCAGGCCTCTTGCACTACTTATTTTAAGTGATGGGAATAATACGAAAAGCAGTGTAAAAGCAGACTACGATGATTTTATCTTAAAATCAGTTCAAAAGTGAGTTATCTTTTCGGTAAATTGAATGCTTAAAGAAATTCCGGCTTTTACTAAATGAAAAAAATTCTTCGGCTGTTTCAGCCATTGTTAAAATTAAATATTAAACATCCATTTTTAGTTCTTGGTGTTTGTCTGTTATTAGCTGTAGTTGGTGGGTATTATTCTATTCAGCTAAAGATAGACACAGACATTGCAAATCTTTTACCAAAGAACCACCCGAATGTGTTAGCTCTTGATAAGTTAAAGAATACGGTTGGTGGTGAAACAGAAATGCAGGTGGCTATCAAATCACCCAGTTTTGAAGCTAATAAGAAGTTTGCAGAAGATCTGATTCCAAAAACACTTGAACTGTTTTACCCCAGATACAACGACAAATATTTTAAAAGAGCAGAGTTTCGAAAAGATACAGATATCATCAAGGATAATGCCTTGTATCTGGCCAGTGATGAAGAGCTGGAAGAGATAACGGATTGGCTTCAGGAAGAGATCGATAATGCCAGAGAAGAAGCGAATCCATTTTTTATCGATTTTGAAGAAGACGAGGAAGAAACTTCTGACAATGAGGAGAACAAAGCCGATAGCTTTAAAGAAAGTTATGACGTGTTGGTTCCTTCTGAATATCCGATAAATGAAGACAGTACCATCATGGTATTGAAGTTCTTTCCCACCGGTTCTAAAAGTGACATCCGGTATCTTGAAGACATGTTTGCAAAATACGATTCTCTTCTTACCGCAATGAATCCGGCTTCTTATCATCCTGATATGGAAGTTCAGTTTGGAGGCCGTTTAAAAAGGCACCTTGAGGAACTTACTTCCATCATGAATGACGTTTTAGGAAGCTTTGCTACAGGTATTTCAAGCGTAGTGCTTCTGGTTATGATGTACTTCTTTATAAAAAAATATATTCACTATCGAAGAGGCAGGGATGAAGATCTAAACCACAGCATTTGGAGTCATGTGATCAGAATGCCGGTTCCGGTGTTGATCATTGGTATTCCTCTCATCATGAGTCTGGTATGGACATTTGGGATCACCTATTTCTATTTGGGAATGCTAAATACAATGACCTCAGTTCTGTTCGTGATATTATTCGGGCTGGGTATCGATTATGGTATCCATTATTACGCCAGATACATAGAATTACGTTCATCCGGACTTTCCGTTGAAGAAGCGATCTTAACTACAAACGATAAAACCGGTGAAGCAATTTTTGTAAGTGCATTTACAACAGCTTCTGCTCTTTACGTTCTGATGTTCGCGGATTTCAGAGGGTTCTCGGAATTCGGCTTTATTTCCGGGACAGGAATTATGCTTGCTCTATTTGCAATGCTCTATGTGCTTCCTTCCTTGTTGGTGATCTTTGAGAAATTTAACTGGGTTTTATTTTCAAAAAAGGAATCAACTTCCAATTCAATGGAAAATAAAAAATACCCGTATGCAAGAACAACGGTTGTGGCAGGTTTGGTCCTGTCAGCAATTGTGGTAGGATTTAGCGGAACTTTAAGTTTTCAATATGATTTCGGAAAGTTAGAACCAACCTATCCGTCTTACGAAAAATTCAGAGAAGTAGCCGGTCAGGTTGGAAGTTCAGATAAAAGAAATCCGGCTTACATCATTGCAGATTCTGATAGTGAAGTTGAAAATTTGGTTGAAGTGTTAAACCAAAAAATGGAAGCTGACACAAGTTCTCCTACAATATTAAGTATTGAAGCACTTCAGGATCGGTTTCCGGCCACGGAAGAAGAGGAAGAGGGAAAACTACAGAAAATCGCCAGAGTCCGGGAATTGTTAGACAATACATTCATCAGAAATAAGGAAGATGAAGACCTCGATAAACTGCGAAGAGCAGCTCAGACAAGAGAGCCATTAACGATCGATCAAATCCCTCCGTACCTCAAGTCAAAATTTATAACCAAAGACGGAGAAGTCGGAAGATTTGTGATCATTTATCCTTCTGTTGGACTTTCTGACGGAAAGAAATCCATCGCTTTTAAGGACGATATCGGATCAGTAACTCTGGACAATGGGAAAACATATTATGCAGCCAGTACATCTATAGTTGCAGCTTCCATGCTTGATCTTATGCGGACAGAAAGTCCGTATATGGTTGGAGCAACGTTCATTATCATTTACTTGTTTATGATCTTTACCTTCCGTTCGTTCAGGTGGTCGGTAATTTCCATGTTACCCCTTGTGGTAGGTTTACTTTGGCTGTTCGGAATCATGATGATATTCGATCTGCAATTTAATTTTTATAACCTGGTGGTTCTCCCAGCCATTTTGGGAATTGGAGAAGACAGTGGAGTTCATCTGGCTCACAGATATCGGGATGAAGGCAAAAATTCCATGTGGGCAGTACTTTCCAGCACAGGTCAGCATATTTCGATGGGATCTATAACTACCATGCTTGGTTTTGCAGGATTGATATTTACAAGTCACCCGGGATTACAATCTTTGGGCGTTATGGCAGTGATCGGAATTGGAATGACATTATTGACTTCATTGACCTTTTTGCCGGCTTTAATTCAATGGCTGGAAGATAAAGACTGGATCAGATACTGATTTTGAGAATACTTTGATATGAAGATCGTCAAAATAAATTCTGATGATATTCTTGATTGGAACTCATTTCATGAAGTCTTCTCGAGCAAGTTTGGATTCCCAAGTTTTTACGGTAGAAATATGGACGCCTGGATCGATTGTATGGAATCATTAGATTCCCCTGAAGATGGAATGACAACAATTCATGTTGAGCCCGGAGAAACTTTGATACTGGAATTGAATAATGTTACATCATTAGCCAAAAGAAATAAAGAGATTTATGAAGCTATTGTCGAGTGCTCTGCCTTTGTCAATCACAGAAGAATCGAAGTTGGAGAGCCTCCGGTTCTTACATTGTCTTTTCACAGAAAAAATGTCTAAAAATCTACTTTGAGTTTTAAAATAAGTTCATCAAAATGATCGATACCCATTCACATATCTATTTGAAAGACTTTGATGAGGATAGAGAGGAAGTTTATAAAAGAGCGGTTGAAGCTGGAATTAAAACTATTCTGATGCCTGCAATAGATTTTGGCTCTTTGAAACAAATGGATTCGCTGAGTTTTGAAGGAATCGAATTTCATAAAATGGCCGGACTTCATCCCTGTGATGTAGAAGAGTTAGAGGATGGTTTTGAAAATAGATTGTTAGAATTGTGTTCCGATGATGAAATTATCGGAGTAGGTGAAACGGGTCTGGATTACTACTGGAGTAAGGATCATATTACAGAGCAGAAGTTAAGTTTACATGCTCATTGCAGGATTGCTAAGAAAATTAACAAACCAATTATACTTCACAACCGTGAAAGTACAGATGATCTTCTACATATCATCGAACAGGAACAAGATGGTTCTCTAAAAGGAATCTGGCATTGTTTTAACGGTACTGTGGAAGAAGGAAAGCGAGCTATCGACCTGGGATTCCACTTGGGAATAGGAGGCGTTGTTACCTTCAAGAATGGGGGAGTAGATAAAACAGTGGCGGAGCTTCCATTAGAAAAAATGGTTTTAGAAACAGATGCTCCGTATTTATCGCCTACTCCGAAGAGGGGAAAACGAAATGAACCTGCTTTCATGAAATACACGGCCGAGAAATTAGCTGATATTTTTGGGATCAGTGTTAAAGAAGTAATTGAAGAGACCACCCAAAATGCAAAAGGGTTGTTTAGCTTGAGCTGATTTAAATTAAAATGAGATCATTTTTTTTAATAATAAAATTCTGTTTACAGAATTATCAATTCTCTCTTCAGTGATGTCTCCATTCTCCACTAATTCCTCAATAGTACTTATTGCATCTGCCAGATCTATTTGTTCTTTAAGAAGGTTATTTCCGTAACAGAACACATCTATTCCTGCTTCTAATCCAAGTTTCAGTGATTCTTTCATACCATAATGATCAGAAATTGCTCTCATCTGCATATCATCTGAGATTACAACGCCATCAAAGCCAAGTTTATCCCTCAGCAAATCCTGAATGGTTTTTTTGGAAAGTGTTGCCGGGTATTCAGTATCAAAATTACCATTGAAAATATGTGAGGTCATTATCACAGGACAAAGATCTTTTTGAATCATATATTTGTATGGCTCAAGTTCGTCACTTTCCCAGGTATCAGTCACATCCACAAAACCGGCATGTGTATCGCCTGCTGCGCTTCCATGTCCCGGAAAATGTTTACAAGCTGTAAGCACATCATTTTCCTGATGTCCCCGAACATAAGCTTCCGCATGTTTATTAACTTCTGATGAAGTCGATCCAAAGCAACGTTCCCTTTTTGCAATGATGGAACTGTCAGCATTTAAAGCCAGATCCACACAAGGAGCGAAATTGATATTGATGCCGTGTTGTTTCAGAACTTCAGAGATCAATAATCCTTCTTGCTGCGTAACAGTCGTGTCATCTATGTTTCCCAGTTCCTGATGAGACTTGGTTACCGGAAAACCATATTCGGGCTTTAATCTGTTTATGAGTCCGCCTTCCTGATCAATACCAATAAATAAGGGTGTTTCTGAAGTTTCCTGCAGTTGAGAAGTTAATTTTTTCAGCTGTTCAGGTGATTTGATATTATGAACCGGTTTATTGAACACCATATCTTTATCAAAAAGAATGACGCCACCGGGCTTAATATTTTTGATCAATTTCGAGATTTCTGAGTCAGGATTGCATTCATTTCCATGAAATCCGATCAGGAATAATTGAGCAATTTTTTCTTTCAGAGATAAGTCTTTTATTACAGGCTTATTAACCTTCATTGTGTTCGTAAAATCAATTTAATAATTAGTTACAGAAGTTCAACTTCAGATGGTTTAACTTCAACCCGATTTGAAAATAAAATGTAATAAAAAGCTATATATGAATATCAAAAGTCCGTTGGTTTTTTTAACGCTCCTGTTTCTCTTTGGAGTTGCTTGTGCTCAGAACCAAAAACAAACCGAATCAATCAAAACAGGCATTGAAGTCCTCAAAAGCAATAATTTTGATGTGCTGAATGGTAAGAAAGTAGGACTCATAACTAATGCCACAGGGCTGAGTTCTTCATTAAAGCCAACTATCGATATTCTCTTCGAGGCAGAGAACATTGAACTTGTTGCTTTGTACGGTCCGGAACACGGAGCGCGCGGAGAGATTGCGGCAGGAGACAAGGTTGATGATTATGTAGACCCTGTAACTCAGGTTCCTGTGTATTCTCTGTATGGAAAAACCAGAAAGCCGACCAAAGAAATGCTGGAAGGTGTGGAAGTGCTTGTATATGATATTCAGGATATTGGAGTCAGATCTTATACTTACATCAGTACAATGGGTTTAGCTATGGAAGCTGCTGCGGAACATGATATCGAATTTGTAGTTCTGGATCGGCCAAACCCTCTTGGTGGAAACAAGATAGAAGGAAATATCGCTGAGGAAGGTTATTTCTCTTTTGTGAGTCAATATCCGATTCCTTATGTGTATGGAATGACGCCGGGTGAAGTTGCAATTATGATCAACGAAGAAGGATGGCTTGGAGAAGGGAAAAAAGCAGATCTTACCGTTGTGGAAATGGAAGGATGGCACCGCTCTATGACTTTCGAAGAAACGGGCTTACAGTGGGTACCGACATCGCCTCATATTCCGCATGCAAATTCAGCATATTTTTATGTTTCTACAGGAATAATGGGAGAATTGGGAGTTTTCTCTGAAGGAGTTGGGTACACACTTCCGTTTCAGGTTTTTGCAGCAGAATGGATTGATGAAAGAAAGCTTGCAGAAAATATGAACGCGCTCAATATTCCTGGTGTAGAATTTCGCCCGATCGTTTTCAAACCATTTTATGGAAGAGATCAGGGTAAAACCTTGCACGGAGTACAGATCCATTTTTCAGATTACACACAAGCGCATTTAATGAGTTTACAATACTATTTTATGCAGATTCATAAGCAAATGTATCCTGAAATAGACATCTTTGAAGAAGGAAAGAATCGTTGGTCAATGTTTGACAAGGTTTCCGGTACTAATGAAATAAGAAACAGGTTTAAAGAATCATATAAAGTTTCTGATATTCAGGAATATCTAAATAAAGACGTAGAGTCATTCAGAAAAAAATCATCTCAATATTATCTATACAAGTAAATCAATGAAGCAGATCGGGCTACTTTTCTTAAGTTTTATTTTTATAAATGCTGTTACAGTAGGACAGGATATGGAAGAATCGCAGAATGATTCTCTATATCTCAATATTGTAATTCCTGAACAGGATACTGTTGTGTACTCTTTTTCGAGATACAGAGTTGCTGCTAACACTAATCCGGGTGCAACGGCATACATCAATGGAAGAAGAGCGAAAGTGTATTCCTCCGGTGCTTTTATTGCGATGATCGAACATGACAGTGATACAACAGATATTATTTTCAGAGTAGAAATGGGTGGGGAAAGTCTTTCAGACACTATGATGTTGGTTCAACCGGAACCCAAAAAACCTGATCTGAGTAAAAATATAATATCAGAATTAATGGTTGAGCCGGGCAGTGATACCTGGCTTGAACCCGGAGAAGCATTACATGTTCAATTTCAAGGTAAACCCGGAGAAGATGCTTATTTCAACATAAACGGATTTACTGATAACATTAAGATGAAAGAAGTGTCTCCAAAATTGGTTGGAGGTAAAGAAGGTGTTTACAGAGGAACTTATTATGTGAGGGAAGGAGACGCGGTCAAAGATGCTGCTATAACCTTCAAAATTAAAAAGGGATTACTCGGTTATCACAAAAGAGTAAGTACTTTTAAGGTAAGTTTCTTGCCGGAACCAATTGTCGGAGTTGTTAGTACCGATGATGCTTATCTGAATGTAGGATTGGGAACCGATCGATTGGGCGGTACAAAATATGGAACCATCCCAGAGGGCGTTAAGCTTAATATTACCGGAATGCAGCAGGGCATGTATAAAGTACGACTTTCAGAAAGTCTGGATGCATGGATTCCAAGACGTTTTGTTGAACTAACGGATGAAGAGCTGGAACCTGTTTCTTCTCTAACGGGCAATATTCGGGTATCAGGGAATGCACGACATGATCTGATAAGAGTTACACTTTCAGAAAAATTACCTTATATAACTACTCAGGAGATCGACCCTAATAAGATCATTGTAGATATCTTTGGAGCTACTTCTAATACAAACTGGAAGATCAAATATCTTACTTCTGAAGGCATTGAAAGTGTTGACTGGGAACAAGTTGAAAATGACAGGTTCCGCTTAACGATCAAACTAAAAAACACGCAAAACTGGGGCTATTCCATTGATTACGGCTGGGGAGCCATCATGGATATCAGAATTAAAAGACCTCCGACTCTTACAAGTGTTTTAAAGCCATTAACAGGAAGAGTAATTGCGGTAGATGCAGGACATGGTGGAAGCAATAACGGTTCATTGGGAGCAGCGGGTTATCAGGAAAAGGACGTAACTCTACAAATTTCTGAGTTGTTGAAGGCCCAGCTTGAAGAAGCCGGTGCCGAAGTTATAATGACAAGAACAGATGATAGTTATGTTTACATGTCAGAGAGAAGAGAAATGACGATTGAAACAAGAGCTGATCTTTTGGTAAGTATCCACACTAATTCAATAGGTTATGGCAGTGATCCTTTGGAAATAAAAGGAACAGGTTCGTTTTATAAGCACATTGCGTTTAAGCCTTTAGCTGAGATCATGTACGGCAGAATGACATCTCTGGGATTAGATGACTATGGATTAACCGGTAGCTTCAATTTTTCTTTAAACGCTCCGATAGAGTTTCCGAATGTGCTGGTTGAAACGGCATTTATATCAAATCCTGAAGAAGAGATCTTGCTTACAGATTCTGATTTTCAGCATAAGATAGCTGAGCAGATCGTTGCAGGTTTAGAGCAGTTTTATCTGGAACACTCTTTTATTGAGTCAGTGTCAGAAATGCCGGAAAAGTAAGGACATTATTAAACCCTGTAGGGATAATTCACTTATAAAAAATTGACTTGTTTATAATTCTGTCTATTACAGAAAAAGCCTCCAACTACACCGACCTTTAGATTATTTCCACTAGCTCCATCACCCCGCTTTCAGCGAAATGATGGATAGCTACTTCTCAGTCTGTCGGATTTTGGTTGTCGAGATAAGAACAAGACCTCGGAGTTCGTGCCAATAATTCTAAATGGCGGATTTGATTGTATTTTTTTGATGCTAATTATATCATATCAGAACCTTTTTGATAAACACAAAATCACATTAATAGGCCATCTTTGTAGATGTTTTATAATTCGTTTACAAAATTTCTTTATACCAACATCAATAGTGCAAGCAGGTCATCCCGAATTTATTTCGGGATCTTACGTAAAGATTTTTAGTCTGTTCTTGTTTACCATCCTCTTAAGGTATCATACCAATCTTCTAACTTTGGATTGTTTTGCTTTACCAGATTCCATTTCCACTGTTTATGCCAATTCTTTAGCTGCTTCTCCCTTGCTATAGCATCACTTATATTATCGTATTCTTCCGCATATATAAGAATGGTTAGCTTATACTTTGAAGTAAATAAAGAGCCTTCTCCCAATTTATGTTTCCACACTCGTAAATGTATGTTATTGTTGACTCCGATATAAATCGTAGTTCTTCGATAGTTAGTAAGAAAGTACACATAGCCTTTGTTCATAGGAAGTAAGACTGTTTCAAGAGCAATTCCTTACAAAGATCCCGAAACAAGTTCGGGATGACCCTATATATAAAATCCCGTAGGGGGAATTCATGAATTCCCCCTACGGGATTTGTTTGTGGTAACAGGGACAATTCATGAACTGTCCCTGCCGAATTGATCGTTCTAAATTGTTATTTCAACAAAGTCATCTGCTTGGATATCATACCGAAATCTGTTCTCAGCTGGTAGATATAGATTCCACTGGAAAGGTTGGAAGCATCAAACTGAACAGAATGGAACCCTTGAGACTTAGATCCTGAGAAAACAGTAACTACTTTTCTTCCCAACATGTCATATACAGTTATATTTACCTTGCTTTGCTGAGGTAATCCAAAAGTAATGTTAGTACTTGGGTTAAAAGGATTCGGGTAATTCTGGTTCAATTCTACGTTGGATGGAATATCCGCAAGAAGTTCTTCTTCGTTAGAAGTTGCCAGACCCATTTCAACGGCTCTGAGGTCATCAAAAATAATAAATCCGGTAGACGGTTGTCCTGGCGTATAAGTTAGCTGATAGCTGTCCAGATACAATGTGCCATTCAGCGTTCCATTACCATTTACCCATGGAACTACTTCATCATTAGCCATGTCCCAGGAAATTAATTTCCAGCCTAGCCAGTCAACGGTATACCATTCACTGGCTTCCAGTTCTCCGTTTCCATCGCGAACTACATATCGGAATTTATTACCATTTCCATCTCCGAACACATATGATTGAAGAATTCTGGAATTACTGAATTTAGGGGTTGTTGTTTGTCCTCTGTATTCCCGGATAAGGTGTTCAGAATCAGAAGTTCTCCAGCCATAATTTATCCGCAGAGATTGATTACTGTTCGTAAGCAGGTTTACGATATCTGTTTCAATTTGCAAATTGGTTTCTTCAGCAACAATTCCGGATGTACTTCCCGAAGCTGTTGGAGACCACCATGCACCTGCTCCACCCGAAATTTCATTTCTGGTCAAACCTTCCATTTTATCAACGTCAACCTGATTGCTAATTTCCTGATCTGTAGTTGGGAATGTTCTGTTAATATCAGAACCAAGAGCGTTGCCAACGGTATCACTTATCGATCCATTTAGTGTTAGTATATAATTTGTACTCTCATCCAATCTTTGAGAAGGGAAGAAATTGATTACGCTTTTTCCTAATACTTCATAGTATTTTACTGTTCCGGGAACAGAATATGTTCCTTTTTTGATCTCAATACTGGAGCTCAAATTAGAAGTATCCAGGAACTCATTAAAAGTTGCTGAAGCTATTGGCTTAAGCTCGTTAAACTGAGTATTTGTTGGTCTTATATCAGAAACGATCGGAGATTGGATATCAGCATTTCCGGTTTCGATATTAAGCACGAAAGAATCTCCGCCTACACCATCACTATTTCCATCCAATTGATGCATATACGAAGACTGATCGATAGCTGTAGAATCTATTTTCAATACATAGTTACTTTCAAATTCAAGTTCATTAGTGATGATCTCAAGTCTTGAATCATCTTTCCAGACTAATCTGATACTATCAGCCGGGGTAAATGAAAGGGCATCTTCTACCGTAGATTTAACCATTTTTCTACTAAACTGAAGTACGAGATTTTCTCCGGGATTAACTAAAAGCGTGTCTGTTACATCAAGTTCGGTGATAGAAGGAGGGGTAGCTGAAACCAAGCTAACATCATGAAAGGTAAAATCATCTGTAAGAACATCTACAGTAGCAGTATCAGAATAAAAACCGTCTGCACTAACAATCACTTGTTGACTACCGTTTGTAATCTCTTCCAAATAGTAGAATCCATTTTTAAGTTCTTCAGGATCAGAAGAATACTGATTAAACAAAGACTCAAAAGTATCGGTGGTATAGTCCTGACCATCAATTGAAATGGTTGCTCCATTAAGCGCTTCTCCGTCATCAGCGTCAGATATAACTCCGGTAGTAATTCCAACTACAGGTTGTTGATCTCTAACTCCAAAATACTCAAGGAAACTCCAGAATGCAGCCTGTGCCTCTAGTCGTTTATATTCGGTATTTAAATTTCTTTTTTGCTGAAAAGGAACAGTATGAAAACCACCTTCACTTAGTAGTGAAGCCATATTTGTAGTTCTGTTCACAAATAAATAAGGAAATTTGTTGGAGTGATTTGTCACACTACCTCCCAAATAAAAATTCCGGTCTGCAAAATTACCAATGGTAGGGATTCTCATCGCATCAGTAAGTTCTACAATCAGTGCATCTCCGTAAGCCTTGCCACCATTTGGGGATTTTTCTACTGTACTTCCATTTGATCTCCATCCTCCATAAAGGGTAAGTGTGTAATTATTCGTGACGTTTGGAGCATTACTATGAATAGAGTAATAAAAATCAGCTCCGGTAGCATTTGCAAGATCATCTCTTTGTCCCAACGGAACTTGCTGAGAATCATTTGTTCTTGCAATATATACAGTATCAATGTCAGTTTGAGTAAGTAACATTTCCTGAAGAGCTAATCCAATTCTAAGCACTTTTTCAGCTTCTGAATACCCGTAAAGTCCTTGGTTTTCTGTTTCACTATGTCCGGGATCTATAAAGATGGAAACCCCTTCAAGACCTGTAATTTGTTGTGCTTGTGTTGATGTAGAAAAGCTGATTAAAACAATACTCAGCAGGGAATAAAGCGCGAATGATTTCATTATGTGTTTTACTGATCTAAAATTCATGGTTTTTATTTCTCTTAAGCTTATTGCTGAATATTGATGACATAAATAGCACCTTCATTAGGTACATCGAAAGCAATTTTTGATCCATCTGATGACCAGTCAGGATTTTGAGCAATCAGATCAGTCTGATCTGTAAGATTGATTCTATGGTTTCCATCTATACTTAAAGCAAATAAGTCACCTTTGGTAATGTTGTATCCATTATCTTCGCTTACGGAGGCAACAACATATCGGCTGTCCGGCGACCAATCAGGTCGGTTTGCTTTTCCAAGATCCACCAGCTCAGAACCATCCACATTCATCACATACAGGTTACTTCCATACACTTCAAAAGCGAGTTTTTGGCCATCAGGAGAAACTTCCAGATTTAAATAAGTTGCATCCTCAAAAGGAGAAATATTTTCGGTAGAATTAGTCGGGATCATACCTTTTGCAATTTCGTTGCTCTTTAATACATAAAAAGCCTGGCTTGGTTTAGATTTGAATTGATCAGGCATATCTAGCCAGGAATCAAATGTTTCAATTTGGTCGTTTTGAATAAGAACCACTTTCTCCCCGTATTGAGCCCACTTAGGCAGAGCTTCCATTTTAGGGCGAAATTCCGAAACCAATTGAGGGTCTTTACCATCAGTGTGATAAATTACAATTGCATGGTTTCTGCGGCGATTTTGAACAGTATTGAGTCTTGTAAGAATTGACTTTGAATCCAAAGACCAGCTTAAACCATATCCGGCATCTTCATCTGTTAATTGTTTCAAATTTGAGCCATCTGCATTAGCAAGCCAGATTCCGAGGTAACGGTCTGCAGTTACTGCAATAGTATTTCCATCAGGTGACCAAACCGGTGCCTGAAAGTTAATTCCGTCCTGCTTTAATAGGATTTGAGGTTCCCCGACAGGCTGGGGTTGAGCTTGTACTTTAAAACCTGCAAATGCAGCAATTAAAAGTAAAAACGCCAATGATGTATATTTCTTGAATCTCATAGTTAAATAGTTTTGTTGTATGCTCTTAATGTATAATTACGAAGTTTATTTTAGTTCCTTTTTTACGAGGTAGTCGGTTTCTCTTTTTTCTTACCAAAGTCGTTTTCAATTTTTATAAATGGGGTTACAATTAGTATTGGGATTGCTGATACCAATACCCAGATGAAGAATTTTTCATAACCAACAGCTTCCTGTATAAAACCACTTATGGAACCCGGAATTGACATTCCAAATGCCATCAAAGCTGTTCCGAAGGCATAGTGAGCAGTTTTGTAACTACCTCTGGCAATATAGATCAGGTACATAAGGAATGCAGCAAACCCAAATCCATAGCCAAATTTTTCAAGTGCTACTAAACTGCTTATTGTTAGGTATGATTCTGGTTGATAATGTGCTAAAAACCAGTAGGCAGCATTGGGCAAATTCATAGAAATGATCATCGGCCATAGCCACTTTTTTAAGCCATGTCTGGAAATTACAATACCACCTAAAATTCCACCTAAAGTAAGCGCGATCAATCCAAAAGTTCCATTGATCACACCAACTTCGGTTACAGTAAGTCCTAGTCCGCCAAGCTCTTTGGCATCCAATAGAAACGGCGCTGCAAGTTTTACCAGTTGCCCTTCCCCAAAGCGGTAAAGCATAACAAAAAGAATTGCTAAAAGAATTTGGTCCTTCTTAAAGAAATCCACAAAAGTTTCTAGAACTGCTTTAAACGGATTTTCACCTTCGTTACGAACCGGATAATCTCCCGCAGGCTTTGGTAGCATAAATCCATGGTAAGCCGACATAACAAAAAGAAGCAGGGCTACTATACCCAAAATAGAAACCCATGAAAATGCTACGCTACCGGATGATGTTGCAATAATACCGGCAAGTACTACAAATAAACCTTCGCCGCTTATCATTGCCAGACGGAAAAATGTAGACCTGATACCCACAAAGAACGATTGATCTTCTTCATCCAGAGCCAGCATATAGAAACCGTCAGCTGCTATATCATGAGTAGAGGAGCAAAAAGCAACGATGAACAGGAAGATCAGTGAACCTTGAAAGAAAAAGGGAGTATTTAAAGTAATTGCAGCGCCCGCAAAAGAAACACCTATCAAGCCCTGCATCAGGTAAGTCCACCATCTTTTTGTTTTGAAAATGTCAATAAAAGGACTCCAGGCGGGTTTAAAAGCCCATGGAAGAGAAAGTAAACTGGTATACAAAGCAATTTGAGAGTTTTCAATCCCAAGATCTTTATACATGATCACAGAAACAGTAACTACCATCACATAAGGAATTCCTTGTGTGTAATAAAGAGTCGGAATCCAAGACCAGGGATTCTTCTTAAAAGTGGCAATAAAACTCATAAACGGATTCCTTCTATTTTATTAATGTTACTTTCTGAATATCGGTAAAACTTCCCGAACTGTTTTCTGCTTTTACTTTTATTAAATAAACTCCATTTGTACCGTAGATGGCTTCCCAAAGGTTAGAGCAAGTATCTGAGAAGTTTTTAGATTTTAGCTCAAATTCTTTAACAATAGAGCACATTTTAATCCAATTATTTGTTAGTATTGGATAAATAGATTTAGAAAAATTCATTGAGTTAGAATGATCGATAAAAACGATACGAATAAACATCTTTACGAGATAATTACTGAAGACCTTATTGAGAAAATTCTTGATGATCATTTTGGAAAAAGTGGAAGGTTACCTAATTATTTACAACTCACCGAGATGTATGATGTAAGTATGTCCACAATCAAAAAGGCAATGCAGTTGCTTAATGATAAAGGATATCTGGTTAGTAGAGTTGGAAAAGGTACATTCATAAATAAAAAACATTTAAAGTTTAATGAGGAACAAAGACAACCTGCCAACAAGATCGTTTTTGCACTTATTAATTATAATGACGCTAATTTTTTTGACATCCTTACCGAAGTGGAAAAACTGACCAAAAAACTTGGAAAGGAATTGGAAGTTCATGTTTCTGATACCATCAATGCTCATGAGGAACTAATTTCTAAGCTTGTTTCAAACAAGGAGGTTGATGGTTTAATACTGGGAACTTCCAGAAAATCTGTATTCGGGGTAAAGTTATACAACAAGATCCTGAAACAGATTCCCGCTTTTTTTTGCCATGATATTTATGATTCAAATGTTCCAATAGTTACCATAGATAATTATAAAGTTGGTCGGTTAGCTGCACTTGAATTGTTGAAGAAATCCGAAAAAAAGATTTGCATCGTTTTGGATGAAAACGGATACAAATCTGATGATTTAAAACTGGAAGGTTTTTTGGATGAACTCGAAGAACAAGGAGCGAGTGGACGCTGTGTTGTTATTCGAAATTCCTTCAAAAATAAAGGTTCCACATATGAAGATGGATATAACATCGGAATAGTCTTAGACCTTGTGAACTCAGAAATCGATGCCATTTTTGCTTCTAACGACGAAGTAGCCAGGGGTTTTAAAAATGCTCTTATTGAAAAAGGATATAAGTTTCCCCAGGATATTTCTATTCTTGGTTTTGGTAATGTAAAACAAACCCAGGAGCATGATGCTTCCCTAAATACAATTGGTATTGACTCAAAAGAACTGGGAAAAGTTCTTTTTAAAAATTTCAAAATTATATTTGAGGAAAGTGAGTACAAAGTGCCTTCTAAAGTTTTAATTGAGCCCAAATTGATTAACCGTTAAAAAGAACTGCTTAATCCAGTTCTTTCCATCTTACGAAAGCTTCCATTGCTTCGTATTCTGCAAGTCCCAGTTTGTCGTAAAGTTGAGCTGTAGTTTTTGTTCTGTCATCAGCTCTTTGCCAAAATTCCCTTTTATCTGTTCCGGGGAATAAGGGTCTGTCTTTTTGGGATTGATGCTTGAATATTCCCGTTCTTTTCCGGTCAGTTTCTTCCGGACTTAAAGGAACGGCCATTTCAATTTCTTCAATTCCCCATTCCTGCCATGCACCTCTGTATAGCCAGATCCAACAATCTTTCATCCAAGATTCGTTTTTTAATTCTCTTAACGAATCAAATACGGCATTTAAACAAACCCGGTGAGTTCCATGAGGATCAGACAGATCTCCTGCAGCATAAATCTGATGTGGTTTGATCTCGGAAATCAGATCTTTTGTAATTCTTATATCTTCAGGGCCAATAGGGTTTTTCCGTACTTTCCCGGTTTCATAAAAAGGGAGATCCAGAAAATGAATGTGCTCATCAGGTAAACCTACATAACGGGCAGTTGCTTTTGCTTCACCTCGTCTGATCATGCCTTTGATTGTCATCACACTCTCGGAATCAACTTGACCGGGCTGTTTGTTTTCGATGGAAGTTCTTACTTCTTCATAGAGCTTACTGATTTTATCAGAGCCTGAGCCAAATTTATTATGATAATCCATTACAAAATCAGCAAACCGTAATGCTTCGTCATCAAAAACCGCAATATTTCCGGATGTCTGATAAGCTACATGAACTTCATGACCTTGATCTGCAAGACGTATAAAAGTTCCACCCATCGATATAATATCATCATCAGGATGAGGGCTAAAAATTAATACTCTTTTTGGAAATGGTGATTTTCGTTCCGGTCTGTAGGTGTCATCTTCATTTGGCTTCCCACCCGGCCAGCCTGTAATAGTATGCTGTACTTCGTTAAAAATTCTAATATTTACATTATAAGCACTTCCTATAGCAGTAAGAACATCATTCATGCCATGTTCACTATAATCTTCTTCACGAAGCTTCAGAATTGGTTTTTCTAAATAAAGGCTTAACCAAACAACTGCTTTTCTCAGCATGGTACCATCCCAATCAATAGGACCAACAAGCCATGGCGTTTTAACTCTGGTCAATTCAGCTGAGGAAGCTTCATCCAGTATTATTTCTACATTATCATGTTGCTGAAGAAATGTTGCTGGAATATGAGGAGTTTGTTCCCCTTCAACAGTTTTGTGGATAATTGAGGCTTTTGACTCCCCCCAAGCCATCAAAAAGATTTTATCGGCATTCATGATCGTTCCAACACCCATTGTAATGGCTCGTTTTGGAACATTTTCAACACCAAAAAAGCCGCTGGCAGCATCTAAAATGGTAAGGCTGTCTAAAGCAATTAATCTTGTTTTAGATGTGATTGCCGAACCCGGTTCGTTAAAACCAACATGACCGGTACGACCAATTCCAAGAACCTGGATATCAAGCCCGCCCAGATTGTTGATCTTTTCTTCGTAGTCCTGACAAAAAGTGTAAATATCTTCTCTTTCTAATGTGCCGTCAGGGATATGCACATTTTCAGGTTTGATATCAATATGATTGAATAAATATTCTTTCATGAAATACACATAGCTATGGATAGAATCAGGATCCATAGGGTAGTATTCATCAAGGTTAAAGGTTACCACATTTTTAAAACTCAAGCCTTCTTCACGATGTAATCTTACCAACTCATCATAGACCTGCGTTGGTGTTGAACCGGTAGCTAGACCTAAAACAGCTTGCTCACCATTTTTAGATTTTTCTTTAATGAGATCTGCAATTTGATGCGCTACATGAATGGAAGCATCTTTTGCATTCGAAAAAATCGAAGTTGGTATCTTTTCAAATTTCTGTGACTCAGGATTCGTACTAAATTGAGACATTTCTATTTTTAGAATTAATTTTATTAGGGCATTTTCTGCCACTTTTAGACGGAGCAGGAATAATAACGCTAAGTCTGTTCAAAGTCACATTGAGAACATTGTGACCTTTCAAAATTTTTACCAGGTTGGGTTATTAATGATTTATCAGGGAATCCACTCTCTGGGTCTCTTGAATGATCAGATTAGGATTCTCCCATGGGATAAAATGATTGATATCTCTAATGACTAAATTAGGTTCTGTATCAGTAAGCACTCTTTCTCCAAATAAGGCGTTTTCATAAGGAACAAGGTTGTCATTTTTTCCTTGTATGATGGAAGTTGGTTGGGTAATCTTATTCCAGTGAGGCTCCATTTTTTTAAGTTCCTCTTTTAAAGCCAGGATTTCCTCATTTGTTGAATAAAGCATGTCAGGTAAAATCCATGAAAGTATTTTATAGTGTACAGGAATTTGAAACCACTTCGTTTTTTCAAGCTCAGGATCAATGGAGGCTGCTACAAAAATAAGCCCGTCAACTTTGTCAGGATAATCAATTGCCATTTTTGCAATTACCGGACCTCCATAAGAATGACCTACCAGAATGGAGGAAGAACCCTCGACTTCAAGCACGCTGTTAATCAGCATAGCTTGTTGTTGTAAAGAGCGTTCAGGCATTCCACTCTCGGATTTCCCGAATCCCGGTCTGTCTACAGATACAAGTCTGAAATTGTTCAGTAAATCCGCGTGACGCATAAAGCCCAGAAAGTTATCCCAGGAACCGGGTGATCCATGAACAAAAAGAACAGTTGGGTTGGATGTATCACCGATTGCTACGTAATGAATTGTTCTATCATCAACCATGATAAAATTTTCTTTTGGGCTATAGTGCAAATCCGCAAAAGCATTCTCAATAGCCTCTTCATTCAACGAAAAGTCGAGATTATGAATATAAATCAACCCTATAACAATAAGAACTCCGAAGGATATAGTTATCCATTTTATAAATTTCAGAATTTTTTTCATCAAACATTTATTTAAACTCTCAATGTATAATGTAAGCATCAACGAAAGAGGAAGAGTTAAGATTACATAAACAATCTTATTTTAATAAAGAGATAAATTCGATGAATAACTCAGTAGATATATTAATATCTTTAAGGCTTCAAATCATTCAGAAAATTTTAAGCTGACTACCATAATTTGAAAAAAGAATCTAAAAGAGCTAAACCCGGATTTTGGGACAGGGTAGGAATTGGCTTATCTGGAATCTGTGCTATTCATTGTTTATTGGTTCCGGTTATAGTTGCTTTAATACCTTTATGGCCTGCTTTTGAGGAATTTCATGAGTATACGCATTTTATTTTCTTTGTAGCTATAGCGCCTGCAGTATATCTGTCATTGAGACAACGGCATCAATCTCCAAGAATAACCATACTATTACTCACAGGTCTTTTTATAATATTTCTGGCTTGGTATTTCAATGAAATACTGGGTGAATACGGAGAAGCAGGTATTACATTATTAGGTAGCATACTTTTAATAACAGGGCACTGGTTAAACTACAAGTCTAAATCAAAGGTCAGTGTTTAGTTAATCCTTCCGGTAAGCTGTCCAAAACTTTTTGAAGGTCGGCTTCAGTATTTCCGATATTTAATTTTCTACAGAGTATTTGAAGTACATGAAAAGCACATCCCCAGCTAAGTGTAACTCCGGCTCCACCATGACCATAATTATGAACGACTAATTTGTCTGGAGCATTATCCGTTTCTAATCGTAGACCATGCTCTTTATTCCGGACATATCGAAATGAATACTGATATTCTCTTTCTTTAAACTTTGAAAGATCTATCCCAAATGTATTTTTTATGATTTCTGAATTAATAGATTCAATTTTGGTCGGAAACTCATGTGAGAGTTCATCTTCGGAAACCCAATCACCTTTTTTATCCAGAGTTCCTTTAAACCGGCTTCCTCCGAGAACCCAATCATTTTTACGGGGATAGCAGTACACATCGAAAGGAGTCTTAAAAGAGTCCGCATATATATCAGATCCGGGACTAAAATTATAAGACACAGTATTTCCTGATGGTGATTTTAAATCCACGGTGTTGCTAACCTTTAATAAGTGTCCTTTTAAAATTAATGGTTTGCTGTCTTCTTCTTTCAATAGAGCTGAACCAAGACCGGAACAATTGATTATGATGTCTTCGTTGATTGAGACATATGAATTAAGATTAACTGATTGGGATATAAAAGTCCCGTTATTTTGTAAAAAACTACGTACAAGTTGTGGAAAATAAATTGTCCAGTCAGCAAAAAAACAATCAAACTTCCACCCACTTTTTAATGGTATATCCGGATGTTCCGGTGTCCAGTTCAAATCTGATAAAGCTTTATAGCCTGGTATGGAACGAGCATAATCGGGTTCAGTATTTTCAAAACCGAAAAGTTCGTAATGTTCATGTATTGTTAATCCGGGAAAAGAGAAGTCATACAGCTTTGAAAAAAGAAGCTGACTCATTTCGAATATTTTGTGTATTTCGGGGTGAGATACAGAGTGAGGAATTACAGAGGCGGAAGGGAACTGACTGCCAAAATAAGGGTTTTTAGCCTTTTTTAAAGGGGGCTCTTTTGTATAAATTGATACTTGAAATCCATTCTGTTGTAACAACACAGCTGTTGTTAAGCCTGAAATTCCCGAACCAATAACTGCGACTCTTTTTTTCATCTTAAGCTTAAAAAAATATAATGCGTTAAGGTAAAGAACTTTGATTACACTATTGTGGTAAATCTGGTGTTTCGGTAACTTCTGATAAGGACAAATCACAGTGATTAGAAAAGAATTTGCTTACCTATTTATATTCTTTACAGCCTTTTTTTCGGGCTGTGAATCTTTATCTCCTAATGATAAAGTTGATGAATACCCGGTTTTTATAGAAAGGTTAAATATTTCAGATATTCAGGTTCTAAACCAAAAATACCATGAAAAGAATAATGACCAGATTTGTTCAACACTTAATGAATATGGTTTAACAGGTTTTAGTCGGGTTCTTTTTCCGAATGATGTAAATCCTTGCTTAAACAGGAATGAAATAAAGCAGGAAGCACCCTTTAGTAATGATCTTTTATCTGTGGCAAAACAAGTGCTGAAAGAAAACGAGGAGTTTACCGGGGTTGAAAGTATAGAGAGTTTAATTTTAGAGGATATCACTCCATTGAATGGTTGTACAATATGTGAAGGGAATATCAATAGTGTCCCATTGCAATGGAAGTTTACCTTTCAGCCTCAAATAGTTAATGGCATTGAAGTAATGGACACTCAAATTTTGGTTTACCTTGATATTAATGGGGTAAACAGAATCTGGGGAAACTGGTATCCTGTCACGGATCCTGGTTTTGTAGACTTTGGATCTGTTGCCGCCATGGATAAAGTTATTGGTATGAAAGTCAGGTACGCAAATTCGAAAAATCAAATTTTTGAGCAGGCAATAACTGAAAAGCACTTATCGGGAGAACCGGAATTGAAATTTGTGGCAATTGAAGTTGATGAAGGTTTGGAAATCCATAAAGCATGGGTGATCAAGCTATTACAGGATGATACTGAAGAAGTGAGATGGAATATTTTTATTAATACGGTAAACGGAGAAATTCTAGACGTTAAATTATTGTAAAAAGAGGCTAATAAATTTTGTACATTAATTTAAGGTTTCAAAAAAAGGTTCGATAAGGGTTTAAAAATAGGTTCAAATAATGAGCAATAGTAAAAAAGTACTAATAGTGGAAGATGATATGATCATTTCACTGGTAGTAGAAAATATGATTAAAGAACTTGGTCATACTGTGGTTGGGAAAGCCGTTTCAGGTGAAGAAGCCATTCTTATTGCTAATCAAGAAAAACCCGATATTCTGCTTATGGATATTCGTCTGAAAGGAGAAATGGATGGTATTGATACAGTGGCAAAGATCAAGGAAACTGTAGATTCACAAGTAATCTATCTAACAGGAAACTCAGACCGTTTAAACTTTGAACGTGCAAAAGATACCGATTTTGCTGACCTGATCGTTAAACCATTTACAATAGGTGACTTGGATAAGTCATTAAAGTTGATTGCTTGATCATAAAAAATCGCATCTTTTTAGTTATACTCTCGTACCGGTTTTAGAAATTAAAAAGGGCGATTATGAGTACTAAATTCAGAAATTTAAAAAATGATCTTAAAGATCTTGAGGATGATTCGGTTTCTCAACTCAATCAGGGTTCTTTAGATAAGAATTCAAACTCCGGTAAACTTTCAAACTATATACTTCTTTTTGCATTTATAGCTACTCTTACTTTCTATGTCGGTTCCAGAATAGATTTTAGCGGTATTGATAATCCGATTGACAGAATTGAGCAAGCAATAAATGAGCCTAATGAAGAACTGTTACAAGGAATGGGAACCTGGATGACAGACATGGGTTACGGGGAACTCAGCAGAGAAGAGCTAATAGATCTCAGAAGGGAAGGGGTGACTGCTACAGAAACTCAAAAATTACATGATATTGGCTATACAGATATTACATTAAATCAACTCGTAGAATTTCAAAATGCAGGAGTGAGCGCAGATTACGCCCGAATGATGAAAGAGCTTGGGTATACTCTGTCTATTGAAGAATTAGCCGAAACAAGAAGAGCGGGTGTTACTGCATATTTTACAAGCAGAATGATGGATTTGGGATATACAAAAGAGGAATTGACCAAAGAAAATCTCATGCGAATGAGTGGAGTGGAAGTGACAGACAGAACAGCAGCCAGACTGATTGAACAAAGAGGTGAAAGACCAACCATCGATGAGTTAGTGAGAGACAGAATCAGTAATCAGTAGCTGTAGGAGTAGTATTAGTATTATTTAATGGAACTTAACAAGCCCTATATCCATTAAAGTATTATCTAACAACAACTAATACTAATTATGAAACTTTTTATATCTACGCTAACACTAGCAGTTTTATTGACATTTTCATCTCATACAAACGCACAAACATCGGCTCCAACTAAAGACAGATCGGGAATTGGACCAAAGATCGGGTACTACAAAGCTCCTGATGCAGATGATGGAACCATGTTCATAGGATTTCAGACCAGAACCCGTGGAGAAGTATTCGGATTCGAATTTGCCGCTGAGTACAGAGGAGAACAAAGTTACTCAACCACAAATGGTGATTTAACCATCAAGCAAATTCCGGTTACTGCTACATTATTAATGCATGTACCTTTAGCTTCTAATTTCCAACCGTATGGTCTTGCCGGTTTAGGGGCTTATTATACTTTTTATGACTACGATGGTGGATTCGTTTCTCCTGGTGATGACGCAGAATTTAATATTGGTTATCATTTGGGATTTGGACTTGATCTTCCTCTTAATGAGAGTGCCGGTTTAAATGTTGATTACAGATATTTATTCTTGGACGATCAGGGAGATGACCTCGACGATACTGAGTTTAGTGGTAATGTTATATCCGCAGGATTAACGTTTTATTTCTAAACTAGAAAAACCTTACTTTACAGATCCGGTATTCAATCAGAGTACCGGATTTTTTTATGCATTTAAATCTAATTATTGGAATGGCAGAGATTATCCTCCCGGAAGTAGAACTGAATATTTACTCACCGAAAGACCCTGTAGAAGCAACAATTGTAGAAAATTATGTTTGCACGGCAGAAAACAGCCCTAATATTGTTCGACATATTACTTTTGATATTTCGGGTACTGACCTGGTTGACAGGATCAGAGTTGGACAATCTGTTGGAGTACTTCCTCCCGGTGAGACTGAAAAAGGACGTCCGCATAAATTGCGTTTATATTCGGTTTCATCTCCCACAAAAGGAGAAGGCGGAAAATCGCATTTGGTTTCCACTACAGTTAAAAGATCTATAGATGAAATAGATGGAAAACTCTATCTGGGAGTTGCTTCAAACTATCTTTCTGACCTGAAGCCGGGTGATAAAGTTCAACTTACAGGGCCAAGTGGTAAAAGATATCTGCTACCGGAAAATGCTCAGGATTTCAATTATGTGTTTTTTGCAACAGGCACAGGTATTGCTCCTTTCAGAGGTATGATCATGGAATTGTTTGAATCAGGCTATAAAGGCGATGTAGCTCTGGTATTTGGTTGCGCCTACAGAACCGATATTCTATATCCTGATTTCATTAAAGAAATGTCTGAGAAGCACTCTAATTTTCATTATTTGAGTTGTGTATCCAGAGAAGACCGACGCAGTGACGGAAGTAAATATTATGTTCAAAGTGTGATCAATGATCATTCTGATACTTTGAACCCAATTCTTGAAAAAGAAAATACGCTAATCTATATCTGTGGAATGAAAGGAATGGAAACGGGTATCTATCAGAATCTGGCTCTTCAAGGGCATTTGGAATATTTGCAGGTTCGTGGTGATCTGGCTGAAGTTCCACCTTCAGAATGGCAATGGGAAGACCTTAAAAAGAATATTAAGCCTTCGTCAAGAACATTCGAAGAAGTATATTAAGTGAAAAGTGAAAAGTGAAAAGTGAAAAGTGAGTATCACTCTAGCTTATTTAAATTTGATACACCACCGGAAACCACAAATTTCATAAAAGTAGCCGGATCTTTTTTGATCGGTTTTACGTGAATTTTATCCACTATATATAGGTTTCCGGAGAAATTGTAAGAATGAGGACAATAGACAGCTACCTCATCTTCAAGTCCAAGATCAGTAAGAGATTCCTGTGTAATAAAACCTAAGCGTTTTACGCCCGGAACTCCGAAATCTACAACAACAGGGGCTGTGAATTTCTTTTTATCTCCAACAAAAGCTTCGGTGAGATCTCTTAATGAGCTGTAAATAATGCTCACCAAAGGGGTTCTGGTAAGTAGTTTTTCGAACAAATGAACAATGGGTTTTGTGAAAGCTCTGGTAAACACAAAACCAATAAGAGTGATGGCTATAAAGCCGGTAATTATTCCTAAGCCGGGAATATTATAATCAAACCAGCTGTAAAACAGATAATTTAGAGATTCATTTGCCCAACCGATGGCTATAGAAACTAAATAAATGGTGGCGCCAACAGGAAACACAATTAGCATACCACGGAAGAAAAAATTGAGAATAGTTTTCATAGCTGTCTGATAAGTTTAAAATCTGAATAAATGTCGTTACTAATTCATGAAAGCACAAAATGTTTATTTCAGCTTTTTGATTCCCAATTTTTCAAATAATTCATTAAACATAAATCTAACATCGAGTGTGAAGCAGATTTTTTTTATCTTCACCATCTTAATTTTCAACCGATTTTTTAATTCAAATTGATGTCCAGTAAGACTTCATCCCAAATACGTCAGGAATTTCTCGATTTTTTTAAAGATAAAGGGCATGCCATAGTCGATAGTGCACCGGTAGCTCCTAAAAATGACCCTACGCTGTTATTTACAAATGCAGGGATGAACCAGTTCAAACCTATATTTCTAGGGGAAGAGAAGACGCTTTCTCATGAAGGGAAAGAATGGAATCGTGCTGCAGATACCCAAAAGTGTATTCGTGTAAGCGGAAAACACAATGACCTGGAAGAGGTAGGATATGATACTTACCATCATACTTTATTTGAGATGTTGGGTAATTGGTCGTTTGGTGACTACTTCAAAAAAGAAGCAATTGGTTGGGCTTGGGAATTATTGGTTGATAAATGGGACTTAAATCCCGATCAATTATACGCTACTGTTTTTGGTGGCGATGATGAAGACGGACTTCCGGTTGATGAAGAGGCAATTGATCTTTGGAAAAGCGAAACTTCTATAAATCATGCTCATATTCTGAAATGTGGCAAGAAAGATAATTTTTGGGAAATGGGAGACACCGGACCATGTGGTCCATGTTCAGAAATTCACATTGATCTCAGATCGGAAGAAGAGCGCAAAAAAGTAGATGGAGCTACTTTAGTAAACGCAGACGATCCACGAGTGATGGAGATCTGGAATCTGGTATTTATTCAATTCAATCGACAATCAGATGGTTCTTTAAAACCTCTTCCTGCTAAGCACGTGGATACCGGAATGGGTTTTGAAAGAGTTTGCGCTGTCCTTCAGGGAAAAACATCTAATTACGATTCAGATATTTTCACTCCGTTATTGGATAAAATTTCAGAACTAGCCGGAACAAAATATTCAAGCTCTGACAGTGAGAAAGATATCGCAATGAGAGTAATTGCAGATCATATTCGTGCAGTAGCATTCTCCATCGCTGACGGTGCTTCTCCCGGGAATGATGGCCGTGGTTATGTTATTCGAAGAATTTTAAGGCGTGCGATCAGATATGGTTGGGATAAACTGGGCTTCAAAGAACCATTTTTCTATAAGTTGGTTGATGTTCTAGCTGATCAATTCAAGGATGTATTTCCGGAAATGCAAGCTCAGAAGGAATACGTGATCAACGTGATCAAATCAGAAGAAAAGAGTTTCTTGAAAACACTTGGGCAGGGAATTCAATTATTTAAAGAAGTCTCAAAAGGCAAAGAAATTATTTCCGGTGACGACGCTTTTAAACTTCATGACACGTACGGATTTCCAATCGATCTGACTCAGCTAATGGCTAGAGAAGAAGAAATCGAAGTTGATGTAGATCGATTTGACGAATTGATGAAAGAACAGAAAGATCGGGCAAGAGCTGCTGGTAAGTTTTCTGTGGACCAGAGTGGGGCTAGTGATTGGGTATTAGTTAATAGTAAAGAAGTCAGCGAAACACTTTTTGTTGGATATGATGAGCTTAAAGTAGAAACAGAATTTACTTCGTTCAGAAAAGAAGGAAAACGTTTTGCTTTCAAGCTTGCTAAGACCCCATTTTATGCAGAGAGCGGAGGTCAAGTAGCTGATACAGGTTTAGTAACAAATGGAAATGAATACATTCATGTTACTGATGTACAAAAAGTAAACGGAGAATTTGTTCATTATACAGAAAACCTACCTGATGATCTGTCCGGAGATTGGATTGCTCAGGTTGATACATCCAGAAGAAAAGAAATTCAGAAACACCATTCTGCTACTCATTTAGTTCATGCAGTATTAAGAGAGGAACTGGGCGATCATGTAGCTCAAAAAGGTTCTTTGGTAGATGATTATCATTTACGATTTGATTTCTCTCACTTTGAAGCGGTTACCGATGAAGAACTCAAAGTGATTGAGCAGAGAGTAAATGAAAAAATTCAGGAAAACATCCCGTTAGATGAACAGAGAAATATTCCTATCGAAGAAGCTAAAGAAATGGGAGCGATGATGCTTTTTGGAGAAAAGTACGGAGATGAAGTTCGTGTTATCACTTTTGATCCTGAATTCTCCAGAGAACTATGTGGTGGAACTCATGTAAAAGCTACCGGTGAGATCGGTTATTTCAGATTTACTCAGGAAACTTCGGTAGCAGCAGGTGTGAGAAGAATTGAAGCTGTGTGCGGTAAAGCAGCAGATCAGATATTGAGGAATGAACAATCACTTTTAAAAGAAATTAAAGGAGTAATTGGACAAAGCACCGATCTGGTAGCTGACATCAAGAAACTTCAGGAAGAAAAGAAAGCTTTAGAAAAAGAACTTTCGGCTCAGAATCTTCAGAACACAGGAGCTAAACTAACTGAATTATTTTCGAATCCGGAATCATTAGACGGAAATATCACTCTTGTAAAAGGAGAAATTCCGGGCGCAGATATGGATGTGTTAAAGCAACTGGGCTACGATGCACTCGAAAAATCTTCTGCAAATACAGTTACTGTATTAGGATCGAAAGATGAAGAAGAAGGAAAAGTATATCTGATGGTATCAGTCACTGACGATCTGATAAAAGAAAAAGGATTGAAGGCAGGAGCCTTAGTTGGACAGCTTGGACGATTAGTAGGCGGTGGTGGTGGTGGACAACCAAGTCTTGCTACTGCAGGCGGGCGACAACCTGAAAAACTCGAAGAAGCTTTATCTAAAGTGAATGAAATCATTTTAAATACCATTTAACACTTGTACTCCAGAGAATTACGAAAACTTCCTAAAATTGAATATATTCAAGCCCATTTTTGAAGGGTTAAGGTTATAAAAAACGAACTATGGCAAAAAAGAAAAGCGGTAACGTTGAATTTGCTCCAAGAGGAATTGGAGATGAAAAATCAGGAGCAGTACAGAAAGGGGTTGATCTTCCGGCTGCTACAAAATCCAAACATAAAGATCTTGGTCTTTCAGCTGCAAAGCTAAAAGCGATGTATGAGCAAATGTATTTGCAGCGTCGTTTTGAAGAAAGAGCAATGCAGCAGTATCAAAAAGGAAAGTTTGGTGGATTTCTTCACCTTTATATTGGTCAGGAAGCGATCTCAACAGGAACAACTTTTGCATTGAATGATGATGACGATATCATTACAGCATATCGTGACCACGGTTGGGGACTTTGCAGAGGAATTACTCCAAGTGAAGGAATGGCTGAACTTTTTGGTAAGGCAACAGGATGTTCCAGAGGTAAAGGTGGTTCAATGCATTTCGCTAAAGCAGAAAATCATTTTTGGGGCGGTTATGGAATCGTTGGTGGACATATCCCAATAGGCGGTGGTCTTGCATTCGCTAATAAGTATGAGCAGAACGGCCGAATTTCTACCTGTTTCTTTGGTGATGGTGCTGTAGATCAGGGAGCACTACACGAAACTTTTAATATTGCTCAACTTTGGAAGCTTCCGGCAATTTTTGTTGTAGAAAACAACGGATATTCTATGGGAACAGCTGCCCGACGTCATACTGTTGCTGATATTGTGGACAGAGCTGATGGTTACGGAATGAAAAGTGCTGTGATCAACGGTATGGATGTGTTCTCTGTGTATGAAAAGATGAAAGAGATCGCTGATGACGTGCGCAAAAACTCAGAACCTTGGTTTGTTGAGATCAGAACGTACAGATACCGTGGACATTCAATGTCTGATCCTCAAAAGTACAGAACTAAAGAGGAACTGGAAGAATATCAGAAGATCGATCCGATCGAAAGACTGAAAACATATATTCTCGAAAATGACATCGCCAAAGAAGCGGCGCTTGAAAAGATCGAAGAAAAAGTAGAGCAGGAAGTATTAGATGCAGTTGAATTTGCAGATAATTCTGACTTCCCGAAAGATGAAGAACTCTACGAGGATATGTTTGTTGAAGACGATCCTTATTTCCATACCTAAAAAGAATTTCAAAGAATAGAATAATGGCTGAATTACAATTTAGAGAAGCAATTAAAGCTGCCATCGATGAAGAAATGGCAAAAGATGAGAAAGTCCTGATAATGGGTGAGGAAGTAGCTGAATATAACGGCGCTTACAAAACAACCGAAGGACTCCTCGACAAATACGGATATAAAAGAGTGATCGATACTCCAATTTCTGAGCTTGGCTTTGCCGGTATCGGAGTGGGAGCTGCAATGAATGGTTTAAGACCAATTGTAGAATTCATGACCTTCAACTTTGCAGTATTAGCAGCAGATCAGATCATAAATCACGCTTCTAAGGTTAAGTATATGACCGGTGGACAAATTGATTGTCCGATCGTATTCAGGGGTCCTAACGCCTCAGCTGGGCAGTTAGGAGCTACACACTCTGTTGCTTACGATTCCATGTACGCTCACTTTCCAGGATTGAAAGTTATTTATACTTCCGAACCAGATGACGCAAAAGGATTGCTTAAATCAGCTATTCGCGATGATAATCCGGTTTTGTTTATGGAATCAGAGCAAATGTACGGCTTGAAAGGAGAAGTATCTGATGAAGAGGATTACATCATTCCGATTGGAAAAGGAAAGATCAAACGGGAAGGCGAACATGTGACTTTAGTAGCTCACGGAAAGATGTATCACTTAGCAGTGCAAGCAGCAAAAGAGCTGGCAAAAGATAATGTAGAATGTGAAATTATTGATCCAAGGACAGTAAAACCTCTGGATCTTCCGCTGATCATTGAATCGATCAAGAAAACAAACAGATGTGTAATTCTGGATGAAGCTCATCCGTTTGGTGGATTAGCCGCTGAAGTTGGATTCTTAATTCAACGCGAAGCTTTTGATTATTTGGATGCACCGGTTCAGCGTGTAACACTTCCTGATGTTTGTGCTCCATTTGCTAAAAATCTATTTGATCTATGGTACCCATCCGTAAAACAGGTAGTAGATGCAGTAAATCAGGTTACCTACAGAAATTAATTAACTTACTAATTCGAAGAAATTATGGCTATTAAGATAGAAATGCCGAAGCTGAGCGACACTATGGAAGAAGGTGTGATCGCTAAATGGAATGTTAAAGAAGGCGACA
This sequence comes from uncultured Balneola sp., assembly GCA_913058495.1. GTDB lineage: Bacteria > Bacteroidota > Rhodothermia > Balneolales > Balneolaceae > Balneola. Next base: position 66,247 of record CAJXQC010000004.1, on the reverse strand, counting down.
AAATTTCTGCCGGTGATATCATCGCTGAAGTTGAAACTGATAAAGCCACCATGGATGTGGAAGCTTTTGACGACGGAACGCTTTTAAAGATCATTCCTCAGGAAGGAGATGCAGTTCCTCTAGGTGGACTAATCGCTGTGATCGGTGAAGAAGGTGAAGATATTTCTGATATTCTTGACGGTGTAGGAGGGGGCGGAAGTTCTGAAAGTTCTAAGTCCGAAGATTCAGATAAAAAAGAAGAAAAAGAGTCTGAAGAAAAAGAAGAGGATAAGTCAGAGCAAAAAACAGAATCAAAAGAGACTTCATCCGAATCTGATAAAGGAAGGGTAAAAGCTTCTCCATTAGCTAAGAAGATGGCTGAAGATAAAGGTATTGATCTCACTTCTGTTCAGGGTTCAGGTCCTGATGGCAGAGTTGTTAAAAAAGATATTGAAGATTATAAAGGTGGAAGTAGTTCATCTAAACCATCGAGTTCTTCAACTTCATCTAAATCTTTCGAGAACTTAGAAAGCAAGGAAGTGAAAGTTTCTCAAATGAGAAAAGTGATTGCCCGAAGACTTTCTGAAAGCAAATTCACCAATCCGCATTTTTACGAGACTATAGACATTGATATGAAGGCTGCAATGGCAGCTCGTTCTTCAATGAATGAAGCAAATGATGTAAAGATCAGTTTCAACGATATCGTAGTAAAAGCCTGTGCAATTGCTTTAACTCGCCATCAAGCGATAAACAGTTCATGGCATGACGATGTGATCAAAGAGCACGGAGACGTTCATGTAGCGGTTGCTGTAGCTATTGATGAAGGTTTAATGACTCCTGTTATCACTCATGCCGACAAAAAAGGGCTGTCAGAGATTTCATCCGAAACCAGAGAATTAGCCGGATTGGCAAGAGATCGTAAACTTCAACCTGAACAAATGGAAGGAAGCACTTTCACTATCTCGAATTTGGGAATGTTTGGCATAGAAGAGTTTACAGCTATCATTAATCCTCCAAATGCTTGTATCCTTGCTGTTGGTGCTATCCGCGATGTTCCTGTGGTAGAAAACGGAGCTGTAGTTCCTGGTAAGCGTATGAAGATCACTCTTTCAAGTGATCATAGAATTGTTGATGGAGCCAAAGCAGCTCAATTCTTAAATACAGTTAAGAATTTACTGGAAAACCCATTATCAATGTTGCTCTAGGCGACGGTTATTTTAATTCTGAATTTAAAAGCTCTGATGAAAATCAGGGCTTTTTTTATATCCGTTCATTTAGATATATAACAGGAGATAATTCTGAGCTATCACGATCGAGAATAGTATAAAGTTCGTTAATCTCATCCCAACCCGAATATGGCCTTGTCAGTAGATAATAGCGTCCATTGCTGAAGGTTCTGATACTGCTTTGTACATTCATTTCGCTTCTAAGTCGTTCGGAAAGTTGATCTACTTCTTGCTTAGAAGAAAAAGAACCCAGCTGTATCTGGTAACTAAACATATATTCTGAGACCGTAGTCGGATCATACTTTATAAAAGCATCTTTAAGTAATTCAATATTTTGTATAGTATCCAATCTCCGCAAGGCTGTTGAAATATCATTTATTGAAGCAGTTAGTACTGTGTATGCCTGAAGAGATTTTTCTTCTACAACTGATTCAATGTCATATTCCTGAGCAAGCATTTCTTTAAATGAAATAGCTCCTTGTTCATTTTGGAAGAAAGCCAACTGAATTTGATATTTAAGAGTCTGAGGCCGTTCCTTTCCGTTATTATAGCATTGCTGGACTAATCCAGATATTTGGTTTCCGCCAAGTTTCTCTTCGATAGTATTTTGTAAAGCCATTGTTTCAGAAAATGAGCTACTGCTCGCTGTTCTGGTTGAGAACATGGAGTTATTATACATTATCTCAAATTCGTAACCGGTTTTTTGTTCAGCTTCTTTGGAAAAATCTAAACTGTTAAAAAAGGATTCAAAGCCTCCGACCTGAACTGAATATCTACATCCGTTTTCAAAATTTCCCGCACTGGCATTTCTGATCTCCGGTTTTGAAACAGGGTTTGTTGGGGGAGTGATGGGTGCAGGAATTTCTTCGGTTGCTTGAACACTGGGATTTTCATTCGGCTCATCTTCAGTTTGTTCATCTGTTTCTGCTAAATCATAAGAACTATTTGTTGCTACTGTTTCTTCTTCACTAACTAGAGTTTCATTCGATTCTTCACTTGGTATCAATTCAGTTTCTGTGGCTGACTGTTCAGTAGCTATGGAATCTGCTTTTGCCATTTGTTCCGGACTTGAATAGAATAACCGGAGAACAACTCTTCGGTTTCTGTCCTTGCTTGCAGGATAAGGATTGCCTTGTTCATCAAATTCAACCAAAGGTCTGGAGTCAGCATAACCGGATGCTTTTAAACGTTCCTGTGCAATCCCCATTTCACTGAAATATTTTACAATATTGGATGCTCTTGAGGTAGATAACTCCCAATTCGAATCAAAGTTAGCAGAAGAAATAGGGACGTTATCTGTGTGGCCTTCAACGTCTATTTCAAAATCGTCATAAGATATAATCCTGAAAGCTGCTAAAACACGGTTAAGTATTTCTGATGCTTCGTTTTCCAGAGTTGCACTTCCGGAACTGTAAAGATCGTCGCTTTTAAATCTGATTCGGACATCATTTAGTTCTCTGAATATTTCAAGTTTACCTTGTTCAATTTCAGGAGCCAGCAATCCTTCAAGTTCTTCTTTAATGTTTTCAATGGGTGTAGTGATAAACTCGGTTTCATTCAAAGAAGATTTGAACAATTCAGAAACAGAAAAGGGCTCACCATCATTTAAGTCTGAGAAAGAAAGTAAAATGATCAAAAAACCAAGGAGAATGGTTATAATATCAAGATAACTTACTTGCCAACTGTCGTCATCTTCATTTTCAATTTCCTGCTTAGGATACAGTGAATTTTTAGTGTTATTTGTCTGGTCTAAACTCAATTTCCGCTACCCTAAAATTGTTGGCTCGTTCTATGCATATGAGCTTTGAGTTTGTCGTAGATCTGAAGTGAAGATTTTTGTTGTTGAATCAACAGAATACCTTCCAATATCAGTTTTTCTCTGAAAAATTGAAGAGAAGCAATATTATTCATCTTTTTTGCCATTGGAATAAAGATGAAGTTCCCAATTACTATTCCATAGAGTGTAGTCATCAATGCAGCAGCAAGTCCTGTTAACAGTGAATCCATCTCATTAAAACCGGATAGAATAACAATAAGTCCAAATAGTGTACCCAGCATACCGAAGACAGGAGCTGTTTTACCCATACTCGCTATTATTTGATTGATCTGATGTTGCCGTGTGAATGTTTCCTGAATATTTATTTCTGCTAACTCACGAAGATCTTCAGTTGAATAATTAGTATCTAAAATTGAAAAAAGATACCCCTCAAAACGATTTCCATACTCTTCACTTAATTCAGAAACGGCTTTAATTTTATCGATCCGTATTCTTTTCTGCCATTCTAAAACTTTTTCAATATCCTTTTCAAGTAATTGATCATCTATATTGCTTTGAGAAAAAAGTCGAGTGCTTTCGCGTAATGCTACTATGACTTTTTTAAATGGATAACTGATAAATACGCTTGCTGATATACCTCCAAATACAATGGCTAGGCTGGGAAGGTTCAGAAATTCATATTTAGATGGAATCATATTGTATTGAGCAAACCCAACCACAAGAAGGGCTCCCCATATTAAAATGGATAATGAAACTAAGAAACAAAAAATGTTTAAAAATGATGTGCGCATGTCTTAGTTATGGTTTAATAAATTTTTAAGTGTTTTCATTCTATTAAGCCTTGCCTCTTTAATTCTTCAACAATGGCTGGAGAAGGAGGAATGGGTAAGTTTGCATCCATTTCGAGAGCCCTTCTCCAAAAAGCCACGAAGTTTTCAACAGAACCCAATCCCAAATAAATACTTCCTTTCAAAGCTAACAGATCAGCAGTTTCCTTTACCTGTAAAGCACGGTTTATTAAAAATAGAGCGTCCTGATACTCAGCACTATAAAATTTTTGCTGAGCAAGAATATAAAGTGTAGTAATTCTGTTGGCTTTCGTCTGATAGTCTTTGTAAAGCTCATCTTTATAAACTTGAGTGAGCGAATCCCTTCTTTGTTTTTCGAGATCAATGTCGGGGCTAATTGTCTCAGAACTATCAGTTTGAGCTAAAGTTTCTTCATTTTGATCTGCATTTACAGGTTCATTAACAGGCATATCTTTAGAACTTCCGCAAGAAAATAGCAGTGATGTCGACATCAAGCAGATACCGAGAATGATAGCATTCGATATGTACTGTTTATTGCTGATCTGCTTTACTAGATTTTAAAGATTTCCTAAGTGAGCTGACAAGTTTCTTTTTTGCATCATTATTGGTTTGATGCTCACCGTTTATAGATTCAAGCTCAAGTCGAATCAATTGTTGTTCTCGTTTAGGTCTTCCGGTCAGTATTTTATCAATAGATTCAGGTTCAAGACCAACCAGCGCTTCCAGCAATGTTGAAGTGTCAATTTCTTCAACACCATTTTTGACAACTTCGTCTTCCAATTCCGGGATCTGGTCTATGGTAAAGAATTCTTTTTCTAATATTGTGCCAACCGGTGAACCTGTTGATTTCAATTGCTCAATATATCTTTTCTGCTCGTTCACAGGAAGGTTTTCAAGAATCGGTAAAATGTTCTCCACACCAAAATCTTGCTCATGTACATTATCTCTCACCAAGATTGCTTTTTCAAACAATCCGCTGGAAATTTTACTTTGTTCTTTATAGGAGAGCGTATGCAGGGTAGACATTTTAAGCATGATTTCAGCAGCTCGGGATCTTTCAAATGTGTTTAGGATAGAAGCTGCTTTATCCTCCGGTAAATAATCAATTATGAGTGCAGCACTTACATTATTTTCAGTTTTTATGAGTTCAGTTAACAACTCATCAGATAAGTGTGTAAGAAATTTAAATAGCCCTAGCTTAGCATGCTTTTTGGTTGATTTTTCATCGGTGTTTTCGTCTTCAATAACAGAGTTAAAATACTTTGCAGCTCTATACTTTTCATCGATAGACATTGGAGGTAAATCTCTGATTGCTGCTTTGATAGTCTCCAGTTTTTCTTCGTCAATATGATTTTGCAGTAATTTAAGAGAACTTGAATCTATAGAAGAAACAACTTCAGCTACATTTGAAGGGCCATTTTTTTCATCACTGTCAATCCAAAATTCAAAAACCAAAGAAACTTCTTGTGGATATTTAAAGAAGTTTTCAGACACTAATTCAAATTCAGAAACAATATTCCGGGACTGTTCTTTTGAACTTCCGAAAAAAGAAACATTACTATCCGGGTTTAAACTTCCCTCTAAAGTTATATCACTTTTAAGGTTTTGTCTTTGAGCTTGAAAATCAGATTTATCTTTTGAGTTTCTGAACATGCCATAACCAAATAGTCCAAGTAGGAATACAGCAAGCAAAATTATTTCAACCAGATAGTCTTTGAAAGAACTTAAGAGAGATTTAGGCTCGGGTTCTTGAGTATTTGTTATAACTACAGCTGGTTCAAAATCAGGATTAGGGATGGCTAGTTGAGTAATATTTATTAAATCGCCTCTTGTAAAGTCTACTTTAGCGGCAAAGCCGGTCACACGCCTCATAAAATCTAAATCACTATCAGAAAGTGAGGTATCGGCATATATATTAATAGCAAGGCTGTTTAACTGTAAAGTCTTATAAGTTGTTTGGTTTGTAGTAGTTTGAGGGGTGGCTTGTGAAGTTTGTGAGCTTTGCAGATTTTCATCGGGGAGAAAAGGCAGACCTGGTAAAAAGCTTTGAGGGTTTCTCTCTATAGTTTGAGTGCCGGGTGTTTGAATAGTTTCCTCGATAAATTCAGCGTCAATATTCACGTCCACGAAAAATTTCTTTCTATCAAAATGATTAGAAAGTATCAAAATAACTTGTGAATCGTATGCCTGTTCAAGAGAAGCGATTTGAAGTTCTCCTGATTGCGAAGTGACACGGGAAGCTTGTGCCTTAACTGATAAATTTGAAATAAATAAGATCATCAAAAGAGAAAACAGAGATCTCAATATCAAATAATTACTCAAATATTCTTTAACCAACGTATACATTCTGATTGTCATAGGAACTTTTTATACTCCTAGTTACCTGGTTGAGTTCTAATTAATTGGTCTAATATTTCTATATCCGGAATAAAGATATCCGGATTGAATTCTACTGCCCGATCCCAGTTCTGTTGAGCTTCGTCTTTATTACCTTTCAAATAATTAAGACTTCCTTTCAAAGCGTAACCTTGTGCAGTTTCAAATAAGCTTAATGACTGGTTGACTAATGTCAGAGCCCGTTCAATATCTCTGTTGTAAAAAGCAGTTTGCGCCTGTATAATAAGCCTTAAAGTTTTAGTGATATTATCATCTAGTTCTGCCTCTAGTTCAAGGATCTCAGTAGTTTCACTAATATCAGCTATAATAACATCTGTAGGTCTTACTTCTTTTTGATCAGGATTGTAATCATTTGGTACGATAAGAAACGATAAGCCTTCAACAAAATCTCCTTCTGACAAAGCTTGTACCTCAAATTCAATTTCACCGGGCTCAGATCTGGAATCCAGTACACTAAGCTGATTCTGATCAATGCTCATTTTATACTTTCCGGGTGGGACTTCATAGGAGTAGAAACTACCGTCAGAAAACGATCTCAATTCCTTGAAAAAGTCGCTATCAATACCTGAGATAAGAACTCTCACGCCACCTATCCCGCTATTGTTTTGTTCATCAAAATATTTATTGACATTACCCTCAATAACTCCAGACATATAAAAAGGAATTTCAATTTTTTTGAAGGTATTCGGATCCGTGATAATCGAAAACTCATTAAGTTCAGGTACTAATAAGGGGTTTTCAATAGAGCCTTTATTAACCTGCATATTATAGCGGAAATAAGGCTGCATTTGTGAGTAATACAAAATTCCATTTTTACGGAATGAAGAAGCTGAGGTTCGGTCTATTCTAATAGAGCCGGCGTCAATTGGCTGGTCGATATCCTCATCATACCTTTCATTATTGTTATTGTCTACAAAAAGTTTGATAGCGGCTCCGGATCTTCCTACCTGATTTCTGCTTGTAACAATAAAGTTATTATAGTTCGTATCGTAACCCAAAGAGCCCCGAATATTTTGAGAAACACTATAATCTGAACGGATTGAAGAAAAGGTAGAGTTTGATCTGGCTTTGTTGAAGTCAATTACAAAACTCGCTCTTACGTTATTAAAATTATTAATAAAGTTTCGGCCATATGATAATTGTAATCGCCCGCTATTAAACAGATTTCTGGAGATAACAAATTGAGCAGTTTCAATTTTAGATAATTTTGGTAAAAACCGCATTTGTGCTCTTAAAAAAGTTCCCCGGAGTATTTTTGGGATGTTGGGGTTTCTGGAAATGTTATAAGTAATGGAATTATCAAGAGTAGAAGAAAAACTTGGATCCAGAAAGTTATAAGAATTAAGAACACGGTCAGAGTATCCAAACCTGAAATTAAATTTATTTATTCTTGTACTTAAATCTAAACGTAATGAAGTAGACTGAACATCATCTCTGAACACAGTGAAAGTAGATACTCTGGAAATTAAAGGCAGATTACCTACAGTGAAAGGATAAAAAAAGGATGTATTTAGTTGCTTATCCCTTCCGGAAGAATTATACAGGATTGATTCAGATGTAAATTTGGTGAAATCTATACTGAAGTTTGCCGAGTTCGCAAAAAATGCATTTAGATTTGATCTGTAATAACCTTGAGAAACACCTTCAAGAGTAAGGATATAACTTGTTAGAAACCGAGTTGAGAGGGCACCTGTAAGGGCTGGAGTTGAATTTTCCATTGCTCCTTCAAAATATTCAGTACCAAGAGAGCCTGAAAGCCAACTTTTTATACCGTAAGTTGCTTTGGCATTAACAACCAAAGGACGCTCTGTTGAACCTAATAATGGATTATCAAGAACCCCGGCATTTAAGTTGTAATTAAATTCTCCCTGAGGTGAGAAACTGAAAGGAACCTGAATTTTCGTGGATTTGTCAATAGTTTGTCCGGTCGGACCATAAATTTTCAAATCGAGATCAGAGGTTCCGTAATAAAGAGGTGTTGTAAAGCGATAATTGCCAAGTTCATCAGATTTTTCATATCCGATCAAAGCATTATTTAAATAAAGTTCAACTTCTGATTCAGGAATTGTAGAACCTTGAACAACGTATTCATCAAAGTATCTTCTGGGTTCTATGGGTTGATTGGAAATTTTTAGGCCTGTAAAATTCGAACTTAAAACCCCATCTAGTGTTGATTGCCCAACATAAACTTGTGTAATTGCGGGATTATTCCGAATTACATATCTCCATCGAAGATTGTTGCTGGAAATATTAAAGTTGTTCGTATAATTGCCAAATACATTTCCCTGAAGGTCTCCTCCGGCCAGCTGTAAACCTAAAGATGTACTATAGGAATAGCTGTTTTCATTGTTGGTTACAAAGCTTGTTAAAGAGTAATCAACAAAACCTCCATTCAAGAATGATTTATTTCTGTCAAGAGCTAAGTCATAATAATTTTTTTGATAGGTATTAGCCTCTACAACTTTTCGCCGTCGGTTTCTTAAAGCTTCCTCAACGACGGGTAAAGTTACTTCTGTTTCAAGGTTTAATATCAGCTTGTTGAAGTCAACCGAGAAATTCAGTTTAAATATTTCAGAAAAAATACCGGGGGAGAGGTAATCATCTAATTCCTGTATAATGAAATCATCTGTAGATAAAGAAAATTGTTTATTACCGAATTTAATTGTTTGCTTAGCAAGATCAATTCTGAAAGGAGTTTGATCTGCAGAAAATTTACCGGTAATTATATTTCCCTCTCTTGAATTCTGAACTTTGAAAAGAGAGAATAGTTCTGTTACCGGAAGAAAGAAAATATCATTTTTATAGTAGCTTATTACTACTGTTTTAACCACACCTTGATATTGAAAGTCTAAATAAACTTCTGTTTCTTCAGTTGTATCCTGAGCGGACAGTCCTTTTGCAGAACTTAAGCACAATAGAACTGTAAGAATTGTATATAAAAAAGAAGTTTTGCACTTCAAGGTTAATTGATTTCAAAAGAAGTTGTTTGGTTTACAGGTTCCATACCAACAATGTCTCTTTCAGAGATATCGGAGCGATTAGTTTCAAAAGTTACTTTTATTGTATAAGTACCATTAGCTAAATCAGATATATCCAATTCCTGTTTGTGAGTTCCATCAAAGTAGATAGATGTAGAAATGAATCCTGTCTTTACTTCTCTGCCTGATTGATCCAATAAGGAAGTATATATCGAACCTAAAAAAGGAGAGTTACCTGTTTTCAAAAAGTCAGTAAGCACAGTCAATTTTGACCCGTCTCTTTCAGAGCGAATCGTATTAATTTCTATACCGGTATTAACGTTCCCAATTTTATAAAAAAGCCCTGTTACTTGTTCCACTATAATGCCAACCTGAGCTGTAACTGCTTGATCCGTTTGCAGCTCTATCGGTGGGGATTCTGGAGTAGAAGATGTTCTGATCCTAGACCAATAAGTGCCGTCAGAAAGATCATTTGGAGCAGAAACTCTCAATCGAACAATTTGTCGCTGATCCGGGGCAAGTTTAAAGTTTTTTGGAAAAGCTTGTACATATTCAACAATAGAATGCTGTTCAGCTTTTTCAATATCGTCTTTGATTAAAGAACGGTTGCCGTTTTTATCTAAATTTGCATAGGAAAAGAAAAAATCAATAGAAATTTCTTGTGTTTCATTGGACCCGTTAATTACCATATAAGTACCAAACTTAGAATTGTCATCAATAAATAAGTTGGTAGGAGCAATAGTAACCTGTGCAAAAGCAGTAATACTGCTTAAAGATAAAATAAGGAGTGTAATAGCGTATAGAGATTTATTCATATGCTTTTTAATTGGTTTTGTAAAACATAAGCAAAAATGCTGAATAAAAGTATTTCAGCTTCTCTTAACCTACAAAAAAAAGTCTTATTTTATTCAAATAAGACTTTTTTAAACTAAACTATCATTAATTAGTTATAGTCTACAGTTACTGTAATATTGTTTGCATATGAATTACCAGCAACACCACTTGAAGCGTCATCAATTTGACCACCCACGAAAATATGGGCTGCAGTTGCTCCTGCAACGAAAGTTCCTGTGATTTGAGTTCCTGCTGTAGCAGCACCAGTTAATGCAACACCGTTTGTAGGATCAGAATCGTTTCCAGAAGCTGTAACAGCTGCACTGTAAGTATCAAATGATAAATCGTTAGCAGGAGTTCCGTCCGTAAGAACAGAAGGGAAATCTATTGTTACGTTAAGTGTTTGACCACTTGTTGCACCGGAAACTGAAACAGAACCAGCTCCTGTAGTAGTAGCACTAATGGTTGGAGTTTCTGATGTAAGGATGTCTCCAAAGCTTAAGTCAGAAACATTAGTAACTGTAAGAGCAGCTACAACATTGGCATTTGCAGATACAGTAGCATCATCTGATGAACCTTGTGCAAAAGAAGTTCCAGAGACCAAAAGAGCAGCCAAAACAACTAAAGTAGATTTCAATAGAGTTTTCATAATTTTATTATTTAGAAATAAAGATTGATTTTAAAATTCCATTCACAAGCTATTTAGAATATCCTCGAATAAAAAGTTAGGTTTTCTTAATTAGAAGCTTTTAATAATTGGTTATAGAATCAATCATAGCTTACAAAGAGTGTAACGTCTCCTTTATATAGTCCATTTGGAATGTTACCTACATCAATAGATCCGTATACATATAAATAAAGTTTGCGCCAAAAATTCTCTGAATTGTTTTCAGAACCACCAATTGTTATGGTACCGGAGCGATCTGCAAGTATTTGTGATTTAGAGATGTTATCATTTCCCGAATTGTTATACGACACATTTAATTCTAAAGGAATCTGATCAGATGGATTATTTTCACGAGTCAAAAAATCAGGATGATTAAGTTCTATATATAGAGACTGGGACCTTATAGCACGAATGCTGAATATTCCTGTATTCAAATCACCAAGTTCGATTTGCATAACACCTGAGTTAGAAACAACCTGTCCAAAGTCCAGTACTTGCTCTACCTGTGCACTTAATTCAGGTTCGATGGTGATTTGAAGGTTTATAAATTGTGCGGAAAGAGGTTTGTGTGAAACCACTAGAAATAATAAAAATAATATCTTAGCAAGGTTATTAATCATAGCTAATAGTAATTATTATATCAGCAGTGTAACTGCCGGCATTTATGTTGCCTACATTTAAAGAACCATATATATAAAGATAAGCTGTTTCCTGAAAAAGATTAGGGTTATAGCCTTCGTAAACCGGAGTAGGCGGGGGGCTTGGCGGTCCGCCGGCTCTGCGCTTTATCGGAAATTGTGCACTAGCTACATTTGAAACAACTGTGAAATTTACAGCTTGGCTGAAAGTATTGGATCCATTATTGGCATAGGAGGCTTGTAAAGTGAATGGAATCCTGCAACTAGGATCTGTAGAGCAGGATAAGTTGCCGTTAAGCAGAAGATAATTATCTGCAGTAATATCAACAATTACATCCAGGTACTTAACTCCCAAAATTGATAGAACTTTGGATTCAGCTATTGGTATTGAAACCAATCCCTCGTTTTGTATCAGTAATCCGAAATCTAATTCTTCCCCAATGTTTAACTCAGATAACGTAACTGAGTAAACAGAACTATAAGAACCGAAATCAATTTCCTGAGCAGTCGAATTTTCTGTGAAGCAGAAAACCAAAATGGCATTTAATAAACAAGCAGATATGTAAGTTTGTAGAAACCTCATTATATGTACTCAATTTCAATAGTAAAATCTCCATCGTAGTTTCCGGGACGCGCGTTCCTTAAATCAATTTTCCCTCCAACCCATATATGAAATTGACCTTCAGAATTAAATTTAAGACTTCTAAAATCTTCATCAATGTATTCAGCACTATTTTGATCTTCTAGATTATTTCCGGAAAGTTCGTATTCAAAAATTAAACTTCCATCACCATTTACCTGAGTAAGCGTCCTTGTTCTTTCAAAATTCAACCTGAAATCAGCACCAGGAGCGCCAACAGCTATCATATACCCCGCATTAGCGTCATTTATGGAGTTAATGTACACTTCCTCCTGACCAGGTTGAAGGTTTCCAACAGTGATACTTTTGACGGTAATAAGCTCTATAGAACTTACAATGGTTGTTGTGATCTCTATATTGGTTTTAGCAGTTTGAGATGATTTTTGAGCAAATCCACCAGTAGTAAGTCCCAGGAGAATAGGTAAAACTATAAATAACGCTTTGGATACAATCTTCATGAAAGTGATTTGAATTGATTCAAAATCTTACTTTGTTGACACTATTACCAGTTAATTCTTTTTAATAAGAACGTTCTAATACTGAGAATAATTTCTAGATTTATTCAAAAATCTAAGCTATTTGATAAGAGTGAATCGCTTAGTATAAATTTGAGAATCTGTAGAAAGACGATAAAAGTAAACCCCACTTGCTAAGTGTGATCCGATGAATATTTCATAATATACACCAGCCGGTCGTTTTCCGTCGATTAGAGTAGCTACTTTTCTGCCAAGAATATCATATACAATCAAACTAACTTGTGAATCTACATCTAAGCCAAATGGAATGGTGGTAGTTGGGTTGAAAGGATTTGGATAGTTCTGTGATAAAAAAGGCTGTTCCGGGATATTAAGTTCGATTTCCTCAGTTGTAATTTTCAAAGTGAATCGTGCGTCTCCGGCTTTTTTTCGAATTACTTTTTGTTTAGTATTCGGGTTGGCTACTTTAGCTTTGCTTTTGGTAGAGTGAAAGAACGTGTATTCTTCTTGATTTATAAGATCTATTTCCTCACCTGTTTCATTATCGATCAACGAAATCAGCCACTCATCTGGGATGTTATCAAGATTTTTCCCTCTAATTTTGAAATCGCCCGAAATCGGAATGCCTTCTTTATACCCATTTATATTTACAGGAAGTAAGTATCTGTTTGTAAACTCAAGCGGAAGGTTGTTTATGACAAGTGGTGTTCCATCATCTAGCAAACTGAATATTTCTAAACGGTTTTCAGTAAAAGGGAGTAGTTCAAATGCATCAAAATTATCTTTTGATTCTGAAGCATTATCAGTAAACATAAAGCTCGCATCTTTTTTTAATCCATTGGAGGTAAGTTCCAATGTTAGCAAAGGGACATCATTGGTTTGTTCCGTCCTAATTTCTTTTCTTAGGAACGATCCTCCGGTTGTTTTGGAGTCAGTAGTAACTTTTAGAACAGGAGTTGAACCATTTGCTTTAATCCAGAATCCCTGAAATGGTGGAATTAAACCACTACCGAGTGTTCCTGTGGTACCATTCCAAGTTAGATATTCACCATTACCACCATTGGCAGCCGGGTCCCAAATATAGATAGTGTTCTCGATATTGGTTTTGGTCCAGTTTGGTGAGTCGTCCCAATTAATTGTGGCGCCAAAAGGATTGCCCACTAAATTCCAACCTGTATCAGCGTTTGCGGTATAAGTGACTCCAAAATCCACTTCACCGGCTGCACCATTAAATTCTTGTCCACTAACATCTAGTGTATCCGGAAGCGGATTATTATAGCGAGCATCTGCTGCTATGTCTCCAAAAAAGAACACAAAAATACCCTGACCTTGTACTAATGGATCTGTGGCGTTTCCGGGACTTCTGTATCGTTGATTGTCAGTGCCTTCAAAACTTTCTAAATAAGTAAGGACATTGGGTTGTAAGCTATCAAGAGTTGCATTGCCAAGTGTTGATCCCGTGAATCCTTGGGTTAATGTGCCATCCAAAAAATCACCAAATGTAGAAGAAACAGGAGAGGAGAGAATGCGCCACCCTCTTACACCAGATATTTTTCTTTGAAAACGTAAAGTTCCGGTTCCATATCTGATACCATCAACAACAAGATTTTTTCCACTTGGTATAAGCAATTCGCCGGATGTCATGATAAGACTGTCATTGATGGCGAGATTTTCTTCTACTGTTACACCGTTAGCATTATCAATCACAAGATTTGTGTATGCATGAGGGTTAGTAATACTTTGGGCGGAAGTTCCATTCATAACAACCGTACCAACATTTATTGCACTTACATCCAGAATATCACCTCCAACAGTGATGCTGTCAGCATTGGTTCCAAGTACGCTGCCTCCGGAAAGGTTGCCCGTGATTGTGAAATTTATTCCTCCGGAAATGGATAGTGAAGCTCCGGTTTCCATGGTAACTGAAGCTACTGTACTTCCTGTAACATCAATCACAGGTTGTTCATTACCTACTGCAGGATTTAAAGGAATAAAAACAACAGAATTGGTTCCGGGTACATTGCCGACATTCCAATTTCCTGTTTCTTCCCAGTCTGATGCGAGGCTTGCAGAACCAAGTTGGCTCTCCCAAATATGAGTGAACGCGGCAAATTCTACCAGTGCATTATCTGTAATAGTTGTCGAATTTACAGTTCCTGAAATAGTAGCAATTTCTTCAACCATTGTTGATGTAAGAGTATCAGAGTATGTTCCATCACTGTTATCAATAATTGAACCGCTTGTACTGGCTAAGGTGCCCGCGGTGGTTGATAAGGTAATCGCATCTCCACCAATAGTTATATTATTACCAAATTCGTCTTTTACATCTACTGTTATTACAGAAGTACTCGATCCGTTATTCAAAATAACTGTTGGCGATGCAGAAATTAGCGATGTTACTTCAGACGCAGCCCCTGCGCTTACACTAAATGAATTACTGTTTCCAAATTCAGAGCCGGCTGAATTGGTAGCAGTTATTGTACAAGAGCCTGTACTGGTAATGCTTACAGTTGTGGATGCAAGTTCACCGGAAGAAAAAACGGAGGAAGTTCCTTGCCCGGAGTCCATTGTGCAATTCGATGAAATTACTACAGTTCCGTTAAACGAAGTTACAGTAGTAGAGGAGCCATCAACGGCTGTGATCTTGATATTGAAACTTTGACCTGCAGTTTTAGAGCTGATATTTCCTGAGGGTACTCTTTCTACGATAAATCCGGTTAAA
Source organism: uncultured Balneola sp. (assembly GCA_913058495.1). GTDB lineage: Bacteria > Bacteroidota > Rhodothermia > Balneolales > Balneolaceae > Balneola. Next base: position 51,104 of record CAJXQC010000004.1, on the reverse strand, counting down.
ACCCCATCATTCACTATGTTAAAAGAGGAGCTTAAGGACGAAGTTAATCCTGAACTTGTAGCTTGTAATGTATCAGTACCAACATCATCAATGCTTAAGTCTTCAAATTCAGCAATTCCTAAAGCATTTGTATTTGTGGAAGTTGTGCCTGATAAAATTCCTGCTCCACCGAAAAGATTAATACCAACTGATATGCCTGCTTCTTCAACACTGTTTCCGTGTTGATCTACCAGTTGTACCCGAACTTCTGGAGTAATGATCGAGTCTTTTGATGTAGTTGTTGGTTGCTGAACAAACACCAAACTGTCTTTCAATCCCGGAACCATGGTTATTGTTCCGTAATTGGTTGCTCCACCTTGTCCGGTTGTTCCGGAATTGATAATATTTTCTGTGTTTGGCATAGTTCCTGTTGTTGGACGAATTTCCAGGCCGGTAAATTGTAGTTGTCCAGGATTGGTTGATGAAACTACATCTATGGTAAAAGTTGCTGTAGTTGAAGTGATGCTGGTGAAAGAAGCGTCTAATTCTGTTGATCCACCAAAAGCAGGAGATTCAGTTACTCCAATTGTTCCGCTTGTATTCCATTGATAACCTGAAGGAGCATTAAGAATAACTGTTCCACTAGATGTAAACTCACCAATAAATCCTTCCTGAATAAATGGACCAGTTAACGAAGTGTAAGTAGTATTTGCGTCATCAGCTGAGATCGATTCTCCTCCAATCGCCGGAGTAATTTTACGAATTGCCTGATCATATTTGTCTGCAAGATAATCCTCTATACTTTCCCGTTCCGTTTGGGAAATACTACGACTATAGAAAATGAATTCTGCTATTTCGCCATCCCAACTGCTATTTCCGGTATCTTTTCCTCCTTTTCCCAGCAAAGCAGTAGTTGCAGTTGTAATTGTTCCTGATGGGGGAGGGTCAGCCGCAGAACTCGGATTATTCAAAATTCCATCTACATATAGATCGTATGTTGTACCGCTTTCCCATTGCAAGCTAATTATTTGTGCTCCGGATGTTTGAATATCAGAAAAGCTTTCTAACTGGTTGTCGGCACCATTACCCAGAATTCCGGTTTTTACTACATCATTAAATGATCCACCACCATTTGCTCCTGAAGCGTCGTATCTAATAGTCAGAATCTCATCAGCTCCTGAAGGAGAATCAGCTATAAAAAGTCCTTTATCAGTATTTGTAACATCAGATTTATAAACAATAAACATACTGAACTCATTGTTTCCGTTGATGTAATTTGTTTGTCCGTCACTATCGAGAAAGTGATCTCCGTTTCCTATAAAGTTTACCGATGGCTTACTGTTTAAAGTTGCAGAACTTGCTACAAAAGTCGGAGTTGTACCTGAACCAGCTGCACCTGTATAATCATTTCCATTCCCACTTTGATCTTCCCAGGTCGTAATAGAAACTCCGTTTCCTTCAGAAATTCCGGCATCTGCCCTAAGCCAAACTTCAAGATCAGGAATGGTTTCTACCGGACTTACATCGATGGTACGTTTTAGAGTATCACTTTTGAGATCACCGTCACTAACGATAAAACTAACTACTCGTTCGGGGCCTGACGCTATGGTGGCAGTATTTATATAATCCACAGATCTTAATGCTGCTTCATAATCGCTTAATAAATTATTCCCTGTAAGTTTGAGAATTCCTGTATTTGGATTCCAGCTTCCCGTAATTCCGAAAAGGGTGGAATAAATAAGAGAATCTTCTGCAGGTTTCAGATTTTCAGAAATTATTACAAATGCGCTGTCAAGTCTGGTATCATCAGGATCAGAAGCTACAATAGTATTTGTAATCTGAACAGCAGCATCAGGATAAGGAATATTTGATGATTCAATAGAGCTAAGAACAGGCTTCGAGTTTACTGTAGCTACTGTCACATCTCTGCTTTGTGTGTTACTGTTATTATCTCCATCATTGACGACAAAAGAAATAGTTCGGTCAAGGGTCACCGGGTCTGAGCTGGTATTCTGATAAGTTACAGCTCTAAGCGCTGTTTGGTAATTCGCTTTAGTATCGCTTCCGGTTAAAGTTAATATCCCACTTCCTGAAGCAAAGCTGCCTGAAATATTTCCGGTGTCTGTAAAGTCGAGAAAATCTTCACCAATAAAGTAGTTAGCGGTAATGGAAATAGTTGCACTTTCTATGTTTGTGTCATCGACGTCAGATACTGTAATAGCAGAAGTAATTGCTACTGCACCATTACCTTCTGTATAAGCTAAATCTCCACTATCAATATTTGCAAGCACAGGTGTTGCATCAGGATTGTTGATATTTATGTTTCTGCTCACAGTGTTACTTACATCATCCCAGTCATAAATTTCAAATTCAACTGTTCGAGTATTCGTTGAAGGATTAAATTGGGTATTACGATAATTGACAGATCGCAATGCAGTTTGATAATTTGTTTTTGTATCACTTCCCGAAAGTAGTAACACGCCCGTAGTTCCATTATAAGTCCTGGTAATATTTGCAGTATTAGCAAAGATGAGAGAGTCTTGACCGGTTATAAAGTTTGTAGTTATAGATACCTTTGCGCTATCCATATTGTTATGAGAATCGCTGTCTGAAACAGTAATAGTATTGGTGATTTGAGTATCCGGATCGCCTTCTGTAAAATCTAAATTTGTACCTTCAATGGAAGATAAGACAGGAGGAACGTTCCCCCATTTGTCGTTAAAATAATTATATATACTGGCTCTTTGCCCACCGTTTAGCGATGTGTTCCAAGAAGCAAATTCTACAATTTGTCCATTAAAATTTCCGTTTTCATTCGAAAGTGTAATTGGATTTCGGGTCTGCGAGCCATCATTACCACCCAAGCCTATGCTATTGTTATTAGAATTCATATCAGCGGCATCGGAAAAAGATTCTAGTAAACCGTTGTTTAACTCAGCAGCCCAAACATTAGAATCATGATATGCTATGATTATGTAGGATTGATTTGATTGCACAGTACCAAGATTTATAACTCGATGTCTCAAGGAGTTGGATGCACCCCAATTTGCGCTGCTTCTGTTGTAAGCATGAGCGTATAAATTTCCATCAACGATACTGAAATTATAACCTAGTCCGCCACTGGATTGCTCATATATTACCTGAAATCCGTCTGTAGATGTTCCTGTACGGATTGTAATAGCAAAAGATTTTTGGCTGAAATCATCGTTGTTAATCAGCGCTTCTCCACCTTTTATTAATTCATCGTTCGTTCCATCAAAGGTAACAGCACCACGTTCACCAAAGCCTGAGGAGTCAAATAATGCTGCAGTACCTGTAGCGAAATCAAAATTGTTTGTGCTGAGATCTCCCCATAAAGTAACTGAAGAGTTATTGGTTGGAGGGGAACCTTCCGCAGAATTTGCAGTACCGTCTCCATCCAGATCTTGTGCATCAAAATGGAAAACGATATTTGAAATGTCAGTAGTTAAATCAGTTAATGTGCAGATAATATCAATATCTCTAACTGGAGTGTTGGTAGCTGAAGAGCCATTGTACCCCGTAATAGAAACCGTTCTTGTGAGCTGGCTTGGAGTCCCGACAAGGCTACTGAAAGTAACTGCTCTAAGCGCTGTTTGGTAGTTGGCTAAAGAAGTAGTTCCCGAAAGTAAAAGTTTTCCGGTTGCAGCGGTATATGTTCCGGTAATTCCCAATTGATCAGAAAAGCCAAGTTGATCATCAGGATTATCTAGATTGTTAGATATTTGAATTACGGCACTATCTAATGTTGTAACAGTGGGGTGGCTTCCAATAGTTAAATCGGATGTAATAAATATTGCTGAACCACCTGCCGTATATGTTGCAGCAGTTGATTCAATATTTTGTAAGCTGGGCAGGTCATCCAGTTCTGTTATAAAAGTTGAGGGATTTAATTGGTTAGCATATTCAGTAGCTATCCAATCTTCGCTTAATTCTATATCAGAAATTCTGACTTCATCAATAATGCCGTCAGCGGCATCACCTGATCTGGAAATTTGTAAAGCATCTCCATTTGTAGAAAAAGCAGTCGTATTGCCATCGGTGTTTATTGAAACTCCATTTTGATAAATTGACCTTCCTGAAGCTCCTTGTACATAGGTTAAATAGTACCATGTTGAGTTGCTGAGCGAAAAGGAAGCATCAGCAGTAAGATTTGATCCACCTTCTTTTTTGAACTGCATTCGGGGACCACCCCTTATTGTAGCCTCATATGAAGTGTTGGTTCCCTTTGTAACCATATCAGGTGCAGCGTTTGACTCCGGATTATACCAGAAAGAAATTGTGATTTCGTCTGTAATATCCAGACTATTATCATCTGCTACAGAGATGAAGTCTGAATCACCCCGCTCAAAATCACGACCATCACCGATTCTCCCTGAAGTGGTTGGAATTCCACCCGTTCCGTTTTCTGTGCCATCATTGGCATTAGAAGTTGCATCATCTTCGGTAGCGCCACCGTCCATATGCATTACCAGTTGATAATCCGAGTTCCAAGTATCAGTTGTGCTTTGATCGGTGGTAATCCCTGAGTCACCGTAATAGATAAAAAATTGGGTATCAGTTGTAGCACTTAAAGAAGGGAACCTGACCCATGCTACAAGCTCACCCGTACCGGAATCATAAGATTCGAGGTCATGGTCCAGTTGTGTAGTACCGTCACCAGCTGTAAAAGCAATATCAAATCCGTTTGCATTTTCCCCATCTCCCGATGGCAAAGTTACGTTTACCAGAACCGGAAAATTTATTAGATCAGAAGCGCCACTGATACTATCACTTTCTATATTAAACTTCTTTCTTTCAGCAAATGACCCAAGTTGAGCATTTGCTATCTCACTAAGCCCGAAAAAAAGTGCTACAGATATGAAGAGGTATTTGGTAAAAAAATTTGTCATATCTACTTATAAAGCCAGATTAACTGCTTGTCACAGATAGACTAATATACTACTAAACGATAATGAGTAAACCAGGATTAGGTAATTCTAACTCGTTTTAAATGGGACAAAAATACTACTTAATCAAAGTAAATTTTTCCACAAGTACTTTTGAATCAGTAATCAAACGATAAAAGTATACCCCGCTGGCAAGGTGATTGGCATGGAAAGTTACATCGTAGGTGCCTGCCGTAAGCCTTCTGTTAACCAAAGTATGCACTTTTCTTCCAAGTATATCATATATAATAATACTTACATCAGCATCTTTGTCAATGCCAAATGGGATAGTAGTTCTGGGATTAAATGGGTTTGGATAGTTTTGAGCCAAAAACACCTCTTCAGGAACTTCGAGCTCAATTTGTTCTGTACTTATTTTTAAAGTGAAACGGGCACTCTCAGAAGTACTTCTGCCTTTTGATTTCAACTTAAAACTTGGAGAAAATGGATCTGTTTTAGAGATTTTGGCTTTTGTTGAATGATTAAAAGTATAGGAATCTTGTTCCTTTATGTTGATTTCTTCCTGAGTGTCATTATCTATTATGGTAATTATCCAATCATCCGGTATATTTCTAAGCCCACTCCAAACCAGCTCCATTTCGCCTGAAACAGGAACTCCGTCTCTATAAGCCGCTACATGTAACGGAATCTTATATCTGGAATTGAAGTCAAGCGGTAAGTTATTAATGGCTAGTTCTGTACCATCTTCCAGAAAAGTATGAAGCTCCAGATGTGTTAATGAAAATGGAAGAAGACGATAACCATCGCTGTTGTCTTTTGACTTTCTGGCGCTATTAGAAAACATAATATTTGTTTTCTTGTTCAGTCCGTCTGCTTTTAAAGAAAGCTCTAATTGAGGATCGTTTTGTCCTTCTGTATTCTCTTTCCGGAGAAAACTACCACCTGTTGTTTTAACTTCTTTATTTACCTTAAGAACAGGAGCTGCAGCGTTGGCTTTTACCCAAAATCCCTGAAAAGGGGAGATCAGGCCTCCGCCAAGAGTTCCGGTTGTGCCATTCCATGTCAAGTATTCACCATTGCCACCGTTTGCCGAAGGATCCCAAACATAGATAGTATTTTCAACATTAGTTTTTGTCCAATTGGTATTGTCATCCCAATCGATAGTGGCAGCAAATGGGTTTCCGATCAGGTTCCAACCTGTATCAGCAGCAGCTGTATAAGTGATCCCAAAATCGACTTCTGTACCGTCGCCTTCCCATTCCTGACCTTCAACATCAAGTGTATCAGGAAGCGGATCATTGTAACGGGAATCTGCAGCAATGTTACCAAAGACGAACACAAAAACTCCTTGCCCTTGAGACACAGATTGTGTGGCATTAGAAGGAGCACGATATCTTTGATTATCAGTACCAACAACAGTTTCCAGATATGTTAATACATTGGGTTGCAGACTATCCAGAGCTGTATTTCCTAATGTCGAACCGGTATAACCCTGAGTTAAAGTTCCATCCAGGAAATCGCCATAAGTTGTATTAACAGGAGATGAAACCATTCTCCAACCTTTTACTCCTGAAATTCTTCTTTGAAACCTTAGTGAACCACCGGGGCCATAGGTTTTGGAATTTGCAATCAGGTTTTTTCCGGTTGGTATAAACAAAGTACCATCTGTAAGGTTTAGATCTCCGGTAACGGTAAGATCAGAGGAAAAATCAGTGCCAGCGGAGTTGTCTAGTTCAAGATCCACGAAATCATTGGGGCTGGTTACGATCTGTTTAGAGGAACCGTTCAGAATTACATTTCCCAGAGTAATATCAAGCAAATCCAGATTTCCACCCACAGTCAAAGAATCGGCATTACTCCCAAGTATTTTACCACCTCCGGATGCTTCACCGGTTACGACAAAGTTGACTCCTCCGGAAACGGTAACTGTAGCGCTGCTTTCAATCGATATTTGGGCAACAGTAGTATTGGTAACATCCACAACAGGCTGTTGGTTACCTACAGATGGGTTTGCAGGTATAAGAACTTTATCAGTTGAAAGTGGCACACTTCCGGAAGACCAGTTTACGGGATCGTCCCAATTTCGTGCATCTGGAACTGAACCCACCTGAGATCTCCATATTTTATTAAAAGCTGCAAATTCAACCTGAGCATTATCAGAAATGGAATTACCGTTTAAAGTTCCTGTAATGGTTGCAGTTCCTTCTATAATAGAAGAAGTAAGCGTTGCTGTGTATGTACCGTCAGAGTTATCTGTTACACTTCCCAGAGAACCATCAGTTGCTGAAAGAGCAATAGTTGCACCTCCAACAGTTACGTTATTTCCGGATGCATCCCGTGCTTGTACTGTTATAGTAGAGGTAGAAAATCCATCATTAAAGATCACAGTTGGGCTTGCAGTAATTTGAGTAGTGGTTGCGGATGCTGCACCGGGTGTAACATTAAAACTATTACTTTCACCGGTCTCGGAGCCTGCAGAATTAGTGGCTATGATGGAACAGGATCCAACACTGCTAATACTAACAGTAAGTGAGGATAACACTCCGGATGTGAATGCAGGGGAGGTACCTTGTCCGGCATCTAATGTACAGGAAGAAGAAATATCAACTGTTCCTGAAAAGTCTGTAACTACTGCATCAGTTCCGTCAACAGCTGAAATTTTTATGTTGAAACTTTGTCCTGCCAGTTTATTGGAAATATTTCCGGAAGGAACTCTTTCTATTTTAAACTCTGTAAGTTGTCCTAGCACTACTACATCAAATTCGTTGCTAAGTTCTGAAGCTAACCCTGAAGAGGTAGCGGTAAGAGTGTATGAACCTGTATCGTCAATAAGAAGATTTGTGAAGTCAGCAATTCCAAGTGAATTTGTCCTGATAGTAGTAGTTGAGCCCCCGGTAAAAACTCCTGAACCACTAACTACATTCAAAGCTACATCAATATCTACGCCACCTTCTTCCACAGAATTACCAAATTGATCAACAAGCTGTATCCTTACTGATGGAGAAATAGGTGAATTTACAGTTGATGTTCCCGGTTGTTGTGAGTAAGCCATTGCGATTTGAGTTCCGGCAACCATTGTCAATGTACCATAATTGGTTGTACCTCCGGAGCCTGTAGTTCCAATGTTCCTGATATTTCCATCATTTGGGAGAGTTCCAGTTGTTGGCCTTACTCTGAATCCATTGAAAGTGATTTCAGCAGGATTAGTAGAGGAAGCGGTAGTGACAGTAAATGCTATCTCAGTTGAAGACCTGCTTGTAAAGGAAATCGCCAGATTTGTACTTCCCCCGAAAGCAGGAGCTACTGAAGCAGAGGGATTAGCACCGCCGGTATCCCATTCAAAACCTGCTGGAGCTTTAAATACAAAAGTGCCGCTCGAAGTGTATTCACCTATAAAACTTTCCTGAACTCTTGGCCCTGATAAAGTAGTGTAGGTTGTTGAAGCATCGTCTGCAGATATTGCTTCTCCACCGGTAGCAGCAGTAAGATTTCTTATAGGAATACTATATTTTAAGGAGAGGTAATCTTCTATATTTTGCTGTTCGGAAATAGAAAGTTCTCGAGAATAGAACAGCATTTCAGCGATCAAGCCATCCCAGCTGTTGTTTTGATCTTTACTGCTTTGCCCAAGTATTGCAGTAGTTAAGTTGGTAAGTAAACCTGTAGGGATATTACCTGATGCGGAAGGGTTGTTCAGAACACCATCCACATACATATCGAATGATTCTTCAGATTGCCACTTTAAAGCAATTATTTGACCAGATGTAGTTTGCGCATCAGAGAAACTTTGTAGTAAAAAATCAGAAGATTCCCCTTCCCTTAATCCAGCCGTAATAATGTTTGTACCACTTGTTCCTGTTGCATCATATCTGATATTGAAGAATTTATCGTCTCCGGTTCCATCCGGTTGGTATGTTGTCCAAAAACCTCTATCAGTGTTTGTAATATCAGATTCAATTACAAAAAATATGGTAAACTCATCCAGACCATTCAAATACTGAGTTTCTGCGTCAGCATCTTCTAAACGAACAACAGTTCCGCCGCCAGGAAATTCAATGGCGTTTTGTGAATTTATACTTCCTACACCAGTTCGAAAGGTTGGTGCAGTTCCCGATGTTATGAAATGATGATTATTCCCGCTTTGGTCTTCCCATCGTCTTACATTTCCACCGTTAGTGCTTGCACTTCCACCTGATGTGGCATTGAATGTTCCATCATCGCCTTTTAACCAAACCGTAAGGTCATTGATGGTTGCAGGAACGCTCACGGTCACATTTCGAGTAACAATATTACTGTTATCATCACCATCATTTGCTGTAACCGAAATAGTTCTCTGCTGATCGGATGGGTTGGAAGAAGTATTGGCATATCGTACCGTTCTGAGAGCACTTTGAAAGTCGTTTTTTGTTGCAGGACCAGTTAATGTCAGTGTTCCTGTTCCATCTATCCAGGAATCTGTAACTCCGAAGATATCAGCGAAAACAAGAGTATCTTCAGAGCTGTCATAGTTTCCGGTTATTTGAAAAGTAACGGTCTCTATATTTGTATCATCAGAATCAGAAACAGTAATATCATCTGAAACTTCTAGAGAGTCTCCAGTTGTGTACAGAATCGCATCCTGCTCAATATCATCAAGAACAGGAGGAGTGTTTACACTTGAAACTGAAATGTCTCTGGTTTGAGTATTACTGTCATCTAAGCCGTCATTCACAGAAATGGTTACAGTGCGGTCTAAACCGGTGACAGGGTCTGTACTGATATTCTCAAAAGTAACTGATCTGAGGGCTGCCTGATAATTTGCAACTGTTGCTGTTCCTGAAAGAGTTAATGTGCCGGTACCCGAATTAAAATTGGATGTTATTCCATTTGCATTAACAAAATCAAGTACATCCTCTCCTAAAAAGTAATTGTTTGTGATCTGAATGGTTGCTTCTTCCAGATTTGTATCGTCGGAATCGGAAATTGTAATAGTTGAAGTTAAAGAAGTAGGACCGTCACCTTCAGTAAACGAAATAGTAGCACCTTCAATGGCTGCTAAAACAGGAGTGGCGTTGGAGGGTACTATATCAATCTCTCTGGATATTAACCCGCTTGCATCTTCAAAATCAGAAACCTGAAAAGAAATTTCTCTCGTCACGGTTGACGGATTTAATCCATTCGTGTTTTCATAAGTTACAGAACGAAGTGCGGTTTGATAATTTGCAACAGATGAAGAACCTGATAGAGTTAGAATCCCTGTGGTTGAATTCCAGTTTCCTGTAATTCCTAACTGATTAGTGAAGGCAAGAACATCTTCAGAATTATTAAAGCCTTCTGATATACTTACTTCCGCGCTTTCCAAAACAGAGTTATCTGAATCTGAAACTACTAAAGAGGAAGATATTGTTGTTGCAGGATCGCCTTCGGAATAAGAAAGTGCTGAACCTTCTATTGAGGATAATAATGGAGCTTTATTGAACCACTTATCACTTAAATAGGCATATAAGTTTGTGAAATCACCAGCTGATAAAGCGTCATTCAAGGAAATAAATTCACCAATGATACCATTGAAATTATTAGTTCCTGCCGGATTATTTCCTGTTGTGGCAGGGTCTCTTGTCCCGTCTTCTTCACCAATAACGGCATCACCACTGTGAGCTCTTTGAAAATCGACATTAGCTTGTGTAATAATGCTACCTCCGTTTATGTTTGCAGACCAGGTTTTTGCAGCTAGAGTTCCAGATGTTGCATCATGGCTTGCAATCAGAATGTAGTTGGTATTAGTTGAAACAGCACCAAGATTAATTGATTTATATTGATTGCCTGATCCCCACTCACTATTGTTCCAAACAAAGGCATAAGCAGTACCATCTTTAATGCTTATTTGATAACCTCTGGTTCCACCACCTTGTTCATAAATTATCTGCAATCCTGCGGTGCTTGATCCTGTCCTAAAAACTACTGCGTAAGATTTTTCAGTATATGTCCCTGTATTATTTATAGCGTTATCCGGAACATCAAACTTGTCATCTGTACCATCGAAAAGTAATCCACCTCTTTCTCCGAAATAATCAGAATCAAAGATAGGCTCATCACTGGCGGGACTTGTTGTACCTGAAAGATCTACTGAGCTTCCTCCCGTGTTATCGGATCTGTCACCCCAGGTAGAAACACCGGTGCCATCCCCGGGTTGGTCATTGGTTAGTAAGTCTCCGTCCACATCAAAAGCATCAAAATGAAAAACCGTATTCGAAAGGTCAGTAGAGGGGTCAGATATTGAATCCGGTATTTCAATATCCCGGGTAAGGGTAGAACTGTTATCGCTTCCATCGCTGACTGTGAAGCTGAGTGTCCTTACGGACATATCAGGAGTCGGATTAGAATTCAAATAGCTGACACTTCGGATAGCATTTTCATAATTTGTTTTAGTAGCAGAACCCGTCAGGGTCAACGTACCAGAAATATCATTCCATGAAGATGTAATTCCATTTTGAGATACAAATTCCAGAGTGTCCTCAGAGCTAAGATAATTTCCTGTTATCTGAAGACTGGCACTTTCCATATTTGTATCATCAATATCAGAAATTTCGATGGTATTACTAACTTGTTTTGCTGAGCTGCCTGAGAAAAAGAATAATGAAGAAGATTCAATATTTGAGAGAACAGGATCGTTGTTAACTTTTACAACATTGATATTTCTCGTTAGCGTATTACTATCGTCCGTTCCATCACTTACGGTGATGCTTATAGTTCTGGTATTTTCTGTAGGAGAAGTATCAGCATTTCTGTAAGTGATGCTCCGAATCGCTGTTTCATAATTAGCGCTTGTAGTTGTGCCGGTAAGGGTCAGAACTCCTGTACCCGAAGCATAACTGCCCGTAATGCCCAGTTGATCTGTGAAAAGCAGTTCGTCTTCAGTTAGCGCAAAATTGTTAGAAATAGATATTTCAGCACTTTCAAGGTTAACATCATCACCATCGGAGACATCAATTGTAGATGTAATATTTTTGGGCGAGTCACCTGAATTAAAAGTAATGGTTGAACCTTCAATGGTTTGCAGAACAGGTTCCGCATTCAATTGAGAAACAAAAAACAGTGGTGAATTTTGGTTGTTGTATTCTGTGGCAATCCAATCAGCACTTCGGGTTGTATTGGAAATTCGAACTTCATCCATACTACCTTCAAAATCGAAAGCAGTAGTAGAGATATAAAGTGGGTCGTTGTTAGTATTGAAAGATACACCAGAACCATCGGAGGCATCTAATGACCCATTAACGTATATATTCCTTCCGGATGCAGATCTTGTAAAAGTCAGAAAGCTCCAGGTTCCGTTGCTGATTTGATTATTGGATGACCCGTTTAAAGCATTATTGTTAATCTGGAATCTTAAATTTCCATTGTTGGTAATCCAGATTGAATAACCGTCGGTATAAGTTCCTTTTGTAACAAGGTCGGGCCCATCATTGAGATTTGAAATATTTATCCAGAATGAGATTGTAATATTTCCTGTAATATCCAAAGGAGAAGAACCGGGATCCGGAACCTGAATTAAATCTCCTTGATTAGTTCCATAATTACGAGCTCTTCCGATTTGTCCTGCTGCATCTGAAGTTCCTGAATCTGTAGCATCTGTACCTTCACCTGCTGCGTCATCAGTATCACCATTCATGTGAAGAACCATTTTGTAGTTCGAATCCCAAACATTTGGAGAGGAGGGATCTGTTGATATCCCCGATTTTCCATAATACATATAGAACTCAGTATCGGAAGTTGCTGAAAGTGTGGGAAACCGAACCCAAATGTCTATTTGACCGGTTGTAGGGTCATATGTCTCAATCTGATGGGAGAGAATGGAAGTACCATTGGCTGAAGTAAAAAGTATATCATACCCATTTATATTTTGTACTTGCCCGCCATTTCCAGTAGATCTTAAAGCATCAAGAGGAAAACTCATTAAAACAGGGAAATTACTTAAATCCGAAGACCCACTTACCTGAGAACTATTTATTTGACCTTTTAATCGGTTTGTGTAACCGGTTATTTGAGATAAAGCGATTTCTGAGGAAATCACAATCAGTGCTAATGCTGATAAGACTCGAAGTATGTTTCTCTTGTGTGAATTCAAAAAAGCTCTTTTTGCAGATGAAGTTGATTAAATATACCAATTATTAATACTTAATTGGTTTCATTAAACAATTCTAACTACTGAATTTAAAGAGGGTAAATTACTTGAGTAAAGTCATTCTTTTAATCTGTATCCCCTGAGAAATTACCAAACGGTATAAATAAACTCCGCTTGATTGTCTGCTTGCATCCCACTCATAAATGTGTTGACCGACCGGTAATTCTTCAGATGCTAAGGTGGTAATTTTTCTGCCTAGAATATCGAATACTTCGAGCACGGCATTACTTTGTACCGGAAGTGTGAACTTGATTTTGGTAGAGGGATTAAACGGATTTGGATAATTTTGACTGAGTATAAATTCATCGGGTAGATCATTAGCATCAGAACCCGGATCAATTCTTAAATAGAATCTGTTTTTTGAAGAAGCTTTAACAGTAATTTTAGGTTTACTTCCTAAAACATTGTTTGGAGCTTCTTTTCTGTGCTCTCCTGTATGGTTGAATAAATAAGTACGTTCAGTAAGTATATTTATCTCTGTATTTGATTTAGTATCTACAAGATAAATTGACCAACCAACCGGTATATTTTTAAAGTTTTTGAATACAAAATGAAGAGGTTTATCAGCTGAATATCCTTTTTCATAGGCATTTATCGACAATGGGATTTCAATTGGAATACCAAAATCTCTGGGAAGGTTATTAATAGAAAACCGGTTTTTATTCTCTGAAACCGAAGCTAAATCCAAGTAGGAAGAAATTCCGGGTGGGGGGACTAACCGGTAGGCATCTTTGGAATCTTTGTTAAGTTTTGCTGACTTTGAAAACATAAAGTGAGTGGAGATTCTGTTTACATCGTCAGAAAGTTCTATAGAGAATTTTGGTTCCGGGTTGTTGTTCTCCGAAACTATTTTACCTACAAAATTACCATTAGTAGTTTTTGCGTCTTCGTCAACAATTAATACAGGACTTGTATCATTAGCTTTGACCCAAAATCCCTGAAAAGGAGAAATCAATCCGTTCCCTAAATCTCCGGTTGTCCCATTCCAGGTTTTATATTGGCTGGAGGTGTAATCCCATATATAAATGGTGTTGTCAATATTTGTTTTCGTCCAGTTTCCTGAATCATCCCAGTCAATAGTGGCTGTGTAAGGGTTTCCAACAAGATTCCAGCCGGAATCGGCAGCAATGGTATATGTAACATCGAAATCTACTGCACCTGAAGGTTCCTGACCCTCAACGGTAAGATCTGCAGGAAGAGGGTTATTATAACGGGAGTCGGCTGCAATATTTCCAAATATATAAGTATATAAACCAAGACCTTCCTGAATAGAAGCAGATGCATTTGAAGGAGCTCTCCATCTTTGATTGTCGGTTCCGGGATAAGATTCAACATAATAAAGTACGTTAGGCTGAAGACTGTCAACAGGTGCATTTCCTAAAGAAGATCCTGCATATCCTTGTGTAGTTATAGCATCAAATAAATCACCATAATCTGAAGAAAGTGGGGAGGAGAGCAATCTCCAACCATTTGAACCGGAAATAGTTTGCTTCATCCTAAGTTTACCTGAGCCGATAGATTTAGTATTGGCAATTAAATTATTTCCGGATTCAATAATCAGAACACCGGATGTCAAACTTAGCGTCCCATTTACTTCAACATTATTATCGAGAGTTACACCCGAAGAATTATTGATGGTAAGATTATTTACAGATGAAGGAAGACCTGTACCTGCTACCTGGGCAGTAGATCCATTATATGTATAAGATCCTGAAGTTGAAAAAGAACGGGTATTGGTTCGAATACTCCCGGTAGAACCTGATGAAGCAATTCCGGCCGGGGAGCCAATTTGAAGTGTTCCTGAAGTGACCTGAAAAATTCCGGATCCGGATATAGATTTTGATCCGGTGGTTAAAATCCCTCCGTTTCCAACTCTTAAAGTAGAACTAATATTCACCTGAACAGAAGTTTGATTCACTATAGAAGTTGGGCTTGCAATAGTAACCACATCTCCATCACCAACAATTATAGTAGCGTTGTTAGTATTTCCGGGATTCGAGCTTGCAGCAGAACCTCCATGCCCGGTAGTTGACCAGGTACTGTTGGTAGACCAGTTTCCTGACTGACGACTGTAATAAACCAAACTCTCTTTTTTAAAACGCTTCTTATGATTAGATGATATACTCCCGTTGTCAGTACTTTCAAGGTTATTCATAGTAACTTCATATTCTATATTTTCAATAATAGTTGAAATTGTTAAAGTTACTTGCTTGCTATTTCCCGTGGTATTTAGTTCAGCGTTACTGATAGACACAGAAGCAGAATTACTTACCCTTCGAATACTGTAATTCCCAATAGTTTCAGCTTGCGCTTCTTTCATCGCTTTATTGAAAATAATAACTACGGTGGTGAGATTAGGTGAAACAGCTGATACAGCAAAAGGGTTTGGGCTGGCAATAGCGTCTTCGTCACCTTCTATATCCCCCTGAACATCTATTTGATCGTTTTCGTCAACATCAATATTTCCGCCACTTTCTACTACTAAATCGTTTTCAACTGTAATCGTATTACCACCTCCATCAGTATTAACTACTGATCCTGAATCTACTTTTACATTGTAGAAGGTAATGTCACTATCTAGTTTTACTTCTTGATCTCCATCTCCACTGAAAGTCACTGTACTCGAATCGGCATTAAAAGTACTTCCATTTTTAAATTCTAAATCACCCTCAAAAGTAACATTTGCAGAACCTGCATCAACAGTACCTCCGTTAGAAAATTTTGCATCTCCACCTATATTCAAATTCCCAGAATTCAGATCAAAAGTTCCGCCACTTTTCAGTTCTGTTTTACCTGTTATGTTTAGTGTGCCTGAATCTATACTTAGGTTACCATCGTTTTTAAATTCAGTATCACCTGTTACAGTTACAGTAGCATTTTGAATGTTTACGTTACCATCGCTTTTAGCGTCTAAATTTCCATTTATGGTTACATCGCCGGATCCAAAATTAACCGTTCCATTGTTTTCAACAATTGTATTTTTATTTAAAACAATAGAACCTGAATCAAGATTTAACACTCCGCCACTATTTACCTTCATATCACCATCAAATGTGATGTCGGCATCATCTCCATTAAAAACCCCGTTTATTTCTGTATTTCCATCTATTAAAACGGTACCACTTTCAGCGTTAAAGGTGCCTCCGTTCGGAATATCAAGTTTTCCAAACACAGTAAAATCTCCATTTCCAAGATTAACTGAACCAATAATTTCAACATCAATATCTTCTGAAGCTGTACCTGCTGTAAAACTACCATTAGTAATATTTATTTCCGGAGTACCATTCATGGTGAGTTCATTCTTCCCACCTGAACTTGCATTCATTAACAAATGACCGTTTATGATATTTAATTTGCCGCTTCCAAAAATATCGAGATCATCTGTAATTGTTAGAGTAGCATTATTACGAATTTTAAGCTGATCGCCGGGATTAGAATAGTACTGATTGATGATAACTGACTTTACCGTAACATTAGATGTGATTACGGGTCTCGGAGTTATATTATTTCGTAAAGCAACTGTTTGATTAGAAGACGGAATTCCAGAGGGATTCCAGTTACCTGCCACATGCCATGAAGAATCAACTGCTCCAGTCCATACCTTGTCCTGAGCTTTACTCTGTTCAACAGAGATAAAAGCAAAAACGACTAAAAGCAAATATGTAACTTTAGCTTTCATGCATTAGTAAATATACTGAAAGAACTATCCATTAAATACACTAAACGGCTATATGAGAATTATTTAATTAAATTTGATAAGGATTAACCAACTCTAATATTAAATTATAATTAAGTTTAGAAAGAGAAGTTTTAGCCAAATTTCAATTCTATTTGTACCTTTAGCTACAAGTAAAATTATTGACATCAGATCCACATTATGAAAGGCATTATTTTGGCAGGTGGTACGGGATCCAGACTCTATCCTTTAACCAAAGTTACGAATAAACATTTACTCCCGGTTGGTGAAAAACCAATGATTTATCACCCCATTGAAAAATTGATCGAAGTAGGAATACAAGAGATCTTGATAGTTACCGGAACAGACCATATGGGTGATGTGGTAAACTTACTTGGGTCAGGAAAAGATTTTAATTGCAGATTTACCTACAAAGTTCAGGATGAAGCGGGTGGAATCGCTCAGGCTTTGGGACTTGCAGAAAATTTTGCCGGTAATGATCCCGTTGTTGTTATTTTAGGAGATAATATATTCGAACACTCTCTTGATAAAGCTGTCAAAAACTATGATGGTTCAGGTGCTCAAATTCTTATTCAGGAAGTAGAAGACCCTGAGCGCTATGGTGTGGCAGAATTGGATGGAGATAATGTAATTTCGATAGATGAAAAGCCGCAAGAACCAAAATCTAATTTTGCAGTAACAGGCATTTACTTTTATGACAATAATGTATTTGAATGTATTAAAACGCTCAAACCATCGGGTCGGGGAGAATTAGAAATTACAGACGTAAATAATTTTTATATAAAACAGGGACAAATGAAAAGTTCGGTACTGGAAGGTTGGTGGACTGATGCCGGAACTCCTGATTCTTATAAACATGCAAACAAACTGGTGCAGGGTTAATTTATGAAGCTTTTGATCACCGGAGCCGGAGGTCAGCTTGGAAGGGAATGGGTTGATTTCTGCCAAGATCATGGTGTCAGTTACAATAGCTTTTCATCAACTGAATTGGATATTACCGACGATGATAAAGTTGATAAAATAATAGCTGATGTAGCTCCGGATGTATTGATAAACTGCGCGGCTTATACAAAAGTAGATGACGCTGAAGAAAACAAACAGACTGCGCTAAAGATCAATGCGGAATCCGTAAAAGAGTTGGCGGATGTTTGTAAAAGACATAATGTTAAACTGGTTCATTATTCTACGGATTATGTATTTTCAGGATCAATATCAGACAAAGAAAATAATCCCGAAGGATATAAAGAAGAAGACTCTACAGATCCGGTAAATGCTTATGGATATTCTAAATTGAAAGGAGAAGAAGCGATCAAGAACTCCGGGTGCGAATTTCTGATACTGCGAGTTTCATGGTTATGCGGGCAGTACGGACACAATTTTATTAAAACGATGCTGAAACTCGGGTCAGAAAGAGATGAATTGAATGTAGTAAACGATCAGTTTGGTAGTCCGACTTTTGCGGATCAGGTTGTGGAACAAACCTTTGAATTACTTCAACAAAACAAAACCGGGTTATATCATTTAAGCTCTGAGGGAATTACAACCTGGCATCATTTTTCCAAGGAGATTTTCAAACAGAAGGGAATAAATGTAAACGTAAATCCGGTAAGTTCGGCTGAGTTCCCAACTAAAGCTAAAAGACCATTTTTTTCCAAGTTAAGTACTCAAAAAATTAGTAATGTTGACGGCGTCCCGATCCTGGATTGGAAAGCAGGTTTACAAAGATTGTTAAAACAGTTATAAGAATGAAAATTTCAGAAAGCAGAATAAAAGGAGTGTTCGTTTTTGAACCCAATGTTTTTGAAGATGAAAGAGGATACTTTTTTGAATCATTCAGAAAATCTCATTTAGAAGAAATAGGATTTGATTTAGAATTTGTACAGGATAACGTATCGAAATCTTATGAAGGAACGATCAGAGGTTTGCATTATCAAATTACAAGTCCACAAGACAAACTCATTAGTTGTTTAAAAGGAGAAGTGCTGGATGTGGCTGTAGATGTAAGAAAGGACTCTCCCACCTTTGGAAACTATGTTGCATACAAGTTATCAGAGAAGAATCACCGGTCTTTATTGGTCCCTAAAGGATTTGCTCATGGTTTTTCAGTATTAAGTGAAGAGGCGATTATTTCATATAAATGTTCAGATTATTATAACAAAGAGGGAGAGAGAGGAGTACGTTGGGACGACCCGTTGATAAGAATCAACTGGGATGTCAGTAAACCAATTCTTTCCGAAAAAGACAGAAAACTCCCACTATTTTCATCACTTAAAGAAGAGGATACATTTTGAAGAAGATCATTGTTACCGGAGGTGCCGGTTTTATTGGTTCAAATTTGATACTGAAATTATTCAAGGATAATCCTGACTGGACTATCATGAATATTGATAAGCTGACCTATGCATCAGATACTTCTTATTTAAAACCATTAAAGGACTCGGAAAGATACTATTTTAAAAAGATCGACTTGGTCAATCGTGAAGAAGTGCAAGATATAGTAAAGAATTTCAAGCCCGACGGGGTTTTCCATTTGGCAGCCGAATCCCATGTAGATAATTCCATTTCGGGACCAGAACCATTTATTCTTTCGAATGTTGTTGGAACGTTTAATATTCTGGAAGAGTGTCGTCAACTATGGCAAGATAATGAAGAAAGCTGGAAAAATAATCGCTTTGTGCATGTTTCCACGGATGAAGTTTATGGCGAACTTGAAGACGATGGATTTTTTACCGAACAAACCCCATATGCTCCAAATTCTCCATATAGCGCTTCCAAAGCCAGTAGTGATATGATCGTAAGAGCATATTTTCATACTTACGGAATGAATGTGGTTACAACCAATTGTTCTAACAACTACGGACCACATCAGCATGATGAAAAGTTGATTCCTACTGTAATCCGAAACGCGATCAATCACAATCCGATACCGGTGTATGGCAAAGGTGAAAATGTTCGTGATTGGTTGAATGTGATCGACCACTGTTCGGCGCTGGAAACAGCTTTCTTGAAAGGAACAGCCGGAGAAGTATACAACATCGGAGGAAACAACGAATGGAAGAATATTGAACTGGTTCACAAGCTTTGTGATTTACTGAATGAGGAAGTAGGAAATGGGCCTGACGGTGATTATAAAAACCTCATCAGTTTCGTAACTGATCGACTTGGGCATGATTTCCGATATGCAATTGATGCATCAAAGATTAAGAACGAATTGGGCTGGGAGCCGTCCACTGATTTTGATGGAATGCTGAGAGACACAGTTTTGTGGTATGTAAAGAAATACAATGCATCAATTAAGAATTAAGAATGATCAATTTTTAATTCTTAATTGAATAATTCTTAATTGGAGCGAATGAAATGAGCGACAGAAATTATTGGTTAATGAAATCTGAACCTGATGCCTATAGCATAGATGACCTGGAACGAGATCAGGTTGAGCCTTGGGACGGAATAAGAAACTATGCTGCCCGAAACTACATGCGGGATGAAATGAAGGTAGGGGACAAAGTATTGTTTTATCATTCCCAAATTTCTCCACCTGAAATTGTAGGAACGATGGAAGTAGCCAGCGAACCATATCCTGATCCGACCCAATTCGATCCTGATTCAAAATATTTTGATGCGAAAAGCAGTGAAGAAGACCCAACATGGATATTAGTGGATGTGAAGTTTGTCCAAAAATTCGATAAACCTGTGGACAGGGAAGCTATGAAAAAAGAATCGGCTCTAGATGATATGGAACTGTTCAGGCTTTCCCGATTATCCATTACTCCGGTTAGAGAAGCTGAATGGAATAAAATTATGGAAATGGCAGAGGGATAATGCTGTTAGTTTAAGACTGGCTTTTCAGTGCCACTTATAGTTAGTCTTTTCCAGAGGATCAATTGATTTAAATTCATCAAAATCTTTTTGATTATTATTGATCCACCAATCATAATAAGCACTCGCAGCAACATTATGAGAAAGGCTATCAGATACTAAAGTGAATTTTTCAGAATCTCTAAGTTCCAAAACCGGGTTCTGAGAAGGAAATCTCTTATTCATTTGCTGGCTTGTTGCTGAAGCTACCCGGATCGATTCAATTGTCCATAAAATATACATCCCTAATTTAGACTCCGGATCATAAAAAGAGGATGACGGATTGTATGGGAAGTTTGTTATTATTTGATCTTCATTTCGGTATTGAAGCAATTCAGAAATGTCTTCAAAATCAAAATCAGGAAGATCCAAATATTCGTATTGATTGGACTTTAGTAACTCAACATAAGTTTCGACATCCAGAACAAATACCTCATCACTAGCTTGTTTATCACAGCTTTTTAGAGTTAGTAATAAAACTAATAAGAAAAAGTATTTTAATACTTTCATTACAAGAGTTTTAGATATTTAATTATACTCTGAGATATAAAATATCAAATTGAATTCAATACTGGAAGAGCGTGTTACATTCTTCTTAATTTATTGCGAGATTAGAAACCTACTGTTTCCAAAAAGCAGGAGAAAAGATGATAAGAACGGTAAAGATCTCCAGACGGCCGATCATCATCAGCATGATCATTACCCATTTTCCGAGATAAGGCATTTTGGCAAAACTGTCGGTGGGACCGAATTCTCCCCAACCGGGACCAATGTTACCAAGTGCGGCTATACTTGCTCCGGCTGAAGACATGATATCATATCCGAATAGTGAAATTACAAACGCCCCCAATCCGAATATGAACATATACAGGATGAAAAAACTCAGTACTGTACGTTGAATATTTTGATTGATGGCCTGATCTCCGATCCTTACCGGAAGTATGGCTTTAGGGTGAATGATCTGCTTAATTTCACGACCTGTATTTCGGATCAGGATCATCCAGCGGATCATTTTAATTCCACCGCCTGTAGAACCCGCACTTCCGCCTGTAAAGAAAAAGAGAAGAAGGAGAAAGGCTCCGAAAGAGTACCATAATTCGTAATCATCGGTTCCAAATCCTGTAGTTGTAATAATAGCTACTGCCTGAAAAGCTCCTGAGCGAATTGCTTCCAGAATAGTATATCCATCAAAAAACCAAAGAGAGAAAGATATCCCGAGGATTCCTATCATGGTAATGAGGGTATAGAATCTGGTTTCCCGATTCGCAAAAAATGGCTGGAATTCACCACGCAGTAAACGAAAGTGCATAGCGAAGTTAATTCCTGCCAAAAACATAAATATGGTGATAATGGTATCTATATAAGCTGAATCGAATGCAGCAATACTTGTGTTTTTAGTAGAGAAACCTCCTGTTGCAAGAGTTGCAAAAGCGTGATTAATGGCTTCAAACCAATCCATGGAAGGATGGAGCCACAGAAGTAAAAACTCAGCTCCGGTAAAAGCAACATATACCACCCATAGCAATTTTGCTGTTTCCTGAACTCTTGGCGTTAATTTATCAGCAGTTGGCCCCGGTGATTCTGCCTGAAAAAGCTGCATACCACCAATTCCCAGAAGTGGGAGAATTGCCAAAGAAAGCACAATGATTCCCATTCCTCCCAACCAATGAGCAAGCGATCGCCAGAATAAGAAACTTTTGGGTAGATCTTCGATAGCAGGATTTACAATTCCGGTACTGGTTGTTCCGCCCAAAATGGTAGAACCCGTAGTTGATAAACCGCTCATGGTTTCAAAAACGGCATCGGTGTAATTAGGTAGAATTCCAGAAATAGTGAAGGGTAATGCGCCTACCAAAGAAAGCGCGAGCCAGGTTAAACTTACTACCAAAAAACCTTCACGTATCCTGAGTTCTTCTTTAGGTTTAAAGAAAAACCAAAGCAATCCACCTAACCCAAATGCAATTCCTGCAGACACCACAAAAGTATACCAGGTATCTTGTCCGTAGATCAGATCAATTCCGGCGGGTAACAGAAGTGCGAACCCCATAAAAAAGATGAACGCACCCAGAATTCCCAATACAACCAGAAAATCAATGGTAGGGCGGTTAAAAGCGCTTATTACACTTTTACTATTAGGCATTACTGAAAAGCTTGGTTACTTTATCTATAGCTTCAGGCAAACAGAACACCATCACCCGGTCTCCGGCCTGAATTACCGTTTTACCGGTTGCAATTTCAACCGATCCGTCACAAAGAACTCCACCAACTATACAACCATCCGGGAGTTTGATCTTTTGAATTTGTTTATCTACTACTTTAGATTTCTCTGAAACCAAAAGCTCAATTACTTCTGCTTTAATTCCACGGAGTTCCGTTACAGAAATCACATTACCACTTCTTACATAACGGTGAATTTCATTCGAAGCAGCTACTTTTTTATTTACGACTGCATCAAGACCTATTGTTTGAGAAAGAGGAATGAAATCAGGCTTAGAAACCAGTGCAACTGTCTTTTTAACATCCAAATGCTTTGCCATCAAGCAGGAGATAATATTTGATTCCTCGTCATCGGTTACCGCAATAAAAGCATCCATATCAGTAATTCCTTCTGAAGCTAACAGATCAGGGTCCGTCGGATTTCCGTTCAGGATCATTGCATTTTTTAATTCAATGGCGAGTTCTTCTGCTCTTTCGTAATTAGGCTCGATGAGTTTTACTGACCAGTCCTTTTTCTCATCTCCACATAAAATACGGGCAATAGTTGTACCGATTCCGGAGCCTCCGGCAATCATTATTCTATTCAGATCTGTTTCTGATTTACCGGTAGTAGCTATGATAGCCGGAATGTCTTCCGTTTTTGCCAGGATAAAGACCTGATCAAAAGTCTGAAGTTTCATTGGGCCACGAGGCATTAATGTTCTGCCACGACGAGCAATAGCGACTACACGAAATGTTATATCATCGTTTTCTGAAGCATATTCGATCAGCGTTTTTCCTATCAAAGGAGCATTTCTGTCCAATCGGATTCCTACAAGTTGCATCAGGTCATCAGCCAGATTGATCACATCACTGGCCGCAGACCGTTTTAAAAGCTGAGCTATTTCCTGTGCGGCACTGAGTTCAGGGTTGATCATTACATCAATTCCCAGATCGGTAGCTTTTAAAGGGGAGTCGCGATGAGAAAATTCGTCATTTCTGACCCGGGCGATCACCATTTTGGCACCCAGTTTTTTACTGATCATGGACGCGATCATATTTACTTCATCCACACTGGTTACAGAGATCACGATATCTGCTTCAGAAACACCTGCTTTGTTCAGGTCGTTAGCTGATGTAGCATTTCCTTCTTTACATAGTACATCCAAAGTTTCTGATGCTTTTGATAACGATTCTTTGTCGCGATCTAAAATTATTACATCGTGCTTTTCCTTGGAGAGTACACTAGCAAGGTCGTACCCAATTTCTCCGGCACCAATTATTATGATCTTCAAAAAGAGCCTTTTTTCGTAATTTGTTAACGAATTAAACTACTGTGTTTTTGAGTGAAATGAAAGATTTTGAAGCAGTATAACTGAATAGTTATTCGGTTATAATAACCACATCAATAGTTACCGGGCTCGATCTTGCTACCCGTTGATCAGTTACCTGAACTGTAAATCTATTTTCACCTTTAACCAGTTGAACGCCAATTTGTTTACCCGTTCCAAGTGTGCTTCCTCTTTGTTTCCAGGTATAGATTACATCAGAGTCTTCTCTGTTTACAGAAGGAGCTCTGAGAATCATTGATGGGTTTGCAGGATTCCATTCAATAGTTTGTGTTTCAGGACTTTCAGTGAAACTAAGTCGTGGAACAACCTGAAGAGAGAATTCCTGTGATACTAACTCGGAACCATTTTGAACATATGCGAGAGTAAGAGTTTTATTACCCGGTGTTGTTGATGTCCATGTTAGGGAAAATTGTCCCTGATTTTTAAATCTCCACGGGTTTTCTATTTTGATATCAGGTAATGATAAAGCTCCGCCCACAGCTATCAAGTTTGGAAGGTCAGGATCAGCCACTGGTAACAGCTTTGGAGTTACCCGAATTACAGCACTGTCTACTGAGTTGGAGAGTCCTCTGTTGTCATTCTGTATCAGAACAAGCTTGTGACCTTGTTGATTGGTTACTTCAAAAGTTGGGTTTGGTATTATATTTCCATCAAGTTTCCATGTAGAAGTCAATACATCTTCATCTCGGTCCAGAGTTGATGCATTTCTGAAACTGACAGTCTCGTTCAGATACACTGCTTCAGGAGCAATAATGGAAGGAGAAGGCTTACTATTGGCAAAGAATGTTTTTTCGGCAGAAACAGTATTATTTGTTGCTGTTGTATTGTCGGTGATCTCAAGTTTAACGGTATGATCTCCCGGTTGAATCGCTTTTATGATTTCGGCAGCATTTTCACTGATCAGTTGCCCATCCATATACCATTTATAAGACTTAACGAAGCCATCAGGATCTCTGGAACTCAAAGCATCCAGTTTAAGATCTGTTCCGGCCGGTATATTTGAAGGTAAATTCCAGGTTATAACCGGAGGTGCATTAACCTTTATACTTTTGGTGATGCTTACGGTATTACAATTTGTTTCTGAATTGGTTTCCAGTTCAAGGCTGACAAGATATTCACCGGGTTCATCAAAGGTATAGGTTGTATTAAGTCCTTCAACAACTTCTTGTCCTTTTTCAGAATCAATAACCCATTTAGCAGATTTAAAACCACCATCAGCTGATGATGCGGATCCATCCAGTGTTACTGCTTTTCCGGGAACAGTATATTCAGGAAGCTCAAAACTTGCTTCAGGTCCTTCAACTACAGTTACTGTTGCAGTTGTTTGGCTGATGTTACTGCAACGGCCTGATCCCGAACCTTCAACGGTTAGTGAAACTGTGTAAACTCCGGGGGTAGTAAAAATATGATCGATCACAGCTCCGGTTTTTGATTTTCCATCACCTGTATCCCAACTAAAGGATGGGAGGGAGCCGGAAGGATCTGTACTCGAGGATCCGTCAAACCTGATGCTGTTGTTTACGCAAATTGTAGTATCGGATAAATTTAGCTTAGCTACCGGAGAACCTTCAATGATAACAGGGATAGTGGCTACAGTTTGTTCTTCAGTAAAACCATCATTCAAAGTAAGTTTGGCTTCATAAATTCCGGGTGTTTCATATACATAAGATGGATTAGCCTGATCAGAAGACGCTCCATTTCCAAAACTCCAGTTTACACTGAAAGGATCTCCGTCAGGATCAAAGCTCTGTGAGCTGTTAAATAAAACCGTTTGTCCGGTACAGGAAGCAATTTCAGATGCAACCACTGCTTTAACCGGTCTGTTTATTAAAACTCTGATGGATTCCTCTGCAATACTATTTTCAAGCCCCAAACCATCATCAACAGTAAGCCCAATGAAATGTACTCCAGGTTCACTTGCCTGCCATGTAAAAGAAGATTCGTTTCGTTTTGTGCCATCCGGCAAAGTCCATTCAAAAGTCAATGGATTTTCATCAAGGTCATAACTTGAGGTGGCATCAAGTTTTACTGAAAGAGCATTGGATCTTAAAACGGTTTCTGTAACGATCAGAGGCTGGTGATTTACTTTCAGTTCTCCCGATACAGTAGAGCTGGAGTTCGATAAATCGTCGTTATCTGTTACTGTTAGTGTAAAAGATTTGGTTCCACTTTCTCTGAAAGTTCGTTGAATTACACGGCCTCGGAGTGTTACTCCGTCATTAAATTCCCACTTGTATCGTGCGATGCTTCCATCCAGGTCGTATGATTCTGCGGCAGAGAACCTAATTTCTTTATTTGGAGCTACGAAACCCGCATCAGTAACCCAAACAGGAGTAGGCGGTGTGTTTACACGTACTTTTTTGGTTTTAATTCCTTCAGCAAGTTCATAACCTGAATCGTCTTTTACCCTTAGTGAGATATTTGCGTTTCCTGTTTTACTTAAACTGGTGGTAATTGTACTGCCTGTTCCAATTAATTCTCCTTCGTTATACCACTCATAACTGGTTATCAACCCATCGCTGTCGGTGCTTATGGAGCCGTCTAATGTAAATTCCTGCCCGGGAGCAACGACAACAGGTGAAATAAAATCTGCTATCGGATATTGGTTGATCAACAAGATATGCTCGGTGGTTCTGGAACTGTTTGAAAGTCCTTCACCATCGTTTACCTGAAGAGTAACTCTGTATTCTCCTGTTTTGGAATATGTATGCTGAACCCTAGGTCCTGTTCCTGTATTTCCATCTCCGAAATCCCATCTGTATGTACTTAGTGTGGATTCTGAATCGCTACTTTGTTCTGCTGAAAAAGTTACTCTGGAACTTGAAGTTACTTTTGCGGCAGTTATTATCGGTTGAGGAGGAGTATTTATCCGAACGGTTTTAGTAAGTTCCTGAATCGAATTAGAAACACCTCTGCCATCATCAACTATAAGTTTTACACGATAAGTACCCGGATCAGAAAATTGAAAATCTGATACTGCTTCAGAAGCTATCAGATTGTCATTCACAAACCATTTATAGGTTAATGGATTATTATTCCCATCAGTGGAACTACCAGCATCAAAAGTGATATTATCTCCCGGAGCGGCTTTTTCTCTTAATGTGAACTGAGGCACCGGGGGTGCATTAACTTCGTATCTTTTATTAATTGAGTATAAGCCGTTAGTGGATCCGGATCCATCATCTAAAGTAAGATTAAGGGTGTATGAACCCGGCTCTGAGTGATTTACAGTTACTGTTTCACCATTTGATGAACCCGTTATACCGAGACCTCTCCAAGAATAGATTAAAGAATCATTGTCTGCATCGGTTTGATTACTTACGGTAGCAGTTACATTTTCACCTGTTCCAATTAGTGAAGCAATATTTAACTCAGCATAAGGCTGTGTGTTAACGCGCATCTGAATTTGTCTTTCATCTGTAGCGCAAGTAGGATTGGAACCACCATCCGAAACTCTGAGAGTTACATTATAATTACCGGAAATTGTACTTGAAAACCGGAAAGATTCTGAATTACCTCTTGGTGAGCCATTCACATACCATTGGTAGGTCAAAGGCTTGCCTTCAATATCATATGAATTTGAGCCTGACAGTAATACAGTTTCAGTAGGCGATATCACACGTTTTGGAACAGATACTCTTGCTACGGGAGGAGAATTTATAAATACTGATTTTGTATATGTCCAATATTCAGGAAAAAGTGATCTTTGATTGGGAATTAGCACTGTATACTGCAGCTCACCGGGAGTATCAGACGAAATGGTTGGTGTTTTACCGGAAGCAACTTGTTGATTATCGAGTATCCATCTGGAGTTGCTGATTTCTGCGTTATTAAAGTCGTTTCCGGCTAATTCAAATGTTTTCTCAGTACATTGTTGAGTAGGAACTTCATTAATGCCCAGATTGGGTTTCCTGTTATTCTCACTAACAAATGGCTCTAATAACCAAAGAACGGGTGCGTCAAATCCATATACTGTCAATGTATTAATTCGATCTGATGATCCTGTAATATTCAAACCCCAATTGTTTTTTAAACCGAATTTTGAGGCAGGGATACCGGAACGGGACAGGTCAAAAATTTCTCCAAAAGAATCAATTTTACGAACTCTTGAATCTTCTTGTCCGCTGGCAACTAAGCGGGGTGAATCAGAAGCTTCCTGCAACACATAAGGTTTAAGTTGAAATACAGAACTTCTTTGTGAATTAAAAAGCCCGATTGACAGATCGACCCCAATAATTTGCCAGTTTTGACCGGATAAAATCTGTCCGGTTGGCGAACTAACACGGAAGTTAAAACTATTTACATCATCTCCATTATCAGTTGAGACACGGATTATATAACCGTTGGCCGAAGTATTATCGATATCAGATAAAGCAACCCATCTGTTTTTAAAACGTTCTTCGCTTTGGGTTGTTAGCTGTGCTACTCTATTTGATGGATTAGCTTTAGACCGTAATGTTCCATTTTCAATATTATATAATTCATCAAAAGGGAATAATGAAAATGAGGTAGAAGTATTAGCGCCATTTTGAGTAACAATATCTACCGCGCCACCTAATCCTGCATCAAAGATCTCAATTTTACCTGATTGTGGAGTACTGGAAGGTTTGATCCAAATATCATACTGATTTCGGCTATCTCCACTAATGATTGAAGTACTTTTGCCGGATATAGAAAGGTAGACTTCCTGTGCAAAAATAGAGTGCGAGACAAATAATAAAGTAAGAACGAGTGTTAGTCGTTTTATCATAATAACCCGATCGAATTTACTTAACCGTATAGGATTTGGACAATGTTTCTATGCCTGTTTGATTCGCCTTAAATGTAATGGAAAGTTTGCCTTGTTGCACGTTCATTGTTACACCCCATCTACCTTGCGAATCTGTTTTTACAGTTTTTATAGTTTCACCATTTTTAAGCTCTACTTCCATTTCAGGAAAAGCACGTCCAGTTATTGTTTTTGCAGAATTTGTAGCAGAAATATCTTCTTTTAAATCCAACCCATCAAGTTTAACTTTGAAAAGATCTGCTTCCGTTAAATGTACAACACGAAGTTCTTTGCGAGTGGTATTCTGAGAGCCATCTGTTGAAGTGACATTAATGATTTGATCATTAGATTCTAATGAAACTACACTGCTGAAAGTGCCGGAACCTGATACCTTAGTATTTTTACCATTTACTACTACAATGGCGTCAGGTTCAGTTACACCTGTTACTGTAACAGAATTTGATAGCACAAAATGAACCTTCTGGCTAAACTGATCACCAAAAATTGGAGGAGATTTGGTGTCCTGATTTCTTATCACTAAAAATTTATCAGTAAAAGGTCCCTTAAGTCCGAGATCATCTACGGATTGAACTCTTACATAGGTTGTGCCAAGAGAAAGGTCTTCCATCAGGATTCTGGGATTGCTTACTTCTTTAACTATCACATTTTCATCAAAATTATAAGCAGTACTATATTCTACTCTATACTTTACTGCATTATCAACACCGGAAAAATTCAGAAGAAAGTCACTTTGATAAATTATGGTGTCCAATTTTGAAGTTAAGTATTTGGGTGAGGGTAAAAGCTTTACAGGAGGCAGGGGAGCTGCATTTCCACGAATAATTGTTCCTTCATCTTTTCGGATAGTTACAACAACGTTATTTGCTGAAACCTGAGCATCACCATCGTAGTTGGAGAGCCTTACATCAGTTCCACCTGTATTTTCTGCCAGAAAATTTTGTGTATTCAACTCTGTAGTTGAGCTTCCTGCATTCAAAATATATTTACTTCTCTCTTTACCAACTGCGGAAAGTTTAGAAAGTAAACCACCTTCTACCAAAGTGATTTCAGCATCGGCACTTTTGTCAAGTTTATCTATTCTGGACTTTCTGATAATTGCAGTGGTGCTTGGATTAACTATGATATTACTTCCATCAGTAAAAGCTAAAGTTGCATAACTTTCCTCTTGGGTTCTGACGCCGTGCGATTCTTCAAACAGATCACCCACAAAAGCTTCATTCCAACCGGCAAGTAATCCTAACCTTTTGTCAACAAGTCCGTTTTTGGTAATTAATTGAGCTTGTATCGACACCAATCGGTTACTGTTCAGTGTTCTCTCCAAAGCGTCAACGGAAGGTTTTAGTTGTTCACTTATAGACAGAGCATTTTCTAAGTTTCCATTTCTGATCTCATCCAGAAAATCACTGAACAACTTGTTGGTATCATTTAGTTGATTAGTAGCAAAGATAGTAGCACCCTCGCTAATCAGCTTATTCGTTCTTTTTTGTTGATCTTCAAAAATGAGTGTGGAATTGGTAAGGCTTCTCAGTTTAAGCAGATCACCACTCGAAAGAGTAAAAGTATTATTTGTGATGTTATGGTCAGCAAGACTAACAACAACAGGCCAGTTCAGAGAACTACCGGCATATCTTTGTGATATTTGTTGAAGCTTATCGCTTGAAAAAGACACAGGAGACTGAGCTTGAACACCTAAAGAAATAAAACTTATCAGGATAGTTATTGTCAGTGATTTCATTATCCGGCTTTATATTTTTTTGGGAAAGTTAGTATAAATCTACTTCCGATCTTAGCTGAAGATTCCAATGCAATATCGCCATGATGACGTTGCATAATTTGTTTTACATAAGCCAATCCAAGTCCTGTTCCTTTTTCACGAGCAGCTTTGATATTAGATTTTACCCTGAAAAATTTCTCAAATACTTTGCTCTGATCTTCAATACTGATTCCGTAGCCATAATCGGTAATTGAAACTATAACGGATTCACGGGTTGATTTAAGGTCGATGTCAATGACTCTTTCAGGTTCTCCATATTTTACAGCGTTACTGAGAATGTTTTGAATGGAATCAAACACCAGATCTCTGTCTGCCTCTATATTAAACTTTTTTCCTGTCTCTGTAACTGAAAGAGATAGACTCTTGGAAGAAAGCAATGGTTTAGACAACATCGTAACGTCTTCGATTACTTCTTTAACATCAATTTCTGACACATTTAGAGAAGTATTTCCTGCCTCAAGTTTTTGAACTTCCAGAAAGCGATTTACTAGCTCGTTCATCCGTTCCCCTGAGTTAAGTACTTCCTGCATCAGGGTTTTAGATTCTGCAGGTTCCATATCATCAGTTTCAATAATTAGCCTGGATAAACCTACAACACCTGTAATAGGATTCTTCAGCTCATGAACAATCACATTGATCATATCATTACGTTTGATGTCTAACAAGCGATCTTCGGTCTTATCATGAATAATCACGTAGGCTCCGATCTCTTCATTACTTTCATCCAGAATGGACAGGTATTGGAAGTCATAGAAGTACTCTATGCCTTCAATGGTTGAATGGGTTAATGAAGACTGGTTTACTTTTATGGTAAAGGGATCAGGGTAATGTAAAGCTTGATTCGATTCTGAAACTTTGATGTTGGAATGATTAAGTATCTTATCCAGCGATGCGTTTTTCGGATTCAGTTTCAGGTCTTCTAAAAATGAAATAAATTGATTGTTGATAAAAGTGAAAGTTCCTTCTTCACCAATTATACCTATCAGATCTTCAGAATAGGTAACCATATATTTATTTTTCCACTCTTCTAATATGATCTTTTCAACATTCAGTTTTTGATAGCGGCTTAAGGTAGCTCTGATATTTTCCAGAGTATCATGCATAGGCTGAAATTCAGGAAGCGAAACCTGCTTAATGCGGTGGTCGAAATCCAGATTTCCTAAATACTCCACGTCTTCTAAAAGTAGCTTTATAGGCTTGTTTACACGTAAGCTTACATACCAGCTAAACCCGAACATAAATAACAGAACAAATGCCGCAGTGTAGTAAGAAAAACGCAGAAGTTTGTTAACCGGTTCAAGTATGAATGCATCATCTACAGCTACCAGATGCCAAAAAGGAATTGTTTCAAACCGCGAAGAAAGCACATACCAGTTTTTTGAATCAATAGTTATCATCTTTTCATCTGAAAAACTGGTCTCACCAATTAAGTCATTTGGAAATTGAAAGGTTGAAGATGGAGTGACACTTTCTCCCAGTGAATTCGAGATACTGGTAAAGTAGGAGCCGCCAAGCGGAATGTTGGTAAGGCTGTTATTCAAATTCTGAGCATTAAAGTATAACCGAAGTTTGAAAACATTAGAACCTATCTGAAAAGCTCTTTCCGTAATAAAGAAATCTACAGTTTGTTCAGGGTGATTTACTAACGCTGTATTGGTGGTTTCATCAATTCGGGATGGATACCAATCAATCTGTTCAATAGTAAAATCAATTGAATTATAAATACCGCGAATCAGATCTATTTCTTCGTCACTTTCAGTGTCAGCAATTATAACTCTCATTAAGCCGGGAGTATAATTTATAGCTTTGTTAGCTAATTCAGGAGCATTACCCGGATCCTGAGAAAGATCCTGTGCAAGTCTGATAGTGGAATTCAGCCAGTTTCTTATCGTACCATCTGTTTGTCGCAGAGTATATTCCTGAAGCTGAGATACAATAGTGGTTCTCTCTTTAACGATCTTATCCTGATATTCAGGTTTTATAAAAACCCATATCAAAGTAATCGCTGCCATAATAAGAAGCGATGAAATCAAAAAAATTCGATCCCTGAGAGTTAGTTTTTGAAACATGTACAATTTAGTTAACTGACCAAAGGTCTGCTTTTATACTTAAAAATACGATTAGAAAGATATCATAATTCAAAATACGGTGCTTTACACCAAATTAATGAGTTAATGAAAGGATAATATTTAGTTAACAAAAGTTTAAGCTGAAAAATAGATTTTTTCATTGAACGAAAAGTTAGACTTTGATTCTGGGTAGTGATTTTAATTCGAAGGCAAAAAGCATCCTTAAAAGGATGTATATCGACTCTGATGGAGAGGAGGGAGTGCGTGTTTCTGTTAAAGCTATTTCTGAAGAACTTGGTATTGATAAAACGGAAGCCAGGAATTTATTTGAATATCTGGAGTCTAAGAGATGTTTAAAGATCGAGACGTTAGGAGGGGAATATTTATACGGACATGTTTCTCTTACAAAAAAAGGATTGGCGCGATCTCAGAAATAAAAAAGGCCCCGATTCGGAGCCTTTTAAAAAAAATTCTAAATACTAACTTTATTTTTCTGCTTCCAAGATATCATCAATTCTGGTAAGTACATCGTTTAGATGAGCTCGGGTTTCAGCATTTGTTCGAGAGGAAATATTACTTACCACTTCCTTTCTCAATTCTGTTAATTCATATCGAAGAGCCGGTCTGATATCTGAATCTTTGATATCAAGAGTAGGACCTCTGAATCCGCCACCTTGTGTATCTTCTTCAAACATGGCAGATATCGAACTCAGATATTCTCTTTGTAGGTTTCTTCTGAATGCATCAATATTATTAGTACCAGAACTGTAAACTTCGCTCCAGATTCCTTTTCTGATATCTTCAAGTGCTTCATGAAGCGGATAAGAATCTTCGTCAAATTCAGCTTGTTCAGATAAACGAATCATTGCTCCGGCATTCATAGTGGAGCGCAAAATTCCTGACTGAAGATTTTTGATAGTGTTTGTTACACCCTGAGCCTGGATTCTGTAAAGAATATCTTCATCCAATAACCAATCCGGTGTAGTAAATGCATGCTCATTCAGAAACGTCATCGCCTTTTTCTGGTATTCTTTGGAAACAGGGGTGTAAACCCATCCTTCCTGATCAGAAGCTTTTCTGGACTGATAAACTCCTCCGATATTGGTAGCAACGTGGCGAGCATAGCGTGACCATTGTCCGATCAATTCACCATAGATCTCTTCAAGATCATCGTAACCTTCGCCATCGGTAGAAGTCCATTCAATTAAGTTTGGAACAACTCTTTTTAAGTTCATTAAACCATAAGTACTGGATTTAACAGGATCGTCTCCCAGATCTTCAGTTTGTGAAGAAGGATCATAACCAGTTGAAGATGCAAATCTGTAAACAGGATCATCAGCTTTGGCCTCGATCCAGCTATCCAGTGTTTCCAATTCATCTTCGGGAGTTTCTGCATCAGGAATTACTCTGTAACCCCAGTTAACAGAATATTTGTCGTAAGGACCGATCTGCCTGATAAAACGAATGTTCTCATCACCCGGTTGTGCAATATAATTCTGACGGGCATATTCCATGATGGTTGTCGCGATTCCCCACTTTTGTGTAAATGAACCTGATCTTAAAGAATCAGTAGGGTAGGCAGAACTTGATTGCATATTATGAGGCAAACCGATTGCATGACCTACTTCATGAGAAATTACACGGCGCATAGTTTCACCGATCAGGTCATCATCCAATTTAAGCTTTCTTGCGTCCGGATTTGCTGCACCTGTTTCGATCATTAACCGGTTTCTGTAGGATCTCATGTGGTTGTGAAACCATACTATATCGCTTTCAATGATCTCACCTGATCTTGGGTCAGAAACACTTGGTCCAACAGCATTACGGACAGTGCTGGCAACCCATCTCACAGTTGAATAGCGAATATCTTCTGCGCTCCAGTCTGGATCTTCTTCTTTTGTAGGTGGAATTTTGGCTTGAACCGCATTTTTAAATCCTGCTGCTTCAAAAGCTTCATTCCAGTCTAAAATCCCTTCAATGATATAAGATCGATATTTTTCAGGAGTAGCCGGATCCAGGTAGTAAACGATAGGTTTTACAGGCTCAACCAATTCACCACGAGCATAAGCTGCAGGATCTTTAGGCTCTAATCTCCATCTTCTGATATATTCTTTCTGAGCTGCTTTTTGTTCATCAGAACCATAATCTATTTGTCTGATGCTGAAATATCCAACTCGGTAATCTGCGTATCTTTTTCGCATGGGTTCTTCAGGCAAGAGTACAATAGATTGACTTACTTCAACTGAAAGAGTTTGAGTGTATCCGGCGCTTGGGGGATTGGCGGCAACGTATGTCATAACCTGACGAACTTCTATATTCTCAGGGAAGCTCTTTACTGATTCCACAAAACTGCGGTCGGTATCTAACCTGCGTACCTGATAGGTTCTTCTCAAATAAGACGGAATCCCACTAATTGCTTCTACATCTTTAGTAAAAAGATCGGTTACATCAATAACTACTCCTGAAGAGTCCTTACTTAAAGCTTCGATATCAAAAGCAGCAATAACAGGTTCATAGTTATTAGCGCGAACTGATTCATATACCGGAAGTTCTTCATCTGCAATAGCTTCATATGATTTTTTTCTCAATAAGATCTTGTCTTTATTTCTGGAAAAACTAACTACCTGTTCAGCTGATTTTGATCCCGCAGAACTAAAACCCGAGAAACCGGGAGGAACGCCCGCAATTCTGCTAACCATTAACATTTCTCTATTTAAAAGATCGTTGCTGATCTCAAAGAAGTATTTTCCTTCTTGCTCATAAACAGTGAATACACCTTCATCTTTTGTAGCATTTTTGTTAATAACTTTATCAAAAGATTTAATGCCTCCTTTAGCGGAAGGTCGGGAAGTGCTTGGAGTAGTTGTTTTATTAGATGTAGATTTCTTGGCTCCTGTACAACCGGCAAAACTAAGTGCCGAAGCAAGGATCAGGCTCAAAAAGAGATTACGATATTTCATTTATAGATAGTTAGTGTAATTTGATTGCACGAAAGTATGTAAAAAAAGAAACTGCATTCGTAAAATGGTTTTATTTATCCAGATTTCGGATCGAAGCTTTACTTTCAAATCCGAATCTGTCTATATAAGTAACTTGTATTTCCTGAAGAAGTGAAATTTGAGGTGCATTCAGGGAATCAACACTTTCTGATTGAACTTCAATGGTATAAGGAAGGATAAGCTGTTTTCTTTTCTTGTTCAGAATTCTTTCAGACCATGTATCGTCATATTTATAATATACTATCCAATTGGATATTTCCGCTTCAGCCTTATTTATTGAAACAGCAACGCCTTCTTCAGAAAAATCATACTCTACATCAGGTGATTCAGGTGTTTTTTGCTTAAGCCAGGAAAGTGACGGAACAACCGCTTTTTCTCTGTAAGGCTTGGTTTTTAACTCAGTTTGAAGTGAGTCGTTTCCTATTAGCGGAGCTACACTCCAGTGAACTAAACCGGGTGCTTCAGGATTCATTCCCCGGGTTATCATTATATTGTTGAGTACTTCATCAGCTTGTTTTTCACCTTGGAATCGTCCAATACTGACTCCTGGCCAAACATGTCTGTTTTTGTAGTTTTGTTCATTCCACCAACCCAAAAGTACAGGAAAACTTTGCTCAACCTGATTAACAGGCCAGTATAACTGAGGGGAGAAATAATCTATCCAGCCTTCATTTAACCATAATTTAGCATCGGCATATAAAACGTCATATTGATCAAATCCCTGAATAGATGTAGGATGTCCGGGACGCCATATACCAAACGGACTCAAACCAAACTTCACGAATGGCTTTTCTTTTTTAATTGAGGTGTAAATATTTTCAATAAATTGATTTACTGAGTTTCTGCGCCAATCTCCTCTACTTAAATCTCCACCATTTTCTACATATTCATTCCAGCTTTTATCGTCCGGAAAATCTTCATCATTGTTATATGAAGGATATGGGTAAAAGTAATCATCGAAATGAACACCGTCTATATCGTAGCGCTTAACAATATCCATAACTACATCGATGCCATGATCCTGAGTTTCTTTTAAAGAAGGATCGAACCACCAGTAGCCATTTTTCAATTCTACAACAAGATGGCTTTTTGTATTCACAAGGGAGTTATCTGAAACTATTCCTCCTTTTGGATGGTGCGCTCGGTACGGGTTCAGCCACACGTGGAGTTCCAATCCCCGTTTATGAGCTTCATCAATCCAAAATTCAAGCGGATCGTAATAAGGAAAAGGAGATTCTCCTTGTTCACCTGTAAGATAATAAGACCATGGTTCCAGTTCACTTTCGTATAATGCATCAGCCTGAGGTCTTACCTGAAATATTACAGCGTTAAAGTTATTATCAGCCAGCAGGTCAAGTATTTCTAAAGCTTCTTCTTGCTGAACAGTAACGGGCAAGCCCGGAGAACTGGGCCAGTTAATGTTATCAACAGTAGCTACCCAGGCAGCTCTGAATTCTCTTTGTATTTCAGGGTGCGTATGAGGAGTACTTTTCTGTGTGTTGTTCAAAGATTGACAATTCAGAACCAATAAAACAGAACACAGCAAAAAGAAGGATTTTCTATACATAAACTAATTATAAAGGGTTTTTGAAGCCGTAAAGGTTATACAAACCGGAGATAAGAGCATTATTAAGTTTGAAGATTCCCAAATTAAACATTTAACAAAAAAATGGAAGCGTTTTTTTATGAAAAATACCTACCTTTAAGTCTTTCAAAATTTTAAGCAACTAAATTCCCAACGTTATGATTATTGGTGTACCGAAAGAAATTAAAACACACGAAAACCGAATCGCTCTTCAACCGGGTGGCGCATTGCAAATGAAACGCAATGGACATGAGGTTTTAATACAAAAAGGGGCAGGTATTGGAAGTGGTTTCTTTGATGAAGATTATATTGAAGCAGGTGCAACCATTGTTGATGATGTAGAAGAAGTTTGGAAGCGTGCTGATATGATCATGAAAGTAAAAGAGCCTATCGCTGAAGAATATCCGCGAATGAGAGAAGGACAGGTTATTTTTACTTATTTCCATTTTGCTGCTGATGAAGCCTTGACCAAAGCGGTTGTTGATTCAAAATGTATTGCTATTGCATACGAAACAGTGGAAAAAGCAGACGGATCACTTCCTTTGTTAATTCCGATGAGTGAAGTTGCAGGAAGAATGGCTGCTCAGGAAGGAGCTGTTTATCTGGAGAAACCAAAAGGCGGTCGTGGTATGTTAATGGGAGGAATTCCCGGAGTACAGCCTGCTAAAGTGCTGGTATTAGGTGGTGGAATAGTAGGTGTTAATGCTGCTAAGATCGCGGCCGGTATGGGAGCTGATACTACGATCATGGATATCAATATGCCAAGACTTCGTTATCT
Source organism: uncultured Balneola sp. (assembly GCA_913058495.1). Taxonomy (GTDB): domain Bacteria; phylum Bacteroidota; class Rhodothermia; order Balneolales; family Balneolaceae; genus Balneola. Next base: position 12,960 of record CAJXQC010000004.1, on the reverse strand, counting down.
GGATGATGTAATGCCGAAAAACATTCACACATTCTTTTCTTCAGAAGCAAACATCCGTGCAATGTTACCGAGCGTTGATGTGATCATCGGAGCTGTGTTAAAGCCGGGTGCAAAAGCTCCCCATTTGATTACCAGAGCAATGTTAAAAGAAATGCGTCCCGGAACTGTTCTTGTTGATGTTGCTATCGATCAGGGTGGATGTTTTGAAACATCAAAACCAACTACACATACTGATCCTGTATATTTTGTAGAGGATGTAGTTCACTACTGTGTTGCTAATATGCCGGGAGCGGTTCCTTACACTTCAACGCTAGGTTTAACAAATGTAACGCTTCCGTATGCGGTTGCACTTGCAAACAAAGGCTGGAAGCAAGCTCTTAAAGATGATAAAGAGTTGCTTCAGGGTTTAAATATTGCAAATGGTACTATCGTTTATGATGATGTAGCCGAAGCATTTGGAATGGAATGGGAACCTGTTGATTCTGTATTGAATTAATTATCCTACCTTAGAAAATCTAAAAGCTCTGTTGTTTATTCGGCAGAGCTTTTTTTTATGGAACTCTATGTCCTTTGGAAGCCACCCATATCTTGTACCATTGCTCTAAACTCATCTTTATTTTTTCAGCTTGTACAGCTGATTTAATCCGTTCTATTTTACCGGAACCTACAATGGGCAGAATTTGAGTCGGATGATTTAATAGCCAGGCATAGATCACAGAATCGATATGCTGCTGATCAAGTTCTTCAGCCACCTCTCTTAAAGTTTTTGCTAAACGATGTCCTTTTTCTTCTTTTGGATCAAATATAGCTCCACCGGCTAATGGCGACCAAGCCATCGGCTTAATCCCTTCTTTCAAAAAGAAATCAATATTTCCATTATCAAAATGTTCGAGATTATAAGGTGAGATTTCAACCTGATTGTTAACCAACTTCTGATCCAAATGTGATTGCAATGATTCGAATTGCATTGTTGTAAAATTTGAAACTCCAAAGTGCTTCACTTTTCCGGATCTGTGAAGATCATCAAATGCTTTTGCAGCTTCAGCGGGATCAAAGAAAGGGGCAGGGCGGTGAAGCAGAAAAACATCTATATGATCGGTTGATAGATTTTTTAGAGAAAGTTCTGCAGACTGAATTATGTGTTCATAGCTATAATCATAATAACCAATTGAGCGCTGAGGAAATTTATCAGATAACTTCATAATACCGCACTTGGTAATTATTTCGATTTTATCTCTTAGAGAAGAATCTAATTTCAGAGCATTCCCAAATTTCTTTTCACATCCATAGTCTCCATATATATCGGCATGGTCAAAGGATGTTACTCCTAAGTCTAAGCATTGTTCTATAAAATTTAGAAGTTCCTTATCAGATAAATTCCATTCCAACAATCTCATTTGGCCATGAATGATTCGGGAAAGCTCTAATTCTTCAGATAATTTAATTCTCATATTGTATCAGTTTTGACTTCGAAATGGTTTACTGTTTAGTTTTTGACTCGCTTTATTTCTTATTCCTTTTACAGCACCATGCTCGGATAAAAAAAGCAGATCTTCTCTTTTTACATCTGTGTGATCTAATAACAGATCCTGTAGTTTTTTGTGATCAGAGTTCAGAATATAAGACCTGACATCATCAGAGATCTTTGTTTCGAGTAACTTTATTCTGATGCGTTCCGCTTCATCATCCACCACACCTCGTGATTTAAGAATTCTGGGGTCTTCGTAAGGAAGAAGTTGAAGCATCAGTTCCTCAATTTCGGATACAATTTTTAATCGATCTCGGGAACAAAATTCATAATGAGGATTCTCCCAATCACCAACCAGATCAAAATCCTGAGTTTTTGAGTTATAATGCTCCTCCAGATTGATTACTCGGAGGATAAACTCACCATCGTAATCTTCTTCAGGTCTCCATTCTAAGTTTATAGCCCTTTTTTTATTTCTGTTATAAGCATGGAGTAAGCTGCTTCCTGAAAAATCAGTCATATCATCCGGATGAGGATCCGTTTTCATAAACGTATTCCATTCTATAGTCCATCCTGATGTGATCCGCAGAGGTTGAAAGTTAATCATGTCTGAAATTATAACTCATATATCTTAAAACAAAAAAAGCCGGATCTTTGACAAAGATCCGGCTTTAAAATAAAGAATATGTTATTTGATGAGAGTCAGCCTTCTTGTTTGGACAAAATTACCCGCCTGCATTCTGTATAAGTAAATTCCACTTGAGTAAGAGCTCATATCAAGTGTTAGCTGATACGTACCTGCCGATTTTCGTTCATTAACCAAAGTGGATAACTTTCTGCCCAGCATGTCATAAAGTGTGATTTGGACATTTGTAGCTTCAGGTACTTTATATGAAATACTGGTTGAAGGGTTAAATGGATTAGGATAATTTTGCTCCATTAAATATTTGTCCGGCACTTCTGACTCGTCAAAAATATCCGTTAAAATAGTTGTTGTAGATTCATTAGATGGATCACTGATATTTCCTGACAGATCGAATGCTCTGATCACAAAGAAGTATTGAGAGCCACCATCCGGTAATCCTGAAAGTTCGAATTCATTGAAGGTGGATATAGTAATAGGAGATTCTCCTTCGTTAGCTGAAACTCCATCATAAACGCCACTTTCAGAACCATAATATACCAGATACCCTGCTATATCTGATTCAGAGTTCAATGACCAATTCAATGTAATGTTACTCTCATTTTCAGCAGAGATCATTGAACTTAAACTGGAAGGAGCGGCCGGAGCAACCAGATCAGGGATACTTATAGAACGGTTTGCTTCTTTGGCTTCAGCATTATCTGCATCTACTGCTACTTTGTATTTATTAGGTCCGGAGACATTTTTATCTGCAGTAACCATCCATTCAACGGTAAGTGATTCCTGACCGGGTAACGAAGCTTCATTGACAACAGAATCTTCTCCAACCAAAGTTAAACCATCAAACAATATTAACCTGACTACAACATTTTCAGCGTCTACGGTTCCCTGATTGAAAATATTTGCCTGCACCTTGAATGGATTTCCGGCAAGGCTGTCACCTTCAATTTCCAAACCGCTTGGAGCTGTAACTGAAATCGGAAGCGGAGGGAGTAAGTCTCTATTTGGTACAAGAGGTCTTATAATGGTGTTATTTGAACTATTTGATTCCTGAATATTGTCTTCCGGATCCACTTGTAAAGAAAGAGTTCTGAATTCAGGATCCTGTGGAACTACAAAATCAACACTTATGATGGCAGAGTCTTGAGCTGCGACAAGGGGAATCTCTTGAAATCCTATAACAGGAGCCGTTCCTTCACTTGAAATATCTCCGTCATAAAGAGCAACCACAACATTTTCGGCATCAACAGGCCCAAAATTTCTAACTACCAGAGAAACCGTTACTTCATCTCCTTCACCAAAAACACTATCAGGAGGTGTAAAAGACAATCCATCTTCACTAATGGCAAGATCCGGGAGTTCCTGAGCGAAACTCAGTGGCATAAAATCAGCCCCGGCTCCGGAATTGCTTTGCAATACAGAAGAATTTCCGGTTGATTCCACTTTGTAGACATTATTGCCTGAAAGAGTAGTGAAATTATAGCCTTCTCCTGCATTAAGCACTCCTTCAAAAACTGTGTCAATTGTTGCTGTTTCGTAAGGGTAGGAGGTATTGTGACCCAAATACGTTATTCTGACATCGTTATCATCTTCGAAGGAAAAAACATCCAATCTGGAGGAAATAGTCGGTATATAAAAAAGTTTACCGGCACCTATTCCGGTTTCATCCATAGCTCTGGTCATGTAAGCATAATTACCTGACCAACCCGCATAAGGTATGTTGGCAACAGTTACCGTTTTTTGAGCTTCAACCTCCCAATAAGTTTCCTCAACAATAGGGTGTGTTACAACTTGACCTTGTCCCAGTGTATCGGCAATTAAAGTGTCTCCTGTCATGGAATCAAAAGCATACACAATGTTATTGTCATGATATGAGGATATGGTAATGCTGTTGGTCCAGTTTCCAATATGAGAGGAAAAACCGTAAAAAGTATTTCCTGAAAACCTACCGTTTGCCGCCGGTACATAATAATCCTGATCTCCGTAAGATAAAGCTGAAACCGGTTTACTAGCTGAAACTTGTAAGTATGTTCTGTGTGGAGTGGAAGGGAGTGTGTAATGTTCTCCTTTATTTAAAACACCAGCAAACAGTACGTCTCCGGTTACTAAGTTTTTAATACTGAAACTTGTATTATTCTGGTATCCGAAAACTATAAATCGTTCTTCATTCTGAAAATTTCCAACCATATAGGTATTCAAAAGAGTGGATGTACCACGTCCACTTTGGTCGATAGCAAAATAGCCTTGTACAAGGTTAGAAATTGCATCACCTACCAATGCAGTATATGACTTGCCGCTGCTGATACTAAAAATACCGTTGTTAGCATTATAGGTTGTGAACCCGTTTGCAGCTAAGGTATCTGAGAAAACAGTATCTCCCGCAGAGCTTGTAATTGTGATATCAGTATCATTGAAATAAGAAAAAATGGTGATATCATTAAAAGTGTAAACTGTTGTGTTAAATGTGGTTTCATCAGCGTTGAATACACCTTTGTAAAACCTTTGCTGATTTGGCTGTTCCTGAATGTTTTGGATGGTATTTGCACTACCTGCTTGTTGAGCAAATAGTTTATCGTTATTCACAATAACCAAAGCTCCGGCTATAAGTGATACCAAAAATCCCCTTTTGAAAACTTTTCTAGTATTCATATCTCCCCGTTTTTTGTATTAATGACCAGAGTAATTAAATATTTACCGATCAAAAAAGGAAATATAAATTAGTAAACAGCCTTTAACACACTCTAAATCAACAGGATAAATGAGTGAAAAACTGACGGGAGTATTATCTGCCGTAAGAAATTACTTTCAGAGGATCAGTTTTGGCCGCTACACGAGCCGGAATCCAAGAAGCTAAGGCACATAATATCGTTGTAACCAAAGTTACGATCAGGAAATCCAGGAGATGAGGTTCAACAGGCACGTAGTTCATGTAGTAGTTTTCTTCTGAAAGAGGAATAATCTGGAATTCCAGTTGCAGATAAGCAAAAAGAAGAGATATTCCGATACCAATAACTAGCCCTACAAATGATACCAGCAATCCCTCAAAAAGAAATATCCGACGAACAATAGAAGATTTGGTGCCAATAGTTTTTAAAATTCCTATATCTCTGGTGCGTTCAAGGATCATCATAAGTACAGCACCTATAAGATTAAAAGCTGCAACAATGATCATGACACCAATAACCAACGGGATCATTTGTTCCTGAAGTTCAACCCAGGCGAAAATACTATAAAATTTTTCAAGAATGGATTCAGTAAAAAATGGAAAGGAGAGAGTATTTATTAATTTTTCTTCAAAGGCTTCAATGGAGTTTTCATTCTCTAACTTTATTTCGATTGCATGAGCTTCGTTCGGTTTGAGTTTAAAAAGCTCTCTGGCTTGATCTCGGTCTACGATCACGAATACATTATCAAACTGATCAATTCCGGTTCTGTAGATTCCGGTTACAAGAAATTGTTTGATTTCAGGAGAATTTATAAGAGATGGCACTCCACTTACAGTGTAGGTTGTAACAATATCTCTGGTCTCGGCACTTAGTTGTGTGGCCAACTTTGAGCCTATAACTATTCCAAACATGCCATTTTCCTGTTCAGATAAGTCGAAATTCCCAACGGCTATATATTGAGAAAGCTTAGAAACTCCACCAGATCGGTTTACACCTTTTAGGATGGTCCCGCTGATCTCATCCTTTGTTTGAATCATAACCTGTCCTTGAATTACAGGCTGTTTTTCAGAGATCTCTGGAAGCTTTTTATCGAGAAACGTTATCAATGTGTCTGCACGTTCAATAGTTGGCATAATGAACGACTGTGTTGCAATCGTATAATGAGGTGCAAACCCAAGAACTTTGTTATTGATAGTGGATTTAAATCCATGAACCACCGAAAGTGCGATCAATAATCCAGCAGAACCAATAGCTACTCCGGTTATGGACATGATCTTAATGAACGATAGAAAGCGTGCACCTTTTCGGTTGCCTTTAAAATAACGCAGCGCTAAATACCACTCAAAATTCATAGAATTAAATTTCAAATTGCAATGTTCAAATCACAAATAACGAATTTTAAATGGATATTTGTTATTTGAGATTTGGTTATTGTCATTTACGTAGTTTTTTCCGATTTCATTTGTGGGAAGAAAAGTACATCTCTGATAGAAGCAGAATTCGTCATGATCATAGCTAAACGATCAATTCCAATCCCGATTCCTGCAGTAGGAGGCATTCCGTATTCCAATGCACGAATAAAATCTTCGTCGATGGTCATTGCTTCATCGTCACCACCGGCACGCAGCGAAGCTTGTTCTTCAAGACGTTCTCTCTGATCGATAGGATCATTTAGCTCAGTGTATGCATTTGCGATCTCTTTTCCATTACAGATACACTCAAAGCGTTCAACCAATCCTTCTTTGGATCGATGCTTTTTTGTAAGTGGACTCATCTCGATCGGGTAATCAGTAATAAAAGTAGGTTGGATCAATTTTGATTCTACGTACTCGCCGAAGATCTCATCAATGATCTTTCCTTTACCAAAGCTTTCATCAATTTCGATATGAAGTTCTTTTGCTACTTTCTTCATTTCATCCAGTTCCATGCCTGAAAGATCTTTGCCGGTTTCTTTCTCAATAGCTTCCAGTAGTGGAATTCGAGGCCACGGGGCTTTGAAATCAATGTCATGCTCTCCAACTGTCACCGTTGTGGAACCATGAAGATCAAGAGCTACTTGCTCGATCATTTTTTCAGTGAAGTCCATCATCCAGTTGTAGTCTTTGTAAGCAACATACAACTCAACCTGGGTGAATTCCGGGTTATGAAATCTGGAAAGTCCTTCATTTCTGAAATCTTTAGAGAATTCATAAACGCCATCAAAACCACCTACAATAAGTCGTTTCAAATACAATTCGTTAGCAATTCTCAGATACAGATCCATATCCAGAGAGTTATGATGAGTAACAAATGGCTTAGCGGAAGCACCTCCATAAACAGGTTGAAGGATCGGAGTTTCAACTTCCATATAACCACGGTCATTCATGAAATTTCTCATGGTTTGTACGAGCTGTGTACGTTTTCTGAAAGTATCACGCACTTCAGTATTTACGATCAAGTCAACATAACGCTGACGGTAACGCAATTCTTTATCAGCAAAAGCATCATATACTACTTTTTCACCATCTTCATTTTCCACTTCTTTTGGAATTGGAATAGGGCGGAGCGTTTTGGTCAGAAACTCAAATTCTTCAGCATGTACGGTAGTTTCACCTGTACGCGTTTTAAAAACAAAACCTTTAATACCAACAATATCTCCAATGTCTACCATCTTTTTGAAAACCGTATTGTAGTTTTCAACACCAACATCATCACGGCGAATATAGATCTGAATAGTTCCTTCTGAATCCTGAAGATTGAAGAAGGCAGCTTTACCCATAATACGGCGAGTCATTACTCGTCCCGCAACGGAGACTACTTCTGATTCAGGATTTGATTCTTCATCTCTGATCAGACTCTCTTCCGCCAAAATCTGTTTACTAGAATGGGTTACGTCGAAGGAGTATGGATAAGGATTTACTCCCAGTTTATTAAGTTCAGTAAGTTTTTCGCGGCGTATTTCTTCTTGTTCAGAATGTGTAAGTTCTTGGTTCGACATGTAATCGTTTAATTAATAAGTTGTATTGCGAATCAGAAGCACTGAAAATACCGAATTAAGCGGATAATTGTGACATTAACATTAATCTTTATTCATTCTTTTGGAACTGCTGGATACTTCTTTAATTACTGACTTTCCCGGGAAGGTTAAACTGGGCTTTAGTGAAATAAAAACTGATCTGTCAATTGATCTGCTTTCAGAGAGAGAACGATTGGAATGGGATGGTTTCACAAATCAGCAAAGAAAAGATGAATACCTTTCAGCGCGTCATCTCTTCAAAGAAATATTATCTGTATCAGGATTAAGTTCAGATTTTGAAATATTTAAACACCCACTGGGTAAACCATACGCACAAAATGGAAATAAAGAGCTTTTTCTGAGTTTTAGTCATTCCAAAAATCATGTTTTTTGCGCGATCTCAGAAACCGTTGACATTGGTTTAGATACTGAGTGGCTGGACAGAAAAGTAGACCAAAGAATTGTGAAGAGGATACTTGGGGAATCGGAGTGGGAGGTTTTTTCAGATGAAGACCCCATACTACTTTGGACGATCAAGGAAGCTGCAGTAAAGTGCTTGGGAACAGGATTAAGAACCAATTTAAAAGAACTGGAAATACAGAAAAAAAACGATATTAAATTCTTAGTAAGAATTAATGATGAAAAAACATTTCAAATTTGTAGTTTCCAAGAACTGAATCACCAAATTTCTATTGCTTATTAAAGCTTTAAAAAACGGTTCTGTAGTATGTAGACCTGAAGAGACGTAATCTCATCTAATGGGATTAGTGTCTTCAGGTTTTTTTATGCCTAAGATTTAAATAAAATATCAGCACATGGCTTTTGCAAATATTTCCAGAGAGGAACTAAAATCATCACTGAACAAAACGGTTCCGGTTGCCAACGGGCTGAAGAACATAAAGATGCTTTTTGTTCCGACCCATATTGATCCAAATAATCCCGAAGAATTAACATCCATATATAAGAATGTTTGTTCTTCAGAGTTTGAAACTCTTGTAGTTATTGAGTCTTACAAAGGTGAGCTTGAGAAGAAATTAAGTATTCCTTCAAATCATTCTTTTACTACTCCATTTGGTGAAGTTTCTGTCAATGATAAACTCAGAAATGAGCTATGTGATGAAGAAGACGACTTTTATATTAATGATGGCGGAATGAGTGACAAAATGAGTTTATATACTCAATTAATGATGTTACAGGTATGCCAGGATGATTTTGATGTGGTAAGTATTCAAATAGGAGATTATGATCCGGCTATTGTAAAGGAGTTGGCTTTTGCTCTGGATGAGCTATTCCGAAACCGAAACGCATTATTGGTTTTTTGCTGCGATCTGCCAAGTTCGAATACCTCAGAATTGGAAAAACTAAAAGGTTTGATAGAAAGTAATAACGAATCCGGTTTGCACCATTACCTGAACAGTAAAGAGAAAGAAGTAGAAGGAGCTCGCGCGTTTATGACCGGTATTTTAGTTTCTAAATACTGGGATCTTGACATTTGGTTCACACCGGTAAATGAAAAAACAACATATACGGGTGGCTTTGCACATGCACCAATAGCTCAGCACGCTATATGATCAAAAAACCCTCAATATCAATATTTGGTCTTGGAAGAGTTGGGGGTGTTCTGCAAAAATCTCTATCTGATTCGGATTATCAGATCAAGTCAGCATTCATAAGAGATACATTTCCGGATTCAGCAGATCAATTGGGCGACTTGATTTTTCTTGCCGTTCAAGACTCGGAAATTGAAAGTTTGGTAAATAAATTGACGACTTCCTTTCCGGATTATTCAGGCAAATTCATTATTCATTGTTCGGGAACACTGGATGCATCTGTATTGGAGCCTTTCAGAAGTAAAGGCGCTAAAATAGCTTCTTTTCATCCGTTGAAGGCTATTACTCTAAATGATGATTCTCTGGAGAATGTCTGGTTTGATATGGACGGAGATGACGATGCATTAAAGATTCTGGAAAAACTAGCAAAGGATTTTAAGGCAAATAGCTTTAAAGTGAAACCGGAAGCAAAACCACTTTTACATGCCGCTGCTGTAGTGTCAGCTAATTATGTTGTTACGCTTATGAAGTTGGCAACTGATCTGGCAAAAGCAGGAGATATAGATCCTGAAGTTGCATTAAAAGCTTTATTACCCTTAACGGAATCATCGGTTTCCAATATCAAAGAGAAGGGTTTTCAGGACGCATTAACAGGACCAATCGCCAGAGGAGATGAAGAAACCATCAAGGCGCATGTTAAAATTTTGAAAAAGCACCCGGACCTTTTGAGCATATATAAAAAATTGGGTTATTTAACCGTTGAACTGACCCGACTTGACACAGTATCCAAAGAGAAGCTTAAAAAACTGCTCGAATAAATTTTATCATAAAAAATGAAAATAAGACACCTTTATTTAGTCCTTATTTGTGTGTGTATTGGCTGCACAGATCAAACAGAAAAGAAAATACTTGTTGATACAAACGCCACTCAATTGGTAGATCAGATCGAGTCTTACAAGGGAGAAAAGCCTGTTTTGGTAAATTTTTGGGCTACATGGTGCGTGCCTTGTATTGAAGAGTTTCCGTATATAATGAAATTGAAAGAGAATTATAGCAACGAATTTGAACTGATCTTTGTATCGGGAGATTTTGAAGAAGCTAAAGAAGAGGCTAAAGAGTTTTTGAAGGAACAGAATGTAGATTTTACTACTTATTATAAAACAGGTAAAGACAATGAGTTTATTCAAACCGTATCTGAAACCTGGTCAGGAGCGTTGCCATACACTGTAATTTATTCAAGAGATGGTAGCATTTCAGCAGAATGGGAAGGTAAAGCAGAGTATGAACAATTTGAACAAGAATTATTAAAAGTAATAAAGGAAGGTTGAGATTATGAAAAAGATAAATATGCTGTTGTCTGGTTTTTTGGTTGGTCTGTTAATTGTCGGCACGGGATTGTCGCAACAAATGGAAGAACTTCCGATTGGCTCAGACGCACCTATGACAGATCTAAGTATGCAAACGGTTTCCGGTGAAGAAATCACTCTTAAACAAGCTGCAGATGAAAACGGATTAGTGGTGATTTTTTCATGTAATACTTGTCCGTGGGTAGAACGTTGGGAAGACCGATACCCGATGGTTTTTGATATCACTGAAAATAATAAAATTGGCATGATCGCATTGAATCCTAATGAAGATTACCGTGAAAGAGGAGATGGAATGCAGGACATGGTTTTAAGGGCTAAGAAAATGGAATATGAGTTTCCATATGCTCTCGACAAAGATCATAAAATCGCAGATGCTTTCGGAGCCACCCGAACTCCTCATGTTTATTTATTCGATGCCGATATGAAATTGGTTTACGTTGGAGCGATTGATGACAATGCCCGTGATGCAAATGCTGTTGAAAGCTTTTATCTGAAAGATGCGATCGAACAAATGGTTGCAGGAGAGAAGATCACACAATCAAAAACAAAATCACTGGGTTGTACTATAAAAAGAGTAGATTAATTACAATCTGTTTCTTAAAAGTAATGTAAGATTTGAAACCATCTACCAAAGATTTTTATCAGCGGGTTTATGAATTGGTAGCCCAAATTCCGGAAGGTCGTGTTACTTCTTACGGTGTGATTGCAGGATATCTCGGAGTTGAGTCCGGAGCCAGAATGGTTGGATACGCACTTAATAACTACGATCCTGAACAACTTGGTTATCATATCCCGGCTCACAGAGTTTTAAACCGTCTTGGACAACTTACCGGCAGAGCTTTTTTTGAAGATGATTCAATGCGTGAGAGATTGGAACAAGAAGGAGTGGAATTCACTTCAGAATACACCGTTAACTTCAATAAACATTTTTGGAATCCGTTTGATGAGTTATAACTTGTTGTCATCTGATCAAGAAATTATTAGAAAAATGAAATCGCTGAAATTCATATCGCTGTTTATACTTTTAGCTGCTGCCTCATTGGAGGTAAATGCACAAAGATCATTGAGTATTGGAAGTGAAGCCCCAATGCTCGATCACAGTGTTGAAGACATAAACGGTCGTTCAATTACTCTTTCACAGACAGCACAACAGAACGGGTTATTAGTTGTGTTCTCATGCAATACCTGTCCGATGGTCTCAAGATGGGAAGACAGAATGAAGGCCGTCGCAAACTCTGCCAGACTCAATAATATCGGAATGCTTGTACTCAATCCCAATGAGAGGATCAGAGAGCGTGGTGAATCACTGAGTGATATGAAGCGAAGAGCAACCAAACAAACTTATAATTTTTTGTATGCATCGGATAAAGATCATGAAATTGCGGATGCATTCGGCGCTAGCAGAACTCCTGAGGTATTTTTGTTTGATGGATCTTTGAAATTGGTTTATAAAGGCAGCATTGATGATAATGCAAACAGTGCTTCAGCTGTTAAAAATCATTATGTGGAAGACGCTATTCAGGCTTTAGCTTCAGGTACAGAAATTGAAGTTAAAAGAAGCGCTCCAAAAGGTTGTCCGATAAAGCGAAACGAGTAATTCTTATAAAAATCTCTTATTTTTAAAGGGCTCATCCGATGATGAGCTTTTTTTATGCTAATATTTTAAAACAGTTGCCGGAATTATATGCCAATGTGGACACTACATACCGAATTTAAATTTGATGCAGCACACTTTATTGAAGGATACAATGGAAAATGTGGAAGAATGCATGGCCATTCCTATAAAGTTAAGATCTCTGCGAAATCCAATAAATTGAATCCATCTGCTTATTTGAACACAGATGATATGGTCTGCGATTTTAAAGAACTTAAATGGGCAGCAAAAGATGCGGATAAAGGCGGACTTGATCACGGTTTCCTTAACGATCTGATCGAAGCAAATACCACAGCAGAACGAATTGCAGAGTTTATCCATACAGAAACCACGAAAAGAATTCCGGCAGGAATTGATCTTAAAGTGATCGTGTGGGAAACAGACACCTGCTGGGTTGAATACACGGATAAGAACGAGTAGTATTTAAGTCTTCTCAATCTAGGGTCATCCTGAACTTGTTTCAGGATCTTTGTGGGGTTTATTTCTAGTTGTTATATCCAACACATGGATCAATGCTGTTATAACCTCCATCACCCCGCTACGAAGCAGTTCGTTGGCTCTTTGTACTTTTGTACCGACAAAAGTACCAAAAGCTCCCGACAAGAATTATTGGCGCG
>CAJXQC010000003.1 GCA_913058495.1 uncultured Balneola sp. | reverse complement strand
TCTACACCTCTCTATTCGTCGGCAGCGTCAGATGTGTATAAGAGACAGGAAGAAATTGATATAGTTGAAGCCGGTCCGAATGATGTTGGAGGGAGAACTCGAGGTTTAGGTATCGATTCCAGAGACTCTGATATTATACTTGCGGGTGGAGCATCCGGAGGAATGTGGAAATCTATTGATGGAGGTGAAAACTGGGTGCAAACCAGTGATCTCGGACAAAACCTGGGTGTAACATCTCTTGTACAAGATCCTGCTAATTTAGATACATGGTACTATTCTACTGGTGAATTCTCAGGAGCTTCATCCAGAGCAAGAGGTGGCGGCGGACAGTTATATGGTTCTGGAATATATGTCTCTAATGATAATGGAGATAACTGGGTACAAATTTCCGCAACATCAGATGAGGATGTTTCTTTCAATTCTGAATTTGATTTTATTTCCCGTGTAGAAATCAGTCCGACTACAGGAACTAAATTTTTTGCAAGTAATGCACTTGGAATCTACCGATCTGTAAATAACTTTTCTTCTAATACCAGAGTGCTTGGTGGAAGTAATGAACACATCTACAGTGATGTACAGGTTGCGTCTAATGGTCTTGTTATAGCTGCAATTTCAAGACCCTTTAGTGGATTCAGTTCAACAAATGCACCGGGTATTTATGTATCCTCAGACGATGGCTTATCTTGGACAGATGTCACACCCAACGATTACCCTACTTCACCTGGAAGAGCAGTTATTGGAACATCACAATCCAGTCCTAATCTATTTTATATATTTGCTGCAAGTAATTCTAATGCCCCGACACTTTTTAAAATAGATGTTTCAGATATAAACAATATAGTAGAATCTGAACTGACAGATAACATACCTGATTTTGGAACCCCTGTAGGTGATTTAAATCTACAAGGAGGATATAATATGGTCTGTGAAGTACATCCTACTGACCCCGATATCTTAGTAATTGGCGGTACTAATTTGTACAGATCTTTAAATGGTTTTGCTACTGCTCCGGACGATGATGATGAAGACGGTATTACTGATAGCAATGAACGTACCGAGTATTGGATTGGAGGATATGCTAAAGCAAATAATATTTCTCAATATTTTAATCACCATCCTGATCAGCATGCCGCAATATTTGATCCAAATGATCCAAATAGATTATTTAGCAGTCACGATGGCGGGATAAGTGTCACTTCAGATATTACTAGCTTTTCTATAACATGGGATAATTTGAATAATGGGTATAACGTAACTCAATTTTATACTGTTACTTTACATCCTGATGCAGGTGACGAAAGGATTCTTGGAGGAACGCAAGATAATGGATCTCCTTATTTTGAGTATTCGAACTTAACGGGCGCTTCCGGTTCGTCAGATATTTCTTCCGGAGATGGTTCATATGCCTACCTCGGAACAAATTACTTAACTACCTCATCTCAAAGAGGACGCCTGATAAAATATGACTATAATGCTTTTGGAGAGCCTACAGACTTTTCTTACATATCCCCGCTTGGCGCTTCACAACAATTATTCATTCATCCGTATTTAGTAAATCATGTTGATGAAGATTTTATATTTTATCCTGCGGGTAATGATCTCTTTCGTAATAATTCAGCAACTTCATTAGAAAGAAATACTAGCAACGCAGACGGCACCAATGAAGGTTGGACTGAGTTAACTCAACTTTCAACTTTTGGATCTACGATAATTTCTACTCTGGCATTAAGTACTACTAATCCGGAGGATGTGCTGTACTATGCGTCGTTCTCTAATACTTCAGTACCTCAAATATACAGACTTAAAAATTCCAGTACGGCTACTACCTCTGCTGATTTGAGTGTCAAAAGTTTTACAGAAGCTACTTCAGATTCTATTCCACCTACGGGAGCTTACATCCATGATATCGCAGTTAGCGAAGATAATGGAAATGAAATTATAGCAGTAGTGTCTAATTACAGTACAGAAAGTATTTACTATTCTACAAATGGAGGAAATAATTGGACTGGAATCGGAGGTAATCTTGAACCTTTAAATGGAAACGGCCCTTCAGTTAGGACTGCTGCTATTACTAAAACGAGTTCAGGTGAAAAAACGTACTACGTTGGAACCAGTACAGGATTATATGCAACAAATACTATTGATGGAGCCAATACAGAATGGAAGCTTCAAGGAGCCTCAACGATTGGTAATACAGTAGTAGAATATCTGGATTACCGACCATCTGACAAAACGCTGGCAATTGCAACTCATGGTAGAGGAATTTTTATTGGAAACGTATCAACATCCGTTTCTAATGAAGATGCTGAAATTGTTAACCAACCAAAAAAATTCAGTCTGGATCAAAATTATCCAAATCCATTCAACCCATCCACTAATATTTCATACTCGCTGCCATCAAACAGTACAGTTTCCATTTCTGTATATGATATAAACGGAAGAAAGGTTGCTGATCTCATTAATGGAGCATCACAAACCGCTGGATCACATTCATTAAGCTTCAATGCTGTGAATCTGGCTAGTGGAGTTTATCTCTACAGAATTGATGCTAAATCAATTTCTCAAAATCGCTCCTTTTCTCAAATAAAAAGAATGACATTAATTAAATAGAGTTAGAACTCACAGAAAAGCCTGATTTCAATAAAGAAATCAGGCTTTTTTTATAAAGAAGAAAATTTGCTGATATGCTACTTTTGGCGTTGCACAGCTTCAACAACTTTTTCGGTCGTAATTCCAAAGTGGTCGTATAATTCTTCATATGGAGCTGATTCTCCAAAAGTATCAATTCCAATTGATATTCCTTGATCACCTACCCATTTAGACCAACCAAATGTAGATCCAGCCTCAACTGATACTCTGTTAGTTACAGATGTTGGTAATACTTTCTCTCTGTATTCCGCTGATTGTTGCTGAAATAGTTCCCAGCAAGGCATACTTACAACTCGAACATCCATTCCTTTTTCATTCAGTAATGCTTTTGCTTCCATAGCTAAATGTACTTCAGAGCCGGTACCGATTATTATCGAATCCGGAATTTCATCAACAGAATCAGATAATATGTATGCTCCTTTTTCTGTTAAACTTGCTGCATTTTCATCAGATCTGGAAAAGGTAGGTATGTTTTGTCTTGTTAAAACAATGATTGTTGGAGTTTCTTTACTTTGAATTGCTACTTTCCAGGCATATGAAACTTCATTAGCATCACCGGGACGAATTACTTGTACGTTTGGCATAGCTCTTAAACTTGCCAAATGTTCTACGGGCTGATGTGTTGGTCCGTCCTCACCTAACCCAATACTGTCATGTGTCATTACAAAAATAGAAGGCGTTTTCATCAACCCTGCTAACCTGATTGACGGCCTGCAATAATCTGTAAATACAAAGAATGTTCCTCCGAATGGTATTACTCCTCCATGGAGCGCCATCCCATTCAATGCAGCAACCATACCATGTTCTCTTACTCCATAATGAACATTTCTTCCTGATGAATTTGAAGCATTAAAAACTCCTTCGTCTTTAAGGTTTGTCTTAACACTTCCTTCCAGATCAGCTGATCCGCCAAAGAGATTTTTTATACTATCTTTCAATTCATTTAATACATTTCCTGAAGAAGATCTTGTGGCTATACCTTTTTCATCTGTATCAAATACCGGAAGTAATGATTCTAAATTATCTGGTAATTTTCCATTCATCCAAGCTTCTAATTCGGATGCAAGTTCTTTGTTTTCTGTTCGATACTCATTTAAAATACCGTTCCAGGATTTTTCACTTGCATCACCTTTTGTGATCTCATCTCTGAATACTGCTAAAGCTTCCTCTGGAATAAAGAACTTCTTTTCAGGATCCCATCCATATGCCTTTTTTGTAAGTACAATTTCTTCATCTCCTAAAGGAGAACCATGCGAAGATGCTGAATCTTGCTTGTTTGGACTACCAAAACCAATATGAGTTCGACAAATAACAATAGATGGCTTTGAAGTTTCTGATTGTGCATTTTTAATGGCTGTTTCAATTTCATCATGATTATGACCATCTATTTCCTGAACATGCCAACCGTACGCTTCAAACCTCTTTACCGGGTCTTCAGTAAATGCAAGATCTGTTGACCCATCAATTGAAATAGAATTCGCATCATATAAATAGATCATTTTTCCTAACTGTAAATGACCTGCTAAAGAAGCTGCTTCATGTGAAATTCCCTCCATTAAATCTCCATCACTAACTATTGCATAGGTATAATGGTCAATAACAGTATGAGAACTATTATTAAATTTTCCTCCCAGAAATTTTTCTGCCATTGCCATTCCTACTCCGGTAGCGAATCCTTGTCCTAACGGTCCGGTTGTCATTTCAACACCTGGGGTTAAGTGCTTCTCCGGGTGACCAGCCGTTTTACTTCCCATTTGTCTAAAATTCTTGATCTCATCCAAACTCAGATCATATCCTGTTAAATGCAGTAAACTATAGATCAACATAGAGCCATGACCTGCAGAGAGAATAAATCTGTCTCTGTCAAACCATTCCGGATTTTCAGGATTATGTTTAAGAAATTTTGTCCATAGAATATAAGATACATCGGCCATACCCATTGGCATACCGGGGTGGCCTGAATTGGCTTTTTGAACAGCATCCATTGAGAGAGTTCTAATTGTATTTACACACAGCTGGTCTATTGAAGCCATAAAAGAGAGTAGTTAGTGTTATTGTAGAAATTTAAAATATAAAGATAGGAAAAGCTTGTTTGAGATTGAAGAGATAAATCCCTTCCCAAAGATTTTTGGCATAAAAAAAGCTCAGTGTAAACTTTACACTGAGCTTAAATTCAGAAGAGTGGATTAATTGGTTGACCCACACTTTAGTTCAAACTCCATAGAATGTTCAGCAGGAGCTTTAAAAGATCCAAATGAAGCATTGGTATAGGCACTACATGCATCAGCCTTGTTACCTTTCATTTGATGCGCAAAACCCATTTCAAAATAGATCTTTGCCTTATCAGTTTTACCACCATTTTCATGAGTCAAAGCAATTTTAGCATTCGAAATTGCTAAATCATATTTGCTTTGTTTGTTGTAAGCTTCAGCAATTCTGTAATATACATCAGCAGATTCAGCATCATACTCTGTTGCTAGCTTCAGAAGGTCGATTGCATCACTATAATTTTTTGCTTCAATTAGTTTTGCACCTCTGAAAAGAAGTTCGTCATGAGCAGCGTTTTTGGCCTGTCTTGAAATCTGACCTTTATTTGTTTTGTCAGCTACTGCAATTGCCTGATCAAACCATCTTAAAGCATCATTGATATCGTCAGATAATTTCTTTGCAACTAAACCTTTGGTGTAATAAGGCTGAGCATAATTGGCATTTGCTTGAATAGCACTATTCAAAGATTTGTCCGCTTCCTCATACATCTCTCTTTTAAACAGCATTGTAGCTTTCTGATAATATAATTGAGGAACATAACCTTGTGCAGCCTGAGTAACACGAGTATCTTCGTATTTCTTCCCTACTTCAACTGTTTCTTCAAAAGCTGCTATTGCAACATCTAGATCAGCAATCTGCTTTGACGATCTGAAAGTATTAAATAAATTTCCAGCTTTGTTCAATTGAACTTTAGGAATTTGTTGCTCTGAGCGAGATTTAATATCTGTACCTTGTGGAGTGCCCAACTCTTCGCCAATTTGAGCAGCTTCCATATAAGTAGAAATAGCTTTGTCATATTCTTTAGCTGATGCTTGTTCAGCAGCACTATTATATAATTTTACTGCATCTTCATAAGTGCTTTGAGCGTAAACAGCACTTGATAACAGCCCCACAAATAAAACCAATAAACTTTTATTGATAAATTTCATTTTTCTAATGTCTAGTGTTAATTATTTCAAAGCTTTTAATTTAAATAAAAAAAAGCTTCATATCTAAAATTAATAACCCATTTATTCCTTTGGATATTTCTCACATATTCATGTTAGTTGAAATACCTTCCATTCCTTATTTAAAATGAAAAATTCGGTTTTGGTTCCTTTTTCTCATAAAAGTCACAAATTATTTTTACCGCTTCTTCTTTGCTATCCGTAACATGAAATAAATCAGAATCTTTCTCAGAAATTGTTCCTGCTTCCAGCATCGTATTATTTATCCAATCTACCAAGCCTTTCCAATAATCTGATCCAAACAGAATAATTGGGATTTTTGATATTTTATGAGTCTGAATAAGTGTTAGACTTTCAAAAAGCTCATCTAAAGTTCCGAACCCTCCAGGAAAAACGATAAATCCCTGAGCATATTTCACGAACATCACTTTTCTAACAAAGAAATAATTAAAGTCTACTGAATAGTCCTTATTAACAAACTCATTCATCCCCTGTTCAAACGGAAGCTCAATTCCCAACCCAACTGAGCGCCCTTCTCCGGCCGAAGCTCCTTTATTGCCGGCTTCCATAATACCCGGTCCACCTCCTGTGATTACACCAAATCCTTTTTCAGTAATCAGTTTTCCGGTTTCAACAGCAAGTTCGTAATATTTATCGCCCGGTTTTGTTCGTGCGGACCCAAAAATTGAAATACAAGGCCCCACTTTGTATAAAGTATCGAAGCCCTCAACAAATTCCCCCATAATTTTAAAGACACTCCAAATATCTTTATTACTCCCTTCCTCGTATTGCCTTTGAATTTGTGCTTCTGATTTTTTGGATTTATTCATGTTAAAAACTTATTGAAAGTGAAATTGAAGGTACGTCTCCCAGCAATGGAGATGTAATATTATCGGGCTTAAATGTCCTATTCATTGAAAGGTCATCTGATACATCAAAAGGCCGTAAATGTGCAAACACGTATGCATCTACTGCATTTAACACATATGACAGAAATATCGTTACATAAATGAAATCTCTTCTGTTTCTAAGAAAATCTCTGTTACTTTTTAAACTGCTCGCATTTTGTCCTTCTAAATATCCGGGCGTAGCGCCAAACCTCATATCTGTATTTGAATCAAAGGAATTATAATAAGCGGCCCTGTAATCATGATATTGTTTCGTAAGGTATACACTATAATATCCAAGTCCACCAAGCAATCCATAAACGATAGGGACTTTCCACGCTTGCCTGTTTGTTACCTGTCCCCAACCCGGAACTATTAATGATCTTCGTACTACTAATTTCGGGTCCGGGTATTGAGTTTCTGCAGTGTCAGCACTAAGAGAATAGTTAAAAGAATACCTTTCTAAATCTGCTTTTTGTAAATACTGGGCTTTTGTACTTACTGAGCTTAATATTAATAAGCTTGCAAAAATGATATTAAATCGAATCAAGAATCCCAAGAATGCGCTCCAGGTCGTCTTCTGAATAATATTCGATTTTGATTTCTCCACCTTTGGCTTTTGGGTTAACCTGCACTTTAGTACTAAAAGTTTGTCTCAGTCTTGAAGATATTTCCTCGTAAAACGGATTGTTTGGATCTTTTTTAGGCGAGGATTTCTTTTTCGTTCCAGCTGAAGATAACGCTCTTACGGCATCTTCCATTTGCCGAACCGACCATTCATTTGTAACTGCTTTCTTTAAGAGCTTTTGCTGATCAGAAACATCTTCAATAGTTATTAAAGAACGAGCATGTCCCATAGCTATTTCATTCTTTTTTAATGCTGTTTGAATGAAATCCGGTAAGGTCAATAACCGCAACATATTTGTAACGGTTGTTCTGTTCTTACCAACCCTTTCTGCAACCTGAGCTTGAGTATAATCAAATTCTTCTAAAAGTCTTTTGTATGCCAGAGCAACTTCAAGGGCATTTAAATCCTCCCTCTGAATATTCTCTATCAAAGCAAATGCCATACTTTGCTCATCATCAGCTTTACGAACATAGGCGGCTATCTCTTTTAGCCCTGCAAGTTTCGATGCTTTTAATCTGCGTTCACCACTTATAAGCTCAAACTTTCTCTCGCCAATATACCTTACCGTAAGTGGCTGAATAATTCCATGCTCTTTAATAGAGTCAGCCAGTTCATCCAGCTTCTCTTCATCGAATTCCTTACGCGGTTGATGAGGGTTTGCCCTGATATCATCTACAGGAATATGAAGAACTACATTTACTAACTCCGCAGGATCAACTTCAACAGGTTTTTCCGATTCGGGGCCTTTTTGTTTTGCAATTGGCTCTCTTTTATTTTCTTCATACTTCTCCTCATCGGATTGATACTCCGGGAAATATACTCCTAAACCTCTTCCTAAAACCTTCTTAGCCATACTATTATTCCTTAATTAGAAAGTACAGGGCTATCCTTAAATAGCTTTCTGTTTTTCTTAATGATCTCGCGAGCCAATGAAAGATAATTTTTGCTTCCGGTACTTGTAGAATCATATAAAAGCGCCGGTTTACCAAAACTTGGAGCTTCAGCTAACCTAATATTTCTTGCAATAACTGATTTAAAAACTCTGTCATCAAAATAACGCTTTACTTCTTCAGCAACCTGATTGGATAGTCTTGTTCTTGTATCATACATCGTTAATAAAACCCCTTCTATATCCAGATCCGGATTCAAATGTTGTCTTACAATCTTTATGGTATTTAATAATTGACCAAGTCCTTCTAAAGCAAAATATTCACACTGAACCGGTATTACGATAGAATCAGATGCTGTTAACGCATTGATCGTTAAAAGTCCCAGAGAAGGTGGACAATCAATTATTATAAAATCGTATTTATCTCTTAGATCACCGATCGCCTTATCAAGAATTCTCTCACGATCCTCTCTGTCAATCATTTCAATTTCTGCGCCCACTAAATTTATATGAGCCGGTACCAAATCCAGAAAATCCAATTCTGTTGAGCGTATCGTTTCAGTAGTGTCAGTACTACCTATCATCACTTCATAAACAGAATTAGTCACTGTTTTAACATCAATTCCTAAACCACTTGTAGTATTGCTTTGAGGATCAATATCGATTACAAGTGTAGGGTGTTCTATAGCGGCTAAACTAGCTGCTAAGTTGATAGCAGTAGTTGTTTTACCTACTCCTCCCTTCTGATTTGCTATAGAAATCACTTTACCCATTAAATACTCGCTTTTTTTGGTTCTTTGACATTAAAATTAATATAAAGCGAGGTATCATGCGATACAAAAATACTTATTCACATCCTGATGGTAAGTTATCCACAATTAGATTTAGTTATTAACCGGAGAACTGGTTAATAGTACACCTTGTCTTTGATTTGAGGGTATAACAACTTTGTTTACAGGAATAAGTTTTTCATAGCTCTGCTCATAGTCAGCTCCAATTCTTTGTGCCTGAATCGCATCCGTACGATCTGATATCTTAATAATTTCATTCCTGTCAACCCAAGGCTGAACAGAACCGGCAGAAATAATAGTATTTTCAGAAGGTGAGTCGGTTAAAGCTCCAAAATCAATGAAATATACAGATACAGAAATAAGTAACAGAATGGTTGCTGCTACAGCTACTGTTTTTCCAAACCAACCTATTAACATAAACGAACTGCGTAACTGTTTTTGCTGATCGGATACAGCTTGTTTTTTAACTTTCTCGAGTATTTCAGCAGGTGTCTGCTTTAATGGTAACTTTTTAACCTTATTGTATGTGCTCCTTAAACTTTCAACTTCTATGAGTAAATTTTCGTTACTCATCATTTCTCTTTCAAATTCGATCTCCTCAGAGGGATCCATCTCCCTCATGAGGTACCGAATACAGTCTTCATCGTTTATTTGCATGTTTAAACTCATGTTGTCTTTCTTCCTCAAAGTGCTTGCGCAAATTGATCAACGCATAACGCATACGACCTAGTGCCGTATTTATTGATACATTAGTCAATTCTGCGATTTCTTTAAAGGGCATTTCGTAATAATGCCTCAAAAGTACAACGGTGCGTTGTTCTTCGGGTAATTTAGCTATATGAGCCATTAAACTGGACTTTGTTTCGCCTTCAACTAATTGCTCATCTGCGTCTACCCAACTCTCATCAGTCATTCTATCGAAGTAATCTGAGCGAGAATCATCATCGTCGTACCAAGAGTTAACGTCGATATATCGCTTTTGTTTTCTTATATGATCAATTGTTGCATTGTGCGCAATTCTCATTACCCAAGCAATCCATTTACCCTGTTCATTATAGGTGTCGTCCATTTTCGTGACCACCTTGGTAAACACTTCCTGAAAAATATCATTAGCTGTTTCAGGGTTGTTGATCATACTATAGATGTATGAATAAATTTTTGCCTGATGTCGGTTCATTAATTCATTGAATGCAGCTTCGTCAGCTTTCTTTCTGAAATAACGAACCAGATCTCTGTCCCGAAGATCTTTATAAGATGCCTTTGTAGTTCTCTTTAATAGTTCCATTGTGTTCACCCGTGTATTTTGGGGTTAACTCTTTGCCAACGTATTGATTAAACTCTGAATACCTCAATTACATTCAATCAATAACATATATTAACACAAAGAGCATTTTTACCTCTTGTCTTACACTATTGTACGAAGAGCCAAGACAATTGGCTTGGTTCTATTTTAATTGATGATGCTCAACCTTCATATCACATGATGATGTTAGCCGTTTAATCACATCAAAAGCTAAGACGATCTAATTATTGAAATGGTTGTAAACTTTCTCACCTGATTTTTTCCCGATCACTTTTTGGATCTCTTCTATTTCGGCTTGTTTAACTTTTTTTACTGAACCGAATTTTTTCAATAGTGTTTGTGATGTTTTTTCACCCACTCCTTCTATATCAGTGAGTTCCGTGATCAATGTTCTTTTGGATCTTTTTTGGCGATGAAATGTAATCGCAAACCGATGTGCTTCATCTCTGGCTTGTTGGATCAGTTTAAGCGCTGTCGATTTTTTAGGAATCATTATAGATTCTGATTTCTCAGGTAAAAACACTTCCTCTAATCTTTTTGCCAAGCCGATGATTTCGCACTCACCGTAGAAACCAATTTCTTTAAGTGCCTCAACAGATGAGCTTAGTTGTCCTTTTCCTCCATCAACGATAATTAGATCAGGAATTTGCAATCCATCTTTCATCACTTTGGAGTAGCGCCGTGTCAATATCTCTTTCATCGATGCGAAGTCATCTGGTCCGACCACCGTTTTTATATTGAATCGTTTGTATTCGCTTTTTCGGGGTTTTGCATCTACAAAACAAACCATAGAAGCTACAGGATCTGATCCCTGTAAATTTGAATTATCAAAGCACTCAATTCTACGAGGAAGTCTTTGTAACCCTAAATGTTCTTTTAACTCTTTTACTGCATGAGGAATCCGATCTCTTTCTGCTTTTTCTTTTTCTAATCTTCTTTCATTTAAATGTAGTTTCGCATTCGATTTGGCCATTTTGATCAACTGAGCCTTTTCTCCGATCTGCGGTACATGAACCGGTACTTTTTTTCCTTTTTCCTGATATAAATACTGTACCAATGCTTCATCATCTTCCATTTCTTTGCTGATATACACCTCATCTGGAATGGCAGCTGTATATTGTCCGGTGTAATAATCTTCCACAAAAGACTGAAGCAGAACACCTTCAGCCAGTCCATCAATATTTTTCAAAAAGCGGTGGAATTTACCGATCAACTTCCCTTCCCGAACTTTAAATAAAACCCCGCAGGCTTCTACAAGCTCTGAATCGATGATCAATGCAAATACATCACGATCTACTTTCTTATCCGCAACCATTTTCATTTTCTTGCTGTAGCGCTCAACGGCAATAAGGCTATCCCGAAGCCTAGCCGCTTCTTCAAATGCTAAAGCAGAAGATGCTATTTCCATCTCTTCTTTCAGTTCACGGATCAACACTTCCGTTTGTCCGTTCAACAGGCGCTCTACTTTAGATACAACAACATTATAGCGTTCATTATCCCAATCGCCGGAGCAGTTCTCTAAATAATCATCGAAACAAGAATGCCATTTAGGAATCCCACGAGTTCGATCAATATTCTTGATTGAAACCGCACACGTACAAAGATCAAATGCTTTACGAATGGTTTCCAGCATTCTCTTCATATTTATCACACTGTCGTACGGACCATAATATTTGCTCCCGTCTTTTACGATGGTCCGGGTTGGAAACACTCTGGGTTTTTCATCTTTTGTGATACAGATGTATGGATATGATTTATCATCCCGATACATAATATTGTAGCGAGGCTGATACTGCTTAATGAAGTTATTCTCCAAGATCAGAGCTTCAGCTTCCGAATCGGTAACCACCACTTCCAGATCATCGATCTTGGAAACCATGGTTTTGATTCGCCCATCTACATTCCGGGATTCCTGAAAATAAGAACGAACTCTGTTTCTGAGCTTCTTGGCTTTTCCCACATACAGCACACTTCCACTTTTATCTCTGTAGATATACACTCCGGGTGAAAGCGGCAGATTCGCTACTTTTTCAGAAACTTCTATATTGATCTTGGGATTGCTCACGGTTTAAAGGTAGTGGTTTTGGAACACTGATTCCGCTGATTTTGGAACGCTGATTTCAGCTGATGGTTTTATTAAACTTCTTTTCGTATTTATAGCGAAATATTTTTTTGAATATGAAAAACAAGATTCCAAACGGCTTAGTTTTTTCTACGCGAAATCCCAAGCGAAAAAAACGTGCATTTATTTTAGTTCCGATTCTGGTACTGATTCAGATCTGTTTGATCTGGCCGGTTTATCCACTGATGAGTTCAGCAAAGCCACTAATTCTTGGGCTACCTCTCTCCTTTTTCTGGGTTATCCTGATGGTTTGTTGCTCCTTTACAGCACTCTTTCTCTTTTTCAGAAAAGATACTGAGGAGGAAAAATAGTTGGCTGACTGGATCATTATCCTCGGAATTTGTGGGATCTATTTGGCAATCACGTTGGTGATGGGAATCATCCCCGGAAGAAAAGTGAGTAATAGTGCTGCCGGATATGTAGCCGGTGATCGCTCCATGAATGTGTTCATTCTCTATTTCGTGTTGGGCGCATCCATTTTTTCGTCTTTTGCATTTTTGGGTGGACCGGGTTGGGCGTATTCCCGTGGAGCTGCTGCTTTCTACATCATCGCTTACGGAGCTTTGGGAATGGTTCCTTTTTACTTTTTTGGTCCCAAGGCCAGGAAACTTGGTGCAAAACACGGATTTGTAACTCAGGCTGAATTACTTCAGGATCGCTACAACAGCAAAGTACTATCCGCATTACTTGCTATACTCACTGTAGTAGTTTTGATTCCCTACTTAACCCTTCAAATGAAAGGCGCCGGATTGGTTCTGAATACGATCAGTGAAGGAACTATTCCTGAATGGTTGGGCGCCGGAATTGCGTACGGAGTTGTGCTTGTGTACGTGTTTTTTAGTGGAGTTATGGGTGTTGGTTGGACGAACACTTTCCAAGGAATTTTCATGTTGATCATTGCATGGTTTTTGGGAATCTATCTACCTGAAAAGATGTATGGAGGAATCGGGCCAATGTTTGAAGAATTAATTGCTTCCGATTTTGGGGAAGCACTATCTGCTCCGGGTTTAACCAGTAGCGCAGCCGCTTGGGATTGGTGGGGGTTTAGTTCTGCCGTGTTGATCTCAGCCATTGGGTTTTCCATGTGGCCACATTTCTTTATGAAAGCTTTTGCTGCAAAAAGTGATCGAACAATTAAATTAACGGTTGTCCTCTACCCTACTTTTCAGATCTTTTTGGTTCCGATTTTGATCATCGGTTTTGCAGCAGTTCTTGCTTTTCCGAATGTAACTCCTGCTGATTCTATTCTGCCACATGTATTGCTTCAAATGGATCTTCCGGTAATTCTGATTGGGTTGGTTTGTGCCGGGACTTTGGCGGCTTCAATGTCTTCGGGTGATGCCATTGTTCACGCAGCGGCTTCGGTTGCCGTTCGGGACGGACTTTCGAAATCTCCATCACTTGCAAACTGGATGAAAGCAGAAGGCAATGAACGAACTTTGATACGAATCTTAGTAGTCGTCATAAGTTTGATCGCCTATTATTTTGCTGTGTTTTCAAAAACGGATATTGTTTCTCTTCTGCTGGGAGCTTATGGCGGAATTGCTCAGATGTTCCCCTTGGTATTTGCCATGTTCTACTGGCCACGGGCAAATGGGAAAGGTGCATTAGCCGGATTGATCGGTGGAATTTTAGTCACACTGTTCTTCCTGTACAATCCCGAATTCAAACCACTTCCTATGCATGAGGGAATTTATGGTTTGATCGTAAACCTGGCTTTGTTGATAGGAATTAGCTTAGCTACGGAGCCTGAAGAAAGAGAACGGATTGAAAGGTATACGGAGCTTTGAAAATTATATGTATTCGTGTTACTATATCTGTTTGCAGATTAACATGAATCAAACTTAAACATGCAGCTGGAATAACATGAATAGAGTACGTGTTATGCTGTTGTTAAAGAAGATTTTAAAATGAACCTTTCCACTAACCCAAATACCACCAAGGTTTTCCAGAATTACCCGGATTCCGTTCAGTCTCAAATGGAGAAGCTCAGAAAAATAGTTCTGGAAGCTGCTTCAGAAGTTGATGGTTTGGAAAACTTGGAGGAAACACTGAAATGGGGAGAGCCCAGTTATCTTACCAAACACGGAAGCACCGTTCGCATGGACTGGAAAGAAAAGAAACCGGATCAATATGCCATGTATTTCAAATGCACTTCAAAATTGGTTCCCACTTTCAAAGAACTCTATCAGGATGTATTCACATTTGAGGGAGACCGCGCCATTGTATTCAAGCTGGATGAAAAAATTCCGGAGAAAGAGCTCAAGCATTGTATAAAACTTGCTCTCACTTATCATAAAGTGAAACATTTGCCGATTTTGGGTGCATAAGGGCTTCTATGGATCAGTCTTAGATTTTATACTGATTCAAAAGCACGAGGTATGTTTGCAGATGCTAGCCATCTCACAGATAAAAATAGCTTCTGTTTCTATGTACTGGATGATTTCTAATAGAACTCAGGATTTTATAAAAGCTTCCAACTGCACCGACCTTTAGAATTATTGGCAAAGAAAGACCTCCTCTGTCTCCTCCTGCAACAGGAGGAGGACTCGTTGATAATATTAGAATCAACTCGTGAATTCCCCTCCTTATCCAAGGAGGGGCGAACTACTCAGAACCAAAGAATCTGTTTCTTAGCCGGGGCGGTTCGTTTCCAATGCAGAGCATCCCGGTCACGCTCTCTTTTCCGTCTTAAATACTAAGGGCAAATTTTTCTTAGGACTATCACTATAAATCGTTAAGGAATAACCTAACTTTTACAGCTTTAACTAATAGAGTAATTCCTAATATAAATATTTAACCAATCGGTTGAATATATCAAATCTCTTTCCTATACTAACATTCAACCAATTAGTTAAATATATGCTTGACTCAACCCTACATGCTTTGGCCGATTCAACAAGACGTTCAATTTTACTTCGTCTTGGGGAAAAAGAACATTCCGTTAATGAAATAGCAGAACCTTATGAGATGTCACTGGCGGCAGTATCCAAACATTTAAAAGTGCTGGAAAACGCCAATCTGATTAAAAAAGAGAAAGTGGGAAGAAGTTATTCATGCAGGATGAATTACGAGCCGCTTAAGGAAGTACAGGAACTCATCAATGAATACCGAGCTTTCTGGGAAGCAAGGCTGGACGAATTGGATCATTTTATCACACAAACAAAAAAGGATTAATTATTATGTCGAACGATAAATCACTTACCGTATCAAAAACTATAAAGGCTGACAAAGCGACTATTTTTAATGCATTAACAGACGAAAATATCATGGCGAAATGGTTTTTTGCAGGACCTGAAGGCTGGAGTGCTACCGTAAAAAGTGATAGCAAAAAAGGTGGCTCTTACAAGATTGATATGCATAACAGCGAAGGTGAAACCTACTCTCACACCGGCGAATATAAAGAAGTTTCCCCTACTGATAAGATCGTATTCAGCTGGAATTCACAGGCGGTTACCAATACTTTAGTTACAATCACTCTTACTGAGGTTGATGGCGGAACTGAAGTTAAATTAATGCATGAGTTTATGCCAAATGATCAACAGGTAGAAAATCACACCGGTGGTTGGACAGCAATACTTGAACGTTTAAATGGAGTTGTTTCGTAAATGAACTGGCTTTCATTGAATAACTTTCCAAACAAATTAAACTAAATAAATACTATGGAATCAACTAAAAATGCAAAATATGATGGCCATTGCGCATTTGCAGTCAGTACCGGAAAAACTAATGTAGAAGGCGGGAAACACAGTACTACTATCGATGGAAAAACTTACTTTTTCTCGAATCCGATAGCAAAGCTGCTGTTCAAGATTCTACCCAACAGAATTCAAAAAGCAGATCAACATTGGGAAAAATCGGGAAATAAACTCCACTAATATTCCTTGAACAAATCCTGGGAATTTTACTCAGAGACTTACTCTCTTGAATACTAAAAATTACTAACTTTTTTAATGCTCATTTGACTGGAAGTACTCATCAGATTATAAGCTACCAGTCTGGGTTCTTCGCCTTTCTTAACTGGATTTAGAATGGCAATTAACATTCTTTGATTTTCTTGTGACCCTATTAAACTGTATACCTTAATGGAGTCCTCGTTCAATATTGTACTTGAAAGGTCTTTCAAAGATTGACTATCATTTTCTTGAACAAGTTTAGCAATATCTTTAAATATAGATTTGCTTTTACTTCGAATGGTTGCGATCTCAATTGAATGCTGGTAGCGGAAGTCAATATCATTATCTAAAAATACTTTTGGGATACAGATTTCTCTAAATACTTCCTTTTTCTTGAACCAATTAAACATAATTCGTCTTTAGATGAACTTTTTTCTCTTTTGTGGTTTTATAATCACTACTATACTAAGAGTGAGCATAATGCCTGATGTTACAATTACAGAACTGAACGGGCTACCTTAACTTTTATTTGCTCACCCTTATAAAATAAGAATACTTTCATTAATAAACTTTTCACTCTTTTAATATTAAGGGTTTATAAGAAAATATTTAGAGCATTTTAATTCATTGAAACTCAATAGATTAATCAAAAGCAAATAGAAACCAATATTTAAAAAGACGTATTCTCCATAAGAATCCTGAGAATAAATATGAAAAAACAGACTACACGCACTAATCCGGATATCCCTATTATTTATGAAGACAATCATTTATTGGTGATCGATAAACCGGCAGGTGTTCTTTCTCAAGAAGATCACACCGGTGATCCTGACGTATTAACTCTTTGTAAAAAATACATTAAGAAGAAATATAACAAACCAGGAGATGTTTGGATGGGATTGGTTCACAGATTGGACAGGCCTGTAAGCGGAGTCATGGTTTTGGCCAGAACCTCTAAAGCTGCTTCCCGATTATCGGAGCAGATTAGAAATAATAAAATGGACAAAACTTATTGGGCAATGGTAGAAGGCTTGGCTCCCCCAAGTGCCACATTGGTACATTTTCTGGAGAAAGACAATCGTTCGAATAACGTTTCGGCTTATAAAAAACCCAGAGGCAAAGCCAAAGAATCTAAACTCAGCTTTGAAACCATCAAACAAAATGCCAATTACAGCTTAGTTGAAATAGACTTATTTACGGGTCGACCTCATCAGATAAGGGTACAAATGGCTAAAGAAGGACATCCATTATGGGGCGATTACCGATACGGAGAAGAAGGAAACAAAGACGGAAAAGAAATGGGTTTAAGAGCTGTTCGGTTGACTATTGAGCATCCTACTCTTAAAAAGAAAATGACTTTTGAGGCAAGTGTACCAAATCTTCAACCCTGGAATTTCTTTGAGTACTGATTTAGTTCAGAGTTTCTAAAAAAATTTTGAACTCGTCCTGAGTGGTTTTGCCTTTATCTCTGGCATACCACAAATGGAGTTCTTCAGCTGCTTTCTTATTATCATAGTCAGCATCTCTCCTTTTCTGAACATAATCGTCATGAATAGCTTTTGGACGTGGTCCCCAGCTCCCCAACACATCAAGAGTTTCTTTATTCAGAACAACAACTTTCGGAATTGACCGACTTCCATCTGTTAAAAACTCATCCATTACATCAAGATGTTGATCTCTGAGTACAAGTTTCAGTTCAACTTTCTCATTAAGCTCTGATATTTTATTTATAAAAGGAAGTATCTGAGCAGCATCTCCGCACCACCCTTCTGTGATCACCAGCCAAATCTGATCATTATTAATCTTTTTGACTACTTCTTTCAGATCATCATTCAGTTTAGCTCTCTTTTCCCATCTTGAAGCCCGCTGAATATTCAGTTTAGTGTAGTTCAGCTGACTTTCAGAATTATCGTCATTGGTTGTTCTGTTTTCACCGAATAACTCATTAATCAATTGATTATACGTCTCATAATCATAAGCTTTATCCAATAAATCAGACGTAATGTTTGTAGATTTCACGGTGTTGAGTTTCTCTTTAATGTTTAAACATTAAGTTAACAGAAAACCAGGTTTGATGTGATTGATTCTTGCAATAAAGCTGATAAGAGTTTTGAAACCAGTCAGAACAGGTATTTCTCATCAAATTTGATTTCAAACTCATTTAAAAAAGAAATATACTCTTCACGGAATGAAGTTTTCTTGTGATGTATTTCCTGATTTTTCACATAGGTTATAAGCCTGTCCTTTTCTTTTATCGAATATGTAAACGCTCCGTAACCATTTTGCCATCCTTGAAAGTTTTTAAATAAATTTTCTTCTTTGATATATATCGAGCTTGCTACTTTGATATCTTTAACTAAATCTGATAATGCAATAGTCGGATGAAGATGTGTTAAAATATGAACATGATCTTCAACTCCATTTATCTGATAGAGATGGCATTTCTTATTTTCTAAAATCCCCCAGATGTATTTAAAAAGATCATGTCTTCCTGTCTTATGCAGAACAGGTACTCTGTTTTTTGTACTAAAAACAATCTGATATATAATTTGTGTATAAGTGCTCATTCTGTTTAACCCCTTTGGGGTTTCAATATCAAAATTTCATTATTCTATTTACATTCAAGTCCATCGGACTTATTTAATATTAACAAAGTGCTTTAATTAGACAAGTTGGACTAAAATTTATCAAGTTTATAATTCATGATTAATCCCGAAGGGATTCAATATCAATAGATGTAAAATATTTCCCCAAAAACCCTGAAAGGGTTAAATCCAATTGCTTATCTTTGGATATGCAAGCAGTTATACCTGACATAAATATAGACGTGGTTCTTCGGGAAGAAGAATGGAAATCCAGACAAACATACCACGAATCCAAAGTTGATAATTTGGTCGGTCAATATTTGATCGAGCGTTCTCAACACAAAAAGAATCCGGTAATGGATTTTTTGTTTCAATATTACGCTTTTCGGCCTTCAATGCTGAAGAGATGGTCGCCCGGGTTTGGAACCGCTCTTGAGTTTTCTGACGTGGAAACGCTCCCCGATTTTGAGGAGCTGAAGATCTCAGATAATAAAGCATGGATCGATATGGACCTTTTTCCGGAAAGAAGAATTCGGTCTGCCACCTGGATTCTGAAAATGCTGAAAAACACTCAAAACAGTCGTCCGTCTTTTGGATGTTTTGGCATGCATGAATGGGCCATGGTCTACAAAGCTGAAAAACCAAGACATGATCAGGTTCCACTGCGAATGGAGTCGGATGAACTGGCTGAATTTGTGGAATCACGACCGCTGCTTTGCACTCATTTCGATGCTTTTCGCTTTTTTACTAAACCTGCACAGCCCATGAATCGATTTGAGCTCTCCAGAGAGACGTTCTCGGAAACAGAACAGCCGGGTTGTATTCATTCTAATATGGATCTGTATAAATGGGCGTTCAAATTATATCCGTGGGTAAGCAGCGATCTTATTCTGGAAGCTTTTGAACTGGCATTAGAAGCCCGAACTATTGACATGAAGGCAAGCCCGTATGATTTACGAAATCATGGCTTAGAGCCCATAAAAATTGAAACAGAAGAAGGAAGAAAAGAATACAAAGCGCTTCAGGAAGCTATTTTTGAGAAAGGGAAGCCGATTAGAGAGAAAATCATTGTTAAGCTCGAGAAACTACTTCATTCCACAGAAATTTTTTATTCTGAAACAATTCAAGGTTTAGCTAAAGGAGAAAAAGCAATTCGCGAAGGGAACATAATTTCACATTCTGATGCAAAGAAAAGTTTGAGTAAATGGCTTAAATAATGTATTCCTTTAAAAACTAACCTTCCCCAACTCCCATTCTCCGCCAACAACGCATTCGTTTGCAAGAAATGCCATCAACACTGCCTCTTTGGAATCTGCAGTTATTCCTGATTCTTCAAAATCTTTGAATTCAGCATTACCAAGCCTCTCTTTCAGTCCATTCATAACGGTTGAGTTATGCACTCCCCCACCAGATACAAACATTTCAAAAGGCGTATTTCCGATAACTTCTTCAAAAGCTCGTGTAATACTTTGAACTGTTAAATGGGTAAGTGTGGCTACAAGATCTTCGGGTTCCAGCTCGATCTTAAATCCGGTCATTAATTCTTCCACCAGATCCAGATTAAAATGTTCTTGTCCCGTTGTCTTTGGAAAAGACTTTCTGAAAAATGGTTCCAGTAATAAATATTTCATCAATCCGGAATGTACTTTTCCTTTTGAAGCAATTTTTCCATCCTCATCAAAATGCTTGTTGAAATGCTTTTTCATGGCTTCGTTGATGAGCGTATTTGCCGGGCCAATATCTGAGATCAATATCTCCTCACCACTTTCCTTACTTGGTAGCCAGGTAAAGTTTGAAATACCACCCAGATTTAACAATAATCGATGTTTTGATTCCGACCTGAATAAAGCCTCGTCCATAATTCCGGCTATTGGAGCACCTTCACCTCCTTTGGCAACATGTTTTTGGCGGAAATCAGAGATGGTAACAATTCCGGTTTTTTCAGCAATATGATCTCCATCCACGATCTGAAGCGTACTGTTCATCTTTTTATTCGGATGGTGATAGATCGTTTGGCCATGACTAGCAATCAAGTCCACCTGATGCGCTTCAACTCCCCATTCTTCTAGAGATTCCAAAACCAACTCAGCATATAAGTGAGCTAACTCTGTATGCAAAACACAGACTTCCTGAAGATTAACCTGCATCTGAGACTGAACAGCTCTGATTCTCTTTCTTAAGTCTTCAGAATATTCTACAGTTCTAAAATTCATTAAATGAGGCTTCTTCCACTTAAACTTACACATAGCAATATCGAGTCCATCTAGTGAAGTTCCGGACATTAACCCAATAATAGTTCTCTGAGGTTTTTGGGCAATCTCAGTTAGTCGAAGAAGTTGCTTGTTCATGACTCAAACTCGGGGTATTTTTGCTTCAAATCAAATCCATCTGCATGAATAATATAGAAGAAACAGAACATCAATCTTTTGAAGAAGATCTACAGTTTTTAATTAAAACATTAAAAGACAGCTTCGAGTCCACGGATGTTCAATATTTTGTGGATGACCACAATGATACTTTGTATGTAAAACTGGAAGGTCTGGACGAATATCCCGAGGAAGAAATTGAAGAGATAGCTACTCCTATTTTCGAAATTCTGGATCTTGATTTTGAAGAGATTGTTTTATTACCGCTTTAGCTGATAGCTGATAGCTGACAGCTGACAGCTGACAGCTCAAAAAAGCGATTTTCCATCCTTCATTCCTATTTAAAAGCTTTGTATTTTGGATAAATTTCAAAATTATTTTCCATGAAGAGTTCTAATTCCGGCTATACTGTTCGATGTATTATTTGTGATACAGTAAATGACGAGCGCGTCACAAGCACCTACTGTACTAACTGTGGCGGTGTGCTAACCGTTGACTACAAAGAATCCCGGGAAGAAATTCAATATCCACTAAAGGATATTATTCCAGATCCGCTGAAAACAGATTACACTTCTTTAAAGAAACTGGAACGACTTTCAGAAACATACGAAGCTGAAATATATGCTAAACTTGAATTAGAAAATCCTACGGGTTGTTTCAAAGACCGGGGAAGCTATATAGAAGTTTTAAAAGCTATAGAATTAGGTGCAAATGCCATTTGTTTAGCTTCTACTGGAAATATGGCAGCATCTGTTGCGGCTTATGCATGCTATTTTAAAATTCCTTGTTTTGTATTTGTTCCTGAACAAACTCCGGATGCTAAACTGGCTCAATCCACTATTTACGATGCCACAATCATCAGAATAAAAGGCGATTTCAGAACTTGTGAACTGCTTTGTAGGGAATTCGCCAAATCAGGAAATTATTACTTAGCCGGTGATTATGTGTTCAGGCAGGAAGGCCAAAAATCTTTTTCATATGAACTGATCGAGCAAGGTGCAATGGATTATGATTATATCTTTGTGCCGATCGGAGCAGGAACGAACTTTGCCGCTATTTATAAAGGATTAGTGGAATTAAAAGCAGCCGGAAGAATAGATAAAATTCCAAGCTTCGTTGCCGTTCAGCCCGAGCAAAGTTCTCCGGTTGTTGAAGGTATTTTCAAGAAAGAAAAGATCATTAAAGATCAGGTGAATACAATGGCTGATGCCGTAGCTGTTGCCGATCCTTTTGACTTCTATAAAGTACTGGAAGGCATTAACGAAACCAATGGACATGCTTTTACGGCTACCGAGAATGAATTACTGACTTCCATGAAAGAAATGACCGTGGAGGAAGGAATTTTCACAGAACCGGCATGTGCAATTCCTTTAGCTTGCTTTAAAAATAATCTGGACATCTTTAAAGGTAAGAAATGCCTGTTTGTTCTTACCGGTACGGGATTGAAAGCAGCTCATATTGTTGCTAAATATTCCCTTTCCTCTCCTATCCTTTCACCAAAGCTGGAACGTATTCAGCAATATATAGAATCCGGATTCCCCGATATGCAGAAAAACAGTTGGGGACAATCCAGAGATCTTTTCTCCGGTAACGTCACTCTGGATGAAAATCATGAGAAGCTCTATTCCGAATATGTAAACGGCATCAATAAAAAAGGAAAAACCCTTAAAGAAGCTGAGATCAAAGCTCTTAAATCGATGGTTTCTACAACAGATGCTGATCTGGAATTTCCGGTTGAGGTTGTTGATTATAAAATTACTATGCGGAAGCATGGATTGGTTGCCGCTGCTGTTAAAATGAAAATCAACGGTGGGGAAGAAGTCGTTTCTCTTGAACAAGGAGTAGGGCCTATGGATGCTGTTCTAGCCGCTATGAAAGCTGAAACCGATTCATTCCTTGCATTGCAGATTCTTAATCACGAAGTCGAAATTTTAAGCCCTGATACCGATTCTTTGGTTATTGTTACCTTAACACTCGAAAAAGAAGGGCATGAATTTACAGCAAAAGCTGCTTCTCCGGATACTTTGGAGGCATTAATACAGGCTTTTGTGAATGGTTTGGCGATTGCTAATAAAGCATTGGCGGTTTAGTACAGTGCTAGGGTGTTAAGGTGTGATAATGTAAAGCTTCAGCCATAACACTGTCACACCTTAACACCTTTTTTGATATATACTTCATGAACTTTCACTACTTCATCTTATCCTAGCGGTACAATTGATAAAAATTCTTAAATATATAATGACAACATTTCTTGTTTTAGCAGTTGTTCTGGTAATTGCTACTTTTTTCTATATGCGACAGGCTAAATTTGGGAAAGCACCGGCCGGCCTACATCTCGAAACCATCTCTAAATCGGAAAATTACGAAACAGGGATGTTTAAAAACCTACAGAATACACCCGATCTTTCTGAGGGACATTCTTATTTCAGCATTTTATATGATCAACTTTTTGTTAAACATCCGAGAACTAAACCGAAAGACGAAATTCCATCCTCAAAAACAGATCTATTCTCTCTTTCGGAAAATGAGAATGTATTGGTTTGGTTCGGACACTCTTCTTATTTCATTCAAATGGATGGAAAAAAGATTCTGGTTGATCCTGTATTCAGCGGCAATGCCTCTCCCATTCCCGGAACGGTAAAATCTTTTCCGGGGACAGATATCTATACGATCGATGATATTCCTGAAGTAGATTATTTGATTATCAGTCATGATCACTACGATCATTTGGACCACAAAACCATTACGGGATTAAAAGATAAAATTAAGAATGTGGTTTGTGGGCTTGGAGTTGGATCACATTTTAAAAAATGGGGATTTTCTGATCAACAGATCACTGAGCAGGATTGGTTTAGTGAGCTACAAGTGGATTCGGGTTTTTCTATTTATACCATGCCCACTCGTCATTTCTCAGGACGTGGATTTAAACGGAAAAACACATTATGGGCCTCTTATGTGTTAGAATCTGAATCCCAGACCATTTATGTTGGCGGTGATAGTGGCTATGGAGATTTCTTTGCAGAGATCGGGAAACGGTTCGATTCTATTGACTTGGCTATACTCGATAACGGACAATACAACGACGCCTGGAAAGAAATACATATGCATCCTGATCAGGTTTTACTAGCTGCTCACGATCTAAAAGCAAAACGCCTCTTCCCTGTTCACTCTTCAAAATATGTACTGGCTATGCATCCTTGGGATGAACCCTTGAACAGAGTAACTCAATTAAATCAGGAAAGTGAAAATCCTATTTCCTTATTTACACCTCAGATTGGAGAAAAAGTAAATTTAGATGATTCAACCAGAATATTTGAGAAGTGGTGGAATGGGGTTGATTAGTTTTCTATTTCAAGTATTCACTTCAGTAATAAACTTTTATAATCTAAATTTTGAAATCGTTTTGAAGTCAGCACTTTGAATCTATAAAAATTAACAAATACTAATTATCTATAAAATG
The DNA here is from genome assembly GCA_913058495.1 of uncultured Balneola sp. Taxonomy (GTDB): domain Bacteria; phylum Bacteroidota; class Rhodothermia; order Balneolales; family Balneolaceae; genus Balneola. The sequence continues at coordinate 215,217 of CAJXQC010000003.1, read as the reverse complement.
TCCTAATAGCTATTTTAAATACAAATTTAAATACATTTTCGAGGTAATGAAAAATTTACGGGTACTATATTTTCTTCTATGTTCAGTCTTATTAGTTACATTTTCAAACTGTTCGGAAGATTCTCTATCTAATAATAATATAGAAACTTCTGTTAGCGATGATGCGCTTGCTAAGAAAGGAGGAAAGGGTCATTCCTCTGCAAATAGTAATTCCAATTCCAATAATGCCGGAACCGGAACAAAACTGGATCAAGTAACTGAAGATGAAAATAATTCTTATTCAGCTTACACCCATTCACTTTGGGCCGGTCAGGACTCTTATGCAGGTGAAGTTATTGTTACTAATAACGATGATGAATTAAGCATTACTTACAATACCGATGCCAGTGCAGACTTAAAAGAAGTACATATTTATATATGGACCGATGAAAGTACGATTCCAAATAAAAGGCCAGCTCCCGGAAGAGCACCTTTTACAGCCGAAAACCTGAATGCAGACATATATTCAATTTCAATATCTGAAAATATGGTTTGTGGAAGGAAGTTTTATATTTCAACTCATGCTGCTCTTATACAAAACGGAACTGAGGAAGACTCAGAAGATGATGGTGGTGATAATGATAATGGTGACGACGACGATAATGGCGAAGACGATCCGGATTTCAAAGTTATCGCAACTAATTCTAATGCCGGAGAGACTGCTTATGCAGGTGGTTCAGGCTTTTCTTCCCAAAAAGGTGCATGGTGGGGTTATTTTGAATACGTAGTGGAATGCTCCGACGATGACGGTGGAGTAGTTACCCCTCTTTAAAAAAAGAACCTTTAGTTGATTAGTTAAAAAAGGAGTTGTTAAACAACTCCTTTTTTATTTATCTGAGCGCTTCTTCCAATTCTAACGAAGCATTACTTCCTTCATCGCGATACTTAACGATAATCGGGCAATCCATGCTTAGTCCTTGTTTCTTGGCCCAGTCAGAATTTACAGGTCTCGAACCGGGAATTACTACTGCTCCTTCAGGGATTTCTGAACCGCGTTCTCGAACCTCTTCATTCACAGAATCATAAACAGGAATAGATTTAGACAACACAACTCCCGGAGCAATTACCGCTTTTGTTTTTACCAGTATCCCTTCCACTATCACTACTCCAGCTCCGATAAAACAATCGTCTTCAATGATCACAGGATTCATTCCAACGGGTTCCAAAACTCCACCGATTTGTACTCCCGCCGACAAGTGCACATTCTTTCCGATCTGAGCACAAGAACCCACCAGCGCATGACTATCCACCATAGAGCCTTCATCTACATAAGCGCCTACATTCACATAAGCCGGTGGCATTATGATCACTCCCGGAGCAACGTAAGCTCCACGTCGAACCGAAGAGCCACCCGGCACTAAACGAACTCCATCTTCCGGTTCAAAAAATCTTGGAGGCAAATTGTGTTTGTCTACAAAACCTTCATAAATCCCTTCGTAAGAAGTATTTTCGCCGTTTTTGAAAGATTCTAAGATCGCTTTTTTAACTTCCACATTGGCTTTCCAGCCGTTTTCAGTTTTATTAGCAGATCTGAGTTCGCCTGTTTCTAATTTGTCTAAAATTTCTTCGTAGTTCATTCTATTTTAAGTTGCAGAGTGAAAGAAGTAGCAAAGTAACAGAGTAACAAAGTGGTTTCTCCTACTTTGTTACTCTGTTACTAAACGCGTAGCGTTGATGTCACTTCTTCACTTCTTTCTATACCAATTATTTATTTTTCTGTCTGCTTCTAAAAGAGCCTCTTCACCTTCATGAGTTAAATCTTTTAATGAAAGTGGTAATCGTACGTTCGTATTTGTGATCCAGCCCTTATGTTGTAACAACACTTTCGTGGGAACAGGATTTGAAGCTGAAAAAAGTGCATTCGCTGATTCTTCCCATTCTTCAAAAAGCTCATCAAAATTTCCACCCAACATTAAGTCTACCATTTTTCTGGTTTGAGCCGGCCACACATTGGAAGCCACCGAAACAAGCCCCACTCCTCCTTCTTTCACAAATGCTTCTGTTAAAGCATCATCTCCGGAATAGAAATCGAGATCTGGACAATGTTTTCTGAACTCTTTAAACTCATCTACACTACCACTCGCTTCCTTTACACCAACTACTTGTGAGAACTTTTCAGAAAGTCTGGCTGGAACTTCGGGATGCAACTTAACTCCTGTTCTGGAAGGCACATTATACAAAATACATGGGGTTTCAGTAGCTGAGAGCAATTCTGAAAACCATTCGAATTGACCTTCTTTACCAGGTTTTGCATAAAGTGGAGTCACCAATAGCAGAGAATCGACACCAACTTCATCACAGTAAGTAATAAATTCTTTTTGAGCTTGAATACTATGTCCACCAATTCCCACCATCAATGGTACATTCAAATTCAGTTCCTTAGCAAACTTAACGATCGCTCTCTTTTCCTGAGCATTTAGATTCAGACCTTCACCCGTACTTCCAAGAACTAAGGTACCAACCTTAGATTCTTGTTGCTTTAACAATAGGTACTCAAAGCTTTCAAAGTCCACACTTCCATCTTCATTGAAAGGTGTTATCATCGCAGTAAAAACTGGAAATTCTGGTTTAGTCATTATTTTTTGTGATGAAATCAAACAATTGCCCAAAGGTATAAATACCACTAGTTAAATTCTTATTTTTGAGCAATTGTTCCGCTGCCCAAATTGCACCTTCTGCAAACAGGGCGCGATCTAAAGCATCATGTTTTAGTGTTATTTTCTCGTTTGCTGTCGAAACAGTCAGCTCATGAATACCGTTCACATCTCCTTCTCTTGCTGATGTAATTTCAGCTTCTTTATTTAACCATTCCTTCCAGGAAAGAGCCGTACCACTTGGAGCATCTTTTTTATGCACATGATGTACTTCATGAATTTTGAACTCAGGGTCTTTTAATATTTCTGATCCCGCTGAAATAGCTTCAATTGCATTTCTAATAATGTTCATCCCTAAGCTGAAATTGGTAGCCAACACCCATTTGGTTTTCTTTTTTTGTACATCATCTTCCAGATCGTCCGGCCAGGAAAACCCAGTACTTCCCCAGGCAGCAGGAATGCCTGATTCTAATACCTTCGGTAAAATATCTTTTACAGCATCTCCGGGTACAAAAATTATGACCGCATCACTCTCTTTCAGCTTTTCGAGTGTTGGAGGATTGGATTCATCGAACGCATAAGCGAGATTATCGCCCAGCATTTCTACTACTTTGCTTCCTGTTTTACCTGTTCCAATTACTGAGATTTTCATATTTCAATAAACTCCTTATGCAGCAATTTTACAATAGATTCACCGTCCGGTTCATCAGCTAGAAAACAGATATTGTTCTCGCTGGCTCCGTGACATACCATCCTGATATTAAAATCCTTTAGTTTATCAAATATTGCTCCGCTTATTCCGGCAGTTTTATTCAGGTTATTCCCGATCAGCGCTATCAACGAATATTCCTTTTCGATTTTAACTTCGCAAAACTTTTTCAATTCGTTAATTACATCCGCAGTTAACTCAACTTTGTTCGATGCGTTAACGGCTGTATCTAGAGTTAAAGATACACTCACCTCACTGGTACTTACCAGATCAACCGAAATTTTATAATTTGCCAATACCTGAAATAACTTTGCGAGAAATCCATACTGGTGAAGCATCGCCAGACTTTTAACAGTCAAAAGCGATTGGTTTTTCCTAAGTGATAATGCTCTTATTACCGGTTTTTCCAATGATTCATGAACGATCAATGTCCCTTCTTTTTCAGGCTCACTGGTTGAAGCTACTCTTACATTAACTTTACCTCTTATTGCCGGTTTTAAAGTAGCCGGATGAAGGACTTTACCTCCAAAAACCGAAAGCTCAGCCGCTTCATCAAAAGTGATCTCTTTGATAGGTCTCGCTTCTTTTACAATTCTTGGATCAGTAGAATATATTCCAGCTACATCTGTCCAAATTTCTAACATCTCTGCTTCAAGAGCTTCTGCAAACAAGGCTGCTGAAAAGTCACTTCCCCCTCTTCCTAATGTGGTTGTATTTCCAAAAATATCCGAACCGATAAATCCTTGCGTTAAATACACTGCATCTGAATTGATCTTCTCATTGATATTTTTCCTCAGTTTTGGAAGATCAACAACTGCATTTCCAAAATTAGAATCTGTTTTCAGAAATTCACGGGCATCTAACCACTTTGCATCCACTCCATTCTCTTTGAGAACATGGATAAAGATCTTTGTAGACATCAATTCACCAAAGGAAACTAAACGGTCTTTCCATCTCTTATCTCTTGCAACCTGCTCCAGATGCTGCCGAAGTTGAGTCAGTTTTTCTTTAAAATCCCGTTCAGCCTCTTCCTTATTTTTCAGCTCATGGATTATTGAAAGATGCCTTTCTTTGATACGAATCAATATCTCTTCCTGAGATGTAGCATCCAGTTCTGAAATCCCCAATGCAACCAAATCATTGGTTGTACCGGAAGTCGCACTTATTACAATTAACTTTCTGTTTGTTGCGGAGCCAACTATTTCTGCACAGTTTTTCATTGCCTGAAAAGTGCCAACGCTGGTCCCACCAAATTTTGAAACGATCATATTCCTCTTAATGATTAAGCTTGAAAATAAGAAGCTCTGAGATTAGTAAATCAAAAAATCATCTTTTTTTACCAGCTTTGATTTTTTAGTGATCTCCCTTTCAAATCATCCTTAAAATGTGTTATTCTCTCAGAGTTGATTATTTAATAAAATTACAGTGCAAATAAACAGAATCAAGCTTTTACTTTTATTATTCATATTTGGAATCTCCTGTTCTTCTGAGGCTACCAAAGACGGAATTACCATTACTGAATTAGAAGAACGTCTGGAAGATATTTCAGCTATACAGAACGATTCTCAGCGAAAAGCGGAAGCAGACTCCCTTTGGGGAAAGCTCACTCTTGAAGATCAGATACCATTCAAACAAGATTCAATTGCAGTCTTTTTATTCAAGGGTGAAGCTGATCAGGTAAGTTGGAACGGTGATTTCAACTCTTGGAGTGGAGATAAGAGTTTTAATAACGAAGGCACCAGAATTGAAGGAACCAATATCAGGATGTTGAAAGCTGTCTTTCCTCCGGATGCCCGCATTGACTACAAAGTTACCATTGATGAAAGCTGGATACTGGATCCGGTAAATCCTCATTACCAGTGGAGTGGTTTTGGACCGAATTCCGAACTCAGAATGCCGGAATGGAAACCTGAACCTTTACTTGAAAGAATTCCTGAAGCTTCAAAAGGATCACTAACCGAAAATGTTTTGATCAAAAGCACTCATCTGGGGTATGATGTTCAGTATCAGGTCTATACACCGGTTGGTTATGAGAATCTGGAAAATCTGCCCGTAATTTATATTCTGGACGGACAAGAATATTCTGACGATAAACTTGGTGGAACAATAATTATGTTGGATAATCTCATCCATTTGAAAAAAATCAAACCAGTTTTAGCTGTTTTTATTGATCCAAGAGATCCGGATGATCCGGAAAGCAATCGCAGAGGAGATGAATTCGGCGCTAATGAAGATTACAACAATTTCTTTATCAAAGAATTAATGCCCAAAATTGAATCCGATTACAAAATATCCACAAAGAAAAAAGACACCGCTCTTCTGGGAACTTCTTTAGGAGGATTAAACACTACGTACCTTGGGTTTTTAAATCCTGAGAAATTTGGGAAATTAGCGATACAAGCACCTGCTTATTGGTACAAAGAAAAAGAGATCTTTGGATTAGTCAGAGAAACTGAGAAAGCAGATTTTGATATTTTCATGAGTGTAGGCACCATTAATGATAATATGCCTGACGCCCGACTGATGAAACAAGAGTTTGAGCGACTTGATCTTGACATGAACTATTTGGAAGTAAATGAAGGTCACTCCTGGGGAGCATGGAGCGCCCAAATGGACGATATTCTCATTCAATTTTTTAAGAAATAATAAAACAGAACTGATCTATTTATGGAAACACCTCTGATTACTAATGATGCTGTAGTTTTTGGATTGCTAATGGCAATACTGGCTGTAATTTTCACTACTTCGCACAGCGACAAACCCGGCTGGCAAAAATTCTACAAATTTGTTCCCTCACTACTGCTATGCTATTTCGTGCCTTCCGTTTTTACCACGCTTGGAGTAATTTCGCCTGATGGATCCAGTCTTTATTATGTTGCTTCCAGATTTCTTTTACCTGCCAGTTTGATCTTACTAACGCTAAGTATTGATCTAAAAGCAATTGCCAACCTGGGATGGAAAGCAGTGGTAATGTTCTTTGCAGGAACTATAGGAATTATCATTGGTGGTCCACTTGCTTTAATTATTATCGGAGCAATTAATCCAGATATAGTTGGTGGAGCCGGTCCTGAGGAAGTTTGGCGTGGACTTTCTACTGTGGCAGGTAGCTGGATCGGTGGTGGTGCAAATCAGACCGCTATGTATGAGATCTTTGAACCCAGCGACACTCTCTTCAGTGCGATGATCACTGTGGATATCATTGTGGCAAACATCTGGATGGCATTCTTACTGTACGGTGCAGGAATAAGTGACAAGGTCGACAAATGGTTTAAAGCTGATTCTTCAGCAATTGAAGCCCTCAAGAAAAGTGTTGCTGACTATCAGGCAAGTATTGCGAAAGTTGCAACTTTGGTTGACCTCACAAAGATTGCTGCCATCGCTTTTGTAATTACAGCACTCGGTCATCTAGTTGGAGATTCGGTTGGACCTTGGGTTTCTGAAAATGCTCCGATGCTAAGCCGATTGAGTTTTAACTCTTCTTTTTTCTGGATCATCGTAGTGGCAACTCTTGGTGGTTTTGCTCTTTCATTTACAAAAGCCCGTGAGCTGGAAGGTGCAGGAGCTTCTAAGATTGGAAGTTTATTTCTCTACATTCTTGTAATGACCATTGGTATGAAAATGGATTTAGGCGCATTCACGGAAGTTCCCGGATTCTTTGCAATCGGTTTTGTTTGGATCATCATTCATGTGATCGTTCTGCTTGGAGTTGGAAAGCTTATTAAAGCTCCTTTCTTCTTTACAGCGGTTGGAAGTCAGGCCAATGTTGGAGGCGCTGCATCAGCTCCAATCGTAGCATCCGCATTTTCTCCTTCTCTTGCTCCTGTTGGTGTATTGCTCGCCGTGCTTGGTTACGGAGTAGGAACATTCGGTGCGTGGCTATGTGCTCAGATCATGAGGGTTGTTTCTTGATCTGGTTCCACACCCTCAATGTTTAACTAGCTCCGTTGCGGAACTACACTTGAAAGCTATGCTTTCATTGAGGCTGAGCCTCAAAACCGCATTCCGAACGAGACGTTCGGAACGAGAGCTAATTCTCTATTATACTTTCGTGCTTCCGTGATTTAGTGGCAAAATACCTCCTCCAAAATCAACGATCCTTTTTCAAATATGGTTACAGGTAATTCGTATCTTTACAGAGATCAGAATTTAAATAATTAACCATTTTTTTGTTGTGAAGAGAGCCCTCAAGTTCCTCCTCGTTTTTATAGCAGCTACTATTGTAATTGTACTCGCTGCAGGAATTCCAAATTACTCAGCTTTTAAAACACTTTTCTCAAATACTGATGGTATGAGAGAAGGTTATGAATATGTAGAAAAGACATTTTCACTACGAGGATTAACTGAATTCATTGGCGAGCATCCTGAGTATATGTCCATAGTAAGTTTTAATGTTGATAAACCTGATTCAGGTATTTATTACGGTGCAGATATCCCTCGTGCACAGGGAGCTATTTCGAATCTTTTTCTTCTTATAGAATTTGAACGACAAGTTCTGGAAGGAAAAATTGATCCTGATGAGCCTGTTCAGATTTCAGATATTGAACGTTTTTTCCTTCCTCAGATCAGTGAAAACGCATATAATTCCAGCATTGAACTTCTTGAGGCTAAGTCAGAAGATGGTGTTCTCACTTTGGATGAAGCAGTAGCAACGATGATAGCATCAAACGGATTAGCTATTGCAGACTATGTCTGGTTCAAGTTAGGAAGAGAAAATATCTTTAATTTGATTGATGAGCTACAATTGGAAGTCACCGAAGCACCTCTTCCCTTTTCAGGGCTATATCTGGCAATCCAGCCAACTATCTCAGATACCAATACAACAAAATCATACGACAAGACCATTGAACTGGCGTCACGTTTCAATTCTGACGATACTTTCAATTCAGAAACCAAAGAACTTTTCAGAGAAGAGCGACTAAATCTGAGTTTCATTCAGGAAAAAAATGCATTAGCTGAATTCCCTCAAACTACAGCAATGGAAATGGCTACAATGATGGCTCAGCTTCAAAAAGATGACCTGATTTCTGTTGAAGTCTCACAAGCTGTAAAAGAAAAAATGAAATGGGTCTTTGGCGGAGAAGCCATACAACGCAGTTTCAGCAACTATGGAGCTATTTACGACAACCGAATGGGAATGCTGAGCGGCATTGATTTCGGAACTTCCATCTATGACGGACATACTTCAGCTCAAGCGGTATTTTTTGACCAACTTCCGGTAGCATTTTTTATTCATTTATCGGCAAACCACATGCAGGAAGACTATCAACAGCGCCTGATCTGGGATCCCGCTTTGTATGAAACAACTGTAAATGAAATCGAAAAAAATAACTGATGTCGAAATACAGATTACTCACTTTTTATTGGCTGATTCCAATGTACCTGTTCTTTCTGGTGTCTCAACAAGCTATGGTATATGTTGGGGCTAAAGACACCGTTGAAGAAGGAATTCAATATGAAGCCGATGTTCTGGATATGGAAGTAAAACAGATCGCTGCTCAAAGTAATGGCTACATCGTTATCGCTTTTGAAACGAATTCAGGTACAAATATCGAACGTAAAATGACACTCTCTATTCAAATGGCTCAACAACTGATGCAAAGTTCTAAAGTAGAATTGAGTTACCGAAAAGGTGGTTACCCTGAAATCGTGCTTCTTCCAACTTATGAACTTCAGGTTAAAACATCGCTATTCAATGGAGCCGTAGCATTTCTCGGATTGATCGTGACTTTAATTGCAGGTGTTCGTGTTCAAAAGTATATAAACAGAAAAAGCGCTGATGAAACCGGCGATGATTTTAATATAGAACGAGTTGATTCATGAAAGGAACACTGTACTTAATACCCACAACACTGGGCAAAACTCCAGAAAACAACGCTATTCCTGAATACACACTTTCAATTCTTCGTGGATTGGAATCTTTGGTAGTAGAAAATATTCAGACTTCTGTAAAATTTCTGCAATGGGTTGGTGATACCATTCCGGAATACAAAATCGATTTCTATCAACTGAACAAGAATACTCCTGATACAGAGATCTTTTCTTTTATGAAGCCACTGAAAGCTGGCAAGGATGTTGGATTGTTATCCGAAGCAGGAGCTCCAGCAGTGGCCGACCCGGGTTCCAAGCTAGTGAAAATGGCTCATCAGAACGGAATTAAAGTAGTTCCTTTGGTTGGTCCTTCTTCTATATTATTAGCGCTGATGGCTACCGGTTTTAACGGACAAGCTTTTTCTTTTCATGGTTATCTTCCTATTGATGCCAACAAACGAAAGCAGCTGTTGATACAGTTGGAAGGGGAATCACGCAGACATGACAGAACTCAATTGTTCATGGAGGCTCCGCATAGAAATAATGAAATGTTCAAAGCTGTTCTGGAGACCTGTGCTCCGCAAACCTGGTTAAGTGTTGCCACTGATATTACTCTGGAAACTGAAGAAATTGCTACAAAAACGGTTTCAGAGTGGAAATCAGCAGATAAACCTGACCTGCATAAAAGACCTACTATTTTTTCTATTTACGCGAAGTGATATAGGTTAACCACAGAGGGCACAAAGAATTTATCTTTCTCCCAAGCTCCTGCTCCCTATGGAGACGAACCCCGAAGATGAATTCCATTCAACTAGTTTCGTATCTCCGCTGCGGAACTAAGCTTGAAAGCTCTGCTTTCATTGAGGCAGAGCCTCATTTTTTGGAAAAGGAATCAAGCCTTTCGAGTTCCAAAAAAAAGTATTTGGAGCAAGAGCTCCATACTAAATTCCCAAGCAGGAGCTTGGGAAAGAGGTAGAGTTATTGCTCGGAATCAAATTTTGTCATCAAAAAAGAGCGAGTTTTTATAAAAACTAAGCTTGAAATAATTAGAAATATAATAATATTGATAATTATTACTGGTAATTCATTACCACGGAAAGCTGCAAAAAGAAAGAAATTAATTCCTAAAATCATTAATGAATGAACTATGATAGCTCCCGGCACAATTGATAAAATCAAAGAAACGATGATTATGGAAATATTTCTAACGTGTTTTCCTATAACCCCAACACCTCTACTCCTTGATTGAAGATAATATCAACCGGAATATTTTGTTCGGATAGTTTTTCCAACGAAGCTTCCAACTGAGGAGTTCTGACCGCATATTTGGTCACAAAAGCATCAACGGCTTCGTAGTCCCCATTTCCCTGGAGAGTTAGAATTTTCTCAGAAAGAGCATCCACTGCAGCTTCTACTTTGTCAAAATTGATGGCATAGGTTTCAGTTTCTTCATTGTAAGTGAAAGCTCCCATTTCCTGAAAGAAGTTGAATCGAATTAAATTCGCTCTACCATGAGCACTTGAAGAGCCAAATCGAATAGAACGGAAAATGCTTGCCAAGAAAGTCACATAATCGTTTTCAATGCTTCCGGTTGTGATCATTCCTTCCTGAGCTCTCAATGACTTAACCATATACAACCCAAGAACATCAGCCTTTCCTTCTTCCAGTGCTGAAGCATGGTTTTGAAGTGCTTCCCGAACCGTTCCGTTTCCGGTAATTGTATTCTTGATCCCAAGTCCATGAGCAACTTCATGAAACATAGTATTTCCAAAGAAAGAATCGAATGAAACGTACTGTCTCTGACTCTCATCGATCAACACTTCTGATATCGGAACCAGGAGCTTATCATATTTTGCCTGCATTGCATTTTTTAGCTGTAACCTTCGTGTTCCTTTTTTAAGCTGAACTTCTTCATCGTTAGGAAGATTGATAGCTATCGTCTTAGAACCGGCATTTGAGTCTCCGGCATAATAAATTACATCATAAGCATTCAATTTAGAATCATTGCCCGGAGTTTCTTTCTTATACTGTGCATCAACCGGCAAACCTTTCTGAAGTTCAGGAAGAACAGCAGTGTATTTAGAAAGTCGCTCGCTCCAGCTTTTATCTTTTACTAACACAAATGCTTCGTTGGCTGCTTTATAACCGTATAACTGATCTTCGTAATTTTCAATTGGACCAATAACGATGTCAATTCCGTTATCTCTCATATCCATCCAAGCCAGATCACTTTCCTGATATTCATTTGATTCCAAAGCATCGGCACGTAACATCAGATAATTTTTCAACCCTTTATCATCTGCAAATTCAGCCGCTTCTCTCAATTTCATTGCTGCTTTCTGGTGATATTCTTCAAAAGCTTCGTTATAGGGAATCGTCATCAACTCCCCACTTTCACCTCTTCTGACCAGCGTATACAGGCTGGCTTTGTCTTCTGACTCCCAGGCCTCAAATTCTTCTTTGGTCATATCAGAAGGGTAAAAATTTGCTCCCGCTGGTTTAGCGTCTGTTCCTTCAATAAAAGGTTCATTTCCATCCAGACGATCCCAAGGACCATAGTTTATATTAAAGAATTCTTTCTCTTTTTCTGATAGCGATGCATACACATCACCTTTTTCTCCATATGCTTGTAACCAGAAAACTTTATTCATTTCTTTTCCGGCTTCGATCAAAAGTGGAATCATTTTCTTTTCATTTTCAGAAAGCTGACCAAGATCAGTCGTTAGCGTAAACTCTGTATATTTTGAAAGCAACTCATCCATTTCATCATTGTTTTGCTTTGGAGCACAGGAAATTGTCACAGTTAGCATTAAAACTGCGATCATCTTTAAAGTCTTCATAATAATTATTCTTCGATTTGTTTGATGGGGACACTACTTGGCAATAGTTGTCTTCTGTTAAGTTCTGTAAGTATAAGCTCTGTGATCTCTCCTTTCAACAGAAACTCGTATCTGATATCGAGTACATATGCTTTCACTTTTAAGTGTATCAGGTAGTTTTTGTCGATGACCTGATTTTCAGTGATCACAACAACGGGTTTATTCAAATACACATATCGAGATGTAATTGCTGCTTTGTATGCTATTTCTTTAACGGTATCAATATTTGTATCAGCAGGTAAATAAATAGATGCTACTACTTGGCAATCCAGAGCTCCTGTATTTGAATTTGAAACCGAATTGTTAACAATATCTGCGTTTGGTATAGTTACCAGTGAATCATCCGGAGTTACAATTCTGGTAGATCTTAAACCTATTCCGGTTACTTCACCATAGTATCCGTCAATCTCGATCTTATCACCAACCTGAAACGGACTGTCTAATATGATGATAAATCCACCGAAAATATTCTTCAGAATATCCTGTGCCGCAAAACCAACTGCAATTCCGATAGAAGCTCCAACTGTAAGAATAGTTTCGACAGGTGGATTTATAATTCCTCCAATCACAATAAACAGTGCAACTGACCATAGAATTACATTTAAAAATGGAATCAGTCTTTTTATAAGCAACCGGTATGAAGCCTGATTTTCTGCAAGTTTGCCAAGCAGAAAAGTGATAAATCTGTTCAACAAGAATGCAAATATCAGTACAATAAACGAAGAAATGATCTTGCCAGTAGAAAATAGCTCTTCAAAAGGAACGATCTTTGGCTTAAGGTTTATGACATTTGAAGAATCAGTTACTGCTGAATCTGCCTGAACGGTACTTAGCGAATCCTGAGCACTCAAAGTAAAAGAACTCAAGCTGAAGATCAGAAACATGAAATATGTAAATAGTTTTTTCATGATCAATGAATAATGTTTCTTCGTTTCAATAGCCTCAAAACCTGACGATATACAAGTTGGTTCAGGTAATATCCACTCTCTTCTTCGATCAGGATTCCGCGCGATTTTAATCTTGTAAGCAGCACTCTGCTTTGAGCAAGAGTTAGATTCAGAACTCTGCAAAGCTCAGCTACTTTTAAAGTATCGTGCAATACAATAGCCGCAAGAGTAAACAGTGTTTCAGGCTTTAAAATCTCCAGTGTCTCAATATTAACAGGTTGAAACGGAGAAATAGTTATAGTTCTTCGTTCCACCTTTTTGATGGAGCGAAGCCACAAAATTGTAGCCACAGAAGTGTTTCCCTCAGTAATATCTGCCAATCTCTCGAAATAGATCTCTTTCAAATACTCCTGAACAGCTTTGGGATCATTTAGCCTCTTTTTATAATTTCGAGATTTTCTGGTTGACTCATCGGCTTCAAAATTCAATCTATACACACTTTTATCGTGGCGATTCATAATAACCGACTGTATATGATCATCACTCAATGCATCTGTAAAGAAAATATGTGTGAAATGAGTTTCTACTCCTTCAACTTTGTTCAAAAACTCCCATGCATACCTGGAACATGTAGTTATCCAAAACACTTTTCCTTTGGTTTCAGAAATGATCAACCATAAAGCATCAAGTGCATCAAAACCGTTTATGTTTCTCAGATATAGTTTCTGTAGACCTTCAAGATTAACTACAATACGCTCTTCCATTGCATTTAGCGCATTTACGATATGCTCAGGACGATTCACATCTTTGATTTCAAAAGCGCTGCCAAATAAGCTTAATATCTGCTCTATTTTCCAGGTTGATTGCTTTATTTCGATATTGACGATCTTTTGCTCTTTAAAGATCTCATCAGTTAACAAATTTGAAAGGGTTGATTTACCACTTCCCTTTTCACCAATTAATGCCACACTGCTTGGGAATCCATCTTTCCATGCATCAAAAGCCTTTCCAACCGCTCTAATGTTGTCAGATGCATTTACATAAAGCTCCATATCTATTTGACTATTCAGATCAAATAACTCTCTGTATGATTTTGGAAGCTCCTGTATTTTCTGATCAGTTTCTGTAAGGAAAGTACTTAAACCAACACTTTTTTGAACAGATTTATCATCAATGATCTTGAAGCCAAAAATAGTTTGTATTGGAATGATTATCTGACGCAGCTTTCTGCTGGCAAATCTTAAAAAAACTGCTGTGGCATCAACAGTTTTAGCCCAATATGCAATAGTCAGGTTTTTAACCCTTCCTGCCCAACGCTTTAGACGTAGCTTATAAATTTTTGATCTTGTACTAATTGTAATCTGGTTTAGATGAAAACTTCACAAATGTACTACTTTTGTTACATCATACATAGATGTTACAAAAATTTATATTTATCCACTTCGTTAACAGTTTCAAAATGAGGCTTTTTATGCATCTCAGAATGTATTAAATTGAGTAAATCATCTACAAAACTATGTTTAACAAAATTACCCTGAAAAGAATGTTTAAAATTCATTCTAGGCGTACCTTCTTTTTTGTTTTTCTTTGCTTTCTTATAGTAGCATCAAGTGATTCACTATCGGCTCAGAACAATCTTTCACGGATATCAACGGTTGACCGAAGTGATGGTAAGGGAGCTGTCATCAGATATCATTTTTCTGAAGCTGTTGACTCTTTTGAAGTCATTCAACCGGCTCCTGATCTAGTGCAAATGGTATTATACGGTGATATTGATACTACTGGAATTCAGCTGCCGGATTATGGGGATAAAGTCAATCAGGTTATCCTATACAAACAGGATTATGGATTTGGAGTAGATATCTATTTAGGACAAGACTATGCTTATATGGCTGATGCTTACCCTGACCAAAATGGAAAACATCTGTTAGTTGGTCTCACCGAAGCCAATTATGAAGAGCTGGATGCCTATTCTCAGCAATTTCTGGCAAAGACCTGGTATGATAATTTTGAAATAACTGAAGACGCTGCCCCGACAACTATTATTGATACAGGTTCAGTTACAGATAATTACAATCCTGTTCGTAATAAATTAAAGTTTGATAAGATTGTGATCGACGCAGGGCATGGCGGACATGATCCCGGGAATTTAGGCTACAAAAGAAGTGCTAAAGAAAAAGATGTTGTTTTAGCTATCGCAAAGAAATTAGGTGGGTATATAGAAGAAAATCTCCCGGATGTGGAAGTAATTTATACAAGAGAGACAGATGAGTTTGTTGATCTTTGGGAACGGGGAAGTATTGCGAACAGAGCTGAAGCCGATCTTTTTGTATCTATACATGCTGATGCATGGACTCAATCTTCTGTGCGAGGCTCTTCTGTTTTCTTTTTAGGATTGGGTAGCACCGATCGTTCTTTTGAGGTAATGAAAGAAGAAAATCAAATTTACTCTGAGCATGAAGTTATAGAGGACTTATCTGAAGAAGATTTGATTGTATATGAACTTGCTCACAGCGGAAATATCGCAAACAGTGAACGAATTGCTTATATGGTGGAAGATCAACTTAAGAATCGTGCACAAAGAAAATCGAGAGGAGTTAAACAGAAAGGACTTGTTGTATTATATCAATCAACCATGCCTGCTATTCTGGTTGAAACAGGATTTCTGACAAACCCGGCTGAAAAAAGATATCTGACAAGTGATTGGGGACAAAGCTTAATTGCATCAGCAATTTACAGAGCTATAAAACAATACAAGAAAGAACAAGACGAAAGCTATTCTTTAAAAGTGACTTCAGCGAATGACTAATCCTTTGATCATCGGAGTTGCAGGTGGTAGCGGCTCCGGAAAAACTACAGTTGTAAATACTATTTCAAAAACTCTTGGTGCTAACAAACACCTACTTTTACAACACGACTCTTATTACCGCGACTTAAAACATCTGCCTTTTGAAGAACGAATAAAGCAGAACTTTGATCATCCGGCTTCATTAGAAACAGAGTTACTTATCCGACACATTAATGCTCTTTCTGAAGGATACCCGATTGAAGTACCCCAATATGACTTTGCAAACCATATTCGAAAAGAACAAACCACATCTGTTACTCCTAAAGAAGTTATTCTGGTAGATGGAATTCTTATTTTCAGTGAGCCTGAACTTCTCGAATTAATGGATGTGAAGATCTTTGTTGATACTGATGACGATATTAGGTTGCTACGGAGACTTAAAAGAGATATCAGCGAACGTGGTCGGTCTGTTGAAAATGTAATGGAGCAATACCAAAAATTTGTACGCCCAATGCATCTGGAATTTGTTCAACCCAGCAAGCGCTATGCAGATGTGATTATACCCAGAGGCGGAAAAAATAAAGTCGCACTGGATATGGTTCTGGCATTGATCAATGAAAAGCTTTCTAACCGCGAATAAAAGCTTCCATTCCTTTAAAGATCAGGAATTCATCTCTTTTAGAATTCATCGAAATTAACTTGGAGATAGCACTAGCATCTCCTCCGGTTAAATAAAGGCTAAAATCTCCAAACGATTCCTGGTAACGTTTTAAAGAAGCATTGATTCCATCCACAAAAAAAGCAACCTGACCCCATTGCAAAGACTCAGCAGTACTTTTTCCGGGAAATTTCGTTGGAATTTCTGTTTCAATTGTAGGGAGTTCCGGTGCTGAAGTTTTGAAAATATTCAGAATACTCTGTAAACCCGGCATAATAACGCCTCCCTGGTAAACTCCATTTTCATTCATTATATCTATAGTACACGCACTTCCCGCATCTACTACTACAACAGATTGCTTCTCCTGTGCATATGCTCCTAAACATCCCAAAAAACGATCAATTCCCAATGTTTTTGGTGTTTCGTAATTCAAATTATGCTCAGGGACTTCACTGATTTCGATGTTTTTTATTTCGAACTCCGTTACCTGATTCTTCAGTAATTCAAAGTGATCTTTTCTAACACTGGCAACTACAAGATCCTGAATTGAGTCTTTATGTTGGTTCAACCATGAAATCAAATATGTTACTGATTTAAAATTATCAGTAGACTTTTCCCAAGCATTATTATTCCTGAACCCCACCTTTATCGAGGAGTTTCCAATATCAAGAAAAAGCGTTTTTTTTGAATTTTCTGAATCGTTTTTGCTCATGAATTTGTATTACATTAAAGACATAAGAGAATAATCAATCTAACGGATAGTATGAATTTAAAATCAAAGATTGCGATAGTTACCGGAGCCAGTAGTGGAATTGGTGCAGAATTTTCAAAAGACCTTGTTAAAAAAGGCGCTAAAGTATATGGATTAGCCAGAAGTATCGATAAGCTCAACAGCATCAGAGAAAAGCTAGGAAATAATTTCGTTCCTGTTCAGCAGGATATTACAAACAGTGAAAGTCTGGAAACCTGGGTTGAGGAAACATTTTCTGATGATCATTCACCAGACATTTTAATTAACAACGCCGGCCTTGGGTATTTTGCAAACGTAGATGATTTAAAAATTTCCGAATGGGATAAGATGCTGAACGTAAATCTTTCCGGAATTTTCTACCTAACCCGCTTGATCGTTCCTTTAATGAAAAAAAGTGATGAGGTTTGTCACATTGTAAATATTTCCTCTATTGCCGGATTGATGGGAAACCCACAGATATCAGCTTATAACGCTACAAAATATGGTTTAAGAGGATTCAGCGATGCCCTGTTCAAAGAACTTAGGTATGATGGAATCAAAGTTTCCTGTTTTTTCCCCGGTTCTATAGCCACAAATTTCTTTGATGCCATCGATGAAGTTGATCAGCACCCGAATATGATGCAAGCATCTGACGTTTCTAATACATTGATCCATGTTTTAGAAACACCTGATAATTTTCTGATAAACGAGATCATCATGCGTCCACTTAATCCAAAGAACCCCGGTTAACCAGTGAAAAGAGCAGTTGTTCTAATTTTGGGTATTACTTTTTTGATCTCATGTAGCAATGAGCATCCCGTTCAAAAACCTGATCTGCTAATGGATGAAAGTCTTTATTTGGATCTTTTTTATGAACTGGAATTGCTTAGAGTTTACCAAAACAGAGGCACAGGTAGCGCAGTTATAGATTCTTTGCATGAAGAAATTTTTAAAAAATATAAAGCGGATAAAGAATTTTTTCTTGAAAGCCATCAATTCTATCAAAGCCAGATAGATAAACAGCAAATAAGGGTAGATACAGTTATTGCCAGAATTGAGAAAGAGCTTCTGCCTCTAGTTAAACTGGACTCGCTCAAAACTCAGGAAGAGAACGACAAAGTATACTGATCAGAATCTTCTTCACTTATTGAGATAGCACCTTCTTTAGTCAGATAAGATATTACTCTTTTCGCCGTACTTTGGTCTACTGTTAATTCTGAAGCAATTTCTTTGAGTGATGCATCTTTTGTTGAAAGCAAATTAAGAGTCGAGTCAATCAATTCACTTTTTATAACAGATTTATTAGGGGTTGATTCTTTCTTTAAGCAATTGTCACAATGCCCGCATGACTCGCTTTCAACATCTCCAAAATAGTTTCTCAGAAAAACTTCTCTGCAAGTTTCTGAATTTATGAATGAATTCATTTTATCCAGTTTGGAAAGTAAAACACTCCGATGTTTTTCAACTTCCTCTTTTTTGATTGGCAGTCTGGCTGATCTTGGTTCTAAAATTCTTATCAAGTCTCTTTCCTCAATGACTGTAAAAACGAGAATGTGATCGTTTTGCATTAATACATTCAATGCTTTTATCAATCCGTTCCTGTTTATATCCAGTGCTGAAAGCAAGCTTTCTTCATCTGTTTCGATCATATCATTGAAAGCTTGAGGATTAAGTGCTCTCTCAAGCCTGTCCACGAATTCAGCCTTTTCAGGATTATTACATCGCTCTTTAAATTTCTGAAGCATATCACGATTCAAAGTAAACTGAATACAGAAAGCTGGTTTAACATCCGGCATCCAAGCCAATACACCAAACTGATCCAAAATCCTCAGAGAAGTTCTTATTATACCTAAAGGTTCTTTGCATCTTTTTTGAAGCGCGTTTAATTCCAGTGCTCCAGATTCTAACATTACAGCTCCTTCTGCCAACTCAAAGCTATCGCAAAGTGTTTGATATACCTTTTCCAACTGTTCTCTGGTAGGATAGCTTTGTTCAATTCTTTTTTTAGAAGCTGTATAATCAGATGGTTTGTAATATAAAATCGGATATGCCTCTTCACCATCTCTTCCTGCCCTACCCGCTTCCTGATAATAAGCCTCAATGGAGTATGGCATTGACTCGTGAATTACATATCTGCAATCAGGTTTATCTATTCCCATTCCAAAAGCATTAGTAGCCACAACCAGTGGGGTTTCTCCCTTTATCCAACGAGTTTGAATTTTTTTCCTCAATTCACTTTCCACTCCTGCATGATAGGCTTCTGATTTTATAGCTTTCTTTGAAAAGAATTCTGCCCAATATTCACAGTTTTTTCTGGTACCGCCATAGATTAAACCATCTCCCTTTTTCGAGGCCCTGGAAACGCCGTTTATCAGTTTCTCTCTCTTCTTTTCAGTTTCAACCACCCACCATTTTAAATTCGGTCGTTTAAATCCTAACGATATAACTTCGGGTTGCTTGAAGCTCAGATTCTCTAGGATATCTTTCCGAACTTCAGGAGTAGCTGTTGCAGTTAATGCGATCCAGGATACAGAATCCGAAATGGATTCCAGATTTGTTTTTATATCTCTGTATGCAGGCCGGAAATCATGCCCCCATTCAGATATACAATGAGCTTCATCAACCGCAACAAGATTGATATTGAGGTTATTCAGTTCGTTTTGAAAGAGTTCCGTTCCTAGTCTTTCAGGTGCGCAATACAACAATTTGTACATGCCATTTCTGGCGTTGACCAATCGTTGTTCAACTTCATAGAACGGAATTGTATTATTTATAAATGTTGCAGAAATCCCCTGATCATTTAATTGCTGAACCTGATCCTGCATTAAAGCTACAAGTGGTGAAATAACCAAGGTCATTCCTTCAAATACAGTTGCCGGAACCTGATAGCAAAGTGATTTACCTCCACCAGTTGGAAAAAGAACAAGAGTATCTTTTCCCGAGAAAACAGATTTAACAGCAATATCCTGTCCTTCCCGGAACGATTCGTACCCCCAAAAACCTTTTAAATGTTCTAATGCCTGATTAAATTGGTTCTGCAATTTTAAACCTCAATTTCTTTATCCAAAAGTATTGATATCATTCTGTTCATCAAATAAAAACATGAAGTTATTTTTCTATTTATTTTTTCTAGTTGTATTCCTGAGCTGCGCATCATCCTCTCCTAAAGAGAAATTAGACTATCGTGAAGAGATGAGAAATTTCGTTATTGAAATATCAGAGTTTGCCCGGGAGCAAGACTCCGATTTTATAGTGATCCCCCAGAACGGTCACGATTTAATTATTAAAAAAGATAGCAGCATTGCCGAAGATTACCTTTCAGCGGTAGACGGATTAGGCCAGGAAAGCCTGATCTTTGGTTATTACGGTGACAATACGGTTACCCCAACCGACAGCAGAGAATATCTGCTTCAATTTCTGAGAACAGGAAAACGGCAAGGAAAAACTGTTCTTGTTACAGACTATACTGATGAAGACCAAAAGATTAAGCGGTCTTACGAAAGAAATTCTTTGAATGGCTTCATCTCGTTTTCTGCGCCTGAGCGTGAACTAACTTATGTCCCCGAACCATCTGAATTTGTAAAAAATGAAAATAGCAGAGATATAAAAACCCTTTCTGACGCCAGGAATTTTCTCTACTTATTGAACTATGAAAACTACGATTCTAAAGAAGCACTGCTTTCAGCACTGTCTGATACAAATTTTGATGTTTTTATTATGGACGCTTTTTTTTGGGGTAAGATATTTACACGTGAAGATCTGGATCAGATAAGAACAAAAAGTGACGGTGGTAAGCGACTCCTTATCAGTTATATGAGTATTGGAGAAGCTGAAGATTATAGATTTTATTGGGATGAAAGCTGGGATAAAAAGGAATTAAAATGGATCGACTCGGAGAATCCTGACTGGCCCGGAAACTTTAAAGTGAAATACTGGAATGAAGACTGGAAAAAAATTATCTATGGTGAAAGTGATTCGTATACACAAATGATTTTAAATGCCGGTTTTGACGGCGTATATCTGGATATCATTGATGGCTTTTGGTATTTCGAAAACCTTAAATCCGATTAATTTATTTAAACTTTTTGAAGTTAAATCACCGGCAAACTACCTTCAAACATGTTTTCAAAATTCACTTCTTTAGGTTCTTCTGCTTCAATCAATAAGCTAATTACATCCCCGGCTTTAGAACAAGTAACATGACTGATAGGGTCCAGGTCTGGAGTTACCAGGCCTTGAGCAATAGATCTATCGACCGCGTTTCTGATTGAATTTGCTTCACGGTACAATTCAAAGCTTTCCAACATTAAAGCAACTGACAATATAGTGGCAATGGGGTTTGCAATATCCTTGCCCGCTGCTTCAGGATAGCTACCATGTATAGGTTCAAATAACGATGTTTGATCACCTACTGATGCGGAAGACAGCAAACCTATTGAACCTGTTATCACACTTGCTTCATCGGAAATAATATCCCCGAACATATTCTCTGTTAAAATCACATCGAATTGATTAGGTCTTTGAATTATCTGCATTGCAGCATTATCTACATATAAATACTCTACCTCTACCTCAGGATAGTTTTTTGATAAGTCCTGAACTGTTTCTCTCCACAATCTGGATGTTTCCAATACATTTGCTTTATCAACCAATGTTAATTTCTTACGTCGTCTCATTGCTGCATCAAAAGCCATAACTGCAACTCTCTCAATTTCATTTACACTGTATTCGCAAATGTCATAAGCAGATGTTCCGTCTTTACTTCTTCCTTTTTCTCCAAAATATATTCCGCCGGTCAATTCACGATATACAATCAGATCTGTTCCGGTTATTCGCTCTTCTTTTAAAGGAGACCGATTGGCTAGTGAATCAAATAGTTTAACCGGACGAATATTTGCATAAAGTCCTAAACTCTTCCTTAGCTGTAACAGACCCTGCTCAGGTCTCACCTTTGCTTTTGGATTGTTATCGTAAGAAGGATCTCCTATTGCACCAAAAAGGACGGCATCTGCTTGTCTGCAAATTTCAATCGTTTTTTCAGGCAAAGGGCTGCCGGTTTTGTTGATCGCATCAGCACCAACCAAACCATACTCGTATTCAAATTCATGATTAAATTTCAAAGCAACTCCCTCAAGCACTTTTTTAGCTTGTTTAATTACTTCGGGGCCAATCCCATCACCGGGTAGAACAGCTATCTTTTTCTTCATTCTCAAAATTCTTTGTGTGTTTGTTCAAATTGTTCGATCTGACTTTTCTTACTTATCAAATAGTCTATATCATCATATCCATTTAATAAGCAGGTTTTTTTATATGCGTTGATATTGAATTTCTCTGTATTCTTTGTCTCTGAAATTGAAATCTGTTGATCTATCAATTCAATCTTAAGCGTTGTATTCTTGTCTTGTTTGACCAATTCAAAAATAGTTTCTAAAAAAGCATCGCTTACCTGTACAGGTAAAAGACCATTGTTAAGAGCGTTCCCTTTAAAAATATCGGCGAAATAACTGGATACTATAGCTCTGAAACCAAAATCGTAAAGCGCCCACGCTGCATGTTCCCTACTTGATCCGCACCCAAAATTCTTACCTGCCACCAAAATGCTTCCGGAATAAGATGGATCGTTTAGTATAAAATCTTCTTTCAGGTCACCTTCCGAATCAAACCTCCAGTCTCTGAATAAGTTTTTTCCGAATCCTTCTCTTGTAGTAGATTTCAGGAATCTTGCCGGTATGATCTGATCTGTGTCAATGTCTTCGTTTGCAAGAGGTATAATTGTACTGGTAAGAGTTTTAAACTTTTCCATTATGCCGTTGCGATCTTATTTACAAAATTTCTAGTGTCTACGATTTTACCTTCAATAGCTATTATTGCCGCTGTTAAAGGACTTACCAACATTGTTCTTGCTCCGGGACCTTGTCTGCCTTCAAAGTTTCTGTTTGATGTGGAAACGCAATATTCACCATCCGGTATTTTATCTTCATTCATGCCTAAACAAGCTGAACATCCCGGTTCACGAAGTTCAAAACCGGCATCTGCCAGCACCTGATGAATTCCTTCTTCGCGCGCTTGTTTCTCAACTTGTTTGGATCCCGGAACGATCATGGCTTTTACATGATCCGCTTTTTGTTTCCCTTTTACATACTCTGCAACAATTCTCAGGTCTTCAATTCTGCTGTTGGTGCAACTACCGATAAATACATGGTCAATCTTTTTGTTTAACAAATATGTACCGGCTTCCAGGTTCATATATTTCAGTGACTTTTTAAAAGAATCAGAATCATTCTTCGGAATAGTCTCATCAATCCCAATTCCCATTCCGGGATTGGTTCCATATGTGATCATAGGAGGAATACTTTCAGCTTCAAACGTGTACTCTTTATCAAAACATGCGTCCTCATCTGAATACAAAGTTTTCCAGTATTTGACAGCTTCTTCTAATGCAGCCCCATCAGGAGCAAAATCTCTCCCTTTGATATATTCAAAAGTAATTGCATCAGGAGCAATCATACCTCCTCTAGCTCCCATTTCAATACTCATGTTACAAATGGTCATCCTGGCTTCCATAGATAAAGAAGTAATCGCAAATCCCGCATACTCCACAAAATACCCCGTGCCACCGGCTGTGCTCAATTTTGAAATGATATACAGAATAATGTCTTTTGAAGAAACACCCCTGTCAAGTTCTCCATTAATAGTGATTCGCATTGTTTTGGGTCGCTCTAATAATAAACATTGAGTTGCCATAACTTGTTCTACCTGAGAGGTACCAATTCCAAAAGCAATTGCCCCAAAAGCTCCATGAGTAGAAGTATGGCTATCACCACAAACTATCGTCATTCCCGGCTTTGTAATTCCCAATTCAGGGCCGATTACATGAACTATTCCTTGATAAGGATGTCCAAGCCCATAAAGATCAATACCAAAATCCTTACAATTTTGGATAAGTGTATCAACCTGAAGTTTAGAGAGAACATCTTTAATAGGAAGATGTTGATCTTTTGTTGGAACGTTGTGATCTGCGGTTGCTACAATTTTATTTTTTCTGAATAGTCCTATTCCTCTTCGTCTTATTCCTTCAAATGCCTGAGGACTTGTGACTTCATGGATAAAATGTCGATCTATGTATAATATTTCCTGTTCGCTTTCTACAGAATCAACTATATGACTATCCCAAACTTTCTCGAAAAGCGTTTTGCCCATTATATAATTTTAAGCTGTTAGAGAATCAGAGGTTTGAGAGAATAACTGTATCAGATCCTTATCAGTTACTACTTTTTTGGTGTCTGCGATAGATAAAAATCGTTTATAATGTTCTTCCAATTCATTCTTACTTACTTCAAAACCCAGTCTCTTCCCCCTGAATTTAAGAGCGGCTCTGCCACTTCGGGCTGTAAGTACAATAGAAGATTCGCTAACACCCACTTCTAAAGGATCAATAATTTCGTAGGTTTCTCTGTTTTTTATAACTCCGTCCTGATGAATTCCTGATGAATGTGCAAAAGCATTAGAACCAACAATTGCTTTATTAGCCTGAACCGGCATTTTCATCTTTTCAGATACCAACTCGCTTACAGATTTCAAACATCTTGTATTGATACCTGTGTCATATTCTAACCCTTTCTGTTGTCTTAGTATCATAACAACTTCTTCTAATGAAGCATTACCGGCTCGCTCCCCAATACCATTCATTGTACATTCTACCTGAGTTGCACCATTTACTACTCCCGATATAGAATTAGCTGTTGCCAAGCCAAGATCATTATGACAATGAGTAGAAATAGTTACATTCTGAATGCCTTTTACATTCTCATATAGATATTTAATTTTTTCGCCATACACCCATGGCATACAATATCCGGTTGTATCAGGAATATTCAGAACTGTTGCTCCGGCTTTAATCACTTCTTCCAAAATATTAGCCAGGAATTCGTTTTCAGTTCTTCCGGCATCTTCCGCATAGAATTCAACATCTTCTACAAAAGTCTTGGCATATTTTACAGCAGCCACTCCCCTCTCTACTACCTTTTCTCTTGTAGTTCTTAGTTTATCAAACACATGACTGTCTGAAGTACCGATACCGGTATGGATCCTGCTATTTTTTGCATCTTCAATTGCTTCAGCGGCAACTTTAATATCGTTTTTAACAGCTCTTGATAATGCACATACCGTTGTATTCTTGATAACACGCGATATTTCCTGAACTGATTTAAAATCTCCGGGGCTGGATATAGGAAATCCAACTTCCATTACATCAACACCAAGGGCTTCCAGAGCTAAAGCTATTTCAATTTTTTCATTTGTATTTAGCTGACATCCCGGTACTTGCTCACCGTCTCTAAGTGTGGTATCAAAAATTTGTATTCGCTTGTTTGGCATTATACTTGGGATTTCTAACTTAACTAAATATTCTAAAGCGTTGTCGTTGATGGTTTATTTATTCGCAGAAATTACCTTCTCCTTATAATCTTAAAAAACAAGATTTATGATTAATTACGACACCCAAGAAAATATTTGATATAATTAAAATTAATTTTAACAAGCTCTTAACTGTTATTTTAGATTTGCTTTTTTACAATGGCTAACCAACCAAATGATCATCTTTATCAACTAATAAAGTCACTTACTAAAGCAGAGAAAAGAGGATTTAAGATCTATGCCACTCGCTCAGGTAATGAAAGTGCCAAATTTATTAAACTGTTTGACGCTCTAGATAAAGCCTCTTCTTATGATGAAACTGCCATTATTAAAAAAGTTAATGGAATTCATAAGAGACAACTTTCGAATCTTAAAGCACATCTTTATAAGCAAATACTTACCAGCTTAAGGTTGATCAACATAAATCATAATATTGATATTCAACTTCGTGAACAGCTTGATTATGCACGAATTTTATATAACAAAGGGCTTTATCAACAAAGCTTGAAGATTCTTGAAAAAACAAAAGAAGTAGCAACTCAACACTATAGAGCTACTTTACGCTACGAAGTTTTGGTCTTCGAAAAAATTATCGAATCACAATACATTACAAGAAGCCTAAAGAACAGAGCTGATGAACTTATTGAAGAAACACAAGTAACGCTCGGCTCAATGACAGAATATACGGCTTTGAGTAATCTCGCTCTGAGGTTGTATGGTATTTATATTAAAGCCGGACATGTTCGCAATAAGGAAGACTTTGAAAATATCTCCTCTTTTTTCTCTGAATCAATTAATAGCGTTGACGTTTCAGAACTAGATTTCTTTGGAAAGCATTATTTAAATGTCTCTCATGCTTGGTATAGTTTGATCGTACAGGACTTTCTGCTTCAGTACAGGCATGCAACCAAATGGGTGGAGTTATTCAGAAAAAACCCTGAAATGCTGGCATTAGAACCTATTTGGTATTTAAAAGGAATGCATGTGCTGTTAGAAGCTCTTTTTGTGCTTGGACACGCAGAAAAGCACTCCCGGGAAATTGAAAAACTGGATGAATTTCTCGCTAATCCACCAAGCCGTATAGACGAAAATTTAGAAACTGTAGGCTTTATATATTCCTATACATCCAAAATAAATGTTCATTTTATTGATGGTAGTTTTACAAAAGGTGTACAGTTAGTTCCGGAGCTACTAAAAAAACTGGATAAGTTTGCAGATCAGGTAGATCCTCACAGGATCCTCATATTTTACTACAAAATCGCCTGTCTATATTTTGGAGCGGGAAATAATAAACAATCCATTCACTTCCTTAACAAGATCATCAATTATCCGGATTCAAGACTCAGGGAAGACATACATTGCTTTGCCCGAATATTGAACCTGATCGCTCATTTTGAAATGGGGAATCAGACTTTGGTAGATTATCAGATTCGTTCTGTTTATCGGTTTCTTCGGAAAATGAACGATCTTAATCTTGTTCAACAAGAGATTTTGAACTTTATACAAAATTTAGGCAGTCTTAGAGAAGATCAGACTAAAGAAGCTTTTCTTAATTTGCGTAACAGACTTCTTGAGATCAATAAAATGCCATACCAGAAAAGACCATTTTTATATTTGGACATCGTATCATGGTTGGAATCTAAAATTTATGAAAAACCAGTTCAGGAGATCATTAAAGGTAAATTCAAATCCAGGTAGCTTACATTCACAAAGTTTGGATATCCCACTTAAGCGCAATAATTGAGTGTATATTGTTTGATATTTGAATGAATTAGACATTTCTTTGCTCCAACAAAACTAATTCAAGAATGATTACACGCACCATTATCACGGTCATTATTAATGTCATTGGTACCAAATACCGACCGGGGAAGTAATGTGTGATCTTAATACTCTACAAAACAGCCTTCCCTAATCCGGAAGGCTTTTTTTTTACACTTAATCTAAAGAATGGCTGAATTAAATAAGTTTAGTAAACTGATTACCCAAGATGGTTCACAACCAGCTGCTCAAGCAATGTTACATGCTATTGGTTTAAATGACGAAGACCTGAATAAGCCAATGATCGGAATCGCCAGTACGGGTTATGAAGGAAATCCTTGCAATATGCACCTAAATGATCTGGCGGTACATGTAAAAAGAGGAGCTCAAAAAGCAGATCTCACCCCTTTGATCTTTAATACTATTGGTATCAGTGATGGTATTTCTATGGGAACTCCCGGAATGCGGTATTCTTTACCTTCTCGTGATCTGATTGCTGACTCCATGGAATCTGTAGTCAAAGGCATGAGCTACGATGGATTTATCGCGATTGTAGGTTGTGATAAAAATATGCCGGGTGCTGTTATGGCAATGCTTAGAGTTAACAGGCCTTCAATAATGTTGTATGGAGGGACTATCGCGGCCGGACATCATAATGGAAAAAAATTAGATGTTGTTTCTGCATTTGAATCCTGGGGACAAAAAGTAGCTGGCAAAATTGATGAAAATGAGTTTAAAAAAATAATCAAAAATGCTTGTCCCGGAGCCGGAGCTTGTGGCGGGATGTATACTGCCAACACAATGTCATCTGCTATTGAAGCGCTTGGCTTGGCTCTTCCCTACAACTCTTCGATTCCTGCTACGAATAGCGGCAAAGTTATTGAATGCGAAGAAGCAGGATATCATTTAAAAAACCTCATTGAAAATGATATAAAACCACTGGATATACTTTCAAAAAAATCATTAGAGAATGCTTTCCGAGTTGTAACTGTATTAGGAGGTTCAACAAATGCCGTTTTGCATTTACTGGCTATTGCAAAAGCTGCTCAATTAGATTTTACGATTTCTGACTTTCAAAAAATCAGTGATGAAACACCTTTTCTGGCTGATCTAAAACCAAGCGGATCTTATGTGATGGAAGATCTTCACGAAATAGGTGGCGTTCCTGCAGTAATGAAATATATGCTTGATAAAAATATGCTTCATGGTGATTGCTTAACAGTGACCGGAAAAACTTTATCCGAAAATCTTGCTGAAGTAGCTCCTCTGTCAAATGATCAAAAAGTCATCAAACCAATTGAAGATCCCATAAAGGAAAACGGACACATTCAGATCTTATTTGGAAACCTAGCCAGTGAAGGTTCTGTAGCCAAGATCACAGGAAAAGAAGGTCTAATATTTGAAGGGGCAGCAAGAGTTTTTAACAGTGAAGAAGAAGCAAATGCAGGAATTCGGGATGGTCTTGTTCAAAAGGGAGACGTTGTTGTGATAAGATATGTAGGCCCCAAGGGTGGTCCGGGAATGCCCGAAATGCTCAAGCCAACTTCTGCTATAATGGGAGCCGGACTAGGTAAAGAAGTTGCTTTGATAACAGATGGAAGATTCTCAGGGGGCTCTCATGGATTTGTAGTTGGTCATATTACTCCTGAAGCCCAAACCGGAGGAGTCATAGCTTTGGTTAAAGATGGAGATGTAATCAGTATTGACGCTGTCAAAAATACAATTAATGTTCAATTGACTGATGAAGAGCTAAAGGAACGAAAGGCTGAGTGGACAGCGCCTCCAATGAAAGAAAAAAGTGGACAGCTTTATAAATATGCACGCACTGTTGCTTCGGCATCACAAGGCTGTGTTACTGATGAATTTTAATTTCTCAAACATTGATGAAAATTATGGAATCACAAATAGTTACTGAACAGAACAAAAAAATTAATACTCAGTTTATCAATGGTGCCGAAGCTGTAGTAAAAATTTTAATTGAAGAACAGGTCGAAGTCGCATTTGGTTATCCCGGTGGCGCAATAATGCCTATTTATGATGCTCTTTATGATGAGCAGGATCGTATACAACACGTTTTAGCACGACATGAACAAGGTGCTATTCATGCAGCTCAGGGCTTTGCAAGAGTAACAACAAAACCGGGAGTTTGTCTAGCTACATCAGGCCCGGGTGCTACGAATTTGATTACAGGTCTTGCTGATGCTCAAATTGATTCCACTCCACTCGTTTGTATAACAGGTCAGGTTCCTTCTTCACTCTTAGGAAGCGATGCATTTCAAGAAACCGATGTAATTGGAATTTCAATGCCGGTTACTAAATGGAATTATCAAGTAACTGATGCAAATGAAATTCCGGAAGTACTTGCTAAAGCATTTTATATTGCCAGCTCCGGAAGACCAGGCCCCGTTTTAATTGATATAACCAAAGATGCCCAGTTTCAGAAATTTGACTATAGCTACACTTGTTTCAAGAAAATCCGCAGTTATGTACCCAAACCTGAAATAGATCCTTCCAGCATTGAGGAAGCTGCTTCAGAGATCAATAATGCAAAACGTCCACTTATTTTATTTGGACAGGGAGTTATCCTTGCAAACGCGGAGAAAGAGTTCAAAAATCTTGTAGAAAAAACAGGGATTCCTTCTGCCTGGACTATTCTTGGGTTATCAGCACTGGAAACTGACCATCCTCTAAATGTCGGAATGTTAGGCATGCATGGTAATTATGGACCTAATCTACTTACAAACGAATGCGATGTACTTATTGCTATCGGAATGAGATTTGATGACAGAGTAACCGGAAATCTGAGTAAATATGCTAAACAGGCTAAAGTTATACATCTGGAAATCGATCCTGCTGAAATAAACAAAAATGTTAAAGCAGATATCCCTGTATTAGGTGATGCCAAAGAAACGATTACGCACTTACTTAAACTTGTTAAGCCAAACAGCCACGAAAACTGGCTTCAAAGATTTATCGATTGCGCAAAAATAGAGCGTGAGAAAGTAATAGATAAAGAGCTAAACCCTGATTCTGAAACTCTCTCTATGGGTGAGGTCATCAATATTATTAATAAGCATACACAAGGAAATGCGATAATTGTGTCCGATGTAGGTCAACATCAAATGGTGGCTTGCAGATATTCTAAATTCTCAAAAACTAAAAGCAATATTACATCAGGAGGTTTGGGGACAATGGGTTTTGGGTTGCCCGCCGCTTTAGGAGCTAAACTTGGTGCCCCTGATAGAACTGTTATTGCAGTAATTGGTGATGGAGGTTTTCAAATGACCATTCAGGAGCTTGCTACTATCTATCAAACCAAAGCAAAAGTAAAAATACTGCTGCTTAATAATGAGTTTCTGGGAATGGTAAGACAGTGGCAGCAGCTCTTTTTTGAGAAAAGATATTCATCTACTGAAATGATAAACCCTGATTTTCAAACTATTGTAAAGGGCTACTATATCCCAACCAAAAAAGTAACGGAAAGAGATAAACTGGAAAAAGCTATCGAAGAGTTTTTGAATTTTGACGGAGCCTATTTTCTGGAAGTAATGGTAGGAAAAGAAAACAATGTATTCCCTATGGTACCAAGTGGTGCCGGAGTTTCTGAAATAAGATTGGAGTGACAAGAATGGAAAAAGAAGAATTTACGATAACAGCGTATACAGAAAATCATGTTGGATTACTCCATCGCATTACCATCATCTTTACCAAGCGGAAAGTGAATATTGAAAGTATTACCGCTTCCGAAAGCGAAAAAGAAGGAATTCACAGGTTTACTATTGCAGTAACCGAAACTGAAGAAGCTGTTGAAAAAATAGTTAAGCAGATAGAAAAACAAATTGAAGTATTAAAAGCAGATTACTATAAAAACAAAGAAGTGGTTCAGCAAGAAGTAGCTCTTTATAAGATCCCAAGCAAATCATTGACAAATGGTATCGAAGTAGAGCGGATTGTAAGACAACATAATGCACGCTTTTTAACCATTGAAAAGGACTTCCTGGTTATCGAAAAGGCCGGTTTCCGTAGAGAAACCAAAGCATTATTTGACGATTTGATACCATTTGGCATTAATGAGTTTGTGCGATCCGGACGTATTGCAGTATCCAGAGAAGAGCATGGAATAGGAGAATACGTTCAACAAATTTTATCGAAGAATTGAACCAAAAAATTATATCAAACAATAAATCAAACAACAAATAAATGGCACTTTTAAATTTTGGTGGAGTTGAAGAACACGTTATAACCAGAGAAGAATTTCCTCTGAAAAAAGCACAAGAGGTTTTAAAAAATGAAACTATAGCTGTAATCGGATATGGAGTTCAGGGCCCCGGACAAGCTTTGAATCTCAGGGACAATGGATTCAATGTAATTGTTGGGCAAAGAAAAAATTCTAAAACATGGGATAAAGCTAAAAACGACGGATGGATTCCGGGCGAAACACTTTTTGAGATCGAAGAAGCCTGTGAAAAAGGCACTATTCTACAATACTTATTATCCGATGCCGGACAGATCTCTCTTTGGCCCACAGTTAAAAAGCATTTGACAAAAGGGAAAGCGTTATACTTTTCACATGGTTTCGGAATTACTTACAAAGAACGGACAGGTATCATCCCTCCTGATGACGTAGATGTAATTCTGGTGGCTCCAAAAGGATCTGGTACTTCGCTAAGAAGAATGTTTCTTGAAGGCAGAGGCCTCAATTCCAGCTATGCCATCTTTCAGGATGCCACCGGTAAAGCAAAGGAAAAAGTATCTGCACTAGGAATTGGCGTTGGATCAGGATATCTGTTTCAAACCGATTTCAGAAAAGAAGTATTTAGTGATCTGACCGGTGAACGTGGTACTTTGATGGGAGCTATTCAAGGTATTTTTGCTGCTCAATATGAAGTACTCCGATCTAATGGACACTCCCCTTCTGAAGCTTTTAACGAAACCGTTGAAGAGTTAACACAATCATTAATGCCTTTAGTTGCAGAAAATGGAATGGATTGGATGTACGCTAATTGTTCAACCACAGCACAAAGAGGAGCTCTGGACTGGTGGAAGAAATTCCGGGATGCATCAAAACCTGTTTTTGAAGAGCTTTACTCTGAAGTAGCTGCCGGTAATGAAGCCCAAAGATCAATTGATTCCAATAGTCAGGAAGACTACAGAGAAAAACTTGAAGAAGAACTCAAAGAGCTTAGAGAGTCTGAAATGTGGCAAGCAGGATCAACGGTTAGAACGCTGCGTCCTGAGAATAATTGATCAATGTAGAACAAACCAAATCTCGTATTTGTGAAAGTTAAAACAACCTACTACCCTGCTTTAAAAAATATCGAAAAAGCCGCTGAGACATTAGAATCTGTTGTATATAAAACTCCTGTACAACAAAGCTTCTCTCTTTCAGAAAGATATAATTCGAATATTTATTTAAAGCGGGAAGACGCCCAAATAGTGCGTTCCTATAAAATCCGAGGTGCATTTAATAAGATAAACTCAATAAAAGACACTGATCGAAGTGTTGTTTGTGCAAGCGCCGGTAATCATGCTCAGGGTGTTGCACTATCCTGCTATAAACTCGGAATCAAAGGTATAATATTTATGCCTGCAACCACTCCTAAGCAAAAGATCCGGCAGGTGAAAATGTTTGGAAAAGAAATGGTTGAGGTGATTATTGAGGGAGATACTTTTGATGATTCCTCATTATTGGCAAAAACATTCTGTAAAAAAAATAATGGGATCTTCGTTCATCCCTTTAATGATGAACTAGTAATTGAAGGACAAGCAACTGTTGGCTTGGAAATTTGCGATCAAACAGACTTTAAAATTGATTATCTATTTATTCCTGTTGGAGGTGGCGGGCTTTCATCAGGAGTATCAAGTGTGTTTAAGGCTCTCAGTCCTGAAACAAAAATTATCGGTGTTGAACCAACAGGAGCGCCTGCCATGTTTAACGCTTTTAAGCATGGACAAATACAAGAACTAAGAGAAATTGATAAATTCGTTGATGGCGCTTCTGTAAAAAAAGTAGGCGAACTGAATTTTCCTATTTGCAAAGATAATATGGACGAAATTTCCTTAGTAGATGAAGGAAAATTATGCTCAACGATTATTCAAATGTACAACGAAAATGGTATTGTACTGGAACCTGCCGGTGCACTTTCTGTTGCTGTTCTGGATAAATTTAAAGATGAAATAAAGGATAAAAATGTAGTG
Source organism: uncultured Balneola sp. (assembly GCA_913058495.1). Taxonomy (GTDB): domain Bacteria; phylum Bacteroidota; class Rhodothermia; order Balneolales; family Balneolaceae; genus Balneola. Next base: position 181,751 of record CAJXQC010000003.1, on the reverse strand, counting down.
TGTATCCTTTCGGGTGGTAACAACGATATTACCAGAACTGAAGAAATACGCGAACGATCACTGCTTTATGAAGGTCTAATGCACTATTTCATCGTTCGTTTTCCGCAAAGAGCAGGCGCCCTGAAAGAATTCGTGGAAGAAGTATTAGGCCATAATGATGATATAGTTCACTTCGAGTACACAAAAAAAACATCCAGAGAAAGAGGGCCTGCTTTGGTTGGTATAGAACTACAATCAAAAGAAGACCTTGAACCCTTGATAGAGAAAATGAAATTGAAAAGTTTCTTTGGCGAATACCTTAATAAAAAACCGGATCTGTTCAGCTATATGATCTGACTTTGAAATCATAGCTACATCAAATAATTAATCAATGAAAATAATAAAGTTTGGAGGAACATCTGTTGGCTCCGAAAATGCAATCAGAAAAGTTGCTGAAATTATTAGCAAGCAAGAACAGCAGGTTGTTATCGTAACTTCAGCCGTAGGAGGTGTAACTGATCAATTAGTAAAAATTGGCGAGTTGGCCTCCAAGGCAGATGATCGTTATGAAATTTTGTTATCGAAATTAGTAACTCTGCATAAAGAATTGTACCTAAACCTGACCGGAAAGAAACCGGATGAAAATTTCCATCAAATTATTATTGAGCTACAGGAAATTTGCAAAGGTGTTGAACTTATTAAAGAACTCACCCCTCGTAGTTTTGATTATATTTTAAGTATAGGAGAACGTCTTTCTTCACTGATCATAAACGAGTTCTTTAAAGCTCAGGGGCAGGACATTCAATTATTTGATAGTCGTTTTATTATAAAGACTGATGATGATTTTGGAAATGCCAATGTAGAATTCACTGAGACAAATAAACGGATCAAGGAAGCTCAGAAATCATTTAAAGGAATAAATCTCTTTCCCGGTTTTATAGCTTCCAATAACGATTCAGTAACAACAACTTTGGGAAGAGGCGGATCAGATTACACCGCTGCAATACTTGCCGCTGCGTTGGATGTTGATGAATTTGAGATATGGACTGATGTAGACGGATTAATGACAGCAGATCCGAGAATCGTAAAGAATTCAAAAGTCATTGAACATGTTTCTTATGAAGAAGCCATGGAGCTCTCTCATTTTGGGGCAAAAGTTATATATCCACCTAGTATCCATCCTGCTCTTAGTAAAGGCATTCCTATCAGGATAAAGAATACTTTTAACCCTGATCATCATGGTACGCTTATAACCAAAGAATGGGATGAAAACAAAGAACTGATCCGAGGTATTTCGAGTATAAAATCTGTGTCACTGGTTACACTAAGTGGTAGCAGTATGGTAGGTATTCCCCGATTTTCTTCCCGATTATTTAAAGCTCTTTCTCTTGCAAAGATTAATGTGATCCTTATTACTCAATCCAGTTCAGAACATTCAATAAGTGTTTCCATTGATGTCAAAGACGCTAAAAAAGCTGCACTGGTACTAACTGATGAATTCAGTGAATCAATTCGAACCAAAAAGATCAATCCCATAGAAGTTGAAAGTGATTTATCTATTCTTGCGCTCGTTGGATCGAACATGAGAAACCAGGTTGGTGTAAGTGGCCAAATGTTTAATGTACTTGGAAAAAATGGTGTAAGCATTAAAGCAATTGCTCAGGGTTCATCTGAAAGAAATATCTCGGCAGTAATTCATCAAAACGATCTGGATAAAGCTCTTAATGTACTCCATGAAAGCTTTTTCCAATTTGTTACGCGACGTGTAAACCTGTTTATCATTGGCACAGGAAATGTTGGAAAAGCCTTTATTGATCAGCTGACCCAGCAATTCTCATTTTTGAAAGTGAATCATCAACTCGATATTAAAATTATTGGTGTTGCCAATTCCAGAAAAATGAAGTTCAATAAAAATGGAATACCATTATCTAAGTGGGAATCTGCACTGAATACCGATGATACATATTCGGAAAATGAGTTTCTCGATAACATGTATTCTATGAATCTCCGAAACAGCATTTTTATTGATATAACAGCCTCTGAAAGTATAGCTTCATTGTATCAACAGATCCTGCAGAAAAGCATTTCGGTTGTAACCCCAAATAAGATTGCCGCTACCGGATCTTACTCTGATTATCTTGCTCTAAAAGCATCCAGTAAAAAATTTGGGAGTAAATTCTATTTTGAAACTAATGTCTGTGCAGGATTGCCTGTCTTATCAACGCTGAATGACCTCGTTAGGAGTGGTGATCAGGTAAATCAAATTGAAGCTGTGCTTTCAGGAACTTTAGTTTATCTGTTCAACGAGTACGATGGATCTGCAAAGTTTGTGGATGTCATTAAAAAAGCAAAAAAACTGGGATACACAGAACCGGATCCCAGGCTCGACCTGTTTGGCTCAGATGTAAAACGAAAAATTCTGATCTTGATCAGGGAAAGTGGCTATCAATTTGAGTATGAAGACATTGTCCTCGAATCATTTTTACCTGAAAGTTGCCTCAAAACTTCATCGCTTGATGATTTTTACGCACAGGTTGAAAAAGAAGAAGAACATTTCTTAAATCTGTACAAAAATGCCCAATCAAATAATACCCGGCTCAAAGTTGTTGCAACATACAAAAATGGAAAGGGTTCGGTAAAACTAAAAGCTATTGAATCCAGTCATCCTTTTTATAATTTAGATGGTAAAGATAATATCGTTTTATTTTACACCAACAGATACAAAGAACAACCTATGGTAATTAAGGGTGCAGGAGCAGGAGCTGATGTAACAGCTTCAGGAATTTTTGCTGATGTACTCAGGATTTCCCAATCTGATTTATAATGAATGAAATCAAAGTTTTTGCACCTGCTTCAGTAGCTAACGTCGGTCCCGGGTATGATACTTTTGGATTCGCTATTGAAGAACTTGGTGATATTATTACTGTTTCAAAAAGGAAAGATCAGAAACTAAATTTTCTACCCTCTATAGGTGCTGAATTACCAGTTGAACCTTCAGAAAATGTAGCCGGAGTGGCCATTCAATCGTTTTTGACTAAATTGGGCTCCACTCAAGGCTTCGACATTACTATTGAAAAAATGTTTCGTCCCGGAAGTGGACTCGGAAGCAGTGCTTCAAGTGCGGCAGGTTCCGTTTTTGCTGTCAATGCATTGTTAGGGTATCCATGCACAACAAAAGAACTTCTCCCCTATGCTTTAGAAGGTGAAGCCTTAGCCTCAAAATGCTATCATGCAGATAATGTAGCTCCCTCACTTCTTGGAGGCTTTCAAGCAGTAAGAAGCTATGAACCCCTCGATATTTTCAGCATTAAAAATTTAGAAGCACTACGCGTGTTGATCATATTTCCTGATGTCCAGATCAAAACTGTGGAAGCAAAACAGATTCTTCCTGTAACCCTTTCCATAAAAGATGCCAGAGAGCAATGGGGAAATGTTGCTGCAGTTATTCATGCTTTGCATACCAAAGATTTTGAATTACTGAACAGAGCAATCACAGACAGAATTGCCGAACCTGTTCGAAAAAATCTTATCCCCGGTTACGAGAAAGTTAAAGAGATAGCATCCAAATCCGGATCTGTTGGTTTTAATATTTCGGGTTCGGGTCCATCGATGTTTTCCTTATTCACAGATGAAAATAGTTTAACATCATGCTCTGAAAAAATTCAAGAATTCTACACTTCAATTGACATTTCTGTAAAGATCCATATTTCAGGTATTAACTCAGAGGGTTGTAAAATTGTATGAAGTTCTATTCGACTAATAAAAAAGTAGCTCCACTCTCTTTTAAAGAAGCAGTCATTCATAGCCTTCCTTCAGACCGAGGACTTTATTTTCCTGAAAAAATTCCAACTTTAGAAAGTGATTTCATTACTAATCTTGGTTTATACACTTTTCCAGAAATTGGGTACAAGATACTTTCTCCTTTTACTCAGGAAAGTATTCCGAACAACAAACTTAAGGAGATTGTAGAAGAAGCATTTAGCTTTGATATTCCTTTAAAGAAAGTTGAAAATGCAATTTATAGTCTAGAATTATTTCATGGACCAACTTATGCCTTTAAAGACATAGGAGCTCGTTTTTTAGCTCGTTGTTTGGCTTATTTCAATGAATCTCATAATCAGGAAGTCACCATTCTTGTTGCAACCTCAGGCGATACCGGAGGAGCCGTAGCCTCGGGGTTTTATGATGTTGATGGTGTCAACGTTGTAATTTTATATCCAAGTGGTAAGGTTAGTGAATTACAGGAAAAGCAGTTAACCACTCTTGGTAAAAATATTACGGCTGTTGAAATAGATGGAACTTTTGATGATTGCCAAAATATGGTAAAACAAGCTTTTTTAGATACAGAACTAAATGAAACTCTAAATCTCAGTTCTGCAAACTCAATAAATATAGCTCGCTGGTTACCTCAATCTATCTATTATTTTGAAGCATTTAAGCAGTTACAAAATCGGGAAAAGCTGGTGTTCTCTGTGCCTTCAGGTAACTATGGTAATTTATCTGCTGGAATATTAGCTCATAGAATGGGATTGCCGGTAAAACATTTTATAGCAGCATCAAATCAAAATGATGTGATTCCCAGATTTTTAACTACTGAGGAATATCAGCCATTAAAAACTATTCCCACTTTGTCGAATGCTATGGACGTCAGTGACCCAAGCAACTATCCCAGACTAATGGAACTTGTAGATGGAAAACTTTCGGAATTACAAAACATAGTTAAAGGTTTTTCTATAGATGACGCTCAAACTCTCGAAACCATCAAAAGCTGCTTTGATCAAAACTCATATATTACAGATCCACATGGTGCCATTGGCTATCAAGCCTTAAAAGATATAATGACTGCTGATGAGAACGGAATATTTTTAGAGACAGCTCATTATTGCAAGTTTATATCTACCGTTGAAAAAGCATTAGAAAGAACTCTATCTCAACCTGATTTTGTCTCTGAGCTAATGAGTAAGCCAAAAAAAAGTATAACTATGAGCGGTAGTTTTAAGGAATTTAAAAGCTTTCTTTTCCAATAGCCTTTTTCAAGTTTGCAACGTGAGTCTGTGACTCCATCTTTAACATATTCTTGCTGCTTACTGTACTTTCACATGCAAATGAGAAGAATTAAGTTGGAGCGATTCTAAAAATCCTGACTTACCCGGTAATTAAAAGTGAAACACTAAAAAAATCAAAAGTAGAGTTACTATTAATCAAATCATTACCGTCGAAACGATAAGCGCTATTTGGATTACCAAAACGATCATCAGTTGAAACAGCACCTATAACCTCTCCATCATTACCAAAACCGCTGGAATCATTAGCGCTACCATTAAAAGGGTAATGTGCAACAAGTGTATCAGGAATTGATTGCAATGTGTCTGCAAATGTTTCTGGCCATCCATTATCATAGTATAGCTCATTAACAGATGAACTATCTAAACTGACATTAAAAATCTTTAGGTCGTCAATTTTACCATTGAAAGCGTATTGACTAATTGCACCCCCATAGGTTCCGATAAAAAGATCTGATGCAAAATTACTAACTATTAAGTCAGTAGAGTCTACACTTTCAAGTCTGTTATTTAGATAAATCTTAACGGTTGAACTATCCCATACTCCAACTAAATGTTGCCAAACATTCTCTTCAATAACATTCTTAGTTACAACCCAATCTCTGTTTGTTGCACTTCCGTTTTCATTGATTTGAAAAGACCCAAGCGAATCAGCTCGAACACCAGATGCGTACTCTCTGTTTGTTGAACTACTTCCTTTGTATAAAATAAACCTATCTCCGGGAAATTTGGTTTTAAACCAAACACTAATACTCAGTCTAAAATTTGTTGGTGTCAGTTGATCTGCATCTGAAACCCTTATAAAATCATTAATACCATCAAACTCATAAGCACTGTTTACATTTCCAAATCTATCAGTAGTAAGTCTTGCTCCAAATACTTCTCCATCATTGCCAAAACCACTTGAATCAATAGCACTGCCACTAAATGGATAATATGCAACTAAAGTGTCAGAAATTGCTCCTGATGAATCAACTATTGATTTTCTTGAGAAATTCTGTGCATTTAAAGAGGAGCTGAATACTGTGAGAAATAAAAAAAGAGAAAGATTTTTCATCCGAAGATTCTATATGACTTATAAGTTAAACGTAAATACAATATTTAATTATTAATTTCTAACCAACATACTCACTATTTTTTTCCCGCCTTCAGTTATTAACTTACTTTTTTCATTAAATCCTAACTTCTGATGAAAAGCCATTGAGTCAGGGTTTTGAGGTTTCACGTTGACTTCGCAACAAACTAAACCCGTTTCATTTTTTTCAAACAGAAATTCATATAGTTTTCTCCCCATCCCCTTTCCTTTAAATTCTTCTTTGATCACTATACGATCTACATACTCGAATTTTTTGTAATGATTTTTAAAGAACTTGTAGTTTACACTTCCGTAATCAGCTCCTTCTCTTAGAGAGATCATGAAACCGGTAATTTCTCCTTCGATATCTATTACTATAAAATTGGAAGCTATTTCCAGAAATTTCAGAAATTCTTTTCTTCCGATACTCCCAACATGAGGTACTTCTGCCTCATTTAATTTCAGGATTTCAGAAATATCTTTTGTATTCGCTTCTCTAATTATCATCTTCTCTAATAAATCTTGACTAAGATACTCTTAATAGTACAATAGTTTTCGTTAAAAGGGCACTTAAAACCATAAGTTATTTAATCGTTTTCAATATTTTAACTATTCCTTTCTAAAATAAATTCTACTCTAAGAACAGAACATAAAATTTATATTTATTCAAAAACCAGCTTAATGGATTGTAAGAAAACAGAGTTTAACCTTGATTCCAATATTACATATTTAAATTGCGCATATATGTCTCCGCTTATGCGTTCTGTTGAAGAAGCAGGTATACTGGGAATCAAAAAGAAAAGACAACCCAATATAATTTCCGGGGAAGATTTTTTCTCTGAATCAGACGAACTAAGGGATAAATTCTCAAAGCTCATCAATTCGGAACAAAGCAATCAATGTGTCGTTATTCCATCAGTCTCTTACGGTATGGCAAACGTTGCCAAAAATCTAACATTAGAGAAAGGAGATAATATAATTGTAGTAGGCGAACAATTTCCAAGCAACGTATATCCCTGGATAGAAGCTGCCCAAAAAGCAGACGCTGAAATCAAAACCATTTCTCCTCCTGATACAAAAGCAGGAAGAGGTGAGCTATGGAATAAGCAGATTCTGGAGTCAATAAATGAGCGGACTAAGCTTGTAGCTTGCGGACATATTCATTGGGCAGACGGTACAATTTTCGATTTACGCTCAATTAGACAGAAAACTTATGAAGTAGGTGCGTGGTTAGCAGTAGACGCCACTCAATCGCTAGGAGCTTTACCATTCGATGTTCAGCAACTAAAGCCCGATGCTTTGGTAGCTGCAGGATATAAATCTTTGATGGGCCCTTACAGCATCGGAATGGCTTATTATGGTTCAGCTTTAAGTAATGGATCTCCTATTGAACAGAATTGGATCAACCGGTTCGAAAGTGAAAACTTTGCCAATCTTGTAAACTATAACAATGAATACCAACCTGGTGCTTTGCGGTATGAAGTTGGCGAACATAGTAATTTCATCTTGGTTCCTATGATGCTCGAAGCAATCAAAAAACTAAATGAATGGAAACCCGAAAATATTCAACAGTATCTGATCGATCTGGTTGAAAAACCAATTTCAGAATTACGGAAATCAGGGTTTATTATTGAAGAAACAAAATACAGAGCTTCTAACTTATTTGGAATTCGTCTAGCTGATCATCACCAAATGAATAAGCTGAAAACAAAGCTGCTGGAATCAAACATTTACGTTTCGTACAGGGGAGACGCCATAAGGGTTTCTCCAAATGTGTATAACGATTCGGATGATCTGAATAAATTAGTTCAAGTACTAACCTCAAACTAACAAAGATGAATACATCACGTCGAGACTTCCTTAAAACATTAGCTACCGGATCTACGGTTTCAGTACTTTCAATGTTAACTCCTGTTGAGTTAGTCTTCCGGGAAAAGCTAATCAACAAATTTTCAGCTGGTAAGCTACCAACTAAAGGTGATTATTCTCTGGATAAACAAATTAAATACCTAAACCACGGTTCTATCGGAACTATTCCGAAGATTGTACAGGAAGCTCATCGCGAATATTTATCACTATGTGAATCCAATCCGTGGTTTTATATGTGGAGTGGCGAGTGGGAAGAGCCCATCGAATCCGTTAGACAAAAAACAGCGAAGTTTCTAAATGCTGATAGTGATGAAATTAGTTTTCCTCATAATACAACAGAAGTATATAATCTTCTGGCTCTAGGCTTACCTCTTGGATCCGGTGATGAAGTATTGTTTTCAAACTTGAATCATGCCGGAGCAAGCATCCCTTTTCATATTCATTCAGAAAAGAGAGGTTATTCTGTAAAGGTATTTGATATTCCTGTTGATAACCTCACTAACATAACTAAAGATGATATTCTGGATCTCTACGAGGCTAATATAACAACCAGAACGAAACTTGTAGTCATTCCTCATATCGATAATACATTTGGGCTAAGACAACCTGTAAAAGAAATAGCTGCACTTGCCAGATCTAAAGGAGTGGAATTTGTTTCTTTAGATACAGCTCAAACAATGGGAATGATTCCTATTGATGTAAAAGATCTGGACATTGACGTCATTGGAACAAGTGCACATAAATGGATTCAGGCTCCTAAAGGAGTTAGTGTAGCTTATTTCAATAAAAGAATTCATCAAAAATTAGATCCGATGTGGGTAACCTGGGGGCAAAAAGACTGGAAAGACTCCGCCAGAAAATTCGAAGATTACGGAACCCGGAACTTACCTGAAGTATTAACTTTGGGGCATTCAATAGACTTTCAAACGAATATTGATAGATCTTTAAAAGCGGATAAGCTTAAAAGCTTGTGGAAACATGCTCAAAATCTGAGCGAACAAAACAATAATACGGTCTGGAGATCACCTTCTGATTGGGAGCTTTCCGGTTCGTTATTCATAGTTGAATTAAAAAATGAAAAACCCTCGATCCTGTCAAAAAAACTGTTTCAAGATAAAGGATTTGTATTTCGTCCTTTTGATCAACACTCTACGATACGAATTTCACCAAATGTATTTAATACGACTGAGGAGCTAGATGAGCTTTTCGATTTAGTCTAGTTCAACATCATCTGGTGAATCATCATCAGATATTAGATCGTCGACATCGGAATCGTCTATCATGTCATCATCTTCATCGTTCTCAACATCTTCTATATCAATTGGAGCTGGCTTCTTTTTTTCGGGTTTCTTTTCAGTAACAGCACCTGCTCTTCTTAATAGAATAGCTATATCTTCTTGTTCATTTTCTGTAGCAATCATCATAGCTGTATCACCATTCTTATCACGCAGCTTTACATCAGCTCCTGATGAAATCAGAAACTTTACAACCTCATGATGACCATTCTTTGCAGCAAGCATCAATGCAGTATGTCCCCATCTTTGCTGAGCGTTTACATCTCCTCCTTTCTCAACCAATAGTTCAACAGCTTCCAGGTTTCCTGCTCTTGATGCTACAATTACAGCCATATCACCAATTTGCACACCTTTATCAAACAGCAATTTCATCATCTCTATATTACCGTTTTCAGCCGCTTTGTTGAGAGCAGTACCACCCATTTTAGTTTCTGAATTCAAGTCAGCTCCCGCATTAATAAGAAGCTTAACAATATTCAGATGGTTCTTTTCAGCCGCAGTAATAAGAGCATTAGCTCCGCTTGATGTGGATTCATTTACATCTGTTTTTGCTTTAATAAGCTTAGCTACTTCGGCTTCATCTCCGGATTTAGCAGCGATGATTAATTGAGGTTGATCCATATGGTGGTTCTGTTAACGTGATATTTTCCCGATGATAAAAAACGTGCTCGTATTCTCAAATTAATAAATAATAAAATTTGAACTATTCGAACGAGCCTTCTACTGTATAACCGTTTATAAACTCTTCAGAACTCATTCTTTTTTTACCCGGTAATTGCAGTTCTGTAATCTCAATGGTTCCTTTTTTGCATCCTGCGAGCAACTTTCCCTCTTTTACTAATAATTCAAATGAGTCTATATTTATTTCAGGGCCGGGCTTTGACTTATAGATTTTCACTTTTTTGTCTTTCCAGGTAGTCCAGGCAACTGGAAAAGGATTTAATCCTCTGATTAAGTTATGAACTTCTCTGGCAGTTTTATTGAAATCTACTCTTGTATTTTCATTGAACAACTTAGGAGCCGGAGTAGCTTCTGAGTCATCTTGTTTTTTCAGATCATAATTTTCTGATTCTATGAGATTGATTGCTTCTAACAGATGGTTACTTCCTTCTTCCATAAGCTTTACATAGATCTCACCCGTTGTATCGTTTTCACCAATTGTAATTTTCTTTTGAAGAAGAATATTGCCTGTATCCACTTTTTCATCGAGAAAGAAAATAGTACAACCGGTTTCTTCTTCACCATTTATTACAGCCCAATGAATTGGTGCCGCTCCCCTATATTTCGGCAAAAGAGATGCATGAAGATTAATACTTCCTACTCTGGGTATTTCCAATATGCTTTTTGGTAATATTCTAAAGGCAACAACCACAAAAAGATCAGGCTTTAACTCTTTTAAAGTTTTTTCGAACGCTTCAGATTTCAGATCCTCTACTTCAATTACAGGTAAGCCCAGCTCCAATGCTTTTGCTTTCACTACTGTAGGAGCTACTTCAGAACCCCTCCCTCTTCTTTTATCTACATTGCTTACTACTGCTTTAATCGTGTGGCTGGAATTAAATATCTTCTCAAGACTTGGAATTGCAAAATCAGGAGAACCCATAAAAACGATATTCATCTCAACCCCTTAAAACTATTGGATACTCTACTTCAATATTTCCTGAATCTATTTGTTCAAGATCAGATTTTACCATTCTTTTTCTAAACGAGCTTAAATAATCAATAAATAGTATTCCATTCAGATGATCATTTTCATGCTGAATGATCCGGGCCATCCAACCTGAGAACTCCTGCACTCTTTCTTCAAAATTTTCATCTTTATAACGAATAACAATGGTTTCCGGACGAAATACTTTTTCTCGAATTTCCGGTATGCTAAGACATCCTTCATCCATTGGAGTATTCTTCCCTTTTTTTTCAATAATTTCAGGATTTATAAAAACCAATACGCCATGTTTTTCATCATCTTCTTCCAGAACAGGATCTCCATCTACTACAAAAAGTTTAAGTGACTTACCTATCTGTGGAGCGGCGAGTCCAACCCCATCAGAGTTATACATGGTTTCTATCATATCTTCAATAAGCTCAGAAATCTCTTCAGTTAGTTCACTTATTGGCTCGGTTTTATCTCTTAAAACCGAATCATTGTAGGTTACAATGGGTAAAATTGACATAAAAAATTAATGTTTAGACTCTAAGTAGGTCTGTAAGATAAGGGCTGCGGCGATTCTATCCACACGTTCTTTTTTTCTTCTCTTTTTTTGGGGGACTCCTATTTCTATCATCACATCAAGAGCTTGATTAGAAGTATATCTCTCATCGACTTTAAAAACCGGAATATCCGGATGTAAATTCTTTAGTCTGTTTATAAATTCCTGAACCATTTGGGTTGCTTCACCTTCTTTTCCATTCGGAGTTAGTGGCCAACCTACTACAATGCCCTCAACCGGAGACCCTTCCACTATATGAGATATTTTATTTATGATCTCATCCGGTGAAAAAGTCCCCAATGGCGAGGCGATAGTTTGTAAAAGATCGGTTTGAGCGAGTCCACAGCGTTTTCTGCCGACATCAATTCCGATCAAGCGTGCATAGTTTTGCACAGTTACTTCTTTTTTACGTCTTCCAGAGGTTGGCGTAAGAAAGATTTCATAAGCTTACTTGGCTTAAAATGAGTTTTACGGTGAGCCGGCACGTATATAACTTCGTTTGTTTTTGGATTTCTGGCCTTAGGCTTAGCTTTCGTTTCTTTAACCTCAAGTACTCCAAAATCTCTGATTTCGATTCTGCATTCTGTATCCGCAGACATCATTATTTCTCTTAAGGCAACGATCACTGCATCTACCCACGGTTCTGCATTTATCATTGCTTCGTCCTGTGCCTCAGCAACACGACGTACCACATCACGTTTTGTATATGTCATCATAGTTATATTGTTTAATTAAAGCGAGCTTAGATACCCGCATTGTCCTTCCTGATTTTTTCGCTATTGACTTTTGCTTAATTTGAAACCTAAAGCGATTTTTAATCATTGACACCAATATACTTACAACTATACATTCTCAAAAATTAATATTGTTAAAGTTATTCATATCTCAGAACATTCTTTACACCTTCCACTCTCTCTAGTCTTTTCATTATTTTTTTAAGGTGTTGTAATCCATCAACGTAAATTGATATAATTCCTTCAAACATACCACTATCACTGTTTACATTAATACTTTTCATATTGGTTGAAAGTGATTTAGACAATACATCAGTGATATCGTTAATCATCCCTACTCTGTCTTCTCCAATTACCTTTACAGCACCAAGAAACTTAGTTTCTATATTCTTAGACCAATCTACATCCACAATACGTTCACCTTCAGTTTTAATTAAATGAAGTGCATTATTACACATTGAACGATGAATTTTTATATCTCCTGTCCTGCTTATAAATCCTATTACATCATCTCCCGGAATCGGATTACAGCAATTAGCATACGAATATTTAACATTACTGAGTTCACCATTTATAATAAGAGATTTTCCATCACCTACTGAACGAGCTTCATTTATGTATTTTTTCTGGATCTCCTCTTCGGTGACTTTAGTTGTCTCAGCTTGCTCTTCTTCAATACGTCCGGTGCTTTTGTATTTCTTTACTTCACTGAATAATTTATTTACATCAAATGAGCCTGCTCCTATCGCATAAAAAAGATCCTGAGTAGTTGTAAAGTCGTACATTTTGGCGAATTTGGTAAGTTCCTGATCGCTAATTTCAATTTTTCCTCTTTCGGACCTTTTATCCCAAATCGCTTTACCTTCATCAGAAACGGTTCTTTCTTTTTGCTTGATGTACTGCCTGATTCTGGACTTTGCTTTATGAGTAACCACATCGTCAATCCAGTCTACATTCAGATTGATTTTATTTCCTGTCAAAATCTCAACCTGATCTCCATTTGAAAGTTTTTGTCGGAGTGGTACCATCTTACCATTTACTTTAGCAGCCATAGCACGTTCACCGACTTCACTATGAATATCAAAAGCGAAATCAATAGCAGTTGCTCCACTTGGAAGAGTAGTAAGCTCCCCTTTTGGAGTAAAAACGTATAGCTCTTCCTGATATAAATTAAGCTGAAAATCTTTTACAAAATCTGTAGCTGCATCAGGACGGGGATTATCCAGAACATCCCGAACCCAATTAACAAACTTATCAAGACTTTCTGACCCTTCCTGCTCTCCTTCTTTATATTTCCAATGCGCAGCAAGGCCTTTCTCAGCAATGTCATCCATTTTTCTGGTTCTTATCTGAACCTCAACTTTCTTTCCCTGATTGGTAATTACCGTGGTATGCAGAGATTGATAACCATTCGCTTTAGGTACTGAAATAAAATCACGAAACCGTTCCGGAATAGGAGTATACCAGTCGGTAAAAATGGAATATACTCTCCAGCAATCTTCTTTGGTATGAGGCATTTCCAAAATTACTCGAATTGCAAAAAGATCGTATATCTCTTCAAAAGGCTTTTGCTGACGTTGCATTTTTTTATAAATGGAATATATATGCTTCGGCCTTCCCTTAATTTCAAATTCCAGCTTTAACTCCTTTAGCTGCTTCTGGATTGGAGTCATAAACTGCTTTATAAACTTTTCTCTCGACTCCTTCTTTTCTTTTAATTTCCTTGCTACAAACTTAAATGAAGTAGGATCGAGTGTCTTAAAACAAAGATCTTCGAGCTCATTTTTAATTCTGAATAACCCAAAACGATGCGCCAGAGGGGCGTAAAGATCCATTGTTTCATTTGCGATCTTTAACTGCTTTTCCCGTTTAAGATGATGGATCGTTCGCATATTATGTAACCGGTCTGCAAACTTTATAAGCACTACCCGGATATCCTCCGCCATAGAAAGTAGCAGCTTCATAAATGTTTCTGCCTGCTTACTATCCCGACTTTTAAAAACGCCTTCTATTTTTGTAACCCCATTTATAATGACCGCTACCTGCTTGCCAAACCAATACTCAATATCATCCAGAGTAACAAGAGTATCCTCAACAGTATCATGCAAAAGAGCTGCTATTACAGAAACCTCATCAATATTGATCTCTCTGGCAACGATCTTGGCAACCTCAACGGGGTGATAGTAATAAGGTTCACCGGAAGCCCTGACCATTCCGTCATGAGATAAATAGCATAATTTGAAAGCTTTCTCTATCTGCTTTTCGTTTACCTCACCAATATACTCACGGCATTCTTCAAGAAGCTGCTTCAGATCTTGCTTCTGAGCCTTTTTGAGTTTAAGATCATCTAAATCTTTACGTGCTATTTCTTTTAATTCACTCATCCTTACTAACAAACATTCACATAATCTTTATGATTTCATTTTCAGTTAAGTTGAAAATAAAACGTATAAAAAAAGCGGTTATGCAAATACAAAACCGCTTATAGTAGTTAACTAAATTTAAAAACTAAGTACAACCCCAAATATTATTCTTCCCGTCTTGTCATTGATGTCGGGAAGCTCGAGATTTCTGCTAGAGAATCTATATTCAACAAATGGTTTAACCAATGGAATAACAGTTACTTTTGCTCCAGCGAATGTATTCCAATAAATGTTAGATTCTTCTTCCTCGCTTGGTTGTTGATTTGGAGGTGGTGGATTTGAAAAATCCTCAGCGCTAAGATCTACAGTTTCTGAGCCCAGTCCTGCACCAACATATGGTTCTAATAATCCCAAAGTTATTCCGGCATAAGCAGCTAAACCAAAATCATAGTTCTCAATATTCTTATCATACGAAAATGTAGATTCTTCAATATTATTGGTTTCACTAAAGTAGCTGAAATGAGCTCTTAACCCGAAATTAACTACAGGTATGGAATTTAGAAAACCTGACTGGATGCGAACTCCGAATCCACTTTGAGGTTCCTCATCTCTTAGTTCAAAAGAAGCACCTACTTCGATCTGAGCAAAAGCAGATGATGTCAAGATCAAACAAAGAATAACCGGAAAAATCTTTCTCATCATTAGTATTATTTTCAATTAAATTTCTCTTAAATGTACAAAACAGAAAAATTAAAGCCATCTTTAATTACATAAAAAAAGCCTTGCTGAAACATCAACAAGGCTTTTAGAAATTAAAATTTCATTTATTGCTCAATTGGAGGAGCATCTGTTGCTTTAACTCTTTGCTCCAATTCAGTTAGTGTAGAGTTTACAAACTGTTCAAAATTGTTATTTACAACCTCAAATTCAGCTTTGCCTGCTTCTACAGTGCTTATATGTAACGGTGTAGGACCATAAGATGAAAACATAGCTCTTATACCGGTAAACATTCTACTACCCGGTGTTGGCGCTGTTCTTTCTCCAATCACTCCTTTGGCCTCACTACCCTGCATCTGCTCTCTGAAATCCAATAGTTTCATGTGCGCATCATGAAGCTCTTTCATAAGATCAGGATGTGCATTCGTTGAATTGGCCACCGCCCTTCTCATTGCATCTACTTTGTTCATATGCTTTTCCAAAGTATTAGAAAATTGGGTCATATCATTTTGAAAAGCGATCAAGTCATCCTGAAATTTCATTCTAACATCATCAGAAATTCTTTCGATGGTAGGTTCTCTTAATGGAACAATATCAAACTCCATCGGACCTGACAACTCTTTGTATTCACCATTTTCAACAACAGCAAGCGTGGCTGTGTATGTACCCGGTAAAACCGGAAATCCACCTCCGAAAAAACCGCCGCCGCCTCTTGGTCTATCTAAAGGAACTACACTTTTTGACATATAAGTCATTTCCCAATTTACTCTGTGCATTCCTTTTGAAGCAGATCCGTCAACATGATTGACAATGTTTCCGTTTTCATCCCTGATTGTAATTTTAATGCTAGGTTTTTCCTGCCTCATTTCATCTTCTAGTCCATCCCAACCTGGAAAAGGAACATCAGCATCCTTAGAAAGCTCGCGTTCTTCTTTTTTACGATCTGCTTCCAGAGTTGAATACCCTTCTTTTAAATAATACGTAAATACTGCTCCATGAGGAGGATTGTCAGCTGTATAAAAAGAAGCACCTGGATCTATCTCAACACTTCTTGGCCGATACCAAAGAGCATCTCTGCTTTCAAAAAGTACTGCATCATCGTTAAGTGTCTCTTCATCTATACTTCTGAGTGGAGTAATATCATCAAGAACAAAGAATCCCCGGCCAAAAGAAGCAGCTACCAAGTCGTTGTGCTCTCTTTGAATAGTGATATCTCTGAATGAAATAGTTGGAGCACCACCTTTTAGCTCAACCCATTCGTTTCCTCCGTTCACAGTAAAGAATACACCAAATTCAGTAGCGGCAAAAAGCAGATCTTTATCCACATGATCCTGCACCATTCTCCATACCAAATGTTTTTCAGGAAGATTTCCTGAGATAGAAGTCCACGACTTTCCTCGATTGGTACTTTTTATCAGGTACGGTGTGAAATCACCATATTTATGATTATCCAGAGCTGCGTAAACAGTATTGGCATCATACAGATCTGCTCTGATATCGTTTACAAAAGCAGTTTCGGGTATCCCTTTTATATCACCTACATTAATTCTCGTCCAGCTTTCACCCCCGTTTTCTGATACCTGTATAATACCATCATCGGTTCCTGCATAAAGCAAACCTTCTGCTAATGGCGACTCGCCTAACGATGTGATCGTGTTATAATTCGACATTGCTCCAACATCCCAGGCGTTATCCCAACTTTGTTGTTTACCCATTATCGGTAACGTAATTCGTTCCTGATTTTTGGTAAGATCTTCAGAGATCGGAGTCCAACTGTCACCTCGGTCGTCAGATCTCCATACTCTTTGAGAAGCAAAATACAATCTTGTTGGACTATGAGGACTAATTAAGATCGGAGCATCCCAATTGAATCTCTCAAAATCCTCACCCTCACGAGCCTGAGGTTGAATAAATACTACTTCTCCAGATTTTCTGTCTATTCTGTGTAATCCACCTTGCTGGGTTTCTCCATAAACAATATCCGGGTTACCTGGCTCTGTGGCCGTATCGTGTCCATCAGCAAAAAGAATATGCTTCCAGTCTGCATTTCTGATTCCTTCATTCAGATCTGTTCTGGACGGTCCTTCATGAGTTCCGTTATCCTGAGTTCCTCCATACATATTGTAGAATGGTTTCTCATTATCTACTGCAACTTTGTAATACTGAGTAAGCGGAAGATTCGGAATGTATCTCCAGTTATCGCCATGATCATAAGTTTCGTAAATTCCACCATCTGAACCCATCAACAGATAGTCAGGGTCATCTGAACGAAAAGCCATTGCATGGTTATCAGAATGCTTATCTCTTTCTGAAATATTTTGATACGTTCTGCCATGGTCATTTGAGACTATTGTTCTCACATTCATCAAATACAGTCTTCCAAAGTGATGTGGGGAAGCATATAATTCCTGATAATAATGTGGGCCTGTTCCACCAGAAACCATATCAGACATCTTTCTCCAGCTGGCGCCGTTGTTTTCGGTCATAAATAAACCACCTTTCGTATGATCCAACTCAATTGCTGCATATACGATGTCAGGATTTTGTGGAGAAATTGCTAAACCAATTTTTCCAAGATTTGATCCCGGAATACCATTTTTTAATTCCATCCAGGTTTTACCACCGTCCGTAGATTTATGCAAACCACTTCCCGGTCCGCCACCTAAATAAGCTGCTACAGTTCTGTGTCTTTGCCAGGTTGCTGCATACAATACCTCAGGATCTCTCGGGTCAATCACAATATCCGTTACTCCCGTCCACTCATCATCTCCAAGCGTTTTAGACCAGGTATCTCCGCCGTCTTCGGTCATATATAAACCTCTTTCCCCACCTTTTTTCCAAAGTGGACCTTGAGCAGCTACCCAAACAATGTCAGAATTCGTAGGATGCACAATTATTGTAGAAATATGCTCGGACTCTTTTAGTCCCATGTTCTTCCATGAATTCCCGTCATCGGTGCTTTTATAGATTCCGTCTCCAAAACCGACATGACGTCCGCCTACATTCTCTCCTGTTCCAACCCAAACGGTTGAAGGTGTACTTGGATCAATGGCAATACTACCTATTGAATAAGAAGGTTGATTATCGAAAATTGGTTTCCATGTGATTGATGCATTTTCTGTTTTCCATACACCACCGGAACCTACGGCAACGTACCATACGTTTTCGTTCTCAGGATGAATAGCGATATCTGCTATACGTCCCGAAGCGAAACCGGTACTCACATTTCTGAGCTTGAGTGCGTTATAATTTGTGGATGCTACCTTTGATTTTTCCTGTGCAAACACCGTAAATGTACTCGCGATCAAGAAAATTACTAGCGTAATTAAATTGAGTTTCTTCATAGCTGACGAATTATTGTAGTTAGTTAATAGTATAAACTCTTGCTAAAAAGTTATTTAGGAACTTAATTTATATCTGTAGAAAATCAATCCGGGTTAACAGACTTTATCAAATGATGGAGAATCAAAAAAAATCTGAAATACTCTTTGTAAAAGAAGAAACTATACCCGTATATTTGAGGCTCTTAAAAACCATGCCCGAGTGGTGGAATTGGTAGACACGTTGGACTTAAAATCCAATTCTAATTAAATTGGAGTGCCGGTTCGAGTCCGGCCTCGGGTACTTTCAGCCTTTCGTAAAATTAATTTATTCAATTACTTACGGAAGGCTGTTTTTGTTTTGGTCGCGGTATTGGTCGCGGTTGAATGTAGTGTTTATTTTAGTTTTTTGAAATTGTTTATCTTTTGATTATGAATTTATATCAAGCTGTTACGATTTCTATTAAGCACCCGGAAACCGGTAAGGTTTTTGAATTGGAACTTTTTTGTGTGAGCCCAATGTCGCAAAAGGAGTACTGGGAAATTTTTAATTCTGATCATAAATTTGAAGATGTAATTTTAGCGCCTAAGATCAGTCAGCCTTTAGAGCCGGCTGATATAGCAGCATTCCAGGGGTTTAAGGAGTTTATTGAGGCTTTAGAAGCTGAAGGCGTTGAATAACTTCTTTATTGCCTTCAATAATTTCCATTAGTATGAGGCATTGATCCGATGGATTGCGTTTACCTTCTTTCCAGAGCCTGAATAACCGGCCACCGGATTTATATCCAAATAGTGCCATAAAATCATCCTGGTTGAATTTTTCTCCGGCTTCTTTGCGTTGTGATTTAATTTTTTGATATAAATCGTTGATGTCTTTTTTGGATCGTTTTTTAATCTTCATAATTGAATACGGTTTCTTCGAAGTCTATTTTTCTGAATGATAAATATTTTTCCATTGCTTCCGGGCTTTTCCAGCGACCTTCTTTTTGCAGCTCTTCTGCCGGGTTAAATGGGATGTCTGAATCTTTTACTTTACGCTCAAAATAGAGCCTTAATTTATTGGTAAATGTTTTTCGCATTGAATGCAATCCTGTATTTCCATATACCGTTTGATGTACAAATTTCTTTAAACCTAACGTATATATGTTGCCTGGTACAAACGCTGTTTCCTTTGTGCTGAGATTGCCAAAGCCAATCACTTTTTTTGTGCTTATCCTGTTTTAAATCATCGAGCCAATCTTGCATGTATTTTTGAGCCCATTCTTCAATTTCTTTGGTGTCACCTTCGTTCTTACCTTTGGTGAATGCCCGTTTTCCTCGTTCCGTAGCTCCGCTGCGGAATGACCACCAGAAGCTCTGCTTCAAAAATATTTTGTAAGGAATTACTTCTCAAATGGTCTTACCCTACATGGGAAGAAGCAGATACAAAATCTACGAAGAGCATTATCCATACTTCATAACAAGCACATTTAATGATCAGCTTTCATTATTTGCAGATCAAGAAGTAGCTAAAATAGTTCTTAATTCCTTGCGATTTTTGCAGGAAGAAAGATTAATAACACTATATGCCTACGTGTTTATGCACGATCACCTTCATTGTATAATGGAAGGAAACAACCTTTCTGATAAACTCCGAAAATTTAAATCATATACTGCAAGAACTATTATTGATTACCTGAAAGAGACGAATAGAACATACTATTTGAAAAGACTTAAAAATGGAGTTAGTAAAGAAAACTCAGTGTATAAAGTTTGGCAGGAAAGCTTTCATCCTAAACAAATAAGAACTACTGAAATGATGATCCAGAAAATATCTTATATCCATTACAACCCTGTGAAAGCCGGTTTTGTGAACAGAGAGATTGAATGGAGATATTCTTCTGCACGTAATTATGAAGGATTAGACGGGCTTGTTCCTATTCGAGTGTTTGATAGATAAAGTAATGGGGAGCCGAGCTCCACATTAGCATTCCGTAGCAGAGCTACGGAACGAGTTAAAGAGAGCTTTGGGGACTAAAAAGTATATGAATATTTACTTTTCTTTTAATAGACTCTAAGGTCTTTTTTATCTGTATTTGAAGATGTTATTTTAAAGCTTTTGTTTTTAAGAGGGTCAAATAACCAAATTTCTTCGTCCTTCGATTCGAAATCTATTCCTATGAAATAAATATAATCACTAGAGCTACCTTTTTGGGGGTTTATAATTCTTTGAGTTGTTGACTTGAACATAGTCTCTAAGGTATTTTTTTTGAAGTTATATTTAAAAATCTTTGACAGATTCCTAACATTACAAGAAAAAATGAATTCTTCACTTGATACAAAGGATCCAGAATAGCAATCCACTTCAGATAGCTTACCTAAATCTTCATCGATAAATTCATCGAGTATTTCATCGGCTTTGTCTAGGTTATTCAGCTCATATAGTTTAATAGTATTGTGCCACAGCTCTTTACTTTCGTCAAAAAATTGGGCTATGAAAAACTCTTCACGTTCATCAAAAAAAAACTTATCTTTCGAGGTATCGCGATATGGGAATAACCTATCTTTTCTTAAAATTTCTCCCGATCCATCTAACCAAAGTAAATGCCCACCCTTTAAGGTATACTCGTTAATAATTATCTCTTCATTATATTTACTTACATAAAATAAATCAGTAATAGCATTACTTTCAAAAGGAATCTTAGTTATCCTTTTTGATTCAAGCTCATAACTATACACATCATCATCTTTTCCTAATCCATGATTACGATCATTTTTTCTTCTTTTTGATAAAAAAATAATCTCATCAGATGAAAAATTGAAAAAAGGCGAACTATCATAATGAAAATCATTCGTGATTTTGACCTTTTGTTTAGTAATGGGGTCTAACATTACTACATCTCCAAAACTCCCAGCGCTCAACTCTTTTCCTTCTATATATAGAATCGAATCTAAAAATATTGGATTTACTTTATCTTGACTACAACCAGATGTCGTAAACAGAAAGAAAGTTATATAAAGTAACCAAATTACTTTTTTGTCAGATTTATTCATTTTGTTCTTCTTTCTTCAATTAACTGTTCCTCGTTCCGTAGCTCCGTCTCTCTTAACAAGATTAGAATTAATTTTTTTGGTTAACTAAATTGATAGAGTTATCGTCTTTAGTTTTGCTATATATTAGCTTTTTATACGTAATTATTAGATTAATTAGTAGAAATAACCCTATTAGAATGAATTTATTTGAGTTATAATACAATATGTCTACCAAATAAGGGAAAACAAAAGCTTGTTCAACTGCCTCAATATCAATAAAAACTTGGAATCTTTGAGTCAAAGTCATTCCTACAATCAAAAAAATAAAAAGTATATTAATAGTTATGTTTGAAACAATAAATTTACCTCTATTTTTAATAAAAATAGTCCCTAAATTTAGAGCTATAAATATTAATATTAGTAATTTTCCATCATTCATTAAGTTAAATATAGGGTAGCTTTCCATTTTTACAATTTTATAAATTCTAAGTATTTCATTTTCCTCATTCCGTATCTCCTCTACGGAATAACCACCGGAAGCTCTGCTTCAAAAATTTGACCTGAAAGGCATCCCATAATTTAAAAAGCATTGTCCGTAATGCAAGTTGCAAACTTGCTGTACTTCTGCTCTTTAAGTCAGAGACTTAAGAGAGCTTTGGGGGTTTTCAACTCTAAAGCATCTACAAAGTAAGTATGTGACTTCCATTCTAAAACTAATTCACAAGCCGACGCTTCATCGCTCTTTTGGAAGTCACCGGCTTTTCGATCTTATATCTGAACGTAAAAGACGCTCCATTATCATTGTTAATAACAAAGCTGGCTTTTAGCTGCTTTAACAGCACCGAAACCAATCGGAAGCCCAATGTTTCCGGTTTTTCCAACTCAAAGTTATTTGGAAGCCCCGGACCGTTATCAGCTACTTTGATCATCACTTCACCATCAAGTGATGACATATTTACCTTGATCACCGGATCCAAAGGATCAGAACCGTACTTAAAAGCATTTACCAATACCTCATTCAAAAGTAATCCGGTTGGGATGGCTTGTTCAATACTGAGACTAACCGGAGTTGTTTCCAGCTCCAGTCTCGGTTTCTTTATTTTTTGATAACCTTTAAGTTGAATGTTCTCGATAAGATCGTTTATATATTCATCCATTCTGATGCTGGAAAACGTTTCATTTTGGTATAACCGTTCGTGCACTAATGCCATCGACCTTATTCTGGAAACGGTATTTACAAAACTTTCACTCCGGTCCTGTTTTTCAATCTCATTCTGTTGTAACTGCACCAAAGTAGAAACCAAAGCCAAGTTATTCTTTACACGATCATGTACTTCTGATAAGAGATAGGTTTTTTCTACAAGCTGATCTTTAATTTTCTGTTCCGCTTCTTTTCTTTGAGTGATGTCGTTTATCACACCATAAATACCGGTAATTTCACCATCCACAATAATAGGAAGGTTCGTAACTTCAGCGGATATATAACTTCCGTCCTCTCTTAATATCTGTGTTTCGTAAGTCTGTGATCTCCCTCTTAAAGCCAAAAGAAAATGATTTCGTACTTTTTCAACCTGGGTTATATCTACAAATCTCTGAAATGTAGAATTTTTCATTTCTTCTGCAGAGTAACCGATCAGTTGCTCAAGTACTCTGTTTGCGTTTATTAGTTTTCCATCCGGTGAAACCGAAAAAACCGCATTGGGATTTTGGTCGAATAGAGATCGGTACTTTTGCTCACTAAGCTCAATTTCTTCGCTCCACTTTTTAATGCTTTTCAGGAATCTTAGGGAAAGAACGCTCCCAACAATTATACTTATTACAACCAAAGATATAATTACACAAATAATAACCAGATTTAAAAGCTCTGTCCCTTTTGCCAAAGACCTGGACAATTTGAACTGCATTTCAGTCAGCTTATCGTCCAGCGCAATTACTCTTGAAATCATATCCGCTTGCTCTGTATCAGAAAAACTATTTGCTGTGATCATATTCTCAGCTCTGATTGAAATATTTTCCAGATCATAGATCATTGAATCAGATTCAATCCATAACGCTACTGTTTCTTTGAATTCACTGAATTCATGGAAATTTTCGAAGGTAGTTATCATTTTTCCAATATCGGCCGGTACTGAATGCGTTTTTTCTAACAATGCTACTACCAATTCTCTGTCAGTATTATCATTCATCAACTCAATCCTGATATGCTCCATCTCTTTAATAAGAAATACAGAACTATCTACTTTGGCTTTATAACCCTGATCCTGAGTACGAAGGTAATTTACCAAATTGAAGGTTACGTCTTTTCGTGCGGTAGTCCAATTAGTTTGGAAAGAAGCGAAACCGCGTAATGCTGATAGTGAATTAGTAGATACAACAATAGAAATAAGAAGCGATATCACTAGTACAATAAATACCAGTAAAATACTTACCACTTTCTTATCAACATTGAGTTTGCTGACAGACCTTTTTTTATAAAGACGTCCGATGTCCTTCATTTTTTTTTCTAATCACTATACCCTGCCATTTTGAAACATCACTAAAAATCAAAACAGAATACTATAATAACTTAAATGAGGCAACTTATTTAGTTTTAACCTTAAATTGATTTAACAAAGAGTGTTTTTGTATTTTTTTTAATCTAAAAATCTTTAGTAATAAGAATTTTCTTTATCCATTAATCCTCTTATTATATAAGCTGATTTAAGAAGAGCTAATTATATGGACAAAAAACAGAAAACGGTTATGATCGTTGAAGACGATCTCATCCTTAATCTGCTTTACGAAAGCTATTTAGAAAAACTTGGCTATGGTGCTGAAGGGGAATTAGTATATGGTAAAACCGCCATTGAAATAGCGAAACGAATAAAGCCTGATCTAATCTTAATGGATATTTCTCTGGAAGGTGAAATGGACGGTATCGATGCTATGCTCGAAATCAGGAAATTTTCTGACGTGCCTGTAATTTATATCACCGGAAATTCAGATCCCTACCACGTTGAAAGAGCCAAAGAAACAAACTATCTGGATTACTTAGTTAAACCAATAGAATTTGATGTATTAAAGGAATCTCTCGAGAAAAATTTCGAAAAGCTCTAACTCTCTACTTCTCTTTATTCTTATTCATTTTTTTACTTCCATTAAATGGACGGGAATAAAGATTCTGCTATTTTAGGCACATGAATTTTATAACAGCCAAAAAAATTGGGCGAAACCGGCTTTTGCGTTGGATATTGCTCATGCTAGGATTAGTCGCAATTATAGCACTAACCGGCATGAATGTATTTAGTCTGTATGATATAAGAGAAAGAGTAACAGAAAGTGAAAGCGAACGCCAGCTAAAAAAAGCCGAAGAAATAACATCTTTAGTACAAAGTGAAATTTATCAACCTTTCACTAAGCTCTTAAATATAGATAACAAAGCTGAAGAATCTCTACAGGATGAAGGCAAATTCTCCAAAACATTAGAAAAGATCTTTATTGATCTTGCAGACAACCCTTATACTTCATCTATATATTATACTCCTGCCTCTAAAGATCCTTGTGAAGCTGAAACTTCCATTTACTATTTCAATCAAAGTGACAGAAAAATGGAAACCACTCAGAACTACAGCAGCTTAGTTTGCGATGGAGTAGGGCTTATACGTTCTGCAACTCGTATACAGATCAACAACTTTGATCTGAGATGGCGGTCCATGATCGAGTTTGATGCTCACAGAAGTATGAATATCGGCTTGATCAACTTGACAGAAAACAGAGTAATAGGCTACTTCACTTTTATTCTAAATCAGGAAGCTATTGTCGAAAAACTTATTGCTCCTCTTATTTATCAATATTTTGGCGGAGTAGAAAATGATGGCACTATAGTGTGGTTGCATGATCATCGCAAAGATGTTGTCTTAGCTTCCAATAACTCTTCTGTAGATTTTAGTGTCGACCTTGTTGATAACAGAGTTCGCTTTCCAAGGTTTTTCAGTGACTGGATTTTAAAAGTTGCTTTCCTTAACCCTCCGATAACATCAGCTTATCAAGATACTTTTCGAAAAAATATTATTGTTCTCGGGTTTGCTGTTCTCTTCTTAGTTGGTTCTTTACTCTTCATGTTTTATACAGCCCAAAAAGAACGAGAACTCTCTATGAGACAAGCAGGATTTCTTGCTAATGTTACACATGAACTTAAAACTCCATTAGCTGTAATGCAGGCTGCCGGAGAAAATATTTCTGATGGAAGAGTAACTGAACCCGAACGCCTTAAAAAATATGGAGCTCATATTTATGATGAATCCATTCGTTTGAGAAAAATGATTGAAAAGCTGCTGGATGTTGCTAAATATGATGCCGGCGAAACTCTAATAAATGCCAAACAACAAGATTTAAAAAATTTAGTTGACGCTTACTTAGAAGAGAATTCAGAGTTTATAGCTGAAAAAAAGTTTGATTTAGAATATAGCGTTGAAAATAAAGATGATTTTAAGGTTTGGGTAGATGGTGATAATATTGAAACTATTCTGGGAAACCTTATCGAAAATGCAATAAAATATAGTTCTGATACTAAAAAAATTGAGATCAAGCTTTTTGAAGATGATAACCTTATTAAACTTTCTGTAAGAGATTATGGGGTGGGAATTAAAGAGAATGAACTCAAAAACATCTTTAAAAAGTTCTACAGGGTTGAAGAAACATTAGTAGCTAAAACCAAAGGACATGGTTTAGGGTTGAGTATTGTTCGAAATTTAATGTTGCTAAACGGTGGGGATATAACTGTGGACAGTGACTATGGCTCCGGAACAACATTTACATTATCTTTTCCCAAACTAAATACAGAAGACACTAAAACTACTCAAAAAAAAGTAGTATAATCCAAACTTACAATTTCAAATAATAAGATATGGCAGAGAAGAGCTCTAAAATCCTAATTGTAGAGGATGAACCAAGTCTAATTTTTACACTTCAAGACACGCTTGAAGGTGAAGGATTTACCGTATTTGTAAGTGAAGATGGGGAAAGTGCTGTTGAAATGGTTAAAGAGCATGATCCTGACTTAATGATTCTGGATATTATGTTGCCGGGGAAAAGTGGCTATGATATTTGCAAAGATGTACGTGAACTCAAATACACATTTCCGATCATTATGCTTACAGCTAAAGATCAGGAAACTGATAAAGTTAAAGGACTTGAGCTTGGAGCTGATGACTATCTTACAAAGCCTTTTGGGGTTAAAGAACTACTCGCAAGAATTAAAGCACGTTTAAGAAGAGCCGGCACCTACTCCAATGCCGGAGAAGTTGATATTCTTCAATTAGGTGAAGTTAAACTGGATCTTGCCGAAAGCGAAGCTATACACCCCGGCAATAAAACCGTTGAACTAACTGCACGTGAAGTAGAGCTGATCAGATATTTGTTATCTCATGCCAATAATCCTGTTTCCAGAGATGAACTACTCGAAAAAGTATGGAGATATGAATACAGCACAAATACCAGAACTGTAGATGTTCATATTTCAAAGTTACGAGCAAAAATTGAAATCCACCCTGACGACCCGCGCTACTTAATTACGTTGCACGGAGTGGGTTACATGCTAAAATCTAACTAAGAGTTATCCCGAACAAACTTGATAAAGTTCTCAGTTTGAGAATTTAAAAGTTTTTGCTTGAAGTCATCTTTTAATCCTGTCTCGGGATCAAATTCTTTGGATACTCTGGGTATAAAAACTCTTTCGGGAAACTGAAGTGCATTTCTGTAATTCGCAATCATCTGAAATTGCTCAACAGATCTCAGCGCTCCAAATGCGCCGGAAGCTTCACCGATAAATGCCATCGGCATTTTCTCGAATGCTCCCGGAAATGGCAGATAATCTATAAACATTTTCAGGATTCCGGGAAAACCTCCGTTGTATTCCGGAATTACAAATATAAGTGCATCAGCATTCAAGATGGGATCTCTGAACTTATTTATGGCAGGGATTTCTTTTCCATATTTACCTCCAATCACATCAACTAATGGAAAATCCTCTAAGCTTATTACCTGAGCTTCTATATCTTTTGTTTTATAAAGCCCTGATACATAATGTGATACTTTTAATGCCCAAGAGTTCGGGCGATCGGTACTACTAATTATTTTTAAATTCATTCAGCTATTGTGTTTTCACTAAGTAACACTATTCTCATCAAATCATTCATTTATTTGAAGTGTTGGATATTTTACCGGACTAGTTTTTAATTTAGTATAGAAATTACGATAATCTTATATATTATAAATAGGTTTCTAAACATAGAAGTGCTTAAAGCCTTTCTTAAGGCAATCTGATAATGGCAAAACTTTCAATAAAAGATCCTAGGATAGTATCTGTTATTGGGCTCATTGGTTTAATAGGTTATATAACTGACGCGTTACTATTTCCCGTTTCGTATGAGCTTGCGTTGATGAATATAGCTTGTAGTTTTTTTACTTCTTTGGCTTTGATCTTTCATTTAGTAAAAAAGCCAAAAATTGAATTCAGCCTTTCTCTGTTTGCACTTATATTGTTAGTAAATCTTTTGGTAGCTCCTTTCTTTCAAATATCTGAACCTGATTTTTCTTCGTTCTACATCAGAAACACACTTTTCTTTTGGGTAATAATGCCTCTCTTAGGCTTAACTATCCATAAGAACATGTTCATTATAAGTGCTGTGCTTTACCTTGTACAGTTTGGGGTCATATTATTGGTAAGTAAGAACCCCTTTTTATTGAACTCTTCTACAACAATCTTTTTGGTTCTCATCGGATATCTGTACATAATTTTGTTTTTACTTCGAATGCTGGAAGAAGCTGCTCAAAAAACAGAAAAACTGATTAACGAACTACGTGAGAATAACACTGAATTAATTAATAAGAGAGAGGAATTAAGCTCACTGGTTAAAACCAAAGACAAACTATTCTCTGTTCTGGCTCATGATTTACAATCTCCTTTTATGGGGATTTCAGGACTTAGTGAAATGATTAGGAAAAATGCCGAGATGGGGAATACGGATCAAGTTATTGAATATAGCAAGATGATCGCTGATACAACTAAAAGAACCAGTACACTTTTTTCCAACCTGCTGGACTGGGCAGCAAGTCAAACAGGTGAACTGGAAATGAAACATACTATCAATAATTTAGATGAATGTTTGGATGAAACTATAGCTTTACTTCAGGATCATCAACAAAGGAAAAATATTACGATCCAAAGGAAAAATACTGATATTAAAATTACTGCAGATCCAAACGGACTTAAAACTGTTCTGAGAAATCTGATTTCGAATGCTCTTAAATTTACTCCTCATGATGGAATAATTAAAATTTCGGCTGAAAAGAACAGAGATGAAGCTGTTGTATCCATATCTGATTCAGGAGTTGGTATTAAGAAACATCTGATCCCAAAAATATTTAAAATGGATACTTACATCAGCACAGAGGGAACTGATGATGAACATGGAACCGGAATTGGTTTAAGCCTCTGTAAAGAAATGATCGTTCGACATGATGGAAGAATATGGGCTGAAAGTGAACCCGGTCAAGGAAGTACTTTTCACTTTTCTTTGCCTGTCCTAAATTCTGTTCAAAAAGATTAAGACCTGTTTTTAATCTCATTCAATCTCTTTATTAACAAACCTTCTCTGCCTTCTTTTCCGGGCTCATAAAACCTTTTTCCTTTTAAAATCTGAGGCAGGTATTCCTGATCAACCCAATTACCATCAAAACTGTGAGGATATTTATACTCTTTTGAAGCATTTTCTGTATCAAGGTATGTAGACGAAAGCCGATTAGCGGTTCTGTCTTTTAAATATGGAGGAACTGCACCAATACCCTTTTCCTTGACCTCTTTCCCAGCTTCGAAAATTCCTTTGGTGCTGTTACTCTTAGGGCAAATACTCAAATACGTACAAGCGTGAGATAAAAAGTACATTCCTTCCGGCATTCCTGTTTTCATAAAAGCTTCCTGACAGGAATTGACAATTGTAATTGCATTCGGTTCTGCCATTCCCACATCTTCGCTGGCAAAAATGAGTAATCTTCTGAAGATGAAATTCGGGTCATCACCGCCTTCCAGCATTGCACTCATCCAATACAACGCAGCGTCAGTATCCGAACCTCTTAAAGATTTGATAAAAGCTGAAGCAAAATGATAGTGTTCATCTCCGGTACGGTCGTAACGAACATTTCTTCTCTGTATACTTTCTTCGGCGATCTCTTTGGTAATATGGATTTCACCCTGCTCATTTTTCTTGCTGGAAAGAACTGCTACTTCCAATGCATTCAATGCATTTCGAACATCCCCTCCTGCATAATCCGCAAAATGATCTAATGCTTCTTCCTCAACTTTAATTGACTTTCCACCCAAGCCTTTCTCCGCGTCTCCTAACGCTCGATCAAGCATTCTTCTTACATCAGGAACTGTTAAAGGAAACAACTCGAACAACTGACAACGTGAAAGCAATGGATTTACCAGAGAGTAAAACGGATTTTCAGTTGTAGCACCCACCAACGTAATGATCCCTGATTCCAAATGAGGAAGTAGTGCATCTTGTTGAGCTTTGTTCCAACGATGGATCTCATCTACAAAAAGAATGGTTTTTCGTCCATTCAATTTTTTCAGTTTTTCTGCTTGTTCTACTACAGTTCGGAGCTCTTTTATACCATCCAGAACCGCGTTGATGACTTTAAAACTGGCTTTTATTTCTTTCGAAATGACATGAGCTAAAGTTGTTTTTCCGGAGCTTGGCGGACCGTAAAAGATCAACGATCCTATGATCCCACTTTCGATCATTCTTTGAAGCATCTTTCCTTCACCTACCAAATGCTCTTGACCCGCAAATTCTTCTAGCGACTGAGGGCGCATTCTGGTAGCCAATGGCTCATCTGAATAGCTTTGACCTGAATCGTTTACCTGAAATGAAGATGCATTTTTATCCTGAAATAGATCCATTTTGTTGGATTAATTAAACATGTGCAATATATGTTATTGCTAAGCAAAAATCACAATTTACAAATGACAAATCACAATCCTGATTATAAAAGTGATTTTTGATTTCCGTATTTAGCAAGATACTGATCCAGCTTTACTTTTTTCCTGGTGCTTTCGCTGGTCATGTAACGGAGCTTACCAAATATCTCTCTTTCCTGCCAAGCTCGGTCAAAGCGACCAAAACACCAGAATATCCCGGAATAGCTATTCGGGTCTCTCCCATCGATCGCATATTTGTTATTCAGTTCTATCATGTATTCCAATGCAGTTCGATGATTCGGAGTCCATTCTATGATCTTTTTTCCCCACAGCATTCGTAAGTAATTATGAATGATTCCTTCTTCTCTCAACTGAGTTTGAGCTGCGTTCCAAATTTCGTCGTGTGTTTTGGACAGTTCAAATTCTTCCAGAGTGTACACATACTCACGAACATCGTCTTTGTGTTCTTCCATGGTTGTTCTTGCCCAGTTTGGCAGCGACTCAAATTCATCGTAATTATCAACATGATGTGCAAAATGAAATCCAACTTCCCTCCAAGTGATCACCTCGTCGAGAAAGCTTTCTATGTTTTCATCTCCGTTAAAAAATCCGCTGTTCTTACCTCCGTTGGGTGTAAGATCTTCCAGAGTCCATCCCTCCGGCTGATGTTCCAATGCTGCCTTAACGATTTCAAACTCACTGATCTTACCGAAGTGCAGCCACGGACTTAAACCGCTTGTTTTCTTCTTATCCGGATGATTCCTTTTCTCATCATATTCCAACAAACTGTGCCCTATAAATTGACCCAGCTTTCCCAATGCTGCTTGCCTGGTTCCTGTCATGTCGATAACTCCGACTTCATGATCAATATCTAACCCGGATATAGTCTCTTCGATGTTCTCGAGCATCTTATCTGCTTTTGGATAATCATTCAGAAAATCTTTAGGCAATTCGATCTTATCTCTGTTCTCTAACTCTTCGATTGGATCTTTCTTAGGTGGGTTTGTAAAGCCCTCCTTAAAATGTTTTTGCATGATCTTTCTGAACAGATATGCCGAATATGGATCTTTATCAGTTACGCCAAGTGGAATGATGCCGTTTGAGTCTATAGTGGTATATGGAACATCAATTTTATCAGCGACCCGTTCATTGTGCTTTTTTATGATGAAGACAGGATATTCATCCGAAATAACAGTACAAGCATTTTCAGCTAATCGATAGAACAGTCCTTTCCCCGCTCCAATCTCCGGTTCCACAAAACTGAAATAGTTCAAATCGTTGGACTGAGTGAAATCTAAATTTTCTTTCATGCCTTGCATAATGAATGCATGAAATCGATCGCATGCCCAGGGATATTCAATTGAAAGTCCTTCGTAGATAAGAAGTGGTTTACCTAATTTATTTGCCCAGCCTATGGCGTATTCCAGAGCGTAGTTATACTGAAATCTTCGATTGATCTGCATCCAATAAAGGACATAATCGCCATTCTCGTTTGGCTCATTGTTGTTGCGGGAAAACTTTCGGTAACTGTTGATATTTTTCATAGGCATTTGATCTTTTGGTTAAACCAAATGCTTATGTTCGAAATTCCATCTTCTTAATATGTTCTTTTGTACTTAAAAATTTGATCAGAGTATGGGCGGATAATTGTAGTCGCTGTAAAGTTATTAACCTTATCTGAAGAAATGGTAATGGTTACAGAAGTATCGTTCGGATTCGATACCAACTTGTATGGATATTCCGAATTTTTGATCTTAGGGATATCTTTAATATTTAGTTCAGACATCGAAGAGATCTCGTTCAACTCCAGAATTTGTTCAGCTACAATAAAAGAAACATCAGTAAGTTCCATTCGCATTATGTCTCGAGTTCTGCTCATCTGTGAATTTTCTTTTCCATTTTGGAACCAATAAACCTTAGACACTCCTGCAATTATGGGCATAATTACAATTATAAGCATTAAAGCGCTTCCGGTATACCAAAGTGCTGTAGGGTTTTCTCTTATCTCAGATTGCAAAGTTCCTTTTACAAATAAGAATGGGATAACAACTAATATAAGTATCAAGCTAAGCGCTATTCCTTCTCTTGCTCCTTTGTAGAAGGCAGAAGTGGTTTCGTCTCCTGAAAATTCGTTAATTGATTCGATCACAGAAATTCCATTCACTTGAGTGGACGGTACGGGACTTGGCAAAAACACTCCCGGATATGATGATAATGTATACGATTCTGAAATAGCTACTAATGCATAGGAAATTATAATGCCAATTAACACAGATGATAACCAGGGCAACCATTTCTTAGTTTTGTCTTTCATGGGTAACTCCCTCCTCTGTTAATGTTGTTTTTGTTTGAAGAAGCCCAACCGAACCATCCCAATTTTCAAAATCATCATCCCAACTTTGAGAATGAGGCGCTGTTGAATATATCGTAAAGCTATCAGATCCGGGATCTTTGTAATAAACAAAGTTTAATTCATCTTCCAATTCAGCTGTTTTTACCTGAAACTTATGATCATCTTTAAGTCGCTCACCAAAAAAACTATTAGCGGCTTCAATAACTGATACATCTTCCTCCTGATTTGATAACAGATATCCTCGATATACTTCAAGGAGCTCAGCCCTTATCTCAGTTTCAATAATTGAACTGTCAATGGTAATTCGAATTTCTCTAAGCAATTCTTTTTGAATATTTGCTCTGTAATAATCAAAGCTGAAGATGGCTAAAGAATTAACAATTAATAGAGAGAAAAAAACTATTGTTATCTTTGCTGAATCAGTGTTTATATAATTCTTCTTACCATATTTGTACAGACCCACCAGGTATAGAATTGATCCAAAAAGTGAGAGAAATAGACCAGCCCAAATATAACCCATGTAAGATGGGATCATATAAAGGAGCCCGGTAATAATAACCCCACCAATCAAGATTTTGTATTCTCTTTTCATATTTCAAATTTAAGTTCCTCGTAAATACATAATTTTTAACACATTTTGAAGTGAAAATTTCTTTCTTCTTTTCTTTTCATATTTATTCCTAAAAATGAATTAAATTATGTGTGGTTTGATGGGGATTAAAATGTTTTCAAAATTACATCGTAAATAAAATCTACGTAATGGCTGATAAGGTAACTTTTAACAATAAAATTGATCGGGAATTCAGTAAAACTGTAAAGGCAAGGGTAAATCAATACTTTGAAGAGAATAATCTCTCTAAGAATGCTAATACCTCAATGGTTATAAAAACCATAATAATTTTAGGTATTTATTTCGGCTCTTACGCTCTTATAATTTCCGGTGGGTTTTCTCTTCCTCTGATGTGGTTTTTCTGCATAATGATGGGTGTTGGAATGGCCGGCATTGGATTCTCTGTGTCTCATGATGCTCTCCATGGAGCTTACTCCTCTAATAATACGATCAATTATTTAATTGGGTTAACATTCGATTTTGTTGGAGCAAACGGCTACATCTGGAAGATCACACATAATATAATTCATCACACCTATACCAATATACATGGACATGATGAAGATCTTGAAGTAGCAGAATTTATTCGCTTATCACCACATTCTGAACATAAACCCGTACATCGTTTTCA
This sequence comes from uncultured Balneola sp., assembly GCA_913058495.1. Classification (GTDB taxonomy): domain Bacteria; phylum Bacteroidota; class Rhodothermia; order Balneolales; family Balneolaceae; genus Balneola. Next base: position 147,558 of record CAJXQC010000003.1, on the reverse strand, counting down.
ACAGTATTTAGCATTTCCGGCTTACAGTTTCGCAACTATTTTTTGGGTTTTTGTTAAAGATTACTGGTATTTCTTTAAACCGGAACTGGGGCCCTATGAAAACAAAAATCATCCGACAAAAGAATGGTTTACTTTAATTTTAACCAAACTGGTGTATTATGGTTATGCTATTGTGCTTCCATTATTGATTCTTGATATCACCTGGTGGCAATTGCTTATCGGATTTTTATCCCTCCATTTAACAGCCGGATTGATCCTCGGAATTATCTTTCAACTTGCACATGTAGTTGAAGAAACTACACATCCTATTCCTGATGAACAGAATATGATCGATAACCACTGGGCTATTCATGAAATGTTCACTACTAACAACTTTGCCCGAAAGAACAAGGTTTTGTCTTGGTATATAGGAGGACTAAATTATCAGATAGAACACCATCTTTTCCCAAAAGTATGCAGTATTCACTATCCGAAGATCAGCCCTATCGTTGAAGAAATTGCTAATGAATTTGGTATTCCTTATAACTGTCACGACACTTTTGGTGAAGCAGTTGCCTCTCATTATCGAACTCTTAAAAAGTTCGGTGACCCTAAATTTGAATGGGCTCCCGCCGTTTAAAACCACCTTTTCTTAATATTCAAAGGCAGATTTAACCATCTGCCTTTTTCATTCCTTTGATTTTTTTGGGAATACTATTGACTTAGTATTAAATACTATTATATTAGTAGGAGTATTTAACTAACAATAGAATTATGAAAAAGTCTTTAACGCCACTTGGCGAAAGCGAAATGGAAATTCTTCACCATGTATGGGAGCTGGGTGAAGCAACCGTATCCGAGGTGCAGGAAAGAATTCTTAAATCTCGCAAGGTCGCCTACACCACTGTTATGACCATTATGAAAAACCTTAATGATAAAGGTTTTCTGAAATACAGGAAGCAAGGCGTTACTTATGTATACAGCGCTGCTATTGAGCCTGAAAATGTCCAGTCCAGTCTCATTTCAAACTTGATAAACAAAGTTTTTAAAGGCTCCCCTTCTGCGCTTGTTCAAACATTAGTGAAAGGCGAAAATCTAAGCGAAGATGAGCTTAAAGCCATTAAGAACATGATTGATAATATGGAGGATGAACAATGAAGAATTTCTTTGATTTCATACAACAGCTCGGAGCCTCATCTGCCGATATTATATGGTTTCCTCTGCTAATTTGGACAGGTGTTGCCACTCTGATATTTCTTCTTCTTAGATTCAGTAAATCCATAAACCCTCTTTATCAGTACCATATTCGAGTTGCTACCTTATTTGCTTTGCCAATAGGTTTGCTTTCAGCAGTTTTACTGCAAGCTATTGCTGCTTTATACGCTTCCCCGAATTTCAGCACTTCAATATTTATTGTAGAAAACCCATTACCTGTAATTTATTCAACCCCGGGAAATTCTATTTCAGCCGAATATACAATTCCATGGATGGATGCTAACTTTTTGGTTGGAATAGTTTCCGCATTATTACTGGTTATAGCTTTTTTATTGATTGTAAAACTGGTTTACAGTTACCTGCAGCTTAAAAAATTACACGCTGATTTAGTAAGTGAACCTTTAACAAATACAGAATTCAGCAATGGAATAAAGGATGGCTCTGTTTATGTAGCTTTTCATAATCATCCTTTAGTTCCATTCACTTTTGGTTGGTCAAAACCCATTATTGTTCTTCCCGATAAGATAAAAAAAGACTCATATAAACTTGATATGGCTATTCAGCACGAACTGGTTCATATCCGAAGAGGTGACTATCTATTACAACTGGCTTTGTCTGTAATTCAATCTTTGTTCTGGTTTCATCCTTTGGTGAAAATTGGCACGAAAGAAATTGAAATATACCGGGAGATCTCCTGCGATCAGGAAGTTCTGAACACTTCTGATATCCATCCAAAAAAATATGCCAACATGTTATTAGAGCTTATTCCTCTTAATAAAGGATACGGAAGCTTTGCTGTAAACATGGCTGTTAAACAATCAACTTTAAAACAAAGAATTGAAACTATGAAACATCATAAAATGCATAAAACATCTTATAAACGAAGTCTCTTTCTTCTGTTGTCTATAACCCTGATGGTAATAGCTCCTATTGCGTGCTCCGATCTCAGAGGACCGGAAACACTTTCTGAGGAGGAAATCCTTAATGAAGAAATATCGATTGAAGATTTCAAAATGGAAATTAATGGTACAGAAGTAATAAATTTTACAGAAAAGAAAATGACAGTGAAAACCGATGGCGTTGGCGCATTAGGTCTTAGTCCAAAAGACTATGGTTTTTTTATTGTTGGTATTCATTCATTTCAGGATGCTCAGTTAGCTGGTTCGGTTGATGGAAATAAAATCACTTTTAATATTAACGAATTGAACGTTTCTATTTTGTCAACTGCCAATATATTATCGAATCATGACAAAGCAGAGATTTGGGTCAAACATTACCCAAATTATCAAACTTCTGCAGTAGCAATGGCTATTCAAACCCCTAACGCTCCCCCACCACCTTCAAAAAAAGTCAATCCGGTTGACCAAGAAGTATTTATAGTTGTTGAGAATATGCCGGAACTCGTTGGCGGTCAGGTAGGCTTACAAAGTAAAGTCGAATATCCAGCCGTAGCTAAAAGAGCCGGCATTGAGGGACGTGTAACCGTACAGTTCATAGTTGATAAGAATGGAGATGTAAAAAACCCTAAAGTAATTCGTGGAATCGGTGGTGGTTGTGATGAAGAGGCTTTAAGAGTAGTGAGCAAAGCCAAGTTCACTCCCGGAGTGCAACGGGGAAGAAATGTTGAAGTTCAAATGAGTATGCCAATTTTATTCCGCTTGTCGAATTCAGAATACATACAGAGTTCTGATAAACTACCACCTCCACCTAAACCCTCTGACTTAAAAAACTAAAATAATTTCAACTTTTTGAAACTTCTTTATTTTGCTTGCGTAACTATACTTTGATTATAACCAAATTTGAATGTTATGCCAGCAAAATTAAGGAAATCCAGAAGTGATAAAATGCTGGCCGGCGTTTGTTCCGGTCTTGCAGAATATCTTGGATGGGATCCAACTATTGTACGAATCTTATTTGTAGTATTAGCTTTCAGTTACGGATTCGCCATCTTCGCTTATTTTATTCTTGCAATCGTAATGCCGGATTGATCCTTAGTTTTTATTATTGTAAAAGGTTCTTGTGATAATCATAAGAGCCTTTTCTTGTTTAATTAGTTTTGCATTAGCATCTTACGCTAACTTAAACTATCTAAGGTAATATGAAAGTTGGAATTGTTGGCGATGCTACCAGAACCGTAGCCTGGGAAAAACACCTGAGACCACACGGTATTGTAAGCGAGGTAAATCTAGTCCCCACTGTGTCTGATCTTGGCTCGGTGGATGCCTGTCTTATTCTTGATAATTCTGAATCGAATCTGGATACTCTTCTCGAAACAGTTCAGAACGGATATAATTGCTTTTTGATCTCAAAACAGCCAACGGATGTACCAAAACTGGAAAAAATACATCGGGCAGCTAAAGAATCCGGAGTTAAAATTCAGTTTTCACATTGGCCTTCACTCGCGCCGGCAACTCAATGGATGATGGATGAAATTCACCGCCCTCATTTTTTGCATATTAACAGATATATAACTCGCTCCACTTTAGTAGATCCGGTAAATGAATTCAGGAATATTTGGAACGATGAACTCGGTTTGTGTATAAAATGGATAGACAGTGGCATTCATCATATTGAAGCACAAGCCAGCTGGTTAGATCCCAAAAATCCTATTTCAACTCACCTATTTATTCGTTTTGATAATGGGAGTACAGCTTCAATAATAATTTATGTTTCTTCACAGGAAAACCAACATCAAAGATTAGCTATCAGTAAAACAGAAGTCTTGGATTGTAATGTTCCTACACAGGCAATCCGAATAGGGCGACTAAATGATGGCGGACATCTCTTCTTCGGAAAACAAACTTTTGATCCTGCACAGGCTGCCGAAAAAGCAGCTCTTCTGTTTCTGAAATCTGTTCAAATGAATTCAGAAACGCCATATTCAAGTTACGATGCTATTCAATTAGCTAAACAAATTCAAAAAGTAGACCAACGCCTTGAACTATTTTCTTAGGGCGACATGAATGATCTTTTTGTCAAAAGTCACTGCCTTATTTAGGTTTCATTGCTTTAAACGCCTTTTTGAGTTTTTTCCTCGACATAAGGTCATTAATAAAGTTGAACTGTCCGGCCTGCAATCTTTCTCCACCGTCGATTACTACGCTCTCTCCTGTCATATACAAAGCCATATCTGACATCAAGAAAGTTGCTAGATTTGCCAGTTCTTTATGTTCACCATACCGCTTCATAGGTATCTTGTTAATAAACTTTTTCTCTATCAGTTTATCAGGAACTAAGCGTGACCAGGCACCTTTAGTAGGAAACGGTCCTGGAGCAATTGCATTTACTCTGATTCCATATTCAGCCCACTCAAATGCTAATGAACGAGTCATTGCCAGAACTCCCGCTTTACTACAAGCTGACGGCAGCACAAAAGCACATCCGGTACTCTCCGCATAAGTAGTGACTATATTCAGAATTGAACCTTCTTTCTCATTGTCGATCAGGTAGTTTCCAAAAGCATGCGTACAATTGAAACTTCCGTGAAGTACGATATCGACAATAGCTTTAAATCCACCGGGAGTAAGATCTTCAGAAGCAGATAAAAAATTCCCTGCTGCATTGTTTACCAAGCCTTCCATTGATCCAAAATCTTCGACAATTTTTGAGATCATTTCTGTAACAGCAGCGTGATCTCTCACATCACAAATATAGTATCCTGCTTTTGTAGACTCTCCTGCTTCTTCAATCTCTTTAGTAGCTTTTTGAAGCTTTTCCTCTGTTCTTCCGCAGATCGCAATATTTGCTCCACTTTCAGCAAAACCTTTTGCCATAGCTAATCCAAGCCCGCTTCCTCCTCCTGTGATTAAAATTGTTTTTCCTGAAAGAGTGTCTTTAGTAAACATGTTTGTTCCTTTAATTTTTCTAGATTAGCTAAGATTTTCGAATATTCCTGCGGCACCCATTCCACCACCAATACACATGGTTACCATTCCATATTTTGATTTTCTGGATTGCATTTCATGAAGGATCTGAGCGGTTAATTTTGCACCTGTACAACCTAACGGATGCCCCATAGCAATTGCTCCACCGTTTACATTAGTGATTTCTGGATCAATGCCGAGTTCACGTATCACAGCTAAAGATTGTGCTGCAAATGCCTCATTCAATTCTATGAGATCGATATCACTTAATTTAAGTCCTGTTTGTTTTAGCACTTTCGGAATAGCTTCTACCGGACCAATTCCCATCAATTCCGGTGCAACTCCCGCTACAGAGAATCCAACATATCGTGCTATTGGAGTAAGTCCCAATTCTTTCACTTTTTCACCACTCATTACGATTACTCCTGCCGCAGCATCATTCATTTGGGATGAATTTCCGGCGGTAACAGAACCTCCGGCTTTAAATACAGCCCGTAACTTTGCAAGAACTTCTTTACTTGTGTCAGCTCTTGGACCTTCATCTTTCCGGAAAGTAAATTTCTCTTCGATGATCTCACCATCAGCGCTGATTTTTTTCTCCACTACTTCGATCGGAGTGATCTGGGAATCAAACCTACCATTTTCCCAGGCAGAAATTGCCCGCTGATGACTTTGATAAGCAAAAGCGTCCTGATCTTCACGATTTACGCCGTATTTATCAGCAACATTTTCTGCAGTTAATCCCATACTGATATATAGTTCAGGTTTATTATCTACCAATTCAGGATTTGGCTGAACTGACATTCCACCCATTGGAACCAAAGACATGGATTCAACTCCTCCTGCAACAATTACATCAGCAGCGCCAACCATAATTCTTTCTGCTGCCATCGCAATAGTCTGCAATCCTGATGAACAAAATCTGTTAACAGTCACGCCGGGAACTTCATCAGGAAGTCCGCCTAGTGCCGCGATTTGTTTCGCCACATTCAGGCCTTGTGACGCCTCCGGAAATGCACAACCCATGATAACATCTTCTATCATTTCAGGACTGACTTCCGGAGTTCGTTTCAAAAGTTCTTTTATAACAGCTCCGCCCATAGAATCCGGTCTCGTAAACCGAAGTGAGCCCTTGTTAGCCTTACCACAAGCGGTTCGTGTTGCTGCAACTATGTATGCTTCTTTTATAGACATAAGATTTAAGACGTAAGATTTAAGAATATTTTTTTATTAATGAGTAAATCATTTTTTGCATCTCGGTTAGTTCATTTAAAACATCTTTTTGAATCTATTCAGCTATTAAACCAAGATTTATAGAAATTAATAATTGGGTTTCGAGTTCAAAAGATGATCCTAATACATAATTAAGGAAAAGTTTAAACTCTTTATCCGAGCCTCGCCCTGCTCCTTCAGCAATATTAGAGCTTATAGATACTGAACATCTACGAATTTGAGATACTAAACCATATTTTTCTTCCTTAGGATAATGGTCAGTCAAAGAATAGATTTGAGTTGCTAGCTCAACTGACCTCTTCCAAACTTCTAAGTTTTTATAATTATGCATTCTTACATCTCAAATCTTATGCCTTAGATCTTTAGCTCACTCCTCAAAACTCAAAGCTAGTTCCTCAAAGGTTTCCCCGTTTTTAACATATGCTCCATTCTGGCAAGTGTTCGGTCGTCTTTAAGGCAATCCAAAATTGCTTCTCTTTCCAACTTTAATAAGTACTCTTCAGAGACTTTCTGAGCTTCACTCAGATCTCCACCGGCAAGCACGAACGCCAATCGTTCAACTACCACTTTATCATAATCAGTGATGAATTTAGATTCATGCATTACATAGAGCATCAACTTCATGGCAGATAGCGCCGTTTCGCCAAGAACTTTGATATCCGTTTTAGCCGGAGGTTGATATCCCGCTTTAGCCATAGACAGCGCTTCTTCTTTTGCAACTGATAACTGAAGGTCTCTATTCATTACAATAGCATCTGATTCCTTCAAAAATCCGAGCTCACGAGCTTTGTGTGCACTATCGGATACTTTAGCCATTCCCATGGTTTTAAAAGCCTCACGTATAAATGGAAGCGGATCTGCATCTTCTTCCAGTTTATTCATTCCCTTTTTCATAAGTTCGGTGGTTCCTCCTCCTGCTGGTATCAGTCCTACACCAACTTCCACCAATCCCATATACAATTCGTGATGAGCTACGATCTTATCTGAATACAGACAAAACTCTGTTCCGCCACCTAATGTTCTTCCAAATGGCGACGCAACAACAGGAAATGGCGCGTACCGTAAAGCAACAGCTGTTCTTTGAAAATTTGTTACCGCTTCAACTACTTTATCCCAATCTCCGGATTCATTAGCCTGCATTGCTTCCATAAGATTCGCACCGAAAGCAAAGTTGTCTCCATCATGTCCAATTACCATAGCCTCGAAATCTTTGGCAACAATATCCAATGACTTCTCCAGAGACTGAACCAACTCAAATCCGAGCGTAGCATTTCTGGTCTTGAACTCAAATAATGCAACACCATCACCCAAATCATAGAGGGCAGCTGAATCATTCTCCATCACTGCTAAATCACTTTTCTTAAGCTCAGCAACTTTGATTTCACCCGATGCTGACGGGTTTTCTTCCTTCATAGATTTAGAAACAGGATCATACACTTTACCATCTTTATAGAAAGATGTAAATCCGGCTTCTTTCATCTCTGTGATAATTGCAGGAACAGGGATTCCTTCTTCTTTAATTCTTTCAATCACTTTATCCATTCCCAGAGCATCCCAGCGTTCGAACGGACCTAATTCCCAGTTAAATCCCCATTTCATTGCTCTGTCTACATCCTGAGGATTGTCTGATATTTCGGGCACTCGATTTGCAGCGTACAACAACACTTCTCGCTGAGTTTCCCAGATAAATTTTCCGATTTTACTATCATGTAAAGCCAGGAACTTTAATCGTTCTCTGGTGTCCTTGATCTTCTTAGCTTCGGTAAGAACCGGATCTTCAAGCTCTTTCTGTGACTCATGTTCCAAAGTCTCCGGATTGATCACTTTGTATTCAGTTTTTCCATTTTCCCGGACTTTAGAATAAAATCCCTTGCCTGCTTTATTCCCGATCTTTCCGGATTCCACCATTTTTTTGAATTGCTCCGGCAGATCGAATACTTCCTTTTTCTCATCATCAGGTATAGATGGAATGATATTATTTGCCACGTGCAAAGTAACATCCAAACCCGCCATATCTCCGGTTCGGAATGTAGCGGCCTTCGAATACCCTGTCAGCGTTCCGGTTAGGAGATCAATTTCCTCAGCTCTGAAATCGCCGTTAAAAAAATACGGCATCATGCTTCCGATCGAAAAAATTCCAACTCTGTTTGCGATAAAGTTCGGAGTATCTTTACAAAGCACCACACCTTTACCCAGAACCCTTTCACAGAATCCATGCATAAAACATGCAATTTCTTTAGAAGTATGCTTTGTTGGAATGATCTCCAGCAACTTCATATATCTTGGAGGATTGAAGAAGTGAGTTCCTAAAAAGTGTTCTTTGAAATCCTTCCCACAATCTTCTCCGATCTCTGTAATCGGTAAACCTGAAGTATTTGAACTAACAATGGTATCAGCCTTCCGGACTTTCTCAATCCTAGACATCATATCTTTTTTGATATCCATTCTCTCGATGATCACCTCACAGATCCAGTCTGCATCTTTAAGCAGGTCAAAGTCGTCTTCGAAATTTCCAAGCTTGATCCTATTGGCAAACTTCGGTAAACCAAAGGGAGCCGGCTTCATCTTCAGGATATTTTTGACGCTTTCCTCAGCAGTTTTATTGGGACGTTTGGGATCGTCACTTTTTAAATCCAATAAAACAACTTCAAGTCCTGCATTGATACAATGAGCAGCGATTTGGCTTCCCATAACTCCGGAACCTAATACCGCTACTTTTCTGATTCTTCGTTGTCCTTTACTCATAATTTAGTCTTGATAAATACTTTCTATTAATTCTTTGTGATTTTTCATTACCCCTGCTCTCTTGATACTCATTTTGGCAGTGAGCTCGCCTTTTTCGATAGTAAACGGCTCTTCCAGCAGAACGAATTTCTTAATTTTTTCCCAATGCGGAAGTTTCTTATTCACTTTATCAATTTCCTTTTGAATTCTATTTCGAACATGTTCGCTTTCAATTTTATTCTCACCGGGAAGTATATATCCAAAGCGCTCGAATCGCTTCTCCATATTTTTCCAGTCCGGAATAATAATAGCAGCACAAAACTTCTCTTCTGCACCAACAACCATTGCTTGATCAATGAAACCATTGTTAACCAACGCATTTTCTATAGGTTGAGGTGCTACATATTTACCGGTAGAAAGTTTGAACATGGATTTCTTTCGGTCAGTAATAAACAACCAATTGTCTTCATCCAAATGGCCAATATCTCCCGAGCAGAACCAACCGTCCTCAGTAAAAACTTCTTTGGTTTGTTCCGGCATCTTGTAATAGCCCTGCATGATATTCGGACCTTTAATCAAGATCTCGCCATCCTCGGCAATCTTGATATCAACATCTGTAATCGGTTTTCCTGCTGATCCAATTCTGATCCAATCCGGCATGCTTCCGGTAGCAACAGGAGATGTTTCAGTTAATCCGTATCCCTGGCCGCATTTATATCCTATTCCGTTAAAGAACCTCATAACCGGAGGAGCCAGTGCGGCACCACCCACCATCATTCCAACCAGATTTCCACCAAGGCCGTCTCTGATCTTGGAATAAACAGCTTTATCAGCCACTTTGAATTTAATTTTTTCCAGACCCGAAGGTGGGTCTTCCGGGTCATAATTTTCTGCAAGATCTATTGCCCAGTAGTACAATCTCTTTTTAAGTCCGGACAACTCTTGTCCTCTGACTTTTAAACCCGCCATGATCTTTTCTAACAATCTGGGCACCGTAGAAAAATAGATCGGCTTAATTGTGACGAAATCCGTTTTGATCTCATTTACATCTTCAATGTAATAAATGGGAACACCGGTGTAGATATAAATATAAGATGCTATCCGCTCCAACATATGTGCAAGCGGTAAATAGGAAAGTATCTTTGGATCTTTTGCATCATCTGCGCTGTAAGCCATACGCTCATTAGAAGCCAACACATTGGAAGCCAGATTGTTATGAGATAACATTACGCCCTTTGGAACACCTGTGGTCCCTGAAGTATAATTTATATTTGCAAGATCATCCGGTTCAATTTCAGATTTGAGTTTCTCTAAAAGCTCCGGCTCCTTCTCATGTAATGCTGCGCCCATTTCCATTACTTCTTCAAAGCCTTTTAGCTTTTTATGCTTTGAAGGCTGTATCGAAATAATAGCCTCAACCGTCGTAATCTCCTTCATCAGAGGCTTTGTCTCAGTAAACAGCTCGTCGTTTGAAACTATATGCACCTTTGCTTCTGAGTTCTCAAGTATATATTTGATCTGATCAGAAGGCTGAGTGGTATAAACAGCAACGTTAATTGCGCCGATGCTAATTACAGCCTGGTCACATATCAACCATTCTGTACTGTTTTCTGAATGAATGGAAACCCGGTCTCCTTTTCGAACACCGAGTTCATATAACCCAAGCGCTAAATTTCTGGTCTTTGTCTTAAACTCTTCAATGGAAGTTTCTAACCATTCACCATTACGCTTTACTGCTGAAAAAATTCCAGTAGTGTTTTTACTAATGCCCGTTTCAATAATATTCGGGACAATTTCCGGATCGTATTTCATAAAATAAAAAGCTGGTTAATAACTCTTTGGTAAGTAACACTTTCCACTTACATTTAAAAGCGCTTTCTTTGCTCAATTTCACTAACTTAACACTGTTAATCAACCATTAATTTATGTTTATTGAAGATTCTTTAAAAGAAAAGGCAAATTTTTACTTCAATTCGAGTACTCCTCACATGGGACATGCGCTTGGAATTGAGCTCGAATACATCAGTAAAGATAAGATTATAGCAACCATGCCTGTGAATGAAAATACCGTTCAACCATTCCGGCTATTACATGGAGGTGCATCTGTAGTACTTGCTGAAACTCTTGCTTCACTTGGTGCCTGGTTTTCTTTGGATGGAAATGATAAAACAGCTGTTGGCGTGGAGATCAATGCAAATCATATACGATCAGTTAAACAAGGCGGAATGGTTCGGGGGACTGCCACTCCCGTGAAAAAAGGATCACGAATTCATATTTGGGAAACCAGAATTGAAGATGAGAACGGAAAACTGGTTTGTGTGAGTAGATGTACGTTGGCTGTTGTGAATCGAAAGTAGACTTTTTTAGTCCACCGGGGCTGAATCTCCTCATAGTTTGGGAAAATTAGGAATATGAGCTTAACCTATTCCTAATTCTCATATTCCTAATTTAAACTCCCTTCCTGAACTGCACTTCCTTCCATTCAGAAAAAAGATGAGCCACTTTCCTACGCTGATATTTCCCTGTTGAAGTGACCGGAATCTCATTCCCAAAGACGATCACTTTTGGAGTTTTTGCATGTGGAAGATGGTTTTTACAGTAAGCTAAAATCGCTTCTTCATTTTCATCAGCTCCTTCTTCCAGTTCGATATAAGCTCCAACTTCTTCTCCATACCAGTCATTTTCAAAGCCCACAGCAATTCCTGCTTTCACGCCAGGAGCTTTGTTAATGACTTCATCAATTTCCAGGGGAGCAAAATTAATTCCTCCTCTGATGATCAGTTCTTTAATTCTTCCGGTTATGAAATAGTAGGAGTTTCCTTCTCCATCATTTTGATAGAAACCTTCATCCCCACTTCTGAACCAGCCATAGGTAAACGCTTTCTCGTTTGCTTCAGGATTATTGAAATAACCTTTCATCACATTCACCCCGCGAATCACGATCTCCCCTCTCTCTCCTTCTTCTAAAGCATTGCCGTTTTCATCATGGATCGACATTTCATTAGCCGGAATAGCAACACCAATACTGGGGTAACCAAAATCCTGCATCCATTTATTATGTTCTTCTGTGCTGATATCAAGCGGTAAATAACACGAGTAACAGGTGGTCTCTGAAAGTCCGTATCCGTGAATAATTCTCTTGCTGAATTTGGCTTCAAAGTTCTTAGCAACATTTACGGTAAGTGGTCCGGCTCCACAAATAATATGACTGAAATTTTTGAGCTCAGGCGTTTCTTTATCTTCATAAAAGCTGGTCAGATACTGAAGCAATGTTGGAACAACACTTACAATCTTTACATCCTCTTCTTCTATGACAGGGAAGAATTGATCGATCTGAAATTTTTCATTTAAAACTACCGAAGCTCCTACGAAAAAAGGAGTCATTAAAGTAACTACAGTCCCGTTTACATGATGAATGGGAAGTACACACATCATTCTTGTATCAGAAGTTATATTGTGCCAGTCACTGATTGCCCGGGCATCTTCCAGTAAATTACGTTGACTTAAAACTACTCCTTTGGGATTACCCGTAGTTCCGGATGTAAATACGATCAACGCATCCGTTTCAGAATCGAATTCCGGTTCTTTGAGGTCTCCGGTTTTGGATGAAAATGAGTCTGTGTTTTCGCCGCATTCAACCAATTTCATTCCTGACAATTCAGAAGAGGATTCTACAATTTCTTTTACCCGGGAAACATATTCATCCCGAACCAAAGCCATCTTTACTCCGGCATTCTTAAGTATGTATTCAATGCGCTGATCATCTTCACTAAGATTTACAGGCACAACAACCAATCCACAAAACCAAGCTGCAAAGTATTGAACAACCGTATGCCAGTGATTATGAGAAATTGTGGCGATCTTGTCCCCAACTTGTAAATCTTCGGATTGAAAAAATCTTGCAGTATTTAACACAGAATCATAAAACTCTCTGTAGTTAAGTTGAGTTTTATTCCCTTCTTTATCCCGGTAGATCAAAAAGATATCCGTATTTCCGATCCCTTTCTTTAGAAGCTGTACAATATCAATCCCAAGATCAGGCACAGGTTCGGAAAGTGATCGTGCATGTTGAATTTTAGCTTCAATATTTTCGAAATTCATTCTTCTAAAATTTTACTGCTTTGCCGGAATTCTCGGAATCATCATGATTTCTTTTTGTCTTCCATCAATATACCAGACACCGGTTTCGTCAAAAAACGCATCTTCTTCCAACATGATTCGGATTTCCTTTCCCCATTCTTCGATAAACGTGGCTGCGTTTAATTCTATGGAATAGGCAGTGTTTAAATGTAAAGGATAGTCTCCACTTCCGGGAACTCCCCCTTGAGAGTCCCACATTCCTAACGTTGTTCCTGCAGCATGACCGTGATAGCCAATCGGGTGAGTGTAAATAGATGGTTTAAGTCCTTCTGCAATTGCCTGCTCTCTCGACATCTTCAATACTTCGTTTCCGGTTCTGCCTTTTTTGAAGTTATTTGTGAAGATATCCTGAAGCCGGTTTCCGTTATCAAAAGCTTTATTCAAATATTCAGGCACTTCCGTTTCTCCGGGTCTAAGGATATACGCATGTTGTTGAGTATCTGTATTTAAACGCAGATACGTGATTCCAAAATCAACATGAAGTAGGTCTCCGGGCATAATTACGTTGTTATCAGGTCGGCTTGAAAAAGATCTCAGATGATCAAAAGATTCCGGATCTGCTCTTTGAATAGAAACACTTGGGTGAAACCAGGTAATCAATTTCAGCTCTCTTATTTTTTCTCTGAACCACCAAACTACATCGTTGGTTGTTGTCACTCCGGGTTGAATGACTTCATCTGAAAATCCTTGTTCTATAATTTTATGTGCAATTCGTACAATTTGAGGATAGATGGTCATTTCCTTTACTGATCGAGTTTCTAACCAACCAACAGCCAGTTTTTCTGCAGAAACAATTCTGTCTGAGTATTTTTTTCCAATAGCCGATTTCATTTCCTGAAGATCCGTCGCTACTATTCCATCCGCTAAACCCCAATCATCACTTTGATTAACTCCGATCTTTTTTGGGTTTTTTTCTTCTATGATCTCTTTCAGTCGTTTCCACTGATCCGGTTCTTTTTCTTTATCCCACGCTTTTTTGAAAGTAGTTCCGACATCATATCTGGCAACAGCCAGTGTTTCCACTCCTTTGCCCTCTCCCTGATCATACATCACCAAGATGGTTCTGCGTCTTGCAGCCAACCAGGTAGCCGGAAGTAGTGTTTCTATTACGGGATCTTCATTGTCTTCTCTGGAAACCACAACCCACATGTCGATTCCTGATCTCCTCATCAGATCGGGGAGCACGGTTTGTATCTTATCTTCAAGTAGATCATCAATTACTTCCGCACGCTCTTTCATGGAAAGAATTTCCGGGTAGCCATCCTGAGCTTTAGAATCAGTGATCAGGAAAAGTAGAATAAGGAATAGGGATGCAGTCTTTTTCATAGTTCGATCGTAGTTAATTGATCGATGAATATGATAAGGTTTGGTGAGGGAGGCAAATGGGAAAATTTAACTTTTTAAAGAAATGGGCTCACAAAGATACTGAAACAGGTGGAGGGTTACGACAGATTGTTTTTAAAGGAATAAGTCAAAATTCTAAGATTCTTTGTCTGACGAACCATCAGGATAGATATCTATCAACGCTGATGATTGATTTATGATGGGAGGAGTTTAGAATCTTATTGATCTTTTGTTACTTTTGCATCAAGGCAAAAGTAAGTCTACTCGGACTATAATAAGACTAAAGAAAAAGTGAGTTACTTTCCTCTTGTACTTTTGTGCCGACAAAAGTACCAAAAACTCCCGACAAGAATTTTTGGCGCGAACTCCATTACATCGACTAATCATTACAAAAGGTCTTCGTACGTGTGATACACATTCACGAATCATCCTGAGTGTAATGATTGCTCCTTCGGAGCCGTCGATTTCATTACGTTCTTGGCTCGCCAATAATTCTAAAGGTCGATGTAGTTGGAAGTATTTTCCTAATCCTGAGACTGAGACTTGTAAAATACTTCCAAGAAATAGAAACTGTCATGTAATGAATTACCTAACATCTACAAGAATGACGTGTCTAATCTATCAACTTTAGAATGCGATTAAATCTTGGAACGCCTTTATCGTGTGAGTACCAAACGATGAAGCCTTTTCCAATTATGTGATCTTTAGGAATAAAGCCCCAAAAACGACTGTCTTCACTGTTATCACGATTATCTCCCATCGCAAAATAATAGTTTTGCTGTACGGTATAAGTATTAGTCTCTTCCCCGTTTATAAAGATCTTGCCATCCCTGCGCTCAAGACGATTACTTTCGTATCGTTCGATAAGATCTTTATAGATAAACCAGTTCTGGTTGTTTAACTCAATTTCCTGACCTTCGAATGGAATTACAACCGGTGGGAAATTATCCTGACTTCTGAAAGCTTTGGCAAAATCATAAGTTGACCTTGTGGAAGCATAACCACGGTCCGTTTCACCTTCAGGTGTCATACTTAACCATAATGAATCCAGCTCCGGCCAATTCTGGATTTCTTCAACAGCTTCTTTAGTTAAATTAACCCTGTAAGTATCGTCACCAATATAGTCGATGAAAATATCATTTCCGCCGGGAATATTTTGAAGCGCACCGGCTCCAACTGATTTCATTTTTGCTTCACTTAAACGAACTCTGTCGTTCATCTTCAAAAAATAATGGCGCTGTAAACCTTCATGAAACTCTTCTCTTTGCCCATTAATGTAGACGACCTTGTCCCGGATTTCCAAGGTATCTCCCGCGACAGCTACGGCTCGTTTAATATAGTTGGTCTTCTGGGAAATCGGTTTGATCTCGTGCGGCACATTAAAAACTATGATATCATTTCTTTCCACATCACGGAATCCCGGAATCCGTGTTGACGGAAGTTTAACTCCGGGTAAGCACCACTGTGTAAACGGAACACATACACCCATCGGTGTTCTTGGTCCATAAGTAAGATTTGAAACGATCAGAAAATCCCCAACCATCAGATTTTGCTCCATAGATGGAGTTGGAATTTTATAAGATCCGAATATCAAAGCCCTTAGAATAGCAGCTGCAAAAAAGGCGAACACCAATGCATCAACCCATTCCCTTAACCAGGATTTTGCTTTTTTATCTTCTTCTAATCTTTCCTTCCTTCTTTGCCAAAATGAGCTTTTTTCCTGCTCATCAGTTTTTTTGTCTTCCAATGTATTCGTTTAATTAAGTTTGATGTGAGAAGGTTGTTCAATTGGTTTAACCTCATGGTTTTTTCCGTCGCTTTCTATCAGATACCATTTCATACGTTGTTCTTCAAAATAGTAATCTGAAAATTCAGCAGGTTCTGCTTCCAATAGTGCTTTCTCAAAAGTTCTCATAATTTGTGGCATCAAGTCAACATACTTGCTCGCCGCTCCAAAAGTTACGCCGTTACCGAAAGGACCTGTAAAATCCAGTATAATTAACGGAATCGGTTCTTCAGCGATGGGATCATCCACAAAAAACCAGTACTCAAATTGAATGGCTTTAGCTAATCTGAAATTCTTTTCTTTCGTCAGACTTTCCAGGTTTTTAGTAGGATCTCCAAATGCACCCTGTAGTAAAGCTCGTATTTCAAGTGAAGACATTCCGTCGATGGTAGTTTGTCCGTACAAA
Source organism: uncultured Balneola sp. (assembly GCA_913058495.1). GTDB lineage: Bacteria > Bacteroidota > Rhodothermia > Balneolales > Balneolaceae > Balneola. Next base: position 130,868 of record CAJXQC010000003.1, on the reverse strand, counting down.
CCTTGTCCTGTTAAATTGAAGCTTCTGATCTTTGCCTCGTAATCAGCAACATCTTCATTCTCCACTTTCATTATTTCCGGTTCTTCAAATTGAGCCATTGCTGAACTGCTTAGAAAAATTCCGATTACAAAAATTGAAAGTATTACTTTCTTAAAGTCTCTCATTTATCTGTCGTCCTCATCCATTGATAGAACTGCTAAAAATGCCTCTTGAGGAATTTCTACCGATCCTACCTGTTTCATTCTCTTTTTACCTTCCTTCTGTTTTTCAAGAAGTTTTCTTTTACGTGAAATATCTCCACCATAACATTTTGCCGTCACATCTTTACGCAATGCTCTCACTGAATCTCTTGCAATAATTCTACTTCCAATTGCCGCCTGAACCGCTACTTCATATTGCTGTCTCGGAATTAATTCCTTCAATTTTGCGCAAACACGTCGTCCTTGATAATATGCTTTGTCGCGGTGGGTAATACTCGAAAGTGCATCCACCTGTTCCCCATTCAACAGAATATCTAATCGAACCAAATCTCCTTTTCGGTATTCGATGAATTCATAATCCAATGAAGCGTAACCTCGGGTTCCTGATTTCAATTTATCGTAAAAATCAAAAACAACTTCAGCCATCGGTATCTCATACGTAATTTCGACCCGATTATTTTGCATGAATATCTGATTTACGTAAATACCTCTTCTTTCCTGGCATAATTTCATGATCGGACCGATGTAATCCGCAGGAGTTATGATGCTGGCTTTTATATAAGGTTCAAAAATTGCATCAATATCTGCCACTTCCGGCATTTGGCTCGGGTTGTCAACCTGGATAGATTTGCCCTCTTCCAGCTTAACTTCATACTGAACGTTTGGAACCGTTGTGATGATATCAATATTGAATTCACGATCCAGTCGCTCCTGAACAATTTCCATATGGAGTAATCCAAGAAACCCTGCTCTGAAACCAAAACCTAATGCCTTGGATGTTTCCGGTTCGTAAGATAGCGACGCATCGTTCAACTGAAGTTTTTCCAGCGCTGAACGCAGATCTTCAAAATCTTCTGCTTGTGTAGGATAAATTCCGGAGAAAACCATCGGTTTTGATTCCTGATAACCAGGAATTGCTTCTGTAGCAGGATTATTAACAGTAGTGATCGTATCACCAACTCTTACATCCTGCAAAGATTTCACACTTCCGATCACATAGCCAACTTCACCTGCTTTAAGTTCTTTAGCAGGCTCATATTTCATTCTCAGATATCCAATATCTTCTGCATTGTATTCTTCCTTGTTCGCCATGAATTTGAAAGCCTGACCTTTTTTCAAAGTTCCTTCCATTACACGAACATAAGCCACAGAACCTCTGTAGGTATTAAAGACAGAATCGAAAATCAGCGCTCTTAACGGTTTGTCGTCATCTCTTTTTGGGCCCGGAACTCTTTCTACTATGGCTTCAAGTAAAGCAGGAACGCCTTCGCCTGTTTTTCCGGAAACGTGCAAAATTTCTTCTCTATCACAACCGATGAGATCGATCACCTGCTGTCCGATGCCTTCCGGATCAGCACCCGGCAGATCAATTTTATTGAGTACAGGAATAATTTCCAGATTCTGATCTATTGCCTGATATAAATTCGATATGGTTTGAGCTTCAATTCCCTGAGCAGCATCCACAACTAGAATGGCTCCTTCACAAGCTTTTAGTGCGCGGGAAACTTCGTATGCAAAATCAACGTGACCGGGTGTGTCAATGAGGTTAAAACTGTATTGTTCACCGTTTGGACGCTTATAATCTATTTTAATGGCGTGACTTTTGATCGTAATACCACGCTCTCGTTCCAGATCCATATCGTCTAGAACCTGCTCCTGCATTTCCCTTTCACTGATTGTACCTGTTGATTGCAAAAGGCGGTCAGCGAGTGTAGATTTCCCGTGATCGATGTGAGCAATTATGCAAAAATTACGAATGTTGTTCATATAAGCTTTTAGTCCGTCTCTTTATAAGCCTGTAAAGATACAAAGAAGGAATGAGGTACTAAAGCGATTGTTTAGAAATCTGTGATTTACTTAATCCAGATACATTGGAATTGAATACACACTATCCTCTTTTGTAAGAAAAGTTAATCCAACCGAATAACTACTATAACCGCCCAAAGCAACATTCTCGACATATACAGTATCACGAAAAGGATAGCCTCTTATATATTCTCCGGATGGAGCCACTAATAATTTTGATCGAATTGATTTTGGAAACTGATCATTAAAAACAGAACCTCTGTATCCAAAGTCATCTTTTATGATTCTTAAATTATTTCCTTCATGAGAAGCTAAGATCGTTTTGGATTCAAATACAGAATCGTAGCTACTCTCAGGATTATCTAAAGGATATGTTTTGAATATTTGAAATATGTACTCATTATCTCCATCACTGTTGAGGTCATAAGAAAACAAGTGACTTAATTCGGTAGGATTTGGCTCTATAAATCTATCTGTTATTCTGGTATAAGGGCTGTATGTAACAACTGAAAAAGATGTATCAACTAATTTATATTCCGGATAATTTGAAGAGACAAATTCTTCCAGTAATTCCCTGGTAGTTAATTCACCATTCCCTGAATTATTAGTATTGCAAGCAACAAAAACTAAACATAGAAAAAGAGAGAAATACTTCATGAAAAATATAAAGAAGCTAAAATTATACAGTAAACTAAGTAAAACTGTACTATTTAGCGATCGCTCTTTCCATGTTCTCCATCCAGTAGCTTTGAATGCACTCCCAGGAAGGATTGGAGTACGAAAGCAACTTGGATTTGAATGATCGTGGAGCTTTTTTTAATTCTTCTTCGCGTTTTATCGCCTGATTGATGTCATAATATTCTTCTACATGCACCAATTTATTCAATCCAAAATTACCTTTGGTACAATTCATCCTGAGGGAGCGGTGCTTTTTCAAAATATTTTTCAGGTCATTGGTTAACCCGATATAGATCATTTTTGAACGATTACTAACTATGTAAATATAATATTTTGGTCTCATACAATTTATCCTTTTTGCAAGTAAGACAGTTTCAAACGGATTCCTTACAAAATTTTCTAAACTTTTTTTAACCTGCTTCCGGGCTCAGCAATTCAACGTGAAATCTGAACTTAGAAGACTCTACAGCCATGATTTTGTACAGCTCTTGAATGGCTTCAAAAACGACATCGGGATGCCCAATTATAGTTGTTGCCAAATATCCCACTTCGATCTGAACCTCAAATTGAGCAAGATGCTCTAGTAGATCCTGTACTTTCTCTCTTGGGTTATGTGTTTCCAGTGGAATGTATGTTAGTTGAGCAATCGTTTTCATATGATCTATTATATTATTTTTAACAGAAGTTAAAGATATCGTAACAGGGCTTCAAAATCATTTCCAATTTAAGGAAACTCTAATATTTGAAAACGGGTTATCTGTTTTATCGATTTTTTAAGAATCGCTATTTGTCCATAACCAACTTATCATTATCTTTGAACCGTGAACAGAAAAAATCTACATACTACCCACCTCCATCATGGTGTCCATCATCTTCATCAAGGACATCATCACGCATAAATTGCGTCTGTTTTTCACATTTTTTTCTTAATTCTTACTACTACAATTACAATTTTACTGACTTATGACCCGATCGAAAGATTCTTCGACTTCTCTACGCATTGCTATTCAAAAAAGTGGCCGGCTAACTGACAAAACTGTGAGCCTGTTACAAGGAATCGGCGTGGAATTTGATAATTACAAAAGAAACCTGATGGTTAAAACCCGCAATTTCGATGTTGAGCTCCTGCTCCTTCGTGATGATGATATTCCGGAATATGTACAGGATGGGATTTGTGATCTTGGTTTTGTGGGCGCCAATGAACGTGCCGAGAAAAATTCGGATGTGACCGTTTTGAGAGGATTAAATTACGGACGTTGCAGATTATCCATTGCTGCACCCAAAAATGGAACTCTTAAATCAGCATCGGATTTTGAAGGAAAAACCATAGCTACCAGCTATCCTTTTATCACTCAACAATATTTTGAAGAGCAGAATATCAACGTAAAACTGGTTGAGATTTCAGGTGCTGTGGAAATTACTCCTCAGTTAGGTGTAGCAGATGCTATTGCCGACTTGGTATCAACAGGTGGAACACTTCGTGCAAACGGCCTGGAAGAATTGATCACCATTATGGAATCTGAAACAGAGCTGATACAAACAAATCAGGAACTTTCGGAAGGAAAGAAAGAACTGATCGAGAAGTTTTTAGTTAGAATTGATGGTTATCAGCAGGCAAAAAAGAGTCGTTACATTATGATGAACGCCCCTACCGCTTCCATCGAAAAAGTGAAAGCAATTATTCCATCCATGAAAAGTCCGACCATTGTACCTTTAGCTGAAAGTGATATGGTTGCTATTCATACTGTAATTCCGATCACAAAATTCTGGACAGTAATGGAAGAATTAAAAGAAGTTGGTGCTACTGATATTGTGATGTTGCCAATTGAAAGCATGATCTTGTAGAATATTGAACAACGAATATCGAATGAAGAAATACATTTATAAAAACCTGACACCTGATGAAATCAAGAGATTGATCGAACGTCCGAAGATCGATTTCAAATCTATCTTTAGTATAGTTCAACCGATTATTGATCGTATCGAATCTGATGGCGATTCTGCTTTAAAAACTTACACCAAAGAGTTTGATGGGGTTGATATCGATAACCCGATATTTGATCCAAATAAGATCGAAGTTGAATTGGATGAAGAAGTAAAAAAAGCTATCGATACTGCATTTGATAATATTTTCAGATTTCACCGTGCTCAACGAACCATGAAACTGGATGTGGAAACCATGCCGGGAGTAAAATGTTCGAGAATTACCAAAGCTATCCAACGAGTTGGATTATATGTTCCCGGAGGAACTGCAGTTTTGCCTTCCTCTGCGATGATGTTGGCAGTTCCTGCTATGATCGCCGGATGTAAACAGATTGTATTAGCCACACCTCCTCAAAAAGATGGAAATATTGCACCTGAGATCATTTATATCGCTCAAAAAGCTAAAGTTAATTGTATCCTTAAAGCAGGTGGAGCTCAGGCGGTTGCGGCTTTGGCATTGGGAACGGAATCTGTACCAAAAGTGGATAAAATTCTTGGTCCAGGAAACCAATATGTGACTGCCGCAAAAATGATCCTTCAAAACAGCGATGCACAGATCAGCATTGATATGCCTGCAGGACCTTCAGAAGTGTTGGTGATAGCAGACAAACAAGCTAACCCAGCATTTGTAGCTGCGGATCTTCTTTCTCAGGCCGAACATGGAAAAGACAGTCAGGTAGTGTTGGTTTCAACTCCCGACTTCGACAGGAACTCATTCAATTCAGAGTTAGAGTCTCAGCTGAATGAACTTCCAAGAAAAGAAATTGCTAAGCAAGCTCTTGATCAGAGTTTTGTTATAGAAGTTGATAACATTGAACAGGCAATTTCTTTTTCCAATGAATACGCTCCGGAACACTTGATCCTGAATGTTGAAAATTCTGAAGACTATAAAGATGAGATCGTCAATGCAGGATCGGTTTTCTTAGGGAATCTGACTCCCGAAAGTGTTGGAGATTATGCATCAGGTACCAACCACACTTTACCTACTTACGGATATGCAAAAATGTATAGTGGAGTAAATCTGAGTTCTTATCAAAAATCCATAACCATGCAAACTTTAACCGAAGAAGGCTTGAGAAACATCGGGAAAACCGTTGAAACTCTTGCTGAAGTTGAAGAACTACAAGCTCATAAAAATGCGGTGAGTATTAGATTGAATTCTCTGGAGAAAGCTGATGGATAGAATAAATAACATATGTTTCTATAAAAGCATAGGTCATCCTGAATTTATTTCAGGATCTTACGAAATGGCTTTGATATCAATTGTGCCCATATTTTCTTTTCAAACTCCACAAAAATCCCAAAACAAATTCGGGATGACGGTAACTTATTCGGAATCAGTTAAATGAATAAAAAATTCAACTTAGAAAAAATAGTTCGGGAAAATATCCGTGACTTAAAACCCTATCGTTCTGCAAGGGATGATTTTGACTCAGGAATACTTCTTGATGCCAATGAAAACAGTTTTGGAGCACCCATAGAAAGCGATATGGAATTGAATCGCTATCCTATGCCCTATCAGGAGAAGTTACGATCTGTAATAGCTGACTACAGAAAAGTAGATACTGAAAATGTGTTTGTAGGAGTTGGAAGTGATGAAGCAATAGATCTGTTATTCAGAATCTTTTGCAGTCCGGGTAAAGATAAAGTCATTACCAACCCACCAACCTACGGCATGTATAAAGTATCAGCGAATATCAACAATATAAAAGTTGATGAGGTGCTGTTGACTCCGGATTTTCAACTTCAGACTGAACGAATACTGAACAGAGTTACGGATTTCACCAAACTGATCTTTGTCTGCTCGCCCAATAATCCTACAGCCAACGATATGGACCGGAATGATATAATCCATCTTCTGGAAAACTTTGATGGTTTGGTAGTAGTAGATGAAGCTTATATCGATTTTTCTGAGCAAGCCGGTTTTGCTGATGAAGTAAAAAACTATCCGAACCTTGTGGTTCTTCAAACACTTTCAAAAGCATTTGGATTGGCAGGAATTCGTTTGGGCATTGCAATCGCTAACCCGGAGATCATCAAGTACATGATGAAGGTTAAAGCTCCATATAATGTAAATAAACTTACATCTCAAGCTGCTTTGAATGGGTTTGAAAATTTGGGATCAGTTCAAAAAAATATCGAATCCATTAATTCAGAAAAGAAACGGATTGTTGCAGAATTGGAAAATCTGGCTCAAGTAGAAAAAGTATTTCCATCTGATGCTAATTTTCTGTTGTTCAAAGTCGATGATGCATTGAATGTATACAAAAAACTAGCTGATTCCGGAGTGATAGTTCGCTACAGAGGCAATGAACCTCATTGTGAAAATTGCCTCAGAGTTACTATTGGTACAGCCGAGGAAAATGATAGGTTTTTGGAAGCTCTTATTAAGATCCTGAATTCTTAAACCTTTCTCCTATGACCGGTATGTTTTCTTTATTAAAGTACAATAGAATTGCAGAGCAGATAAAAACTACAATTGCCAGTGCAAAGAGTAATCCGCCGTCGCCTTTGACTTCAATTCCCAAAACTGTTAAATGGCTCAAAATGGCTCCACTCATAACTCCAAGTGAAAGTAAGGCGCCTAACCAGTTGAATCTTGGTATCAACAAAAAAATCGCAGCGACTAACTCTGTGATCCCTGAAGCGTACCTGCCAAATGGCTCTAAACCAACGGTTTCAAAAATGTATATGCTTTCGGGAGCGCCGGTAAATTTAAAAAACAACGTTTGCAGTAAAATTCCTGCTGCTACGATTCTGAGTACCCAAAACAGAATGTTAAATTTTGAATTCATTGTTCCACAATTTAGTTAGTAGTTATATGATTTTAGCAAAACACCCACTTTTAAACTTCACATTTAAGTAACATTTAACATGAATGTATCCATAGAAAGTAATACGCTTTTGCCTGTTGATAAACAATTCCTATTCCGTCAGCAAGCTATTTCTTCATTAAAGTGCTTAGTTGATGCAGGAGTCTCGATCTCGGTTTCAGGAGCAGCGATTACAGAAGATCAAAAAAGTTTGTTAGAACAGGAAGGAATTGGTTTTTCTGAAATCGAAAGAACTGATTATTCCATTGGAGTTAAAGACTCCGAATTAGTTTTAAGAGATGCAGCCAACACTGAAGTAATAAGCTCATCAGATTGGAAACAGGTTGTATCTGCACTTTTATCACCGAATAGAACAGCCTCTATCAAAAGAGAAACAAAAGAAACCAAAATAAAGGTGGATCTGAATCTGGACGGCACCGGAAAGTCAAACATTGATACCGGACTAAAGTTTTTCGATCACATGCTGGAACAGATCGCACGGCACGGACTGGTAGATCTTGATATTTACTGCAAAGGCGATCTGGAAATTGATGAACATCACACTATAGAAGATGTCGCCATTGCTCTTGGTGATGCCATTACTCAGGCTTTAGGAGATAAAAAAGGAATAGAACGTTACGGTTTTGTATTGGCTATGGACGAAGCTCAAGCTACGGTAGCGATCGATCTTTCAAGCAGGCCTTATTTGGTTTTTGATGTACCGGTGAAGCGTGAATATGTAGGAGATTTCCCAACCGAAATGTTAGAACACTTTTTTTATAGCCTGGCAATGAACTTGAAAGCAACTCTTCATGTTAGTTGTACCGGTGATAATGATCACCACAAAATTGAGGCTTGTTTTAAAGGTTTTGCCCGCGCTTTGAAGGCGGCTGTTGAACAAAACGAGCGAATTAAAAACCAAATACCCAGCTCTAAAGGTTCTCTTTAATTTATGATTGCTATCATCAAGTACAAAGCAGGCAACATTGCTTCCGTTTCTAATGCCTTAGACAGGCTGGGAGCTCATTATTATTTTGCTCAGTCAGCCCAGGAACTTGAAAGTGCAAAAGCCGTCATTTTCCCGGGTGTAGGACATGCTAAAACTGCGATGGATTCTCTGAAAGAACTTGGAATTGATGAATGGCTTAAAACCACAAGCAAACCCGTTTTAGGAATCTGTGTGGGGATGCAATTAATGTATGAGGGCTCTACTGAGGGTGATACCAAAGGGCTTGGAATTATTCCCGGATTTCTTAAAAAATTCGATTCAGAAATTGATAAAGTTCCTCACATGGGATGGAATACTATCAAAGCATTAAAGCAGCACCATCTTACACATGGCCTGGAAGACAAGAAGCATTTATATTTCGTACACAGTTTTTATGCTCCTGTTTCTGAATACACTATCGCAGAAGGTAATTATATCACTCCGTTTTCAGCAGTTGTGGCAAAAGACAATTTTATGGGAGTACAGTTTCATCCCGAGAAATCAGGCTCCGTTGGATCTAAAGTTCTACAGAATTTTTTAGATCTGGTTTATTCACAAAAAAAGTAATTACACAAAAGAATTGAATGAAAGTAATTCCGGCAATCGACTTGCTAAATGGACAAGTTGTCCGTCTTCACAAAGGTAAATACGAAGAAGCAACTATATATGACAAAGACCCTTTAAATTTTGCTACTCAATTTAAAGAAGCCGGGTTTGATCATATACACATTGTGGATCTTAACGGAGCCAAAGAAGGTAAATTTGTCAATCTCCCATACATAAAAAACATTATTTCTGATCTGGGCATTTCAGTTCAAACAGGTGGAGGAATACGAAAGTTAGCCGATGTTGAATTTCTTTTGGATGCGGGACTATCAAAAGTGATATGCAGTTCTATGGCGATCAAAAATGAGGCTGACTGGATTGCAGCACTTAAAAAATATCCGGAGCAAATGATCCTGGGAATGGATCTTAAAGATGGAAAAATTGCTTATTCCGGTTGGCTGGAAACGGCTGAAGAAGATACTTTTCATTTTCTGGAAAGAATGATAGATGAAGGACTTCAGGAAGTACTTTGTACAGATATTTCTAAAGATGGAACCTTATCGGGACCAAATACAGAATTGTATATATCATTAAAGAAAGCTTTTCCCGAAATAAAGTTAATTGCTTCCGGTGGAGTTTCTGATCTGGAAGATCTGGTTCAGCTCGATAAAGCTGATATTGATGCTGTGGTAGTTGGGAAAGCTTTTTATGAGCATCATATAACTTTAGAGCAAATGAAAAGCCTGCACAACTAAATGTACAGGCTTTAAATTCAGGCTCTTTCTTTGTTTCAGAAGTAAAATCTGGTTCCAAAGGTGATCGCTTCAAGATATCTGGCATCGTCATTAGCAGGAATATTACCTTCCAACATGATGTCGAAACCTTCGTTTAAGTGAACATCAAATCCAATCGGCACTAAAATAGCGTGATTAGTATTGTTCTCAATAAACAAAGGTTGATAGTTAATTCCTGAGTAAATGCTCACTGCATCCAGATCTGTACTTAGATTAAGACCAAGTTTCAGTCCCAGATCGCCATAAGAATGTACACCAACCAGTGCAGCTACATCGATGTTGCTTTCTGCGCTACTGTTCAGTGCTGTTTCAAAATGACCACCAAAAAAGGTTTCATCTTCAAACAGTCCAAGCTTCAAATGACCGGTTACTGAGTTGGTAAGTCCATATCCACCTCTGATAATGAACATGAAATCATCCTGATTGGTTAGAAAAACCGGTTGTAAAGCAACAGATCCAACTCCTTTTTCAAGTGTTCTTGCATTTGAAAAGAACCCATCCTGTGCTTTCACAGAATCAGTAGTTAAAAATGCAGTAAATATAAATGCTGTTAGTAGTATTAATTTTTTCATTGATCTTTTAATTGTTTGTGATTCAACACCTTGAACCATCGATCAATGAAAATGTTTCGGGATTTAATTTTAGTGACTGCTTGTACTTTTAGTGTACTAATAAGAGTACTTAGAATAGTCTCAGAAACAATTGATCTACTATAAAAGCAATCAATGTTATTATGAATATAGAATATCCACTTAATAGCTTCTTCTTCCAGTTAATAACTTGGAACAGCAACAAAATTCCAAAAAAACAACCTGTAGCTAACATCACATCAGCATATAAATCAGGAGTTTCATAGTAGTTTGGTGCACATTCTGAACCAAAAGGTACTGATCTATATCTTTTTTTACAGCAATAGTATAAAATTCAGAAAAACAAGAAAAAGTAATAAGAGTCACAAAAACTGTAGCAAAAGCATTCAACCCTCTACCTACTAATAAATAAATTCTCTCTCTTTTCACTTTTAACTTCTCACTTTTAACTTTTCACTCCCAAAACTACTCATCCACTCTTTTGATCTTTGCCCCTACTGCATTCAGCTTATGTTCCAGATTTTCATAGCCTCTGTCTAAGTGATACACACGCAAAACTTCAGTTTCATTTTCAGCGACCATTGCTGCAAGCACTAAGCTTACACTTGCCCGTAGATCTGTACTCATAACGGAAGCGCCTTCAAAGTCTGTTTTACCGAAGATCGTAACAGTGTTCTTTTCCAATCTCATATCAGCACCTAATCGCGTAAGCTCCGGCACATAACTGAATCTATCATAGTAAACTGTATCAGTTACCGTTGAAACCCCGTTAGCTTGTGTCATCATAGTTGCCCATTGCGCCTGCATATCGGTTGGGAAACCCGGATACACTTCGGTGGCAACAGAAACAGCTTCCAGTTCCTTTGGCGCTTTTACTTGTATAGTAGATCCATCTACTTCAACTTTAGCACCGGTTTTTGATAGCAATTCCGGGAGATTTCCTAAATGATCCACATTACATCCTTCAAGCGTAAGCTCAGAAGCAGGATGAAGAACCCCTGCTATCATAAACGTTCCTACTTCAATTCTGTCCGGATCGTTTGCGATTTCAACACCATTTAAAGACTCAACTCCACGAACCGTAATTCTATCGGTACCGATTCCGGAAATATCAGCGCCCATTTTCACTAAAACATTACATAGCTGAACTACATCCGGCTCCATCGCTGCATTCTCGATGGTGAATTCTTCCGTTCTCAAAACAGCTGCAAGAAGCAGGTTCACCGTTGCACCAACACTACTTGGTTCCAGCTTAAAACTAGATTTCTTTAAATTCTTATCTGCTTTTGCTATTACATATCCCTTGTCCAGATCGATATCAATTCCCATAGCTTCCATTCCTTTAAGGTGAAGATCAACCGGTCTGGGTCCCCACGCACATCCGCCCGGAAGAGAAACTTTTGCGTAGCCATGTTTACCAACTAAAGCTCCAAGCATATAAAAAGAAGCACGCATTTTTCTAACAAGATCATATGGAGCTTCCAAATGAGAAACATTCGTAGGATCAATGATCAGGGTATTCTTTTTATCCTGAAAATCGACTTTTGCACCAACAACTCGCAGAACATTGTTGAAGGTGTAAATATCCTGTAAGCGGGGAATATTAGTAATAGTTGTTTCTGAATCTCCTAAAAGCGAAGCTGCAATAATAGGAAGTGCTGCATTTTTTGAACCACTTATGTTGATTGTTCCTTTTAAAGGGGTTCCGCCTTCTATAATAAATTTATCCAATGTTTTCGATCTCCAAAATTGGTGAATTTTTTTCCAATGACTGACCAACTTCTACTGAAATTGATGCAATGGTTCCGTCGATAGCAGCTTTCAATTCGTTTTCCATTTTCATGGCTTCCAGGATCACAACTGGTTGTCCTTTTGTAACTTCATCTCCTTCAGAAACCAGGATATCAAGGATCTTACCCGGCATCGGAGATTTCAGAGAACCTTCAGCAACCGCATTTCCGGTTTTAAATCCAAGTCGGTCAAGTAACAATTCCTGCTCGTCTTTAACAGAAACTTTGAACCAGTCTCCGTTTACGGAAAACTCTATATCAGAACCATCATAACTTACATTATCAATTTTGTAGAGTTTTGTTCCGATTCTCAAAAGATATCTCCCATTTTGGGAAATAAATTCATATTCCCCTTCCAGATCGCCGGACTTAAAAGAATTTTCTTTTTCAGAAATATCTACTTCAATGGGTTCTTCAGAAACGCGCGCTTCAAATTTCATATAGTTGCTTTATTTAAACTTTTAAGTCCTGTTTTTGTAGCTCGGAATGAGAAATCTTTGATATTATCACTGTCATAAAAAGCCATTTTGCTGTCTTTATCACTTTCAAAATTAACAACCTCCACAAAACGATGATTCACCAAATTCATCAGATCATCACGCAATTCACCAAACTGCATATTTGTTTCTTCCATGATCACATCAAATGATTCAGGAAAGATCAGACGCTCGATTACCGTTTTTTCGGACTTTGTTAGTTTTCTCATAGGCTAAGAAGATAGAACTTTGAGAATTGAACATCCAACGATCACTATCTATTGCTGAATAAATCTTTAAACTATATTAGTTATTCAACCTCAATATCACCGTAAGATATGAGGCGCTGATTGAAGTCAAAGAAGAAAATACGATGTAAACCTCTGGCAAGATTATCAGAACCATCCTGACTCAACGCTATGGGATCGATTTGAAATGTTTTTATTCCGGGTTCCAAAGGATTGTTACTGCTTGAGTAAATATTATGTAATGATCCATTTGGGTAACGAACTCTGACATCTAAACCCGAAACTCCTTGTACTCCTGTAACCTGATATTCAAAATTTAGTGCAGTTCCCAGCTGTGCAGGATTTTGAAAAGGAGGAGTAACCTCCATCAAGCCTTGAAAAAATGGTGATATTCTCCAATCATCCGGGTCGATACTTATAACTTCTCCCTGAGCAGAAGTTCTGGTTATACCTGACGGATCTGTGTAGGCTTCTGACTCAAATTCACGCTGAGCGTCATTACTTGTGCAACTCAGAAAAAGAAAAACAGATATAAGTATAAATTTTGGAATGATTTTCATTACAAGCTTGTGTGGAAACAGGATTAGGGTTCATTATTGATGATGCAAACCTTATCTTTAACTGAAAATACAAAACTTAATTGTTGAAATGCTATGTTGCATGTAATTGGTATAAAAAATTGTGATACCATAAAAAAAACCAGAAAATGGTTAACTGAAAATGAGGTAGAGTTTGAATTCATTGATCTTAAAAAAGAGCCTCTTACCATTGATGAGATAAAGGAACTGGAATTTAAGGTTGGGCTGGATGTTCTTGTGAATAAGAGAGGCACTACTTACCGAAATCTGGGTTTAAAAGACCTCGACCTTACCGATGAGGAAATGATCCAAACACTGCAAGAAAATCAATCTATGATTAAACGACCTGTTTTAGTTTTCGATGAAGCTGTTCTAGTTGGATATGATGAGGAAGCATTTAAAAATTTTATTGGTCTGGAAGACTCAACTGAAAGCTAGATCGTTTAATTTCAAATGAAATATATCTCACTTCTCATTTTAGGTTACTTTTTTCTTTCTCCAAATATATTTGGTCAGCATTCTTACCCTGATAACTCTGCTGATCAACCTGAAATGGGAGACCTCTTCTCCGTTAAAGAAACATTCAAATATGAAGTAAAATACGGATTCTTTAAACTTGGATGGGTAGAAGTAGAGTTGCTTTCAGATACCTTATATAACGGAACTTTGAATAAGCATTTGGTGACCACAATAAGGTCAAACTCCAGAATCCCTTTGGTTGGCACAGAACTAGATTTATTTCATTCCTTATTTTTTGTTAATGAAAACGGAATACCGGTTTCCTCTTACTACTGGAAAGACAATGCTGATGAAGACAAGTTCAAAGAAATAGTTTATGAATTCGACCGTGTTGAAAATGTAGTGCGTTACAAAGAAGAAGATGATACTCGCGATACTCTTGACTTGGTTGAACCCGCTACTTCCGGACAAGAAATTTTCTATTTTTCCAGATTATTTGCAGGAAGTGATCAAAATTCCCGATTGCCTGTTTATGTAACAAAAAAACTCGGTTATATTAATATGACCAATTCATCTGAGATTGAAATGAGAAATTACGCTCCTTTTGAAGATGAAGTTAGAACGTATTTGAGTGAAGGAACTACCGAAAATATTGACGGTCCTTTTGGGTTTTCCGGCGAGTTCAGAGCTTGGTTTTTAGCCGATGATCTCAGGGTTCCTCTTGAAGCAAGAGTAAAAGTTCTTTTTGGAAATACCATTGTACGATTAATTGAATATTCACGTAAAGATTTATGAACTCGATCCTGTTTAAAAAACTCCCTCATGCTAAAGACCTTCCTCTTCCTGAGTACGAAAGCAAGTCAGCAGCAGGAATGGATATCCGAGCTGCATTAGAAAAACCCGTTACCCTTAAATCCGGTGAAAGAACTTTAATTCCAACCGGACTGCAAATGTCGATTCCAGATGGTTTTGAAGCTCAGATCCGCCCGAGAAGTGGTTTAGCCATCCGTAACGGAATTACCATGTTGAATTCTCCGGGAACTATTGATTCTGACTACAGAGGTGAGGTGAAAGTAATCGCAATTAACCATGGCAATGAAGATTTCATTATTGAACATGGAGATCGTATCGCACAAATGGTTATAGCACCGGTAACACAATTTCCGATAAAAGAAGTTGATGATCTCAGCTCAACCGATCGTGGTGAAGGTGGATTCGGTAGTACAGGAGTTAAGTAAATACCTTCCTGTTACTCAAATAACCAGACTCTGTTTTTATAACTTTAGTAGAATTTCCTCAGGTAACTTGTACACTCTTTACAATCCTTACCGTCTTTTCTTGCTTCTTCTTCAGTTTCAAAACCCTGCGTAGAATGCGCCTCTATATCCCCGTTCTTTGCAACTCGTCTCCATCTCCATTCTTCTTTAACGTCTTGGTATAACTCGCATTTAGCCATATATAAGTATCTGTTTTATTGAACTTTATAAACTTCAATGTACTAAATAAGTCACCTAGAGGCAAAAAACAGGTTTTCTAGATAAGGGATTTAATTTTCTATAGAATAGTCATAACTAATCTCAGAGCCCTTTTCTAAAGCCTTAGAAACAGAGCAATATTTTGTGATCGAAAGTTCTAAAGCACGCTCTACTTTTTTTATATCCAGATCACCTGAAAGTTTAAAGTGAAGGTGGATTTCTTTGAACTCTGAATATCCTTCTTTCAGTTTTATTTTCTCTGAATCTACTTCAACAGTCAGATTAGTCAGGTTTTGTTTTTGCTTTTCAAGTATTGAGATCACATCGATCGCACTGCATCCACCCACTCCGGCAAGCAATAATTGCATCGGACTCATCCCTCCTTCCAAACCTCCGATTTGAGTATTGCCATCAATACGGATCTTTCCACCTTCTTCATTTCCCGCTTCCATATGGAAGTCTTTCTTTAGCCAGTTTACTGTAATATTCATTTGAGCAAATCTACTTTAGTTAAATTTTATCTAACTCAAACTAGCAATTCCATACCAACAATTCACAATGTAATTCTGTGCATTGTAAAAACTTCAGTTTCTATTTTATCATCTCTTTTTAATCTTAATCTGATTTCCATCAGATCATTGCTCTTCTTTTCAAAGATCAATCCTTTCATTTCAATTTTGGTGGGTGAATAATCTATCATCTCAAAGAATGTAGTTTCATCTTTTTCTTCCCATCCTTTTAAATCAGGGTGAAAATGTTTCAGTCTTAATCCAGTTTTATCCAGAATCAAAAATTCATAAAACACCAGCTTGCCGTCTTTAATGTGCCTGTACATTCCCATCATTACTCCATTTTCCGGCTTAGACCAAATTTCTTCGGAAATACCTCCAAATCCATCGCCTTTCCAGGAACCGACAAGCCAGGAATAATCATTTATATCAAATGGTTGCTGTAGTTGTTCGTCTTTACTGGTTTCGAATAACTGAAATGAATTCAGTGTTATAAAAAGGATCAGTAAAAATAATGAATGTTTCATAGTGGTATATCAGTTGTTTAGTTATAACAATCAAAAAAGACTTTAAGGGACACTGTGTTTATGAAAAATTTAATTCAGGAATTTAAAAAATTTGTATCCAAAGGAAATGTAATAGAATTAGCGGTAGGTTTGATACTTGCCACTTACTTCGGAGCAATCGTAAAATCTTTTGTAAATGATATAATAATGCCGCCTGTAGGTTATTTAATTGCAGGGGTTGATTTCAGCGAGCTCACAGTTACCGTTTCCGAAAAGATTCTTGCCGATGGTACAGTAGAATCTGTTACTATTAACTATGGGGCTTTTATTAATACCATTATTACATTTTTCATCGTAGCTATTGCAATTTTCAGTATGGTTAAAGTCTATAATAACTTCATGAAAAAAGAAGATAAAAAGCCGGATACGAAGCCGGTTGAACCTACTAAAGAAGAAGTGCTCTTAACTGAAATACGGGATTTACTTAAAAGATAAATCGCCATAGTTACATTAGCTGAATTAATTCCGAATGAGCCCCATTAATACTCGGAACTTATTGAATCGTAGCATGTTCAAGTTAGAAATGAACATAAATAAAATAACAAACATGTTACGACCAGTAATAAATTTCAGAAACAAAATATTTGGGTTAATCGCACTATTAGTAGGTTTTGGCCTTACCGCATGCAGTAACGGCGATGGCACGGGAACTATGAGGATTTCTCTTACAGATGCACCCGCTGACTATGCGGAAGTAAATATCGAGATTCATCAAGTCTTGGTAAAAGAAAATGATGACGATGATGATGACCTTGATGAAACAGAAGACATGGATGACGAAGAACTGGAAGACGAAGGTTGGAAAGTAGTATTTAATGACACCATCACTGTTAATCTTCTGGATTACCAAAACGGAGCTATATTAGATCTGGGTGAAGTTGAGCTTGAAACAGGTAGGTACAATCAAGTTCGTCTTGTTCTTGGTGATGAAAATAATGTTGTGCTGAATAACGGAAATACATTCCAATTAAATACTCCAAGCGGACAGACATCAGGCTATAAATTGCTTGTACAAGCTGATATTGAAGAAGATCAGGTTTACGACCTTATGATCGACTTTGACGCTTCACGTTCAATAGTTGTGACCGGAAACGGAAGTTATATTCTTAAGCCTGTCCTAAAAACAGCAAATCTTACTGCTTCAGGTAGTATTTCAGGAACCATTCTTCCAATTGATGCAAACCCATATGTTTATGCAATTGCCGGAAGTGATACTTCAGGAACACAAGCTGATGAAAATGGTGATTTCAGAATTATTGGTCTTGATGATGGAACCTACAAAATCGAAATAAAGTCAACCAATGAAGCTTACAGAGATTCAACCATCACAGATATCGAAGTAGAAAATGGTGAAGATGTAGAACTTGATGAAGATATTACACTAGAAGCGAATAGCTGATAAGCTATACCGTGTGATAGAGAGAGAAAGCCCGATTCTTAATTGAATCGGGCTTTTATTTTACTTCCCAATATGTTTATGATCACCTTTGCTGTGGCGTTTACGAAGCAACTTAATCACTTTATGCATAGGAATTTCTTTTTCTGCCAGTAGTAACATTAAGTGAAACATCAGATCTGCAGCTTCGGCTATAGTTTCGCCATCACCTTCATTTTTTGAAGCTATCACAGTTTCCACTGCTTCTTCTCCTACCTTTTGAGCAATCTTATCTAACCCTTTTTTATACATGGAAGTGGTATATGAACCTTTCGGCATATCTTCCTTCCGTTCATATAAAAGTTCTTCTAACTCTATCAAAAACTTATAATCTTTCTTTGTTAACTTTTTAGAAACGCCCATTTAGTAGTCTTATACATTTTAATTTTCTGAAGCAAAGGTCTGCATTTTACAAACGCCAATCAAAGTTTCGAAAAAATTTAATATTACCATACATAGAAATTTCAATTCCTCAGAAATAGTTCAAAATTATTGTAAGAAAACAGTTAGTCTTAGGTACTAACTGTCTGAGATACCCTCTTATGGAAAATAAAATACAGTTAGACATATTTGATCGTTGGATTGCAGAATACAAACCACTCCTTTTTAAAGTGGTACGTGCTTATGCCTTCAACCATGAAGATCAAAACGATCTTTTCCAGGAGGTTTCAATTCAAATATGGCGCTCTATTCCCAACTTTAAAGAAAGATCAAAAGTAAGTACCTGGCTTTATCGTATTGCACTTAATGTGGCTTTGAACTGGACCAGAAAGAATAGAAAGCACACGGTTGGAAAACAGGATATTGAAAGTGTGAACCATATTCTGGAACAAGCAAACGAACCTGTTGATGAGCGATTGGAATGGCTATACAGAGAGATAGAAAAACTAGATAAAATTGATCGCTCAATTACTCTTCTTATGCTTGACGGGTTTAGTTATAAAGAAATGTCAGAGATCCTGGGGATATCAGAAAGCAATATAGGAGTGAAGATTCATAGAATTAAAAAACAGCTGACTAAACAATCAGAAAAAAAGGAGCACCATGCAATTTAATGACCTTCAAAAAATATGGGACTCTCAAAACAATAAACCTATGTATGTGATACGAGAAGAAGCTCTACATCAAAAAGTTCTCGCAAAAGGAAGAAAAGCAGGTCGAACTGCTAATCTTACCGAATGGATATTAATTTCAACCGGATTAATAGCTTCTGGAATACTTGTTTATTTCGACTTTATAAAAGATGAAGGCAACGTATTTTCATATATTTCTGTGGTTCTCTTCTCGCTTATTACTGTGTATGGAATGATCAACAGGTTCCTTAGAAAGAATAAAACAGAAAATTTTGAACGGTCAATTCTTGGTGATTTAGAACATGCATTATCTATTTCTGAATATCAGGTTAGTTTATCAAAAGGCATGTTGTTCGGATTCTGGCCTGCTGTTTATTTGATTTCAGTATTGAGTTTAGCCATGAGTGGTAAATCTCTTTGGTTTGCATTGGCATTGGCAATACTATTTTCGGGGGTAAGTTACCTTTCTTGGTGGGAGCACAAATGCTACATTCGAAGAAGAAATGAGCTCGCCACTCTAAAAAAGAAATTAGCTGAAGACCCTTTAAACTAGCAATCTAATTAGCGGGTTCTGCTTTTGATACAAGGTGCTTATCAACCATTGAATGGGGTATAAACTTATTAAAATTATTAGATACCTTTTCCCAATCTGATAATATATATCCTGCTTTGGAAGAATTAGTTTCTTTGAAATAATCTTCTATTATTTTCCTGAGCTTCTCACTATCTGCATTTGACATTTCAGCTTTTACTATATACTCGGTATTGACCCGGGTTTTAGGATCTTCATAAAGAAACAACTCACCTCCAGTCATCCCCGCTCCTACATTATCTGAAGTATCTCCAAGGATAACAACAGTACCATTTGTCATATACTCACAGGCATGCAACCCTGTTCCCTCTACAACAGCTGTAGCACCACTATTTCGTACAGCGAACCGATCACCGGCTTGTCCATATACATAGAATTTTCCACTAGTAGCTCCATACAGTGCACAATTCCCGATTATTGCGTTCTCTTCCGGTTTATACTTTGCATTTTCAGGTGGTACAATTACTGTTTTTCCACCACTCATCGATTTACAAACTGAATCGTTAGCTTCACCAATTAATCGAATGTTGACTCCTTCGGTTTGAAATACTCCAAAACTTTGTCCTGCACTACCTCTGAAAATTAAATTGATCTCATTATTATATGATTGAACTGTAGTGTCGGCTTCTTTTATGGATGCTAATCTGCTTTTACTTTCTTTATCTGCTATAAGTCCGAAGAGTGTAGCTAAAGCAGAACGATCTGTATTAAAAATCTTGTATTCTTCATCAATAGGTTCATTCTTGTTTATTTTTTCCTCCAGTTCATGAATGATCTTGGTGTTAAATGGACTTACAGAGTCTGATAGTGATCTCAGAGTCTCTGTTTTATTATATTCCGGAGCGGAGGTAAAGAAACTTAGATCTAATCCCAGTTCATTAATGAGTGGTTGATGCTTATCATCAATTGACAGTAAGCTGGTATCTCCCATGATCTGCTGAAGAGATTCTATTCCGATGCTTGCCAGTTCTCTTCGTACATCTTCTGCTAAATACGTTAGCGTATCAACAATATGGTCTTTATTGCCTTTGTATTTGGCTTTGAATTTGGGATCATGAGTTGCAATACCAGTTGGACATGTGTTTTTTTCGCAAATTCTCGCCATTACACAACCTTGAGCAATCAAAAGCAACTTACCGAAATCGAATTCTTCTGCTCCAAGAATAGAAGCTAAAATAATATCCTTTCCACTTGAGAGCCCACCATCAGTTCTTAAAATCACATGATCTCTCAAGTCATTCTCTATCAACGATTGATGCACTTCCAGCAAGCCTATTTCCCAAGGCAGACCTGCATGTTTCATCGAACTTAAAGAAGCAGCTCCTGTCCCTCCTTCCCCACCGGAAACCTGTATAATGTCAGCGCCCGCTTTTGCTACTCCAACTGCTATAGTTCCGATATTAACTCCTGAAACTAATTTAACACTAACTTTTCCCTCAGGATGCAGTTGCTTTAGATCATGAATTAATTGTTTCAGGTCTTCTATGCTATAAATATCATGCAATGGTGGAGGAGATATCAAATCAAAACCGGGATTTGCGTATCGGGCTCTGGCTATATCTTCATTTACTTTTAAGCCCATAAGCTGTCCTCCCTCACCGGGTTTAGCTCCCTGACATACTTTTATCTGGACCTCTTCTCCTGAAACTAGATACTCTGCAGTAACACCAAATCTCCCCGAAGCAATTTGTTTTACTGAAGCAGAAATTCCTTCAGTGAAGTAATATGGGTTTTCCCCTCCTTCACCACTGTTACACCTCCCTCCTATTTCCTTCATTGCGAGAAATATGTCTCTCTGAGATTCAGCGCTTATTGCTCCAAAAGACATCGCACCCGACCCGAATTTATTCAGGATATGAGATACAGGACGAACTTTATCCAGCGGCAACTTTTGTGGAGAATATATAGGTTTAAAAAGATGTCTTAATGCAACAGGTTCATCATTTAGTCCCAGTTTAAGATATTCATCAAACAATGACATATCCGTTAGATCAAGTTTTTTATCCCGAACTAAGTCGTGAATAACTTTAGATCGTGAATTGGTCATTGAGTGCTTCTCACCCATTTTACCACGCGCATGCTCTTTATATTGATAGCTCTTTATGGGTTTATATTTTTCCTGCTCTTCCTGTGACTTACCCCCTGTTCTAGCCAATACTCTTTCAGCGATCTGATTGATTTCCAGTCCTCCGATCGGACTTTGAACTTGTGGGAAATACTCATTTACAACTTTAGGACCTAGTCCTAATATCGAATACAGTTTCGCACTTTGATAGCTTCTAACAACCGATATCCCGGACTTTGCCATTATTTTCAGTAAACCGGTATCAAACGCTTTAAGCAGATTTCTTTCCTTAGTATCTGAATCCAGATCTTTGAGAGAGCGATGAACAGCATTCCTTGCAACATCCAAAGCCAAATAAGGACATACTGCCTGAGCTCCAAAACCAATTAAAGCAGATGCATGATGTGTACTTTTTACTTCTCCTGTGTCCATAACCACCGATGCATTTAACTTAAGACCCTCATCATTAAGGGCATTAACAACTCTCCGTAAAGTTAATAGTGAAGGTATACCCGGGTTATCATAATCTGATTTTCTGTCACTCAAAATTATAATAGAATAGCCACTTCTTACCGCTTTTATTGCTTCTTCTCCGATAGCGTTGAGTCTGGATTTAAAACCAACCGATCCATGACTTCTTTTGAAAGTTGTTTCGATTTCGAATGGAACAACACGGTCTGATGGATCATATTTGATAATCAAATCTCTTAAAAATTCCATCTGTGCTAAACTCAAAAAAGGACTCTTTAATTCATATGCAGGAGCTGCAGGAATAAGTTCTTTGGGCTCAAAAATGTTAGGCTTTTTTCCTAAGTGAACAGTCAGATCAGTTACAATCTTTTCTCTTATATAATCCAGAGGAGGATTGGTTACCTGTGAAAAATTTTGGTAAAAGAAATCAAAAAAGGATCGGGGTTCAGTTGAAAGTACTGCAAGACGAGCTGTATCTCCCATAGACCCAACAGGTTCTTTACCTGTCATCGCCATTGGATATATTACTTTAGAAAGCTCTTCATCGGTATAGCTAAAAGTGGCTAATTTTTCTTCGTATCGTGTTCCAATATCCCTAATGATTTTGGGAATAGATTTTAATCTTGAATCAAAGTTAGCATCATGGTTCTCTTTCGAATGGCTTGGATCTCTGAATAATACTTCGCCCGAGCTAAGATCCACAGTAACTCCCCTTCCAGCATAAAGAGTTCCCTTGCCTTCTATCTCATCCTCCCTGATATGAAAGGTTCCCGCTTCTGATGAAAGATAAAAGTGATCTTTAGTACGTACCCATCTGCATGGACGAAAACCATTTCTATCAAGTCGTGCTCCAATTGTATATCCATTAGCGTAACTAACAAAAGCAGGGCCGTCCCAAGGCTCCATCGCTCTGCTCCAAAATGTATAAAACTGATTGGCTTCTGTTGCAGGTGGCATCATTATCGCCAAAATATCTTCTACATTCGGAATACTACTTCGATATCGCAAAGCCTCAACCATTTCATTTAAGCTACCTGAATCACTAATATTAGATCTTGTAAGTATTTCATTTCGCTCTGCACCAATCATCTTTTCTCTTGATTTAGCCCATGATCGGTTCCCGGCTATTGTATTGATCTCTCCATTATGCCCAATAAGTCTTAATGGCTGAATTTTGTCCCATGATGTTTTCGTATTTGTACTAAACCGCCTGTGGAAAAGACAAAATCGTGTAGTAAATTCTTCATTTTTCAAATCCGGATAGAACTCATCTAAAGCTTCTGCCTTTGTTAATGCTTTATAAACGATCGTTTGGGCTGATAATGAAGCAAAATGCAGACTTTGAATCAATGAAGATTCCGAAAGCTTTGATCTGGTTAACTGTTTGGCATTATATAATCTTTTGTCAAACGATAAATTGGTTTTACTTCTTTCCGGTCGCTTAATAATTGCCTGCTTAATTACCGGCACATTAGCTGAAGCATCCTTACCCAATACAGAATGATTTACAGGAACATCTCTGTAGTTCAAAATATCCAACCCAAAAAAGCTGAATGTATTTTCAAAAATATGTAGTGCTATTCTCTGTTTATCCTGATCGTTTGCCAAAAATAATGTTGCAACGGCTACAGTATCTTTTTCATAGCCAAGCATATCAAAAGGAATATCGGTCATTATTCCGGCTCCATCACCGGTAATTCCATCTGCTGAACAAGCTCCGCGATGCTCTACACATCTTAATGCGTGCAAACCTTCTATTAAATGACGATGTGAATACTCTTTCTTCCTGCTTGTAATAAAACCTACACCACAAGCCGAATGCTCTTCAGAACAGTAATTAAATTTATTAGACATTTTACAGATAGCACTAATTGTTTTTAAGAAAGGACAACAACAAAAAAGACGATTTTTTTGCACTATTTCAAATATCTCGAAAATGAAGAGGCATTGTCCTTACTTAAAAAATTAGGCTAAAAGAGCATAAAAGAGCTTTTTTGCAATGAATTGACAGCTATCTATTTTGCTCTGTATTTTAGAAAAGCGCTTCCGTTAATTTAACGAGAATTAATTAATTTAGGGAGATTAATAATTATGCGTAAATAAATAAAATTTCATTATTTTTTTAACTTGGCCTGATTGGTATTCCTTCAGCAGTTAAAGCTCTCTTAAGTTCTGAAATTTCTATCTCTTTAAAGTGAAATATGCTTGCTGCGAGAACAGCATCCACATTGGAAATCAATATTGCATCAATGCAGTGCTGTATGGTTCCTGCTCCCCCACTTGCTATTACAGGTATGCTAACGCACTCGTTTACCTTGCACAGCAGCTCCAGATCGAAGCCTTTTTTAGTTCCATCTCGATCCATGCTTGTAAGTAGAATTTCGCCAGCACCTCTTTCTTCCACTTCCATCATCCATTTAAGAGCATCTTTTCCGGTATTCTCCGTTCCGCCTTTGACAAATACATCCCAATGATCACTTACCTGCTTCGCATCAACTGCAGCAACTATTGCTTGCGCTCCAAAAGCTTCTGAAGCTCTGTTTATCAATTCCGGATCTTTTACTATGCTACTATTCAGTGATACTTTATCTGCCCCTGCTTTCAGCAATTCTTCAATTTCTTCTACTGATTTTATACCGCCACCAACAGTAAATGGAATATTGATCTCTGTCGAAATTCTCTTTACAAGCTCTATCAATGTACTTCTTTTTTCCAGAGTCGCAGTGATATCCAGGAAAACCAGTTCATCAGCTCCTTCATCAGAATATCTCCTGGCAAGTTCAACAGGATCACCTGCGTCTCTCAACCCTTCAAAGTTCACTCCTTTAACTGTTCTGCCTTCTTTTATATCCAGACAAGGGATAATCCTTTTTGTTAACATACTGTAAGTTAACGCTTCTTTTTTTATGAGGGAACTTGTATTCACATTTTTTAAGTTATCAGAAGAAATTAAATAATATATATGGACAACACCTCTATTTACTCCGAACGATTTGAAGTAAGGGCAAGCGAAGTTGATACTAACGGTAAAATCACTCTTTCATCTGTTTGCAGTCTTTTTCAGGAAGTAGCAGGAAATCATGCTCTGATACTTAATTTTGATATCACTGATCTTCATAAACAGGATTTAACTTGGGTACTTCACCGAATGGACATCAAGGTAAATCGCTTTCCAAAGTGGAGGGAATCCGTAAAAATTGAAACCTGGCCTGCAGCAGGTGATGCATTGAGAGCTTACAGAAACTATAGAATTCTGGATGAGGAAAATAACGAGCTAGTTGTTTGTTTAAGCTACTGGATGATGATCAGCTTGAAAACAAGACGCCCGGTTCGGATGACCGAAGATATCCTAAATACCAGATTATCTGACAGAGATCATGTTCTGCCGGTTCGTTCAGACAAAATTCCGAGAATTGAAGAGCCCGATTCTCAAAAAGAAATCCCTGTTCGTCGTTCTGATCTGGATATGAATCAGCATGTAAATAATGCCCGCTATTTAGAATGGATGAGTGAGCCTTTGAACACAGGTCAGATTTCCAGAGTAAATACTATTGATATTCTGTTTCTTCGAGAAGCTCTTTATGGCGACGTTATTAATTCTCAAGTGACATCATCCGAACTTGAATCAACTTTACATCAACTAAAAAACCAGAATGATGAGGTTATAGCCCAAGCCAGATTCTCTCATTCTTGAGCAAATTTTAAACAGCTTCCCAATCCGGAGCAAAATCAGGAGTTACAATTCGTTGATCTTTTGGAAGTTCATCAATAGCGTAGAAGTCATCGTCTTCAAGAACAAAATCATAGATATCCATGTTTTCTTCCAGGTGAGCTCTGCTTGATGCTTTTGGAATAACAACTACCTGCTCTTGTTCAATCAACCATCTCAATGCAATTTGAGCCGGCGATTTTTGATACTTCTGAGCTAATTCTTTTATTAATGGTTCTTCCAGTATTTTTCCCTGACCTAA
The DNA here is from genome assembly GCA_913058495.1 of uncultured Balneola sp. Taxonomy (GTDB): domain Bacteria; phylum Bacteroidota; class Rhodothermia; order Balneolales; family Balneolaceae; genus Balneola. The sequence continues at coordinate 104,762 of CAJXQC010000003.1, read as the reverse complement.
AGGACTATACGCCGTAACCATCAGGTCATTTTCCGCCGCGTAATCCAGAAGATCGAACTGTCCTAAATTGGCATGGTATTCTACCTGGTTACAAAAAATAGGAGCCGCCAATTCATCGTTCACTTCCTTCAGGTGTTTCATTGGGAAGTTACTAACACCGATATTTAACGCTTTACCCTGATCCCTAATGGAAAGCATTGCCTCGATAGTTTGTTCAATATCCACATCCGGATTTGGCCAATGAATCAGCAGTAAATCTAAATAAGGTACATCCAGATCCTGAAGCGATCTTTCTGTAGATTTAATTACATCATCGGTTTCCATGTTTAACAAAGAAATTTTTGTAGTCAGAAAAAGCTCTTCTCTTGGTATATGAGCATGTTTTATAGCTTCTCCGATCTCTCTTTCATTTTTATATTCCTGAGCTGTGTCAATATGTCGATAGCCAAGATTAAGGGCTAGTTTTACTGTTTGTTCACACTCTTTCCCGATTAATTTATAAGTGCCAAGTCCGATTTCGGGAACATCGATACCTTGAATATTCTTTGTTACCATTTTATGATGGAAGTGTTCGTTTTAAGATTTTGATTTTTGTTATTTGACAAGAGTCATTTTTCTTGTCATGATTTTTGTACCTACTTCTAACTGATAAATATATATTCCGCTAGGTAAATCTGAAGCATCCCATTCAAAAGAATGCTCACCCTGAGCTCTGTTTTCCTGTATTAATACAGCGACCGGCTGGCCTACTATGTTAAATACTGAAAGTTTAACCATATTTTCTTCAGGCATATAAAAAGATATAACTGTAGTTGGGTTAAATGGATTTGGATAATTTTGATGTAGTTCAACATTTAACGGAAGATCTTTTTCTTCTTTTACTACCAAATCTTTAGGAATAACTTTTAAAGTAAAACGATCATCGATACTCGGAAATCTTGCTTTATCGGTTTCAATTTGGCTAACATCTGAATATGTAAATTTTAAAGACCAATTTTGATGAATTTCGTATGATTTATCTTCTTTGTGATCTTCTAATTTAATAACCCATCCTTCAGGGATATCAGTCCATTTTTTTACCTTTAATTCAAGTTCACCACTTTTGGGTGATACCACATCTAATGGTAATGAACTTATATTGTTTGCATCGGTATTGATCCCAAACACATCATATCTGTTTTCTGCCACGTTTGTGGTCAACACAAGCTCATTAAAATCTGAAAAATACAATTCTTTATTCAGTTTAAGATTCAACCTGTTATCCGGAACACTTTCATCTGATGAAAAAGAAACCAAAAAACTGGAAGCTTTAGAATTACCCGTTAACTCAAATTCCAATATTCCTTTTTCAACCTGATCTTCAACCACAGGCGAAATAGTATAATTATTCGGGTCTATGGCTAGATTTTTACGGTTAAATTCAGAATTGAATTTTAACCAAAAAACTTCATTGGATAAAATAACCCCTTCTTTTTCAACTTTTGTGATATTGTCAAAATCAGCAGAGCTTTTATAAACTTCAATAGCCTCTTCAATATCCAGCTCATCCTTCAATCCTTTAACTAATTCAGCAACCATAAAAGCATCTGTAGAATTGTTTTTAACTAAATTCAATCCTTCCGTTGATTCCAGTATGCCGTTTTTGTTTATATCGATTGACTCAACAGTAATCTCTAAAAACTCAGAGCCTTCAGACTCAGAAGCCTGGTTTTCTATTCTGGTCAATTTTGGCAACAAAGTTTCATCAAAATAACCCACCAAAATAATATCCTCTTTTATTTCTGTTGAATTACCTTCAAATTTTTTGAACTCCCCTTCTTTAGTATTCCAATAGAATAAATCTGTCGTGGTAAAGTTGCGGGTATTTATTTCCGAAATTGGCAATGATTTCCATCCCGGAGTCAGCGTTTCGCTAACAGCGCTAGTTAATCTAGATGATTGTGATATCGTATTAAGATTTTCGGAAGTTGAAACAATTTTGGAATTGTTAATCAAGTTCTGAGTGTTCTGCTCTTCTTTTTTACCGGGTAATGAAATTTCTGATACTTTTATGCCTTCATGATTGTGAAGCCTAATAGTACCGGATGATTTAAATATCTCAGACTCTTCTTCATCAAGCATAAAATATGCACTTGAAACAGGTCCTGAATCCCCACTTTCGTCGCCTACAATAACCAGTGATTCTCCTACACCCAGATACGTATTTCTAGGGAAAATAATTCTAATATCTCCTCTTACAAGCTCCCAACTTCCCATATCAAGCTCTTTGCTTTCAAGGTTATGGATCAAAAGCACACTTCTGTCTACACCTTCATCAATCTCAAGTTTTGTATCCGGCAATTCATCATCACTAACCAAAACAGTATGTGATATAAAATCACCAAATCTTCCATTACTTAAATTCTGAAGATTAAATATCGCAGACTCAGTTCCTTCGTAGTTTTTATCATCCTTAATTGGAACTTCTATTTCATATACAGCATCGCCAATTAATCCTGTAAAATTGATCCTTTGTGTTTTAAAATCATTAATTTCATTATGTGATAACGAACTGTATACAGAATCAAAAGCTACTTCAACGGTCAATTTTGAACCGTCGTGCTCATAAATAGCTACATTCAGTGATGCTTTATTTCTATTCTCTTGTACTGATGAAAGGCTTTCGTCAAAAAGAATTACCGGCGGCGATAAAAGGTTAAAAGAAGTTCCAAAATCAGGAAATCCAGTTTCTTCATTTCCTCTCCAGAACCCGGCATTAGAAATAAAAGAAAGTAACATTTTCTGAGTTCCACTTGCTCCGTTTCTAATGTAATATTGATAGTTGTTATTTGAACCTAATCTGAGAACAGTTCCGTTTTTTTCATTAAGCACTTCAGGGATTTCAGAACCAAAAAATGACCGATCCCTTTTGCCTCCTCTTTCTCCCCACCCCAACGCGTATAAAAACCGGTATTGATCCTTATCTTTTTGATAGATAAATAACTGCTCTTTTAGGTCCGATAAGTTAAGGGCTCCCGATCTTATAAAGTATTCAGATGAATGAGACCCGAATTTTAACGGCGTTCCGGCTTCTATTCTTTTTTGAAGTACAAAATCAACCTCATCTGCCTCGCTAAAAGACAACTCGGCATTGTTCCATATGCCGTTGTTAACGCTAAACTCCGTTCCCGCTTCTAAATCTATTAAAGGTACAATCTCAAATTCATTAGAAGTTGCGTTAACTGAAACAAACACAATATCTCCCGGGAGTAGAAGTGATTGAGCATAGATATCTTTTGTAATAAAAATTACAAAGAAGCAGAGGGTGATATGTAATGTTTTAAAAAGTGCTTTCTTTTGTAGCGGTTCTGCCATAAGCATTCCCATTTTTCACAATGCTGAAAACTATACTGTAATTAAACTATTTCTACGCTAAAAGGCATATTAAAATTAAAAAATTTCCAATTTTTAATCATCCAGGTTTGGTGTACCTAATTTCCCTTCAGAGGATGCTACAGTAAGCGCAACAGCTGCATCTCCTGTTATGTTAACTGTTGTTCTGCACATATCCAGAATTCTGTCAACACCTAAAATGAGTGCTATTCCTTCAACAGGCACTTCAATTGCTTGTAATACTACAACCAACATCACAATTCCGGCTCCGGGTACTCCAGCCGCTCCAACCGAAGCTAATGTTGCGGTAAGTACAATTGTTAACTGCTGGATTATTGTCAAATCCATTCCTAATGCCTGTGCTATAAAAACTGCAGCTACAGCCTGATACAGGCTTGTTCCGTCCATATTAATTGTTGCACCAATTGGCAATACAAAACTTGAGACCTCTTCTTCAACTCCAAGGTTTTTTTCCACTCTTTCCATAGTTACCGGGAGAGTCGCCGAACTGGAACTTGTACTAAAACCTAGCAACATTGCTGGTCTTATCGCCTTAAAAAATGTACCTAGTTTAACTTTAGTAAAGATCTTAAACATCGCAGTATAAACCAGCAATACATGTAAAATAAGTGCCGAAACAACTACCAAACAATAAGCTCCAAGAGCATAAAGCAAGTCTCCCGCCTTTCCCAGATCGTCTCCAGCCAGATCAACAATTAATGCTGCCATTAGAGCAAAAACACCGTATGGTGCTGTTTTCATGATCAAGTCAACAATCTTAATGATTACATCATTAAAAGAATCAAAAACATTTACCAGAAGTTTACCTTTTTCCCCTCCAACTTTAATGATTCCAATTCCAAGCAATATTGCAACGAATACAACCTGAAGCATATTCGAATTTTCACTCGCAGATTTAAAAAAGTTATCCGGTACAATTCCTACAATAAAATCCAGCGGACGGCGCTCTTTTACAAGCATTGCTCCTTCTTCTTTCTCTCCTACATTATCCTTATATGTTTCCTGAAGTTCTATTTTAGTTTCTTCAGGAAGTGCCTTTCCCGGCTCCCATACATTTACAGAAACCAATCCTATAGTAATGGCAAAAATTGTTGTACACAGATAAATGAGTACTGTTTTACCACCCATTCGTGACAATGATGCTGTATCATTTAAACTGGTTACACCTGCCACAAGGGAAGCCAAAACCAGCGGAACCGCAATAAGTTTAAGAAGTGTTATAAATATGGTTCCGAAAGGTTTAATAAAATCCAAGGTGAATTCATTAAAACCCGCTAAAGCTGAGACAAGTCCCCAAAGCAGACCCAATATCAAACCTAGAATTATCTGCCAATGTAATTTTCTATACCACTTCATATTATATTATTAATGTTATTAAAAGTACTAAAACGGATGCCACCCCTGTTGAAAGCCAGTTTACAATATTATTACTTACAGTAATTTTTCCGTTTTCATTATTTGATAATAAGGGAATTTTAAGCGAACTGCCCTGAAGCTTAACCCCCAGAAAAGAATCGACAAAACACCCCAAGAAACCTGTAAAACCTATTATTATACATATCAAAAGTGAAATTTCCCCAATCAATAACCAACAAATAGCACTTATGGTGGCTGCTCCAAATAAAGCACCAAGACTTCCTTTATAACTTATACCTCCGTCTGTACCCGAGGTAACTTCATTTAAATTTGTAATCAGATACGTTTTATTTTTGGGATTACTTCCTAATTCAGTAGCCCAGGTATCAGCTGTTGCTGCAGCTATACTTGCAACAGAAGCCGCTAAAAAGAGAGAATTCTCTGAAATAAACCAAATTAATATCCATAAACACAACCAAAAACCGTTCGCCCAAACCTGTCTGCCATCCCTTCTGAACTTAACAGAAAATGAATCTTCAGTAGCGGCAATATCTTTTGATAATAAAGATGCTGAAACAAAGAAGAACAATACAATAATTGCGACTTCCCAGCTTCCAATTCCATATGAAATCACTCCAAAAATAGCAGCTGCTAATGCTCCATCATAAGTAAGCCAGTTTAATAGAAAAGCAATAATCCCAAAAATTGTTGCAAGTAAAATTGCGATCATTATCCTGATATGATCGTTTACTTCTCCAAATATGAAGAAGACAAATATCAGTGAAAAAAGAAAAAAGATATTTACGTGACGGTGCGTCACTTTAAGAAGATTGGCCTGATTCTTCCTGTTTGCCCCTGTTGTGCTTCAAGATCGCAAATATCACTATCACATAACCAGACATTATCATAATTGGAGAAACGAATAACGAAATAAAACCTTCAATTTCATTTTCCATGTACATAGCTGTAAAGCCGGCTATTATAAGAAATATCGCTATCCCAATCAGTTTATAGTTAAACGATGAGAAAAACATAGGGTGGTTATCGTTATTCTTTGTATTCTTTTTTGCCATTTATCTTTTATAAACCTTAACGTTTTCAGAGTTTGAAACGGAACAAGAAGTTATTTAATTATCTATTAACTGCAAAGGCGATATCTGACTGAATGAAAATTATCCTGGCTTCGCAAAGTCCCCGAAGAAAAAAGCTATTAGAACAACTAAGGTTACAATTTAAAGTGATCCCCAGCTCTGTAAATGAGAATGTTAAAGAAACCGACCCTGTAAAGTTGGTTGAAAATTTAGCATTTCAAAAAGCTTGTGATGTATCAAAGACTAATCCTGATAGTCTCACGATTGGTTCGGATACGGTGGTTGTATATAAAGACAGGATCCTAGGAAAACCTGAAAACAGGGATCAAGCTTCAAAAATGTTAAATGAACTGAGTGGAAAACAACATTTTGTATATACAGGTGTTGCACTTATTGAAACAGATCATAAATCATCTATTGTAAACTCTTTAAATTTTTCAGAAGCTACGAAGGTATATTTTTCTAAACTTACACAATCCGAAATTGACGCTTATATTGAGTCCGGAAGTCCATTTGACAAAGCGGGAAGTTATGGAATACAAGATGATTGGGGAGCTGTTTTTGTTAAAAAAATTGAAGGAGATTTTTATAATGTAGTAGGTTTACCGATCAACAGACTATATTCCGAGCTGAAGACACATTTTCCAAATGTTATTATTAATAGTATATCAATTAACAGTTGAATAAATCATTCCACATATTTGTATTAGGTATCCTGCTGGTTCTTTCATCTACAGTAGTAAAAGCTCAACCGGGAAACGAATTCCAAATTGCTAACAGGCTTATGCAGCAGCAAAATTATGAAGCTGCTCTTCCGGTTTTTGAAAAATTAGTTTCAGAGAATCCTACTGAGTTTTATTTCCTTGAGCGTTATTTAGAATGCTTTATTCAACTCAAGAGATACGACGATGCCCTAAACAAACTTTCAGAATTACAACCTTTACCAAACTTAGATTCACAAGTCAAAGTTTTAGAAGGGGAACTATATCATTTTAAAGGTGATACTGGAAAAGCCTATATGATCTGGGATAAAAACCTTGCTGAAAATACCCGAAGTCTTCAGCTTTATATTTCCACATCAAATGTTATGGCAGACCTAAAAGAATTTGAACGCTCCGTTGAAGTTCTGAGAAAAGCCCGGGAGGTGTTTAATAACCCCCAGCTTTTTTATAATGATATATCAACAACACTGTTGCAATCAGGAAATTATGAGGAAGCTGTTCAGGAATGGATTGCTTGGCTCGCTGCTCAACCTGATCAAGTCTCTAATATTCAGCGTACACTGTTACGTTTTAATGATGTGCTTTTAAATGATATTACCATTCTGGAGATCGAAGATAAATTGAATGAAATATCCATTACTAATCCGGTATACAGCACCTTATTTCGCTTACAGATATGGCTTCTTCAGGAAAACAAATTGTACAGAAGAGCTTTGGCTTCTGCCACTGCTTTCGAAAACTCGACTACTAATTATAATTATTCACTGTTTCAGCTGGGACGAAGTTTACGTAGAAATAAAGAGTTTGAATTAGCAGTAGATGCTTTCGAATATTACATACAAAGAACCGAGGGAAATCTTAAATGGCAAAGTCAGGAAGAACTCGCAAAAGTTTATACCGAGTGGGCAAAGCAGATAAAGGACTTTAACCTAGATTTTTCAAACCAAAGAGATACTTTTTTCACAAAAGCATTAGAGCAAATAAATTCAATAATAGACAACGCTCCTAATTACCGATATATATCACGAGTACTATTGATGAAATCAGAAGTTGTGTTGGATCACCTACATGATTTGGAAGCTGCTACTAATATCCTTACCCGTTTGAGAAATTTTAATAAAGAAAATGAATCCTCAGAAGAATATTATATCCAAGGTAGAATTGAACTTGCTAACAGACAATACTCACAAGCCAGAATTTCGTTAACCAAAAGTAATAAGTTAGCAGAGATAGGCGAGATGGCAGAAAAAACCCGCTACTTTCTGGCTCTGACCGACTTTTTCTCTTCTGATTATGAATTTGCTACCATCCAGCTTAAAACGCTGGGTAGACAAAATACTTCCTACTATGCGAATGATGCCTTAGAACTTCGCCTTTGGATTCAGGAAGGGCTTACTGCAGATTCCTCCGGTACAGCTTTAGAACCTTTTGCAGATGCTTATTTTGAAACTCTGATTGGCAATAATGAGCTTGCAAAAACACAGCTTATCAGTTACTTGGAAAATGAACCTCAAAGTCCACTATACGACGACGCTGTACTTTTGCTCTCAGAAAATCCTTCGCAAAGTGTTAGCTCTTCCTATAATTTGACGAATGAAATTTTGTTAAAGAACAAGGTTCTATCTAACAGAGAGCGAATAATATGGGAGAGGGCTAGATATGCTGATCAAGCATTTACCAAAGCCGAGAACGACTCCGAATACGATCCTTCTATAGAAATTTCAGTTTCTCAGGTGATTTCATATTATGAAGAGCTGATACTTGACTATCCTCAAGGTTTCTATGCACCTTATGCCCGAAAAAGACTTACTGAACTATCAAAAAAGAATATTTAGATGATCAAACGAATTCTTTTTATTTCATCACTGCTACTGTTGTCTGCTTCTGATTTATTCAGCCAGCAACAGATCCTTATTCCAATGGATGACACCCAAACAAACCATCTTAAAGCTTATGGTGTGATCTTCAATCATGTTACTGACGGCTATCCCGTAAAATGGTTATTGAACTATCGTGGTGGTAGTTTTATGGTAACTGTCGATAATGACATTATTCGAAAAAGCAGATTACGGAATGTAAGTCTGGAGAATATCAGTTCATCAAAAGCAGCTTCAATTGTTGCAGAAGTAGAACGTCCCGGGTCTAATACATCTGTAGTAAATTTAGAAAAAGCTCCTAAAATTGCAGTATATACTCCTGATCAGGCACTCCCTTGGGATGATGCAGTAACTCTTGCATTAACTTATGCAGAAGTAGAATACGATAAAATATGGGATGTGGAAGTGTTGGAGGGAAAGTTGAAAGAATATGATTGGCTTCACCTGCATCATGAAGATTTTACAGGTCAGTTTGGTAAGTTCTGGGCCAGTTATAACAGTGTACCCTGGTATATTGCCCAAGTTCGCCAAATGGAAGCTATGGCTAAAGAATTGGGATATTCAAAAGTCAGCGAACAGAAGAAAGAAGTTGCGAGAACTATCAAAGAATATGTAGGAAATGGCGGGTTTTTGTTTGCGATGTGTTCAGGTACAGATACTTTTGATATTGCATTAGCAGCTGAAGGAATAGATATTGCACCTACTCAATTTGACGGAGATGCTGTAGATCCTAATGCTCAGGAAAATCTGGATTTTTCCAAAACCTTTGCTTTTGAAGATTTTAATATCATCATTGATCCTTATCAATATGAACATGCTGATATCGATGTTCCTGTACAAATAAGGGAGATTGACCAATCACTTGATTTTTTTACACTTTTTGAGTTTTCAGCAAAATGGGATCCTGTTCCTACTATGCTTACTCAAAACCATGTAAGCTCTGTAAAAGGCTTTTATGGACAAACAACTGCTTTCAGAAAGGAAAAAGTTAAATCATCTGTAGTAATACTTGCAGAATCTCCTGGCAGAAATCAGGTTAAATATATTCACAGTAACTATGGTCAGGGAACATGGACATTCTACGCCGGTCATGATCCTGAAGATTATACTCATCGAGTGAACGACCCTCCTACCGATTTAGATCTACATCCTAATAGTCCGGGATATCGCTTGATACTAAATAACATTCTGTTTCCGGCTGCTAAAAAAAAGAAAAAGAAAACATAGTTTAAATTAAAAATTCAAAATTAAAGATTAGTACCTTAATTTTTAATATTGAATCCTTAATTCTTAATTTCTTTATGCAGCCAAGCAAAAAATTTGAAGATCTCATTGAGTTAGTATCTATTCTCAGAAAAGAATGTCCTTGGGATAAAAAACAAACGCATCATTCCATTAAAGATAACCTCATAGAAGAGGCTTATGAAGCTATTGAAGCTCTGGACAATAATGATTTTGACGAGTTTAAAAAGGAATTAGGAGACCTTTTATTACATGTTGTTTTTCACAGTAATATTGCCAGTGAGACCAATACTTTTGATGTTGGCGACGTGATCTACACCTTGATGGAAAAACTAATCAGAAGACATCCTCATGTATTTGGAGAACAAACAGTTACTAATGAAGGAGAAGTAGCTGAGAACTGGGAAAATATCAAACTAAAAGAAGGAAAAAAATCTACATTGGACGGGTTGCCTGCACACCTGCCATCATTAATAAGAGCACAAAGAATGCAGGAAAAAGCAGCGAACGTTGGTTTTGATTGGCCGGAATGGAAGCTTGCCTGGGAAAAATTGGATGAAGAACTTGCTGAGTTTAAAGAAACACTGCAGAATAATGATATCAATGCTTCATCTGAAGAATTCGGAGATGTCTTATTCTCTATTGTAAATGTTGCCCGCTACTTTAATTTGGTAGCTGAGGATAGTTTGAGACAAACCAATAAAAAATTTGAAAAGCGATTTAAATACATCGAATCAGAATTAAAAAAATCTGATAAAAGTGTAAAAGAAGCCACCCTCGATGAAATGGATTTGTTGTGGGAAAAAGCTAAATCGGTTAATTAGTTTTTATATCACGATCTCTGCTGAAAATAAATAAGACTACACCATTACTAGGTTCACTCATTTTAGAGTTCTGATCTGATCATCTTTTTGCTTTAAAACTACGCACAAACAGCCACTATGCTTAGACATAAAAAAGCGCTTACAGATGTTAAAAGAGTAAATTAATTCTACAATTTTCTTCAGATAATCTTATTTTATTATTCTTCCCAAAAAAGGATAGACTTTTTAGTCCAAACTAAACGATTGAGATAAAAAAACAGTTTTAAGTTTGGATTCCTGATTAGGACACAAAGAAATTATTTAACACTAAAATTTGGAGATCGAATGTCTTCTGATTTACATACTGGTTTTGACGAACAAGAATACCCTCACATCAATAAAGGGCTTGATGGTATCGTAGCATTTTCTACGACTAAGAGTTTTATTGATGGTAAAGTGGGAGATCTTATATACTCTGGTTATCATATTGACACACTAGCTGAAAATGCTACTTTTGAAGAAGTTTGTTTTTTGCTTTGGAATGATCGACTACCTAATAGTTCTGAGTTAGAGAACCTGGAAAAAGAACTGGTTGAACTTCGCGAATTGCCGGACGCTGTTCTTAATTATATTAAATCTACCAGTAAAGATGCTGAGCCGATGGCAGTTTTAAGAACTTCCGTTTCTATGTTGGCAGATAGCGATTCCACTTTTGGTAAGTTCGATGAAAGTCTATTCATGGATCAGGCTATTTCTATTACTGCCCGCATCCCTTCTATCATTGCAGCTTTTGACAGATCCAGAAAAGGAAAAGAAATAATTGCTCCGTTAAAAGAAGGAAGTACCGCTTTTAATTTCCTTTATATGTTGAATGGGGAAAAGCCGGGTAAACAAGCAGAGAAAACAATGGATCTGTGTTTGATCCTTCATGCTGAACACGGAATGAACGCTTCTACTTTTACAGCCAGAACTATCACTGCTACTATGGCGGATATGTACTCTTCTGTTACAGGAGCAATAGGAGCATTAAAGGGTCCTTTACACGGTGGTGCAAATACAGCGGTTATGAATACCCTTCTTGAACTTTCAAAGCAAGGAAAAGATGCTGATGCAGTTGCTTTCACTAAGAAAAAGCTGGACAGCAAAGAAAAGATAATGGGCTTCGGTCACCGTGTATATAAAGTTTTTGATCCACGCGGATATCATCTTCAAAAAATGGCAAAGGCTCTTTCAGAAGAAACAGGCCATGAAGAATTGTACCGCTGGAGTATGGATATGCTCAATACCATGAAAGAAGAAAAAAGCATTGATCCTAACGTAGATTTCTTCTCAGCTACTGTCTACTACTCAATCGGAATTGAACCGGATCTTTACACTTGTATTTTTACAATGAGCCGAGTTTCAGGATGGACAGGTCATGTTATGGAGCAAGCCGCAAATAACAGATTAATTCGTCCTCGTGCACTTTATGTTGGGGAAAAAAATCTGGAGTGGACTCCTTTAGAAAGCAGATAAGATATTTATCATTTCCTTTTATCAAGCCTGGATACAAATCTGTTTTCAGGCTTGTTTTTTATCCACGTGGATTTTATAAGTTTATCAGGGATAAAACTGATTTTGAAATTAACTCCTTCTCCCTTTTTTGTGTCCCAATCAAATGTAGCATTTAATTGTTCTGCCAGTGTTCTTATCAAGGTCATTCCGAGTGAATTTAATTCATTGATATCAAAATCTTCAGCCAAACCAACACCGTTATCAGCAACTGAAAAAATCAACTCTTCTCTAACCACGTTTAAACTGATATTAATTTTTCCATGATCTTTTCCTACAAATGCATATTTATATGCATTTACAATTAGTTCATTAGCCAAGATACCAAATGGAACTGCCTGATTTACATTTAAAGAAACCTCATCTCCCAGTACTTCAATTTCTATATTTTTATCACTTCTCTCATAAGTTTCTGCTATTTCTGAAACAAAATCAGTTAAATAACTTTTGATTTCTATGCTACTGAAAATATGATTCTGATAAAGTTTCTCATGAATTGCAGCTATAGATTTAATTCTGGATTGACTTTCCTGCAAAATTGTTAAAGTCTCAGTATCTTCTTCGTTCACATGCATGGCCTGCAAAGCAAACAATCCTGATATAACTGCTAAATTATTTTTTACTCTGTGATGAATCTCTTTAATAAGAATTTCTTTTTCAGCTAAAGACTCCTCTAGTTGAGATTGATAGTTCTTTAAATGGGTTATATCCGTGGCCGTTCCTGAACAGCCTATTATTGTACCACTATCATCTATAATTGGATAAGCAGTTGCGGTAAGATGTCTCAGCTCCCCTTCCGCTGTTAGCATTTCAAGAGGAAAACTTTCAAAGATGTCTCCCTCAATCACGCTATCATGTATCTTCACTACTTCTTCCGCTTTTGGTGGGTTGATATATGAAACAAATGAATTACCAATCATTTCGGATGGGCTGTAACCCAGAATAGACGAACTTGCATTATTGATAAAATTAAAATTCCTTTCAATGTCAATTCGCCATACAAGATCATGAGAAGCCTCAACCAGATTTCTGTACTTTTGCTCACTGCTGACTAAAGCCAGTTCCACCTTCTTCTTTTCAGTTACATCTTCCGTAAGCATAAGTAACTTACTTACGTTTCCTTCAGAGTCTTTGAGAGGGGTTACAAACTCCCGCAAATATATTTTTTCTCCATTCTTTCTTACCCTCTCAATTTCAGTAATAAATGATTGTTTTGATACTATACCTCTTCTTAGATTTTCTCCAAATTCATCCATTTTATTATTCGGAACATAAGGTAGAGACTTTCCCAGGACTTCCTCTCTTTTCCACCCAAATATTTCCTCGGCCATCGGGTTCCACAGTTCCTTAACATTTCCCTGATCATCAGTGGCTACCAAACCTATTGGTGCATTTTCTATAAGTGCATTCAGAATGTTATTGGTCTTTATCAGATCCTGTTCATAGTTATATTTTTCAGTTATATCATTAATAACTACAATATTGGCTTTTTTGTCATTTATAACCGTTGTTCTGGTATAAACATCAACGATGAACTCTTCCCCATTCTTCCTTTTATGAAACCCTCCTCTGAAGGATCTGATTTCTTCAGAATCATGTTCTCCTTGATCAGAAATTTTTAAATATTTATCGACCTCCCTTTCAGGCCTTAAATCAACAGCGGCAAGTTCCTTAAATTCTTCTTTAGTATAACCGTACATCTGTATTGCGACAGAGTTTGCATCAATAATTTTATCTGAATCCACTTCAAAAATAATCATTGAGTTAGGACTATGATCGAAGAGAAATTTATACTTTTCTTCATTTCTTTTAAGCTCTAGCTCCCTAGATTTACGCTCTGTAATATCCTGAAAGGAACCTATTAACTTCACCACTTTATCTTTTTCAAAAATGGGGTTACCGGTTCCTCTACACCACTTTTTATTTCCTTTTGCATCTATTATCTCAACCTCAATATCAAATGGAATACCCTTTTCTTCGGCCGCTTTCATAGACCTCTTCATTAGCTCCAGAGACTCTTTTGTATGAAATCGTTCATCACTTTCTTCCGCAGGATCAAAATTATCTTCCGATACCTCATAAATATCATAAATTTGCTTTGTCCAAACTTCTTTTCCCGTAGCTACATCTCTTTCCCAGCCACCCAGTTTTGCAATCCGTCCACTTTCTTCAAAAAGAGTTTTGTACTTAAAAACTTCACTTACATCTTGCAATGTGCTTACAACAAAGATTTCATCATTATCTGCAAAAACATTTGACCTGACCAGCACATCAATATACGTACCGTCTTTTCTCACATCCTTTTTAGTATTCGGTGTATCAACTCCATTCTCTAAAAAATTTCGTATAAACTCTTCGTATTCTCTTCTGTCTTGTTCACGCCTGTCTTTTGGGATGATATTATCTATACTTGTTCCAATAAGTTCTTCAGCGCTATATCCCATCATCTCGCAGTAGGCATTGTTTACCTTGATGATAATACGATCTCTATTCGATATACGGACTCCGGTTGAGCTGTTAAATACTGCTGCCAATAAGCGATCACTTTTCCTCTTGTCACGCCTTTGTTCAAGTGCCTCCAGCTCTCTCTGCATAGCCGGAATAAGTCTTCTCAAGTTATCTTTTAATACGTAATCTTTGGCTCCTGCTAAAACAGCATCAATAGCTTGTTCATCAGGAATGGTACCGGAAGCCAGTATAACAGGAATATCTTGCTCAAGCCCTCTTATTCTTTTAACAGCATCAATTCCTGAAAATCCGGGGAGTTTAAAATCACATATACAAATGTCATATTGATTTTTAGCGATCAATAATACCATTTCTTCGAGGGAGTCTGTCACATCATACTTAAGCTCAAAACCACCTTTCTTGATATGGCGAATCAAAAGCTCAGCATCGTGTGAACTATCCTCTATAAAAAGCACCCTGATCATCTTCATCTAACTGAACACCACTTATATCTGTGTTAGTTTACATTATCGGCTAAAGAATAACGATTTTAAACGGATAGTTTCAGTTAAAAGTACTTAACAGCAAATTCTACTTTGGTTTTACAACGATGTTGATAATACGCTTTGGAACAAAGATCTCTTTAATTATTTCTGCGTTTTCTAAATACTCTTTTATTTTCTCATCCTGTTTTGCATGATCCAGCACGAATTCTTTGTCAACAGCTTTGTCTGAAGGAATATTTATTTCACTTCTGACTTTTCCGTTGATCTGGATCGGATACAGAATGGAATCTTCTTTCAGGTATTCCTCTACAAACTCAGGCCATTCAGCATAAGCGATGGAATTTTTATTTCCCAGTATTTTCCATAATTCCTCACAAATATGAGGCGCAAATGGCGATAATAAGATTACAAAATCCTCAGCAACTGACTTAGGAATAGTGTTCCATTGGTTTGCTTCGTTCGTGAAGATCATTAGTGAAGAAATTGCCGTATTAAATCTGAGTGATTCAATATCGTCAGTTACTTTTTTGATAGCTTCGTGTAGTACTTTCAGCTGATCTTTAGTTGGCTCATCTTCATTTATCTTGGAGCTCAATTCTCCTGAATCTTCATTGATCAGCAATCTCCAGGCTCGATTTAAAAACCGGTTTACCCCTTCTACACCTTTCGTACTCCACGGCTTCACCTGCTCTAGAGGTCCCATGAACATTTCATACAATCGTAATGAATCTGCGCCGTATTGAGCAATGATATTGTCCGGGTTAATAACATTCCCACGACTTTTACTCATCTTATGAGCTCTGGCTTCTACTTTTACGCCCGTGGATTTCTCAACGAACCCATCTCCTTTTTTCTCAACTTCATCGTCAGATAATTTCTCACCATCTTTTGATGTGTATTCCATTTCCCCAAGAATCATTCCCTGATTCACAAGTTTTTGAAATGGCTCTTTTGTAGATAGTATTCCACAATCGTAAAGAACTTTATGCCAAAATCTAGCATAGAGTAAATGAAGTACCGCATGCTCAGCACCACCAATGTACAGATCCACTGGCATCCAGTATTTTTCGTAATCCGGATCAACAGGGCCGCCATCAAAATCAGGAGAAATGTATCGTAAATAATACCAGCAAGAACCTGCCCACTGCGGCATAGTATTGGTTTCGCGAATCGCTTCCTTACCCGTTTCAGGATCAGTCGTTTTTATCCACTCAGTAGCATTTGCCAAAGGTGGTTCTCCATTACCGGTTGGCTCATATTTTTCAACTTCCGGAAGTTCCAGTGGTAATTCATCTTTAGAAATTGCTTTTGCTTCCCCATCCACATGAATAATTGGAAAAGGCTCGCCCCAGTATCGCTGTCTTGAAAACAACCAATCACGAAGTTTGTAATTAACAGCTTTTTTACCTGCTCCTTTTTCTTCCAAAAACCTGATGATCTTTTGTTTGGCTTCTTTGATCTTTAAACCATTCAAAAAATCACTGTTTATAGCGGGACCGTTTCCTGTGTACGCCTTTCCTTCAAAACCTTCTTCCGGCTGCACTGTTCTCACTATTTCAAGAACGTATTTCTCAGCGAACTCCCAGTCTCTTTCATCCTGACCGGGAACCGCCATTATAGCTCCGGTTCCATAACTCACCAATACATAATCGGCTATCCAGATGGGAACTTCTTTACCATTTGCCGGATTGATCGCATACGCGCCTGTAAAAACTCCGGTCTTTTCTTTGGTTAATTCCTGTCGTTCAAGATCAGACTTTAACTCAACTTCAGCTCTGTATTTTGCAACTGCATCTTTCTGATCATCTGTTGTGATCTCATTTACAAGTCGGTGTTCAGGAGCAATAACCATGTACGTTGCACCGAAAATTGTATCCGGGCGCGTTGTAAATACTCTTAGTTTATCATCATGATCTTTGATCTGAAAATCTACTTCTGCCCCGATCGATTTTCCGATCCAGTTTCGCTGCATGTCTTTCAGCGATTCCGGCCAATCCAGGTCTTCAAGATCATTTAAAAGTCGTTCTGCATATTCTGTGATCTTCAGAACCCACTGTCTCATTGGCTTTCTTACAACCGGATAACCGCCAACTTCACTCTTTCCATCAATTACTTCTTCGTTAGCCAAAACGGTTCCCAACTCAGGACACCAGTTCACTGCTACTTCATCTTCGTACGCTAATCCCCGTTCAAATAACTTCAGGAAGATCCACTGAGTCCATTTAAAATAATCAGGATCAGTAGTATTGATTTCCCTGTCCCAGTCATAACTGAAACCAATAGCTTGTAACTGCTCCCGAAATTTATTTACGTTTTTCTCTGTAGTTATCTTTGGATGAGTTCCTGTCTTTACTGCGTACTGTTCTGCAGGTAAACCAAATGCATCCCAACCCATTGGATGAAGCACGTTAAAGCCATTCATTCTTTTATATCTTGCAACGATATCGGTTGCCGTGTATCCTTCCGGGTGACCTACATGAAGTCCCGACCCACTGGGATACGGAAACATATCCAGCACATAAAACTTGGGCTTAGAAGTATCGGTCGGTGTTTTAAAGGTCTTGTTTTCTAGCCAGTACTTTTGCCATTTGGTTTCTATGGCAGATGGGTTGTATGAATGCATCAACTAATTTCTTGTAAGAATTTTATTTAAGATGAAAATAGGGATTTTGAAATCAAATAATGAGAGTTCTTTAACTACAAAATGGGAATCCCATCCGGCTCCCACCACAGATCAGGTGTTTGAGCATTACTCAGAAATTCAGTTTTAATTCCGAAAATATTTTCTCCGGTACGGTAAACCGCTTGCACTGAGTTTCCGAACCTGCTCTTTAGCTCTTTAACCTTTTCGTGATCTCCCACAACCCAGTTTAGCACAAATTCCTGCTCGGGGAAATCATTGGTTTCCTGAACCAGAAAATCATCCAACCAAGCCTGATCCCGTTCAATGGCTTTATTGAATGCAAACTGATACGCAAGATTTTCTTTAGGCTTTTTAAGCTGAGGATTGTTCAGCCAGAATTCTTCTACATAATCGGTAAAGTGACATTTTACTTTTGATAATGAAAAAGGGCTAACGATTACAGCTACAGAACGACAACCCTTCCCTCCGTATCTGAACACCGCTTCGATCATATCTCTCAAAGTATCAGGCTCTTCATTATCCAGATAGGCTATGGAAAATTTCGCAGTCCGAATTACAAACTCTGTGTTGTCATTCACAGCATTTAGCTTGAAAAGCTTTTCTTTAACCGGATCAACAGACTCTTCCGATCCCGCAAACAGAACTTTATCAGCCTGCAAATTTTTGAAATCGGCTAATTCTGTCGAGTATTGAATTTGATTATCGAGATCAGCTTCATCCATCATCTTCAAAAAACCTGATATCAAATACGGATCTTTTTTCGAGAGTTTTCCATAATAATCAGCCCCGGATAAAATTGTACCAAGTGCATCCTGAAATCCCACCAAGGGAAGGTTTCCGGCATGCAAGCAAAGCACTTTTTGTCCGACTGAATGTTTAGTTTCTGATAGTTCAGCCCGCTTAGCCCATTCTTCAACCTGACCGGAATCCACTTTCTGCTTTAATGTTCTGATCTGAAATTTAATGTCTTCAAAACTGAACAGGCCTTCTTCCACCGTTTTATCAATGGCTTTTTTCAGCGATAAATTATCGGGTTGGAGCCAAGCTTTGGTTGCCCGGGAGACTTTTTGGATATGATCTTGGAAATTATTTTCTATTGATTTGCTCATGTTGACCCTCCCCTTGTTCCCCTCCTTTTGAGGGGAAACTCGTTGTTCAAGTTCGGGAAGTTGCAGCATTCTGTGTATTTGTGATTCTGTGGCATTTCTTCAATCCTGGTCGATTAGAAAATTACAGCCTCTTAAATTCTTTGGATTCCATCTGCCTAAAACCTGAAATTGATTTTCAGCATTCATAATGCCTTTATCTCCTGTTAAAATAAACGAACAGGAATAGAAGTTTACCAGATCTATAACTCCTATCAAGCCTTCTTCTCCATGTTCTACTTCCAACATCGGGTTTTCTGGATTTCTAATACTTACCTGCATCCATGAAGGACAATCAAACCACTGAGTTCCCACACTGTAAGCCTGACTCAATAATTCTGTCATCCCGTATTCCGAATGGATCTGTTCCAAATTCAATCCGAAATCCTTCGCTAATTGTTCATGAAGATCTTGTTTCGTCATTTCTCTTCTGAATGTCTTCATGCCTCCCGTTTCCATCACAATGGTATCTTTTGCAAGATCAACATTACTGCGTTCAGCCAGATCCAGTAATCCAAATGCAGCGCCAAATAACATCAGCTTTTTCCCTGATGCTATGATTTGATCTATCTCGTTTTGGAGCAATGGTTTATCAAGTTCCAGAAACTTACTGTGACCTGAATCTTCTCTTTCTATCAATGCATTCAGCATCCATACCAAAGAAGAATTGGGATTGGAATTATAACCCGGAGTGTACGCCCAAATTACATATTCATGAAGATCATAGAATTCCCACATTCCATCAAAAATCGACTGCTTATACAGATCGGGATCAACAACAATATGTTTACTTCTTTGCATTCCGGAAGTGCCACTACTTTGAAAAATCTGATAACCGTCAGCTGAAAGCTTTTTCTTAGAGGTCACTATTTCTTTCTCTTTGAATGCCTGAATGGGTAAAAGCGGGATTTCTTCAACATTTACAGAACTGGTAATTCCTAAAGCTTTGCAGAATCGTCCGTAAACAGGATTATTTTCTACCTGATATTTAAAGACGTTGAGTGCTTTTTCTTCAAAAGAAACAGACTCATCAAATATTTGGTCGGGATTCATTATTTTGAAAGACTTAAACTTATCAAATTTTCTTCCACTAGAAGAAAAAATACCCCCGAGTCATAGATCATATCTTTTATAAAACTTGGGTAAATAATTCCATTTGGGGAAAATTGTTGCCCTTCAAATAAAACCCGAACCTTTTTAGAATTCGAAAATCCTCTTATAATAGTATCATGTTTGAATTCAAATACTGTTGCTCCTCTCAAGGCATAATAAGTCTCATAAAATCCATTTTCTGAAAGTCGGTGAATCAGTTCTGATTTTTTATCGAGTATAAAAATTTTAGATTCACTTATCTGTAATCCTGAAACTTCTTTTATATCTGATGGTATCGGAATTTGATCTAGATAGGCGCCGTCTTCATCGTATTTTCCAATCGACTTTGATCGACTGTCATAAAAGAAAATCTCTCCTTGTTTATTTACTCCAATATATTCCGGTGAAATCTCATCTCTCGTTCTGAATTTGTCATTTCCTTTGATAGAACTCAGATATTGCCATCTTTTATCGAATACCTGAATACGATTATTTCCGGGGTCAGAAACAAAAATCTTTAAGCCTGTAGAAGACGCAATATCTGTCGGAGAATCGAACTGGTAGTTTCCACTTCCTCTGTTCCCATATTTCTCGATCAATTTTCCGTTCAAATCGAGCTTTAAAATTCTGTGATCGCCTTGCTCTACTATATAAATAGCGTCATTAGCTAATAAAAAAGAAGTGGGATTTTTTAAGCCGGAATAAAGAGTATCAACTTTGAATTGTTGGGCTTCAACTGTTGACAGCAAAAACAACATAAACGCTATGAGGTATAAGCGAATCATGCAAGGCGTTTTATTCCTTTTGCTCCGATATCTCTTCTGTAAAATGCTTTCTCAAAACTGATCTTTTTTAACTGAGCATAAGAATTGTCGATGGCTTCCTGCAGTGACAGCCCTTCCCCAACGATATTTAAAACCCGACCGCCATTTGTAAGAAGCTTCCCATTTTCATTCCTTGTTCCGGCATGGATTAATATTCCGTCGTCAACTTTATCAACTCCGGTAATCTCTTTGCCCTTCTCATAACTTTGTGGATATCCACCGGAAACCATAACTACCGTACATCTGTATTTATCGTCCAGCTCAATATCTGTTTCTGATAATCTTCCTTCCGTACATGAAATGATCACGTCCAGCAGATCTGATTTCATTGCAGGTACAATCACCTGACATTCAGGATCTCCGAACCGGCAATTATATTCGACAACTTTTGGTCCGTCTTCAGTGATCATCAAACCTACATAAAGAATTCCTTGGTATGGATTTCCTTCGGACTTCATCCCGGCCACTGTCGGTTGAATAATTTCTATCTCTACTCTTTTAAGAAGCTCTTTTGTTACAATCGGAGCGGGAGAATAAGCTCCCATTCCACCAGTGTTTAAACCTGTATCTCCTTCTCCAATACGTTTATGATCCTGAGCATTGCCGATCACTTTATAGCTGTCTCCATCGCAAATAGCAAAAACCGATGCTTCTTCGCCTTCCATAAACTCTTCGATCACCAATCGGGAAGCTGCATCACTTAACGATCCTTCCTGAAGTTCTTCCAATGCAGAAATCGCATCTGATTCATTTTCAGGGATCAGAACTCCTTTTCCTCCGGCTAAGCCATCTGCTTTCAAAACTATCGGATAACTGCCCTTCTCTATGATATATTCCGCAGCGCGGTCAAATTTATCCTGGCTAAATACTTCATAACCTGCTGTTGGAATATCATGTCTTTTCATGAAATCCTTAGCAAATTCTTTACTTCCTTCCAGCATTGCAGCTTGCTGTTTAGGGCCAAACACAGCGTGACATTTTTCTTCCAGAAAGTCTGCGATTCCCTCTACCAGAGGTTGTTCAGGTCCTACAACAGTTAAATGAATAGCATTGGTTTGGATAAATTCCCAAACCTCTTCAAAATCTGAAGCATTAAGTTGCACATTTTTTCCCAGCGATTCTGTTCCTGGATTACCGGGCGCAATAAAAAGCTGTTCAAGTTTAGGTGACTTTGCTATTCCCCAGGCCAGTGCATGTTCTCTTCCTCCACTTCCCAACAAGAGTACATTGTATTTCATAATTCAGGAAAGTTTTTCGGCAATAGAAATAATTTCAGTAAAGCTGTCGGCTTTTAGACTGGCTCCTCCGATCAAACCTCCATCAACATCCGCCTGCGATAACAGTTCTTCTGCGTTCCCGGGTTTCATACTTCCACCATACAGGATTCTGATAGCTGATGCTGTTTCTTCGTTGTATAAAGAGGCAATTTCAGCGCGTATAAAAGCATGCATTTCCTGAGCTTGTTCAGGTGAAGCAGTCTCTCCTGTTCCAATTGCCCAAATAGGTTCGTAAGCAATTACAACATCTAAGATCTCACTGTCTGAAATATCTTGAAGTGCCTTTTTAACTTGGCCGGAAACTACATCAAAGTGTGTGTCTTTTTTCCGTTGATCCAGAGATTCTCCCACACAAATAACCGGAGTTATTTTATGAGATAATGCCTTAAGGGCTTTCTTGTTGACAGTTTCATCGTTCTCATCAAAATATTGACGACGTTCAGAATGTCCGATGAGCACAAAGTTACAACCGCTTTCGGCAAGCATAGCAGCGCTTATTTCTCCGGTGTAAGCTCCGTTATCTTCAAAATGAAAATTCTGAGCTCCTACCTGAATTTCTGAGTCGTGAAGATATTTTATAGCCATTCCCAGTGATACAAAAGGCGGGCAAACAAGTACATCCACATCTTCTGAGATCTTATCTTTTGTAGCGTTAATACCTTCAAGTAGTTCAGCAGCTTCAAATGGTCCGCCATTCATCTTCCAGTTTCCGGCAATTAAAAACTGTCTCTTACTCATTTAGTTCTCTTTTTTATTTTGATTTATAACTGAGTTCATTCCCTGAATAACATCTGTAAATTCAGTAGTAACATATTTACGGACAATATTTCCATTTTGATCTACTAAAATTCTTGTGGGCACATCAGTTACATTGAACGTCTCTATAAGTTTTTGAATATCAAATGATCCGAAAGAAGCGACGTCCCAATGTCTAACGCGTTCTTCGAAAAATGCATTTACTGTTATTTCACTTCTGTCCAACGGAATAGTAAAAATTTCCAGATCATAATTCTGATAGATCTGATGTAGTACAACTGTTCTGTCGTATTGATCCTGGTACAATCTGCTTGCAACCGGAGTGATCTCTATGATATATGGTTTTCCAATCATTCTGGTTGAATTAACCGAATCCCCTTCTTGTGTTACAAAAGAAAAATCAGGGACTCTGAAACCGGGAGCTAAGTAGGCAAGATCGTAACCAATATTCTTAGCCCATTGCATAGCATTTACTTTGTTTTTATACGTTTTCTCAAAATTTTCGAGTGCCGATTTTGCCTCTTCAATTCTGGAACTGTCATACAGTACTTCGATTTTCTTTTGGTCAAGCCCTAAAATAAACTCTTCATTTTCTGTAAGATTACTGAGTGAATCCAGATATCTGAGTCCGCTTTCTAGTCCATCCCGGTCAGATATAAAAGGAAATCCATAGTTAACTGCAGCAAAGATCATTTCATCATTTCGTAATGCTTCATCTATTTTACTCAACATGACTTCTTTATCAATGATGTTTAGCAATCTAATAGATTCTGAAGCTGATAAACTTGCGGCAATTGTATTTCTGTTTTTTTGAGTTACCTCCCAAAACAGATCACTCCATTTCAGAACTTCATCGTAAATAAGTGAATCTTCGATTGATCCTGCGCCTATATAGGCGGCAACTCTTTTAAACCCTTTATCAATTCTGTTAAAAGTATTCATTGCCCTCTGTTCACGGGAGTCGAGCTCAAAATTTTGATCTAATCCAGGAAGCTCACCGGTAAACCGAAGTGTGTCATTATCTGCTAAAATAAATTGAGTCGTTGCCAGGTCATTTCCGTTTCTTTTAATAAAAACAGGATATACCCCTTTTTGCGAAAACTCTACCTTCCCTTTTAAAACACCTTTTATATCAGAACTTTTATTGAAAATAGTGTCGATTGGATTGTCCACACTTTCCTGATATGTGATTATCAGCTGAATACCTGAATAATCCTTAGAGTTATCTACAGAATCAGCAACGGTAATTTTCCCGTCTATAAATGCTTTTTTCAGTTCCGGTTCATTACTGCAATTTGTAATGAAAGCAACCAAAAGTACCGGATAAAATATTTTTCTAATGTCCATAATAGTTTGATTCGATCTGAATCAATTTTGTAATTTTTTTGAAACCATTTCTGTGACCAATTTTGGATTGGCTTTACCTTTAGATGCTTTCATAGCCTGCCCCACAAAAAAGCCCATCAATTGTTTTTTTCCTTCCTTGTATCTTTTTACTTCGTCCGGGTTATCAGCAATTATTTCATCAACAATTGGTTCTAAAAATCCGGAATCTGAAACTTGTATTAAATTCATCTCTTTTGCCAATTCTTCAGCAGATTTTTCCGAACCCAGCATAGCATTGAAAACTTCCTGCATGGCAGAAGAATTGATCTTATCCTCTTCTTTAAGTTTTATCAGCACTGATAAACGTTCCGGTGTAACGGAAAATTCTCTGATATCAATACTTTGCTCATTTAAAACTCTTAAAACTTCACTCAACACCATGTTTGAAGCTGATTTTGGAGAGTTTGTAAACGAAACAACTTCCTCGAAATAATCTGCCAGATATCGACTCTCAGTCAAAGTAACCGCATCATTTTCGCTCATAGCATATTCTTCCATAAATCGCTTTTGACGTACATCAGCCAATTCCGGAAGCTCTTCTTTTATATCAGCGAGCAATTCTTCAGTAACAATTACAGGTGGCAGATCCGGTTCAGGGAAATACCGATAGTCATGAGCTTCTTCTTTTGAGCGCATAACTCTTGTCTGATTCTTGGAAGTATCCCACAATCTGGTTTGCTGAACAACTTCACCACCTTCTTCGATCAGCTCGATCTGTCTGTAAATTTCAAACTCTATGGCTTTTTCAACATTCCGGAAAGAATTCATGTTCTTTAACTCAGTTCGGGTACCAAACTTTTCTCTTCCTCTTGGACGAACAGACACGTTGGCATCACAGCGTAAGCTTCCTTCCTCCATATTCCCGTCACAGATCTCCAGATATTGCACAATTTGCTTGATCTTGGTCAAATAAGCGTATGCTTCCTGCGGAGTTCTTAAATCCGGTTCTGAAACAATCTCAATCAGTGGAGTACCTGCACGATTCAGATCCACTAATGTATTATAAGGATCCTGATCATGTATAGACTTCCCTGCATCTTCTTCCATGTGAATGCGGGTAATCCCGATTCTTTTATCATATTCATCCAGTTCAATATCAATGAACCCGTCGAAACAAATTGGAGTATCGAATTGAGATATCTGGTATCCTTTTGGAAGATCCGGGTAGAAATAATTTTTCCGGGCAAAAATGGATTTTGGAGCAACACTACAATCTGTTGCCAATCCCATTTTAATGATATAGCGAACTAAGTTCTCATTAATAACCGGCAACGTTCCCGGATGTCCCAGGCAAAGTGGTGAAACCTGTGTATTAGGAGCTTCTCCATACTGTGCTGCTACCGGTGCAAAAGCTTTACTTTTTGTTAATAATTGTGCGTGTACCTCAAGGCCAATTACTGCCTCAAACCGTTCATGGGCAATTGTGCTCATTTAGTCCTGTTTCAGAATCGTGATTTATAAAGGGTAAAGATATTAAAGTAAACACTTAGATAGTAAACTTAATATGCATTACTTCTGTGGTTTTAGTATGTTCTTTTAGATTAACGAGTTGCTATGAAATATCTGCTTACTTTTTTATTGATGTTGCTTTACGGCTTATCTATTTCAGCTCAAGAACGATATTTTCATGAATTAAAAGGGTTGGAGGATTCGACAGATGTGACTCAACTGTTTTTTCAGATTCATGAAACTCCGGAAGAAGGTGAACAGTTCAATTACCGATATGATCATATCTATCACTTTGATGTTGTAACTAAAACTTATTACAAGCTCTTCAATAATTATTATGAAGAATGGACTATTCCGGGAATGTACACGGCAAGTTATACCACCGACTACCATTTTTTTGATAGTGATCCTTCTAAGTGGATAAGGATGACTACAAATGGAGGAGGTTCTGCACCTTGGTTTCAAGACCATAGAAATGCCGGTTTCGGATTTCCATTTCCCATTATTGTTAAAGCTCAAAAAAGTAATGAATTTTATTACGCTGCTGATAAATTTTTACTGAGTAACGCAAATGACTCGCTTTACTATATCACAGATGACTTTACAGTACCATTCTCATCCGATACTTCTTATTGGCCTTATTTCGATGAGGATTATAACGCAGGTTATGATGAGATGATCAGCTACTTCGACAGTACTCATTTTGATTATAGGCTTTTGGCAATACATCCTGTTAACGATTCTCTTTATTTCGGTACCGATAAAAATGGACATCTTTATAGAAGTGATGCACATTCTTCTGATTTTATACTAGCAGATTCTTCGACTTATTATTCAGAACTGTTTTTTGATGCCGACCAAAGTTATATATATGGTAAAAATCGTAATTCACTAAGATTATCTGATAACAAAGGTGTAGAAGGTTCCTGGTCAGAAGTTAGTTTGCCTGAAAATTTTAACGCATTATTTTTTGCAGTAACGGATGCTTCAGTCTCGGGGAGTTTGTTCATTGCAGATACTAATTCCGTCTACCATTCTTCTGATTTTGGGAACAGTTTCGAAATGCTCTTGGAATTCGATTCTCAAATTACCGGACTATACAAAAAACCAAACTCTGATATTTTTTATGTGCTTACCAAAACAGATCTTTACAAGGTAGAAAACGGTCAACCTACTTCCATTAAACAAGTTCCGGTTAGTAATGAACAGAATCCTGAAATCCCGAATGCGGTTTCTCTAAAACAAAATTATCCGAATCCCTTTAATCCAACCACTACCATTGAATTTGAATTGGATAAATCCACATTCACCAAACTGACGGTATATGATGTACTTGGAAGAAAAGTACGAGAATTGGTAAATGAAATACGTCCGGCAGGAACCAACACCATTGAATTCAACGCCAACAATTTAGCCAGTGGCGTATATCTGTACAGATTGGAAGCAAACGGAGTAGTTCAAACAAAACGACTCACTCTCATAAAATGAGAAGGTTTCTTTTCACCATATCATTACTTTTTTTCAGCTTTCCATTGATCGCTCAAGAATCAAACCCCAACTTCTTCCATGATCTAAGTGGTTTTGAGGATTCCACAGGAACAACACAATTGTTTTATAGAGTGTATGAGCCTAAAACTACAATCTGTACATATCAGGATGATGACGGAGATTATATAAACTATGAAGATAGTTGGTATAATAATCACTTGTATCATCTGAACCTTAATAATTTGTCAGATAGCATTTTAGTTCAAGATTATTTTTTCTTACAAGGATTTTGTGAGCCTAAACTCTCGTTTCTTGAAGACATTGATTTCGTAAACAGAAATCCGGCTGTGTATTATCAGTTCAAAAAGGAAAATTTTGGTTCTGTTGAAGCAACAATACTCTTAATAAACCCAGATAAGCAACGATTAGTGTTAAACTCTTTTGTAGATTTTGAAGCCGAACTGGACTTTGATGCTTCTACAAATACACTTTATTTCAATTTTTTGGATTGGAAAGGTTATGGAGAAGTAACTCATAAACTTTTGAAAGAAGATTCTGTTTGGACAAAAGATCAATATTCCGAGATTGATTTCAATACCGATTTTATTCCACTCTCTTTCGTTGGCTTTAATGATTTGAATAAATCTTTTCTTCTTGTAAATGCTGATAGTCTCTTCTACTATTTTGAAGGTAATAAAGAACTAATCTATACATCCGGAAATGGATATTTTAACTCATTTAAAGACTATTTAATTGATGCGGATTCAACTTCTACTTATCTGATGACTGATAACCGAACCTATAGCTCAAAGTCTGACATTTTTTTAGCAAAGAGGAATGAAACTTCCTGGTCATTCAAAGAACTCTTGCCACAATCTAATTCCAAAAGCATTTCCATATCTACCCTTCAATCCGGACAAGTATACCTTTCAGATACTACAAAAGTTTTCTTCTCTGAAGATTATGGAGAAACTATGCAGGAAATTCTGGAATTTGAGGAAGAAGTAACCGGACTCTACAAAAAGCCAGATTCAGATATTTTGTATGTGCTTACCAAAACAGATCTTTACAAGGTAGAAAACGGTCAACCCATATCCATCAAACAAGTTCCCGTCAGTAATGAAGAAACTTCTGAAATCCCGAGTGCGGTTTCTTTAAAACAAAACTATCCAAACCCCTTTAATCCAACCACTACCATTGAATTTGAATTGGATAAAGCCACCTTCACCAAGCTAACTGTATTTGACGTGCTTGGAAGAAAAGTCCGGGAACTGGTAAATGAAACCAGACCGGCTGGAACCAACACCATTGAATTCAATGCCACCAATTTAGCCAGCGGCGTATATCTGTACAGATTGGAAGTAGATGGCGTTGTGCAAACTAAAAGACTTACACTCATCAAATAACAATGAAGACTTTCAGCACCCTTATTATTTTTATTTCACTTTTGTGTTCAGTTCCAGGGAATTCACAAGAAATAACGCTGCAAAGGTTAAGAGGTTTTGAAGATCAAAACAGTGTAACCCAGCTTTATTATGAAAGGTTAGAAACGCAAAATTATGAGTGCCCAACCACAGGGAGTAAATTTAATGGCTTTTCATCTCACATTTATAGTTTAAATTCTGCAACCCTTCAAGATAGCTTAAGGATAACAGCATCCAGACATCATCTTCACCCCAACAATTGTGAACTTGTGGATTCAGAAACTCTTCGTGATTTCTTAACCAGTTCTTACAATTCTACATTGAGAAGAATTACAGCGTATAGGTCAAGAGTAGAACAGGTGTGGTTTATAAACAGCAAAACTTTTGGAGTTAATTATGATTTCAATCTTCTAAGATTAATCCCTCATCCATTCACTAATGAAGCTTATTTGATGGAATATTCTACATTTCATGGATTATCTACTAAAGCACTATATTTTGAAAGTAACCAATATCCGGAAGGCGAATCTTACGATACATTTGTAGAATCAAGAGATTTATATTTCAGACATTTAGAAAGTTCCATCGCCAGAGAGGATAGTCTTTCTTTTTTCATCAATAGTGACACCCTTTACAGAACAAACGATTTAAATCAAAGTTCAGAAATTAGCCTGGAAAACGTGACGCAATTTATAAACCCTGCTAATGACTCTTTGGTAATCACAGGATGGTCTCACTTAAATATCTATCACACAAATAATTCTAATCTCATTTATTGGTTTGTTGATCTTAAAGACTCACAAAATGATTCGGTTCAAACTTATTTACTGAAAAATTCTGCTAAAGGGGACATCGATAACTGGGAAGTTTCTCCTGTTTTTACAGATATTGAAAATGCTTCGTTGAATACTCATTATTATTCTGTTTCTTCAGACTCAGTACTTTTTGCATCGGTAGGAACTAAATTATTACGATCCGTTGATGCAGGAAGTAACTTTGAATCTATTCTTACCTTTGATCATAGAATTACCGGTTTATATGCGAAGCCTGAATCAGACATCCTTTATGTGTTAACCGAAAAAGAACTTTTTAAAGTAGAAAACGGTCAACCAACTTCTATCAAACAAGTTCCCGTCAGTAATGAAGAAGCTCCTGAAATTCCTAATGCTGTTTCTTTAAAACAAAATTATCCCAATCCCTTTAATCCAACCACTACCATTGAATTTGAACTAGATAAATCCACTTTCACTAAACTGACCGTGTTTGACCTGCTGGGTAGAAAAGTTCAGGAATTGGTGAATGAAATACGTCCCGCAGGAATCAATGCTATTCAATTTGATGCGACGAACTTAGCCAGCGGAGTGTATTTGTACAGATTGGAAGCGAATGGAGTTGTTCAAACAAAGCGATTAACTTTGATCAAGTAACTCAACATTGAATATTCATTGTTGGATATTCAATATTCATCTGTTCCATAAAGCTGCTGCGTAATACAATGAATACTTCCCTGCCCCCAAACCAGATCTGCACAATCAATTCCGATAATTTCTCTATCCGGAAAATACTTTTTAAATAGATCCAGCGCTTGCTGATCGTATTGCTCATCGTACAGCGGGACTAAAACACATCCATTTGCCACATAAAAATTAGCGTAGCTTGCCGGTACAAATTCTGAGCCATCTACTGTTGTTCCTTCGATTTTGGTTTTGGGAAGAGGTAATGTTTCTATGTTCAATTTCTTTCCGCTCTTCAATTTGGCAGATCTCAGAATCTTGAGATTTTCTTGTAATGCCAGATAGTTTATATCGTCTTTATCCTCACAAACCATCGTTAACACAGTTTCTTCATTCAGAAATCGAGTCAGATCATCAATATGTCCATCTGTATCATCCCCTGCCAATCCGGATCTAAGCCAGATAATATTTTCTGCTCCTAAGTATTTTTTAAGATTCTGCTCAATTTCACCTTTACTCATTCCGGGGTTTCGATTCGGATTCAAAAGTACCGATTCTGTAGTCAGCAAATCCCCGGCTCCATTCACATCAATAGAACCGCCTTCCAAAACCATTTTCGTGGATACTTTTTTTATTCCAAAAAGCTGAGAAATGAATTCAGGAACATTATTGTCAGAATCCCAAGGCGGATATTTTTCTCCCCATGCATTGTATTCCCAATCTGTGATTATAAACTCGTTATTTCGTATGACGAAAATCGGACCACAATCTCTTGCCCATACATCATTTACAGGATAAACTTTGATGAGAATCTGTTTATCATCAATCCCTTCAGCTTTAAAAAGCTTTAAAACTCTGCTTAGTACGTTGTTAGTTTCAACTAAAAGTAAAATTTGTTCGAATTCAGAAAGGCTTTTTATGATATTCAGATATACTTTTTCAACTCTTTGAAGTCTCTCGTCAGGCCAAGTCTCTCTATTTGATGGCCAATGAAGCTGAGTTGCAGAATGTGTTTTCCATTCAGCCGGCATTGAAAAATTATTCGAAGTCTGTACGATATTCATTATTCCTAGTTCGATATTCGATATTGAAAATCAGTCAATCAATCTTTTCATGATTCCATCATAAACATCAATTCTTCGGTCTCGGAAAAACGGCCATTCTCTTCTCTGACTTTCGATGGAATTAAGATCGATCTCTGTAATTAAGATCTCTTCTTTTTCTCCACCTTGTTTAAGAATTTCTCCAAACGGTCCTACAACAAAGGAATTACCCCAGAATTTGTTTCCACTCTCCTTCCCTACTCTGTTTGTAACTGCTACGAAACATCCATTTGCGATAGCATGACTTCTCTGAACGGTTATCCATGCGTCCATAAATATTTTTTTCTGCTTTTGGGTTTCCTTCTTTAACATCCCGATAGCTGTTGGATAAAAAATAATCTCAGCTCCTTTTAAAGCTGTAATTCGTGCTGCTTCAGGATACCATTGATCCCAGCAAATAAGAGCACCGACCTTACCAAAAGCTGTATCAAAAACCTGAAATCCGGTTTCTTTGTCACCCGGAGTGAAATAATACTTTTCATGGAATCCGGGATCATCCGGAATATGCATCTTCCGGTAATTTCCCAGAACGCTTCCGTCCGAATCAATGACTACAAGCGAGTTATGATAAACTCCCTGAGTTCTCTTCTCAAAAAAAGGCGCAATAAGTACAATATTCAATTCCGCAGATAAAGCACTTAAATCCTGAATCAACTTCCCATCAACAGGCTCAGCCCAATCAAAGTTTTTTTCGTCATGTTGGTTGCAGAAATAAATGGTATTAAATAGCTCCTGAAGACATATGATATTAGCTCCTTGTTCAGCTGCTGATCTTATCAGTTCTTTAGACCTTTCTACATTTCTTGATGGGGTTGATTCACAAAAAGTTTGTATCAAACCCAGCTTTATAACTCGTTCTTTATTTTCCATACCTAAAGTTACAAATTATCAGGTTTTTTGGGATTTTATTTTTCAATCAATCTTTAAAACTGCAATGAATATTAAGGCAATTAATCAACCTTCCCTTAATTAAAAAAGCGCTTCCATAAACTTTCTTTAATGCCTAAGAAATTAAGGTTTAAATGGTTTTTTACTTAAAATTAGATGCGTAAATCCTTAACTTTAAGGCTTCATTCAAAATTTCATATAAAATATGACACCTAACTACGACAAGCATCCAAAAAGTAAGATCGGTTTAGATTATTTAGGACTGGAGAGTAATAAAAATGTTCACTGGAATTTAACACCAGCAGAATTGTATGAAAGAGCAATAGCACGTGGAGAAGCCTTTCTTACAAAAGATCATGCATTAGTTGTACACACCGGGAAATTTACCGGACGTTCACCAAAGGATAAATTTATTGTCGATCAACCTTCTGTTCATGACGATATAGATTGGGGCGATATAAATCAGCCAATCTCAGAAGAAGTATTTGATAAATTATTCAAGAAGGCTCAGACTTATCTTTCTGATAAAGAACTTTTTGTAAAAGATCTGTATTGCGGAGCTGATAAAGCTACCCAGCTTCAGGTCCGTGTAGTTAGTGAAGTAGCTTACCACGGATTATTTGCTCATAACATGTTTCGTCGCCCAACTAACGGCGAACTTGCAGATCATGAGCCTGAGTTTACTGTAATGGCTGCACCATTTCTGGAAGCCGATCCTGCTGAAGATGGCACAAAATCCAGCACTTTTATTATCTGTAATTTCGAAAAAAAAATCATCCTTATCGGAGGAACATTATACTCCGGAGAAGTTAAAAAAGGAATCTTTGGAGTCATGAATTACCTGCTTCCTAAAAAAGGAATTATGGCAATGCACTGTTCTGCTAATCATGATGAAAACGGCAAAACAGCTGTATTCTTTGGGCTATCCGGAACCGGTAAAACCACTCTATCTGCTGATCCTGAAAAAACCCTTATAGGTGATGATGAGCATGGCTGGAGCGATGACGGTGTTTTCAATTTTGAAGGCGGTTGTTATGCAAAAACGATCAACCTTTCTGAAGAAGGTGAGCCAATGATCTACGCTACCACCAAAATGCCGGGTACTATTTTAGAGAATGTTATTCTGGATGATAATCGCGAACCGGATTTCGATGATGTAAGCCTTACTCAAAACACCAGATGCTCTTACCCGATCGATTTCATTCCTAATGCAAGTGAAACCGGTACAGGCGGACATCCTGAAAATATCATCTTCTTAACAGCTGATGCTTTCGGAGTACTTCCTCCTATTTCTAAACTGACACCGGAACAAGCTATGTATCATTTTATCAGTGGATACACTGCAAAAGTTGCAGGAACAGAACGTGGTGTTACTGAACCCCAAGCTACTTTTTCAGCTTGTTTTGGCTCTCCGTTTATGCCTTTACATCCTACTGAATATGCAGAGTTGCTCGCTGAAAAGATCAGAAAGCATGGCTCTCAGGTTTGGTTGGTAAACACAGGTTGGACAGGTGGCGCTTATGGTGAGGGTTCCAGAATGAAACTTTCTCATACACGCAGAATGTTAAGCGAAGCTATTGCAGGGAATTTGGAAAACGCAGTATACACTAAGGATCCGATTTTCGGAGTTGAAGTACCTACTGCAGTTGATGGCGTGCCTTCAGAAGTACTGATTCCAAGAAATACGTGGAAAAGCGCTGACGAATATGACGTCAAAGCTAAAAAGCTTGCCAAAATGTTTGTAGACAACTTTAAGAAGTTTGAATCTGAAGCCAGTGAAGCATTATTGGCTGCAGCTCCAAAAGGAGACTGAATTTATTTAATTTCAGTTTATAGTCTTTCAAAGCCCATTCTGTTAAGGATGGGCTTTTTTTATTTAATCGAATTAATACGTATTATTATTTTAATTAAACACGTGTATTATGAAGAAGAAATTAACACTTACTTTAGAAGAAAAAGTTATACAAGAGGCTAAAGCATATTCTAATGCCAATGAAATTTCTGTTTCTCAGTTAGTTGAAAACTATCTCAAAGTATTAATCAAACGCTCTCATGGAGGGGCTGGAAATCTAAAAATCAAAGTTTCAGAACATCCTGTAGAGTATTTATCTGAAAACACTCCTCTTGTAAAAAAAATGAGAGGAATGCTCGAAAATAAAGAATTTACCGGAGATGAAAGACTAGATTACTTGCTAGAAAAATACGGATGAAAAAATTATTCATAGACTCAGATATATTTCTTGATGTTTTACTAAACCGAAAGGAGTTCGTAGATAACTCTTCCGGGATATTTGACCTGTCTTATACTGATTCTCATAAACTTTATACTTCATCAATTTGCTTCTCTAATATTTATTATATCAGTAGTAGACTTTTAAACCCTACTATAGCTAAAGAGAATCTAAAACATATCAAACCTATGTTCGAGATTTGTAACACTTCTGATTTAGTAATTGAACAAGCTCTTAATTCTCAGTTCAAAGATCTGGAAGATGCATTCCAATATTACACTGCATATGAGAACTCAATAGATTTGATAATTACCAGAAACCTGGATGACTTTAAACTTTCAAAACTTCCCGTACTCAATCCGACTCAGTATTTAGCAACTTTGATCTAATCTTCTACCCAACTCATTCAGTTTATCCAGGTTATCCTGAACACTGAGTGCATCAATGATTTTATGTAGATCAGACATCATTTTGATTATTTGATGTTCAACAGTTCGTCTTCAATCATTTTATTTACGATTGAATTCCCTAATCTCTCCATTGCAATCTTGTTTTCAATTCCACCTAAACCAAAACTTTTTTTTGAATCAATTTGTGCCTTCCAGACTATTTTTTGAGATTCTGGATCATAAATTGCAATACCTAACTGAAGGTCTGTAAGATCATTATTATAATATCTCCCACCCTCTATCCCTATAATCATTAAAGCATCCGGACCAAAAAATACAATTTCCTTTCTTGGTAGTTCAGGAGAAAGAGCAAGGCTGCTAGACTCTTGAAGGTAGTAGGTAGATTCAATTTTAATAGAGTCAAGCGAACTACTTACCGACTCCGCTACTTTTTCCATTAAATTCTCACTTTCAGCCGTTGTATACACGACCATAAAAAGTTTAGAAGATCTCTTTTGATAAGACTCATCCTTATTAGACTCTATTGTATTCACAGAAGAAGAACAAGAGAATAGTAAGCAAGATGTTATAATTAAAAATGCAGTTTTCACACGTACTAAGATTTAGTTTTTAGTTTAGTTTTATTCCTCTACCAACTCATTCAGCTTATCAAGACTATCCTGAACACGGAGTGCATCAATGATTTTATGTAGATCAGACATCATTTTGATTATTTGATGTTCAACAGTTCGTCTTCAATCATCTTCTGTATAATCGAATCGCCTAACTTTTTCATGGTTTCTTTATTTTCAAGCCCTTGAAAACCGAATCTAGCTTTTAATTTTGAAGATATATCAGCCCTCCAAACTACTTTTTGCATTTCTAAGTCAACAATCACTAAATCTAAGTTTAATTCTGTTAGACCATAACTATTATACATTCCACTTTTTAAAGCGATAAACATTAAGGCATCAGGCTGAAAAGAATCTATTTCTTCTTTTGGTAATTCGGGACTTAATTCAAGATCATCAGATTCCTTGTAATAAAGTTCTGAATCAATGTTTTTCATTTTCAAAGAATTGACAATAACCTCAGACACTGCTTTCATTGTCTTTTCAGTTTCATCAACTTTATATGAAACAATAAATACTTTTTCTATTTGACGATTATACTCTGTTGATTTATTCGTTTCAATGGAGTTTTTCGAAGTTGCACATGAAAGAAAAGCTAAAGCGCATCCTATTATTATATATATACTTTTCATAAAAATTTTTTCTTATAATTTATATAAAAACTATTATTTATTCCTCTACCAATTCATTTAATTTATCAAGATTATCCTGAACACGTAGTGCATCAATAGCTTCATGAAGATCGCCTTTCATAATGTTATCTAAATTGTACAATGTTAGATTAATTCTGTGATCGGTAAAACGTCCTTGTGGGAAATTATAAGTTCTGATCTTAGCTGAACGGTCACCTGTAGAAACCTGGCTTTTTCTTTCAGCAGCTCTCTCCTTTTCTTTCTTTTCCAGTTCAATATCGTACATTTTAGAACGCAACATCGTCATTGCTTTCTCTTTATTCTGATGCTGAGATCGCTCTTCCTGACATTCAACCACAATTCCTGTTGGCTCATGCGTAATTCTGATTGCTGAATCTGTTTTGTTCACATGCTGACCACCGGCTCCACTTGCCCGAAAAGTATCAATTCTCAGATCAGCTGTGTTGATAGCAACATCTACTTCTTCTACTTCCGGAAGTACCGCTACTGTTGCAGCTGATGTGTGTACTCTTCCCTGACTTTCAGTTGCAGGAACTCTTTGTACCCGGTGAACTCCGGATTCGTATTTCATCTTTCCGAACACTTCATTTCCTTCCAGCGAAAACACAATTTCTTTGTAGCCGCCTTTATCTGATTCAGTAATACTCAACAAACTCATCTTCCAATTTTGAGAATCAGCATAACGTCTGTACATATCAAACAGATCTCCGGCAAAAATAGCAGCCTCGTCTCCTCCTGTACCAGCTCTGACTTCAATAATGGCATTTTTGGAATCTTCTGGATCTTTAGGAACCAACTTCATCTTGATGTCGTCTTCAAGTTTAGCTAATTGCTCCTTGATCTCTTTGTTTTCATCTTTAGCCATTTCAGTGATCTCGGCATCCTCATCCATTTCGATGAGTTCTTTATTTCCTTCTTGTCGATCATGCAGATCTTTCCAACTATCGTAATCTTGTACTAATTCTTCGAGATCGCTTCTCTCTTTAGTTAGCTCAGTATATTTATCAGGATCATCAAAAACCGAAGGATCGCTCATAGCGGCGTTCACTTCTTCAAATCTTGATTTTATCTGCTTTAACTTTTCTTCTATGTCCATTCTTCGTTTTTTTCAATAATTTTCTGTCGCTAAAGTACGATTCTTTAATTGAAAATTAGAATGCTAACTAAAGTTAACAAATTAAAAAAGGAGCAGACTTTACGCCTGCTCCTTAGTTAAATATGATTAAAGGTAACTGCTACTTTCTAAACCTTCTTTTTGTTGAATTAATTTTAGCTTGACTTTCAGAGTCAGAAACTGTTGCCTTCCTTCTACTAAGAAAACCTAATGATGAAGAAAAATTACCTCTTAACGGCTTTCCATTGCTAATAGTCAAATCAAGAATTAAAGTATATATCCCCGGAAATTCATACTTCTACGGTTCCATCCGTAACAAAAAATTCTTCTTCTATCTCTCCATTACTGAACGTAGCAAGTCCCGCATCATAAATATAATCGTATTGCACAGTTGTGTCAGTGCTAAATGTAAACTTACCGAGATCAAAAGAGCCTGCTCAGCATCCAAAAGCGTAACTGTACCATTCGCTGGATTACTTTCAATCGTAAATGATGCCGCATAATCAGCTTTCAGTGTATCCATTACCGATTCACCTGCCGCTACGCTAACCTGCATGTTATAAGTAATAGGCTTTACGGGTTTGAGTGTAGCCTCAATTACTGTCGGTTCCTCACTGTCTTCTGTGTTTAGCAAGTCAAAAGTAAACGCTTGATCATCGGTAGGCATATCTGATTCCAAGAAACTAAACTCTAATGCGAGCCCCTCACTTGTGGTTTTTGAAGATACCTCTATGCGGTTATCTGATATGTTTACAATATTGTATAATGAAGGCTCTTCTATCTTTGTTTCTGAATAATCTTCAATTGAGATCTGATCCCCCTAATCAGCCGGAAGCTTACTAAAAACAGGTTCTAATGCTACTCTTACCTCCGCTAATAAGTCTGCGAAATCACTTTCTAAATCTTACTTAGCTTTAATAACAAAACTTTCTTCTTCTCCGTGAGAGAAGATTAATGATTGTTGAATATTCAATGCTCTCGCGTTCATTTTAGAACTACTTACTGATTCAAGCAGAGTTTTATCATGAACAAAACAGGCATCAATAAAATCCCCAATTCTATTTATAAGAGGATCCAGAGCTATAAGTAATTAGCTGCCGAAACACCTGTTACAATAATGCCTAGAGGAGCTAATGGCGTGCCAAGCATTAATGCTCATGTGGCCACTCCTAAAATTGCTTTAGTACTGGTACGTAACTGGGCATTCAGCATATTTTTGGAATCACTACAACTCAACTCTACCATTACTTTGACTATCTTCCTTTTTGCAGCTTTTATTTCCTCATCGAAGTTGGTTGTCAAAATCCTCGTAACCAAAGCCTGTTCTTCGGCACTAAACTTGGTAAATTCATCATAATGCTCTGTTAACTCAGCTTTCTTTACTTTTATTCATTCACCATTTAAATATTAGTTTTTACAGTAATGTGTTTGACACAAAAAACCGATCCAAGATTTAAATCGGCTTATAAAGCTAAATAATTCGTGCAATTTATTTAATCAACATCAGCTTACGGGTTTGTGTAAAGTTTCCAGCTTCAATACGATATATATACATACCAGATGACAGATTTGTAGCGTCAAATGTAACGGTATAACTACCTGCTGACTTCCTTTCATTAACTATAGTTGCTACTTTTCTTCCTAACATATCGTACACGCTTAAATTTACAGAAGATGCATTAGCGAGTGAATATGAAATATTGGTACTGGGGTTGAAAGGGTTTGGGTAGTTCTGATTAAGTACTATGCTATTTGGAATATTTTTATCAATTTCGTTTGACACTTTAATTCCTCCCAAATTATCTATCACATATAAATATTCAGATTCACCTGAAGAATTTCCTGATATAACCATATCATCTATATTATCCCCATTAAAATTTCCAAAAGAAACTAATTGACCTCCTATTCCAGTAGGCGAATCAAACTGATTTCTCTCTCCTAAAATGGTAAAACCTTGTTCTTCTGTTATATCTAAAAGCTTTACTTCACTTCCCATACCTGAATCGCTTCCAAAAAGTAAATAAGTATTACCTGCTCCAGCCGAACCAATCATTACATCTATATATTCATCGTCATTTACATGTCCGGCAGCTATTTCACGACCAATTTCAAAAGTAAGAAACAAAGTATCACTATATATAATTTTGGTTGAACTCACATCGCTTAGTGTATCTGTATCAATTTCAAGAGGTCTCTCCATAATTCCATTTATAACATAAATTACCCCATGCTTTTCACCCGAGAAATTATCTTCATCGATATCTGAAAAGGGCGCTCCTATCACTAACTCATCTATACCGTCATTATTTACATCGCCCGCACTAATCTCAAATCCCAATTCTGAGTCATTTCCCGATCCGTTTAAGAAAAAACCCTCCCCCTCCAACATATCACTTAAATCGAATGACTCCGTTCTTTTTTCTTGCTGCCCATAAACAACATTTACACGTCCCTGACCTGAAAAAATCTCTGGGTTTGAGAAAATAATATCATCATAGCCATCCCCATTTATATCAGCGGACTCAATTTTACTATCATTGCTTGAGGTAGAATAGTTTGCATTTATTTTTAATGTTTTATTATAATCTACATTACCTTGGAAAGCATTTTCTAAGACACTCCCTTCTAAACCTTCTTCATTTCCGTAAAAAGCATAAACCTCTGTACCTTGACGAAAGAATAGCATTAAATCATCTATGTCATCACCATTAATATCTCCAACACTAAGATCACCTGCTAATTTATCCGAATTGAGTATACCTTCCGTTGTAAATCCATTTGTACCATTCAATGTGTCCACATTAAAATCAGATTCAAAAGAACCTGCTTTACCGTATATAAGATGTAGTTTCCCTTCATTTGAAGTCCCCGCTCCTGCCAAACCAATTACAACTTCATGAAACCCGTCATTGTTTATGTCAGGAGAGGCCAAGCTAACTCCTAGATCAGTATCATTAAATATCCCAGTAACTCTAAAACCAATTGTTCCATCTAGATCGCTTGAAAAGTTACTATGGTTAATTTTAGTGTCATTTCTGTTTTCATCGCCAAATATCACATATACGTTATTTGAACTTGAAAAAATTAAATCGTCTAATCCATCTCCGTTTATATCTCCTGTTGCAGATGAACTGAAAAATCTACTTGATTCGAAGAATGTAAAGCCCATTTCTTGAGACACAAAATCATCTAGCTCATAAATTAATTGCCCTTTGGTTTGTATTGTACTGATTATTATTAGGAATAAAACGATTAGTAACTTTTTTAAAAACATAACAACTTGTTTATTTTGAAATTAATTTATCAAATCTACTTTTTGTACCCATTAATTAAACCACCTAACTATGTAGTTTTTGACTTCATTTGATTATTTCTTTCATAAAAATCATCCTTATCTTGAAAATAAAACTAACTATGTCTCGAACTTCTATACCAGCAAATTTGAAACTTGGCTTTCTCGGCGCCGGACAACTTGCCCGAATGAGCGCACTCGAAGCCTTTAAATTAGGAATTCAGGTAGCTGTTTTTTCTGATCGATCTGAGAACGAACCTGTTCAGTTTATGACTCCATTCTCTACTTCAGGCTCTTTTGATTCTGTTGATGATATGGTTGAATTTGCTAAAGGATGCGATGTTATCACTTTAGAAAATGAGTTCATCAGTTCCGAAATTCTTCAGGAAGTTCAGGATAAAAGCGGTACTCCGATCTTTCCATCTCCAAAAAGTTTTTCACTGATCGAGAATAAGCTGATCGAAAAGCAAACCTTTGAAAATGCAGGAATACCGGTAACTCCTTATAAACTGGTTAGGTCAGAATCAGATCTGAAAACTTTTGGAGATACCCATGACTGGCCGTATTTACTTAAATCTTCCAAGGGTGGTTACGATGGTTATGGAAATGAAACGGTTCGGGATCTCGAATCAGCAAAAGAAGCATTTGATAAACTTGGTGGTAATCAAAACCGAGATATCTTAG
Organism: uncultured Balneola sp.; assembly: GCA_913058495.1. Lineage (GTDB taxonomy): Bacteria > Bacteroidota > Rhodothermia > Balneolales > Balneolaceae > Balneola. Next base: position 63,845 of record CAJXQC010000003.1, on the reverse strand, counting down.
CCGAAGCATTTGTACCGTTTACTAAAGAAATTGCCGTTCAGGTTGCTCGTAACGAAACAGGAACTGTAGTTTATCCTTGTTGTGAAACAGTGCAGGAGAATCATATTTGTGTAGCTGTTCTGTCTCCCGCTCCTATTAAAAAAAAATATCAGAAAAAAGCTCAGGAACTTGCTGTAAAAGCAGTTGAAGCCATTGACGGAAAAGGAATTTATGCTTTTGAGTTTTTTCTGACAGAAGATGGAAATATTCTTTTAAATGAATCCGCACCAAGACCACATAACTCCGGTCATTATACTATTGAGGGATGTATCTCATCACAATTTGAAAATCATGTACGGGCTGTACTTGGACTTCCACTTGGATCTACAAAGATGAATACACCAGCTGTTGCGATGATCAATTTACTGGGAACTCATAATCGTCCCGCAGAAGCTGATAACATTCAAAAGGGATTAGAAGCTAAAAACGGGCATCTTCACGTATATGGAAAAGTACAGAGTAAAGTCGGAAGAAAGATGGCTCACTACACGCTGCTTGGGAATGATTTGGGAGATGTTTATGATAAAGCCAAAGAAGTATCCTCTAAAATTGAAATTTAATTAATAGATTATAGACCTTACAAAGATCCTGAAACAAGTTCAGGATGACCTGGTTTATTTATTACATTCAAACCAATTAATAAAAAGTCTTTTTAATAATGAGCAATCCAATCATCGGTGTAGTAATGGGCAGCGACAGCGACTGGCCTACCATGAAACAAGCAACAGATATTCTGGATCAATTTGGTGTCAGCTACGAAAAGAAAGTGGTTTCCGCTCACCGTACTCCAAACGATATGGCTGATTATGGTGAAACAGCTCGTGACCGCGGATTACAAATAATTATAGCAGGAGCCGGTGGAGCCGCACATCTTCCGGGAATGCTGGCAAGTCATACCACTTTACCTGTAATCGGAGTTCCTATTCAAACTTCTGCTTTAGGTGGGTTGGATAGTCTGTATTCCATCGTTCAAATGCCGAACGGAATCCCGGTTGCCACGGTAGCTATCGGTAAAGCACAAAATGCAGGTTTACTGGCTTTAAGGATGTTAAGTATGAACGACTCTGGTATTGCTGATAAACTGGCTGATTACCATGCCAATCTTGCTGATGAGAGTCGAGAGAAAACAAAAAACCTTAGCTAAACTTATTTTTTCCCCGCGCGTATTTTAGTCAGATTTTAACTAATCTGATTAAATACATGGCATCATCAAAAAAAAGAAAATTTATCCGCTACTTTTTATTGCTGTTCTGGAGTTCAGTAATTCTGTGGCAATTTTTTCAAATGAATGCACGAGGATTTGATAAAGACAGCATGCTCTCATCAGATCAAGATATTCTATTTGCAGAAACCGATGAATACCTTTCTTTTATTCCGCAAACAGATTCTGTGGATACTTCTGTATTATTCTTTCCGGGAGCTTTGGTCCAACATGAAGCCTATGCCCCACTGGCAAAAAAATTAGCTCAAAAAGGCTATTCTTCTTATATACAAAAGATTCCATTCCGTATCGCTATTACTGATAACATGGAACAAAATGCCTTGAAAAAAACTTCTAAATTCATCGCCAGCTCAAAAGAAGAAAACTGGGTCGTTGCAGGACATTCACGTGGTGGGAGAATGGCTGCTAATTATGCAAGCCTTTATCCCGAATCTATTTCTGGTTTAGTTCTGATGGGTACCACGCATCCGAAAGATAAAGACTTGAGTAGACTGGAATTTCCTGTGCTGAAAATTTCAGCTAGTGAAGATGGGTTGGCAAGTCCACCTGAGATCGATCAATTTGCACATAATTTACCTGACTCAACTGACTTTGTCATGATCCAAGGTGGCAACCATTCACAATTTGGCTACTACGGTTTCCAACTTGGAGCGGGTTCACCCACTATAACAAGAGAAGAACAACAGGAAATAATTTTCAACGAGGTTGAAAAATTTTTAAGGAATTCAAAATTCTAAAACTTATTACCCGCTCACAAAAATAATTGGCGATACGATAATTTAAGCGTACTTTATGCACGGATTGGTTCTGATATCTCGACTACGGTATTGAACTACTTGGGTTTAGGGTTGATCTGATCATTCCGAAATTTAGTTTTAACAAGATATATATACACATGAACATTTATGTAGGAAACCTTAGTTACGGAGTTTCTGAAGACAATTTAAGGGAAGTATTTGAAGCTTATGGAGAAGTAAGCTCTTGCAAAGTAATCACTGACAAATATTCCGGCCGTTCAAAGGGCTTTGGGTTTGTTGAGATGGATAATGATTCAGAAGCACAAGCAGCTATTGATCAATTAGACGGAGCGGAAATCGACGGACGTGCAGTTCGTGTAAACGAAGCACGCCCGAGAGAAGACAAAAAGTAATAAACTTTTTTCTTTTTAGAATTTAACCCGGTCTGTTTTCAGGTCGGGTTTTTTTGTGCCTGAATTTTTGGTAACATTTTTTCTCTTTTACAGTATCACTCAACCGAAATATAAACTTAAATCAATGGAGCAGAATCATGATTATGTCAACAACCAACAATCTGGACGGAAGAGAAGTCAAAAAATATCTGGGAGTTGTAACAGGTGAAGCAATTCTGGGAGCTAACATATTCAAAGACTTTTTTGCAGGTATCAGAGACATCGTAGGTGGACGCTCCGCAGCATATGAACGTGAACTACAGGAAGCAAGAAAATTAGCATTCGGAGAAATGGAAGATAAAGCCTCCAGAGTTGGCGCGACTGCAATTATCGGTATCGATATTGACTACGAAACAATTGGGGCTAACGGAAGCATGCTGATGGTTTCTGTAAGTGGAACTGCTGTACTTGCTGAATAAGATCTAACCACAGAGAACACTGAGTTTAACATTCTCTGTGACCTCTGTGGTTTATCGCCTACCCAAAAACATCTTTCATTTTCGAGAAAAAACCCTTTTCCTGCTGCTTCATATTAACAGCATCAAAATTTTCTGATTCCCTGAAGCTTTCCATTGCTTTACGTTGCTCGGCAGTAAGCTCACTTGGCATGTAGACATTTACTCTTAATAATTGATCTCCTGTTCCTGAATTATTCAAACCAACTATACCTTTGCCTCGCATGCGAAGAAGTTTACCGGGTTGAGTTCCTTCTTCGATCTTGAGTTTAGCTTTTCCTTTAAGTGTCGGTACCTGAACTTCAGTTCCTAAAACTGCATCAGGTATACTTAAATTTAAGTTGTAATAGATATTGTTTCCTTCTCTTTCAAAATGCTCATGCTCTTTTTCTTCTATAAGAACAATAAGATCTCCGGCAGGTCCACCTCTTCTTCCTGCATTTCCTTGACTGCGAAGAGTTATATAATTTCCGTTTGAAACCCCTGAAGGAATATTGATCTTTACGGTTTCTTCACCTTTGATCCTTCCTTCACCGGCACATTTAGTACATTTGGTTTTAATGATCCTTCCATCACCGCTACAAGTTGGGCATGGTTGAACATTGACCATTTGTCCAAGCATTGTGCGTGTTACCTGACGAACTTCTCCTATTCCATTACAGGTTCCGCATGTTTCAAAATCTGAATCTGTTTCAGCGCCGGTACCGGTACATTTATCACATACCAGTTGCTTCTTGATCTTTAATTTCTTTTCTGTACCAAAAGCGATTTCATTTAACTCAAGTGGCATTCTGATTTTCATGTCAGAGCCAGGTGTTCCCGGTTGTCTCCTTCCACCTCTTCCTCTGGATTGGCCACCAAAATTTTGTTCTCCGAAAAATCCGCTTCCGAAAATATCCCCGAAGCGACTGAAAATGTCTTCGAAGCCCATTCCGTCAAAATCGACTCCACCACCTCCGAAACCGCCTTGATTACCGTTTACTCCGGCATGGCCGTATTGGTCGTAGCGAGCTCTCTTTTGCGGGTCTCTGAGTACATCATAAGCTTCTGAAGCTTCTTTGAATTTCTTTTCAGCTTCCGCATCTCCTTTATTTCTGTCCGGGTGATATTTCATCGCCTTTTTGCGATAGGCTTTCTTAAGCTTAGCTTCAGAAGCTCCTTTATCTACTTCAAGTATTTCGTAATAATCTCTGTTTGTCATCTTTACTGGCTCACTATCACTTTAGCATGCTTAATTACTTTTTCTCCCATTCTGTAGCCCCGCTCTAAAACCTGAAGAACAGTATCACTTGGAGTTTTTTCATCTGTTGCAGGTTGACGTAATAAAGCATCATGAAGATTCACATCAAAAGGAACGTTGGTCTCATCAATTTTTTCGATCCCATGCTTGGCAAGAATATCTTCAAATTTACTAGAAACCATCTCAACACCGGCAAGAAAATTCTCGTCAACTGCTGAATCTTTACTTGCGTCCAGAGTTCTGAGTAGATCGTCATTCAGGGGTAAAAAATCTCGTAGTGCTTCTGCTTTTACCTGTTCTCTGAGTTGATAACGCTCTTTCTGAACTCTTTTTCTCACATTTTCCAGTTCAGCAGCTTTGCGAAGGATGGAATCTTTGGCAACCGCTAATTCGCTTTCTAATTCCTCAATCCGGAGTTCTTTCTCATCTTTAAGTTCTTCTTCAGACATTTCCGAAGACTCCGATTCGTTTATTTCTGCCTGATCCTCTTCCAGTACTTCCTTCTCAGAATTTTCTAAAATTTCTTCCTGCTCTTTATTACTCATTGATGTCTTTAAAATGGGGTTTTGTTTTATAAAAGATATTTAGCAAATATAATGCCAGTACTGATCACATTTTCTTTAATGACAATGTTTCGGGAATAAATCCCATAAAAAAACCCATCAGCGTTAGACTGATGGGTTTAGAATCATAAAGATAAACTTACTGCTGGCTCAAACAATTACCTGCACAAACAGATACACTTGATCTATTCAGCACATTGATGTCTGGTAAAGAAGCGCCAAACTGAGCCTCAATAGTTGCAATAATCTCGTTCACAATTAACGCATTACCTCTTGGATTAGGATGTATTCCATCCGTTGACAGAACTCCAGTCGGAGCAAAGTCTGGTGTTAGATCTACACCGTCAACAGTAATTCCTGGAACACCATCACTTAAACCAAATAAGTCAGCGAAAACTCCTGTTGAAGAGTTTGTATCATACAAAGTTAACCTACTTGAGTTTGCAGCGACGATCTGAGCCATAATTCCATTGAAGGTTTGGCGACTTGTTTCGATTTCAACTTGTTCGGATTCTAATAGAACGTGTCTATCTTCTACAGCGTCTTGAACTCCATATACACCGTCCCCTAAATCTTGCCCTAAGAGTGAACCTAAAGGTAAAACAGTTATGTCTCCCGATTCAGCCTGTCTAATTGAAGGTAATCCTAAACCAGATAAATCTGTAAGTGTTTCATCTTCCATAACAAAAGCATTTGCGCCCAGAACAAAGTTAATCTTTCTTCTATCGGCTTCGTCTTGAGTTATAGCCATAGCAGATGCTGCATTATCAAGCCCAGCATTATATTGAGCATATCCTGCATTTATACTATCTCTTTGGGTAGGTCTGGTAATCGGAATTGCTATTTTCGGAACTGCTTGAAAATAAGCTAAGCCAAGGAAGAAAGGTATATTAATAACTACTCCATCAGCCGTTGTTTCAGTCATAAGATCTGTAACTACGTTTGTAAATCTAGTCTGAAAATCTGCATTGGATGTTAACAATGCGCCATTAGAAGCACCGCTTGTTGCATAACCCAGAACATCATTGTTGCCTATCCATAAAGAGAAAAAGGTTGGATTTGCATCAATTGCATCTCCTAGTACTGTAGATGCTCCCGGATTACTAGCAAAACGGGCATAAAAAGGATTATTTGCAGCCGCAGGATCTCTTAGTTGTCCCACAGTTATACCCGGAACTCCGAAATTGTTCAAAGCCGGACCAGTATATGCAGTTGGGGCTTCACCATTAATGACCGGGGATGGAATCCTTGCAACAGCATCTAATTTAAACCTACCAAAAGTAATTCCATTGCTAGGATTTGGGTTGATACCAGTATTAAATCCATTTTCAGAATCAATAGAAGGTTGGTTAAATGTATAATTTCCATCAACAGTAGCTGCAAAACTAGAAGCCAAAATTGCCGCAATGGAATTATTTTGCCCAATATTATATAGAGCTCCATCCATAAAGCCGGCCGTTAATGAGTTACCTATAGCAACATAACTAGAGAAGTCTGTGCTTCCTGAAGAATATTCAGGCGTGGTAGGTAACGGATTTTCCTCAAGTTGGTCATCAACCAGAGAATCTTCTATTCCATCACAAGAGTATGAAATCAATCCTGTGACGATCAGTAATAAAAATATTTTATAGAATTTGTTCATTGTTATATCCTTTTCTTAATTCAAGAATTGATCAAATGTTAGAGAGAAGTAGTAGATAGCTCCTAAAGTAGGATTCCCAAAAGAGGTCTCATATCTTTCATTGAGGATGTTACTACCACCAAGTTTAAGTATGGTGTTTGCTGATGGAATTTTATAGCTCACCTGTGCATCGAAAGTACCATAAGCCGGTACTACACCATCTCCGAAGGAGGAATCCCAGTAATAAGCATCCTGCCATCTGTATACCATATTGAAACCAATATTTTCTATTACGTTTCTATTCTCAAGACGAACATTATATCTCCACTTGGGAGTATTATAACTTGAACGGAATCCTTGATCACGTAAATCCTGCTCACTTATCAGTTCATTATAAGCTACGTTACCACCTAACTTATAGCCACCATCGAATGAATAGTCTAAACTTACTCCCCATCCTTGAGATTCAACAGTACCATCAGCATTAATATCAAAACCGAATTCCTGTGTTTCAACTTCCCCTTGAATAATAGCATCCTTACCATCATCGTTTGTGGAATTGAAAGCACCCGGGTCCTCCGTTAATCCCTCCGGAATCCCTTGTACAAATTGTATTTCAGCTATAAAATCAGTGTACTGGCTGTAATAGTAATACGCATCAACGAGTAATCTGTCCGTTAAAAAGCCTTTATAGCCTACTTCATATGTGCTGATTTTCTCTGTTTTGAAATCTTCAAATTCCACAGTACTACCTAACAATCTTCTTGCTTCTGCTTCATCTCCAGTTTCGTTGAATTCAGCTCTTGCAGCCGCTACATTTTGAGCACTATACACCCTGTTTGACTCAAAACGATAACGATCAACTAAATCCTGATTGCTACCAATTAACAATCTGGTTACTACATCAAGTTTAATAAACTGATCCTGAGTAGTCGGCATTCTAAATCCATTTTGGAAAGAAGCTCTGAAATTATGGCGATCTGCTAAAGTGTATAATGCAGAAACTCTTGGTGAAAACTGACCGTCAAAGTATTCATTCTTATCATATCGTACAGATGCAGAAAGATTAAGTTTATCTTCCATCAGATTCTTAGATCCTTGAAGATAAGCACCCCACTCGTTGATGCTATACTCATCACCATTATCGTCTAGTGCAAAAAGAGTTCCTTCCGAATTAAGTGCGTATATACGATAATTTACACCACCTATTAGCTCTAAGGTTTCAGGATCAACCACGTTTGAGAAGTTATATAAACCTTCAAAATGATACATATCGGATTTATCTAAGAATTTTGCCCCACCTTCTGAGATAGGTGTAGCTCTTAAACTTGCTTCTAATTGGTTGAAATTATCTGAACCCGGTGTAAAGCCATCGTTCGGATTACTAGGGTCGCCAACTTGCTTTGCCAGTGCAGAAGCTTGAGCTTGTGTGTGAGCCTCTTCAACCGAAGCACCCTGTGATCTTGCTCCTAAAAATGTCTCAAAATAAGGAGTTAGATATGCAATCTGATTAATTCTTGTTGCTACCGTATTTGCTGCATAAGAATCTCCTGCGTCTTCCTGAGTTGTATACGCTCTTAAAAAGAAATTGGGATTTCTAAGTTCTAACTTTGCAGTCCAAATATTGAAATCATCCAATACGAAACGATCGTTTGCTGTGTATACCGTACTACCAAACCCTGTGTTATATTGCCCCAGAAGTTCGTAGTTATCATTGAGACGATAGTGTAAAGCGGCTCCTAACTTCAAACTTTCAGTAGTATTATCCACAAAAGAATTTTCTTCAAAACCAAAAGCTGAAAAAGCTCCTTCTCTTCCATCAGGTATTAGAGATCTTAGCGCCTCAACTTGAGCTGCAGTTGCTTGTTCTTCTGCAGTAGCATCAGGTTCTTCACCAGCCGCTATTAGACTATTAGCAATTGAGCCAAGAGTAAACACATCATCACCATAAATATTTACACCGTTGAATACACGTGCTCCGTTTCTTTCTGTAGCCCCGCGCTCTACAACTCCACCTGTTACAAAACTCTGATCTCTTCTATCCTGAGCAACAAAATCCTGAGCTTTTAAATAGGAGGCTGTAAACTTAAATGCAAACTTATCATTGAAAGCGTCGGCATATCTTATGTCATATGATTGATAGACCTGGGGTCCGTCTTCAACATTACTGTCAAAATGATTTAAGCCTAATTTAGTATTGAACGAAAGTCCTTTATATTCAAAAGGGCTCTTACTATTCATAAGTAAAATACCGTTTAATGCATTTGGCCCATAAAGTGCTGAAGCAGCACCCGGTATCATTTCCGCACTTTCAAGATCCAGCTCGGAAATACCAACAATGTTACCAACTGCAAAATTTAGTCCGGGAGCCTGATTATCGATCCCATCAATTAATTGCACAAAACGGGTATTACCATTTGATCCAAATCCACGAGTGTTTATAGATTTGAATGTTAAACTTTGAGTACTGAAGTCAACCCCTTTTAAGTTTGCTATTCCATCGTAAAAACTTGGGGAGGCAGAAGTCTGAATTTCAATAACGTCCATTTTCTCAATTGAGACAGGAGATTTTAAAATACTTTGTTCAACTCTTGAAGCAGAGACTACAACCTCTTCTCCTAAAAACGTCTGCTCCTGCATTCTGACCTCTAAACCACTGGTATTGGCATTAGTAATGTCAACTTCTTCAGTTTGGAAACCAACAATAGAAAAAACCAGAATTAGTGGCGGGTCTTGTTTAATGGAAAGTGAGAACATTCCGTTTCCGTCTGTAGTCGTTCCTATCAATTTATCCTTTACGCGGATATTTACACCCGCAAGTGGCTCTCCGTCTACATCCAGTACCTGGCCTGATACTTCTGTAATTGCTTCTTTTGGCGATAGAGTATTATTAGCCACAGAAACAAACGAAAATACGAGAACCATGCTTAACCCAAGCATATATCGTATCAATTTATTCATAGTTCTAATCCTGATTTATTAATGTTGTAGTCTTTTAAACTTTTTTGTGTCACCGATGAATTTATTAAATGACACACTTTAGCAAAGAAACGTCGGTTTGTCGGATAATGCAAGCGCTTTCATAAATAAAAAATCGAAAAACTGTCCTACGCTTATACATGATTTAATTCATTTTAAATCATTATTATCTGTCTGAATAATTAAAATAATCTCATGTTTAAAAAAACTCGTCTCTCTTTCTTATTTCTTTTTTGTTGTCTGACTATTTCATGTGCTCAGAAAAACAACATTTCATATCTGGCATTAGGAGACTCTTATACGATCGGAGAAGCTGTTTCTGAAGATCAACGATGGCCTGTTCAATTAACTGAAAAACTTAATGACGCCGGAATTCATGTGGACGATCCTTTAATTATTGCCAAGACCGGCTGGACAACCGATGAGTTGCAAAAAGCAATTGCAGAAAAAAAACCGGGAACTGATTATGACCTTGTTTCACTGCTTATCGGTGTAAACAATCAATACCGAGGCTATCCGATTGATCAATACAAAAAAGAATTTAAAGAGTTATTGCTTCAGGCTGTTGCATTCGCTGATGGAGATACCACTAAAGTATTTGTAGTTTCAATACCTAATTATGGCGTAACTCCCTTCGGTATAGAAAAAGGAGAAGAGAAAATAAGACAAGAATTATTGGTTTATGATGCAATTGCTGATTCTATTTCATCAGAAATGAATATTCCATTTGTAAATATCACTCCGGTTTCTGAAAAAGCGAAAAAAGATCCATCATACATAGCTTCTGATCAACTACATCCATCGGGAAAGCAATACAGTGAATGGGTTGATTTGATTCTTCCGAAAGTTAAATTGATGTTAAACACTAGATGAGGTGCTTATGACTTTACAACTAACAGAAATTAAGCCCTGGGATAATAACTCCTTTTCAAGCCGGCTTACTTTTACTGCATCAAGAGAATATAAGATCGGATGGGTTTGTTATGGTCTATTTTATCTTTTAGCAACCTTCTCCGACGACCTTGGTTTTGGATGGTTCGAAGGTCCGGGATTAATAATTGCAATTGCTTCTTTACTAATTACCATCGTTCCCTATTCAATGACAAAGAATTTTGGGGCTGTTATTTTCGAGCGAAATGGATTCCGTTTAAAACCTAAAAAATCTGTCGATGAGTTACCTGATTCTCCTGTCAAGCTCACAGAAATGACCGAGATTCAGTTTCATTATGTGTATTCGCTGCGTTTGGTTTCAGCCTATCACATTATTCAATGTGTGCTGAAAGATAAGAACGATGAATTCTCAAATTTTGGCTTTGTTATTAAAAACAAGTCTCAGGAAAAACAATATCTCGAGTATTTGGATAGTTGGTACAGACAAGGTCTCAATATCAATGAATCAAATAGTGTTGGGCAAAAAACGTTCAAGATAAATCAAGGAAAAAACTATGAAGAAATTCAAAAAATTAAACAAGAATATGGAATTAGCTGGTAGATCATTCAAATTTATTTTCTCGTGTTTTTGCCTAATTTTTTTAGCGAACTGTAATACAACTGCTCAGTCAGTTATTGAAAATTCTCAAAGGACTATTTCAATCAATATATCGGCAACTGAATTGATTCCCGCAGATATGATCATCTTCAACATTAATATTAACGCCGAAGAAAAAACACCTGAAGCTGCTTTTGAAACGCATAAAAAGCGAGAAGCAGTCTTGACTACTCTATTAAAAGAATTTGACATCAAAGAAGAGAACATCAACTTCGAACCCATCAGAATAAATAAGAGAACAAACTATAACAATCGCCAGGAAGAGGTTACAGTTAATACTAATCAGCAGGTTTCAGTCAGTTTCTCCGACTTTGAGATCTATGAAAAAATTCAAGTAAGTTTAATCGAGAATGGCTTTGATTCTTTTAACGGGAGCTTTTCGTCCTCAGAGCTGGAAGAAGGAAAAGATAAAGCACTGGTTTCAGCAATTCAGAAAGCTAAAGAAAGAGCCACATTTATCGCAGAACAATCGGGTGTGAAGTTAGGTGAGATAACTACCATCAACTATTCAGAACATCAAGTAAATTATCCACCAATGGCTATGGAAGCAGATATGGTGCGATTTAAATCTGAAGCACCTTCAATGATGGATTTTGCACAGACTGTTTCTGTTACTTCGAACATTTCAATAGTGTTTTCAATTTCCCGATAAAAGCGTATGGTATGCACACTTATCTGTAAAAGCGTATGGCCATACGCTTTTACAGATTGGTACTAGCTATGACTGTTAGTCAGGTTGAACAGTATTTATGACCTCGAAGAACTTTCGGGTTTTGTCAAGGTCATCATCACTATTTAATTCAGCAAACCAATATTGTTCGATTACTCCATTTCTCATCAATAACTGCATAGTACCCTGACTTTTATGTTCAGCAATAACCCAGTTTGCAATGATGTTGTAATCAAGCCGGTCATCAAACCCGAATTTTTGATTTCTGTCAAATTCGAACAGGATATCAGGCTTTACTTTAGTAATCGGATATCCTTCCATCATTCCAAAATCTATGCTTTCATCCTCAGCATGTCTTCTTACAAAAGATGGCAAAGCTATCGGCCGCTCAGTTTCAGGAAGAGATTTAATCGCTCTTAATCCAAGTAAAGTAGCTGCTTTATGATGTCCGTGATTACCATGAAAAGGCAACATCATGAATACAAAATCATATTCTTCCTCTTTCATAATATCAGCTAATCTTGCTTCTACACTTTCGGTGTCCCACTTTTCTAAGGTTTCCTCTATATCCTGTGTATAGTAGAAGTCTTGCTGATCGAAAAAGAAATAATTCCTGATCCCAACAACATCACCACCTGCCATCAGCTCTTTTTTTCTGATGCCGGGTAAGTAATCTCTTCCAACTTCTTCTTCATCCAGATCTTTACCGTAAATATAATTTCCCAAAGTAGAGTATTTGTAACCACCTTCTCCATTCGTCATAAGTGCAAGATCAACAGTTCCTCCCAACAACCTTGTCGTTTTCCAAATTGTGGCAGAAAAAAGAGCATCATCATCGGGATGTGCTGTTATCAACAAGATCTTAGGTTGGTAGTTTAATGTTGAGTCTTGAGCTTCTATTCCAAAAGGTGAAAGAAGAAGAAGAAGAAAGAAAAGTATTTTTTTCATGTATTTAAGTTTTGGTGACTCTGACAGGATTTAAACTTCAAGCCATGCTTATAAAGTCAATAGATCCTGTCAGACTTCAATTAATCTAAAAATGGCTTTAGCGTTTCCCAAACAGTTTCAGCAACAACTTTATGTCCTTTCACATTTGGGTGAATTTGATCGGGCTGCATGAATTCATCTCTCCCTCCTACTTCGTCCAGAATTAAAGGGATCAAGGTGAGATTATTCTTCTCAGCCAGTTCCGGATACAGATCCTGAAATTCCTTAGTATAGTCTGTTCCCAGATTAGGAGGAACCTGCATTCCGGCAATTATGATCTCGATCTCCGGATTTTTTGCCTTAGCTCGATCTATAATTTGCTGAAGATTATCTTTTGTTGATGAAAGATCTATACCCCGAAGTCCATCATTTCCTCCCAATTCAAGGATCATTATGTCGATATTTCTTTGTAAAACCCAATTGATCCGTCTTAAACCGCCTGCCGAAGTCTCGCCACTCAATCCACCGTTGATCACTTCGTAATTCAAACCCAAAGAATCTATCTTATCCTGAATGACAGCCGGGAATGCTTGTTGAGGCTGAATGCCATATCCCGCTGAGATGCTGTCTCCAAAAAACAAGATCGACTTTTTCTGCTGAGCTTCTAAACTAATACACATCAAAACAGACAAAACTATTGTAAGTACTATTGATTTCATTCTCACGCTTTCAACTTTTAAAAATTTCTTGTAACTCCTAAACGAACTCCAAACTGATTTCTTTCCGTTCCACTTGAAAAATCATTTCGGCTTAAAGTTAATGAACTTTGAAGAGACCATTCATCCGAAAGTGAGTGATCTAGTTTCAAAGCGGCTATTCTGTTCAGGTAAGTTTGCTGAAAGGCATCTTCTAAAGTAGAATTTTCTATACTCCTGCCTGCTCCTATTAAAAATTCCCCGTAGCTTTTTGCTGAATTATAGTATCTCCGTAGTGATACTGCGCCTGAAAACGAACTGTTCGAGTCATCAATTAAATAAGAAGGTCTGATCAAAAGCAGATAATTCCCGAAGTAATAATTAGCATATATATTTGCGACAAACGCATCCTCTCCCGGTACTTTTGTGTATTGGAACCCGGCTCCACCAACTAGCTGATCAGTAACTGAGTGGTAAAAAGCGGACGAAAATCTCAACTCAGGAAAAAGGTTGGAATTATCAGGTGAAAAACCAAGGTTCACATATCCATACGAATTCTCAGAAAATTCAGGATAACCGATAAAAGATAAGAATGTCCCATTCTGTCCTAACCTATCAGCATATTGAAGTCTTGAAATCAGAGTTAAAGAATTCATCCTCCTTTCATATCCCAACTGCACAATATTCCAATTATCGATTCCCTCTACAAAAACGTATTCATCTGAAATAGATATAGAGTTGCTAAATTCAGTATCTGATTGAGCAAATGCAGAAAAAGACACCAGAGCCATTATGAATATTTGAAGAAATAATTTTCTCATAATCCTACTCCGTTGATTCCAAACCAAAATAAAAATGCAATTATAACATTTATAACCACTAACCATATCCAGTGAGTGACTTCTGTAATTTTTTTCCAAAGACCACTTTCTTTTAAATCCCAATTCTTATTACCTCTCAAATAATGAAACATCCCTTTGAGTCTCCACCAGGTATGGAGTTGACGATATCCCAAATTCTCAAATACTGCCAAGCCTATCAACTGTAGCGCATCTTTAACTTTGGGATATTGTTTATAGGTAAACTCATCAGAAAGAACAGCGCTCAGGGAAAGCACCACTCCCAGTAGTACAGCCGCGATAAAAAACAGTAGTGCAAATGAAGTATTCAATGTTGCTGTCATCAACAGAAACAGTACCAAAGCATAACCCAGAAATTCTACTACGGGTGATAACAATTCAAAAATGAGATAGAAAGGCAAACCTATTAACCCAACTGAACCATATTTAGGGTTAAAAATCATTTTTTTATGTTTAACCAAAGTTTCAAAAAGACCTCTTTGCCACCTGTTCCTCTGACTTGAAAGCTCATTCCAAGTAGCCGGAACTTCTGTCCAACAAACAGGTTCCGGGAAAAAACGAATGTTATAATCTATTCCCTCTTCTTTATAATGTCTATGAAGTCTTAACGTAAGTTCGAAATCCTCACCAATTGACTCCACATCATAACCTCCTACTTTTAGCACTGCTTCTCTGTCAAAAACGCCAAATGCTCCTGAAATAATTAATAAGCTATTTAATTGATCCCATCCAATTCTTCCAAATAGAAACGATCTTATATATTCCAAAACCTGCATTTTTGAAACCAATTTTTTGGGGAGTTTAATCTCCTTCATTGTATTATTCTCAAACTCACATCCATTTGATACCCGAATAATTCCCCCAACCCCTATAGTTTTATCATCCTCAATAAATGCTCTCAACATTTTTCGAAGTACATTTTGTTCAAGCCAGGAATCTGCATCAATAGTACAGATCAGATCTTTATGAGCTATGTTAATAGCAGCATTTACAGCATCGGCTCTTGAACCATTGTCTTTATCAAGAACAATCAGATTGTTGTGTATTCCTGATCTATATACTTTTTTTATCGGTTTTGAATTCAATCCTTTAGGTACAAAGAGATCTGACTCCTCTAACTCATATTCGTCTATTAGCTTTTGGAGCGTATCGTCGGTACTGCCATCATTCGATACTATAACTTCAAAATCGTTGAAGTCTACCTGCATTAATGACCTCACATTCTCAATAATATTTTTTTCTTCATTATATGCAGGTACAATAATTGTGACAGATTTATAAAGATCAGACTTCATTAATCCTTTACTCTCATAAGCTATTCTCTGCCGATTAAATAGCTTCAAATAAAAGAATGAGATTATTACCAATGTTAGATAAAATCCATTTATTGCAGTAAAATATACAAGAACAAAATCGCTGAATGAATCAATAAAACTTGAAAATAAGATGGTTTCAAAAATCATGATTAAGCTCTCGTTCAGTGTCTTTAATATTTTTTACTGTAACTTCTGATCCAATTATAAGTTTCGAGAGATCCGAATCGTGTTCTATCAAATAACTGATCTCTTTTTTTAAGTAACCTTTAGAAGTACTATAAATAGTTGCTAATTCCTGAATTGCCCTGGTAGTTTTGAATTTAATTAAAGCTCTTATTGCTGCTATTTTTACCGATTTGTTGTCAACTGATATTGCTTTTATTATCTCCTTTTCCGCTGTTTTAAAATCAAATTTACCTAATGCACTGATCAATGCAGCCATAAAAGGATAATGTTTTTTTTGTAAATCTAACTCAATCAGGAATTTTAGAATATCAAGAAAGTAAATAGAAAACTCTTTTTCGTTAAAGCTGGATATTATCCTAACTAATAATGCTTTCATCTCAACAGATATGTCTTCTGAACCCAAAAGAACTTGAAAACAAATAAACTTATCTTGTTTGGATATAAATTCATTATCCCAGTATTCCCATAAAAGCTCAACAAAAGTAAACTTACAATCCTCAGATCTTTTGCTCATTTTTATCAAAACAGATTCATGCAAATTATCTTTAGCAGAAGCTAAAATTACCAAAGCACTAGCATGTGCCAAATAGTGTAACCGATGATCAAGTAGAGATACCGCTCTAGATTCCTGCGCATCCGGAAGTGTTTTAATACTTCTGAAATAAAGAAGGCTCTTAACTTTCCTTTTTTTATTATAACTATTAAAGTACTTCAGATAATGATCTTTGATCAAAGGGTGCTCTAAAATCTCTATAACACTGTTTTTAGTTTCACCTCCAACATCTCTTAAAAGCTCAGTACATACTTCTTTTACTATAGGAATGTGCTTCGATTTCGTTCTTAGCAACTCGAATAAGCCTTCACGAGCTTTGTTGTTTCTCATCGATTCAAAAACAAGAGTAGAATATTTGTTTTTTAGGGACCGATATTTTTTTTTGTCCCTTAATGTTAGAAACCTTGAGATTATGACCATCAATGCTAAGTAAGCACCGATTGCCAAAATTATAACCGATACAAGAAGCAGTAAAAAAAGTATTTGTGATTCAGAATAGATAATATAAGTCCCTGTTAAATCTGATCTCTTACAGATCTTTTAACCTTAAAAAGCACTTCTCCTATGTTAGCAGGCTTTTGAATAACATCATGAACATTTAATGATTTTAATTGCTCAACAACGGGTTCATTAAGTTTTTCGGACAAGATTATGATCTTTGTTTCAGCAAATCTATCCTCAGATTTAATTTTTTTTATTAATTCAATACCATTTACCCCTTCCATGATCATATCCATTAGTATAAGATCAGGCTCAACTTCACTGCTATTTAAAAACTCAGCGCCATTAGAAGTATGTGTCACTGAAAAGCCTTTGTACTTGGTAAGTTCATGATCCAATAGATCCAGCAACATTTCGTTCTGGTCTATAAGAACGATGTTAAACTTTGATGACAAGTTTTCATCCTTTTTATTTATTTCTAACTTATTTGCCAACATTTCGTAACCGAAAACCCTATTAAATGAAATTAGTATCTATGCTACTATTTCTATTCTAAGAGTACGGATTTGTTCCCCTTTTGGATGTTTAACCAATATTAAAATAACCTGAAAACTTGGAATGAATATATCTTAGTTGAATGTTATTTGACAAAAAAATACATACTTGTGAATCATATTTTAAAACTGGAAAGTTTAACCCGTCAATTTAAAAGCGGAGACAAAACACTTACCGTTGTGGACAATGTAACTTTCGAAATTGAAGAAGGTATCTCTTGCGCAATTGTTGGACCATCAGGAAGTGGGAAAACAACTTTATTGGGATTATCTGCGGGATTAGATCAACCTACATCCGGAGATGTCACACTAAACGGAATCAATTTAAAACCCCTCAATGAAGACCAAAGAGCTGAAGTTCGCAATCGACACGTCGGATTCGTTTTTCAAACATTTCAGTTAGTTCCCACCCTCACAGCCGCTGAAAATGTTATGGTTCCTTTAGAGCTACGTGGCGAAGCGACAAATCAGGTTCGTGAACGAGCGATAGAACTTCTCGAAGAAGTAGGATTAGGGGAACGCTCCCATCACTACCCTACCCAACTCTCAGGTGGTGAACAACAACGGGTTGCAGTAGCAAGAGCTTTTATTAATAACCCGAAAATACTTTTCGCTGATGAACCAACCGGGAATCTGGATTCTGAAACAGGTGAACATATCGAAAATCTGATATTTGACTTGAACAGAAAACAGGGCACAACACTAGTACTGGTTACACATGATCTTGACCTTGCGGATAAATGTGATCGGGTAATAAAATTGAAAAACGGAGAAGTCGATTCTGATGTCTTTAAATCTTCAGGGGAAGCTGTAGCGTGAATAAATTATTCTGGATCTTTAAAATGGCATGGCGGGATTCCCGCTCCAACAGAAAGAAATTATTTCTTTATCTGGCAGCTATAATCGTTGGTGTAGCTGCTCAGGTGGCGATCAGCTCCTTCAGAGAGAATCTCAATGATAGTATAAATGAACAATCAAAAGAACTGCTTGGCGCCGATCTTGAAGTTGAAAAAAATTCCCCGTTCCACGACGAATTGGAGACTTATCTCGATTCCTTAGGTGGAGAACGCTCGGATGCTTTAAGTTTCACTTCAATGGCTTACTTCCCTAAATCAGGGACTACAAGACTTTCTCAAATAACTGCCTTGGAAGGCGATTTTCCTTATTACGGCGAGCTTAAAACCGATCCTCAATCTGCTTCTGAAACTTTTCAAAAAACTGCAGGAGCTTTGGTTGATGAACCAATTTTACTTCAGTTCGGATTACAACCCGGTGATTCTGTTAAGATCGGATTATTAACATATGAAATTGCAGGAGCTTTACAGGAAATTCCCGGTCAACCGGTTGCTGCTTCTTTTTTTGGTCCAAGAATTTATATTCCCAAAGAGAACATCGAAGCAACAGGACTTCTTCAACGCGGAAGTCAGCTTGAATATATTTCCTATATAAAATATCCGGAAGGGACAGATCCAATTCTTGTGGAAGCGACTCTGGATGCCATGAACGATTCTGTACGTTTTGGTTATGATGACGTAGCCGAACGAAAAGAAGAAGTTGGCGAAGCTATCCTGTATTTGTCGAACTTCCTGAACTTGATTGGGTTTATAGCATTGCTACTCGGCGGGATTGGTGTTGCCAGCTCTATATTTGTTTATATCCGACAAAAGATAAGTACTGTAGCTGTACTTCGCTGTGTTGGAGCGTCATCCAATCAAGCAATGAGTATTTATTTGATCCAGGCTGTATTTATGGGATTTATAGGATCTTCAATCGGTGCTTTTATTGGTTCATTGATTCAGCTTTATCTACCTGTTTTGGTACAAGATTTTGTTCCCGTTGATATAGAGTTAGCACTCTCATGGAGTTCAATTTTTATTGGAATAATTACTGGGGTCTCCATTTCTCTGATTTTTGCCCTTTTTCCGTTGCTCGCCGTTCGCAAAATATCTCCTCTTTTTACTCTTCGTTCTGTTGATATAAACCTTTCCAAACTCCTTAGCTGGATAACAAGGTTCTCTTTATTTGGTTTGATTGGTATCTCTGTAGTTGGATATGCTTGGTTAATGCTAAATGATATTCTAGCAGCTATTTTCTTTACTCTCGGGCTCGTTTTCTGTCTTTTGTTATTATCAGGAATTGCTTTTTTAATAATGAAAGGAGCACAGAAGTTTAACCCTAAATCTTTTGGTTATGAATTCAGACAGGGGTTGGCAAACCTGTATCGCCCGAATAACCAAACCTCTACCTTACTTCTCACTTTTGGACTGGGAGTAACATTAATAAGTTCTCTTTATCTGACGCAGGACATGCTTTTGGGAACCATTAATTTCGATGATGGTCAGGATCTTCCAAACCTTGCACTTTACGATATTCAGTACGATCAGAATGAAGGCGTAAACAAGATCATTCTGGATAATGACATGGAGCTGCTTCAAAATGTGCCCATTGTAACTATGCGCTTGCAATCCATTAATGATACTACCGTTGCCGAGTTTATGGCTGATTCCAGTCGTAAACCAAGAAGCTGGGCGTTGAATCGCGAATACCGATCTACTTACAGAGATTCTCTGATTTCTACTGAGACCGTAGATTCCGGCACATTTATAGGAACCGTTACAGATCCGGAAGACCTTGTTCCTATTTCTGTCTCCACTGATTTAATGAGTGATTTAAATGCTCAGGTTGGCGACACCTTAATTTGGGATGTTCAGGGAATTCCAATTTCCAGCTTTATCGCTGGAACAAGAACTGTTGATTGGCAAACACCGCAACCTAATTTCTTCGTGGTTTTCCCAACAGGAGTACTTGAACCTGCTCCACAATTTTTTGCAACAACATTAAATACTCCAAGCAGAGAGGCTTCTTTAGAATTACAGCAAAAAATCGTTCAGGCTTACCCGAATGTATCTGCAATTGATATAGGACAAGTACTTGAAACCGTTCGTGATTTCATAGATAAAATTACATTTGTGATACAGTTCATTGGTTTGTTCAGCATTATTACGGGTTTGATCGTGCTGGCCGGTTCGGCTGCAACCAGCAGATATCAAAGAATACGAGAAGCTGTTTTATTAAGGACATTGGGAGCCAAACAAAAGCAGGTTATCAAAATACAGGTCATTGAATATGTATTTCTGGGAATCATGGCAGCTCTAACCGGTCTCACTCTTTCTGTTGGAGCCAGCGCTCTGTTAGGGTACTTCTATTTTGATATCGACTTTGTACCGAATTTTGCCATTCTGGGAATTGAGACACTAATTCTAATTGGTTTGGTTCTCACCATCGGGTTATTGAATACCAGAGGAATTCACACACGCCCGCCTTTGGAAATATTACGGGATCAAGCAGCTTAGCATTTGATGATATCTTGATAAGATGTTAATAAATGGAACTCATAGGCTTAGAATGAGTTCCATTATGTAAATAATACTAACAAAACATTTGAAATGAAGACATTATCCAGATTAAGTATTTTTGCACTCATATTAACTTTGCCTTTTATAGGCTGTGACAGCATCAGCAAAACCGCTAAAGGAACTGCAATTGGTGCTGCAGCAGGAGCTCTTGCAGGAGCGGTAATAGGTAAAGCTGCAGGTAATACCACGAACGGAGCAATCATCGGTGCTGCAGTGGGTGGCGCATCAGGTGCGGCTATTGGTAATTACATGGACAGACAATCCAGAGAACTTGAAGAAGATCTTGAAGGAGCAAAAGTTGAAAGAGTCGGAGAAGGAATAAAAATTACTTTTGATTCAGGAATCCTTTTTGATGTTAATTCCTATCAGCTTAAAGATGCTTCAAGAGAAAATATCGCCGAGCTATCTGAAATTCTACAAAAATATGAAGACACTAATATCATGTTTTCCGGGTACACAGATAACACAGGTAGTGAAGAATACAACCAAAAGCTCTCGGAAGACAGAGCAAAGTCAGTAGCAGAATACGCTGCCTTTACAGGTGTGGATGCTGAAAGAATGACTATTATAGGTTATGGAGAATCAGATCCTGTAGCTGATAATAGTACAGCAACCGGTCGCCAACAAAACCGAAGAGTTGAAATAGGTATTTGGGCAAATGAGAAGCTCAAAGAAGCTGCTGAGAAAGGAGAAATAGAATAACAGATTTAATTTTTCTTTATTCATCCCTGCACATTTTTATGTGTGGGGATTTTTTTTGCTTACTTTCTTCATAATTAATCAGATATCTATGAGTTTTAGAAAAAAATTATCTCCTGTCAGGATCAAAAATAAGTTCTTCAGAAAAGAGATCGGTAGCGCTCCGGGCACGCTAACACACATTGGCGAGAAAAAACTGGAAGATATGATCATTGAAATACATGATTACAGTAATACTCACCTGGATATTAAAAAAATCACCTCCATAGAAGAATGTAAGCCCTATGTTGATACTTCAAACCCGACCTGGGTTCAAGTTAAAGGATTACACGATATTGAATATCTGAAGCAGCTTTGGGATGAATTTGATTTCCATCCATTAATTCAGGAAGATATTCTAAACACTACTCAACGTTCAAAAATTGAGGATTACGGAGAACAAATTTTCATCGTATTAAAAATGCTCTATATGGAAGATGGAGTTCTTCAACAGGAACAGGTTAGTATAGTGTTTACTGAGAAATTCATCTTTTCATTTCAGGAATCCGAACGTAAAATATTTCTTCCTATCAAAGAGCGCCTAGCAGTAGAAAATACACGTATGCGTAAAGGCGGGCCTGATTATATGTCTTACGCTTTGATGGATATCATTATTGATTACTACTTCGCTGTTCTCGAAGAATTAAATGAAAATATCGAAATAATTGAAGAGGAACTCTGGTCGGGTGATGACAGCAATGCTTTATCTTCCATTCACAAAATAAGAAGACAGCTTCTTCAATTCAGAAAAAGTATCTGGCCGTTAAGAGACAGTATAAACTCACTCACCAGAGATGAATCACCGCTTGTAAAAGACGAAACCAAACTGTTTCTCAGAGACGTTTCTGATCACACTTTACAGATTGTAGACAGTCTTGATAATAACCGTGAAATGGTTTCCAGTTTGCATGATATGTATCAAACAAATATCAGCAACAGAATGAATGAGGTGATGAAAGTGCTTACCATCATTGCCACTATTTTTATACCTCTTACTTTTATTGCCGGAATTTATGGAATGAATTTTGAGTACATGCCGGAACTGGGTTGGCAGTATAGCTATCCTATCGCATGGGGCGTAATGATCTCGGTTACCATTGGAATGGTTATATACTTCAAGAGAAAAGACTGGATGTAAAGGAAATAGACTCCTATACATTTCTCAAAAAAGAGACCGTAAGTCGTTCAAAACTAACGGTCTCAACTAACTACGGAGGTATTTGGGTAAATTCTTGTCAACCAATTAAAAACTAAACTTGAGTCCAGCATGAAAGTTTATTCTTTCAATGCTTTTTAATATTTCGCTTTTAGCTACTTGACCTGAATCATTAAAAAACTCATATAAGATAGAACGGTCGTCACGATTTGAATATTGCCCACTTAAATTTAAATCAATACTGTTTGACAAAGGAAATGATAGCCCTGCAGAGTACACAACTTCTTCAAAGGTAAAGACATTCTCTTTCTCAGGATAAAATTCATACCCACCAAATAGTTTAGCTTGATTCGAAAATAAATAAGAAGCACCAATTTTCAGATTTACAACATCATTATATGTATCAGAAATTATAGAATTTATAGCTTCTTCATCATCCTTTAGCATTGCAACTTCACTTGGTTCCATATCTCCTGTATCAATAGTAAAATCAATTTTAGTAGAACTGTAACTGATATACTCCGCCGATGCCGAAATGCTTAAGTTTCCTATATCTTGTAAGGTTGCTCCTATCTTAAATTCTGCAGGTTTAGTAACTGCATACTTGAATTCACTGCTCAACGAAGTTGGGAAGTCATCGGAATCTTCTGTAAAAGTACCATCATCGAATTCTGTCTCAATAGCTGAAAAGTAATTTTCTGTTACAAACAACTTTGAGGGAAGAGCTAAACTTGCTCCAATGTTAAGAGATGGATTTACCTCATATATAAATCCTGCACGAGCGATAAAACCATAATATTCTGTATCTAATCTTTCAGTAAGCTCAATAGAATGTATATCTGTAGAAGGATTAGATCCACTGGCAGGAATAGCTCCATCAGAGTATAAGTTTGTTTCATCTAATTCCTGGAAACTACGATCATAGTTTATTGAACCTGTAAGAAACCCTAAAGAAACGCCTACTAATAAATTCTTACGAAATTCAGTGGCTGTAAATACTGATATATCACTTGTATTTTTTGTATTTGAGATGTCAGCGAATTGGCTAATCCCATCAAAACCTGATGGTCTGTCGTCTACTCTTAAAATAGACACTATCTCATTACTCATCTCATTCCTGAAATCAGTCGCAAATGCATTAAATGCTATATCTTCGTACCCACTTCCTTGATCGGCAAAAGCATCTGTTATAGAACTTGAATTATTGAAGCCATCAATAAAAGACTCATCATTCACTACTGAAATAATATTATAGCCACCTCCAATTACAAAACTTCCCTTTTCTGTTGGAACTTTGTATACAAGTCCAAGATTTGCAAATTCAGTATTCGAATATTCATTATTCGTAGAGTTGCCCAAATAAATATCTTCTTTACTATTACTTTGATTTAACCAACCAATACTATAAAAGCTTTTATCAGATAATGCCATTGCAGCCGGGTTATCTAGAAAGCTTCCGAATCCATTAAAGTTTGAAACGGAAGGGATCACTGCAGACTGAGCGTCACCGTTTGTATTGATTGTACTCATTTGGATTGCTAAACTTTGATACGATATAGGTGATTCACCATCCTGAGCCTGAAGATGCACAGACACACTGATTCCAATAAAGAAGAGTAATATTCTTTTCATCCTGATGAATTTAAAATATTTAATTTAATTGCCTCTCTTCTTACTCGAAGAACTTTTTGACCTTTTACTGGAACTCTTTGATTTCTTAGAAGAAGAGCTTCCTGAAGATCTCTTCACGCCAGAGGAACTTCTTGATTTGCTCCCCGAAGATTTAACTCTTGAAGATGACCTGGATTTTGAAACTCCACTACTTCTTTTAGATGAAGAACTAGAACTTCTGACGTTGGAAGAACCCCTGCTTCGTTTAGAACTTGAACTTCTCTTTACGGAACCTGAAGAACGGCTACGTTTCGAATCAGAACCCACTCTACTTCTTGTATTTCCGGAAGATGAACTACCTCTTTTTGTTACATTTGAAGATCTTACTCTAGAAGAAGTTCTTGTTATTGAGTCAATACTTCTGCCTCTTTTTGTAACTTCCGATGAAGATCTGCTTCTTAAAGAAGACCCACGTGTACGATTGTCGTTCTTTTGGGTTAACCCACTACTTCTTGGACCATACGAGTAATTTCTACTGTTTCTTCTGCTATTGTTGTAATAGTAGTTGTTTGTATAGCCATAATAATAATGATTACTGTAGAAACCGTAATTAAGATAATATGGATGTCCATAACCCCAGGCTGTGTAGTAATATGGCCTATGGTATCCAAATCCGTAATGATTACTATAAACATCCCAGCCTAATCCGAATCCAGCTCCAAAAGTATAGTAAGAATTATGTCTTAAATTCCAATCGTAGTACCAGTGATGTCCATAAATCTGAACCCATCCATATCTTAAGTGCGTGTAATAATATTCACTATCCCAACTACCATCATCGTATCCATCATAATAGCCTTCCTGATAACCGTCTTCAAATCCTTCGTCATAGCCATCCCAATAAACACCTTCGAAGTTGTTATCCTTATACCATTGTTCTGCATCATAATCTTTGTAGTATAGTCCGGCTTCTTCCGCTGAAACATATTCATCATCCTGAGTTTGTGAAGAATAGCTATATGGCTTCGCTGTTTGTTCTTCATCATCCCAGTAATAACCTGCTTCGGAAAGTTCATCATCATTCCATGAATAATATTTAGAATTCCTGTTTGAATCAGAAGAGTATCGGTCGATGCTGCTGAACTGAGTATAGCAACCTGACAAAAACAAAGAAGTGGTAATTATAAAGGAAAGAGATAATATATTTGAGCGTTTCATAAGACATCCTCATTGGAATATTCAAATTTCAATACAAAAATGCAGCTATCAACCCACATATTAAATCACATGATAATGTTACTCTGACTAAATTTCTCCGCGTAGGGATTTTGCGATAACTTCCGCTTTAGAGTTCACATGTAGTTTTTTATAGATATTTCTGATGTGCGCCCTCACTGTATCGATAGAAATATCAAATCTGTCTGCAATTAACTTGTAACTTAAACCATCAACCAATCCATTTACAATATCCTGTTCCCTATCTGTTAGCATACTGTCAGGATTTTTTTGGGGAGCCTGATCATTGAAATGTGTAATTACTTTTCTTGCTATTTGCGGTGACATTGGAGCTCCGCCTTTCAATAAATTATCTATTGATTCTTTGATTTCCGGTAAAGAAGTATGTTTTAATAAATATCCTGAAGCTCCTGCTTTTAATGAATCAAATATCTTATGAGAGTCATGGTAAATAGTCAACATGATGATATCTATATCCGGATATTTTGATTTAATGATCTCCATTCCTTTAATACCGGTCATTCCGGGTAGTTGAATATCCATCAATAAAACGTCAGGAGCCTGATGCTTCTCCAAATATTCAAGCATCTCTTCTACACTGTCTTTCGCAACCGGGCAATCCATATCCTCCTGCATATCAAGATAACGCTGTATTAAATCTCTGATTTTTATATTGTCTTCTACTATTCCAATGATAGCCATGTTTGGTGCCCTTTTAATTGCTATTTAATTTTCCGGATACTAAAACAGTAAAGCCATTTTTCGTTGAAACATCAATATCTGATCCAATTCTTTTTGCCCGCATAACCATGTTACGTAGTCCGTGTCCTGTTTTCTTAGTCCCTGCTCCTGAAGTACCGTTATCGTGGATTTGAAATTTAAAACCTCCATTTTCTGTTCTCATAGAAATATCAACCTCATCACCATTAGAGTATTTCGATATATTATTAACAGCTTCTTTAAAGATCAGGTACAGATTTTCTTTAACAGGAACTTCTAATTTATTCTCCATTTTAAGATCTTCAAAATTATAGCTTACCTGAAAATTTTTTGGTTCCAATACGTTTAATATATAATCCTGCATTCGATCTGTGAGATCTCCAACGGTATCATTTCTGGCGTCAATAGACCATACTATATCATCCAGACTTGTTACAATTTTCCTACACTGTCTTCCAATTTGCTCTAAAGACTGTTTGAATTCAGGATCAATTTTACTAGCCTGAAGAAAATCGGATTGCAATGCTACCTCTGTTAAACTTGCTCCAACATCATCATGAAGATCACTGGCAATTCTAACTCTTATCCTTTCGATATCAATTAGTTTTCTGGCTTTATAGTAGTTATAAAACAACCAAATAATACCTACTAATGTCACAATAACCAATGTAATAAACCACCATTGCATCCAAAAAGGCGCGTATACTAAGAAAGTGATCTCTGTTTTTTCATCACTCCATGAGCCATTTGTGTTTCTGGCATGAACAGTAAATGAATACTCACCATTGGGTAAAGAAGGATATTTCACAACTCTGTCAGTAGTTCTTTGCCATGCAGGATCAACACCCTCCATTTTATACTCATAGACAACTTGATTTGGAGCAGTAAAATTGATCCCTGAATAAGCTATTTCCACATAGTTCTGGTCGTAGTTTAAATTAAAATGGTTCTTGCCTTTATGTGCTCTGCCTGATGTTACCACCTCATCAATTTTTACTTTAGGTGAAAGTGGGTTTCCTTTATAATTTTCAGGGAAAAAGTGACTTACCCCTTCCACAGTTCCGAACCAAAGATGTCCGTTACTATCTTCGTAAACAGCACCAAGATTCATTTCATCAGAAACCAATCCTTGTTCTTTTGTAATCAACTGAAATGATTGTTCTCGTTCATTCGGATTGTCACTGAAATAACGATCCGCATCGAATTTCACTACACCATTATTTGTTCCCACCCAAATTGATCCGTCTCTACTCTGGTGAATAAAATAGCATACGCGATTCGGAAGGCCGTCTTCTGTAGTTATGCTTTGAAACTTCAGACCATCAAACCACGCTATTCCACCAAAAGTTGAAGCCCAAATTCGACCCACATCATCTTTAATTACCATCATAACTGCGTTATTCGGAAGTCCTTCCTGAATTGTAAAATTCTCAACTTCTCCTTCAAAATAACGGCTTACACCACCATAAGTAGCAATCCACATACTGCCGTCATCCCCTTCAACAGTTCCAAGAACGGTATTATCCAATAGTCCATCATCTGTTGAGATCAACCTGAACTCTTTGCCATCGTATCTTACCATTCCGTCATCATAGGTACTGATCCAGATTATACCTTTTGAATCTTCGTATACCTGACGGACTTTTCGATAAGGAAATTCATCCTCACTCAGAATAGTTAACAACTCATTTTCCAGATAGGCAAGCCCGTTTCTCATTCCAATCCAAATACGACCGCTTGAATCTTTGTCCACAGAAAATACTTTATCGTCTAATAAACCTTCTTTTAGACTCATGGTTGTGAACTTCCCATCTTTCAGAAGACTTAAACCCCCACCATAAGTTGCCAGCCAGGTTTCTCCATTTTCTCCTTCAGTAATTGATGTAACAACATCATTCGCTAAACCATCCAACATTGTATGATTTTCAAAATAGTCGCCCAGAAATAAGTTTGCTCCACCACCAAATGTTCCAAACCATAAATTCCCCTCTCTGTCTAGAGCAGAAGAGTAGATAATGTTATTAGACAATCCATTTTCTGAAGTAAAATTCTTGAATGAGCCTTCATCAAAAACACTTACTCCACCTTCAGTTCCTACCCAAAGCCTTTGGTTTTTATCGAATACCATAGTTTGGACACGCACATTATTCAATCCTTCATTGTCATCATAAGTAATAAATCTGCCATTATTATAATGAACCAAACCTTCTCTTGAAGCTATCCAAAGCTGACCATTTTCATCGAATGTTATATCTCTGATACGGTTTTCCGGCAAGCCATCAGCCGTGGTAAAAGTTCGTATATTTCCATTCTCTAATTTTGTTAACCCTCCCCTTGTTGCAAACCAAAGTACACCATTAGCATCTTCTTTAATTCTGCGGATTCTGTTATTCCTGAAACCCTGAGAAATTGAGTATTGATAAAGTTCTCCGCTTTTTTCCAGAACCCATGCTCCGTCACCGTCTGTTCCAAACCACATATCTCCGCCTGAATCTTCGTAAATGCTTATTACTCTTTGGTTCTTAAGTGCTTCCAACTCTTCAGCAACATAAATGCTATCATCGAACCAATAATTAACTCCAAATTCTGTACCAATCCAGATCTTCCCTTCCGAATCTTCAAAAAGAGAATGAACTTTATTACTGTTCAAACCCTGATCTTCAAAGTAATTTTGAATGGTAATTCCATCAAACCGATTTAATCCATACCCTGTTGCCAACCAAAGAAAACCCTCACTATCCTGGATTATTTCATTTACTACTGACTCGCTTAATCCATCTTCAATTGAGTACGTTCTGAATGGATACAATTGTCCCATTACAGTAATGCTGCAAAATATTAAGATAAATAAAAGGGAAAGTGTATTTTTCATATGTGAAATGTAACGCAAAACAAGGCAGAATAGTAACCGGTAATTATAATTCTTTCTTTTTTTAATGAATTCCCAACACAGAAAAGTTGATTCTGATTTAACCGTGACCACTAAAAAGGGTCATTCTAAAAGTATTCTGAATCTATTAAACAAAACCGTTCTTGGAACTCCCGGCAAGCTTAGATACAGGCATGTTCAAACCAATCTAAACGATGAAAAGATTTCGGATATAACTTTTATCCAGATTAAAAAAAGAGAAAGGGTTTTAGGTACTGCGGGATTTATCGAAAGAAACATCACATTTAATTCCACTTCTCTGAAGGCACTTTATGTAAGGTACCTCTCCGTTTACAATCCTCTAAAAAAGCAAAAGCGCACAAGATCAAACGTATCAACTCAAAAGAAACCTAACGTACTAAGAAGTAATATTGAAAAATTATTCCAGAAAGAGCTTCAAAAACCTTTTTTAAAAGTTGATCAAAAAGGACTTTATTATGCGTATGTAGAAGCTGATAATTCACTTTCAAAAGAATTGTGTGAGTCTTTTGGTTTTAAAGAAATCAGAGTAATCAATACTTTTCTTTTCAGTCGTTTTTTCCCAAAAAACCGCGATGAAGTTGTATCATTAGATAAGGATAAGCATGAGTCTTTTAGTAGCTCTTTGCGACATTTCTATAACGACCATAATTTTGTATTTACTGACTCTTTAGAAGATTTTGGGACTTGTTATGTGTTTAAACAGAATGGTGAAGAAATTGCGGGAATCAGGGCAATCCCTGTCCATTGGGAAATTGTTGAAATGCCCGGATGGAAAGGATTTATGATGCTAAGAGTTTTGCCTAAAATTCCTTTTTTTAAAAGACTTTTTAAACCGGACAGACTCAAATTTTTAGCCTTTGACTCTCTATGGTATAAACCCGGACATGCTAATAAGACCCAAAACCTTATGGAGCATGCATGTTCGGATCTGGGTTATTTTATGGGAATGATATGGCATGATGAAAAATCCAATACAGCAAAATCTTTGGTTACAAAAAATAAACTTGGTTTACTTCATACTATCAACGGAGTCGTAAAAGCCAATCTGATGGTCCGTGATATTGATATGAACTCAGAAGATTCCTCTGAATTAAAAGACAAACCAGCTTTTGTCTCTGCGTTTGATATGATCTAAGAAATGTTATCTAATTGTTAGGACTTTTATATCCCTTTCACTCATTTTAAAAAAGGTCCAACTCTACCTTTGTCTATTGATATACCCCAATCTAAGTTTATTATACTTTCGTACTTGTACCAGAAACATAAAACCTAAATTTTCTATGAGAATTCTAGCCATCACTGTTCTTTCCGTTTTTCTCTTGAATTGTACCGAAAGAGAAACCGTAAATATTGGAGGCTCAACAACAGTGCTTCCTGTTATCTCAAAAGCAGCGGAAACTTACCGTGAAAACAATCCCGATATAAGAATAATTGTGAATGCAGGTGGTTCGGGCGTTGGAATTAATCAGGTTGGAGAAGGTAAATTAGAAATCGGGATGACTTCCAGAGATATTACTGAACAGGAAAAAACTAAATATCCTGAAATTGACTTCAATGTAATATCGATCGGTAAAGATGCAGTTGTTCCGGTAGTTTCTTCTGAAATTTATGAAGCAGGAATAACCACATTATCGTTACAACAAATAAGAGATATTTATTCAGGAAAAATAATTAACTGGAGTGATCTTGGAGGTCCTGATATGGACATCCTCTGTATTGATAAAGAAACTTCCAGAGGAACCAGACACGTCTTCATGAAAGCAGTATTTGGTGATAAAGAAGCGGAAGCTCCGGGAGCTGATTTGGTACTTGGATCTAATAATGAAGAACAAACCGCTCTTACCCAAAGTAATTCAGCCATAGGGATGTTATCAAATGCATGGCTTAATGATGATGTGCGAGGCTTAACCATTTTAATGCCTAACGGTGATAAAATCGAACCCACATTAGAGAATATTGTCAATGGGACTTTTCCAATTACTCGTGATTTACTGATTGTTACAGCCGGACCAGCTAAAGGAATCACAAAACAATTTATTGATTATGTATTGAGTGACCAAGGTCAAACATTAGTAGAAGAGGCTGGTTATGTCCGCATTAACCAGTAGGTTTGGGAAGAATTATGTTTTATTCTCGGCTCTGTTAAGCGCCGCTATAGTATTTATAGTTTTAGTACTTTTATTTTTTTATAGTTGGGAAGCAATTACGTTTAGCAAGTTTTCATTGCTGAGTTTAGAATGGGCTCCATATCATGGAAAATTTGGTATTCTTTCTATGGTGTATGGAACATTCGTTGTCACTTTCATAGCACTCATCCTTGCAACTCCACTTGGGATTGCAGCTTCTGTTTTTACGGCTGAGATACTGCCACAAAAATATCGATATGCTGTAAAATCTCTTCTAGAACTTTTAGTAGGCATCCCCTCCATCGTTTATGGACTCATAGGAATTGCTTTTTTTAGTATCTGGATTCAAGATCTTTTTCAGTTACAAACCGGTCGAACTTTACTGACTGCAGGTATTTTGCTTTCGATCATGATCTTACCAACTATAATAACGCTTTCAGATGATGCATTCAGGAGCATCCCATCCAAATACAGAGAAGCATCAAAAGGACTTGGATTATATCGATATGAGGTCATTATCAGCACTCTTTTGCCAATTGCGAAATCGAATATTATTGGTGCTGTTTTGTTAGCATTGGGCAGAGCGTTAGGAGAAACTATGGCTGTAATGTTAGTCATAGGAAGTATAGACAAAATAGCTTCTCCATTCTTTAACTTTCTTACACCCGGTCAAACTATTACTTCTAAGCTTGGTCGTGAAATAGCTGAGACAGCTTTTGGTTCCGTACATTTTAGTGCCATGATCTTTATGAGCTTTATTCTTCTTTCCATTGTATTACTATTTACAGTCACTGCTCAATATTATTCCAAAAAGGGGCAACGACTATATGAATAGAGCTTCAAAAAATATATTGTTTACACGGATTACTCAGCTCTCTGTAACTCTTTGTTTTATAGTACTTATATTTCTCTTTGGAGTAATATTTTGGAATGGAGTTCCTGCTATTAGTTTTGAATTTATAACTACGAAAGCTTCTAATTTTGGATCTGAGGGAGGAGTTTTATATCAACTTTTGGGAAGTGTCCTGATCGTTTTTGTAGCTGCTTGCCTGAGTTTACCGATCTCAATTGGTGCCGCCATTTATAAAAGCGAATATTTGAAAAGCTCGAGAGGTCAGAACTTCAGTGATATTTTGATATTTGGTCTTAATGGTATTCCTTCTGTTGTATTTGGCATTTTCGGGCTAATACTATTTGTAAATATTTTTGGATTTGGAATTTCCTGGTTCGTTGGCTCTGTGATTCTTGCAATAATGATGTTGCCAACCATCATCTTATCAACTTTTCAATCCATCAATAATATTCCTACAATTTACCGTGAAAGTGCGTTGGCTTTGGGGCTTGATAAATGGCAGACGATTACTAAGGTTTTACTTCCTCAGGGATTTTCGGGAGCTGTAACCGGGCTTTTGATCGGATTAGCCAGAGCAATAGGAGAAACCGCACCTATTATGTTTATTGCAACTGCTTTTTCAGGAGTTGAGTTACCAACAGGTCTTCGTGAGCCGGTTTCAACACTACCAACTCATATTTTAGCATTAGCTCAACAAGCAACAGATCCTGTGGCTCTTCAGAATGCCTGGGGTTCAAGTTTCATTCTTATAATTCTGGTCATGTTATTTAGTATATCCGCACTTTTTATAAGAGTTCGTAAAAACAAATTTTCCTTATCATGAAAAGCAATAACTCTCTGCAAGTAGTTCGTTCAAGAAACGACGCTGAACCAAAATCAGTACTTAAAGCTTCAGGGCTAAATGTATGGATAGATCAATCTCACATTCTCAGTGACATTGACCTTTCAATACCTGAAAATGAAATCACTTGTATCATTGGTCCATCCGGAAGTGGGAAGTCAACCTTAATTAGAAGTTTTAATCGTATTAACGACGATGTTAATGGGATTAACATTCAGGGATCTTTACAATATAATGACATAGAGATCTATTCTAATGATAAAGATACAGCATTATTGAGAAGCAAGATCGGAATGGTATTTCAAAAGCCCTGTGTTTTTCCCCGATCAATTTCAGAAAACGTTCTGTTTGGAGTTCAGCATCAGAGGAAACTAAACAGTATTGAAAAGCTGAAAATTGTAGAAGACCAACTCAAAGCAGTTTCTTTATGGAAAGAGGTCTCGCACCGCCTGAACGATGAAGCAAGTTCTCTATCTATTGGGCAACAGCAACGTTTATGTATAGCCAGAGCACTAGCCATTAAACCTGAAATAATTTTACTGGATGAGCCTACTTCTTCGTTAGATCCGGTTTCAACTCGATTTATTGAAGAAACCATCCTGAAATTAAAAGAGCACTATACCATTGTGTTTGTAACTCATAACATTCAACAAGCTGAAAGAATAGCTGACCAGCTTGTATTTCTGTGTGATGGAAAAATCATAGAACAAGGCCCTGTACATAAACTATTTCAAAATCCGGATAATCAGCAAACAAAAGACTATCTGAAAATGAATTTTGTGATTGCTAATTTTATTCTTGATAAGGCAAAAAAAAGCCTCACTCAAAATTAATTGGTGAGGCTTGAAATTCTAATTCGGTCAGGATTGGTTATCCTAAATAAGCTCTAAGAGCAGCACTTCTGTTATGGTGACGAAGTTTTCTTAATGCTTTTTCTTTGATCTGACGAACACGCTCACGTGTAAGATCGAAACGTTCTCCAATCTCTTCAAGGGTTAGCGAATGCTCACGACCAATTCCAAAATACAATCTGATAACTTCTGCTTCTCTTTTTGTTAGTTTAGATAACGCTCTTTCGATCTCCACTTTCAGAGATTCGCCCATCAATTCGAAATCAGGATTCGGAATTTCCTCATTTTCAAGAACATCAAGTAGCCTGTTATCCTCTCCTTGAGCAAAAGGTGCATCCATTGAAAGGTGACGACCTGATATTTTCAGTGTATCAGCAACTTCACCCACCGTCATTTCAAGACTTTCAGCAAGTTCATGAGCAGAAGGAATACGTTCGTATTCTTGCTCAAGCTTTGAAAGCTCTTTACCAATTTTGTTTAATGCACCTACACGGTTTAGTGGTAAACGAACAATTCTTGATTGTTCTGCAAGTGCCTGAAGAATAGACTGACGAATCCACCATACTGCATAAGAAATAAACTTAAATCCACGGGTTTCATCGAATCGCTTTGCAGCTTTGATCAAACCAAGATTCCCTTCGTTTATCAAATCACCTAAAGATAAACCCTGATTTTGATATTGCTTTGCTACAGAAACAACAAAACGAAGGTTGGCTTTTGTTAAATCTTCCAGCGCTCGTTGGCTACCTTTCTGTATTTCTTTGGCCAGACGTACTTCATCATCTGGCGTAATAAGTTTCTCTTTTCCAATCTCGTGCAGATAACGATCTAAGGATTCTGACTCACGAGTTGAGATTCCGGAACTTTTTGCCACGGTAAATATATTTGGTGAAAATTAGTACTAAAGCTACAAAGGGCGAGACGTAAATTAAATAAGCTGAATGGTTGCAACCTTTTTTCAAAGCTTCGAAAGTCAACGCTCCTGATGAAAGCAATACCCAATATACGAATTTTTAAGTTCTTTAGTACTTAAAATTTGGAGGTTTTCATACTATTCTCAAAAAGGAATCGCCTTTAAAAATAGATTCTACTTCAAAGAAATCAGCTGCAGAGACAGCAACGTCCGCAAAAGTTTCTCGAGTTCCAAGATTCATAGATCTGTCTGACGGGTTATCCTTCTGACGGATACTTCCCGGATATACTAACAATGGTACAAACTCTCGTGAATGATCCGTGGAGTTCGAACAGGGATCGTTTCCATGATCTCCTGTAATTACCAAGACATCATCTTCCTTTAGCTTTGAAAGAATTGCCGGAAGTGCTCTGTCGAATTCTTCCAGACTCTGAGCAAAACCCTCAGGATCAAGTCTGTGACCATACAATTGATCAGTATCAATCAAGTTTACAAAAACGAAACTGTTCTCTACAGCACTCATTGCGGATAGAAGCTGAGAAATTCCTTCTGCATTATTTTTGGTTTTACGGTATTGTGAAAACCCTTTCCCGGCAAAAAGATCTATTACTTTACCAATGGAGTAGGTTTTGATTCCATTAGCCTGTAGCACTTCGTTAATATTATTCTCAGGAGGAATTGCTGAATAGTCTTTTCGCTGATCAGAAATTCGATCGTACGGGTACGTTCCGGTAAACGGTCTTGCTATAACTCTGCCAACTTCATGTTCTCCAACACAGATTTCTTTTCTGGCAAATTCACACCATTGATAAAGCATTTCAACTGAGGCGACATCTTCATGACAAGCAACCTGAAATACACTATCTGCTGAAGTGTATACAATTGGATAACCGGTTTTAATATGTTCTTCGCCATAATCCCGAATTACATCTGTACCTGAATAAGGTAGATTACACAGTGCTTTTTCGATTCCAATTCCTTTACAAAATTTCTCGATCACATCTTCAGGAAATCCATTTGGGTACGTTGGAAATGGTTTTTCGAGATGAATACCTGCTATTTCCCAATGTCCTGTTGTGGAATCTTTGCCTGCTGAAACTTCCCTCATTTTTCCAAAAGCTGCGGTGGGATTATCTTCTTCAGGAACTGAGGACAATGGAATAATATTTCCAATTCCCATCTTGCCCAGATTCGGAAGTTTACATTGAGTTTCTTCACTCACATTACCAAGCGTGTTCATCCCTTCGTCGCCGTAAAGATGAGCATCTTCCTGAGTACCGACACCTAATCCATCAACTATTATGAGATAAAAATTTCCCATCAAGCTACAACTGCCACCACTTCAGAATCATTTACAGCTTCTGCATGTGCTTTTTTCGCTTTTGTAAGAACCTGATAAGAGTTTGTGCAATCCTCACTCAGCTGAGTTAATCCAATTTTAAACCTGATATTTATGGTGTGTCCGTTCGATAATCTGAGGCCGTGTGCAAGTCGGGTTTTAAATTTTTCAATCCATGCCTCAACAGCATCTTCTTTATCACTTTGAATGATGAAGCTGTACACGTAATCCGAGTTGAAGCCAATGAACCCCGGAAAACCATATACACTCGGATTCAGAAACCGAACAAAGTCTTCCTGAATTTTCTGAAGCTCTTCAAGTCGAAATTTAGTTCGTAAAGCTGAAATATCATCCGGAGAAATCAATCCAAACCATGTTTTGGTTCTGGAATCACTGTCTGTTCTCTTTAATTCTGTATCTACCGTTGCTTCCCATAATTCCGGCATATATGCATCAAAACTATGAGTCAGAAGATCAGTGGTCATTGACGCTTTATTCAACGTAGCCTGAATGGTTAAGCTTGCAACACGAACTAAATTTGAAAGTTTATGTTTGGTGGAATCTTTAAATGATAGCGGATCTTCATCACTTACAACTACCACGGCTTGTCTGCGATCATGTATTACGATCGGAATGGCATAACTAGCCCCTTCTGTAATTCCTTCTCCGCTGGAAATTCGCTTGGGGTTATTGTTGAAGTGCATCGAAAATACCGGCTCTCCTTTTTCCAGTGCGTCGTAAGCAACACTTTTGTCCTCAACTTTGAGTCCAATTTTACCCGGTTTAGCTGACTTTTCTGAATTCAAAACAACATTCCAGGTATCCATTCCATGACAAAGCAGTGAAACATTTCCCTTGGGAATACAACTTTGCATTTCATTCAGCATGGTTTTCAAAATTTCTACTTTATGCTGACGGGGATTGAACTTCGAAAGAGATTTTTCATACACTTCCCATTCTTTCTGTTGTTCATGCAGATCTACCACTTCCAGATAGGTGTCCAAAACATTTACAAGAGCATTGTTATATGAAAGTATCTGATCTTTGATCCGCTCTACTTCAATATCCAGATCGCTTTCAAGAACTGTAATTGCTACTGTTTCTCCTTTATTCCTGAATGGTACCAACACCATGGTTTTCGCCTGTACAAAGTCGAAATAATGCATCAACTTACCTTTGGCAATATCCTCGCCTACTTTAAGGACCGTAATTTCTTCGATCTCTTTATAGTCGTTTAGAAAATGATGATCAAAATTCACACGATCCTGAAACATCACATTTGGCAAAACTGTGCTGTTTGTTTCCCACACAAATTGTTGTCTGGAATGATTTACCCAGCACATGTACGTAAGTTGCACTCTGGTTGAAGTTCTCAACAAGTGTACCAGATCTTCCATGATCTGTTTAAATTCCCGTAGTGCTTTATCCTGCCTGTCTAATGCCATCTAAATTCTGTAGAAATTGATTTTAAAATACAATATACAAATCATAATAGTTAGTATTAACCCACCCCTCAATCCCCTCCGGTGGAGGGGAAGCTCTTTGTTATAAATATGACCTATTTAAAAAGTCTTCCTCTCCACGGAGAGGAAACAAAGGAGAGGGTCATTTTATTCGTCTTAATTGTTTTTTGAGATTTGCTCATTCAACTCTTCTGCTTCTTCGATCATCATCTCAAGCGACTTCAACCCTTTGTTCCAAAAATTCGGATCAGTGATATCTAATCCCATTTTTGCTACTAGTTCATGTGGCCATTCTGATCCACCTGCGCTTAACAGTTCCATGTATTTATCTGCAAAGCCATCAGGACGCTCCCTAAACTCCTGATACAAAGCCATCACCAATAATTCACCGAATGCATACGCATACACATAACCCGGAGTGTGTAAAAAGTGAGGAATGTAGCTCCACCAGATTCCGTATTCATCTGTTAATGTAACCGAATCACCGTATAATTTCTCTTGTTGCTCCATCCACAATTCTGAAAAACGCTCGGTAGTTAATTCGCCTTCTTCTCTTCTTGCAGTGTGAATCGCATCTTCAAATCTGTTCATAGAGATCTGACGAAATACCGTTGCAATGGTATCGTCAATTTTTCCGGTGATTAATGCCAGCTTTTCTTTGGGATCTTTGATCTCCTTCAACAATTTTTGAAAAACCAACATCTCACCAAAAACAGACGCCGTTTCCGCAGTAGTAAGTGGCGTTCCGGCCTGCAACGGACCTTGTTGTCTGGATAGATATTGATGAACTCCATGACCCAATTCATGAGCCAATGTTTGTACATCTCTGATCTTACCGTCAAAATTCATAAATACATATGGGTGAACAGAAGGAACTGTACTTGCGGAATATGCTCCTCCTCTTTTACCCGGCTTTATAGCTGCATCGATCCAATTTTTTTCAAAGAACTTTTTGGTGATCTCCCCCATTTCAGGATGAAATTTTGTGTAAGCGTCCAACACCATTTCTTTGGCTTCATCCCACGAAATCGTTTCTTCATTTTGGATGATAGGTGCATACCGGTCGTAATCCTTCATTTCATCCAAACCAAGCAAGTCGGTTTTTAACTTGTAGTATCTTTGAACCAGATCGTAATTTGATGTAACTGCTTCAACTAAAGCTTCTACTGTCTCATCATCGGTTTCGTTGGCAAGATTTCTGGATGAAACCCAGCTTTTATAATTTCTGAAACGATCGTTGGTGGATTTATCCGCCAGAACAGTGTTAAAAATAAAAGTCAGTGTTCTGCTCAGATCGTTAAATGTTTCTGTAAGCGCAGCATGAGCTTTTTTTCTGATCTTTTGATCGCCTTCATGCAGTTTACTCAGTGCTTCCTGCTCAGTCAGCGATTCACCGTCAATATGAAATTCTGCCGCGCCTAATGTTTCGTCAAAGAAACGAACCCATGCACTTCTGCCCGTCACTGATTTTGCAGACATGATCTGTTCCTGTTGCTCTTCCAGAAC
Organism: uncultured Balneola sp.; assembly: GCA_913058495.1. Classification (GTDB taxonomy): domain Bacteria; phylum Bacteroidota; class Rhodothermia; order Balneolales; family Balneolaceae; genus Balneola. The sequence goes on along the minus strand of CAJXQC010000003.1, from coordinate 25,106 downwards.
ATGCTTTTTGTAGCGTCTTGAAGAATCCAGATAATGAGAATAGAACGAAAGTTGAGGATCATTGATCAAAGTCTGTGCTTTTTTCTTATCCACTTTCAGCCATTCTACATCAAAGAAAACCAACTTTTGATTGAGTTCAGAAGAGAGCTCATTCGATTCTTGCACTAACTTTCCGTAATCAGAATTAGAAGTATTGGTACTCCATTGCAGATAAGCGAAAGAGCCGATCTTCCCTCCTTTATCCTGAATTGCTTCATATTCCTGAAGTAATTCTTTAAACTCAACAGCTGAAAGTGAATCTATTTTACCTTTGTATTTATCAGCAAACGTATCAGCAGCTGCCAACACCTCTTTTTTATCTTTTTCCAATTGAGGATCGTCTGAAGATTTGTAAAGATCACTCAAGTCCCAGTTAATTTTTTCTGCGCCGTTTTCAGCCTTCATACAGGTTTTTCTCAAAGATTAAATGTAAGCTTTGAATATAGCAGTTGTAGGATGGGAATTAAAGGGTTAGTTGAGAAACTATTCCTTAAAAATCTTTGTGTTTACCTATGATGATAATCAACAGAAGAAATATCGTTTTTTAAGATTGTAATCCTTAATTTTAAGCGCTTTTTAAATTTTCTTCGATATCGAACAAATTATTTATCAGCATAAACAAACAGATTCATTTAGTTGCATACAAAATCCGCACGAGGTTAACACCCATTGAAATCTCTTGAAGCCGTTTTCGGTCCAAACTCTGCTCTGGTAGAAGAACTTTACGATCAGTATAAAGAAAACCCTAATTCAGTACCTGCGCATTGGCGAAACTTTTTCGATGAGCATGATGGCAAGTCAACCAATGGCTCCAAAGCTGAAAGCAGTGCTACTGCGGTTGAAACTCCTCCTCAGCCAAAGGCAAAACCGGCTCCCAAAAAACCGGAGGCAAGTTCAGGCGCTCCAAAAAATGCTGAGCTGGAAAAGATAAAAGGCGTAGCTACTAAGATCGTTGAGAATATGGATCTCAGTTTAGAGGTTCCAACGGCTACATCATTGAGAGTGCTTCCCGTAAAAATGATGATCGAAGACAGAACCATCATCAACACGCATTTGCTTCAACGCAATGAACCGAAAGCATCTTTCACTCATTTTATTGCATGGGCTATTATCAAAGCTCTGGATGAATTTCCTTCTGTAAATAATGCTTACCATTTTGATGGTGACAATCATTTTAAAGTTGTTCCTGATCAGGTAAATCTTGGAATTGCGATCGATCTTCCTAATAAAGATGGTACCAGAAATCTTGTAGTTCCTAATCTAAAAGGCGTAAATAAAATGAACTTTAAGGAGTTCTTACACGCCTACGCTGAATTGATCAATAAAGCCAGAAACGGTAAACTGCAAATTGACGATTATCAGGGAACAACAATAAGTATCACAAATCCGGGGACTATAGGCACGGTTTCTTCTGTTCCAAGATTGATGCAGGGACAGGGAGCAATTATTGCAACCGGTGCTATCGACTATCCTGCTGAATATCAGTCCATGTCGAAAGAAATACTGAACCAACTTGGAATCAGTAAAGTAATGACGGTGACTTGTACGTACGATCACCGCGTAATTCAGGGAGCAGAATCCGGTTCCTTCCTGAAAAAGATCAATGATCTGCTTACAGGACAGGAAAATTTTTATGAAGAAATTTTCAGCGATCTTGAAATTCCTTACGAGCCGATTCCTTATTCAACGGATACTTATTCAGGTCCGTTTGGTGGAAAATCTGACTCTCTGGAATATGACAGACGTGCTATCGGTGTTTGGAGATTGATCAATATGTACCGCATGCGTGGTCATGTTCTTTCTGATCTTGATCCGCTCGGTAAAGACCCTAAATATGTTCCGGAACTGGATCTGGAATATTATGGACTTTCGCTATGGGATCTGGATCGTGAATTTTATTGTGGTGGATTCGGCGGTAAAGAAAAAGCTCCTCTTCGCGAGATCGTAAAACTTCTGCGTGATACTTATTGCGGAAATATCGGTGCGGATTATATGCACTTGCTCGATCTGGAAGAGCGCCGTTGGTTAAGAAATACGATGGAGTCTAGTGCCAATAAAGCTGATCTTAGTAAAGATGATAAAAAGCAGATCCTGCACAAGCTGAATCAGGCCATGGCTTTTGAAGAGTTTCTTCATAAAAAATATATCGGTCACAAGCGTTTTTCATTAGAAGGCGCCGACACGTTAATCCCAATGATTCACTTCATGCTTAACCGCTCTGCTGAAAGTGGTATTGAAAAGGCATTTTTCGGAATGGCTCACCGCGGCAGATTGAATATGTTGGTAAACATCTTGAACAAACCGTACCACAGAGTATTCGCGGAATTTGAAGGCAGTGTGGACCCGGATTCTATTCAGGGTTCAGGCGATGTTAAATATCACCTTGGAACAAAAGGCGTTCACAAAGCTGCAGAGGGTAAAGAGGTTCGGCTGGAACTAATGCCAAACCCAAGTCATCTGGAAGCCGTTGACCCTGTTGTTGAAGGTGCTGTAAGAGCAATGCAGGATCACTATGATGGTGATGACGCTGAGAAGAAGATCTTACCGGTTCTTATGCATGGCGACGCAGCATTTGCAGGACAAGGTGTTGTTCCTGAAACATTGAATATGTCTCAACTGGAAGGATATAAAACGGGCGGAACTGTTCATATTATCATCAACAACCAAATTGGATTTACTACTCTTCCTAAAGACGGACGTTCTACTGAGTATGCTTCTGATCTGGCAAAAATGATCTTAGCTCCGATCTTCCATGTAAATGGTGATAAGCCGGAAGCTGCAGTTCATGCTATTCAAATGGCCGTTGATTACCGCCAGAAGTTCGGAAAAGATGTGATCATTGATTTGATCGGATATAGAAAGCATGGCCATAATGAAGGTGACGAACCTGCATTTACACAACCGGGCATGTATAAAGAGATCAACGACCAGCCTCCGGTAAGAGATCTTTACACTCAGTTCTTAGTGAAAAACGGCGAGCTCACAGAAGATGAGACACAGGAGATCTTTGATGAATTTGATAAACTTCTTCTGGAAGCTTTTGAAGATGCAAAAAAATCACCGAATGTAGATATCACAGAAGATATATTCGATCGCACAGAAACAGATCAGAAAAGCCGTACCAAGTTTCCCGACACCACTTACTCTGTGGACGAGCTAAAAGACATTGCAGTTAAAATTAATACTGTTCCCAAAGACTTTGATGCAAACCCGAAGCTTCTGAAACAATTAGCGAAACGAGCAGATATTGTTGAGAAGAATGAAAAGAAAATTGATTGGGGTTTTGCTGAAGCACTTTCATTTGGCTCCATTCTTAAATCCGGAAGAACCATTCGTATTACCGGTCAGGATGTGGAAAGAGGAACTTTCTCTCACCGACATTCTGTATTACACGGAACTGAAACAAACCAGACTTTCACGCCATTAAATAATCTGTCGGATGATCAGGGATATTTCCATGTTCATAACAGTTTATTGAGTGAATATGCCGCAATGGGATTTGAATTCGGTTACAGTGCACAAGAAAAATATGCACTTGTTATATGGGAAGCTCAGTTTGGTGATTTTGTGAACGGTGCTCAAATTATTATTGATCAGTTTCTTTCATCCAGCGAAGCAAAATGGGGACAAACCACTTCATTGGTTTTAAATCTCCCTCATGGATATGAGGGTCAGGGACCGGAGCATTCATCAGCCAGATTGGAGCGTTTTCTTCAGCTTTGTGCCGAAGATAACATGCAGGTAATGAATCTGACTACCCCGGCTCAGTATTACCATATGTTGAGAAAGCAAACTTTCCAGGAAGCAAAAAAACCGGTTGTCCTTATGACACCAAAAAGCTTGCTTCGTCACCCGATGGCAACTTCAAATACACAGGAACTTGCGGAAGGAAAATTCCAGCCATTTATTTCTGATACAGAAGTTACTGATGCCGAGCGTTTGGTTATCTGCTCCGGAAAAGTGTATTACGATCTGCTTAAATATCGTCAGGAAAATGATATAAAAGATGTAGCTATTGCTCGACTTGAGCAATTCTACCCTTTCCCTGATGATGATATTTCGGAACAGTTGAAAACTTTCAAAAATGTGAAAGAAATAGTTTGGTGTCAGGAAGAGCCTAAGAACATGGGTGCATGGTCATTTGTGGCTCCTCGTTTTGTTGAGCTTCTTGAAAAAGGACAAACCCTTACATATGCAGGACGTCAGGCTTCTGCTTCTCCTGCAGCCGGACAAAAGAAAATACATGAAGCTGAGCAAAATGCTTTAGTTGAAGACGCGCTGAAGAGATAGCAACTCAGATCATGTTAAATATTCAAGCCCGATAATTAATTTTATCGGGCTTTTTTTATTTTCTTCTTGACTCTCCCCTAACGTCATGTCCTATCTTTAGAAAAAATCAGAGAATCTGGAATTTATTGATAGTTGTATATACAACTCTAGTTCTTATATTCTTGAATGAGCTTCAAAAATATAGAATCTTTTAACCCTTCAACTTGTATATCCGGTAAAGTAATGCGTTTGAATCGTATTACCGGGAACATCTTTAGAAAATACTTAAGCCCCTTTGGTATTACAGACAGTCAAACCAGTATAATGTTTGTTCTGTCAAAGCATGAAGATGGACTAATTCAGAACCAAATTGCTACAATCGTCCAATTGGAGAAATCCACTTTAAGCCGGAATCTTCGGCGTTTGATGGAGCAAGGTTATCTGAAAAAAAATGATGCTTCTAAAATTGCTATCACTTACGAAGGAAAACAGTTAATCGAAAAAGTAATTCCTGAATGGCAAAAAGCGATGGATGAAATTCGTAGTTATATAGGCCAAGACGGTGAAGAAGCCCTAAGTACATTACTCAACAATCTAATAAATCATAAATAATGGCTTTAAAACTTGCCTTCATTGGCTTATCAATAATGATGGTGATCGTTATTTCACTAATAGGCTCTAGAGCCATCAATAAAACAACTCAGGATTCGGGACAAGCAAAAAAGAAAAAGATCAAATTAGTTGGATACCTCCTGCTCTGGCATCTGTATATTTTTTTGGTATCTCAAACCGGAATACTTCAATCGTTTGATTTTCCACCAAGATTTGTTCTGTTCTTAATACTGCCGGTGTTTATTTTTACAGGAATATTTATCTATAAATACAGAAACTCAGAATGGATTCAGGCTATTCCTTCAAGCTGGTTGGTGTACTATCAATCCTTTAGAATTTTTATTGAAACACTTTTTGTATTTAGTGTAGCTCAAGGAATACTTCATACCAATGTAACCATTGAAGGATATAATTATGATTTGGTATTTGCCTTTACTGCACCAATAATTGGTTTGCTTGTATATAGGTTTAAATTCTTATCCGAACGTGCCATAATCCGGTGGAACTATCTTGGACTGATCGTTATCGCTTCTATTATCTTCCTCTTTACTTCGTCCATTTATTTACCTGAAATTTATGGCTCTGACATTGCGCTTATGCCCATCGAGTTCACTACCTATCCATATATAATTGTCGCCGGATTTTTAATGCCTTCAGCTGTTTTTATGCACGTTCTTTCTATTGTGCAACTAAAAAACCGTTTAGCATAAAAAAAGGGGCAGATTTTTGATCTGCCCCCATAGAATAACTTTTCAGATCTCTTACTTAATAAGAACCATTTTCTTAGTAAGACTAGCTCCTGTTACTGTTTCCAGTCTGTAAATATACACACCGGATGCCAGTGAGCTTGCATCAAATCTAACTTCCTGAGCGCCTGCAGTTTGTCTGCCGTTTACTAAGGTTGCTACTTTTCTTCCTGTGATATCATACACATTCAAATTTACATTCGTTGAAGAATCCAGTGTGTAACTAATTGTTGTACTCGGGTTAAAAGGATTGGGATAATTTTGTTTTAAAGAAACAGTAGTCGGGGTTTCAATAATCTCATCTTCGTTACTTGTAAGAACACCGAACTTAAATCGCATCCAAATAGGAAAGTGATCCGAAGTAGTACTTAAGTAACTGCCGACATAAAATGGATTTTCAACTCTTTCTGTGCCTTCAAAATAGTCGTCGCTAAGTTCTGAAGTAAACGTTATATGATCTATAAAAGAACCGCTTGACTGCGACCCAAACCCGTTCTCTTCAAGCTTTTTAGTTACGATTGTGTACTCAGGATCATCATCAAAATTCTTATACGGAGAAACATTGTCATTGAACGTAGAATTCACAATTTCATCGTTGTAATCCCCTATCATTATTACATTATCACTGGCTCTGTTTCTATCCAAATACTCTTTTAGTTCTGCAGATGCTGCCACACGTTGGTTGTATGAACTTTGATCGCCAAAAGCTTTCGCATGAATGTTAAAAGCATAAACTTCCTGTTGTTCATCATTAATATCAGCCGTAAATCTAAACATTAACGGATACCGACCATTAGCCCAATTAGACTGTGTAAATCCATCACTTGATGATAATGTAACTCCTGAAAGAGAATCAATACTACTTCTTTTAAACAGAAATGCTGTTTCCTGAGTTTGGGAATATTCTGCGAGAAAACCGCCATATCCTTCAAGGCTGTCCACAAGTGCATTAAACCTGTTAGGACTTGAAATTTCCTGCAGTGCATAAATATCTGCATCAATGGTTTCTACCACTGTTATTACATTTCTAAGTTGAAGATCATCATCCTCAGGTCCGTTTCCAGCATCACCAAACCACTCAACATTCCATGTTACAACGTCTAATGTCTGGTCTTTAGTGATATTATCTCCGGGATAACTTACTTCCTCAACTCCCATATCTTCAGTGAATCTTGGAAGCAGTTGATAAGTCCCGCCAAACTGACCAATTACACCAATTATATTTGCTGGCTCGGTTGGAGCAATGGCATCAACGAGATTTGTATTGTTATCTATTCTCATTTCTGCAGTGCCTATTCCATCAGCAATAGCATAGTTTTGATTTCCCTGAAAAGCACCTGAATGATCAATAGTTACATTTTGAACAACCACTAATTGACCTTCGTTAGCTTCCATATTAAGCTGCTCAAGATTTACAATTCGTGGAGTTGCCTCTTTTTTCTCTACATCAAATACTTCAAATACAATGTTATCATCTTCCTCTGTATCTGAGATCTGTAATAAAAAATCTTCGTCAGCGCCGGGCACGCCTCCTTTGAATACTGTAAGCGGTCCCGAAACCTGAATAGAATCTCCAATTTCAGCTGCTAAATGTAGTGGTTCCCAAAAAACAGCGATTCCGGCTGTGCCATCCTGCATATATAATGGACCGCCAAACTGATTTGCAACAGTAACCCGGCCTGCAACTGTAACTCTGGTTCCCAGTTGAAGTTGTCTTGCATTAACTATAGAAATCACATCTCCATCTACAAAACCTTCTCCATTCAATGTAAGTGAAAAGCTTGAAGCGTTATCTGCATTACTGTTTACTGTAATATTTCCTTGAAATGTGCCGTCACTTGTTGGTTCAAAAGTCAGAGTAAGTTCTGTAGTTTCATTAAACGCCAAAGTACTGTCAGAAAGAACTGATGATGAAAATCCTTCACCCGTCACTGTTACATCAGAAATAACAAGGTCAGGATTTCCTGTATTCTTGATTTCCATTGTTTTTGTCAATTGATTTCCTTCCAATGTAGCCCCGAAAGAGATCACATCTGAGTTATTGGCTGTAGCGTTATCCACTAAAACACTGATAGTTGCTTCGGCTGCCGCTTCCACATAATCAGTTATGCGAATGTCGTCAATATTCATTCTGTCTGTTCCTGATGATTGAACAAACTTAAATCTGATATTTCCTTCAACCTCTACAGCAATAGTATACTCGGTAAGCTCAGAAGGAGCTATTATTTCGTCACCGACATTCGTCCAGCTTGAGCCACCATCTGTTGAATACTGAACCTGAAGTGCAGCATCTTCTGCGTTATTGCCATAATGAGCCAGTTGGAAAGAAACTTCATCAGCACCATTAGGCTTATCAAACTGCATATAGATGTTTCCGGTTTTACCGTCTCTCCTATCCATTCTTACACTTTGAGAGCCATTAAATTTATCGTTACTTAAGCTTCCTAAAAGTGCGTCATCTAAAAACCAGTTCCCTGTGGATAGAGTGACAGAAGCGCCTGAATAACCGGTTTTTTCTCCATCATCAAAATTCTCAAAGAACTGAGCGTGACTTAATGAAGTGAATAATAAAGTTAGAAACAGAAGTGAAAATGAATAGCGTAATAATTTCATATAAATATTTAATGTGTATTGAAAACAGATTTAAAGATACCATTCTCTTATTAACTCTGCGTAAAAATTAATGAATTAAAATATGAAGTATAGTTTCTTTACCTTCGTTTATGAAAACTTCTTCGCATATTATTCTCTTGTTTATTTCTGCAACTCTATGCGTCAGTTGCACCTCCACCTCCCAAAAAGTACCTGAGTACCTGATCGGTTCTTTTCAGGATGATTACAATATTGAATACGAATTAACTGAAAAAGTATTTTATCAGAAGCCGGGTACCCGTTTCCATATCCTGAAATGGAATTTAGATGATCAGTATTTTATAGCTCAAAATGATTCTTTAAACTCATATGATCCAAACCTGTATTCCAGAATTGATTGGGTAGAGTTTGAAAACATGGCTACTTATGAATGGGGATTTTGCCTGAGTGCTTACAACGCCGCTACTCCAGATTCAGCTGAAGCAGTTAATGTGGTAGATCGATCAAATCCCAAAACCGGATGTAATGGCTACCCCTTTTCCCGAATGAAGCCCACTAAACTATAATAATTCTCTGGCGATTTTGTCACTTTTTTACTTTGGTTAATCTTCCGTCATATCCATGGTGTAAATGGAATAAGTACCGATATCTAAATCTGACTGAAATATTACTCCACTACTATAAATCAGGTAGTTTCCATCAGGACTCCAATCAGGGAAGATGTCGGCTGAGTAATAATGTACCCAAGTACGTGTGTCCAATGCCCGGCGGCTGTAGTCATTTAAGTCTACAATGTACATCGAATCTAAATCCACTGATCTATAACCTATTCCAACTATATTGCGCGGGTAATTACTCACCACCAACTTCTCTCCACTCGGGTGGTAGCGTGCCCACAAAAACTGTTGTTGGTTAAAGGTTACCGGAAGGGTATCTCGGAGTCCCGTGCTCAGGTTCAATCGCACCAGCGTTGGGGGTGGTCCGCCATAAACATCTCCGCGTACGAAAGCGTGATGGACAGGATACAACAGCGTGGAGCCGTCCGGGGACAGGTCAAAACCATTAATGGTTTCTTTGGGCCCATCAGGATTCGAATGCGCAAGCAGCAACTCATCAGGCGGTCCGGTCTCGCTCAGGCGGTAATAGCCGGCTTCCAGTCCGGTGTCTGTATTGCCGTAGCTGTAGTAGACTTTGAGTAGAGAACCGTCTTGAAGCTCTCGTATACGAATGGAGGAAATATTGTAGCTGCTATCGCGGATGGTGGTAAACTCCCTGGAGGTTAAATCATAAGTGTCTAACCGGCCTACCGATTCACCATACACTGCTACTTGTACGGTATATAATTTATTTTCAGTAAGACTTTTCGTCATGTACATAGCATTGCTTCCTATGTACTCTTCTCCTGTAACAAAGGGCACAGATGTTCTGGGTTCTAAAGTTAGTTTGCGCAATTGAATTACTGTGTATATCTCCCCCGGACTCCATTCGGCTAAATGATAGTCACCGCTTCCATATACCGGAGGTCCTTCATTGAATGGATCATCGCAACAATATCTTAATTCACTGATCTTTTCGTTAACAGGGGCAGGGAAAAGCTCAGCAGGTTCCCCCGGCTCGGTGGTATCGCATGCGGTAGCCAGTAAAAAAAAGCTTGCACAAAATAGTATATAGATGGGAGTTTTCATGCTATAAGGGTTGTAATCACTTAATTAAAATAGACATAAATAACACATTCTTTAAATGTTGCTTTGGTTAATCTTCCGTCATATCCATGGTATAAATGGAGTAAGTACCTATAGAAGGACTATTAGGATTCACCTTCCCACTGCTGTAAATCAGATAGTTGCCATCCGGGCTCCAGCTTGGAAAAATATCAGCTGTGTAGTGCTGATCCCAGGTGCGGGTGTCCAGAGGACGTCGCTGAAAAGTATTTAAGTCCACAACATACATAGAATCTAAATCCACCGATATTCTCGCAGTTCCCACGATGTTCCGCGGATAGTTACTGACCACCAACTTTTCTCCGCTTGGGTGGTAGCGTGCCCACAGGAATTGTTGCAGATCAAATTGTATCGGAAGTGTATCCCTGAGTCCTGTGTTCAAGTTCAACTTTGCAAGCTCAGGTCGTGGTCCTCCATACGCTGCAGGTCCCGGAACTAAATCGGGTTGAATCGGATACAGCAGCGTAGAACCATCGGGAGACAGATCAAAGCCATTAATGGTTTCTTTGGGCCCATCGGGATTCGAATGCGCAAGCAGCAACTCATCAGGTGGACCGGTCTCGCTCAGGCGGTAATAACCGGCTTCTAACCCGGTGTCTTCATTGCCGTAGCTGTAATAGACTTTCAGCAAAGAACCATCGGAAAGCTCTCGAATCCGAATGGAGGAAATGTTGTAGCTGCTGTCGCGAATGGTAGTAAATGTTTTAGCTTCTATATCATATATATTTAGCCAACCCTCTGATTCTTTATAAAATTTTGTTCGAACAGTATATAACCTGTTTTCTGCTTCGCTTTTGGTCATATACATTACGTCCCCTTCAATGAGTTCTTCGTCAACGACAAATGGAATAGAAATACTGGGTTCTAAGGTCAACTTTCGCATCTGAGTAGTTGTGTACACCTCTCCGGGATACCATTCAGCAAAGTGGTAATTCCGGTAGCCCACCCTGTCGGGTTTATCGCAACAATCGTATAGCTTTGAGATCTTCTCATTTACAGGAAGAGGGAATTCGAGGTATTCCGGCTCATCTTTGGTTCCGGTGGTATCGCAGGCGGTATTCGTCAGCATGGCCGAGACAGTTAACAAAAATATGAGGAGATATATTTTCATATATACAAGTTACTAATAATACTTATCTTTTTTATAGCACCACTTGTTCAATGTATAAATTACGTTACAAGCCATAATTACCCTTTTAACTCTCAGCTTTATTATTATGTGAATCATTTCGATAATAATATCTATAACAACATGAAAATATACTCACTACTGATTCTTGCTTATTTTATTCTTTCCTCCCAGGCTCTTGCACAGCCAGCAACTGAAGTTTATTTATTTGATCTGACTGAACTACAAGAAGGATATCAATTAAGTAATCCGAAAAATATTTCCGATAATGAAGGGTACGACAATCAACCTTCTTTTTTAGTTGATGGTTCAGGAATCTTCTTGTCCTCAGCCCGTAACGGACAGACAGATATAGCACTCTATAGTTTGGAAAGCGGTGAGTTGGCATATCTAAATAATACCCCTGAATTGAGTGAATATTCTCCAGTACAAACTCCCGATAGATTTAGCGTTTCCTTTATAATTTTATCAGAAGAAGGCACACAACAATTCTGGAAAACAACTCATTCTCAACCCGAACCTGTAATCCTTGAAAGTGAAGTTATTATAGGTTATTACGCCTGGTATACAAATGATATTTATTTCTGCTTTGTACTTGCCGATGCAGATACACCCTCCACCTTTCAGCAACACACCATAAGCACCGGAGAAAAAAAAGTGCTGGGTGATAATCCGGGAAGGTCCTTGCATAAAATCCCCGGAAAAGATGCTGTAAGTTTCATCAACAAAAATAATGAAGATTGGTTGATCAAAGCATATTACCCCGAATCAAAGACCTTTGAAACCTTAGCCAATACACTTCCTGAAGTTGAAGATATGGTTTGGTTAAATTCTACCACAATTGTGATGGGTAAAGGGAGTGAACTTTATTATTACGACCTTACAAAAGAAACTGAAAAGAAATGGCAGTTAATTTCTGATCTGTCCGAATACCAACTGGATGACATCACTCGTCTCGCATACCATGATGGTAAACTTGCAGTAGTTGTTAGTGGTAAATAAAATTCCACTTATCAGTTAAACACATTTTTACTTAATTGGTTCGTGATTATTTAGCTTGTACGGCTTCAATAAGATATATTAGCGCCAACCAACTTAAACTAACTTAACATTCAAGAATGAAACTAATACGAAAAACTTTTTTTCGTCTGTTATTCGTTCTTCCGTTGATCGGATTTATGAGCAATACACATGCTCAAAGCGATCCTACCGGGGAATCTCCTGCAACTCGTACTTACGCGATAACTAATGCTACGATTGTTCAGTCTCCCGGAAAAGTAATGGAAGAGGGTACCATTGTAATTACAGACGGGTTGATTACTGCCATTGGCAAAAATGTGAATATACCAAGTAACGCAGAAGTGCTTGACGGCACTGATATGTTTATTTATCCAGGATTTATTGACGGGATGTCAAATACGGGTGCTGACAGACCTCAAAGTCCGGAACGTCCTGATAATTTATTTACTCCGGATCCACCAAACAGCTATGCAGGAATTACACCTGAGCATCAAGTAATTGAACAGATCAAGGTAGATGAAAACAGTATTGAAGCTATGCGTAAAGTAGGTTTTACGGTTTCTCATACAGTTCCCTACGGAAGAATGCTTCCCGGTTCAGGAGCTTTAATACTTCTTCGGGATGCTGACCATCCTGATAAGTTGATCTTATCCGAAGGATCTTCTCTTTATTCACAATTCTCTGGCGCTCCCGGAGCATACCCGGGTAATACTTTGGGAATTATGGCGAAATTTAGAGATCTGTACAAGAATGCAGAGCTTTCTAAGAATCATTCTGAATTGTACGCTTCTAACCCATCCGGAATTTCCCGTCCTACAAGAGACAGAGTTTCAGAAGCTTTCTATCCGGTTATAGATAAACAACAACCGATCTTTTATAACGCTTCTAATTCTTTGGAAGCAAGAAGAGCAATGAGATTACAGAAAGAACTCCGATTTAATCTGGTGCTTGGAAATCTTCAGGAAGGCTGGGATCTAGCTGATGAAATTAAAAGTTCAGGCACAAAAGTTTTTATGTCTCTGGAACTTCCGAAAGAACCTAAGAACAGTAAAGAGGACGATAAATCTGATGAAGTGAAACAGCTCGAAGAACGACGAATGGAATTTTATAAAAAGTACGTTTCTCAATATGCGGATCTTCAAAAAGCCGGAATCAAATTTGGTTTTTCTTCTATTGACTCACGCTCGAACCAATTGAAAGATAATCTGCTTACCATAATTGAAAATGGATTGAGTGAAGATGAAGCCCTTGCTGCTTTAACTACTAATGCAGCTGATCTTTTGGGAATTAGCGACATAACAGGAACGCTTGATGAAGGAAAAATTGGAAATCTGATTGTTTCCAAAGGCGCTTATTTTGATAAGGAATCACAAATCAAATATGTTTTTGTTGATGGTGACAAATACGAGTATGATCTGAAAACAGGCGCACGTAAAACAGAAGATGGTGCTGCCTCTCCTGCTAATATGGAAGCTGTAATTGGTTCATGGAGTTACGAATTTACTACACCTCAAGGAACTCAAACAGGGAAAATGGTCTTCAAGAATGAATCCGGAATTTTAACCGGCGTAATGTCAAGCAATGACGGAACCCCTGATGTAGATCTTCAAAACATTAGTTTTCTGAATAGTGAACTTACATTTGACTTCTCCATTGATGCAGGTGGTCAATCCGTGGATATTGTTGTTGAAGGTGTTATAGATGGAAAAAACTACGATGCTGAAGCGAGTGTTGCAGCTTTTAACTTTACTTTCCCAATTCAAGCAACAAAAGATGAGGCTTAAAATGAGATTATTCAAAATGATAAAAATTTCCTCCTTCTTTATTCTGTTTCTGTGTGTTTCTGCATTACAGGCTCAAACAAAAAAAGGAGATGTACTAATTAAGAACGGAACTGTAATTACTATTACAGACGGAACGCTTGAGAACACTGATGTTCTTGTTCGCAATGGTAAAATTGACCGAATCGGTAAAAACCTAAAAACTCCTAATGGCGTTGAAGAAGTTGACGCAACAGGGAAGTTTGTAATGCCTGGAATTATTGACGCTCACTCTCATATAGCAGGAACTTCTATTAATGAAGGTACCAGCCAGGTTACTGCTGAAGTAAGTATGGAAGATGTTGTTGATCCGCTTGATGTTTCTATTTACAGAGCACTTGCCGGTGGAGTTACATCTATTCATTTAATGCATGGTTCTGCAAATGTGATAGGCGGACAAAATGAAACTTTAAAACTACGCTGGGGAAGTACAAATCCTGAAGATCTTCGCTTTGAAGGAGCTCCCAGAACTATAAAGTTTGCATTGGGTGAAAACCCGACCAGAGGCGGACGTTCCAGAGGTATTCAACCTCAGAGCAGAATGGGTGTGGAAGCAATGCTTAGAAATACATTCAATGACGCCATCAAATATCGTGATGCCTGGAATGCATATCGTTCGAACAAGAGTTCAAGAAAAGTAGCTCCTGAATACAGCTTACGTATGGAAACTATGGTTGATATTCTGGAAGGTGAAGTTCTGGTTCATTGCCATTCTTACCGTGCCGATGAGATCTATATGCTGATGAAAGTTTTCTCTGATTTCGGAATCAAGAGACTTACTTTTCAACATGCTAACGAAGCTTATAAGGTAGCTCCTGAACTGGCTGAATTTGGAGCTTCTGCTTCTGTATTCGCTGATTGGTGGGCTTATAAATTGGAAGTTTACTATTCCACAGCTTATAACGCAGCAATTCTAACTGAAAACGGAGTAACTACTTCAATCAACTCTGATTCAGGAGAATTAATCAGGCATTTATTCCATGAGGCAGCTAAAACCCAGAAATACGGAGACCTTTCCGATAACCAAGCTTTAGCTTTGATCACTCTTAACCCGGCGAAACAACTCGGTATTGATAATCGTGTTGGATCCCTGGAAAAAGGAAAGGATGCCGATATTGCTATTTTTGATAACCATCCGTTGTCTATTTATGCTGTACCTCAAATGACTTTTGTAGACGGTGTAAAATATTTTGATATCGAGAATGATGTTGCTGACCAGAGAATCTATATAGATCCTGAATCTACAGTTGAGGATGTTCAAATCCTTTACGCTAATGATCATGACAGATGCATGGAAGATGCTAATGTTGTGAATTTCACTGACCTCTTTAATAACAAGTGAGGAACCAAATGAAAAAATTTATATCCATATTAAGTGTACTTGTACTGCTGCCATTATTTGCCGTTGCGCAAAATGATGGGGGAATAGTACGAGCCGATAATTCAAAATTTGCATTGACCAATGCTAAGATCTATACCGTAACAAACGGAGTTATAGAAAATGGTACCATCATAATTAACAATGGTATTATTGAAGCTGTTGGAGCTGACATCAACATTCCGGGCGATGCTCAGGTTATTGATTATTCCGGACAGGAGATCTATCCGGGAATGATCGATTCAGGAACACGCCTAGGTCTATCAGAGATCGGCAGTATATCCGAAGCTAATGACTTCAGAGAATTTGGTGAAATAACACCGAATATGCAGGCTTTAACAGCTGTTAACCCAAATTCAGTAGCTATTCCGGTTACAAGAGTTAGTGGTGTAACTTCAGCCTTAACTATGCCGGCAGGTGGCCCGCTTCCGGGAACAGCTGCAACTATCAGTCTTTTCGGTTACACTCCGGATCAGATGTTTGCAGGTTCTAAAGGCGTGGTTATGAACTTTCCTTCTTCCGCACAACGCGGTTGGAGACGAAGAACTCCTGAACAGATCGAGAAAGCTCGTGAAAAAGCTCAGGAAACAATCAATGATGCTTTTGATAAAGCAGAACTATATGCAAAGATCAAAGAATCTGATGCTGCCCGGTATTATCCGGAGATGGAAGCTCTCGCCAAAGTTGTAAACGGCGAAGTGCTGCTTTACATAGAAGTAAACTCCGCTAAAGATATTCTGAGTGCGTTGGAATGGATTGAAGAGCGCGGCTACGAAAATGTAGTTCTTACAGGTGTGGCTGAAGGCTGGCGTGTAGCAGATGAAATAGCTGAAGCCGGATTTCCTGTTATTACAGGACCTGTTCTTTCAACACCAACCCGCGGTTCTGATGCTTACGATATGGCATACAAAAATCCGGGCTTGATGCAGAAAGCAGGAATTAAAGTTGCTCTGCGAACAATGGATACTGAGAATTCTCGTAACCTTCCATACAACGCTGGTTTTGCAGCTACTTATGGCATGGGTAAGGAAGAAGCGCTAAAGGCCATTACGATCAATGCTGCTGAGATCATGGGCGTGGGCGATCAGCTTGGTTCCATCGAAGTAGGTAAGAAAGCAAATATCTTTGTTTCTACCGGAGATCCTTTCCAGACTTCTACAAAAATTCTGGATGTTTTCATCGACGGATATAAAATCCCGATGACAAGCAGACATACTGAATTATATGATGAGTTTCTAAACAGAACTCCGGGTGTTAATAAAAACCCAACTAAAGTGGATGGTTAATTAAACTCCATTTTTGAATGTTTGAATTTAAAGGGACGATTCTTGTGAATCGTCCCTTTTTTGTTTTCCTTCATTTCTTCAAAGCATCGCTATACAGCAGTTGATTACGACAAAATTACGCCCTGTGCATATCTGATTTCAGAAATAGTTTTTTTATTTCTTTTCATTTATTGGTTAATTAATGGCTTTCCCTAATGTAAATATCATAATTGCATAGTGCTATGGCTACTAAGATCGATGAAACTACTCATAATTTTATTAATGGAAAGTTTGTCTCAAACGGCTCTCCCCGACTTGATGTAATAAGTCCTCTTAATGGGTCCCGAATTTCAAGTGTGCCTCTTTCTTCATCAAAAGAGCTGGATGACGCCGTGCAAGCTGCAAGAAATGCATTTCCCGAATGGTCAGGCCGAACACTAAAAGAACGAGTCCAGGTTTTCTATAAATATCGGGAATTGCTCGAAAAGCATATGGATGAGCTAACAGAAATATGTCATACTGAAAACGGGAAAACTTGGGGAGAATCAAAAGCAGAAGTTGAAAAAAGTATTGAGCTAACGGAATTTGCCTGCTCCATGCCGCAGATCATAACTAACGAAGTTCAGGAAGTAAGCCGTGGAGTAGAAGTTCGTATCGACAGAAAACCTTTGGGTGTGGTTGCTTCCATCGCTCCTTTTAACTTTCCCAATATGGTTCCGCACTGGACAGTCCCAAATGCGATCGTTCTTGGAAATTGTATGATCCTGAAGCCATCCGAAGTTGTTCCGGTAAGTGCAGTCAAAATTGCTGAATTGCTAAAAGAAGCCGGATTACCTGATGGAGTCTTCAATATTGTAAATGGTGGTAAAGAAATTGTAGAAGCCATCTGCGATCATCCTGAAATTAAAGCGGTTTCGTTTGTGGGTTCTACTAAAGTGGCAAAAATTGTGTACAAACGAGCAACTTCTTCCCTTAAAAGATGTGTGGCTTTAGGAGGTGCTAAGAATCATTTAATTGTATTGCCGGATGCTAATGAAGAAATGACGGCTTCGAATGTAATCGCTTCAATGTCTGGTTGCGCCGGGCAACGCTGTATGGCAGCTGCTGTAATGGTTGGAGTTGATAAAGTAGATCATATTGTTGCACGAATGGTGGATGAAGCTAAGAAAATAGTTCCGGGCGATAACCTTGGATCCGTGATCAGCAAAGAAGCCAAAGAACGAATAGAAAAATATATTGAAGAAGCTGAGGCCGCCGGTGCAAAAGTGCTCGTTGATGGCAGAAACGCAACTGTAAAAGGTAGCGAAGGTGGCTTTTATGTTGGGGCAACTGTTGTTGACTACGTAACTCCGGATATGGCCATTGCCAAAGAAGAAGTTTTCGGTCCGGTTATTTCTATCATCAGAGCTAAAGACCTGGATGAAGCTATTGCAATTGAAAACAGCTCCGGATATGGAAATGCTGCTGCAGTATTTACTCAAAGTGGTGGTGCAGCAAAAGAAGTGATGGAACGAGCCAGTGCGGGTATGATCGGAGTTAATATTGGAGTTCCTGTACCACGAGAACCCTTTCCTTTTGGCGGATGGAATGACTCAAAATTTGGAGTGTGTGATATTACCGGTAAAAGTTCTATTGAGTTTTGGACTCAGAATAAAAAGACATCGATTAAATGGAATGCCGAAGCCCGTACAAATTGGATGAGTTGAATTAATTGATGATTGAATTTTTACTATTGATTATTTGATTCAGATAACAAAATAATCCTGATTATGAAGGAGCAACTTTTAAAACGTACTAAAGAATTTGCACATGCTTGTGTAAAAGTTGCAGTCACACTTCCTAACAATTACTTAGGAAATCATATTAAAGGGCAATTAATTAGGTGCAGTACCTATTAGCAACAGAATCTAAAAAAATAATGAATACTGAATCATCAAACTTTTGAGCTAATATATGCCTACAAACCAAAACTCGTAATCCGAAACCCGAAACCTTTTTTAAATGTCTTCACAATCATCTGACAAGCAAATTCTAAATGATAATCTGGAATACACTCTTTTTTCTTGGGCTAAGCAGGGAGGTTTAAATCCTGTGAATGCCAAAAGTGCTAATGGAGTATATTTCTATGATCGTGATGGTAAGAAATACCTCGATTTTTCATCTCAACTGATGAATGTAAATATTGGTCATGGAGATCAACGTATTACAGAGGCCGTTTCCAGACAAATGCAGGAACTAAGCTACGTATATCCTGGAATGGCAACAGAAGTGCGAGGTAAACTGGGCAAAAAAATTGCTGAAATAACTCCCGGAAACCTAAAAAAAACGTTTTTCACTTTAGGTGGGGCTGAAGCTGTAGAAAATTCTATTAAAGTTGCCAGAATGTACACCGGCAGACACAAAATTATCTCTCATTATCGCTCGTATCATGGAGCAACATATGGAGCAATTTCAGCAGGAGGAGATCCAAGAAAATTTCCGGTAGATGATCAAATTGCTCCGGGATTTGTTCATGTCGAAAATCCTTACTTCTATCGTTGTCCCTGGAACACCTCATCGATGGAAGAATGTGGAGAAATGGCTGCAAAAAACATCGAGAATATTATTAAGTATGAAAATCCTGATAGCATTGCTGCAATTTTAATTGAAGGTGAATCAGGATCTTCGGGTTGTATTAAATACCCATCTAACTACTGGAAACTTCTTCGTGAAATAGCAGACAGATATGGTATTCTGCTCATTGACGATGAAACCATGAGCGGTTTTGGAAGAACCGGGAAAATGTTTGGAGTCGACCATTCCGGTGTTACACCTGATATAATTTGTACAGCAAAGGGATTAACATCGGGATATTTGCCACTTGGAGCTGTAATTTTGACCGATACTATTTCTAAACATTTTGATGATAACCCTTTGGTAATTGGACTCACTTACTCTGCTCATGCTGTTTCCTGTGCAGCAGCTTTGGAAAACATAAAAATCATTCAGGAAGAAAAGATGGTTGCCAATGCCGCTAACATGGGCGTTTACATGGAACAGAAAGTTGAAAAACTCAAGGAAAAACATCCTTCTATTGGCGATTATCGCAACACCGGATTACTTGGTTGCATTGAATTGGTTAAAAACCGTGACACTAAAGAACCCGTTACGCCCTGGAATGCAAAACCATCTGAAATGGAAGCCACAAATCGTATGGCTTCAAAGATCCGAGAAGCAGGTATGTTCACTTTTGTGCGCTGGAACTGGATCTTCACCGCTCCCCCGCTTTGTATAACTAAAGAACAAATTAATGAAGGGCTCGACATCATCTCACAAGCAATTTCTATTGCGGATGAATACTGTGACTAATCGTAACTAAACTTTATCGGATGAATGAAAACCTTAAACTACCTGCAGAATTAGAATCTTCTCCATTAAGTGGTGAAGATATGGTTCCACTTCCGCATGAAGACCGAACCTGGTCGATGTGGAATATGACAGCGATCTGGGTTGGTATGGCGGTATGTATTCCTACTTACTTGCTGGCTTCCAACATGATTTTATCCGGATTGAGTTGGCAGGCTTCACTCATTATTATCGCGATTGCAAATTTAGTGATTACGATTCCTATGGTTCTCAGTGGACATGCCGGAGTGAAATACGGAATTCCATTTCCTGTTTTCGGAAGAGCCGGATTTGGAATCTACGGTGTTCATATCGCTTCTCTGGTTCGTGGTATTATTGCCTGTGGTTGGTTCGGAATTCAAACCTGGATCGGTGGTTTAGCTTTTTATTCTATATGGAATATTATTTCGGGACAGTCTGGCTCTCTGGAATTGGATCTTGGGAAATTCATATGTTTTGGGCTGTTTTGGTGTATCAACATTTATTTTATCTGGAAAGGAACAGAGTCCATAAAATGGCTGGAAAATTACTCAGCACCGATTCTCATTCTGATCGGTCTGATCCTGATTGGCTGGGGATATAATAATGCAGGCAGTTTTTCTGCTGTTCTGGATCAGGGAGCTCAGCTTCAAAAAACTACAGCTTCGTTACAGGTCTCAGAATCCAACTCTTCAGAATATCTTTTAAATTTAAATGTAGTTGCTGATCTGGATGGAAATGCAAAAGCTTCCGAAGTTTCTGTCAAGATTCCAACAACTTCAGGATATGACGACCTTGGCTGGCAACCCATCACTTCGATCTCATCAAAGATTTCAATTCCATTTTCTAAAAGCTATGCCTCCGGTGGAGAACCTGTTTTGGTTCAGTTTAAAAATGCAGACGGAGTTTATTCCAGTACAATATCTGTTTTTGCTGAAGATTCTGCTTCAAATTCACAACCAACGATCTGGACATACCTGATCTGGTTTACAGCTATGGTTGGATTTTGGGCTACAATGGCAATCAGTATCGCTGATATTACGCGTCTCTCAAAAAACCAGACCGACCAAATTAAAGGTCAGTTTTTAGGATTACCTACCACCATGACTTTCTATTCATTCGTAGCCATTTTTGTGACCTGTGCTGCTATCATTTCCTTCAAAGATGTTATGATCGTGGAAGATACGCCATGGGATCCTGTTTCTTTAGTCGCTCAATTTGAACATCCCAGAATAGTTATTTTTGCTCAGATCGCTTTGATAATTGCCACATTAAGTACCAATATCGCCGCGAATATAATAGCGCCTGCAAATGCAATTGCCAATGTAATTCCACAAAAATTAAACTTCAGAACCGGTGGAATTATCGCCGGAGTTGTTGGAATTATTACATGTCCATGGTGGCTTGCCGATGATATCGGAGCTATTCTTGTATTTGTAAGCGGATTACTGGGACCCGTTTTAGGAGTACTTCTTTGTGATTATTATCTGATTCGCAAAAAGACTCTGGCTCTTTATGAACTTTATAAACCTGAAGGTAAATACTCGTATGGCGGATCAGGTTTTAATAAAGCAGCAATGTTTGCTTTAGCTGCGGGTGTACTTACAGCCCTTATCGGGTTTTGGATTCCATCCCTGAGTTATTTATATAGTTTATCATGGTTTACAGGTTTCGGGGTAGCGTTTATTCTCTATTACTATTTAATGAGGGATCATCAAACCGGGACAGAAACCGAAGAAATTCTCACTTAGTATAATTGTATTATGTCATCAGTACTTATTAAAAATGGTAGAATTGTCACTGCATCAGAAGATTACATCGCTGATCTTTATGTAGAAAATGGAAAGATCTCAGCTATCGGAGCAAATCTGGACTTTAAAGCTGATAAAATCATTGATGCATCCAACAAATTAGTATTACCGGGCGGTATTGATCCTCATGTTCATCTGGATATGCCTTTTATGGGCACCTACTCCAGCGATGATTATGAAACCGGAACACGTGCAGCTCTTTTTGGCGGAACTACCACTGTCATTGATTTCATCCTCCAAACGCAGGGCGACACCCTCAGAAACGCTTTAAAAACCTGGCAAAAAAAATCAGAAGGCAAAGCCATTGGTGATTACTCCTATCATATGGCAGTTACCGATTTCAATGATGATGTAGCCAAAGAAATTGTGGAGTTCATCGAAGAAGAAGGAATTACATCTTTCAAAACATTTATGGCTTACAAAGGAGCCTTAATGATCGATGACGGACAAATGATCCAACTCATGAAAGTTGTTAAGAAGCATGGTGGATTGGTTACAGTACACGCCACCAACGGCGACGTAATTGATTCTCTGATTGCCAAACATCTTTCGGAAGGAAAGACCGCTCCTCTCTACCATTATCTTTCACAGCCTGAAGTTACTGAATCCGAAGCGAGCGCTCGTTTTACTGATATGCTTCATTACACAGGATGTACCGGGTATATTGTTCACATGACTTGCGAAGGCGCGCTCAATGCCGTTCAACGAGCGGGACTTAGAAATCAACGCATATTTGTGGAAACCTGTCCTCAGTATTTACTGGTCGATGCTTCTGTTTATGAAGATGATTTTGAGGGAGCAAAATGGGTAATGAGTCCTCCTATTCGGGAGAAAAAAGATCAGGTAGCACTTTGGTCGGGTTTGCAGCAGGGATTGGTGAATGTGATCGGAACAGACCACTGCCCTTTTACCTGGGAACAGAAGAAAATGGGGAAAGATGATTTTTCAAAGATTCCGAATGGACATCCCGCTATTGAACATCGGATGGAATTGATCTTTTCGGAAGGAGTTAAGAAAGGAAAAATCTCACTCAATAAATTTGTTGAAGTAACTGCCACCAATCCGGCTAAAATTTTCGGAATGTATCCAAAGAAAGGTACACTTGCTGTTGGAACTGATGCAGATATCGTGATCTTTGATCCTGAAAAAGAACATGTTATTTCAAAAGACACCCATCACATGAATGTAGATTATTCGAGCTATGAAGGTTGGGAAGTAACCGGAAAAACAGAGACGGTATTGCTCCGTGGACAAATCGCCATCGAAAATGAAGAATGTCATTTAGAACCCGGTAGCGGACAATTCGTGAAGCGCGGAAAAACATCCTACGTGATCTAAAAATTTCAGCAGATAGTTTTTACCCGATCTGCCAATTAAACTGAAAACAAATAAAGAAACATTATGCCAAGAAAAGTTAAATCAGGTCTTATTCAAATGAGTCTTCCTATGACCGAAGGAGAAGGAAGCATCAAAGAGATCATGAAAGCCATGACCGATAAGCATATTCCATATATAGAAGAAGCCGGAAAGCAAGGTGTTCAGATTCTTTGTTTGCAGGAAATTTTTAATACGCCTTATTTCTGCCCGGGACAGGATAAAGAATGGTACGCATCAGCAGAAACTGTTCCCGGTCCAACAACTGAGATGATGCAGGAATATGCTAAGAAGTACCAAATGGTGATTATTGTCCCTGTATATGAAAAGGAACAAGCCGGGGTTTTTTATAACACCGCAGCTGTTATTGATGCTGATGGAACTTATCTCGGTAAGTATCGCAAAAATCATATTCCTCACACTACCGGATTTTGGGAGAAATTTTTCTTTAAGCCCGGCAATCTCGGTTATCCCGTTTTCCAGACCAAGTATGCTAAGGTTGGTGTGTATATTTGTTATGATCGCCACTTCCCTGACGGAGCCAGAATTCTTGGTCTGAACGGAGCTGAGATCGTTTATAATCCATCTGCCACTGTAGAAGGATTATCTCAGTATCTCTGGAAACTGGAACAACCTGCTCATGCGGCAGCCAATGGTTATTTCATGGGATGTATCAATCGAGTGGGTGAAGAAAAGCCCTGGGATCTCGGTCGTTTTTACGGAACCTCATATTTTGTGGATCCGCGGGGACAAATTTTCGCTGAAGCTTCAGAAGACAAAGATGAATTATTAGTAGCTGAATTTGATCTGGATATGATCGATGAAGTGAGATCAACCTGGCAGTTCTTCAGAGATCGTAGACCTGAAACATATGATAAACTCACTGAACTCTAATTAACCAGTTCATTCAATTCAAATTAATCAGTGATCAACAGGATTTATTTATGGCAGAATACAAAAGACCGGAATCCAGCGAAGACTTTCGTAAAAACTTTGCTCAGAAAAAACCGCTGATGAACAAGACAGAAGCGTTCTATGAAAGTTCGCGCTGTTTGTTTTGTTATGATGCTCCATGTGTCACTGCTTGCCCAACCGGAATTGACATTCCATTATTTATAAAACAAATTCAAACAGGAAACGCTGAAGGTGCTGCAAAAACGATCTTCGATAAAAACTGGTTTGGCAATACCTGCGGAAAAGTCTGCCCTACCGGAGTGCTGTGCGAGGGAGCTTGTGTCTATAACCATCAGGATGTTAAACCCATTGATATCGGACGATTGCAGAACTTTGCCACTGATCAAGTTATAAAATCAAAAAAAGAAATATTCAAACCCGGCAAAGATAATGGCAAGAAAGTAACCGTAATTGGGGCCGGACCTGCAGGAATTTCATGTGCATGTGAACTTCGAACTTTGGGTTTTTCTGTGGATATTTTTGAAGCTAAAAACAAGCCTTCCGGGCTTGCTGTACACGGAACGGCTCCTTATAAGATCACCAACAAAGAAGTTCTTGATGAAGTTGAATATCTGCAAGATCAGCTTGGATTCAGTATCCATTATGGCAAAGCCATTACTACAAAAGAGCAATTAAACGATCTTGAAAAGGATTACGATGCCATTTTTATCGGAGTTGGTCTTGGTCCAACTGCTGATCTTGATCTCCCCGGAGTGGATAAAGAAAATGTGATCGGAGCAGTAGAGTTTGTTGAAGAACTCCGCATGACTGAGCACAAAGTCAGGGTCCCGGATTCCGTGATCGTAATTGGCGGCGGGAATACAGCTATGGATGCCGCATCAGAATCAGCCAGAATGGGTGCTAATAATGTGATATTAGCATATCGCCGATCAAAAGAAGAAATGGGTGGTTACGATTTTGAATATGATCTGGCCAGAAATGCAGGAGCCAAAGGGCTGTTTAATGTCTGTCTCTTATACACATCTCCGAGCCCACGAGACCTCTCTACATCT
>CAJXQC010000002.1 GCA_913058495.1 uncultured Balneola sp. | reverse complement strand
AGTGGCTTTTTTTGTGGAGGAATTTTAATACTGTTTTCTGAACAAAACCAAATTGACCCAGCTATCTGTCATCAGGACGAATATATTACTAACTATTGATCTGAATTCCATCTACTGTCATACTAAAGTAATCAAGGCCGCAATATTTCCATAAAGAGTAAGTTTTTCAAAATAAACCAAAGAAACTATTTAAAATTTTTATACTCAGTTTTACCAAAAGAAGATAATAATTAGCATCTTATCTCTATGAGATTACCTGCCTTCCTGGTTATTGTATGTTTTAGCAGCCTTTTTCTAACCGCTGGGTGTGATTCCCCAGTTGCTGAAGAAGGGTCGGACTATCCTCAATTCCCTCTTCCTGTTAACGAAAAAATACGCGAACTACGTAATTGTTGTGATAATCTTTTCAATGAAGGACCTCCTGAGTTCGGAATTGGTTCTTTTTTTTTAAACGAGTGGCAGCCGGGAGAAATTTTTACCATTCTTGAGCTTCGACGTCTGGATGTAACATTGTATGGGACGGCGGTATATACCGAGAGAGAAAAATTTTATGATATTGACCCTGACGGTGCACGGCCTGCTACTTTTTTATCTAAAAGCCCCAAAGAAAATTTATTATATATAGTTATTACAAATGAATACTCTCGATCCATTGGCGAATTACGAGCACTCGATCTAAGCACGCCACATACTCCCAAAGAGTTGCCTCCACTGGTCCGCGACAGCACCTACAACATTTCTTCGATTCGGATCAGAGAGCTTTCCGACGGCTCGCTGCTGAAAGTGTATTACAGCTACGGCAATGAAGACACTGGATTAGAGCCCGGCTACTACCGCCTGAGCGAGACCGGCCCGCCCGATGAATTGCTGCTAGCCCATTCCAATCCCGATGGTCCGAGCGAAGCCATCAACGGGTTTGATTTATCTCCCGATGGTTCCACCTTATTGTATCCCATTCATCCTGATCTGGTGCCCGGCCCGGCCGCCTACGGAGGACCGCGCCCTGAACTGGCCACGTTACACCTGGAAACCGGTACCCGGGAAACCCTGCCAGTCCAATTTAATGTGCAGCAGTTTCTGTGGGCACGCTACCATCCGGGTGGAGAACAAATTGTCGTCAGCAATTACCCCCGTAACATCTTAGGGTTTACCTCCGTGGATATCGATTCGATGTACATCGTGGATTTAAACACCTACCGCCGCCGCCCGCTGGACACACGAACGTGGAGATTATATTACACCGCCGATGTGTTCCCCAGCTGGAGTCCTGATGGGAACTTGCTCATTTACGGCAGCGCCAAAGTGTTCCCATCGGATTTTTCCTTAGGCAGGTATTCGGTATTTACCCTAGACTTGACGGAGCAAGAAAAATAATACATACGGGTGTTTCAGGGGAAGAATTATCAAATATATACTATTAATTACTACGGAGATTCCATGAAGAATATGCTACTATTAATAACAAGCAGCTTGGCATTATTGCTGTTAAGCACCCTGTCGCACCCAACAACCGCCCAACATAATGGAGAAATAAATTACTTATGTCTATTTTATTTAAGTAATAACTCCTTCTCATGAAAAACTCCTTTCGTTATATTACTTTTTACAGCATTTTTTTATTTGCTACCGCCTGTGATACAACCGGAACCAAAGATGAGCCGGAATTTCCTGAGTTTCCACTTCCTGTAAACGAAAAAATACGCGAACTACGCAATTGCTGTGATAATCCTTTCAATGAAGGGCCACCTGCTTATGGTCAAGGTTATTTTTATTTAAGCGAATGGCACCCGGGTGTTATATACACATTTGTTCGGTTACGCCAATTAAATATAGAGTTGTTTGATAGTGCAGTATATTTAGCAAGTGAGCAATTCTATGAGATCGATCCTTCAGGTGGGGATGGAAGACCCATTTCGTTTTTTACCAAGGATCCCATCAATAATGTGGTATTCTTTGTAAAATCGAATATTCAATTTAGCTTAGAAGGATTTAGGTCAGAGGGACAACTTCGGATGTATGATCTACAAGCTGATACCGGATCGGTCATAGTCCGTGACAGCACTTACAACATTTCTTCCCTTCGCATACGAGAGCTTTCCGATGGCTCGCTACTGAAAGTCTATTACAGTTATGGTAATGAAAATAAAGGCTTAGAAGCCGGTTATTATCGCTTAAGCGAGACCGGACCACCCGATGAATTGCTCTTAGCGCATTCCAATCCTGATGGTTCTAAGGAAATTATCAATGGCTTTGATCTGTCTCCCGATGGTTCTACGTTGCTGTACCCTATCCATCCTGATCTGGTACCCGGGCCGGCGCTCTACGGCGGTCCTCGTCCGGAACTAGTGCGGATGAACTTAGAAACCGGAGCTCAGGACACTTTGCCGGTAAAATTTAATGTGCAACAATTCTTGTGGGCGCGCTACCATCCAAGCGGTGAGAAGATCGTGGTAAGCAATTACCCCCGTGAAATCATAGGGTTTAACTCCGTGGATAAAGACTCGATGTATATCGTGGACTTGAACACCTACCACCGCCGCCCATTGGATACTCGCACACGGACTCATTTCTATACCGCTGATGTATTTCCCAGCTGGAGTCCTGATGGGAACTTGCTGCTTTATAGTAGTGCTCCAGTTGGAAGATCGGATTTTAGTATCGGTAAATATTCGGTGTTTACCATGGATTTGACGGAGGATTGACTTTTTTTACTGGTCTTTATTCTTAACGAAATACCAGATTCCCCAACCAATACCGAAAATAGCTAAAGCAATTCCAAATCCGCCTAAGAAGGCATAAAGTAAGTAGGGGATGATAATGCTAACTACGATACCGGTAATAGCTTTTATGGGCGAAGCAGCAACTCCTGCTGCTCCAAGAAATGATTTTAATACACGTGCTAATCTTGCCAACATGATGTCTCCTTGTTTATAGACTTTGAGAGACTACGATGTAAATTTAAAAAAGATTCGCTTAGTAGTAGCCACTAAATCACAAAGACACAAAAAAAGAAAAGGCTAGGTGTTTCGCACCCTTCCATTGGTCTGACCAATTTTTCTTAACCACCCTAAAAGTTCCGTAAGGGCGAATGGCCATTCGCCCTTACGGAAAGTTAAAGTGTAGCCTTTAAAATATAATTGGGTATCATTCTGTTTGGGGGAGTGCTTACTCCATACAACATATAGGAGTTGTAATTTCCACCGGTAAATACTGTGACCATATCCAATTCCGGCCAGATATTGATCTTCTGTCCACCATTGCCTGAAGCCATATAAGAATCAAATCTTTTACCATCCACCGTTATATATTTGTGTTCCCATAGATAGCCGAATTCACCGATTCCATAAGTTGCGAACGATTTGTCTACCCAATCAGATGAAATAATTTGTTCTCCGTTCCATATGCCTTTATTCTTATATAAAAGGGCCCATTTTAACATTTCTCTTGGAGTAAGGGACTTTTGACTAAATGTTGTCCGACTTGAATAGTCGGGTGCAAATCGCCACTGATAGTTCTTAATACCGAGTTTATCGAAAAGGTTTTCTTTCGCAAATGATTCTAAATCTTCACCGGAAACCATCTCAATGAGTTTGCCGATAGTTAATGCAATCCCTGTGCAATATGAAGAAGTTTTACCGGGCTCACTTACCATTGGTAAATCAAGGGTGTATTTAACCCAATCATCACTTTGCATCATAGCTATTTCATTACCCTTACTTCTTGGATTATTATTTTCACAATCCATTCCATGCTGATAGGTAAGGAAATCTTTGATCGTTATTTTTCTTTTTCGTTCATCAAGATTTTCTACTGATTCATATTCATCATTGAAAAAAGGCAGTAAAAGCTCATTTTCATTTTTGATAAGTCCTTTGTCGATTACGATACCAAGCAATGTACCATACAACACTTTTGTAGCAGATCTTAACTGATGAGGAGCGGTGATATCATATCCATAGAAATATTCTTCCAAAACAAGTGCACCATTTTTATAGATCAATGTGCTGTGAACATCCGGAAAATCTCCTTCAATAGTTTTTCGAACCATATCCAGAATCAAATCAGGATTTTCAAGTTCGGTGATACTTCCTGTTTTCAATCCGTCATTTATTTTTTTTGGAGTTTCATATACATATCTGTCTCCATCATTATTCAAATCAGCTCTTGGTTCCATGTCAAGAGCATCAAAATCTTTTGATAGTAGTTGAAACGAGTTTCCATCTACAGAATAGCTAATGACTTCGTTTTGAGAATTTCTTTGGAAAGTGACTACATCTCCCTGATTATTTCTAAATGAGTCTACAGAATCATAATAAAGCGGATACTTTGCATAGTCTATTACAGCATATAAAGTTGTATCCATTTTGGAAGCCTGAAGAGTAAGCGTGGTTTCACCTTGATTTTCATAAAGCCCTTCATATTCTTTTAATTTTTCAAGTGGATCATTTTGTGATGAAGATGTGCAGGAAATCAGAAGAAATGCACAAAATATAGCTCTGAACATTAAAGAAAGAAATTGATTTAATTAGAGTTGTCAATTATTACACTTGATGAAAATAAAAAGGTTACGAAATGGTTTCGAAAAACTTTTACCACTAAAAAATTTGAAGAACGAAAGAGAATTAAAATCTAGTGTTTCCGTGCTTTTGTGGCACATTACACTATCAAGCTAATGCAAAAGTATCTTCTTCTTTAAAGTTGAGAAGGATCTCGAGGATTGGATCCATCGTGTCGTGTTTCATGAGTTCCATACGGAGTTTTTTTCCGTTATAAATGCCTTTCAGATATTGACCGTAATGTTTTTTCATGATCACAACACCGTACTTTTCTCCCTGATGAACTACTGATTTACGTAGTTGTTCTGCGCAAACATTGAGCTTTTCTTCTAAAGTTGGTTCCGGTAATAGCTCTCCGGTTTCCAGGTAATGTCTGGATTGTTCAAAGATCCAGGGATTCCCGATTGCACCTCTGCCTATCATAACTCCGTCAACACCGGTTTCATCAAACATCTTTTTTGCGAGTTCAGGAGAAGTCACATCTCCGTTTCCAATAATGGGGATTTCAAGTCCGGGAGTGTTTTTAAGTTTTTTTAGCCATTCCCAGCGTGCATCTCCTTTATATTTTTGACAACGTGTTCGGGCATGAACTGTTAATGCTTTTACTCCCAGCTTTTGAAGCATCAATGCAACTTCCTGAATTTTGATGGTGTCATCATCCCAACCAAGTCTGGTTTTTACGGTAACAGGTCTGTCTGTTACAGCATCTACAACAGTTCCCGCCATTCGCTCCATCATGTCAAGATCTTTGAGGCAAGCGGCTCCTGCTCCTTTATTCACTACTTTATATACCGGACACCCAAAGTTTATATCAACTACATCGGGATTATTATTAAGCGCTACTTTTGCAGCACCGTGCATAGCTTCTTCACGTCCGCCAAATATCTGGACCCCGAATGGTCGTTCACTCTCATCAAAGCTCATTTTATGAAGTGCAATTTCAGAGTCACGTATAAGTGCTTCAGAACTGATAAATTCAGTAAATACAATATCGGCACCCTTTTCTCTGCAAATTTGTCTGAAAGGCGAATCTGTTACGTCTTCCATCGGCGCTAAGAAAAGCGGTTTTTTTGGTAAAGTGATGTCATCAATATTCATAACTCAAAGTTAAGGAATGTGCGACAATATTTTCAGTATCGATTTTGACAGTCCGTGTTAGTCATTTCGTAGATTAACTGCTATATTTTAGCCTTTAAAATTAATATCAAATTTATTGTAACTATGTCACTTGGAACAAAGAGTATTGAAGAACTTTTAGGGGATGAAGCATCTTTCTTACTAAATCATACCAGCCAAACTATTAAAAAAGAACGTTTGATAAGGCCATCAGGTAATTACGTTGATGAAGTTTGGTATCATTCTGACAGAAATAACAGAGTGTTAGGTAACTTGCAATGGTTGCTGGATCATGGCAGACTTGGTGGGACAGGATACGTTTCCATTCTTCCTGTGGACCAGGGAATTGAGCATTCAGGTGGCGCGTCATTTGCAAAAAATCCGGATTACTTCGATCCTGAGAATATTATCAAGCTTGCAATTGAGGCCGGATGTAATGGCGTAGCTTCAACTTTTGGTGTTCTGGCTTCTATGTCCAGAAAATATGCCCACAAAATTCCATTCATTGTTAAGATCAATCACAATGAATTACTGACTTATCCGAACACTTTTGATCAGATCATGTTCGGTAATATTGAGCAGGCGTACAATATGGGAGCTGCCGCTGTAGGTGCAACTATCTATTTCGGTTCTGAAGAATCAGGCCGACAAATTCAGGAAGTTTCTGAGGCATTTGCTTATGCTCATGAACTTGGAATGGCTACTATTCTTTGGTGCTACACCAGAAATAATGCTTTTAAGGTGGATGGCAAGGATTATCATGCTTCTGCGGATCTTACCGGTCAGGCAAATCATATTGGTACAACTTTAGGTGCAGATATCATTAAGCAAAAACTTCCAACCAATAACGGCGGTTACAAAGCTTTAAATTCAGGCGATTCAAGTTATGGAAAACTGGATGAGCGTATTTATACTGAGCTCACTTCAGATCACCCAATTGACTTAGCCAGATATCAGGTAATAAACTGTTTTGCAGGTCGCGCCGGGTTGATTAACTCAGGTGGAGCTTCCGGAGATAATGATTTTGCTGATGCGGTTAAAACTGCAGTTGTGAACAAAAGAGCAGGTGGAATGGGTTTAATAAGTGGACGTAAAGCATTTCAAAGACCGATCAAAGAAGGAGTTAAGCTATTGAATATGATTCAGGATGTATATCTTGATGAGGATATAACTTTAGCTTAATAAGTACGTATTCTTTTTTGCCTTGCCAGTTAATGTGGCAGGGCATTTTTTTATTTTTTTCAGTTAAGCAATAAACTATTTGAGTTCAGGAATAATCAATACAACCGAACCGCAAAATTTCATATCCAAGAAATATCTATTTCTTTCAATAGGATTGAGTATAGCCACGATGGCCGGCGTAATTTGGTATACATATACTCCCGGAGTTTTGGATCATCTTGCTCCAAAAAGGTTGCCGGGGCTCGCCATTGCTGTCATTGTTTCTTTTTTGAGAATATGGTTTTCAGCTTCTAAAATCAGGTTTTTATCTGAGAAGCAGATTGGTTGGTTAGCATCATTCAGAGTTGTCTTGGCGTGGGATTTTACTTCTGCAGTGTCACCTTCTACAATTGGAGGAGCGCCAATGGCTACATATGCCATGAACAAAGAGGGAATGAAATTAGGCTCGGCAACAGCGATCGTTCTCTATGGTGTATTACTGGATCAGATATGGTTCGCATTAGCTATTCCGATTTTGTTAATAGCAGGTATTTTTTATGAAGTTGTTCCACCCGAAATTGGCTTGGTTGGAGAGGCTTCAATGTTACTGTTATATGCGGGTTTACTGAGTTATGCAGGGGTTTTGGCATATGGAGTTTTGATAAATCCTGCTGCGATCAAAAAAGTGGTTCTTTTCGTTTT
Organism: uncultured Balneola sp.; assembly: GCA_913058495.1. Taxonomy (GTDB): domain Bacteria; phylum Bacteroidota; class Rhodothermia; order Balneolales; family Balneolaceae; genus Balneola. Next base: position 250,365 of record CAJXQC010000002.1, on the reverse strand, counting down.
TAAGCTGCCCTTTCTTAGAAAATACAGAGATAAGATCGGAGAAGAAGCTGAGAATCTTGAAGAATATGCTCACCAAATGAGGAAGAAGCCGGCCAGTTTTTTATTTAAAGCTTTTTTCCTTTCAACAATGTCCTGGATTTGCCGAATAGCTTTGGCTACAATTGTAGTTTTAAGTTTATTACCTGCCGATGAGATATTGTCATTACTTAGAAGCTTGTCTATGAATCTGGCATTTTTAGTTGTGCCAACTCCGGGAGGCAGTGGTGGAGTGGAAGGACTATTTGTTTTATTTCAGGGGCCGCTTATTGAAAGAAAATCATTTATCGGTTTAGCAGTTTTCTTATGGAGAATCATTAGTTACTACATAAGCATTGCCTTAGGAATGATGGCTACCACCTGGTATATCAACCGATCTGTTGTTGAAAGTAAAATCAAAGACTGATTTTGGCTAAACAGAAAACACAATTTGTATGCAGCAATTGCAATCATAATTCAGCTAAATGGCTGGGAAGTTGCCCCAGTTGTGGAAAATGGAATACATTTCAGGAGTCAAGGGTTGATAGTAGTAAGGCAGTAAATCACAAAGCAAAAGTTGAAGGCTTAGAAAGCATTGAGAGGCCTCAGAATTTAAATGAAGTAGAAACTTCTGAGAAGTCAAGATTTTTAAGCAATATCAATGAGTTCGATCGCGTGCTTGGAGGTGGGTTTCTGAATGGCGCATATATTTTGATTGGAGGAGAACCGGGAGTTGGTAAAAGCACACTTACCCTTCAAATTGCGAAATCCAATCCTGATTTAAAGATCCTATACTGTGCCGGAGAAGAGTCTGCAGGACAGATCAAACAGAGAGCGAAAAGACTCGGAGTAAGTTCCAATAATCTTCTGATCTATAATGAAACACAGATTAATAAGATCATCGAAGAAGTTCAGAAAATTCAACCTGATCTTTTGATCGTGGATTCCATTCAAACGGTATACAGAACCGAACTCCAAAGTATGCCGGGAAGTATTCAACAGGTAAAGGAATGTGCTGCTTTATTTCAGCAGTTAGCCAAAAAGAAAAATATTACCACTATTGTGATCGGTCATGTAACCAAAGAAGGTGATATTGCCGGGCCCCGAGTTCTTGAACATATGGTTGATACTGTACTTCAGTTTGAAGGGGATAAAAATTATACCTACCGACTACTTCGTAGTTTAAAAAACCGATTTGGTCCCGCGCAGGAAGTTGGGGTTTTTGAGATGAAAGAGGATGGGTTGATAGAAGTATCAAATCCTTCCGAATTATTCATTTCTGATAAAACTGAAGGAGTTAGTGGAAATGCTATTGTTTGTACAATGGAAGGTTCACGTCCTCTGTTGATAGAAGTACAAGCGTTGGTTACAGCTTCTGCTTATGGAACACCTCAGCGAACGTCTAATGGATTTGACAGAAACAGATTGGCTCTTTTATTAGCAGTTCTGGAAAAAAGAGCCGGTTACAGTTTCTCAAATCATGATGTGTATTTAAATATAGCAGGAGGGTTCAGGTTGAATGATCCGGCCGGTGATCTTGGGGTGTGTTGTGCATTGGTTTCCAGTTTAGTTGACAGAGCTATTAATCAAAGAACGGCATTTATCGGAGAAGTTGGTTTAGGTGGAGAAGTTCGAACAGTTCCTCACATCGAACAAAGAAAAAAAGAAGCAGCAAAATTGGGATTCCAAAACTCGGTTGTTCCTCAAGGAAAAGGCTCAGAAGGAATCAGGTACGTAAAGGAAGCTATAAAAAAAGCCCTTGAATAAATTCAAAGGCTTAGTTAAAGTTCTGATAAATAACGATTAATTATCTATTTCAGTAGCTATAAAAGTACCGGTGAACGTAGCTGTTCTGATACTATCTGATGAATAAGTATTTTGAGAACATCCATATGTTGGTGATGGTCGGTAACCATTTAATTCTTCTACTCCCAAATCAAATGTTCCATTAAGCGTCCCGTCACTGTCTTTTGTGATCTCTAATGTGCCGGAATCTCCGGAAAAAGGTACTGAACATCTGCCATCTGCAAAAAGATTTACATTAGAAGCACTCAAAGAGTCGAGATCAAAATTCTTAATAAACACCGAGTTTGTGTCGAAGTCATGAGATATAAAGAAATCGGCAGTCGGACAATTACTTCCATTGCAATTGGTACTCAAATAAAACTGAAAGTAATTGGTACTAACCAGATCATAAGAGATGGATCCGTTTAAGTTTGAACTACTTCCTTCCAGAACAAATTCTGATTCGAAAGGATTGACGACGTCAGATTCATTATCCGAACTACATGCTAAGAGAAGAACTAAAGTAAGAGGGATTAATTTGATAGTATTCATAATAGATTATTTATTTAAGACCCAATTTATGGTTTTAAAAGTATAAGTACATAAAAAAAAGCCCTTAGATAAAATCCAAGGGCTTAAATTTGTGATGACAACGGGAATCTAATAATTCTCTCGTTGACGGCGACGTTGCTCGCGCACAGCTTTTTTCATAGCTTCGCGACGCTCCATAGAAGGCTTAGTAAACTGTTGTCTGTCCTTATATTCATTAAGAATACGAGAACGAGTAATTAGTTTTTTAAACCTGTTAATCGCGCGTTCAACACTTTCGTTGTCTTTAACTTCAACACCTAGCATTGAGTCTCACTTCCTTTCGTTTGTTTTTTTATCCCATAATTGGGGTTGCAAATATACAAAAAATGTGGCAAAATCTGGAATTCTAAATTTACTTTAACCAATTGCCGATTTAATGGACGAAGAAAAGTCAACGCCACCGCAGCAAACACAGCATAAAGGCTTTCTGGAAGAGCTTATGGGTGATGTATTCAACTTGGACCGGGGATTGCCCGGGACAATTTGGGGAATGATCAAAACTCCGGGAGAGGTGATAGATGCTTATTTTACTGATCGGGGTAAATATGTGACTCCGCTTCGTTATTGTATTTTTATTCTTGCAGTAACCACATTTATTACGGTCCGCTTTGTAGATTATGACGCCATGATGAAAAATGCAATGGAGTTAGGGGCCGGAGATAGTCTTGAAGATATGGTTTCACAGCTGAATGAGTTGGTTCCTTCATTTGACTGGTCAGCCTATTTTCAAAATATTAATGAGATTACAGTTAGTTTAGTACAAAAGTTCAATCAGGTTTTATACTTGGTTTTACTTGCTCCAATATTTGCGATGTTTACAAGACTATTTTTTAAGAAAAAGAAAAGTCGTTTTGTGGAGCATTATGTGTTAATGGTTTATTCGTTGACAACTTTTTCAATTTTTTCATTATTGATGTTACCCGCAATGAAGATGATGGAGAATACGAACACTCCGCTAATTTTCTTTTTAGGAATTCCTTTAATGCTCGCATTTCTATTATGGCCAACTATAAAATATTTGGGTTTAAAAGGTTTTTCAGAATATCTGCAAGCTGTGATCGCTTTAGTTCTGGGATATTTTTTATACGCTATTGCTCAAACAATTCTTATTTATGTTGGAGCTTACTTGATGGTAATTTTATAGCAAATATTTAGCCGCTGATTCCAAGTCCAAACAAAGCAAAGTCATATTTAGCAGGATCTTGAGGATCTAAGAATTGAAGTTTTTGAGTTAGCTCCTGAACTGCTTTCCAGTCGTTTTGTTTGCGTTCCAATAGACCTAAAGCTCGAGCTTGTCTGGCTACATGAACATCAAGAGGAATCATTAGTTCAGAGGCCGGCATAAAGCTCATAGTATTCAAATCAACAGAGCCACTGCGGATACACCATCTTAAGTACATATTCAAACGTTTAGCAGAGCTGTTTTTCTCTGGATTTGAAATATGTTTTCTGGTTCTCGGAGGAACTTCAGGATGGAAGGCAAAGAACTCTTCATAGAAAATGGCGATCAATTCCCGGTCTTGTTCGTTAGATATTTGATAACATCTTTTCCAGAATCCTTCAAAAGTCTGATATTCTTTTAAAATACTTTGTAGCGTTTTAATGAGCCAGTAAATATCGATCGGCTTAAAAGTCCGGTGTTTAAAACCGTCTAGTTTTTCCGCATCTGATTCACTGAAGTTCAAAATGAAATCAGCAGGCTTGTAATCCATTCGTTTAAGCAGATCATTTACTTTATTGATCACAATATCTCTTCGACCCCAGGCCATGATGGCTGCAAAAAATCCTGCAAGCTCTTTATCGTTCTTTTCCTCAAAAGCATACATGAATTGGATAGGGTCGTTATCGATGAAACCAGGTTGTTCGATATTTTTTACCAATGCATCCAGCTTGGGTTTGAGTTGAAGAAGTTTGTTTTGTCGTTTTCCCATAAAGAAAGCAAGGGGTTTAATATTGATGAACTAATTTAGAAATATGTTAGATTTCTCGGTCGCTTTGACCCTGTCGTCGCTCAACTCGAAATGACAAATTTTAAAATAAGCCCTAATAAATGAATACATCTGAAAGTAGATAATTTATCTTTCAGTATTCACTTCATCACCAATCAACTTCTCCGTCAATACTTTATTGGCTTTAGGAAATGGATATTCTTCAAGTTCAGACTTATCTACCCAGCGAATTTTCTGGCTGCTTTTTGCTTGAGGCGTTCCTGAGATCAAAGTACAAAACCAGGCGTGCATCGTAATTGAAAAGTGAGAATACGTATGCTTCAAACTCATGAATTCTTTATATGCATGAACTTTAACTCCCAGCTCTTCCCGGAGTTCTCGTTCCACCGTTTGCTGAATGGTTTCTCCTTTTTCCTGTTTACCGCCGGGAAACTCCCATAACCCGCCTAGCATAACGTCTTCAGGTCTGAGGGCAATTAAAAGCTTCCCATCTTCACGTTCAATTATTCCAACACCGATCACTTTATGAGGTTTTTTCTTTGCTTTTGATTTATATGGGATGGAATCTGTCTTTGCAATTTTTGTAGCAATACAACCAGTCTGGATAGGGCAATTTAAACAATCAGGATTATTCGGAGAACAAACAGTAGCGCCTAATTCCATCATTCCTTGATTGAAATCGGCCGGTTTTTTATGACTTATGAGCTCGTTTACAAGAGACTGTACCTCTTTTACTGTTCCTGATTTTCGAACATCATCTTCAATTCCAAAGTATCTGGTGATAACCCGAATAACATTTCCATCAACGACAGCATTAGGCAAACCAAAAGCAATACTTGTAATAGCTGCAGCAGTGTAAGGTCCGATCCCTTTCAGCTTAATGATCTCATCATAAGTCTCAGGAAGTTTTCCATTATAATCCTCTACAATCATTTTTGAAGCCGCATGTAGATTCCGTGCTCTGCTGTAGTAACCCAAACCTTCCCAAGCTTTTAAAACCTTTTGTTGGTCTGCTTTAGCTAAATCAAAAACCGTTGGAAAAGTTTTCATAAATCTTTCAAAGTAAGGCCAGGCCTGATCAACTCTTGTTTGTTGAAGCATGATCTCAGAGATCCAGATCTTATACGGATCTTTTTCACCACGCCAAGGCATTTCCCGCTTATGCTCTTTATACCAGGCTAAAAGATTTTCAGTAAATTCTGAATTTGAAAGTTCAGCCAAACTTAATTCCCGTCTCCTCTGGTGATATCCAAAACTGTCAGGGTAACATCTTGTGAAGATGCAGCTCCAAGTTGGTCTGAAGCAATAACCCTAAAAGTAAAATCACCAACCTGTCGAGCATTCGGTGTCCAGGTAAACATACCCGTTTCTTCATTTAAGGTAGCGCCTTCCGGCAGATCCACTCCTATATAGCGAATTAGTGAACTTGAAGGTTCTTCGGGATCGATAGCTTGGATCTGTAAAGAGAATGATTCATTTACGGCTATATTTGAAACTCTTACAGGGCTAAATCTGGGTGGAGTGTTGAAAGAGCGGACATCGACAGTAAAACTAGTGCTGTCTGATTCGCCTTTGGAATTGGTGCCCACAATGGTAAACCAGTTCATCCCGATTTGTGAAGGACCGGGTTGCCAGTAAAAACCCTGCTTTTTAATTACAGCATTTATTGATCTGGAGCGAATCGAAAATTCAACGTCGTTTGCAGAATGTCCGTTTTCTACTTCTAATCCAAGTAACAATGAATTCGGGTAAGTTAGAATTTGATTGGGGATGTCTTTTAAAGAGAAAGGTCCAACCGGTTCAGATTCAATATTCTGATCAATAGTTGAAATTGCGAGACGAGTTACTTTATTATTTTCCACAAGCCATAATTTATCACCGCTTTTAGCAATATAATTCCCGGCTTTTGTATCTGTTTTCCATGCAATCAGGGCTTCACGATTTCTGGAGTACCACAATTTACCGGTTACTGAGCGTATAAATGTAAAGCCATTCCAGTATTTTACGGTTTCCACTTTTTCATTGATGGAGCCAACTTTCCTTCCCAATCCATTACCTGTAATCTCAAAAACGTCACCACGATCAGTAGATCCCCAAAGTTTGTCTCCATCAATAAAGAGATCAGACAAACGCTGAGAAATATTTTTGCTTTCACTGAATGAAAGTTGATCATCTTCAGATTTGAAGACGTCCAGTTTAGAATTTCCGGTTAGTACAAACAATTGATTGGTTACAGGAGAAGAAACCAAATCAATAACAGATATATTATCACCAACATCAGGTATCATTGAAATTTCTGAATCTACACTTTCAGGGGTGTCCAGAGAAAGGGAGCCCAAACCTGTTTCTCCCAAGGCTACATAAAGCTTGTTCTGTAAGCGAACCGCTGCTAAGGGTTTTTGTGGAAGCAGGGTTGCTGAGTATACACCAAGTACGGAGGTCGGCTCTAAAATTGTTAATCTTCTATTTTCTCCAAACATATAGGCAAAGCGTACATCAGCGGAAAGGTTATAGCCACGGCGTTGCATTCCTGAAGAAGTGTAAAGCCACTGTAACTGATCAGGATTTATCCTGAAGACCGCCATTCCATCAGTATCAGAAAGTATATAGAGATGTGTTTCCGAGGCTTCAATAGCTTTTACATTCGGGATATTCATCAATTGCGAATAATCCTGTACAAGAGTTTGTTCCTGAGCTTGAATTGATAAAGTTGTTATTAAAACAAACAGAAAACCTGTAACAAATTTAAATCTCTTCATAAACTTATAGCCAATTATGTTTTTTATACCAATGTATAGTTCTTGAAATGCCTTCTTCTAAGGAAACGTGTGGTTCGTAGCCTAATTCTTTTTCCGCTTTACTTGAAGAACAAGTCCACTCTAAAACCAGTTCATTGGTTTTTTCTTTATTTACAACGGGATATTTCCCTATTAATGATGCAGCATTTTCAATTATACTGCCAATCTTTTTTACCAAAGCTGGTTTTAATTTCAGTTTAAAGGCTTTTTTGCCCATTACAGTTTGAGTAACGGAATGAATTTGATTCCAATTGTAAGTTTCGGCTGCCGTAATAAAATATGTATGAACTCCTGAATCCACTTTTTGAGAAGCTTTTATAATTCCATTGATCAAATCATCTACATACACCATAGAAAGGCGGGGATGGTTCCCGTCTCCAACAATTGTACTCAAACCTTTATTGAAAGTACTGAAATAAGTAAAAATCTGATCTTCTCTTGGGCCATAAACAGCCGGGGGACGAATGATCTTTATAGAATCATTTTTTCCGGCCAACTGATGGACTGATGTTTCCATATCTCGCTTGGATCGTCCGTACATACTAATTGGAGTTAATATTTTGTTCTCATCTACAGGAGTTCCTTTACTTGGACCGGTCGCCGCTAGTGAAGAAAGTATTACCAGATTCTTAACACCATTTTTTTGTGCAATCCTGATTATATCTTCCGTAGGCGAAACGTTAGCCATATTAAACTCTTTCTGGCTGGAAGCTTTTACAATAGCGGCTAAATGGAAAACAACATCCGCACCTTTAATTCCTTTAGCAAGAGCATTAAAATCGTTCAGATCTCCTTTAACTCTTATGAAATCTTTTCCTTCAAGCCATTTATCTGTTGAACGAACCAAACAGCGTACTTCAGTAAACTTCTCATCCGCGATGAGACGATCTGCCAAGTGACTTCCAATAAAACCTGTCGCTCCGGTTATAAAGGCTTTCATTTATTGCTTATATTCCTCGATTGTTTTTGCAGAAATTTTTAATTGGATGTGCTTAAGATACGCATCTGTTATTTGGTTTTAAACTTTTATGGAAGATCTTCGGGTTGCTCTTTTTACGGGCAATTATAATTATATGAGAGATGGTGCTTCACTAACATTGAACCGTCTTGTAAAATACTTGGAATCTCAAAATATTCCTGTACTTGTTTTTGCACCTCATGTGGATGAACCTGCGTTCGAACACAACGGAACCATGATCGGGACTCCATCAATACCTATGTTGGTTCCGGGTAGAGATGAGTATAGAATAGCATATAGTTTTCCAAAATCAGCAAGAAAAAAGCTAGAAGAGTTTAAGCCGACAATAGTTCATGTGGCTACACCGGATGGTCTAGGGACAGGTGCACTAAAATGGGCAAGAAAAAATAAGATTGCAGCGGTAACATCATATCATACACACTTTTTAAGCTATGCAAGTTATTACAGGTTGCTCCAAGGCCCTGTTACATTGTTCACAAAGGTATTTATGAAATGGTTTTATAAAAAGTTCATACATACTTATGTGCCGAGTCAATCTATGATCAATGAATTAAATGATTTTGGATTAAAAGGCGAAAAAAAGATCTGGGCAAGAGGAATTAATTTAGATCTGTTTAATCCATCCAAGAGAGATATGGAATGGAGAAGGTCGGTAGGTTTTAAAGATGATGATATTGTTGTCACTTTTGTTTCAAGGTTGGTATGGGAAAAAGAACTCAATACTTATATAGAGAGTGTAAAGAGAGTTCAGAAAACAAATCAAAAAGTACGTGCATTAGTAGTGGGTGATGGACCTGCTCAGAAAGAAGTAGAAGAAAAACTTCCTGAGGCACATTTCACAGGTTTTGTAACTGGTGAAGAACTTGCTAAAGCATACGCAAGTAGTGATGTATTTCTATTTCCCTCACATACTGAAACTTTTGGTAATGTAACTCTAGAAGCAATGGCAAGTGGATTGCCATGTTTAGTAGCCGACGCAATTGGAAGTAAATCTTTAGTAGAAGACGGCTTAAATGGTAAATGGGCAGAGAAAAAAAACATAAAGGATTTTTCTGAAAAATTGGAATGGATAATCAGTGACGAAAAAAGGATGAAAGAGATGGGAATAAAATCCCGGGAAATGGCTACCGAATATGATTGGGATAAAATTAATTCAGGTTTGGTAAATAATTATCGAGAAGCTATAAAATTTCAAAAATTGAAAAATTAAGGTCATAAAATTACTGTGCGCATTCTTTACGTTTCACATCTCCATCCGCCTGAAAATGCACCCCTAGATAATATGGGAGGGATGCAACGGGTTAGTATGCAGCTTATTGATGAGTTAAACACCAGGGAAGACATTGAAATAAAGACAATTATTCAACACGCTCCTTGGAAAGGGATAGAAATAAAAACTGCTTTTTTTCTGACTAAACTTGTTTTTAAGCTCCCCAAAATAGTAAAAGAGTTTAAGCCGGATATTATCCTGTTTTCGTCGATGGTAACAGCATCTTTGGCAAAATTTTGCAGAAACAAGATTGATGTGCCTATGGTCACTATTAATCATGGACAAGACGTAAAAATGCCAATAGGCATCTATCAGAATTTTGTTCCCAAGGTATTCGAAGCATTGGATGGAGTAATCTCTGTGTCGGAAGCAACAAGGCAAGAATGTATCAAAAGGGGGATGTCTCCTGAAAAAGGAGTGGCTTTACCAAATGGATTTGATATGTCTGATTTTAAAGATGTGCCGGACAAATCTGTAGGAAGACAAGAAATTGAGAAAGCGTTTTCTGTTGATCTCAGTAAAAAAACATTGCTGCTCACAGTTGGCAGACAGGTAAAACGAAAAGGTCATGAATGGTTTATTACGGAAGTGCTCCCACAAATAAAATCGGAAATTATCTATTTAGTAATCGGAGCCGGTCCTGAACATGAGCGACTTAAAGAACTTGTAAAGGACTCCAATCTGCAAGAAAAAGTATTGATGGCAGGGAAACAACCGGATGAGGTGCTGAAGAATGCATATGCAGGATCTGATATCTTCATTATGCCAAATATACCCATTTCCGGAGATATGGAAGGTTTTGGAATTGTATTATTGGAAGCAAACCTGGCAGGAACTCCGGCTGTTGCGGCAGATCTTGAGGGAATAAAGGATGTAATAGAGAATGGAAAAAACGGGTATAAAATTAAAGTAAAAGACAGCAAAAGCTTTTCTGAACAGATTGATTCTTTGATAGAAAACAACTTAGAAGAAATGAGCAGTTCTTCCAGAAAATTTGTACTCGAAAACTTTACTTGGAATAAAGTAGCACAGCAATATATTTCTTATCTTAAAGAAATTGTTGAGAATAAGAAAATTTGAAATTACCTCATACGTATTTAATCAAAATTTGATAGAATATTAATACTAGGTATATTTCGATGTTATAAAAGAATTTTTTGAGGATAACCTGCATGGCAGATACGAAAACTGAAGTAGCCAAGAACGATATTTTTGCAAAAGCATATAACTTCACAAAAGCAGATGAAGTTAAAGAGCAGGGGCTATATCCGTATTTTAAGCCTTTGGAAGCTACAGATGGTACAATTGTTGAAATTGAAGGCCACGAAGTTATTATGGCGGGCTCCAATAATTATCTTGGTTTAACAAACGATATAAGAACTATTGAAGCGGCACAACAAGCACTCACTAAATACGGAACCGGTTGTACAGGCTCTCGTTATTTAAATGGTACTCTTGATATCCATTTGGAACTTGAAGAAAAACTTGCTGCTTTTATGGGGAAAGAGAATTGTGTTCTGTTCAGCACCGGATATCAAACCAATGAAGGAACCATTCAAACTATTGCTCAACGCAATGATATAATTTTCTCTGATCGTGATAATCATGCTTGTATTGTGGTTGGAACTCTTTGTTCTAATGCAAAAACGATGCGTTATCAGCACAATGATATGGGGCAACTTAGAAAACTGCTTGAAAAAGCAGACCCTGATGCCGGAAAAATTATTATTACAGATGGTGTTTTTTCTATGTCAGGAACGCTTGCAAAAGTTCCTGAACTTGTAAAACTTGCTAAAGAATTTAATGCCCGTCTTTATTTAGATGATGCCCACGCAGTTGGGGTGATTGGTGAAGGGGGAAGAGGCTCAGCTTCTGTATTTGGTCTTACAGATGAAGTAGATCTTATTAGTGGTACATTTTCAAAATCGTTTGCTTCATTAGGTGGATTCATTGTCGGAAACAAGCAAGTAATTGAATACATAAGGCATACATCTCCGGCTCATATTTTCAGTGCATCCATGCCTCCTGCAAATGTTGCTACTGTGTTAAAAGCTCTTGAAATTCTACAGGAAGAGCCATGGAGAATTGAACGATTGGAAGAGATCTCAATTTATATGCGTACCGAATTAAAAAACCTTGGTTTCAATGTATGGTCTAGTGAGTCTCCGATTGTACCGGTTGTAATTGGCGATATGATGGACTGCTTCAAATTCTGGAAAGATCTTTTTGAAGAAGGAGTTTATGCAAATGCTGTAGTTCCTCCTGCTGTTCCTAAAGGCCAGTCTCTGTTAAGAACCAGTTATATGGCCAGTCACACAAATGAGCATTTAGACAGAATTCTTGAAGCGTTCCGTAAAGTTGGACTAAAACACGGGATTATTGATCAGAACGGAAATTCCGGCACCTAAATTTTTTGATGTATGAATACGAATGGGGTTACCATCGTAACTACAGACGATGAGCGGAAAAAGTTCATTGAATTTCCATATCAACATTATGCTGATAATGATGTCTGGGTTCCGCCACTTCGAATGGATCAGAAAAAGCTGATCAATACCGAAAAAAACCCATTTTTTGATAATGCCGAGATGGCACTTTTTATTGCCGAGCATAATGGTGAGATAGCGGGTAGAATTTCAGCGGTTGTGGATCACAGATATAATGAACATCATGGTACGAAAACCGGCCATTTTGGATTTTTTGAGTGCATTGATAACCAACAGACGGCAAACTTGCTATTTCGAGTGGCTTCTGATTGGCTGAGAGAGAAGGGCATGAAAGATGTACTCGGACCGGCGAGTCCCGGAATGATGGATACCATCGGCCTTTTGGTTGACAACTTTGATAAGCAGCCTTATCTGCTGATGCCTTACAACAAGCCTTATTATGAAAAACTGATCAATAATGCAGGCTTCGAAGAGGAAATGGATCTTCTGGCGTTTTATGTAAACAGAGAAGATATTGATCTTACCCGTTTTGAAAGAGCACTGGATATTGTTTACAAGAGAAATCCGGGGTTAAAAATTCGTGAGGTAAATATGAAAAAACTGAACGAAGAAGTAGAGATTGTGCGAAATATTTACAATCAGGCTTGGAAAGATAATTGGGGTTTTCTCCCTTTAACATATGATGAACTTCAGCATACAGCTAAGGATTTTAAAATGATCCTGGATACCGACTTTGCTCATATTGCAGAGATAGATGGAAAACCTGTAGCTTTTTCTATTGCATTACTCGATTATAACCAGTTATTCAAAGAAATGAATGGAAATTTATTTCCGTTTGGTATCTTTAAATTCTTGTTTGGGAAAAAGAAAATTGACCGTCTCAGAACAGCACTACTTGGAGTTATTCCTGAATACAGAGGAAAGGGGATTGATGCATTATTAACCCAAAAAGCCATTGAAAAAGGATTGCCACGCGGCCTCACACAATCTGAAATTAGCTGGGTGTTGGGAAATAATACCGAGATGATCCGTTTGGCTGAACGTATTGGTGGCTCGCTGGATAAAACCTATAAAATGTATAGGAAAGAACTTTAGAGGTCACAGAAGTATAAAATTTCTTATTTCTGGTATAGAATTTTCAAAACACTACATAAATAAAATTCTTTTTAGTATAATTGAAGAGTGAAAATTTCATCATCATATAAATTTATTTCAACTCTGTTGAGTTTAAGTATAATCTTAAGCTTTACGGTTTCTCTTTGCTCTATGAGCACTATGGAAGAAATGTGTGAGCAGATGATGATGGATCACAGTTCTATGGGAATGGTTGAAATGGGGCATGAAACAGAGCATCATGATATGGATATGATGCATGAAAAGGAGACTTCAACTTCTTCAGATTGCGAAATGACCGTTGATTGTGATTGTAACACTGATAAAGATCTGATTGCTACCATCGCTCCTACTGTAGTTTTAAAGATCAGTACACCAACCTTTCAATTTACTTTTCAGGAAACTTCTTCTGTTAAAAGCGATTATATACCAACAAATTCAGACCTTACCTTAACAAATTCTTATTCGCCACCACCTCTCTTTCTGGCGAATGAATCTTTCCTGATCTAGGGATAACTACGTCCATTATTTATCATTTCTGTATTACTGACTGCTAAAAATCAGTTCAGAAATCAGAGTGTATAAATAGATATGTCATTTTAGACAGATCCGGATCTCGGGCATTTGCTACGAGATGACTTATAAAATTCAGTCACAGTTATTCTTAAATCATACCAATGTTAAATAAAACCATACGCTTTTTTCTGGAAAATAAATTAGTGGCAGTATTACTGCTTCTGATTTTAGTAGGATGGGGATTGGTTACCACTCCATTTTCATGGAATCTGGATTTTCTTCCGAAAGACCCGGTTCCAGTTGATGCTATTCCGGACTTAGGTGAGAATCAGCAAATTGTTTATACGGAATGGTCGGGACAATCCCCACAAGATGTGGAAGACCAAATCACGTATCCATTAACTACACAACTACTAACCGTTCCGGGAGTAAAAACAATTCGAAGTACATCCATGATCGGAATTTCGAGCATTTATGTGATCTTTGAAGAAGGAGTAGAATTTTATTGGAGCCGATCCCGAATACTGGAAAAGTTAAATTCACTGGCTTCGGGAACACTTCCGAAGGACGTTCAACCGGCTTTAGGACCGGATGCTACTGCTTTAGGGCAAGTTTATTGGTACACATTGGAAGGAAGGGATAAAGAAGGAAATCCTGCGGGGGGATGGGATCCTCAGGAACTGCGTAGCATTCAGGATTTTTATATCGGATATGCACTATCAGGAGCGCAAGGAGTTGCGGAAGTTTCACCGATCGGAGGTTTCGTAAAAGAATATCAGATCGATGTGAATCAGAATGCTCTTTTGAATTACAATATTTCTCTCACTCAGGTTTTTGACGCGGTTCGAAAAACAAACGCTGATGTAGGTGCGCAAACTATTGAGATCAACAATGCTGAATATTTGGTGCGTGGATTGGGATATGTCGAGAACATCGAAGACATAGAAGAAACGGTAGTTAAAGTTATAGATAATGTACCGGTTCGTATTAAAGATATCGCATTTGTAACTACAGGACCAGCTCAACGCCGGGGAGCTTTAGATAAAGCAGGTGCAGATGCAGTTGGTGCTGTTGTGGTTGCGAGACAAGGAGCAAATCCTCAACAAGTGATCGATAATATTAAAAATAAGATCGTGGAACTCTCTCCGGGACTTCCTTCAAAAACATTAGATGATGGTACGATTTCTAAAGTTACGATTGTTCCGTTTTATGATCGTTCAGAATTGATAGGGGAAACGTTAGGAACTCTTGAAGAAGCTTTATCTCTCGAAATTCTGATCACCATTATTGTAATTGTGGTGATGGTAATGAACTTAAGGACTTCATTTCTGATCTCAGCTATGTTGCCTGTAGCAGTCCTCATGACATTCATTGCCATGAAATATGCGAATGTAGATGCAAACATAGTGGCGCTTTCAGGAATAGCTATTGCCATCGGGACGATCGTGGATATGGGTGTGATACTTTCGGAAAACATGCTCCGGCATATGGAGAATATGAAAGAAGAGGATTCACTTCTTGAGGTAATTTACACCGCCACAGTTGAGGTCGCTTCAGCAGTAATAACAGCGGTTTCAACAACTATCGTAAGTTTTCTCCCGGTTTTCACCATGATCGCTGCGGAAGGAAAATTGTTTAAACCGTTGGCATACACCAAAACATTTGCGCTGATCGCTTCCATCATTATTGCCATTACCTTGATTCCACCTTTTGCTCACTGGTTATTTTCAATCAGGATCAGCAACAGGAAAATAAAGCTAGTTTGGAATAGCATATTAGCCATTTCAGGACTGGTGATTCTATTTACAGGTCCGGTTTGGGCGGCACTTGCATTGATCGGCTTTGGGCTTATAAATGGAGCTGTTCTCTTTATGGATGAGAATTATGCTGCCAAAGTACCCATATTCAATAATGTTCTGAGTGTGGTTATTGTGACCTGGCTGTTAGCGAAATATTGGTTGCCATTCGGACCTTCAGTGGCATTGATATGGAATCTGTTATTTGTTGTTCTGTTAATTGGCGTTATCCTATTTTCATTCTGGTTAGTGATCAAATATTATGACAAGCTTATTGCCTGGTGTTTGGATCATAAATTGGCCTTTCTTTCTATACCGACCTTCTTCATTGTTCTGAGTATGATCATCTGGCTTGGATTTTCGAGTGTGTTCGGATTTGTGGACAAGGGTTTTGATGCAATTGGAGTTGATGTCAAAGAAACGAAAGTTTGGACTGCAGCTTCACGGACATTTCCTGGATTAGGTAAAGAATTTATGCCGGCTTTGGATGAAGGTGCTTTTCTTCTAATGCCAACTACTTTACCTCATGCCGGAATCGAAGAATCGAAAGATGTAGTGCGTAAAATTGATATGGCGGTTTCATCAATTCCTGAAATCGAAAAAGTAGTTGGTAAACTTGGAAGAACAAATTCAGCCTTGGATCCGGCGCCTATTTCTATGTACGAAAACCTGATCCAGTACAAATCAGAATATAAAACAGATGATGACGGGAGGAGAATTCGTTTTCAAGTGAATGATGACGGAGTTTTTGGTGAAGATGAAAATGGAGAATTAATTCCTGATGAAGATGGAAAATATTTTCGTCAATGGAGAGATCATATTGAATCTCCTGACGATATTTGGGACGAAATTGTAACAGCCACAAGGATTCCTGGAACAACTTCAGCTCCAAAACTTCAACCGATTCAAACCCGGTTGATCATGCTTCAATCAGGAATGAGAGCACCAATGGGGATTAAAGTAAAGGGTTCAGATCTTGACATTATTGAAGACTTTGGGCTTGCTTTGGAGGATGTTCTCAGATCAGTTCCAGGAGTGAAACCTCAATCTGTTTTTGCAGATCGTATTGTTGGTAAACCTTATTTGGAAATAGATTGGGATCGAAAACAATTAGCTCGATACGGTCTTTCTATTCAGGACGTTCAAAACTTTGTCAAAGTAGGAATCGGAGGAATGCAGGTTTCTACTTCAGTGGAAGGCAGAGAGCGTTACCCGATCAGAGTGCGATACGCCAGAGAATTACGAAATGATCCACAAGCGATCTCAAATATGCTGGTTCCAACCAAGTCCGGAGCACAGATACCATTAGAGCAACTGGCAACAATTGAATATCGACAAGGGCCACAAGCTATTAAAAGCGAAGATACTTTTTTAATTGGCTATGTGATCTTCGATAAACTGGACGGTATTGCAGAAGTGGATGTAGTTCGAAATGCTCAACAATTGATTTCAGAACGGATTGAAACCGGTTCACTGAAAGTGCCTGCAGGCATTAGTTTTGAATTTGCCGGAAACTATGAAAATCAGGTTCGGGCAGAGAAACGATTAGGTATCATTTTACCGATTGCTCTCTTCGCAATTTTTCTGATCATGTATTTCCAGTTTAGATCTGCAGCAACTACCGGAATGATCTTTTCCAGTATTTTTGTGGCATGGGCAGGAGGATTTTTGATGATCTGGTTGTACGGACAAGGCTGGTTCCTGAACTTCGACTTATTTGGACAAAACCTGAGAGATCTATTCCAGATGGGTACAGTAAATTTAAGTGTGGCTGTCTGGGTTGGCTTTATTGCCCTATTTGGAATTGCAGCTGATGGCGGGGTTGTAATGGCAACATACCTGGATCAGCTTTTCGAAAAAAGAAAACCGGTTAATAGAGAAGAGATAAGATCAGTTGTGATTGAGGCAAGTTCGCGAAGAATCCGCCCAACACTGATGACCACAGCCACTACCATTTTAGCTTTGCTTCCAATTTTAACTTCAACAGGTCGTGGAGCTGATATTATGGTTCCAATGGCTATACCAAGTGTTGGAGGCATGTTTCTTCAGGTAATCACGCTATTTGTAGTTCCTGTGCTGTATGCTATTTGGAAAGAATTTCAATTAAAAAGGAGTTTGAAATGAGACGATTATTTCAAAATATAGATTCGGACACCCCTCGGATCAAATCGGGAACCGCCGATTCGATCATCTTCCCTCAAGGGGAGAATTACGAACAGGTTAAGAAAGCAAGTCTCCCTTCGAAGGGAAAAAAGAAAAAGTCCCCTATGGAGAGGGGATTCAGGGGTGTGTTTTATATTATCATAATCCTGTTATTTTCTTCAACCCTTAACGCCCAATCCCTCCAAAATTATCAGCAGGAAGCAGCACAGAATAATCCCGAGCTTAAAGCATCTTTCAACAGATATTTATCTGAGTTGGAGAGCAGGCCTCAGGTTGGATCTTTACCTGATCCAGAAGTGGCATTCGCGTATTTCATCAGCCCCATTGAAACAAGAGTAGGTCCGCAACGAGCCCGTATTTCGGTAACTCAAATGTTTCCGTGGTTTGGAAGCTTGTCTGAAAAGAGATCTGTATCAGAAGCGAATGCAAAAGCACAATTTGAACAGTTTCAGGAGCAAAGGAACCGAATTTTCTATCAAATGGAAATGATATGGAGCGATCTGTATGAGTTGGATGAAAACATCAGAATTGCTCAAGAAAACCTGAATATTATCAATACACTTCTGGAAGTAAGTTTAAGCAGATATGAAAATGGGTTGACATCACAGGTTGATGTACTTCGGGCTCAGATAGAACAGGAAGATCTTAAAACTCAAATTGAGCTACTAAAGGATAATCGTGATCTGATGGTCGAACGATTTAATGAACTCAGAAATGTGGATGAAAGCTCGGAAGTTATTATTCCGGATAACCTGTCGGGATCAATGGCACCAAAAAACAAGGATGAACTAAGGTTAATAATCAGAGAGCAAAATCCGAACTTAAACAAACTTAGATACAGAGAAGTAGCTTCAAAGGAAATGGTGTCTTTAGCTGATAGAGATGGTAAACCTTCTTTCGGAATAGGTTTCGACTATATAGCTACCGGAGAAAGAACTGATGTTGTAAATCTTCCTGATAATGGAAAAGACGCTTTTGTTGCACGGGCCAGCTTTAAGATTCCACTTTTCAGAAATAAGTACAACGCCAAAGTTCAGCAGGCAGAATTAAATCTGAATTCGGTTCAGCAGGATATAATCTCATTAGAAAATAAGTTAGAGACAGATCTTTTAACTGCACTAAGAGACCTGAATGATGCCCAAAGAAGATTCAATTTATACGATACCAAGCAAATTCAACGAGTTGAACAAGCCATCAATATTATGATGGAATCCTATTCTTCTGATGCATCTGATTTTGAAGAAATACTGAGGCTGCAAAGAAAATTACTGGAATATCAGTTAAAAAGAATTCAGGCTAAAGCCGATCTGTACATGGCAAACAGCTATATCAATTATCTCTCTGGTGTGAATAACATCTCTGAAAACGAAATTAATTATTAAAACGAACTATCATGAATAATCTAAAAAAATACGGTCTTTATATAACAATCGGAGTTGTCGGAATCATTCTTGGCGGGCTTCTTTTTGGGGGGCATGGAACAGAGACTCATACGATGGAACAGTCAGATCAGATGAGTGAAACGGATCAGCATGTGGCTGAAAACCATACTGATGACGAAGGTAATGTAATTTACTCATGCAGTATGCACCCGAGTGTTAGACAAAACGAACCCGGTGATTGTCCGATCTGTGGTATGGAACTCATCGAAGTGCAAGACAATTCTACAGCGAGTGGAAACCCTAATGAGTTAACGATGTCGCTTGCAGCAATGAAATTAGCAGAAATCGAAACTTCTGTAGTCCGCTCAGGAAATCCGGTATCAACGATTTATTTACCCGGAAAAGTAATGCCTGATCAGAATAAGGTATCCAGTGTTACTGCTTTATTTGGTGGAAGAATAGTAAAGCTTTATGTGGATTACGAAGGAGCATTTGTTAGAAAAGGACAAAAAATTGCTTCTATATACTCCCCTGAGCTCATTTCCGCTCAACAAGAGCTGTTGCAAGCGGCTAAATTCAAAGAGCAAAATCCCGTGCTGTATAAATCAGCTAAACGAAAGTTAACTTTATGGGAATTGCCTGCTCAAACTATAGAGAATATCGAGTCAACCGGTGAGATTGAAACCGAAATTGACATCGTATCTCCTACTACCGGTTATGTTACCAAGCTAAATGTTTCTCGTGAAGACTACGTAAATCGTGGAAGTATGATGTATATGGTTGCAGATCTTTCCAGTGTATGGGTGATGTTTGATGCTTATGAATCCGATCTATCCTTAATCGAAGAAGGGCAAAATATTATGTTTACTACGGCAACGTATCCCGGAGAGAAATTTGAAGGAACGGTGAGCTTTGTAGACCCTTCTGTAGATAACATGACAAGAACTGCAGATGTGAGGGTAAAAGCGAACAATTCGAATAAAAAATTAAAACCAAACATGTTAGCGGAAGGAATCCTGACAGCCAAAATCTCAGATCAGAGGTCTTTACTGATTCCTAAATCAGCTGTGCTTTGGACAGGTCCCAGATCTATTGTGTTTGTTCAAGTTCCTGATACAGATAAACCCACTTTTATCGCAAGGGAAGTGACTTTAGGGAAACGTGTCGGAAACCAATACATCATCCTGGAAGGACTTGAAGCCGGAGAAGAAGTGGTTACACATGGCAACTTCAAGTTGGACGGAGCTGCTCAACTTGCAGATAAGTTAAGTATGATGAACAGGAACCCGGGAACGGGAGCCAATCGAACAGGTCATGAAGGTCATAACATGGGAGCAGAAAGTACCGACGAGATGCAAATGGAGATGAATTCTGAATCTGTAAATTCCAATATGAATGATCATTCCGGGCACCAAAACATGCAAATGGAAAACCAGGACCATACTGATCATGAAATGGATGTGAAACCGGTTTCTACTGAATTCAAATCACAATTAAACGCTGTTCTGGTAAAATATTTAGCACTTAAAGATGCTTTAGTAGAATCGGATAATTCTGAGGTTTCATCAGCTGCAAAAGAAATCCAATTACAGTTAGAAAAAGTGGATATGTCACTGGTAAAAGGTGACATGCATTTAATGTGGATGGATCATCTGGCACAGCTTTCTAAGTCAGCTAATGAATTAGCTGAAACAAATGACCTAAAAGTTCAAAGGTCAGAGTTTTTGAAGCTTTCAGAAACGCTGATTGTGAGTGTAAAAACATTCGGCGTTACGGGTGTGGTGTATCAACAGTTTTGCCCAATGACAGATGGCGGAAAAGGTGGTTACTGGCTCAGTGAATCAGAAGAAATTAAAAATCCATATTTCGGTGAACAAATGCTGAAATGTGGTGAAACTATTCAAAAAATCGAATCTTAATATAAAATCAAAAACACAATGAAAACTTACATAATTACACTCCTGGCATTATTTCTAAGCTTGGCAAATATTCAGGCTCAGGAAGAAAAAGAGCACAGCCATGATGATCATTTATCAACATTAATAAGCGAATACATGGATTTCAAAAATGCTCTGGTAGCAGATGACTTTGAGAAAGCTCAGAAACATATTTCAAATTTTTCTAAGGAAGTAAAATCCAATAATGAAATGAATGAGCACAAAGAGAATCAAAAAAAGCATGAAACGCACCATGCTAAAATGCTCGCTGCTGTAGAAACTGCAACAGCATCAAAAAATATAGAAGAACTTAGAAATTCATTAGAAGGAATCACTCTTGAGCTGGTTAAAGCAGTCGAAAATCAAGGCTATGATAAAAGCGCGCTTTATGTACAATTCTGCCCTATGGCGAATGATGGTGAAGGAGCGAAGTGGTTGAGTGAAAGTGAGAAAATAGCTAACCCATATTTTGGTCAGAAAATGCAAAAATGTGGATCTACAGTTAAACCTATAAACTGATTGAATTATGGAACACGAACATCATCACGATCAAAACCAAAAAAGTGATCCCCAAGGACATAGTAAAAAGGAAGGGGATCATAGTAATCATCATGCACATATGGCACAGGATTTCTTAAAACGTTTTTGGATATCCACTGCTTTAAGTTTACCGATTATTGCGCTTTCTCCAATGATACAAGGGTTACTTGGATTAAGGGAAAGCTTATCTTTTCAGGGTGATGTCTATGTTTCGGCACTTCTTTCAAGTATAGTATTCTTTTACGGAGGCTGGCCTTTTTTAAAAGGGTTGGTAAACGAATTAAGGAACAAGAAACCGGGCATGATGACCCTTATTGCTATTGCCATAACTACAGCCTATGCATATAGCATGTTGGTTGTTTTTGCAGTGGAAGGGAAAATATTCTTCTGGGAGTTGGTTACGTTAGTCGACATTATGCTTATAGGGCATTATATCGAAATGAAATCGGTGATGAGTGCATCCAAAGCATTGGAAGAACTGGCGAAGTTGATGCCATCTGAAGCCCATTTGATTCAAGAAGATGGTTCAACCAGAGACATAGCTCTTGAAGAATTAAAGAAAGGTGATCGAGTTCTCATAAAACCAGGCGAGAAAATTCCTGCCGATGGCTTCGTAGTAAAAGGAAAGAGTTCTGTCGACGAGTCATTAATGACCGGTGAATCAAAACCGGTAAACAAAAGCGAAGAAGATGAAGTAATCGGTGGATCTATAAATGGAGAAGGTTCTCTCACCATTGAGATTAACAAAACCGGAGAGGATTCATTTTTATCTCAGGTCATTGATCTGGTAAAACAAGCTCAGGATAGTAAATCGAGAACACAGGATCTTGCAAACAGAGCTGCATTTTGGTTGACTATAATTGCACTTGGGGCGGGAGCAATTACTTTCTTTGTTTGGACATTTCTCACTTCTCAGGATTTTGTTTTTGCCCTTGAACGTACGGTAACAGTAATGGTTATTGCTTGTCCTCACGCACTTGGACTAGCTGTTCCATTAGTAGTGGCTGTATCAACAAATTTGGCAGCGAAAAATGGATTCCTGATTAGAAATAGAACCGCATTTGAAGATTCAAGAAATCTTGGAGCCGTAATTTTTGATAAAACAGGCACTCTTACAAAAGGTGTTTTTGAAGTAACTGAAATTCTGAACTTTACCGATGAATACGACAAAGAGCGGTTATTAAAAATAACTGCTTCATTGGAACAAAACTCCGAGCATCCTATTGCTCAGGGAATTGTTAATTCAGTCGATTCATTTTTTGAAGTAAATGACTTCAATTCTATAGCAGGAAAGGGAATCGAAGGAACAATAGACGGACTTTCTGTGAAGGTAGTAAGTCCGGGTTATCTGAGAGAAAATGATATTGAATTACCTGATGATCAATATCAGCAACTTTCGGAGCAGGGAAAGACAATTGTGTTTGTCATAATAGAAGACAAACTGCATGGAGCCATTGCTTTGGGCGATACAATCAGGGAGGACTCCAAAGTGGCTATAAAACAGCTCCATGAAATGGGTATTGAGTGTATCATGCTCACCGGAGATAATAAACAAACGGCTGCTTATGTAGCTAAAGAGCTAGGCTTAGATGACTTTTTTGCTGAAGTACTTCCCAACGAAAAAGCTGACAAAGTTAAAGAAGTTCAACAGCGTGGACTAAAAGTAGCAATGACAGGAGACGGGGTCAACGATGCTCCGGCTTTAGCTCAAGCTGATGTTGGAATTGCTATTGGAACAGGTTCTGATGTAGCAGTAGAAACAGGGGATATCATTCTTACACAAAGTAATCCCAAAGATGTAGCCGCAGTAATAGCACTTGCCAAATCAACCTATAAAAAAATGGTACAAAACCTGTTTTGGGCAACTGGTTATAATGCAGCAGCTATTCCATTGGCGGCAGGAGTGTTATTCTCATACGGAATCATTCTGAACCCAGCTTTGGGTGCTGGATTGATGTCAATAAGTACCGTAGTGGTAGCCATAAATGCACGTTTACTTAAAATTGATCGATGAAATTTTTAAATCAAAACAAGAGACTCATGAAAAAAGAAGAAAACAAGACCACCAACAATATTAGTAGAAGAACATTTTTCCGTTACACAGCTTCTATTGGGGCTGTTGCGGGAATGTCAACTATTTTGCCGGCATACGCTTTTGCAGGATTTGGGGAAAGAGATGTGTTGGAACCCAAAGGTGCAGACAATATTTTAGATCTAACCATAAGTGAAATTCCTATCAACATTGACGGCAAAACAAGTACTGCAATTGGAATAAATGGAAGTGTTCCCGGACCGCTTATCCGTTTAAAAGAAGGCGAAGATGTTTTACTTAGAGTTAAAAATGAGCTTAAAGAAGATACATCTATTCACTGGCACGGCATTATTCTTCCGTTTCAAATGGATGGAGTTCCGGGAGTAAGTTTCGATGGTATTAAACCGGGAGAAACTTTTGAATACCGTTTTCCGGTAACTCAAAATGGTACATACTGGTATCACAGCCATTCAAAATTACAGGAACAGTTGGGACATTATGGACCAATGATTATTGAACCAAAAGATAATGATCCTGTTGAATATGACAGAGAGTATCCTGTGTTACTATCTGACTGGACATTTGAGAGTCCATATGATGTAATGAACAATATGAAAAAAATGGATGGTTACTATAATTTTCAGAAACGAACGTTTGGCGAGTTCTTTAAAGATGTTTCGGAAGACGGCTTTGTAAGTGCATTTAAAAATTATACATCATTTGGAAGAATGCGTATGAGTGCAACAGATCTTGCAGATGTTACGGGAGCCACCTACACCTACTTAATGAATGGTCGTGGTCCGGAATCGAATTGGAATGCTTTTTTTAAAAAAGGAGAAAAAATACGGCTTCGATTCATCAATGGTTCTGCTGGATCTACTTTTGATGTTCGTATTCCCGGATTGAAAATGACGGTAGTTCAGGCAGATGGACAGAATATAGAGCCGGTTTCTATTGAAGAGTTCAGAATTGGTATCGCCGAAACGTATGATGTAATCGTTGAACCAAAAGAAGAAAAAGCATTTACAATTTTTGCTGAATCACTTGATCGTAGCGGATTTGCGCGTGGCACGTTAGCTCCTAATGAAGAAATGGTTGCGGCAGTTCCTGTTCTTCGTCCAAGACCAACTCGAACTATGAAAGATATGGGGATGAATATGAGCGATATGAAGATGGACGGCATGAAGATGGATAACATGGAAAAGAAAGACAACACCATGGAAGGAATGGATAATGGAAACATGGACCATAATATGATGGGTATGTCAGGTATGAATTCAGATCCTGTAAAGCACGGCCTTGATCGACATGGACTTGGCGCAGCAGCGATAGCAGATAATCAATACAATCGCTTAAATGAGCCGGGAATAGGATTAGGAAAAGACGGGCGTAAAGTTCTTGTGTACAATGATTTGAAAAGTCTTGAGCCAAACATTGATGAGAGAAAACCGGAAAGAGAAGTTGAGTTACATCTTACCGGTAATATGGAACGCTATATGTGGTCTTTTGATGGTAAAGAATTCAATGAGGTAAAAGGACCTATTGAATTTACTCAGGATGAACGACTACGCTTGATTCTTGTAAACGATACGATGATGGAACATCCTATACATTTACACGGAATGTGGATGGAATTAGAGAACGAAAACGGGATCTATAACCCTCGTAAGCATACTCTTTTAGTACAACCGGCACAGCGCATATCTGCACTAGTCACACCAAGAGATAAAGGACGATGGGCTTTTCATTGCCACATTCTATATCACATGGAAATGGGGATGTTTCGAGTTGTACAGGTTAGCGATAAAAATGGAGGGATCTACTAATGAAACAAGTAAATGTCATTCTTAAGCGAACCCCAAATATTTTCAGTAACAATATTATGTTAAAGATAAATTTTCAAAAAATAGCACTCATTTTGTTACCCATATTAATTTTAACCGGTAACTCAGTGAAAGCTCAAAAGGCTCCGGAGTTTAGCAATAAGATTCTTCCCGATAACAAAACCTATTTCTATTTTGTAGCAGACAGGTTTGAATATTACTCCATAGAAGGCGTAAATCCCTTGGTTTGGGATGTTCAGGGTTATTATGGAAAGGATTACAATAAATTTTGGTTTAAAGCAGAAGGGGAAGCCCTTACTTCAGAAAAAGAAGGAGAAATGGAATTTCAAGGGTTATACAGTCGCCCGGTAACTTCCTATTTCGATATTCAAGCAGGTCTAAGATACGATGTTGCCTATAACAGCATTACCAGTAATTCAAGAGGTTTTGCAGTTTTAGGTTTGCAAGGTTTAGCACCCTATTTATTTGAAGTGGATGGAAGTATCGCGGTAAGTGAAGATGGAGATTTGTCCGGTAGTTTTGAAGGTGAGTTAGACTTGTTAGTTACTCAAAGGCTTGTTATTCAACCTCGGCTTGCGACAAGCGTTGCGGTGCAAAAAGTAGAAGAATTCGGAGTGGGTTCCGGCCTCAATAATATACAACTCGGCTTAAGACTTAGATATGAGATTAAGCGACAATTCGCTCCTTATTTGGGAATTTCCTGGAATAGGAAATTGAGCGAAACAGCAGATCTGGCAAAACTTGAAGGTGCAGATATAAGTGTATTTGGAGTAGTTGCTGGGGTAAGACTTTGGTATTAAATACCAATGGCATGAAGTTGTATAAATAATAGCAATGATTAGAAAGAGGTTTTATGAAATTAATAAAAGCTTATATACGTCCAATATTATTGGAGGATGTTTACAAATTACTCAGAGAAAGGGGGCATAATAACATTACCGTATTCAAAGGTGAAGGAGCTGGTAATTATTCTGACCCAAACCATGTGCATGGATCATTGAATTTTCCAGCAATGCATTCTCATGTTGTAAAAATAGAAATTGCAGCTCAGGATACAGATGTAAATTCTATAATTGAAACCATTATAGAAAGAGCTTCTAGTAATTCTATAGGAGATGGAATTATTTTTGTTTCTCCTATCGAATATGCTGTACGGATAAGAGATGGAAATGAAGGAGCTGACATTCTTGTGTAAACAATACCAGATAGTTATAGTCTGATATGAGATTGAGTAACTATCTGAATTTTATTCTTTTGAGCTTTGTTATTTGTAAAGGAAAGAGAAAGCAAAATTAACTGACAGGAGAAATTATGAATTACCACATTTCAAAAATAGTAGACTACAAATTTGATGAAGCTATAACCAGAGCTACAGAAGAACTAAAAGAGAAAGGTTTTGGTGTATTAACAGAGATTGACATCAAAAAGACATTAAAGAAAAAGCTGGATGTAGATTTTAAGAAATACAAAATTCTGGGTGCCTGTAACGCCAACTTTGCACATAAAGCTCTGTTGGCAGAAGACAAAATTGGAACCATGCTTCCCTGCAATGTAATTGTGGAAGAGCATGAAGATGGTAGCGTTGAAGTATCAGCAGTAAATCCTATGGCATCTATGCAAGCAGTAAAGAATGAAAAATTAGGACCTATTGCAGAAGAGGTTCAATCCAGTTTAGCTCAAGTAATCACTAACATATAATAATATAGCAGAATGAATAGGAAAAAATTTATACGGAATATAGGTTTAGGAGCTGGTGTATTAGCTTTTTCTCCAATCATTTCAGCGTGTTCAAAAGAAGAATTTATTACCAATGAAGATTTCCTGATTTCTTTACCCATTCCGGACGAAATTAATGCGGCTTCTTTTTCATTATCAGCTGCAAAAACAACTACAGATATTTCAAAAGATATCCGTTTGTCAGGTTTTCAAATTAACGAAAGCTTTCCAAGTCCAACCATTCGGAAATCTAAAGGTGACCCAGTAAATATTTCTTTTAAAAATGAAATTGGACAAGAAAGTATTATTCACTGGCACGGATTTATTATTCCACCTGATATGGACGGACATCCTCGGGATGCAGTTTCTTCAGGTCAAAATTATGAATACAAATTTACCGTGAACCAGCGAGCAGGAACTTACTGGTATCATCCTCACCCGGATAAACTTACCGGAGAACAGGTGTACAAAGGAATGGCTGGGTTCTATATTATTGAAGATGAAGAAGAAAAAGCTCTTAATTTACCTTCAGGAAAATTTGAAATACCGTTATTAATTCAAGACAGAAAAGTGAATGGTTCCGGAGAGATTGTATATAATCCCTCCAGACCGGAAAAAATGATGACGGGCATTCTTGGAGATCAGATATTAATAAACGGAGGACCAACTCCATATCATGAAGTTGAATCGTCGGTTTATAGGTTAAGGTTATTAAATGGCTCGAACGCCAGAATTTATAACATAGCGTTTAAAGACAATACACCATACACCGTTATTGGTGCAGATGGCGGATTACTTCCATCACCTGTCGATACATCAGAGCTGCTACTTGCACCGGGTGAACGTGCTGATATCTTGGTTGATTTTTCAAAGTTTGCAAATAACAATGTAAAACTTATTAGCAAGATTTTTGAGATACCATCTTCTGGTGGAATGATGGGTAACATGATGGGATCAGGCGGTTCGGAGCAGGGAACAGGTTTTTCGCTCATGGAATTTAGAATTGATAAATCTATAACTGGAGCTGAATTTTCAATTCCTGAACAACTTTCAGAGTCGAATTTCCCCTTAAGGTCGGAATCTTCAAAAACTCGCCAAATACGTCTTTCAATGCAAATGATGCAAGGTCACACTATTAATGGAAAACGGTTTAGCATGAACAGAGTGGATGAGCAGGTGAAACAAGGAGACACTGAGATTTGGGAGTTTATTAATGAAACAAATGAGCCTCACCCAATGCATGTGCATGCAGTTCAATTTAAGGTACTTGAACGTTCTGGTAACCGAGGACTAATACCGACCGAGAAAGGATGGAAAGATACCGTTTTAGTTATGCCTGATGAAAGAGTACAAGTAATTATGAAATTTACTTCTGAAAAAGGACTATATGTTTTTCATTGCCACAATTTGGAACATGAAGACAGTGGTATGATGGCTAACTTTGAAGTTATTTGAATTTGCAGATCGTTAAATCGAAGTTTAAAAAAGAAATCGTATAAAATTTCAACTCCGAAATTCTATAAGCAGGACAAATAAATAAACAAAAAATAAAATAACTACTATGGAAACTTCAAAACATGAGAAGGGAAATTATCTCAAATTTGTCCTAATGATTGGCACCTCCATGATTGCAATGTTTTTCTTGATGTACTTGCATTCCTATGAAATTTTAAATCATGCCTGGTTTAGTGAAACGCGTTTATTTATGACTATGATTATGGGTGGCGCTATGATTATCATCATGCTCGCATTTATGCTGAATATGTATAAAAGTAAAAAAGCAAATATCAGTATCTTGGCAGGTGGTCTGCTACTTATTATCGCATCAATTTGGTTGGTTCGCAGCCAAACCACTGTTAGCGGAACTGACTATATGGAAGGAATGATTCCACATCACTCAATTGCTATTCTGACTAGTGAAAGGGCGAATATAGAGGATAAAAGAGTTCGTAAACTGGCTGATGAAATTATTGCAGCTCAACTCCGTGAGATCAAAGAAATGGAATGGTTAATTGAAGACATAAGAAAAAATGGGATTGCAGATACTGAAGAAGAAGCAAACTCAAGACCAGTACCTGATTTTGGGAGTTCTTCGGAATAAAGTGAAATAAAATTTATAGAAGAAGGGATTAAAAATCATGGAAAATTTTTTAGAACTATACGGGGAGTCAACAAAAACGGCGCTGGGTTTCTTTTGGAAGTCAGGTTGGGCATTTATTCTGGGATACTTTGTATCGGGAATGATTCAGGCATTTGTGCCTAAAGGAAAAATGACGAAATATATGGGTGATGCTGACTTCAAAAGTATTTCACTTTCTACTTTATTTGGTTCAGCATCATCATCTTGTTCCTTTGCCGCATTAGCGGCAGCTCGGTCATTAGTGAAAAAGGGAGCACATTTTGTAGCTGCGGTTGCATTTATGTTTGCTTCTACCAATCTGGTGATCGAACTGGGAATTTTGATCATGATCTTTTTGGGATGGCAATTTCTTGCCGCAGAAATTATTGGGGGTCTGATTCTTATAGCGATCAGTAGTGTTCTGATAAAGCTCACTTACCCCAAGAAGTGGATAAAACAAACACGAGAAAAGTTAGAAAAGGATGATGGTGAAGAAGAAGACTTTAACTGGAAAGAGCGTATTACCAGTAAAAAAGGATGGCATCTGGTTGGTCAGAAGTTTGTAAACGACTGGAAGATGGCGTGGGAAGACATTCTTATTGGTTTTACCATTGCAGGATTTGTTGCGGTAATGGTTCCTGCAGATTTCTGGTCCGCTCTTTTCTTAGCAGATGCTACAAATATACCGAGTTGGTTAGTAACCCTTGAAAATGCAGTTATTGCTCCTTTCGTTGCCGGAGCAACTTTTATTGGCTCGATGGGAAATATTCCTTTGGCAACAGTATTGAATGAGAACGGAGTTATGTTCGCCGGAATTATGGGCTTCATTTACTCAGATCTGATGGTCCCACCGTTGGTTCATATCAATGCTAAATATTATGGATGGAAGGTTGCTCTGTATATCGCAGGTATAATGTTTGTGAGTATTGTGGCTACTGCATTAATTCTGAACAGTGCATTTTCATTTTTTGGGATCATCCCTGAGTCAGCAAAAGTGGTTCAAGAAGTCACTCAATTCAAGATTGATTATACCTTTTGGATGAACATTGCCTTTACAATGGTAACAGGATGGCTGATCTATCTGTATCGACAGCACAAAAAAGAACACGGTACAGATATGGATATGGAAATGGAAGGTGGCGGGAAAATCAAAAAAACTGCGGTTACCGTTTTTATTCTTATAAACGTTGTTGGTATTTTCTTATTTACTTAAGAGTAGAAGTTCGTGTTATTCATAAATTTTTTTCAAAATCTAGTTTCAATTTAAGCTTGCTTTAAGTGTAGTTGTGGTATTCTGTTGCTTAAAGACACGGTGTAATCCGAATCAAATAAAAAACTAGTTAACTCATCCTATAAATGTTAAACGTACAAAATAGTAAAGAAAAACTATCTCTGATTGGTTCAGTTTCACTTGGAACGGGCGTAATGATAGGAGCCGGAATCTTTGTTCTTATGGGACAAATAGCTGAACTAGTGGGTGATTTATTCCCCATAGCATTCATAGCAGGAGCAGTTGTAGTTGGCTTTAGTGCGTATTCCTATGTTAAATTTTCAAATGCTTATCCTTCTTCCGGTGGAGTAGCAAAGTTCTTAACAAAATCGTACGGTCCGGGTACCGCAGCAGGATTATTTTCATTACTAATGTATGTATCCATGGTGGTGTCAGAAAGTTTGGTTGCCGGAACTTTTGGTGCATATACACTTCGATTATTTCCAGAACAATATGCAGGCTACGCTCTGGTACTGGCTGTAGGGCTTATCACCATTGCTTACATTGTAAATATATTGGGAAATAAAGTGATTGGAAGTACAGCAACAATTACTGCAGTAATTAAAGTGCTTGGGATTTCATTGTTAGCAATATCGGGGCTTGCTGCTTCAGGGTTTGCAGATATTTCCGGAAATTATGTACCTGAAAGCGGACAAAGTTTACCCAAAGGCCTTGGCTTTATCGGAGCTCTTGCTTTAGCAATTCTGGCTTATAAAGGTTTTACTACAATCACCAATCAAGGGGATGATATTGAAAATCCACATAAGAATGTCGGACGGTCAATCATTATTTCGGTCGTTATTTGCACACTTATTTATGTGGCTCTTGCTTTATCAGTAGCCGGAGGCTTGAGTATTCCGGAGATTATTAAAGCAAAGGATTATGCATTAGCTGCTGCCGCAAAGCCTGTGTTTGGTGAGTGGGGAACATGGATTACTATCGGAATTGCTATAATTGCGACGGTTTCAGGAGTAATAGCAAGCGTATTTTCAGCTTCCAGGCTATTGGCGATGTTGAGTAATATGAAACAAGTTCCAAATCTGAATGTAATTGAAAAACTAAAAAACCCTGCGTTACTGTTAACGGTTTCTTTGGCCATCTTACTCACCATATTCTTCAACCTAACCAGAATAGCTTCTATTGGTGCAATTTTTTATCTGATAATGGATATCGCTATTCACTGGGGACTTTTCCGTTATCTTAGAGAAGAAGTAGAATTCAAACCCATTATTCCATTAATTGCGATGATTTTAGACATTGCTATACTATCTGCTTTTATTTACATCAGATATTTAGACGATCCTTTTGTATTGATTGTAGCGTTTGCAACTATAGTTCTTGTAATAATTGCTGAACGTATTTTTATGTTATCGCATACTGATAGTGATGGCAATATGCATATGGGAATGAACGATGATGTAAATGGGATGATGTAATTTTTCGGTAATTATAAATGGAAGTTAAATAGGTCTATGATCGTTAACTTTTCAAAGGAAACTGGACCGTAACAGTACTACCCTTGCTAATTCCTTTACTTGTTGCTTTAATAGTTCCTTCAAATAATTCTACAATAGCTTTCACTAAAGCAAGTCCAAGGCCACTTCCTGCTTCTTGCTGAACAGAAGGTTGATCAGATCTGTAAAACCTATCAAATAGACGTTTCTTTGTTTCACTATCAAAACCGTAGCCTTCATCTTTAATGGTAAATTGAACTGCATTGTTCTTCTTTTTAAGTGTAATACTGATCGTTTTTCCGGGATCACTATATTTTACCGCATTAGAAATAAGATTTCCGAATACTTCTTCTAAGTACTCTTTTTTGCCTTTGATTTTTACACTTGAATCGATATTTGCAACAAGATCAAGATCCTTTTTTGCAATGCGGACCGTAAATCTGGAAATCGTTTCTGTTAAGACATCATTTATGTTTATGAGTTCAAAATCAAGTTTTTCATTAGCTTCAACGGTTGAAAGTTGTAGTAATGATTCAATAATTGACGACATTCGGATTGTTTCTTGATGTACATTACCCAAGGTGGCTTCATATTCTTCATTTTCTCTGGGCTTTCGGAGCGTTACTTCAACTTCATTTCTTATTGACGCCAGAGGATTTGATAACTCATGAGCGGCATCAGCAGTAAATCTTTTTTCTCGTTCAAAAGCTTTTTGCAAGCGACTTAACATCATATTAAATGTATGAGAAAGTTCTGTAAGCTCGTCTTCAACTTCGGGATTTGCAGGTATTCTTTTTTGAAGTTCAGATGCTTTAATAGAATTTACAGAAGAAGTAATTGAGCTAATTGGGGAAAGAGCCTTTTTAGACAGCCAGTACCCACCTAGGATAGAAAATACAACGCTTATTGTAACCAACAAGATCAGATACTTTCTAAGGCGGACTAACTCTTCATGCAATGTCCACTCAAACCCCGAAACTTCGAGCCATCCTACAAGTTTATTGTCATAATTTATTATCGGATGGTAATAAGTTCTTAAAGGAAGATCTTGCCATGTAGTACTTAAAGATACTTGGGACGAAATTGAAGGTATTTTTACAGGAAGTTTTGAATGTTTATTAAAATTAGGGCTTTGATAGAGTAAATTTTTTTGAGCATCAAACAAGCGAACATAAGTACCGAAGTTTTTTTCCTCCATGAGTGCTTCATTACGGCTGTATAAAGTAAGATCTATTCCTAAGCTGACAGTTGATGTTTTTAAAAAAGGAATAATTTGTTCTGTTTCATATCTGAGATGCCGATCATAGTTATGGTGGATAGAAGAATGAAATGTCTGATACAAAAAATAAGCGAATACACTTAAAAGAATAAAAAGACTTAAGCCGTACCAAAGCGATAATTTTTTAGAAATGGACAGCCGTTGAAAAGCAGTAAAAGATGAATTGTTCATTAGTTTAACTCAAGCTCTTAAGTATTTTTGTATTCAGTCTATATCCTGCACCACGTACTGTTTCAATGAGATAAGTGTCATCATTAAATTTAATTCCTTTATTCTCATAAGCTTTGGCCAGACTGTTTCTTAACATAGATATAGTTGCTTCAATAGTGTTATCACTAACTGTGTCCGATCCCCACACACGTTCAGCAAGTTCGTGTTTTGAAAAAACTCCGCCATCAATGCTCAGCAAAAGTTGAAGAATCAGAAACTCTTTTGCTCTTAAAGAAATAGAATTTCCGAAAATACTTACTGTACGTTTTCTTTTATTGAAATGAAGCGCTCCAATATTAATATCATCAGTATTTGAATACTGTGGTTTTCGTCTTAAAAGAGCTCTTACCCGCGCTAATAGTTCATCAAAAGAAAATGGTTTATTCATATAATCATCGGCACCAGAGTCTAAGCCAATGATTTTGTGTTCAGTATCGCCCAAAGCAGTTAGCATTAAAACAGGGAAGTCAACGCCATGTGACCGCCATGCTTTAAGCACCGCTTGTCCATCCTTCTTTGGGAGTCTCCAGTCCAGTATTGAGAGGTCGTAGGAGTTAGATTTTCCAAGTAATTCTGCTTCTTCGCCATTTCTGGAAATTTTAACTACAAATCCTTCTTCTTCTAGTCCTTTCTTTAAAGACTTGGAGAGGGAAATTTCATCTTCAACTAATAAAATCCACATAAATCAACCAATTCGATTTTAGATTTCATATAAATATAAATTATTTGCTACTACTTTAAGGTAGTTTTAAGGTTCGGTGTTGTATAATGTTCTTAAAATAGAAATAGATTGATTCAAAATTAACTTAAAAACAAACAATATCATGGAACTTATACCGGAATGGGCACCGAACATACACCCAATGATCGTTCACTTCCCGATCGCATTATTTATAATGGCAATAATTATGGATGTTGCCGGGTATTTTCTGCCGGAAAGCTGGTGGGATGAGAAAAAAAACTTGATCTTATACAGTCTCTCCGGAATTGCAGGGATTGGGACTTATTTCTCAGGAAAGGAAGCTGCAGATAGTGTGTTTATTGAAGCTGAAACTCAGAATTTATTGACTGCACATGCTGATTGGGCTGAGTATACAGTTTGGTTTATGGGATTATACGCACTCTTGAGAATTGGTGTATATTTTTGGGGTAAATCCGAGATAAAACCATTGCGAATAGGTTTGACCTTACTTTCATTTGTTGGAGCATTTTTACTATATCAAGCAGGAGATAGAGGAGCTCAGATGGTTTATCAGTATGGAGTGGGTGTACAAGCTGTTGATATCGAAAATCCGGAGCAACACGATCATGAAACCGATCATGATGAAGGCATGTCAGAGCATTCGGAAACTTCCCAAGAAAGTCATGATGATAGTTCAATGGGAAACTCTACTGCTTTTAAAGCCACAGAAAATGGAAACTGGGAATGGAATATCGACAAAAATGCCATAGCTGATTTGAAAAATAATTTTCATTGGTTAACAGGAAGTTTAGAAGAGGTAAATGCTGAGGCTGTACAAACTACCAATGGTAGCTACGCTCTTTCGTTCAGTGGAAATAATCTAAATGGCTTTTTTGTTGGGCACGAATCCTACGAAACAACACAAGTAGACTATTATTTAGACATATCAGCACTTGAAGGAATGGTAATGTTAACAAATAATGTGCAAGACGAGTCTAATTTTGATTTTGTATCTGTTGCTTCAGATGGTACTGTTAAACAAGGTCGAATGGTTAACGGAAAAGAAGAGCTGTTTGAAGAAGGAACGACGGATGTTTCAAAATCTATGTTTGTACGAGTTGTTGGGAACGGCACACATTTTCGTGGATATGTAGATAAAGAAATGGTTGTCCATGGTCATGGTGACGCACCAAAAGCAGGTGGTGTTGGTATCAAAATTATGGGAGATGGTACTGTTGTACTTGAAAAAATGAGCTTAATCAAATTATAATTCACTCAATAATGCCTGTCCTATTTAAAAATAACGGGTATTAAGTGATACTAATGAAAGACGTATGATTTTTAACATCTAGTTTTATAAGCTTTACAGGATATTTTAGTCTACGAAGCTATTCTTGTATTCATTAAATCTAACTTTGCTCTGGTTATAAGTATAGATGAAATTTTTTAAATATTGTTCAATTTGTTTATAGGAGAAGAGAAAATGACCAAATTTATGAATGCACCGGATGCTAAGGTATTACTCGATATCTTCGATGAGCTGGGTAGATATGTCTTAAAGATTAGTTCTTTAAGGATTACCAAGAATCAATATTGTATGATAGGGGAGTATTATGCATGATAGATGAGTAAAACCTATTCTGAGTGCCACGTGTTCCCCTTTTTGCGAAGAACTTTATTATTTGAACTGAGGAAATCCTATTATTATGAAGACATCGGATAATATTATTATTAATAAGATCCAGGAAGGAGATATTTCTGCATTTGAAAGACTATTTAAAAGCTATTACTCACCATTATGTGACTATGCATATAAGTATGTAAAAAATCCTCATGTGGCAGAAGATCAAGTACAGGATATCTTTACCAATATCTGGGAAAAAAAAAAGACTGGAATCCTAAGGGAGGCATCAAATCTTACTTATATAGGGCTACCCGTAATCAATCTTTAAATTATTTAAAGCATCAGAAAATAGTACAGGAATGGGAAGATGAAAAAAAAGCAACCAAGCCAACTTATACCGATAACGTCTCAAAAGAAATAAACAGTTCTGAACAACTAAGAAGATGGATAGAAGAAGCCATTCACCAGCTCCCCCAAAAAAGACGCACTATTTATGAATTTAGCCGAAATCATGGCCTCACCTATCAGGAAATAGCCGAAGTACTAAATATCTCCATTAAAACTGTAGAGACTCAAATGAGAAGAGCTCTTAAATATCTTAGAAGCCACCTTAAAAGAAATTTTGAATAGATTTCATCTTTTTTGTCAATTTTTCTTTCATTAAGTAATTTTGGTAAAGCTTTCTTTACTGTCGAGCATACTCTTCTATACATTTCAAATACACTTTATACCCTTTTGTAAAAAAAAGCAGGTTACTGTAAGGGTAATACATTTCTCAGTTGTATTGGTAGTACAACGTTAAAGTATAACGAACTTTATACATGAGAAAAAATAGGCGGTGGACTATAATAGCCAAGTATGTTTCCGGCAACTGCAGCTCCTTTGAAAAAAAGATTATAAAAAAGAAGATAGAATTTGATGAAAATTTCAAAAAGCAAGTTGAAGAAGCTCGTTTGGTCTGGAATTTATCGAATAAAGAAGGTAATAAATGGGATCATAATAAAGCTTGGTTTAAGATTAAGAAACGTCTGGATTTCGAAAAAAAAGAAAATGCAAAAGATCTTTCTTTTGATTATAGAAAAGAAAGATCTTCACGCTTTACTTTAGCTAAAATAGTTCATATTGCAGCTCTCTTTTTAATCGCCACATTAACAAGCGTTATCTATTCTCATATCGAGAAAGAGGATACTGTAAACCAGATTCAGGAAATTCAGTATCAAGAACTAATTACTAAAAAAGGCGAGCAAAAGCGTTTCATATTGAGTGATGGGTCTAAAGTCACGTTAGCTCCAGATAGTAAGCTACGCCTTTCAGAAAATTATACTACTGGAAACAGAGATGTTTTCTTAACTGGAGAAGCTTTTTTTAATGTTATATCTGACCCTGAAAGACCTTTCAAAGTACATATTAATGGAACAATTACAAAGGTGCTCGGAACTCAATTTAACGTTATTTCATACCCACCTGATTTATCCGTAGAAATGGCTGTTTTGGAAGGAAGTGTTAGTGTACTTGCTGTAAAAGAGAATGAACGAGTTTTCTTGAAACCAGGAGAACTAGGGAGTTATACTCCCAGTAAAAAAATAACTGTTAGGAACATAGATGTTAATAAATACTTAGGCTGGATGGAGGGAAAATTGATTTTTGAAAACCAACCCTTGAGTCAAATAACAGATCGATTAGAGCGCTGGTATAACATTCCCTTTGAAATTAAAGATAAGGAAATAAAAGAATTAACTATTACTGCAACCTTTAACCGAAAGCAACCTCTAGAAGAAGTTCTTGATGCGTTGGCTTTATCTCTAGATATAGCGTATTCAAAAAATAACAAGTCCATCACTTTTAAAAGAAACCATAACTAATCAGCAACGTAACAATGAAAAATAATAAGCTACTTACTTTATTACTTCATACTTGTGTGGTATTAATATTATTGATGCCTAATGTTCATGCACAAAATGAAAGCAATCAATTTGTTCTACTTGAATGGTACGATCAGGATTATCAAGCTAAATCACTTTATGAAAAAATTGTGTCTCTAACTTTGGATGATGTTTCATTGGAAGAGGCTTTAAAAGAAATTGCTGAACAGGGAAAGCTTCAGCTATCCTACAATAAACAACTTATTCCAGATCAGAAAATAACTCTGAATTTAGAAAAAATTAAAGTTAAAGAAGCGTTGGAAAAGGTATTGGAAAATACGAATCTAGAGCTATTAGCTTCTCCTCGAGGTCAAGTAGTAATCAAAAGAAAAATTTCTACTACCGTTATTGATGGTACTTTGACTGGTACTGTTATAGATGGTAAAACAGGCGAACCTATGGTTGGGGTTACTATTATTGTAAAGGGTACTACCAAAGGCGCTTCTACTGATTTGAAGGGTAATTATACAATAAATAATGTTCCTCTTGGTTCACAGATTATTACAGCTGCTTTTATCAGTTTTAACCCAGTAAGTAAACCTATCGAGGTTTCAGATGGCATAAATACTCTGAATTTTGAACTAATGCCTGATATATTAAGTATGAATGAACTTGTGGTTACTGCAACCGGAGTTCGACGAAAAGTTGAGATTGGTAACTCTATAGCAAGAATAGATGCAATTAAAGATGTTAAAACACGACCTATTAGTGATGTTTCCGGGTTGCTTCAAGGACAGGCAGCAGGGGTACAAATTGTAAATAGTGGCGGAGCTACTGGAATGGGAACCCGGATCAGAATTCGTGGCTCGAATAGTGCCTCACTATCTAACGAACCAGTAATTTATGTTGATGGTGTCAGAATTAATAACGACCCTAATTCTATCTCTTTTGAAACCGGAGGGCAGGCACCGTCTCGGTTAGGCGATCTCAATCCGGAAAATATTGAATCTATCGAAGTTATTAAGGGACCCTCAGCAGCAACCCTATATGGTTCGGTAGCTGCCAATGGGGTTATTCGTATTACAACAAAAAAAGGCAAATCTGGTGAGCCAAGATGGGTGGCCTTTACAGAAACCGGAATCGTAAATAATGTGACTACATACCCTGATAACTTCCGTGCAGTTAATGCATCAGGGAATCCTTGTTTTACTTTCGAAGCGGCGGAAGGTACTTGTACTCAGAGCAGTATTAGTTCCTATCAGCCACTTAACGAATCTGTAAGTTCCCCTTACCGTACAGGAAATACTTATGGATTAGGTTTAAGTGTATCTGGAGGAAGCGAAACACTGACCTACTTTATATCTGGGAACTATGCCGATAATCAAGGAACTCTTCCAGTTAACAATCTTAAAAAAGCAAGTTTAAGAGGTAACTTTCAATCTTATATTAACGAAGATCTGAAGGTTACTCTGAATACAGGATATACAAATAGTAATTTGGAACTCCCCATGAATGGTACTTTTTCTATAGGCCTTTTGGGGCAAGGTCTTAACGGGCAAGCCACACCAGATGTCAATAACGGATGGGGCGAGTTTACTCCTGCCGAATTGTTCACTGTTGATTCACGCCAGCAGATTAACCGTTTTACCACTGGGCTTGAAACAGAGTGGATCCCTTCCCAAAACCTGAATTTCCGGTTGTCGGGTGGGCTGGATTATACATCCCGCTGGGACAATCAATTTTTTCCGACAGGAACAGCCCCGGATTTTCTTGATTTTAAAGATGGAGTTCGTATATCGAATCGATTCGATGTGTTCAACTACACTCTGGATGTAAATGGAACATATAGTAAGGCAGTATCTGAGAATTTATCTTCCCGTACTTCTGTAGGATTTCAGTATCTACGGGATTTGACTCTAGGAACACTCGCAACAGGTCGTCAGTTAGTAGCAGGGACTGGATCAATTGCAGGTGCAGCAAATACTACCAGTACTGAGCAAACTACCGAACAGCGTACTGTTGGTATGTTTTTAGAAGAAAGGCTTAACTTTCAAGATAAACTGTTTGTAACCGGTGCTGTCCGGGCTGACCGTGGAAGCGCTTTTGGTGCCCAATTTAATGCGGTAGTCTATCCCAAAGTTAGTGCTTCCTGGCTAATTTCGGAAGAGTCATTTTTTAGTACAAGTCGCTGGTTATCTTCGCTTCGCCTTCGAAGTGCTTGGGGCGACTCAGGAGTACAGCCAGGCACAAACGATGCCTTGAGGTTTTTTATACCTATTGCATCCACAGTTAATGGAGAAAGTGTAACAGGGGTAACTTTTGGGGGGGTCGGTAATTCTGATCTTAAACCAGAACGTTCAAGGGAATTTGAAATCGGTATGGATGCAACCATACTGTCAGATCGTGTTGCTCTTGAAGTCACATATTTTAACAAGCAAACCCAGGACGCCCTTATATTCAGGCAGCTTCCTCCTTCGCTTGGTGCTGGAGGTGGCCGATTCGAAAATCTGGGCTCTGTAGCCAATACCGGCTTTGAGCTCTCTTTAAGTACCACCGTATTTCAAAACGAAACTGCTTATTTTGACTTCAATATAGTAGGATCATTGATAAACAACGAACTCAAGGAGCTAGGAAATGGAATTGAGCCTATTCTCATTAGCAGTGTTCAGCGCCACGTTGAAGGCTACCCCTTGGGTGGATACTGGGATGAAAAATATACCTTCAGTGATGCTAACGGTGATGGTCTGATAGGCAGAAATGAGGTTACTGTAGGTGATGA
Organism: uncultured Balneola sp.; assembly: GCA_913058495.1. Taxonomy (GTDB): domain Bacteria; phylum Bacteroidota; class Rhodothermia; order Balneolales; family Balneolaceae; genus Balneola. The sequence continues at coordinate 210,213 of CAJXQC010000002.1, read as the reverse complement.
AGCTGTTTATCTCGGCTCCCCTTTTGGAGATACCGATGTTACCTTTACAGGCACAACCGGTTTATTTGGAGACCGGATTGTAGTTAGTGCACTCCTGAACTATAGAGGAGGACGAAAACTGTATAACAATACAAACGCATGGCGGAATGGAAACAATAATACAGAGGCTCTAAATGACCCAAATGCCTCACTGAAGAATCAGGCCAGGGCAGTAGCTTCTAAATTCTTTAGTACTGAAGCCGGATATATTGAAGATGCCTCATTTTGGCGGTTGCGTGAAGTATCGCTAACCTACAATGCCCCTCTGAGTTGGCTTGATGCACTTGGAGTTTCCGATCTAAGTCTCACGCTTTCAGGAGCAAATCTTGGTTTATGGACCAATTATACTGGGCTAGACCCCGAAATTAGCTCAAGAGGCCAAGGCAATTTCATTATCGATGATTTTATGACACAGCCTCCGGTTCGTACATGGAAAGCACGTCTTAACATATCATTTTAACAGCTAAAATTTTTTAATTGGAGAAATTATTATGAGTACACTACTAAAAAATAACAATCGAATTTGGAGACAACTTGTTATTGCAGGTATAACAGCCATAGTTGCGTTTGGCACTTACTCTTGTGATGATATGGTTAACGTTACAGATCCTGATATCGTTACCCCTGAATCGTTGAGCGGACAGGAAGGTCTTGAAACACTTCGGGCGGGTTCGCTCGGAGATTTGGCTGTTGCCATGAGCGGGTCGGCAGCAGGTCATGGCGCAACGCCTGGTCTTGTCACAATGAGTGCACTTATGGCTGATGAATACATTTACACGGGTACATTTCCTACAAGGCGTGAAGCAGATACCCGAAACGTACAAAATACAAATGGAACAATGGACGGAATCTATGGAAACATGCACAGGGCCCGTGCTGCAGCTGAGAGAGCGGCCGAACTGGCAGCGGAAATTGGCGGCTTAACTGCCATAGAAAGCGAAATGCAGAATGTTGCGGGCTACTCCTATGTAATGTTTGCAGAAACCTATTGTCCGGGAGTACCTTTCAGTAAGGCTCCGGCGGATGGTGGAGATTTAGAGTTTGGGGAGCCGCTGACAACTGAGCAGATGTTTACCCGTGCAGCAGATTGGTTCGACGAGGCACTGAATAGTGCAGGAACGGCAAATACACAGATGGCGAACCTTGCACGTATTGGTAAAGCCCGCGCTCTTTTGGGGCTAGGCCAAATCAGTGATGCAGCCAACATTGTTCAATCAGTTCCCACCGACTTCGTTTATAACATCGAACATTCCGATAATAGCAGGCGGCAAGAGAATGGAATCTATATTATGAGTACCGTGCGTCAGCAATGGTCAATTGCTGAGGGTAAAGGTGGAAATGGGCTAATGTTCCGCTCTGCAAATGATCCACGTACTCCTTGGGAAGACAATGACGAAATAGGACAAGATGACATAACCAAATACTACAATCAGCTTAAATACCCTTCATCGAGTGCACCTGTTGTGCTGGCTTCCGGTATTGAGGCGCGGCTAATTGAAGCTGAAGCAGCTGTGCAAGCAACGGATAACCAGGCTGTTGAAGACATTCATAATAACCTCAGAGCTCTGGAAGGATTACCTGCAGATGACTTGTCAGGAATGGATCAGGATGAGCTTAGTGAGTACCATTTCAAAGAAAGAGCTTTCTGGTTGTTTAGTACGGGCCACCGCCAGGGAGATCTGCGCAGATTGGTACGTGTATATGGTAAAGATGCAGCAAATGTGTTCCCCTGGGGTACATATTTTAAAGGAGGGCAATATGAACCTGTACTTTCGTTTCCAGTACCTCAGTCTGAGGAGAACAATCCAAACTTCCAAGGATGTCTGGATGAACAAGATACTTAAACAGAAAACCTAGTTTAAAAAATATAAAAAGGGGGCTTGAACAGCCCTTTTTTATTTCTAAGCTAAGTACTTTATCGAATATAAGCCTGACCATAGTGCCAACCCATACCAAACAGCTTCTCATTATTAAATCCCACGGTTCAAAACATATATTTATTTTGGCGGGTTTATTTTTTCTCTCAGGCACTGCCGGCTTAATCTTACAAGTTGTCTGGATGTATCGCCTTGGTTTAGTTTTTGGAAATGCTGCCTATGCGACAGCAGCAACACTGTCTGCTTTCTTCCTGGGAATGGCATTGGGAGGATGGTTTTGGGGTAAAGCTGCTACACGGTTACGCAATGCCTTATCCATTTACGGCCTCATGGAGTTAGGTATCGCTCTTTCTGCATTGCTTTGGATTCCGGGAATAGGTTTATATGAGTCGAACTATCCAATTATTGTAGACATTCTTGGCAATAATGCAGGGATGCTGACTTTTGGGAAGTTTATTTTCAGCATTTCTCTATTACTCTTACCAACCCTGTTTATGGGAGGAACTTTTCCGGTTCTTTCCCAGTATGTTGCTGAAAACCGGGATCAACTTGCCATCCGAGGAACATTCTTGTATGCAGTAAATACCATAGGTGCATCAATCGGTGCTTTTATAGCAGGGTTCTTTCTTCTTTCGGAATATGGTGTCAGTTCTACTTATTATTTTGCAATAGCCTTAGCTGCAGGAACAGGAATTATAGCTATCGTTCTTGATCGGTTAACTATTTATGATTCTAAGGCTGGTTTTGCTAAGAATAAATCTGAAGTTATATCTAACAAAAAACTCTTACCCTCTAATTCTCTCAGTTACTCTCTGATAATTGTGTTAGCATTTAGCTCAGGTTTATTAGCTCTGTCTGCAGAAACAATATGGATAAAAATGTTTGCTCAGGTTTTGCAAAATTCTGTGTATTCTTTCTCTGCTATTTTGGTTGTATTTCTAATTGCTTTAGGTTGTGGCGGAATGCTGTCTCATTTACTTGTACGAATTTCCGTACCCGTAATCCCTACCATAGTGATTCTATTATCGGTTGGTGCTATCATGATTGGAGTCTCGCCATTGATTTTTAATATGGCTACCAATGGTCTTCAATATATTTCTGCAAGTGCTTCATGGACTGATTATCTACAATCAATTTTCAGACTTAGTTTTTTAATAGTTTTTCCTCCAACGTTAGTTATTGGTTCAGTTTTCCCATATTTGCTAAAGGCTTCTCCTAAAATTAATCGTAAATCGGGTTCATTTGTTGGTCTTCTGGTTTTTTTTAACTCTATTGGCAGCGCGGTTGGCCCTCTACTTATAGGATTCTTCTTTCTCGACTACATCGGATTGTGGAATAGTGTAAAGGTAATTGCAATTATATATGTTGCTTTAGCTCTTTTAATTACCTTTTATTTTAAAAAAAGGACAAGGTGGACGACGCTTACTGGACTCACAGTGATATTATTAATTTTAATCCCAAATCCACCTTTAGTTCATTTGGAAGCTAATGAATCTATTTTAGATATCTGGCAATCTAGTGATGGTGTTGTTTCAATTGTAGAATCAGATAATAATATTCAAATGAGACTGGATAATTTTTATGTACTTGGAGACACCCGGTCAGTACTGGTTGAAAAAATGCAGGCTCATATTCCTCTTCTACTTCACCCTGAACCAAAAAGTGTACTATTTTTAGGGATGGGGACTGGAATTACTGCAGGGGCTTCCTTAGATCATAACGTTGATCATATCGTTACTGTTGAATTAGTACCTAACGTAATTCGCGCTGCTAAGCGTCATTTTACTCCCTGGGTGAATGAGCTTTTTACTCGTCCAAACGTTGAAATCGTTCCAGATGATGCCCGAAATTTTCTTTTAGGTACATCCCAAAACTTTGATGTTATTATTGGCGATCTTTTCACTCCCTGGCACCAGGGAACCGGTACACTTTATACTGTAGAACAGTTTAAGCTGGCAAAAAAACATTTAACTTCAAACGGAATATTTGCGCAATGGCTTCCCCTTTATCAATTGACCCCTGAAAGTTTTAAAACCATTTCTGCTACCTTTGCTTCCGTATTCCCTCAGGTTACGCTTTGGCGGGCTGATTTCTCAACATCCAGAGCAAGTATTGTGCTCATCGGTCAAGCATCTGGAACTTCTCTTGATCAAAGAGTTCTTGAAAAAAATATTACTAATATAATTGAAACATCAGCGGAAAAAGCTGATTCTTCAAAACCACATATGGCAGGTCTTTTTTATCTTGGAAATTTACAAGCGATAAAAGATAGCTTATCAGGAATTCCAATAAATACAGATGACAAACGAACCATAGAATTTAATGCACCTGTTTTATCTCAAAAAGCTAATTCCGGAAAAGCCTCATATATAGTGGGTAAAGAGTTTGAAAAACTGATAACTGCGTTAGCTAGAGGTCTTCCTCCTCAGGAAGATCCTTATTTGTCTTTGCTTCCAGAAAACGAAATTAAATATGTAGAAGTTGGATTGCAATATTACAAGTACTTGCAGTTAAAAGCTGAAAATAAAAACAATGAAGCTGACAGCGTACGTACTGAAATTCAAACTTTAGCGCCCGGCTTTTTAACAGACACTGTTAAAAATTAATCTTAGAATACTTTATACTATGGATCCAACTAAAAATTTGGACCCGTAAGAAAATAAACCTTAAAACAAACCAAACACTCTTATGAAAAAAATTATACTAACACTCTTATTATTATCTACTTCCGGATTGATTTTTGCTCAAAATATGGATCATGAGAATCATAAGAATATGGCAAGTTCCGAGGAAGTGGAAGCTGTAAAAAAAGTACTGAAAGCGTATAAAAACGCACTCGAGGCTTTAGATGTAACCGGAACACAAAAACTATTTACAGATGATGCAGATGTTTTTGAAAACGGAAAATATGAAGGAAGCTATCAGGATTATTTAGATCATCATATTGGACCTGAATTGGGTCATTTTAAAGAATTTTCGTTCATCGATTATAAAGTGGATGTACAAATTGAAGGAAAGATTGCAGTAGCCTTTGAGACGTACAACTATAAGATCGTGACCGGAGGGGAAGACAGCAGAACTATAGAAAGACAAGCCGTAGCTACTTCAGTTCTTAAGAAAACAGAATCGGGATGGAAGATCATGCAGAATCATGGTTCATCCAGAGCCGTACGAAATTAACATTCTGTATTTAAAATTCTACAATGACACTCAAGGTTAAAGTTAAAGGTCTTCTCATTTTTGTTTTCACTTCAGTCTCCATCTTTATGGTTGGATGTGGAGAAAAACAAAAAGAAACAAAGGCTGTTGATGGATCGATTACTTTTAAAGAAAGTCGTTGGTACACCCAACAACAATTTGAACTGGGAAAGCAAGTGTTTACCGCCAATTGTGCTCAATGTCATGGGGGTAAAGGTCAGGGGTTGGTAGAAGATTGGAAAACACCGAATCCTAACGGGCAGTTTCCGGCACCACCACTTAACGGAACTGCCCATACATGGCATCATTCTACCGAAGTGCTGATGGAAACCATAAATAAAGGAGGAATTCCTTTAGGAGGAAGCATGCCTGCATTTAAAGAAGTGCTTTCTGAAGAAGAAAAGCTGGCTGTAATTGCTTTTGTTCAAAACTTGTGGGACGATGAAACCTATAAAAAATGGCTTAAAATTAATAACTCAAACTAACTTATAAGGAAAATCACTATGAGAAAATTTACATATACACTACTAATGCTATTCATTTCAAGTATAGCATTAGTAGCTCAAGAAACTAACGACAAAGAAATGATCGCGAAAACATTGAACGATCTTGAAACGGCAATTGTAGAGAATGATTCTGAAAAAGCAGGAGAGATTCTGCATGATGATGTCACAATTCTTGAAGGTGGCGGCATGGAAACTAAAAGTCAGTATTTATCTCATCATTTTCATTCAGATGGAAAGTTTTTATCTGCAATGAACAGGGAAGAAGTATCTCAGGAAATTAGTGTTGAAGGCAATATGGCGTGGGTGACTTCAAAAACAAAAATGACAGGAACTTATTCAGGAAGAGATATTGATTTGAGCAGCTTAGAACTTGCCGTACTCAAAAAAGAGAATGGGATGTGGAGAGTAATAGCGCTGCATTGGTCTTCGAGATAATACACTAACGATTTCAACAGCAATCTCTGCCTTTCTGAATGGGAGGGCAGGGAACATCTCCATAAGAACAAAATACACAGCAGTCTCCCTGTTTGGGTTTCAGCACTTCTTTACATTCAGGGCATTCCCAAAAAAACTGGCAGGAATCTGTGGGCATGGTTTCTGCAGATTGATTTCCGCAGTTAGGGCAAGTTATGGTTGATTTGAGTTTGGGATCGCTCATTTTTTTTAATTCCTTAGATTTCTACCGGTTTTATTCTCACCTTCTAAAGCTTCCAGAATTGGACAATCTCCTTTAGGGCCGCTACCGGAACAGGAATCAATCAATTCAACCAGAGTTTTTTTGATTCTTTGCAAATCTTCGATTTTCTCAACAACATCTTTATACTTTTCTTCAGCTTCGGTTCTAACTTCCGAGCAAGTAGTATTTTCATCAGTTCTGAGCTCCAGTAATTCTTTGATCTCACTGAGAGTAAACCCGAGTTCTTGTGCTCTTTTTATAAATTTTACCTGATCAATATGGTGTTGAGTAAATATGCGGTACCCTGATCTGCGACGATCCGGTTTAGTGATGAGTTTCCGCTTTTCGTAATAGCGAAGGGTTTCTTTATTCACTCCGGCTTTGCGAGCTACTTCACCGACTTTAAAGGTTAAAATGTCTCTGTATTTTTCTTCTAAATTTTGTCTCATCTAAACTATAGTAATCTGAAAGAATTTTATTTGGGAGATTTATTTATATCGATTAAAATAAGCTTGATTCCAACTTCTTCACTTATTTCTGTTTTTCCCGATACCAAAATAGTTTCGTTGTTTTTAAAATTCATGAGTTTATGATTTTTTTCTTCATCAACTAAGAAGAATTCTTCTCTTGAATTTGTTTTTAGAATAAATGTACTGTTATCCGGTTTGAATAACTTTCCTCTAACCTTTATTGTAGCACTTTTAGGATCAAAGCCACTATTTTTAATTGCACTTCTAATTTCTTTTAAGGTTAAGGTATTATCATCTGTAAATGATGCTGTTAGTTGACCATCGTTGAGGCTGACTGAAGCAGATTTCACCCCATCCATTTTTTTTATTCTTTTCTCCAACCCATGAGCACATGGAGAGCAATCCATGCCAAAAACAGTCTGTTTTACTTCTGTTATTTGAGCTGAGGCGTTTGTTACTGGAAATAGTAAAAAGCTGACTATAATTAATAAAAATTGAGTTTTCATGGTATTGTGTATTAATTTAAAATTGGTGTTAAAACCAGTATGAGAGTACAAAGCTTGAACGAAATAATTCTAGTTCGTCAGTTTTAGTAGTAGTTAAATCTAAGGGAAATAAAATACCTGCAGATAAACCCCACTTACCGTATAAGCCTAAAACACTTGGACCTAACAAAGTCCGTACTAGATCTGTATTTTTATTTTCTATGTTATCAACGGTATTATTTCCAACCCACTCGGTGACACTTTCTAAAAAAATACGCCAATCGGGTTTTGGATAATCATGTTGAAAGAAGGCGGGTCTGTATCCAACTACACCTGTTATATAGAAAATATTGCCAAGCTGGTCGTTGTTTTTCTTAAAATAGTGTTGATAACCAGTACCCGCCCATGCGTAAAAACTTCTGGAAGCATAACCGGTTACGGTTGCAGCGTGAATACTAGGACCTACTGTAATTCCACCACGCTTACTTTCTGTAGGTACAGATGTACCAAGAAGCAATGTAGATTCAAAACGTTGCCCTATAGCAGGATAGGTTTTAAAAACACGGAAAAGACCTGATATTTCCAAATCGCCATAACTACCCATCATAGTTCCAAGACGCCCCTGTGGAGGATTAGCAATTCTTTTTAACGTAGTAGGTACTGAAAAATTAAGTTGAATGTCTTCAGTTAATCCATAATGCCAATTTTGTCTTAGCATCCAAGCAGACTCGTTTTGTTTAGTTGTCATTACCATGGCATCGAAGCTTAGCTCTCCTTGTCCTAAAGTAGGTGTAGCTAAAGTAAATACCGGACCGTGACCTCCCTGACCATTTGCGTTTATCATGTACAAAAAGGGTACTAATATTAGAATGTATTTTATATGCTTAGTTATGGAAAAAAATAAATTCATAAAAAGTGTTGATGAAAGATTAAAAACCTAAAACTTGTATAATGGGATAAAACAGATAGGCAAAAAAAGCACCTATACTAAAAATAGAGATCGATAACCAAAACATAGTTTTGGTGAATGTCCCCGCTATCTCGCAACCATTTCCACCTGTAACACTACAAGCTATTTTCCCTTTGGGTCTATAAACTAAAACCCCACTTAGAATCAACATGATTCCAGAACCTAAAAAGATCCATCCTTTATTAGCTGAAAGTGGAACCAACCAAGGAAAGTTGGTAATCATTGATGTTACAGCTGCCCCACCGGCAAATGTTGCTATCAAAGCAGGAAGAGCACAACAAATCAAAGTACCTGTTGAAGTAAACAGAGATAAAAAACTAGATATTTTTTGCTGCCAATTTTGAGAAATCATTATTTTTTTGCGGTGTTTTCAGGATGTTTGATAAAGACTTCGGTCTCATAACCAGCTTCAGATATTATCTCTGAAATCTTTTTTCTAGTTAACATCATATCTTTTTTAAGTTTAATTCTAACCCTTTTTTCAGAAGCAGAAGCTAAAACAGAATCTACTTCATTTAATTCTGAAACGTAGCGCTCAACATTTTTTGAACAAAGGCTACAATACATTCCGTTAACTTTAACAACTATTGGAAACTGACTGTCAGTATATTCCGTTGACATAGTTTTTGTTTTCGCATCGCTACAGTTGGTTAAAAATCCAACGAATAGGATAGAGGTTAGAAAAAGAGCTAAATATGAATTTTTTTGTTTGATCTTCATAATATTGGTAATTAAAAATGCACCGACATTTAGCCGGTGCTATTTAGTTTTAGTCTTTTTTTACCATTGTTTTTCCGCAACAGCAGGTTGGATTTTGAGTTCCACCACAACTTGGTGGTGCACTCTTAGTTACGGTTACTTCGCATCCACAACCTGAGTCGGGACATTGATAAACTTCTCCTTTCTTAAACGGCATAATTGTTCTCCTGTTTATTCATATTTCTATTCCGGAGGCAATATAAGCCCTGTACCTTGGTACGGAGTCAAGTGGTATTATGTAAATAAAAATTAAGCTCTTTGTTTGGTTGAAAACCAGCCTAAAAAACTTCCCCATATTACACAGTTAAAAAGTATTGGAAGTAAAATTCCTTTTGTAGCAAACCCATTAAAGAATTCTCCACCCATCATAGGAACTACAACAACCCATAGCCAAAGTGATGGAAGCAATCCAAAGAGTGTTCCTTTCCAGATAGTGGGGTCAGGAACAAATTTAAAAATGACTCCCCAAATGCCACCGCTGACGGCAAATAATAAAGAAGCTAAAAGATGTGTTAGAAAACCATTATCGCTGCCAAAGCTGTTCTTGTAAATAGAAACAAATCCCGGATCGCCGGCCAGGTCAATAAACTTCAACATATACATTATTACGATCAATATTAAAGCTCCGTAAAAGCCGCCATTGAAATATTTGCTAGTGTTTTTAAATGTGCTCATAATGAATCAATTAGATTATTTGTAAAATTATTATTCTTTTTCAGCTATTTCAAAGGCCGGTTTAATTTCTCGTCCGGTTACTTTTCTGTAGGTAAACTCAATGGCGAACGACAATGCCAGCATTACCACCAAGACCCATAAGGTCTGAGGATTTTGTCTCCATGTATACACAATAAGTGTAATTAATGAACCGATACAAACTATAATTCCAACAACAGGCAAAAATTTACGACTGTTTGTTTTATGAGCCAGTCTGAAATTAGCCCAGTTTACAGCTGCAAAAATGATCAGAAATCCGGTACTTCCCATTGTAGAAATACTTGAAATATTAAATCCATTTGCAATAATGATGGTAAGTACTGCGGAAATCAGCAATCCTTCAATGGGACGATTCCATATATTTTTCTCAAGCTGAGCAGGAAGCTCCCCGTCTTTGGCAATGATATAACTTACTTTTGTAGCCCCATATAAAGTAGCATTAATTGCAGAACCGGTAGAAAGTAATGCGGCAATAGCAATAATTGTATATCCGGCTTGTCCCATGAATGGCTCTGCCGCAGCTGCTAAAGCATAATCTTTTGCTTCAATTATTTTTGAAACAGGCAAATTCCCGACAGCAACAATAGCGATCAAAATATAGAGCAGAATTACGAAAGCTACCGATCCATAGAAAGAACGTGGTAGGTTTTTTGTTGGGTTTTTAATGGTGTCGCTGGTATTGGCAATAAGTTCAAATCCTTCGTAGGCAAGAAAAATGATCATACCACCAGCAACCAATTGCAGAGGACTGCTCCAGGTTGAAGGAGCAAGTGCGGTGGTGTCGACAGTAGAAAGGCCCAGTCCTATAAAAGTGAGCAGAATGAGCAGCTTTACAGCCACAATATATTCCTCTGATTTTCCCACTAGACTGGAACCAAAAATATTCAGTAGTGTGAAAAGGACAATACTTAATGTGATAAAACCATGTTTCCAGAATAACTGTGTACTTTCGGGGAAGAAGCTGGATCCATAACTTCCAAAGGCGTACGCATATAAAGACAACATCACGATATAGCTGATCCAAAGTAGAACATTAAGACTACCGGAAAATATTCCTGTTCCAAAGCCCTGATTCAGATATTCTACGGTTCCACCCCGGTTAGGAAAAGTGATAGAGAGTTTACTGTATGAGTAAGCAGTGATAAGAGCTATTAATCCTGCCAAAGCAAACGAGATCATAGTGCCACCTTTAGAAAGCTGCACAGCAAGACCAAGAACGGCAAATATTCCACCCCCAACCATTCCGCCTATGCCGATAGCAATAGCACTGAGTAAACCTATTTGTTCTTTATCGGAGGAATTTTCCATATCAGTAGCTTTATATTATGAATAGAATTCTTAAAAATGCTGAAATGTATAGAATTGAATATGAATTTTATCCATAATTTTTTATTGAGCCCCAGTTTTCCAATAAAGAATATTTACAACATCAGTGACAAAGCAGTATAAAATGCATTCTTTAATGATTATCGGTTTTTATAATCATCGTTCTTCCCTGATTTCGTTCATCAACTCCATTTGTATCTCTTGTATCTCAGCAAGTCTTTCCCATTGATGAGATATCAAATGATCCATTTTCTGATGTAGTTGACGAATCTCTAACTCTGCTTTCAGATTTACCTGATAGTCATTGATATTGCGGTCACGATCACGGTTTTCTTGACGGTTTTGGCTCATCATTATAATAGGTGCTTGAATGGCAGCCAAACAAGAAAGGATCAAATTAAGCAGTATAAAAGGAAAGGGATCATAAGGATTTGTTGCAAGCAATAATGTATTTACAAGCATCCATGCTATGAGTATTACAAAAAAGGTGATAATGAAAGTCCAGCTTCCTCCAAAGCTTGCAATTTTATCAGATAGACGTTCTCCAAATGAAAGAGTTTTTTCGAAAGTCTTTTCAATATTTGCACTTAATGTTTCATGAGCGTGTAAGCTTTGAATTACATTTTCATCCAATTCCTGCAGTTCACCCCTCTCTTTTTTAAGAAGTGAACGAATATATTCAGAACGAAAATTATTCAAATGTTCGGAACATATAGAAAATTCTTTGCTCCATGTGGGATACTCTTTTATAATCTCATCCAGCACTCCCACGCGTATTGCCTTTGTAGAAATTAGTTCTATTTCGGGGGCTTTTCTTCCGCAAATATGACATTTTGGTTCTTTCTTTTCCATAATGGGTTACTTTTAAATTTTGTCTTCTCTTTCTAAATCATATTCTCTTACTCCAGCCAGAATTAAAGGCACTTTTTCGACATCTGTGATACTTGTATCAAGCTCAAATATTTTCTCTGTTGATAGGCTTAAGCGACCAAAGAAATTGTATAATCCAAGTATTAATTGATCACTCGCCGGTAGGTCATAATCATAAGTAAGTATTTTGTCAATAATGACAAATCTGAAATCTCCTGAGATATTGAATTTTTTCAGAGAAGGATATCGACTTTCTATATCAACTTGTTCTTCGAAATCCATTTCTTGAACAACTTTTCGAAAAAGGAGATTTATACGTGGTTCAATTCTAAAACCAAGTTTGAATTCTATTCTGAATACCTTCCCCGGAATAAGTTCATGAACCGTGTATGTTTTGGTATATGGGTCATCCACATCTGTAACATGAACGAACCAGTACACATCAGCTCTTTTAGGTCTTTTTTCAAAAATAGAATAGAATACTTTACGCTCCATTTTATGTTCTTGATCTGATTCAGTAAGATAAACCAGATGTGTAGCAAATTTGGGAACTTTTTCATCTTTACTAAGAGATTCCAACATTGGGAGGTACTCTTCGATAGGTTCAAGCTTGGTGTATCTGTTTCTTATGTTTGCACCTCTGTACCAAGTGACCATTACAAGAGAAAGTGCTGATCCTATTACCAGAGTTATCCAGCCACCTGCAACAATTTTACTTGAATTGGCAATAAGAAAAGAGAATTCAACAGTTAAAAATACGATCAAAGAACCGAATACAAAGATCTTAGAGTAATTCTTTTTTAGCAGATAGAAAGTGAGCAAAATAGTTGTCATGATCATTGTAATCGTGATGGTCAATCCGTAAGCTCCTTCCATATTTTCAGATTTTTGAAAAAAGAGTACAATTAGTAAACATCCCGCATAAAGTATCCAATTGGTGCTGGGAATATAAAGCTGTCCTTTTAGGATAGAAGGGTAAATGACTCGTACTTTTGGCCATAAGTTCAAACCGATGGCTTCTTTAATGAGCGTATATGATCCACTAATTAAAGCCTGACTTGCAATAATAGTCGCTAAAGTTGCGATGGAAATCCCAGGAATGATAAACCACTCCGGCATTAATTGATAGAATGGATTTTGACCGTCTAAGAGTTTTCCTGTATGTGATAACAACCAGGCACCCTGCCCAAAATAATTGAGTAACAACGCTGTTTTTACAAATGCCCAGCTAACTCTAATATTCTTTTTCCCACAATGACCCAGATCAGAATACAACGCTTCCGCACCTGTTGTACAAAGAAAAACAGCTCCAAGGAGCCAAAATCCTTGGGGGTATTTCACTAAAAGTTCTAAGGCATAATATGGATTGATAGCCTTCAGAACGCTTAAATTAGGTAGCAACCATATTATTCCAAAAGTGGCTAGCATTCCAAACCAAACCAACATAATAGGACCAAAGGCTTTACCAATTACACTTGTTCCAAACTGTTGAAAAAAGAAAAGACCTGTCAAAATTGTAATTACAATAGGTACAACTGGAATATCCGGTCTTATGATCTCAATTCCTTCAATAGCGGCGGTAACAGAAATAGGAGGAGTAATTAAACCATCTGCAAGCAATGCACAAGTTCCTACTATGGCCGGAATTACTAACCAGTTTTTCTCCCTTCGAACCAACGCATATAAAGCGAGTATTCCACCTTCCCCTTTATTATCTGCTTGTAATGTAAGCAGTACATATTTTACTGTGGTTTGGATAGTAAGTGTCCAGAAAACGCAAGAAAGACCACCCAGAATAAGATCAGTTTGAATTACACTTTCCCCGATAATAGCTTTCATTACATACAGCGGAGAAGTCCCAATATCTCCGAAAACAATTCCTAATGAAATCAGCAATCCTGCTGCTGAAAACCGATCTAAATGATTTGTTTCTGCGCTATTAAGATCTTGATTCATTAGGTATAAAATAATTTGGTCGAGCTTATCGACAGAGTGCGAACCTAATGTATGTAAATTATTTCTTCTTGTTTACAAATATATTACGATTTAGCCGAGATTCACACTTCTCAACCTCAACGCATTTCCAATCACTGAAACCGAACTGAAACTCATGGCCAGTGCTGCGATCATAGGTGAAAGAAGAATACCGAAAACCGGGAATAAAACTCCGGCGGCGATCGGCACGCCTACTGAATTATAGATCATAGCAAAGAACAGGTTTTGTTTGATATTCTTGACAACTTCTGTACTCAGATTTTTGGCTTTAACAATTCCATTCAGATCTCCTTTTACTAAAGTGATCATGGCACTTTCCATAGCCACATCGGTTCCGGTTCCCATGGCAATTCCAATATCAGACTGTGCTAATGCAGGCGCATCATTGGTTCCGTCGCCTGCCATGGCTACTTTCTTTCCCTCGTCCTGAAGACGCTCGATTTCTTCCAGTTTATCCTGAGGCAGACATTCCGCTTTGTAGGAAGATAAGTTCATTTCCTCAGCTACTGCTTTTGCGGTTTGTGGATTATCACCTGTAAGCATAATTACTTCTATACCTTTATCCTGAAGAGCTTTTATAGCGCTTTTGCTACTTTCCTTGATTGCGTCAGCGATGACTACATATCCAGCAATAGTTTCATCAACTGATAACCAGGAAATAGTCTTTGGGTCGCTGATTTCACTGAGGGATTTCTCAATTTTGTCTTGTTCTGATGTATCTGAATCACTGAACATTTTTCTGTTTCCGAGTTTGATGTTTTTTCCATCGATGGTTCCCTGAACTCCTTGTCCGGTTATAGATTCAAAATCAGATACTTTTAGAAACTCGATCTCTTTAGACTTTCCGTATTTAACGGTGGCTTCAGCAAGTGGGTGTTCGCTTTCGTTGTTTAATGAGCTTACAAATTGGATGATCTGTTCTTCGGAATAATCATCATCCACAGAAACCATTTTCTCAACGGATGGTTTACCTTCAGTAATGGTTCCGGTTTTGTCGATGATAAGCACGTCCATCTCGTTCATTCGTTCAAGTGCCTCTGCATTTTTGATAAGTACTCCGTTTTGAGCGCCTTTACCAACACCAACCATTACAGACATTGGTGTAGCCAATCCCAGAGCGCACGGACAAGCAATGATCAGCACAGCAATAGCATTGATCAGAGCGTACACATGCGCGGGCTCAGGACCGAATAAAGCCCAAACTCCATACGTGATTATTGCAATTACAACGACAGCAGGTACAAACCAAGCCGAGATCTTATCCGCAAGATTTTGAATAGGCGCCTTACTTCGGCTGGCTTTGTTAACCATATCCACGATTTGAGAAAGCAAGGTTTCATCACCCACTTTCTCTGCTTTCATGATGAAGGAGCTGTTTCCGTTGATGGTACCTGAACTCACTGAATCGTCTGTCGATTTTTCTACAGGAACAGGCTCCCCTGTGATCATAGATTCATCGATAGAAGTTTGTCCTTCAATGATGGTTCCATCAACCGGAATCTTTTCTCCCGGTTTTACTTTCAGATGGTCTCCGACTTCTATCTCATCAATATGTATTTCTTCTTCTTCACCGTCTTTGACCCTGATAGCCGTGTTTGGGGCCAGTTTCATCAACTCTTTTACGGCGTTATTGGTTTGAGAGTGAGCCCGAGCTTCTAATACTTGTCCGAGTAAAACCAGTGTTAGAATTACGGTCGCTGATTCAAAATAGAGATGAACAGTTCCGGCATCGGTCTTAAACTGCTCAGGAAAGAAATCTGGAAATATCAAAGCAAACACACTGAACAGCCATGCGATTCCTGCACCGATTCCGATCAGTGTAAACATATTCAAATTCCATGTTATTATGGAGCGCCATGCTCTTTCAAAGAACATCCATGTGGCATAAAAAACCACAGGAAGGGAAAGTCCGAATTGAATCCAGTTCCAGATCTGTACATCCATCATTTCATACAGTGGATTTTCAGAGATCATTTCTGACATCGCAATGATGAAAATAGGAAGAGTGAAAGCGACTGCTATCCAGAATTTCTTAAGAAGGGCTTTATACTTTTTTTGTTCAGCTGATTCATCCGCTTCTTTAGGAACCAGGTCCATACCACATTTTGGACAAGAACCGGGACCTTTTTGTTCAACTTCGGGATGCATCGGACAAGTATAAATATCAGAAGAAGAACCTGAACTCATGTTTTGTTCTTCTACCAGATCCATACCACAAACCGGACAATCTCCGGGCTCATCGTAGGTTTTGTCACCTTCACAATGCATGGGGCAGTAAAATACACCGTTTCCGTTCTGCTCCTTTTTCTTTTCTTTCTTAGGATGCTCATGATGAGAATGATCGCCGGGTAGTTGGATCGAATAATTTCCTGAAAGCTGGTTTAAAGCTTCCTGAAGTGTTTCCAATTCTACATGTTCAGACATCTGAATTTCTGCAGTTTCTTCTTCAAGTGATACTGCAACGTCCTGAATATGTTCAATTTCAGAAAGTGCTTCGGTTACATGGCTTTTACAACCATTGCAACTCATTCCAGTAATTTGATAAGTGTGTTTCATTGTTAAAGCTATTTGGTTACAAATCAATATCCGATAAAACAGGAATAACTTACTTACAGAATTTAGGATAAGATGTGTAAGATTCTACCGGTAGCGGGTTTTTAAACTATACTCATTTCTATGGTCAATCTTCCTTATCTTTGGATGCTTGAAACCATTGTATGAAAAGGTTGGTTTTATAGTAACAGAATAAATACGAGCTATAGAAATTATGAGTGAAAAAGTAAGATCCATGTTCGCGGATATAGCCAGTGATTACGATCGGGTAAATACTGTCTTGTCATTTGGGGTGCATCATGCATGGAGAAAAAAAGCGATATTGGAAAGTGAGGCCAAAGAAGGTGATCATGTGCTGGATTGTGCTACCGGAACGGGTGATCTTGCGATCGAATTTAAAAAAACCGTTGGTGATGCAGGGTATGTGATGGGAACAGATTTTTGTGCACCTATGATAGAGCCGGCTCCTGCAAAAGCAAAAGAAAAAGGTCTGAAGATAGATTTTGAAGTAGCTGATGCTATGGATCTGCCTTATGAAGACAGTAGATTTGATATTTCAAGCATTGCATTTGGTATCAGAAATGTGGATGACCCGGTGGTTGCATTAAAAGAGCTTGCCCGGGTAGTAAAGCCGGGTGGGAGAGTTGTTGTACTGGAATTCGGGCAACCAAAAGGAATTATAAAGTTTCCATATAATTTATACAGCCAGCATATTATGCCTGCAGTGGGAGGCTGGTTAAGCGGAAACAGAGATGCTTATACTTACTTGCCCAGAACAAGCGCTACCTTTCCGGCCGGAAAAAAGTTTTTAAAACTGATGAAAAACTCGAAATCATTTTCAGATACAAAAGCGGTAAAATTAACGGGTGGAATCGCTTACGTTTATGTAGGAGTTGTACAATAATTGTATATTCACACACTTAAAAATTAAAGAAAACACATGCATATAGAAGACATTAAGAAAATTCTCCCACATCGCTACCCATTCTTATTGGTAGATCGTGTGTTAGAAACCACTGATGAAAAAATTACGGCTCTGAAAAATGTGACTGCAAACGAAGAGTTTTTTAACGGACATTTCCCGGGACAGCCAATCATGCCGGGCGTTCTTCAGGTAGAAGCACTTGCCCAAGCCGGAGCTATTCTTTTGATGACCGAAAAAGTAGAAGATCCAGAAAATTCGATCATGGTATTTACAGGAATCAAGAATGCAAAATTTAGAAAACAAGTAGTTCCGGGCGACCAATTAAAGCTGGAAGTTACTTTGGGACAAATGAGAAGAAATTTTGTTGTGATGACCGGAGTTGCTACCGTGGACGGCGAAGTAGCTTGTGAAATAGAAGCATCAGCAGCAGTAGTTCCAAAAAACCAATAATTATGAGTACTAATACTTCTGATCGCCCTGCAAAAATAACCACACAAACTGTTGTGGAAATGAAACAACAAGGAGAGAAGATCTCAATGTTGACTGCCTATGATTTTACAATGGCTCAAATTATTGACCAGGCAGGAATTGAGATCATTTTAGTGGGCGATTCAGCAAGTAATGTAATGGCTGGTTTTGAAACTACTGTGCCAATGACTCTGGATCATATGATCTATCACACTTCCTGTGTAGTTCGTGGTGTTGACAGAGCGCTGGTGATCGCGGATATGCCTTTTATGAGTTATCAGGTTACTGCAAAAGAAGCACTGATTAATGCCGGACGTATGATGAAGGAAGCGGGCGCTCATGCAGTGAAAATGGAAGGTGGTAAGCCAATCATTGCGACGGTAAAAAAGATCGTGGACGCCGGAATACCGGTAATGGGTCATTTGGGATTGACTCCACAGAGTATTTATAAATTCGGAACTTACAAAGTACGGGCAACGGATGAGGAAGAAGCTCAGGATCTGATCAACGATGCTAAACTTTTGCAAGAGGCGGGATGTTTTTCGATAGTGCTTGAAAAGATACCTGCAAAGTTAGCGGAACGAGTTTCCAAAGAACTGGATATCCCAACAATAGGTATTGGAGCCGGAGCCGGATGTGACGGACAGGTTCTCGTTCTTCATGATATGCTGGGTTTAAATAAAGGATTCAATCCTCGTTTCTTGAGACGCTATGCTGATCTGCATTCTAATATGACAGACGCTGTTCAGCAATACATTTCTGATGTAAAATCTAAAGACTTTCCTAATGATGACGAGCAATACGGAGGCTCATGAGTAATTCCAAACCATTGATCTTAGTTTGTAATGATGACGGAATTTTTTCTCCTGGAATAAAAGCACTTGCAGAAGTAGCTTCAGAATTTGGGGAGGTTGTGGTTGTAGCGCCTGATAGACAGCAAAGCGCTGTAGGACATGCTATTACTATGTCAGTACCGCTACGGGCTAATGAAATGACCGTAGCGAAGAAATACAAAGGCTTTGCTGTTAACGGAACGCCTGCAGATTGTGTAAAACTTGCTCACGGTAATTTACTGGAAAGAAAACCTGATCTGGTTTTGAGCGGAATCAATCATGGCAGTAATGCGGGTATTAATATTTTATACTCAGGTACGGTTAGTGCTGCAACAGAAGGAACTATTCTGGGATATCCGTCTATTGCCGTAAGTTGTACAGCTTATCCGGAACAAGCTGATCTGAAAGGTGCACAGGAAGCAGCGCGCAGAGTAGTGAAGTTTGTGCTCGATAAAGGCCTTCCAAAAGGAGTGACTTTGAACGTAAATGCTCCTGAAGGAGAATTCAAAGGAATTCAATGGAGCAGAATGGCAGACAGCCGTTATGTGGAAGAATACGAAGACAGAGTAGATCCTTTTAATCGCGCTTACTATTGGTTAACAGGGCAGTTTGAGTTGCTGGATGAAGGCAATGATTCTGATATCCATATTTTGAACGAAGGAAATGCTACCGTTACTCCGATCCAGTATGATCTTACTGATTATAATTTGTTGAAGGAGTTTGGGGAAGAGGATCTCTGATCACTGATTGTCTTGTTATTTCGAAGGAGCTTGTCGACTGAGAAATCTAAAGGTCGTTTTTAAGGCAAATTCTTAGATTTCTCACATCCGTTCGAAATGACAGTATCTAAAACATTCTCCTTCTTAAAAAAATCTCAAGAGGGAAGATTTAAAAGAGGAAGCAGGAGCTTCCGAATTGCATTCCAAACGAGACGTTCGGAACGAGGTTTAAAGCTTTTGAATGAGGTTAAGAATTAATTCACCATTCATCATTGAATATTCATTATTCAATATTCACTAAAACCCTTTCTCTCTCAACATCTTCAGTACTTCTACCCAAAAATCATTATAAATGGGTTTGAATTCTTTGCTGACCTGGACATTGATCTGGTGCATATGAGACAGTGGAACTGTTCCGAGATGTTCTCCCCATTGGGCACTTTTTACAGATACAAAAGAATCATTTACCTCTTCTTTTGCAAAGATCTGAGTGTTCTGGAACATGAATACCGGATTGAGTGAGAAGTCTGTTCCTTTACCCACAGCGGCGCTGTATGAGAAATAGGGAAATCCTTCCACATCTTGAGTGTTCGGATTGAATTTTTCCTGAATGTAAGAGCGACACAATTGTTCAACAGAACTAAGCACCTGACTTTTCTCACTCGGATACACACTGTCACCAAACCAATCTACTAAACCGCTTAGTTTTTCCGTGATGATTTCGGGTGTCTTCAGAATCAGGTCTGCGAGAAAAGTACCACGATGAGGAGTTGCCAAAGTTGTTAAAGAAGCAACTTTATCAGTAATTCCGAGGTGAGTCAAAGCATAACGCATATCTAGTCCGCCCATGCTGTGTGCCAAAACGTTTACTTTTTCAAATCCATGATCATCACACACTTTGTTGATCAATCGCACCCAATTTTTGGCTCTGGTTTCAATGGAAGCATACGGAACTACATTTGGTGCAAAGGCGATCACTCCATGCTCTCTCATCAACATAGCAGGATCATGAAGGGGAGAGGGTTTCATCAAAGATCCCAAAGCTCCGAAACCGTGACACAAAAACATAGGATATTTTGTCTGAATGATATCAGGTTGTGTAAATTCCTTTAGCTGGAGTCTTTTTATCAATGCAGGAGGATTACTCTTTCCCATTACTCACTTTCTTGTTTTGGTTCTGTAGTGATCAATCTGATCGTGCTTCTTATCGTCCCGTTATCGTAAATATAAATATTCATATCCCTTTCAGGAAAAAGGACTTTAGCCGGTGATTCGATCTTAAGCTTTGAAAGCGTTTGATGCAAAGAATAATGAAACATCGTTTTTGAAAAAGTAGGATGAACCGGAACTCTGTATACGGTTCGGGTAAAATTGGAGTCCACTTCAATATCATATCTTCTGAAGTTTGCGCCAATGGAAGGTTCCTGACTGAGAGCTGAAGCGATCAATGAATCCAGATTTTCAGCAGCACTGTAATCTATAGCTTTATGCGAAGGAGTAGCCACTAACATCACAGCACTTACTATACAGGACAGTGCGAGAAGAATGGTAATTAATGGACGTCGTTTCAAAGCTGAGATGATTTGTTGTGTAGAAGCTAAGGAAGTTTAGGTGAAATAGGAATCACTGATTGCGCTGATTTTAGTAACTGACGATGTCAGTTTGTTGATTTACGCTGATGGAGATCTATTCAGGGTAAATCAATCAAATCATAAAATCAGCCAGAAGTGTAATGATTGCTCCTTCGGAGCCGTCGATTTCATTACGTTCTTGCTCCGCCAATAATTCTAAAGGTCGGTGTAGTTGGAAGCTTTTTCTGGGATTACAATAAAATCTACTAACAATAAAAAAGCCCGACTCAACTTAATGAACCGGGCTTTGAGAAAAAGAATAATTATTCTTTAAAAAGATGGTACTACATCATTTCGATAAAGTGTATCAAGTAGTGTAACGGCTACCATCAGAATAAAGAATGCAAACGCTCCAATAAGAAGCATGGAGTTAAATTTAGTGTCCCAGTACAGGTTCATGAAGAAAGCACAAACTAAGAATGCTTTTCCGAATGCAACTGTAAGTGCTACAACAACATCAAAAGGAGCCGGAATTTCTACATAAGAAAGTCCAACTGTTAAGATGGTGAGGAGAGTTAATGCAATACCAATCGCCCAAAGTTGGCCGGCAGATGAAACGTGATGTTCGTGATGATTATGTTCGCTCATTTTTTTGTCCTCAGATAATATCATTCAATTAAGTAAAGTAGCGGGAATAGGAAGATCCAGATCACATCAACCAAATGCCAATACAGACCAACCATTTCAACCGGAGTGTAATACTCGCTGCCAAATTCATTTTTCTTCGCGCGGATGTATATCCAGATCATCAAGCCAATACCAACAATAATGTGAATGGCGTGAATTCCTGTCATTACATAGTAAATGCTAAAGAATACGTGAGCTAATGGGTGGTCGATTCCTTCGTATGTATAAAGTTCTGCACCCGGCCAGATCCCAATATGTAATTTGTGAGAGTACTCGAAATACTTAATCAGCAAGAAAACACAAGCTAAGGCAATAGTGATCAAAAGATTGATCTGTAATCCTTTGATTTGATTTTTTTGAGCAGACCGAATAGCCATCGCAACTGTTAAACTACTACCAATAAGAACCAGTGTGTTAACAGCTCCCCAAACAGTGTTTAATTCTGTTGCAGCTTGTGTAAATAGATCCGGGTACCAAGCTCTGAATACGATGTAAGCACAAAATAAACCGCCAAAGAATAAGATCTCATTAACGATAAATACCCACATCCCCATTTTTGCTGCATCAAACTGCTGATCAGAGTCCACAAAGTGGTGCTGAAGATGAGCAGGATGTGCCTGTGAATGATTTGACATTTAGATTTCCGTGTGTGTTTTATTAGTTAATTTCTTTTTAGCCTAAACTGTAGTTTTTCCATTGATCGCGTTCCTTATCAACAACTTCTTTAGCTGTTCCGGAATCATGACCATTGGTGTCTACCGCTAATCCTAATTGGAATTCTTCCATTGGTTGGTGGTAGTCGTAAGGACCATGAATTACTACCGGAGTGTGATCAAAGTTGTGGAAGTCAGGTGGTGATGTTGCCTGCCATTCCAATCCACGGCTTCCCCAAGGGTTTGCCGGAGATTTTGCTCCTTTGAATAAAGAATGCATCAGGTAATAAAGGATGATCAGGAATCCAACGCCCAACAAGTAAGAACCAATTGTTGAAGTTTGGTGGAAAGCGGTGAACTGATCTACATAGTTGTAATATCTTCTCGGCATTCCTTGAGCTCCCATCACAAACTGAGGAAGGAAAGTCACGTTGAAGCCAACAAAAATGAATACTGAAGCGATTTTAGCAAGCTTTTCATTGTACAATTTTCCGGTCATTTTTGGCCACCAGAAATGCAATCCTGCAAGCAGTGCGATCAGTGTTCCACCCATCATAACATAGTGGAAGTGAGCAACTACGTAGTATGTATCATGCAAGTGAATATCTACTGAAAGAGCACCAAGCATAATTCCTGTAAATCCACCAATGGAGAATAAGAACAGGAATATAAATACATAGATCATAGGCGTATCCATTTTAATGGAGCCTTTATATAAGGTCGCGATCCAGTTAAAGATCTTAATACCAGTTGGAATACCTACCAAGAAAGTCAGGAATGAGAAAACTGTAGTAGCTACTGCAGATTGCCCTGAAGTAAACATGTGGTGTCCCCATACAAGGAAACCGATGAATGCAATTGCTAAAGAAGAAAGTGCAATTGCCCAGTAACCGAATACTGTTTTCTTAGAAAAAGTTGAGATCACTTCTGAAATAATTCCGAATCCCGGCACGATCATGATGTATACAGCAGGGTGGGAGTAGAACCAGAAGAAATGCTGGAACAGAACCGGATCACCACCAAGAGCTGGATCAAAGATTCCAAAACCTAACCATCTTTCCATTGTTAAAAGAAGAACGGTGATCGCAAGTACCGGAGTTGCCAATACCTGAATGATCGAAGTAGCATACAGTGCCCAAACATTCAAAGGAAGTTTTCCCCAGGTAATTCCCGGAGCTCTCATTTTATGGATGGTAGTAATAAAGTTAGTTCCCGTCAGGATAGAGGAGAAACCAAGTATAAACACCCCCATGGTTACCCAGATCACACTACTGGAAGATTCTGTACTATATGGAGTGTAGAATGTCCAACCCGTGTCTAAACCATGTTGAGCTAAAGCAATAAAAGTAAAAATTGCACCGGCTACATAGATGTAAAAACTGGCAAGGTTCAGTTTCGGGAAGGCTACGTCCTTTGCTCCGAGTTGCATTGGCATAATAAAGTTACCTAATGCCGCAGGAATAGAAGGAACCAACACGAAGAATACCATGATGGCTCCGTGCAGGGTAAATAACTGATTGTAAGTGTCTGCCTCAATAAAGGTTTTAGCAGGCGTCAGCAATTCAGTTCTGAGTAACAGCGCTAATGCTCCACCAACTGCAAAGAAAATAGCAACGGAAACCAAATACATGATCCCGATCTTCTTATGATCTACAGTTGTCATCCATGCCCAAACACCTTTTTCATCTGTCAGATAGGTGTTAGAAGGATTATCAGATGGTTTAAAGCGCTGAACTTTTAGAGTTTTTTTATTTGATACTTCAGCAGTTGCCATATCACTTAAGCGTTTTTAGATATTCGATGATATTGGTGATTTCTTCGTCAGAGATTCTTCCTTCATAAGGAGTCATCACGTTATCGTAGCTTTCTACGATCTTAGCACCGGGATTTAAAATTGATTCGCGCAGATAGTTTTCATCCACGGTTACTGTAGAACCATCTGAAAGAGTTTCCTCGCTTTCCCAAAGTCCTTTGAAAGAAGGTCCGATCAGCCTTGAACCGTCGTCAGAGTGGCATGTAGTACAACCCTGAAGCTGAACCAATTGCTCTCCTTGTTCAACTGGCGTTCCTGAAACTCCTCCGCCATTCTTTTCAAGCCAGGTTTGGAAATCTTCTTCGGTATGTACGATTACTTTTGCAAGCATATCAGAGTGTCCTGTTCCGCAATATTCTGTACAAAAAACCTGTGATTCACCTACTTCTTCAGCTTCAAACCAAACGTAGGTATAGCGTCCGGGAACAACATCATGCTTTACACGATAATCAGGTACAAAGAAAGAGTGTAGTACATCTGAAGATTGAAGAACGATCTTTACCGGTCTGCCTTCAGGAACATGAATTTCATTAAGGGTTTGAGCACCATTGTCATATTTTACATTCCAGCCCCATTTAAAACCGCTCACCTGAATTTCATATGCATTATCAGGAACAGATTTTAGGTTTAACCAGCCGGTGTATCCCCATCCAAAGATCACAAAAGTGATAAGTAACGGAACTACGGACCATGTAATTTCGAGTGTATTGTTATGAGTGATAACCGGGGTTTCATCATCCTCAGATCTTCTGCGATATTTGATTGCAAAATAAATGAGAGCGAAAGTGATCCCGATCAGGAAGATGAGACTCACTTCATTGATAAAATGAAACAAGGCATCGGTGCTGTCGGCTGTAGGCGATTTCGCCTCAGGAAGCATGAATTCGAACAGTCTGTCCATTAGTTATAGTCGAAGTTTTGTGATTGTTTTTTACGTCTTTCCCGTACCCAAAAAAGGGTGAGAAATATACCGAGAATTATTAGAGTAGCCAAGCCCCCAATCTTCATAATATTCATGGCAACCGGCACATAGCTGTTAGAATCAGGATCGTATTGATAGCAGTACATTAGAATTTTTTCAACAGCACTACCGATTTTTCCATCGGCTGATTCGAACAAAGCATTTCGTGTATCAAATTCATTGTATTTAATGCCGTAAAGATAGCGAGTGATCTTTCCATCAGGGCTCAGCATAATAATAGCTGCACTATGCGCATATTCTCCTGTTCTCTGAACTTCGTTGTATTTGAAGCCTACAGCATCAATTACTTTGTCGATCTGAGGTTGTTTACCGGTTAAAAAGTACCAGCCTTCTTCAGCATTTGTATTAGTAAGTTTGTTGATATACTTACTACGATATTCTTTCGCCATGTTGTGATCTTCCAATGGGTCAATACTGAAGGATATAACCAGATAATCTTTTCCGGGCTTCCAGGCCAGTTCATCGACTACATCAATTACACCATCAACAACTAAACCACAAAGCATCGGGCATTCATAATAAAGAGGATTCAGAATTACAGGTTTACCTTCTTCGAGTAAATCGCCTAAACGGATGCTGTCACCTTCAACGGTGGAAAATTTTGCATCAAGAGGAATAATATCTCCGAGTTTTTCCTCGATGCCTACGTCTTGCAGCGCTTGCGAAGTACCCGTATTACTACTTTGGGCAAAACTTCGAAATGGAAGTTGAAGCACTGCAAACAAAATAAATGCTAACAGTGCAAAGCGTCTCATAAAATTAATTTTCAGCTATCTTATTAATAGCCTGATCAATTGGTATTCTGTATGTTCCGTTTTCCAGATCAACAACACCATAGCTATTCAGCGTTTCCGCATCCTTAGCTTTCAATTCTTTTATTTCGGAATACTGACTATTTACAGAAGCTTCGTTTTGGGCATCAAACCAGCTGGCCTGAGCAAACTGTATCAATCCGTAAATAATTACAATTACCAGACCGGTTCCAAAAGTGGTCCAGAAGAAAAGCTTATTATAATTCAGGTTATCATCGTTAACTCCGTGAGAAACCGCAGCAATAAGGAGCTCATCTTCTGTTTCAAGATTTACATTTTCTCCGGATGCGTGATGGTGACCACCGTGAGCCTCTGATCCTTCAGCGAAAAGAGAAGCTGAGTTCTTTTTAAGAGCAGCTACCCATTCAATAACTTCATCTTTTGAAACGCCTTTCTTTTTTGCGAAAGCGTCCAGTTCGCCTACAGGAAGTGAGATCGCTTCCAGAGCTGTTTGTGCTTTAAATTCTGCGCTGTGCTTAGTCGACATAGATCAGCAATTAATGATGATAAGATTTTGATAAACATTCGTCCATTTTAGGATCGTTTTGAGGGATCATGCTCTCTTTTTTGAACTTGTTGAAGAACAAACCAAAGAACATTCCACCTAAACCTAAAAAGGTAGCGATATCAATCCAGCTGAAATGAAGACCATGAGCATCTCCTGCATGGTTAGCCGGCATTGAGATCCAGTAAATTTCTAAAAAGTGCATAACCAGAACAATTACGGATACTAATCCTAACATGAAACGGCTGCGCTTGGCTTCTCTGTTGATGAGAAGTAAAAATGGTAGTGCAAAACGGAATATCAATAATCCGTAAGCGATGTATTCAAATCCGCCTTCCAGTCTGTTGTAAAACCAAAGAGTTTCTTCCGGAAGGTTAGCATAATAGATCAATAGGAACTGACTGAAAGCGATGTATGCATAAAATACAGTGAAAGCAAAGAACCATGCACCAAGATCGTAGATATGTACTTGCTTGATAGTGTCTTTCAAAATTCCTTGTCTCTGAAGGAAGAAAACCAACAAGATCATTACCGGCCAGAAAGCCTGGAAGTTGATCGCAAAGAAATACACGCCAAACATCGTTGAGAACCAGTGTGGATCAAGCGACATCAACCAATCGAAGCTTGCAAATGCAACAGAAAGAGCAAATATTGGAATTCCGGGAGCACTGATCTTTCTCATTAAGCTGGTAATGCCCCAATCGCTGGTTTTATCCATCTCAACTGAAGCTTTGTATAATTTATGACCTAACCATCCCCATATCGCAAAGTAGATAACCTGACGAACGATGAAGAAAGTCTGATTTAAATAAGCTGATTTACCGTAGACTATTTTATCGAACTCCGCACTTGCTTTGTCAAAAAGTGCAGGATCTGTCCAGTGATAAAGAGTCTGCATTCCTAAAAGAACAGGAATAAAGAAAATAGCCCAAACCCAGATATTGGAAGAAAATACTTCAAAAAAGCGTTTAAATACGGTTCCCCAACTGGCTTTTGTAATATGATGCAGCATCACAGTGATCAATGCTGAAAGGGAAATGCCTGCAAAAAAGGTAAAGCTTACGATATAAGAAAAGAAAAA
Organism: uncultured Balneola sp.; assembly: GCA_913058495.1. Classification (GTDB taxonomy): domain Bacteria; phylum Bacteroidota; class Rhodothermia; order Balneolales; family Balneolaceae; genus Balneola. The sequence goes on along the minus strand of CAJXQC010000002.1, from coordinate 182,726 downwards.
CTGATCGGGTTGTAAGAAATAACCGATAAAACTGGCGATCAATCCTGCAAATCCAAGTCCAAAAGCAGCACGAGGTATCATGCTGTTTTGCGGGAATTCGAGAGAATCTGTAATAGTTGGCTTATGACTCATTGTAATGTATTAAGCTATTTTCTTAGTTATCACTCAGTGATTTTATGTATAGAACCAGTGACTCAATTTCTGTGTCGGACAAGTAATCGTAAGGCTGCATAACGCCTGTTTCGTATCCTTGTGTCTTTTTTGCTCCGGGAGCAACAATGGACTCACGTATGTACGTCTCATCTTTTGTAATAGAGATCGTATTTCCATCTGCATCAATACCCTGAGCTGTACTTCCAAATAATCCTTTCCAGGTTGGGCCGATTCCGCCATCAGAACCATCTTCATTATGGCAGGTTCCACATGCATATTGTCCAACTAATTGCTCACCCATTTGAACAGAAGCTTCAGCTTCTTTTTCAGGTTTGCGAGCTTCGGCAAGAGCAGCTAAACGCTCTTGTTCAGCTTTATATTCGCTTTGTAGTTCGTTTACATCAACATCATATTGGTTGATCTCGTCTTCGCTAACATTTTGACTAGCCTGAAGCGCTCTTATGTAAGCTACAATTGCCCATCGGTCTTCAACTTTAATTTGAGTTGCGTAAGAAGGCATCGTTCTAACACCATTATAGATAGCAGAATAGATTTCTCCATCCGGAGCTTCTCTTAAACGATCTTGATGGTAAGTAGGAGCCGGAACATAACCGTAATTTCCGGTCATGATAATTCCATCACCTGCACCGGTTCCACCGTGACAAACTGAACAGTATACATCGTAACGCTCTTGACCTCTGTAAAGCAATTCTGTAGTAACTTCAACAGGGATGTCGGCGATCCATTCTCCGTTTGCATCTGTACCTTCGTAGTAGGCAACATCAGATTTTAACAATCCACGAGCTATGGTTCCTTCCACAGGTTGACGCATAGAGCGGTTGTCTTCAAAAAACTTGTTTACTTCCTGAGCTTCCATTCTGGGTTGCTGATCCATGTTCATGTTAGGATGGATCGGAGGTTTTTCAGAAATCTGTCCCCGGCATGAAGCGAAAACCAAAGCAGCTCCACTTAAACAAGCCATTTTAAGGATATTCTTAGCGGTCATTAAAGAAGTTATTTCATTCTTGTTAGTCATATACTTCCTCTATATGTGTTGCTCCGGCTTCTTTAAGCAATGCTTTCACTTTTTCAGTTTCGAAAAGAGAATCTTCAGCTTCAATACAAATGAAGAAGCCGTCGTCAGTAGCTTTTTTAAATCGGTCAACGTTAAAAAGAGGGTTATTCAATTTTGGAAGTCCGTTTAGGAAGAACATTCCAAATACAGTTCCAAATGCAGAAAGCAATACCGTTAATTCAAATGTAATAGGAACCCAAGCAGGTGCATTAAAAAATGGCTTTCCACTGATATTGATCGGGTAATCCATTACTGACATGAAATACATCATACTCAGTGCTCCACAGAAACCAAGTAAACCATGACCAATTACGATCCAGCCCAGTTTAGATTTCTTAAGGTTCATTGCCTTATCAATTCCGTGAATAGGAAAAGGGCTGTAAGTATCGAATTTATTGTAACCTGATTTCACTGTTAAAGCAGCTACATCATATAGAGCTTTCGGATTCCGGAACTCGCCCAGAATGCCATGCAACTTTGGTTGCTCTTCGATTTTCTTTTTAGCTGGTGCACTCATTATTTATGCCTCCACAGCTTTAGGAGTTGGAATTTCAACTTTAGGAGCTTGATAGTCATGATTTTCATCATAATTGTGCGGATCGGCCTGCGGAATTATCATCTTAACTTCTGCAAGTGCGATCATCGGTAAAAATCTTAGGAACAACAGGAACATCGTAAAGAATAATCCAAAGGTTCCTACATAAGTGAGAATATCCCAAATGGTAGGGGAGTAATAATCCCAGGAAGAAGGCAGATAATCATTTGCGAGTGAAGTAACCGTAATTACAAATCGCTCGAACCACATACCGATGTTTACTACAATCGAGATGAAGAATGTAAATCCAACGCTTCTTCTTAGTTTTTTGAACCAGAAGAATTGAGGAGATAACACATTACAAGTCATCATTGCCCAGTATGCCCATGCATAAGGACCGGTTGCTCTCAATAAGAAAATTGCTTTTTCGTACTCAACGCCACTATACCATGCGACAAAGAACTCCATCATGTAAGCAAAACCAACCATCGAACCTGTAACCATAATTACAATGTTCATCTTCTCCATGTGGTCGTCTGTCATGATGTCTTTCATGCCGTAGATCTTTCTGGCAACGATCATCAGTGTTAGTACCATTGCGAAACCGGAGAAAATTGCACCGGCAACGAAGTAAGGAGGGAAAATAGTGGTGTGCCATCCCGGAATAAGTGAAACGGCGAAGTCAAAGGATACAATAGTGTGTACAGAAAGTACAAGAGGCGTTGCTAATCCGGCCAGGATCATATACGCTTTTTCATAATTCCACCAGTGACGGTTACTTCCTGTCCAACCCAAAGAAAAGATTCCGTAAGCGTATTTTCTGATCTTATCAGTAGCTCTGTCTCTGATCGTAGCCAGATCAGGTACTAAACCAACATACCAGAATAAAAAGGAAACTGTGAAATAAGTAGAAACAGCAAACACATCCCAAAGAAGGGGAGAGTTAAAGTTTGGCCACATTGCCATTTGGTTAGGAACCGGGAATACCCAGTAAATAACCCAAATACGCCCAACGTGAATGGCAGGAAAAACCCCGGCACACATTACGGCGAAAATAGTCATTGCTTCAGAGAAACGGTTAATGGCAGTACGCCAATCCTGTCTGAAAAGGAATAATACAGCAGAAATCAAGGTTCCTGCGTGACCGATACCAACCCACCAAACAAAGTTGATGATTGCCCAACCCCAACCTACAGGATTGTTTAGTCCCCAGACTCCGGTTCCTTCCCAGATTAGATATCCTACAGCAATTCCAAGTACGGCGAGCAAAGCATTTGCTCCAATCATTGCCAGATACCAACCTTTTGGAGTTGGTCTTAAGTTTATATCAGTAACCAATCGTGTGAGGCTGGCAAAATCATGATCGCCTTTCACAAGAGCGGGTTCCGGTACGTAATCGTATTTACTCATGTTTGGAATTATTCCTGATTAAATTCTTATGCCAAAACTGGGTTTGGGTTTCTTAATTTAGCTATGTACGAAGTTCTTGGGCGCGTATTCAGTTCTTCAAGCATCTGATAATTACGCTCATTTCTCTTCATTTTAGCGACTTCACTATTTTCGTTGGTCAAATCACCAAAGTAGATCGCATCTGCAGGACAAGCTTGCTGACAAGCCGTTTTAACAGCACCTTCAGCAGGTTTTGGAGAACCTGTTTCGATCTTAGCGTCTATTTTAGCTCTGTTAACTCTTTGAACACAGTATGTACATTTCTCCATAACTCCACGGAAACGTACAGTTACTTCCGGATTCATCGCCATTTGGATAATATCAGGCTCTGCTCCGGTTGTTAAAAACTCTTTAGGGAAGTTGAAGAAGTTGAATCTACGAACTTTGTAAGGACAGTTATTTGCACAATAACGAGTACCAATACAACGGTTGTAGGTCATCTGATTCATTCCGTCTTCACTGTGTGTGGTTGCCGCAACAGGACAAACCTGCTCACAAGGAGCCATTTCGCAATGCATACACGGAACCGGCTGATGAGCTGTCATTGGAGCATCAGCATCTTCGCCTACATAATATCTGTCGGTACGAATCCAGTGCATCTCGCGACCGCGATTCACTTCTTTTTTCCCGATTACAGGGATATTGTTTTCAGATTGGCAAGCAATCACACAAACACCACAACCAAAACAGGAGTTAAGGTCAATGGCCATTCCCCATTGTGGTTCAGAATCCGGATATGTTTGCTCATCAAACAGTGAAATTGGCACATCTTCGCCTTTTTCAGCAGCTTCTTTCATACCGGGTACTTCATAAGTATGGTAGCTTTTGAAAGAAGCGTAGTCAGGGTTCGATTTATATTCTTCTAAAGTAGCCATTCTGTAAAGATCACGACCTTCAAGGCTATGGTGATCCTGAACACAAGCAATTTCATAAGTATCGCTTGTTTTACTAACAGAACCTTCAGATACAAAATGATTTCCAACTAAAGGATAAGTGTCAACTCCACCGGTTGTATAGTCGATGTAACGATTGGCAACACGGCCAATTCCGTCACGTCCATAACCAACGGTTAATGAAATACTGTTATCAGCATGACCGGGTTGGATCCAGGCTGCGATCTTAATAGTCTGTCCGTTTGATGTGATCTCTACCACATCTTCATTTTCCACATCTAATTGCTTAGCTGTAGCAGGGCTCATCGCAGCTACGTTATCCCAAGTGATCTTAGTCATTGGGTCCGGTAATTCCTGCAACCATGCGATGTTTGCAAAACGACCATCATATAAAGTAGAATCAGCTCTTACAGTGATCTCAATTCCTGAGACCGCAGTGTCTTTGCCGGTATCAGGTCTGAAGCTGCTTGAAATTCGAACGTTAGCTTTGGTAAATCCTGAATTAGTATCAACGCCATCATGCAGGAGTTGAGCCCATTTAGATTTAAAACCTGAGCTGTAAATATTTTTCCAAGTATTTTGAACAAGATCGTATCCGGATGTCATTTCTCCGTTCACAATGATGTTCAAAGTCTCAATGTCACTTAGTCCATTATATAAAGGCTGGATCTGAGGCTGAATTACTGAGCGAACACCGCCATAAGAATGACCGTCGCTCCATGATTCCAGATAAAAAGCCTTGTTAATATGCCACGAAGCCTTTTTCGAAGTTTCATCTACATAATCAGAAAGATGAATCACTTCCTCAACGTTGCTTAGTGCATTTTCAAAGTCATTACTCTGAGCTGATAATACCGGATTAGTTCCAAGCATCACAACAGTGTCATATCCACCGTTTTTCATTTTCTCAATAGCAGAGTTGAAAGCTGAAGTCGACTCTTCTTCTAAATGAGGAACTTCAAGGTAGTTTACAGTATTTCCGTCGTTACCTAATGCTTTATTGATTGCAGCTACAACTGCATGTGCATTAGCAGAGTAATTGTTTCCAACAGAAACAACAGATTCGCCACGGTTAGCAACCAATTCATCAGCAAGAGCAGAGATCCACTCATGATCACTGAATTGATTTGAGTAACCACTAAAAGCATTCAATCCTGATACTCTGCCTGAAAGCGCTGCTGCAAGTGCATGAGCAAAAGCGTCAATTTCACTGGCTTTTAGTCTCAGGCGGTGATCCGCATAAGAACCGGTTAAAGAATATCCATTCTCAACAGCGTAGATTCTACTCATGGAATCATTAGTGCTGGTAACTTTACGAGCAGCACTGATCTGTTTTCCGTATTCCACACTATTTGGATGTGTACCATTTAGTACATCATCATCAAGAGAAACAAAAACGTTTGTTTTAGAGAAATCGTAATGAGCACGAAGTCTTCTGCCAAATGCCTTTTGAGTTCCTTCCAGAGCATTTGATTCGCCGAATGGTTCATAAGTAACCCAATCAGCGTTATTAAATTTACTTAAAGCCTGAGCTTTCAATCCCAATAAAGTAGGAGAGGAGCTAGCTTCTGAAATAAAGGCGATATTCTTACTTGAATCTGCGAAGTGCTTCTTAGCAAAATCAACAAAATCGTTTACAGTAGAATCAGTGCCTTTTCTTAAAACTTTCTTTGATCTGTCCGGATCATACATTCCCAAAACAGAAGCCTGATGAAAGATACTTGTTCCTCCACGGCTGCCGGGATGCATGTCATTTCCTTCAACTTTTGTAGGACGACCTTCATGGTTCTCAACTACAAGTCCGGTTAAACTTCCCTGAAATGGCATTGCGGAAGCATAAAACAAAGGTACGCCCGGTACAATGTCTTCCGGTTGTTTAGAATACGGTAATATTTTTTGAACAGGACGGCGAGCAAAATCACAGCTTGCCAGTAATACAGCAGAACCCATAATTGCAAGGAATCCACGACGTGAAAATCCATCTGACAACTCTGAAGCATTTTCAGGGAACTCACGTTCAACAAATTTTTGATATTCCTGGTTCTTAGCTAATTCGTTTAAGCTTTTCCAGTAAGTGTTTTGTTTAACTTCGCTCATTAGATGATGTATAAAGTTCTAAAATCCGTAATTAGTAGTGGCAGCCCTGACAATATTGAGGAGGACTTACGTTATTTTTCTTCACCAACTCTGCGCCTAGTTCAGCTTGGTTCTCAGCTTTGTAACCCATAGTAGTTACTTCTTCTACAGGTCTTAATACTTTTTCAGGTTCACGGTGGCAATCTAAACACCATCCCATGCTTAAAGGCTCTGCCTGATATACAACTTCCATTTTATCAACTCGTCCGTGGCAGTTTTCACATCCAACACCCACTGTTACGTGTGCGGCGTGATTGAAATAGGCGTAATCCGCTAAGTTATGAACACGAACCCATTCAACAGGCTGACCGGTTTCCCAGCTTTCTCTGATGGGAGCGAGTTTTTCGCTGTCGGTTTTAACCTGATTGTGGCAATTCATACAAGTTTGAGTTGCCGGAATATTTGCCTGTTTGGAATCAAATACATTGGTATGGCAGTATTGGCAATCCAATCCAAGTTTATCAACATGCAATTTGTGACTATAAGGAACCGGCTGCTCAGGAGCGTATCCTACATCGGTGTAGCTTGGAGAGAAAAAGTACCATACTGAAAAGATCAGAGCGTTTGCAACAACGATAAGACCGATCAAAATTTTTCGAGGAACTTGATTTGTCCACTTGGGGAAAATCTGCGCCATAAAGATTGCTTAATTTAGTTAGCGGAACATTGCTTAATTACCTTTAATTGAAGCGGGGCAAATCTACCGATATTTTCCATCTATATGAAGTCAGGAATGGATAGAACCTTCTATTTAAAACTGTTCTAAATAAAAAGAGCGCCGATTCAAACCGTAGCTTTATCAAAGCATCAAAAGATACTACAGATTTGGTAAAGTTTCTCAATCAAAAACGAAAAACTTCAAACATTTATTAAGCTTTATGTAACTTAGGCTATTCAAAAAAAATAGTACCCAATTTTATTTATTTAATGTCTGAAGAAATTAATATTCCTGAACAATCTAAGATCCTGCAACAAGTAAGCGCTAAAACTGCTTTCCGAATTATTATGGGAGTGAGCTTGGCAGCGCTGCTGTTTTTGGTGTGGCTGATCTATTGGAAAGATGGAGCTGAAACTTCCTATTCATGGGTTTCATATTTGCCTGCACTGAATGCAGCATTCAATTCGTTGAGTACTGTATTCCTGTTGTTTGGGCTGAACGAGATCCGTAAGCGGAATTTCAACAGACATATGAAATTCATGACCGCAGCTTTTATTGCGTCTGCTATGTTCTTAACCAGTTATGTGATCTATCATCATTTTCAGGGAGACACAAAGTTCATGACCGAAGGTTTTATCAGTTATGTGTACTTCACTATTCTGATCACACATATAGCCCTTTCTGCTTTCGTAGTTCCGTTGGTTCTCTCTAGTTTCTATTTGGCACTCACCGGAAAATTTCAAAAACATCGCAAAGTCTCCAAGTGGACGTTTCCTATCTGGCTCTACGTATCCGTTACCGGCGTAGTGATTTTCTTTATGCTGAAGTTTATTGGATAGAAGTTATTACAAACTTTACTCCCTCCTAAATTTCGTGATCTGATGATTAACCGGAACTTGTGTTTTCAGAAAGGCATAAATAGCACTTAATTCTTCTTCGCTCATATTGCTGTAAAACCGCCAAGGCATTTCGGTGTTGAACTCACCGGGTTTTACTACATTTTTGTTGATTACATTGGTTGTATCCTGAAAACTTTTAAAACGAGCTATAAAGGCTTCTTCCGTCCAGCTGCCAATTCCGGTATTGATATCAGGGGTAATATTAGCTGATGTAACGATTCCTCCCGGTTGTAATGGAAATTCCATTCCGCCAGCGAAATTCATTCCTTCAATAGGATTTCCTTGCTCCATCGGTGTGTGACAATCGGCACAACTTGCAGCGGTAACCAGATATTTTCCATAAGCTATTTTGTCGGAAGGGGCAGGCTTTTCCGTAAAATCCGGTTCACCGGGAATAGTGTTTATGATAAAGTTCATCGGGAAATCAGATGAAGATTCCGGAACATCGTATTCGATGGGTTCCAGAGTCCGCAGGTATGCAATGATATCATAAATGTCTTCCGGATCAACTCTTCTGTAATTGGTATACGGCATGATTGGAAACAACGCATTGCCCTCCTTATCTACTCCGCCGGTAATCGCTCTGAAAATTTCACCATCAGTCCAGTTACCCAAATGATATGGAGTCAGATTCTTTGCATAATAATCACCAGGGAGACCCATTTTTGAACCAAACAAACCACCGCCTTTACCCTTTGTGCCTTCTACAATGGTTAATCCGAATTTGGTGTAATCTTTATCAGAATGGCAATCGATACATGCAAATACAGTATTAGCTAGATATTCACCACGCTGTATACGATCATCTGTGAGTTCTATTTTCAGGTCAGGAGCAGGATCAACATTTGGTAGTGCAGTGCTCACGTAAATGAGTAGCCCACATATCCCAATTACAACAACACCTAATAATCCCCCGAGTACTTTCAGTAGCTTTTTCATAATCCCCAAATTTTAGTTAAGAGGTATTTTCCTCTCTGCAATCCCCAATACCTCAGAAATGACTGACGATAATTTGTTTAATAAAAATGAAAAAGTCTATACCGATACAAAATATTGTTTAACAGGGTTTTCGGTCGCACACTTTACACTGTAGAAAACGCCCGATTTTACTTTCTCTGCCTGTCTTTGTAGTTACCCATTCCCGAATTTGCCAGGGCGGGTTGTGACGAACGTGCTGCTGATGACCGCATTCCAGATCTGCTACCCAATCATCTTTTTCATCTTTATGAAAACCGACAATAGCTCGCTTCATTTATCTTTTTTAGCTGCAAGTACTTTACTGAGGTCCAGATTCTGAATGGAACTAATAGCAGCTTCAACGGCTCCTTCATTACATAAACCACTTATGGAAGCATCCATAAATCCTTCTTTGGCAGCATTTATACAGGCTTCGCGGATTATTTCGGCTTCCGTTTTACTATTGAGAGGAGGTTGTTTGTCATTCGAAGACATAGCTTAACTATTAATGGAATTTCTGATTTTGATAGGTATTAAATATTGGTGAGATAATCCAATAACAAGTGCGTTTATTTTAAAGCCCTGTGTAATATTAATAGTGGAATTACAAGCAATAAAAAAAGCCCTGCTGTTTGGCAGGGCTTTTAACTTCAGAATAAGAGTGATTTATTTAATCAATGTCATTCGTTTCGTTTGTACGTTATTTCCAGCCATTATTCTGTAGATGTAAACACCACTGGCCAGATTACTTCCGTCGAATGTAACGGAATGTTCACCTGAACCCATTCTGCTGTTAACCAAAGTTGTCACCAATTGGCCCGTAATCGTAAATACATCAAGTCTTACATCTCCTGATTGAGGAAGTGTAAATTGTATTGTTGATGTTGGATTAAAAGGGTTAGGGTAATTTTGGTTTAGCTTGAATGTTAACGGTAGTTCTTCCGGCTCGTTAGATACACCAATCATTGTGGTGAACGAGATATTGAAGGCATTTTCTGCCATTCTGATTGAGTCAGAAGCTACTGCCATTACCGTCCATTTCAGATCTACGTTTTCACCATCAAGTGCACCCAGATCTTTCAGAGTTGAATCGATAGCAGCGTATGTTCCTATTAAGGAAGTCGCTGAACCTTCATCGTCAGATTCGGTTACAAATAACGGATTTGAGAAATCTCCGTCAACTGAATCAAGCATGAATACATAACTAACTTCAGCATTCGAAGTTGCTTCTTCCCAGGTGAAAGTTACCTCTGTTTCTGCACCTGTTCCTAAGTCAAAGCTGGAATCATCTGCAGGAGCAAGTACACTGAAGGCATCAATTGTAATGTCTGTATCAGCCATTAATTCAACATCACCTTCAAAAGCACCTTTGTAAGGAGCAACTGAGCTTCTGGTGGTTCCGTCAATATCAATCAGTATTGATGTAGGAGCACCTGCCAGATTATTATCTCCAACGGAACTTCCTGTCAAGCGTAGATCAGTTGTAGAAATAAACTCTACAGCAACTTCGCTTGAGTTTGCATCATTACCCGATGCTGTTTGCCAGTCAGCTAGTGTAGCAGCATCTGTTGTATTGAATAAACCCAAATTAGCTGAAGCTCCACTCACATAGTAGTTGTTGAAGTCTGCATCTAGTTGAGCATTGCTCGTGATAGGCCAGTAAATTGCATTTGCATTAGATGCGTCCTGATCAGACACAAAGATGTTATTTCTTAAGGTCCATGATTGAGCAGTACTGGTTTCTTGATGCGCACCAAATCCTGCATGGACACCTGTTTCATCACTCGAGCTAATACGAACCGAATTATGATAAATAGCATTGATAGAATTACCGGCGGCATTATCGAAAGAAATACCATATACATCATTTCCGGTAGCTGCTCCAATGTTTGCGAAGTTATCTATAGCAATCATGTTGTTAGCAACAAGAACAGTGTCTAATGAAGCATTAAACAAAATACCAGCTGCAAAACCCGGTGTTGTTGTACGGTTAATCTGTAGCCCTACGATCTCATTACCCGTTACACTGGTTTGGCCTCCATTTAAAGCAAGATAAATTCCTGCATATCTGGATCTGTCAGCTCTCGGACTGTCAATAGAGATAGTGTTATTCATAATGGTGTTATTTAAACTCCACCATGTTGTAACACCTCTGTAGGTAGCATGAATTCTGTTACCGGTCACGGTTGAACCATCAGCCATTACAGAGCTTGTTCCCCAAAGACCTACACCATTTTGGAAGTCACCGTCTACTGAACCAATTAGGTTATTGATAACAGCGAGACCAATGGTGCCATTAGGGCCGGATTCGTTTGTAACGATACCAGACGCAGTAACATCACCACCTGTATAAGTCAGATTGCTATTAGCAATAACTGTATTTGTGGTTCCATAAGTATAAATAAGTGCTGCAAAGGTTGTATCAGCACTGGTTATAGTAAGGTCACGAGTATCGCCACCAGGAGAGTTAGAACCGTCGATGGTAACATAATCTGCATTGTTGATCCAGATACCATCTCCACCGGAACCACCCCAAACTTCAATAGTTGGTGTTTCTCCCGAAACAGGTTTAATAGTAAGACCTGTGAATTCAGTTAGATCATCACGATCAATTTTAAGTTCATTAGAAGTTTCATCTAAATCCCCTGTGATATACAGATTGGTAGCTGAAGATAAACCATCAGTATTTACATAATGAATTGCCTGATGGAGAGAAATAAATCCTTCTGCATCAGTAGTACGCTGAGGAACGAAATAGTCTCCGGCTAATGCTGCTTGAGCTTCTGCAGCTATACCAAGGTTAGTGAATATGTTCGTATTTTTAACGATCCACTCACTGTCATCAAAATTAGTACCGAAAGAACCTAATGCAGTTGTATTACCGGTAGTAACACTTGCCTTACGTACTAATGTAAAGTTCTGAGTTCCTTTTTCAACACCAGCAACTTCCCAACCGGAACCTGGATCGTTGTCCGGATCACCAAATACATCAACCCATGTAGTGTCGCCACTTTGAGAATCGATATGGATAATTCCTCGAGCATCATCACCGTTGTGGTGAACTGTGCTTGGAAATCCAAGTACTTCATCAGCATTTTCTGCAGCAAAGAAAGTAGCGTCTACAGCATCGTTTAGCAATACATATTGTGCGCCTGCTGCGATACTTGCTTCTTCAGTAAATGTATGATAGAATTCCCAACCGCCACCATTTACAGATTGTGCGATTCTGTAATTTTGAAGACTAACAGTTGAATCTGAAAGATTCGTGATCTCCAAAGCTTTATTGTTACTGGAGCCTTCGATATACTCAGAAAAAATTAAGTTAGAAGGGTCGTCTACAACCGGTAGTATAGCATTTGTGAAAGCTGCAAAACCATTTACACCTTCCAAAGCATACACATTATAAGTGCCATCCTCGTTTAATGAAACTCTGGCTTCCCCGTAAATAGAACTAAAAGTATCTGTATCATCACCCATTAAAGGAGATTCAGCAACTATTGTAGGAGCGGAAGCATCAGAAACATCGTAGATATAAACTTTCCCGGTTTTGTTTCCACCACCTGATCCATCGGCTCTGTAGGAATAAACAGCTATATGATCTTTGCTGTCATAAGTAAATGTTTGCATTCCATTTCTTGAAGCAGAAGCTAGTGCGCTATTATCAACATAAGCTCCTGTACTACTGTATCTTGCAGGTGCAGAACTGTTTCCGCCAATATAGAAATCGGAGGTTCTTCCTACTCCTAAAGGAACAACATCAGCATTGCTTCCAACTACCACATTTGTTCCTGATAAGGTAATTGTTTCTGTATTCCAGGTTGCTCCCTGATCCGCAGTTGTTAATACATAAATAATACCAGGATCACTACTTGCAGCCGGTATCCATACTTCAACTGTGTTATCGGTTACAGAACCTACAACAGTAAATTTATCTCCCAATCTTTGAGCAGTTGAAGTGGTTATAACTAATGAATCGCTATATGTTCCGCCTTCACCTGTCCACCAATATAAATGGAATGGATTTGTTGAAGCATTTGTAGTCAGGTTTCCTAAGAATGCAACTCCATCGTCTGAGAAAGCAAGATCGTTCATTGCATATGTTCCGCCGGCTACGCCTGTTAAATCGTATGGAGTCGTTAAAGTAACATCAGCTCCTGTAGTAGCATTTAATACTCTGATCTGACTATTGGCACGGTCTGCTGCATAAAGGTTTTCTCCGTGAAGGTCCATGCCTCTTACCCATCCAACTGTAAACCATGATGGTAGCGGTTCCGGTGCACCGGTGCGCGAAGTTCGTTCCCAGACGGTATTAAGCTCCTGTGCTTGTACCGAAAAAGTAATCCCCGTAATTAGTAATAAAACTGCTGAAGTTGTCAACAGTAAGTTTTGTAAATGTTTTTTCATTCAATTAAATATTTAGTTAATAGAAAAGATATCGATGAAAGAAAGGTATATATTATGAAATAAGATAATTATGCATGTTATGTACATTGAAATAGCCTTTACTTGATACTCAAACTGAGTAAAAAACATAGTTAAACTTTAGTGTATAATGTTAGACTACATTTTCTTTGACATTATTTAAGAGATTTTAAAATGAAAAAAATATTTGTCCTCCTAGTATTAATATTATCTGCGGGAGACTACGTCTCGGCCCAACTTTTCGGACGTCAACCTGAATTCACTCGTCAGGATACTTTGCGTGGAACCATTACTGCTGAACGTTCATGGTGGGATGTGACCTACTATCATTTGGATATGAAAGTGGATACGGAAGACAGCACTTTTACCGGAACTAACACCATTCAATACAGAGTAGATTCTCTTACAACTCCAATGATGCAGATAGATCTGCAGCAACCATTGGAGATTTCTAAAATCACTCAGGATGGGAAAGCGCTTTCATTTGAAAGAGAAGGGAATGTTTTTTTTGCAGAGACTTCATCAAACCAAAAGATAGGAGAGGTTAATGAAGTAGTTGTCCATTTTTCAGGGAAGCCAAAGAAAGCAGTCAGAGCGCCATGGGATGGAGGAATTTCATGGACCAGAGATAAAAATGGAAATCCATTTGTAGCTTCATCCAATCAGGGAATTGGAGCGAGTATCTGGTGGCCCAATAAAGATCATGCCTATGACGAACCGGATAGTATGTTGATGAGTATCACTGTTAGGGATGATCTGATGAATGTGTCTAATGGAAGACTGCGAAAAGAAACAGATAATAATGACGGCACTAAAACATGGCAATGGTTCGTAAGTAATCCCATCAATAATTACGGGGTGAATATTAACATAGGTGATTACGTTCATTTTGAGCAAATCTTTGATGGTGAAAAAGGAGAGCTTGATATGGATTTCTATGTACTCAGCTATAATCTTGAAAAGGCTGTTAAACAATTTGCAGATGCACCCCGAACCATAGAAGCTTTTGAACATTGGTTTGGTCCATATCCTTTCTATGAAGACAGTTACAAACTTGTAGAAGCTCCGTATCTGGGAATGGAACATCAAAGCTCGGTTACCTACGGTAATGGTTATGAGAATGGTTACCTGGGAAGAGATCTGAGTAGCTCGGGCTGGGGACTGAAATTCGATTTCATTATTGTTCATGAAACCGGTCACGAGTGGTTTGCAAATAACATCACTTATAAAGATGTAGCTGATATGTGGATCCATGAAAGTTTTACTCACTATTCAGAATACCTGTTTCTGGAATATCATTTCGGAAAACAAGCCGCAAGAGAGTATGCACGTGGTGTACGGTTATCCGTTCAAAACGACCGACCGATAATAGGAATCTATAATGTGAATTATGAGGGTTCCTCTGATATGTATTATAAAGGAGGAAATATGCTTCATACTATCCGCCAGGTGATCGGTGATGATGAATTGTGGAGAGAAATACTTCGGGGATTGAACAAAGAATTCTATCATCAAACTGTTACGACTGAAGAAATTGAGAATTATATAATTGAGAAATCAGGTAAAGACCTTAAATCAGTTTTCGATCAGTATCTCCGGGATTACAGAGTGCCGATACTTGAGTATTTTTTCAGAGATAACAATGTTGTTTACAGATGGAATAATGCCGTTTCCAATTTCAATATGCCTGTAAAAGTTTATATCGATGGAAAAGAGATGATGCTACAACCAACAACTAATTGGAAAGTCTCTCCAAGTTCAGGCAAAGAGCTACAGGTTGATATCGATTATTATGTAGGTTCATTTAAGGTACAGAATTGATCGTTGATGTCAGTGATTCAATTTCTGATTTAAGATGATTAATTTTTAGTCTGGGACTTTAGTCTTTTTTGCTAAGGGTATACATCAAAACCGTTCGGAATAAATTCTTCTCTGGTGAACATGACCAGATCTTAAATAATGTTGCAAATTTAGTCAGGTAAACAAGCCAGGACTTTAGTCCGCTGTAAAAGCAATCTACGTCGGACCTGAAGGTCCTCCTAGTTTAAATTCATAATCTCCAATTTTTCATTCCTAATTCTTTTAAAATCGTCGTACCTTTAGTCTTCTGTTGAATTGCAGAAATTTTCTCAAATTCAAACTCCCAAGCTAACTACATTCATGGCTGACGCTACTGTAAAAGAACCGGAAGTAAATCTTGAACTTGCCCTCGAACACGGATTAAACGAAGAAGAATTTGAAATGATTAAAACCCGCTTAGGTCGGGTTCCTACATTTACAGAATTGGGAGTGTATTCTGTGATGTGGAGTGAGCATTGTTCATATAAGAATTCGATCGTTGAACTTAAAAAACTTCCACGTGAAGGTGAACACATGCTGGTTGGAGCCGGAGAAGAAAATGCCGGTCTGGTTGACATCGGTGACGGACTCGGATGTGCTTTTAAGATCGAAAGTCATAATCACCCATCAGCAATTGAGCCATATCAGGGAGCTGCAACCGGAGTTGGAGGCATTCACAGAGATATTTTCACAATGGGAGCTCGTCCTGTTGCAAGTCTGAATTCATTGCGATTCGGAAGTTTGGAAAACCCAAGAGTTCGTTATTTGCTGGATGGAGTAGTTCGCGGAATTGGTGATTACGGAAATTCATTTGGTATTCCTGTGATTGGCGGAGAAGTGTATTTCGATGAGAGTTACGAAGGAAATCCACTTGTTAATGCTATGAGTATTGGATTAGTAGAAGCAGGAAAAACAGTTTCGGCAATTTCTGAGGGAATCGGGAATCCGGTGATCATAGTTGGAGCAAGTACAGGTCGTGATGGAATTCACGGAGCAACTTTTGCTTCTGAAGAGATCAGCGAAGAAAGCGAAGCTAAAAGACCAAGCGTTCAGGTTGGTGATCCGTTTACAGAGAAATTATTACTGGAAGCCAGCCTTGAAGTTTTGAAAACCGGCGCAGTAGTTGGAATGCAGGATATGGGAGCGGCAGGAATTGCTTGTTCCACTTCTGAAATGACTGCAAAAGGTGGTCAGGGAATGTTGATCGATCTGGATAAAGTTCCTGCAAGAGAAGAAGGGATGACAGCTTACGAATTGTTGCTTTCTGAAAGTCAGGAAAGGATGTTGATCGTTGCAGAAAAAGGACGTGAGCAGGAAGTTATTGATGTATATGAAAAATGGGATCTTCATGGAGTGGTAATCGGAGAAGTAGTAGATACCGATAAAGTCACCTACATGAAAGGTGGTGAGGTAAAAGGCGATATGTTTGCTGAGCATTTGGTACTTGGCGGCGGAGCTCCTCAATATATAAGAGAAACTAAAAAGCCAACCTATCTGGAAGGAGTTCAAAGTTTTGACATTGATAGTTTAGATCATCCGGCTGATCATGAAACCACCATTAAAACATTATTGAGCTCTGTAAATGTTGCTTCAAAGAAATGGGTTCATGAACAATATGATACAACTGTAAGAACAAATACGGTTACAGCTCCCGGAGCATCAGATTCAGGGGTGATTCGTGTAAAAGGAACAAACAGAGGCTTGGTAGCAAAAACTGATTGCAACGGCAGATATGTGTATTTGAATCCGCGTCGAGGTGGACAAATTGCTGTAGTTGAATCGGCGCGTAATGTGGTTTGTTCAGGAGGAAAGCCATTGGCTATTACAAATTGTCTGAATTTTGGAAATCCTTACAAGCCTGAAGTGTACTGGACATTCAAAGAAGCGCTAGGCGGAATGGGCGATGCTTGCAAAGCGCTCAACACTCCGGTTACAGGAGGAAATGTTAGTTTCTACAATGAAAATCCGAATAGTGCCATTTTCCCATCTCCAATTATCGGGATGCTTGGTTTGATAGAAGATGTTGAAAATCATACTACAACCCCCGGATTTAAAAATGACGGCGATGTGGTGATGTATATAGGTGCACAACGAAAAGGATTAGGTGGGACAGAATATCTCAAAAAGATACATGGCCTAACAACCGGTGATGCTCCTGAATTGGATATTCCTTTCGAAGTAAAACTTCAGGAATCATTACTGGATGCTATCAAGAAAGGATGGATCAAATCTGCACACGATATTTCTGATGGTGGACTTGCGATTGCACTTGCCGAGAAAGCGATCTTTTCTAAAAAAGGTGTGAAGGTATCGGTTAAAGATCTTGCCGGAACAGACCATGAAGTACTATTCAGTGAAGCACAATCCGGAGTTCTTATAACTTTGAAACCCGATGACTTACCAACAGTTATTTCTCATTTTGGACAGCATGAAGTTCCTACTCATGTACTTGGTACCGTTACAGGTGACAAGAAAATGGTGATTGAAGAAGTGGGAAGTTTAGATGTTGAAGAAATGTCCGAGATCTTTGAAGGTGTACTTCCGGGAATTATGGGTTAATAGAGGTGTAGATTTAAGACTTAAGATCTAGGACGTAAGATTTAAGATAGAGGTAGAGTCATCCTGAACTTGTTTCAGAATCTTACGGTAAGGCTCCCAACTAACGCAAGCGTCTCGCTTGTGCATTTCTTACAAAACATTCGTCCAAGCGCGACGCTTGAACTAGAAAGGAGTAAATCAACCTTCAGGATCTGTTATGAATGAGGTAGTTATACAGCCCGAAAGTCATCAGTTAGTCTAGAAAAAATTTAAATGAATAGTATGGACATGAATACCATGCCCATACTAATAAAGAAACTAGCCAGCTACCGGACACTTATCCAAAGAAGACTTATAAGCCTTTTCCAAAATGTCTAACCCTTCGTCAATTTGTTCAGAAGTGATTGTCAATGGTGGGCGAAAACGTACCGTATTCGTTCCACAAGCTAATATCATCAAACCATTTTCAATACACTGGCTGATAACAGCATCTCTTGAATGAGAATCAGGAAGGTCGATAGCAGCGAACAAACCTTTTCCTCTTGGATTGGAAAGGTGCTCATGATCATCAGCCATTTTCTGAAGCTTGGTCAGTAGGTGATCACCAACCTTAGCTGCATTTGTTACAAGATTATCTTCTTCGATAATATCCAGAATTCTACCAAAGCGAACCATGTCTACCAGATTTCCACCCCAAGTGGAGTTGATTCTGGAAGAAACCTGAAAGCAATTTGTTTCTACTTCGTCAACACGAGGTCCTGCTAAGATCCCGCAAACCTGTGCTTTCTTTCCGAAAGAAAGAATATCAGGCTTAACATAATGTTCGTGGGCCCAGAATTTTCCGGTCATTCCAACTCCGGTTTGAACTTCATCATATATAAGGAGAGCTTCATGCTTGTCAGCCAGTTCTCTAAGCGCCTGGTGGAATTCAACTCTGAAATGACGATCACCACCTTCACCCTGAATTGGCTCTATCAAAATACAAGCAATGTCATCTTTGTGAATTTCAAAAAATCTCTCTGCCTGCGCGATAGCTAATTTTTCTTCTGCTATAACAGATTTCAAAGATTCCGGTGTTTCCGGGAAACTGGTAGCGGGACTGATAACGCGTGGCCAGTCAAACTTAGGAAAGTACTTTACTTTATTCGGTACGGTATTGGTAACAGAAAGGGTATAACCCGAACGACCATGAAAAGCTTTTTCAAAATGAAGAACCTTATGCCCAATTTCATGGCGATAACCTTTTTGGAAATTTTTCTGAACTTTCCAGTCAAAAGCTACTTTCATTGCATTTTCAACTGCTAATGCTCCACCTGATATAAAGAAAGAGTGGGGGAGATGTTCCGGCACAGCAACTCTGCTGAACGAACTCATAAAACCGGCAAGTTCTTCTGTGTATACATCAGAGTTTGATGGTTTGTTGATTGCAGTCTTACCCAACATTGAAACAAAGTCGGCATCTCCTGCAATTTTGGGATGATTCATTCCCAAAGGATTAGATGCGAAAAAAGTAAAGAAGTCCAGATATTTTTTTCCGGATTTTGAGTCATGAAGATAAGCCCCTTTACTTTCTTCAAGATCAAGCACCATATCGAAACCGTCGGTGAGTAGATGTTTCCCCAAAACCTCTCGTACCTGAGCAGGTTGAATAGTTTTCATTTTAGCCATTTAAAGTATTTTTGATGTAAGCAGTTTAATTTTCGCTGATAAGCTATCAAATCAGGAAAAAAACGCCAATAGGTTTAAACGGTTTAAACCTTTATTTGGAAAAATTCTCAAGGGTTTTGCGAATAATCTCTACACAATCCATAAGTTGGGATTCAGTCATGACTAATGGCGGTGCAAACCTTATTATATTTCCATGAGTAGGTTTTGCTAGCAATCCGTTTTCTTTTAATGCTAAACAGAATCTCCAGGCAGTGTCGCTTTCAGGAGTGTCATTTATAATAACAGCATTCAACAAGCCTTTTCCTCGTACTTTTACAAAAAGATCGGATGAGTCCACGAGTTTCTTCATTTCTGATCGGAACAGATTTCCTAAAGTTTGCGCATTTTCAGCTAGCTTTTCTTCTTCAACAACTTGCAGAGCAGTCATAGCTACTTTACAACCAAGAGGATTTCCGCCGTATGTAGATCCGTGCTGTCCCGGTTTTATGACTTCCATAACATTATCATCAGCGAGGATTGCTGAAACCGGGTATGCTCCACCGGATAAAGCTTTACCTAAAATGAGAATGTCAGGTTTTATATTATCATAATCACAGGCTAAGAGTTTGCCTGTACGAGCAATTCCGGTTTGAACTTCATCGGCTATAAATAATGCATTAGCCTTTTTGCATAACTCGGCAGAAGCAGATAGATATCCTTCATCAGGAACTACAACGCCGGCTTCTCCCTGAATGGGTTCAACCATAAATCCTGCAACATTTGGTTGCTTTAAAGCTTCTTCAAGAGCTTCTAAATCATTATAAGGTATTTTTATAAATCCGGGTGTATAAGGACCGAAATTCTTTTTTGCATCAGGATCGTTGGAAAAGGAGATTACAGTAGTGGTTCTTCCATGAAAATTATTTTCACAAACTATGATCTGAGCTTCATTCTCGGAAATCCCTTTTTTCTCATAGGCCCATTTCCTGCACACTTTGATAGCTGTTTCAACTCCTTCAGCTCCGGTATTCATAGGGAGTACTTTATCGAACCCAAAATATTCACTCATGTACTTTTCATACTCTCCTAATACATTATTATAGAAAGCTCGTGAAGTCAAAGTGAGTGTGTGAGCCTGATCAACTAAAGCCTTTGTAATTTTAGGATGACAATGTCCCTGGTTTACTGCCGAATAAGCAGATAAGAAATCGAAATACTTATTTCCTTCAGGATCCCAAACATAAACTCCTTTTCCTTTTTCTAGTACTACCGGCAGGGGATGATAGTTGTGTGCTCCGTATTGATCTTCTAATTGTATTGCGTCTTTTGATGATATCATTAACTCTGTATTTAATTTTTACTAAAGATAAAGAATAGAGAGACAAACCTTAATAAAAAAAGCGAAATAAAGGTTGATAGTAACCGGTAATTAATCGTATCTTTAAAGCTCAACATCGCGGGGTGGAGCAGCTGGTAGCTCGTCGGGCTCATAACCCGAAGGTCGCAGGTTCGAATCCTGTCCCCGCCACAAAAAACTAAAGCCTTATCATTAATTTGATAAGGCTTTTTTTATTTAAAGACACTATATATAAGAATCAGAGGATGTATACTATTCAACAGACTCAATTTCTAACCTTCCTCAACGACAGCATTACTTTTTACCGGCCTGTAAAAAACTAAAATTTAAAGTTAATGGTAAACAGGTTCATCATTAACTTTAACAGCTACAGACGGTAAAATATTAACGAAGCTTTTGAATGTCATGACTTTAATCTGAAATTAATTTAGAGGAAGGTCATCTTTAACTACACTTTGAAGATTTTTTTTAAAAACAATTGATCCGGGAGTAGTGAATTATTGTGATTTTTTGCTTTTATTATGACATGATTATGTTTAGATTAACATGTCATACTCGATAAACAGCCCTATAAAGTATTTATCGAGTGAATAAATAATTAATTAAAACTCTCAATAAATGAGGTTATCTATGTTTAAAAAGCTACAAACAATGGCGCTATTAGTCATTTTAGCTTCTACTGCTGCTTTCGCGCAAAGCGGTTCTGTTACTGGAGTAATCACCGACGATGGTACAGGTGAAACACTTCCAGGTGTGAACATAATACTAGTAGAACTAAATCGAGGAAATAGTGCAAACGCAGATGGTGAATATACTATCTCAAATGTACCCGCTGGAACTTACAATGTAAGAGCTACTTTTATCGGTTACGCCGATTATCGTGGAACTGTTACAGTTGGTAGTTCAGAAGTAGAACTTAATATTGCACTTAAATCAGACGTTTTCGGTCTTGATGAAGTAGTAGTTACTGGTGTAATTGAAGGAACACCTAGAAAGAAACTTGCATTCACAGTAGACAACGTGAGTGGAGAGCAATTAGAAAAAGTTCCTGCTCAGGATGCTGGTTCTGCATTGCAAGGTAAAGTAGCTGGTGTAAAAGTTGTTAGTGCAACTGGTGCTCCGGGATCTGCTCCTTCAATCCGTTTAAGAGGATCTACAAGTATTGGTGGTGGAAATGGTGGAGACCAAGAGCCGCTTTATATTGTTGATGGTGTTATTCTTAGTGGTTCACTAGCTGATATACCAAGTAACGATATCGAATCTATCGAGCTTGTTAAAGGTGCTGCTGCAGCTTCTTTATATGGTTCAAGAGCTGCAAATGGTGTAGTTCAGATTTTTACTAAGAGAGGAAAAAATATCGAATCCGGAAAAACTATCATTACTGTGCGTAATGAGTTCGGACGTTCTTTCCTTCCTGAGCAAATTGACTTATCAGACAATCACGTTTTTGCTAACACTGCTCAGCAATTAACTGATGCAGGTGCAAATCCGGCAGATTACGAAATGGACGACACTGGTAGTTATTTTGTTAATAGTACTGACGGTTCTAGAGTATTAAGAGCTGACAACTATGTTCAGAATGACTATGGAACTACTTTTGACCTTCAAGAGCAAGTTTTTGATCCTGGTTATACTCTAAATAACTATGTTTCTGTTGCTAGAAATTTTGGTAATTCTAACTTGGCATTATCATTCACAAATAACATCGAATCAGGTGTTGTTGAATTAAGAGATGGTTACAACCGTCAAAATGCAAGAGTAAACTTAGATCAGTATATCTCTGATCAAATTACTGTTGGTGGTAGTTTATCTTATACTCAGTCTAATAACGATGCAGTAGGGCAAGGTCCGGGATCTCCGTTTTGGGGCGTTCTTTTCCTACAGCCTAACACTGATTTGTTTGCACTTAATGAGGAAGATGGATCTCAGTATAATATTGATGCTGATCCGTTTGTAATAGAAGACAACCCATTATATCAGTTAAATACTTCTACTGATGACAGAGAAAGAACAAGAACACTTGGTAACCTGAATTTCAGATACCGTCCGGTTTCTCAGTTCTTGCTAGAAGGTCAGTACAGTATTGACAGAACTAATCAGATTCGTACAAGATTTACTCCACAAGGCGTACTAAACAGAGGAACTGTTGTTACCCCGGGTGAAGGTTCTCTTGCTTATGACACATTTGATGATGTTGCTCAGAACATGAGTATTACTGCTAGTTATAATGAAAGATTTGGCGACCTGTCTCTAAGAGCTAAAACAAGTTACTTGTATGAGAATTCTCAGTATGAGTCATTTGGAGCAACAGCTCAATCTTTTGTTGTATCAAATGTTCGCAACTGGAATGCTACTGATCCTGATGGAACAAGATCATTACGTAACTTCAGATCTGAAGTGATTTCTGAGAATGTTTTTGGTATTATCGCTTTCGATTACAAAGACAGATACATTGTTGACTTCCTTCTTCGTCGTGATGGTTCTTCTCTATTCGGTGAAGATGAGAGATATCAAACTTACTTCCGTGTAGCTGGTGCTTACCGTATAAGTGAGGACTTTGATATTGATGGAATCAATGAATTCAAAATCAGAGCTTCTTACGGAACTGCTGGTCTTAGACCAAGTTTCTCTGCTCAGTATTTGACTTACAATATAAGTGGTGGTTCAATCAGTAAAAGTAGACTTGGTAACCCAAATCTGAAACCAGCGAAAGCAGGCGAATTAGAAATGGGTGTTAACGTAGATTTCCTTGATAGATTTTCTTTTGAAGGAACCTATTCTACTACTACTGTAGAAGATCAGATTCTTGATGTGCCTTTATCAGCTGCTGCTGGTGGTTTCAACTCTCAGTTCCAAAATGCTGGTGCAC
Organism: uncultured Balneola sp.; assembly: GCA_913058495.1. Lineage (GTDB taxonomy): Bacteria > Bacteroidota > Rhodothermia > Balneolales > Balneolaceae > Balneola. Next base: position 159,299 of record CAJXQC010000002.1, on the reverse strand, counting down.
TTGAAACTAATACTTTTGAAGCATCTTTCAGTGCTGTAGCAATACAGGAAAGAGATATGAATCTTACTTTCGGTCTAACTTTTGACAGAACAAGACAAGAAGTTACCGAACTGAATGTGCCTCCATTCTTCCAGGGATCATCTACTCAAGGTGCGAATGTATTCTTCGTAGCTCCTGGTGAAACTTTCGGAGTTATTTACGGACGTAAGTTTGTAACAAGCCTAGATCAACTAAGCTCTACACAAACTGGTTCCGGTGCAACTTATGAAGTGAACAATGAAGGTTATGTAGTAACCGGACTTGGAACTGCTGCTGAATCTCCTGTTATTTTCGAAGAAGAAAACGGAAACCAGATCGTAAAAATTGGTGATATTAATCCTGATTTCAATGTTGGTTTTAATACTAACTTTACGTTCAAAGGTTTAAACCTTTACATGCTTTGGGATGCTAAAATAGGTGGAGATATCTATAATCAAACTAAGCAGTGGTTATACAGAGAAAATAGACATGGCGATTTTGATCAGTCAGGAAAAGCAGATGCAGATAAAAAACCAGTTAATTACTATCAAGGTTTTTATAACGCGAATAACGTATCAAACTACTTTATTGAAGATGGTACTTATCTAAAATTACGTGAATTCTCTGCTGGATATAACTTCACAAAAGACCAATTAGGTTCTTTAGGGGAATTATTTGAAAGCGTACGCGTTAGTGTAGTAGGTAGAAACCTATTAACTATCACTGATTACTCTGGTTACGATCCGGAAGTAGGTGGTATTAATGGTGATCAATCTAACTTTGCATTTGATGGATTTTCTTATCCTAACTTCAGATCAATTTCAGGCTCTCTAGAACTACGCTTCTAGTAGCAATTTTTAATAATTAAATACTTTATAACTATGAAAGTTTATAATAAAAACACTTTTAAATATCTCGGCATCTTTGCCCTGGCGATGTTTTTGTACGTTGGCTGTGCAGAGTTAGCTGTCGAGAATGAGAACTCCCCTCTTACTGAGGATGTTCTAAGTAGCCCAACTGATATTGAGGCGCTTTTACCGACAGGGTTTGTTCTCTGGTGGCAAAATACCAATGGTTTTTACCTTCTTGGTACTGGTGTAGGTACTGATACCTATACTTGTTCTTGGGGTAATACTGATATGAGAAATCGTGGCGAAGAGCCAAGAATTTCATATGATAACTCTCCTACAGCAAGTGGGGGTACTAGAGGATTAACAGAAGATCCATGGTATGGAATGTATGGTGCTATTAGCCAGGCGAATGATGTACTTAACGGTTTAACCGGTGATGATGCATTATTTACTGAAGTACCGTCTTCTCAAGCAGGAGTTTCTGACGAAGACTATACTGATATGGTAATAGCTTCTGCTAAATTCCTTCAAGGTATTTCATTAGGATACATTGGCCTTTATTTCGATCAAGGTTATGTATTAGATGAAAATACAGATACTGATGGAATTCAACTTCAACCTTACGCTGACGTACTAGCAGCTGCTGATCAAAAATTAGCAGAAGCTGCAACTTTAGCTAGTGGTTTAAATGGTGTGACTTTAGGAGCTGGCTATATCAGTGGTTTCGATGCTATGACTATGGCTGAGTTTGTTGAATTAATCAACACTTGGAGAGCACGTCTAATGGTACTTGAGCCAAGAGATCCTGCCGGAGTTGCTAACACTGATTGGGATCAGGTTAAATCATTAACTGCTTCTGGATTGTCTTATGACTTTTCACCGGAAGGAGATGATACTTTCTGGTTCTCTTATCCTTTACTTTACGGTAACTTAGGAAACTGGATCAGAGTTGATCAAAGATTAATCGCAGTAATGGATCCTAGCCAACCTTCAGGTTATCCTGTAGACGGTACTAACCCTGGTGAAGCTACTTCAGATGATGATCGACTAGCTAGTGATTTTATATTCTCTTCACCTGCTCCGTTCAGACCGGAAAGAGGGTATTGGTTCTTCTCTAATTACTATAGTGGACGCTATGATTACCATAGTTTCTTTACTACAGCTGAAGGTCCTATGCCGTATATCTTACAGGCTGAAAATGATCTAATGTATGCTGAAGCTGTGATAAGAACTACTGATGCAGCTAACAGAACTGCTGCTGTTGATGCAATCAATAACACCAGAGTTGGTAGAGGAGATTTAACTCCTTTAACTGCAGCTGATAGTGATGCTGCTATTTTAGCGGCAATTCAATATGAAAGAAATATTGAAATGTTCCATACAGCTGTTATAACAGCTATGGGAGATGCCAGAAGATATAATACTTATCAGCCGGGTTCATTACCGCATTATCCGGTACCTGCTGCCGAGTTATTAATTCTTCTTGAAGACTTATATACTTTCGGTGGGGCAAAATCTAACCCAGATAGCCCTTACAATGTAAAACCAGCTAAACTTGACAGATCTATTATTGATCAACAATAAAAGCTGAATAACTTTAAAGGTGTACAGTTTTGCTGTACACCTTTTTTTTTGATTATGAAAAAGACACAATTTTTACTGATTCTATCACTTATTCTTTTCACAGGCTGTAAATCCATTTCAGGTGGTAAAGGCTCTATTGATAATTCCTATAAAATGGAATTGGGAATAATTGCTGAAGATAAAGTGGACAACTTTATAAATGAGTTTACTTATAGATACTCTTTTGAAATAGCCAGAGATGATAATATTTCTAATATTAGTGGCTTCTATAAAGACACCTATTGGAGAACTAGGTTGCCGTTTGATGATGAAGCATCATTAGGTTTTGAAGATATTTATAACAAGGTGATCATAAAGGGTTCTGTGATAAGAAATCGTACAAGTACCTTATCTTTGAATCAAGTCTATTATGAAATAGATATAGAAATTTTACAAGAAGGTAAAAGAAGGTTTACAGGAGAAGTTATTCCTTTTGACTTTACAGAAGAAGGGAAAGAGTTTACTGTAAATTTAGCAAGAAACCTCAGAGACATAATTGAAGCTAAAATAATTCAATAAATTATATATGAAAATTTTTACAAAAATTACTCAAGTAACACTTTTAATTTTTTTACTGGTAGGTTGTTCGTCTACAAAAAACTCATCCAGTGATGTTAAAAATAGTTATTCATTGGAGTTAGGTGATATAGCTGAAGATAAAGTTGAAAACTTATTTAACTACCTGACACAACGCTACAATTTCGAAATTTCAAGGAAAGATAATTATTCCAGTACCACTGGTTTTTATGCTGAAACCTTTTGGAAAGAAAGAGAACCATTTGATGATGAGAAAGAACTTGGCATTAGTAAAGTTCAGGTTAAAGTAATATTAACAAGCAAAGTAGCTAGAGGCAAAACCGGTGAGTTTAGCGCTTCTGCCGTTTCCTATGAGGTTGACTCGGAAGTGATTCAACAGGTATTAAAAGTAGGATCAAGTGATTTCGTACCCTTTACTTATACCGATAAAGGTAAAGATTATGTTAAAAACCTGAGCTACGAGTTAAGAGATTATGTTCGAGGTACTCTACTTAGATAGAACTGTCATTATTTAGTTTTCAAAGTTAAGTTAGTGGCAATATTTTGGCCAATTGCTTTACCTTGATCGAGGCCATTATATATAGCCATTGGATAATGAATTCCTCCATACAATCTTGAAATAGCCGCTTCGTCCGCCGCTTCGTAAAAGCTGGAATATGTTCTGGCTTTAAAGCCGTATTGATGTTCATGAGTGCGGTCCGTGAACGAAACGTTATCTCCCAGTACGAAGGTAAGGATTTCTGCTGCAGCTCCTGAACACACAGAATGTCCGGATGTGTATTCGGGAAAGGGAGGAGTTACAATTATATTTCTCCAGTTTTCATCAATTACTCTTTGTATGTAAGTTTCGGGTCTTATAACCATACTTTCATATTTTTCTCTCCAACAAGATATGAATGCATCTGCCATGCTTATATTTGTAAGCACATACATTTCTAAAGCCTTAGATAACTTCAATTCCTTTTGATCAATTAATTGGCTCATTATACTAAACCAATGACCCGGTGGTGTACCGGTTTGTCCGGGATTATCAGCCCAAAAGTGAGCAGTCTCTTTCTCCCAATCTGTCAAATCCTTTGTAGAGTTATAAACTACTAGAGCTTCTTTATAGAAGTCGCTGGATTTATTTTCTGAGTACTCAAAAGGTTTAACGGGATCAAAACTTGAAAGTGAATCCAGAGCAAAAGTTCGTAACTCACCCCAGAAAGGCTCCATTGCAACTCTTTCATTTGTTATTTGTTGAGGACGGTTAGTAGTTAGCATTCTGTCACTATAAAGTCCGGCATCTTTTGAGACACTATTCTTACCGGTAGAATCATACTTAGTTACGATATTCAGAACAGGATTTAAACTAAGAGAAGCACTACTGATATTTGCTGTGGGTATCCATTGAGAGTATTGAGGTTCAAAGAGATACTCTTTGTTTCTTGTCTCTGCATAACCGTCTGTTTGTGCCCAAAGTACCAATTCTTTACCAAGTGTTTCCCCATACTCAACAGATCTTTCTATAATAGATGACCTAGAAATATTTTCTTCGCTTTGCAATTGAAGCGTATACAATTCTTCAATCTGTTGCAAAGATGCAGGAGATGTATCTTTATAGAGATAATTAAGCATCTCTTTTTGGCTTGTAATACCAACCACATACCAGTTATAGTTTTTAGTAGCATCGAATTCTTCCGAAAGGTCTAGTTCGTTTAATTGATTCGAAAGCGACTCATAACCGTCAAGTCCATTATAAAGGCCTTGATACAAAGCTACAGAGCTGTAAGCGAGTACTCTTGAAGCTTTAGGTGGACTAATTCTTTCATAAGTAATGAGACCTATATTCAAGTCTATCCAATCGCTGATCTTTGTTGCGTATTCATTCGTGTCCAAATTTCGTGTATCATTGGGACTAGAGCAAGATAGTATGAATAAGACTAGTACTACTTGTGTTAAATATTTAATGCTTTGCATTAGTTCACTAATAATTTAATTCTGATTTTGGTTCTTGTATAGAACAGTTTCAAAAGAGTTTTGTGTAACGATAAGATCATCTAACCCGTCTTTGTTATAGTCAAATACGAGTGTTGCTTTTTGATCTCCATATAAATTAATACCACTTTTTGATGCTGAAACTAATTCAAAGTTTCCGCCTCCGGTATTTTTAAGAAGAACACCTCTTCCACCATCCAGTCGTGGTATTTCAAGGCGAAAAGAAAAATCATTTTGGCTTATAAAAATATCCGATAAACCATCATTGTTATAATCTATAACATTCGCACTATTGTTTTGTGTAAAGTTAAGTTCAGAAGGTAACGGCATTAATTTATACTCGAGTTCATTCCCTGTGCTAATTAATAGCATATTTTTAAAGTAATTGACAGCTAAATGCTCAACTTCGACTCCAAAATCACTTTCAACGCAAGCTTTTGAAAATTGACTATAGCTTCTAAATGCTAACGACAATCTTGGGAAGGCATTTCTCAACACTGAATACTTACGGATTGGGGACCAGCATTGTTTATTCTCATCATAATAAGACTCTATTATTCTCATTGGCAGATCACTGTTGATATCAGCTATCGGATAATAAAAACGTAATTCATCACTTGTTAATCTGAAATCCTGATAAAGTGTGTTTTCACCTATATTTGAAAAGAATAAGTCTTGAATACCATCATTGTTAAAATCTCCGATAGTCACGTTTTGCCAAAAACCCGGCTTATCTGAGATTGGTAGATCATTACTTATATCTGTAAGGGTCCCTTTTTGATTCTTGTACACTTTATTTGAGTTTAACTCCCGTGAAATTACTAATTCAGGGTAGTCATCATTATCAAGATCCTTGAATCGGGCTCCTGTTACTAATCCCAAATTCTCAAAAACAGAGCGATGTGTTTCACTAAGTGCAAATTCTCCATTATTATTTTCATAAAGTGCTGAATTTGCCGCTATGGGGTATTTATTAGGAACTGATCTTCCTGAAACAAAGAAGTCAGAGTCTCCATCAAAATCATAATCAGCAATTGTTATGCTTCCCGGATTGGTAACGTCATCAAGTCCTAAATCATTAAAAACAGGTTCTCCGTTATTAAATTCAAGATGCAGAATAGTTCCTGGCTTGGAAGATTCTCCTTCATAATAACTTACAGCTATAATTGCCTGAGGAGTGTTATTATCCGAAAAGGACTTTATACCAGTGATCTCACCCTCTTTAAAAGAAGGATGATTAAGTGAAATTTCTTCGAAGCTTGTTCCTTCAATATTCTTGTATAATTTTAATGGATATCCTTTTCCATTTCCAATTAAAACATCCGTAAATGAGTCAGAGTTAAAATCAATACTATCAGCCCATGGTCCTTCTTGACTTAGCCTGTAAGGAAGCAAGGGTTGTTTTTTTATCAGGTCGTTATAAAATTTTTCCTGATGCGTGTGAGACAGCGCTTCTTTTTCATTTGCAAATACCGGCTTGATTGATTCTGTTTCAGGTTTCGGATTTACTGAATCCTCAGATATAGTAAATTTATAAGACTTATTGATACCCATATCTTCAAAGATAGAATACGATCCGTTATACCAAAATATTTCAATATTAACTTTTTCAGCATTAGGTATTCCAAAAGAAGCAATTTTTTGGGAGCCGGAACCATAACTTCCCCCTGCTAAAATATTTCGATTTTGCACCTTGGTGTTATCCTTGTAAGATGAGGTTACACGGATGGTACTTCCAACTGCTTCTTTATTGCCTTTGTATCCGGAAAGATGAACTGAGATCCTGTTGTTGGAACTTATATTTTCATAAACACCAGCTGTAGATTCTAAATTATTGGTTATAACATCTAAATCACCGTCATTATCTAAATCTGCTGTAGACATACCATGTGAAATATCTTCAGTTAGAAAGCCCCATTCTTCGCTTACGTCTTCAAAATTATATTCTCCATTGATATTCCTGAAGATCTTGTTCGGTCTCTTTAAAGGTTTGTATTCAAACATCACATCTCTGGCAGGTAACCTACCTGAAGACAACTTAAGCTGTAATTGTTGATTCGCATCAGCATTTTGAGTGTCAAAATAATTCCCAGTTGAAATAACTAAATCTTCATTGCCATCTAGATCGACATCCAAAAACTCAGATGCCCAACTCCATTCTGAGGCTCTCAAGGTGCTATAATCACTAATATTTACGAATTCGCCGTTATCCTGAGAAACTAAAAATGTATTACCTAAATACTGAGGTCTGTTATCAACAACTCCTATTGGAAGCGGTAACGGGATCATTGTACCTATTTGTTGATTTCTTAGTGACAGATCCCGGCTAAGCATCTCTGCTACAAAAATATCTGATTTATTATCAGCGTTAATGTCAGTAAAAGCAACTGACATAGAAGACAAGCTTGTATTTCTAATCGAGAGTTCGTCAATTTCTTTAAAAGTACCGTCTTTTTGATTGATCCAGATTCTATCGGGACTCTCAAAATCGTTGCAAACATAAAGGTCCGGATACATGTCGTTGTTGTAGTCAAAGAACCTCGCATGAAGTCCCCAATCAAGTACTTCATCTTCTTCGGAATTAGTTTTAAAGATAGATTGGTCTGTTGTAGTGGTATTACTAAATGTACCGTTACCATTATTGAGAAAAAGGACATCTTCTTCTCCGTATTCATACCATAAAATTACACTATCACGCTCAATTAATTTATAATGTTCAGAAAACTTCTCATTAATGAAGTAGTTATCACCCTCTTGTCCTACAATGTGCCTGAAAGCTCTTTCAAACGGAAAAATATCCTTTGCAGATCTCTTCTTATAGTTTGTTAAGTAAATATCAAGATCTCCATCATTTTCTATATCTGCGATAGCTATTGATGATGTCCCATATATTTTATTATCTACTTTTAGAGAGGTACTATCAATATTAAAAGTGCCATCGCCATTATTTATCAATAATTTAGTTCCCGAGTCTAATGAACCAACTATTAAATCAAGAAAATCATCTCCGTTGATATCTTCGAATACCACGCCTGTAGAATATTGATCGGATAAGGAAACGCCGGCTTGCTCAGTAACATTTTTGAACTTTAAATCACCTAGATTTACATAAAGCTCATTAGGACCTTCCAGCTTTGAAAAATAAATATCGATAAGGCCATCATTATTATAATCACCAGAAGCTACACCTGAGCCGTTAGTTAAAATTCGATTTCTTTTTATCGCTTCTTCAGAGATGAAATTTGAAAAAGTAATTCCGGTTTTTTCTGAATTGAGTTTTTGAAAACCTATGTTATCTTGAAACCAGGAAGATTTCGGACTCAATTCTTGATATGAGTAATCAGCGTTATTTATCCAGGTATGGTTTTGTCTTTCTGTACATGAAAGAATGAATACAAAAAATAGTAATAGGTAATGTTTCATTAAATAAAGTAGAATTATTTTAAAAAGGCGTTAAGACTTTTAATCTATAAAAAATGCAAAAACTAAGCACAATTAATGGTTATTTAACAGTAAAAGTAATAATAAAGCGTTCAAAAAGTTAATATTATAATGATTAAAGATTTTTACATGCCTAAATTTTATCAAGGAGTTTTTTGTGGACTGATTATGTTCCTGTTTTTATTATCTTGTTCGAATACTTTAGTTGAGAATGTTGATAGAAACAACAGCTACAAATATCAGCCTGGGCACCCGGAATTAAGGGTCGTAACCTCTAGTTTTATAGATCAAAGTGATAGTACTTTTCTAAATATTGCAAGTGAGGTTATTTACAGAAGCTTGAGCTTTAAAAAAAGAGAGAACGTTTTTGTTGCGAAAGGTAGTATTGATATCGAAATAGAAGATATTGAAGATGAATATGATCGAAGAAAAGTTTATCAATTTCCTGTAGAGATAAAAGATCAAGACTTTGATTTAGTTCGGAGTCAGGAAAGTTATTTTTTTCAATCGCGATTCAATATTGAGCCGGGCAAATACCTTGTTACAGTAACCTATACTGATCAGGAAACCTTGAAATCTACCTCCAGGGTTGATGAAATTAATGTACCGGATCCACAGGTAAAAACTTCAAACACAAATGTTCCTGACATAAGGGTATTAGTTAAAGAAAGCAGACAAAGTGAGTTCAAGCCGGTAACTACATACGACATTCCCAATAATATAGATTCTGTAAAATTTGTATTTCAGGTTACCAGTACAAATCTAAATAAACCACTTATAGTAAGATCGAGATTAGTAAAGTTTGAATCTGATACCACTGAAGCTAGACTGATGCACTATAATGACTATAGTACAGGAAGCCTGTCTTATAAAGGAATAGATTATGGCGAAAGGGAAATTATTTCATCGTCAAGAAGAGCATTGACTAATACGGGTACAGTTTTAATTGAGTTTGTTTTCGGACAGCTAAATAGAGGTAATTATCGCATAGAAATTTACTCTGAAGAAGAAGACGGTTTTTATAAAGCTCATGACTTTGGTATAAAAAGTCCAAATTATCCTACTCTAAAAACACCAAGAGAATTAGCCGCACCCCTGGTTTATTTAATGAGAAAGAAAGACCATGAAGCGCTTATGAATATTCAGGATGAAGATTCTATGAAAAAAGAAATTGATCGGTTCTGGTTGACAAATGTTAAAAATAAAAATTTAGCAAGAAGTACATTAGAACTTTACTATTCCAGAGTTGAAGAAGCGAATAAACAGTTTTCTAACTTTAAAGAGGGATGGAAAACAGACTACGGTATGATATATATATTCTTTGGAAGCCCATGGAATGTAGAATATTATCTTGATGAGGTTAGATGGGGGTATTCATACAATTCAAACGATCAAGAGAAAAACTTTTACTTCACGCGTACAAAAATTAAGAATGACTATTTTCCATTCGATAATTATGTGTTGATGAGATCAAATTTCTATTACAATATTCAGTATGAGCGAATTCAATTATGGCTTAACGGAACAATCTTGAAAAGTAATATTTAGTTGGTATTTAATTGGTAAATTAAGGGTTCTATAAATCGAAAGAATCTACCAATTTGAATTCAGAATGATATCTACAAGACGCAGAACTAAGATTGTGTGCACAATTGGACCTAGTTGCGATACCGAAAAGGGAATCGAGAATTTGTTATTACACGGAATGAATGTTGCTCGCCTTAATTTTTCCCACGGAACCCATGAAGATCACGCACAAGTTATTAAACATATCAGAAAAGTTGCGAAGGCAAATAAATACAGCATTCCTGTTTTAATGGATTTGCAAGGTCCCAAAATCAGAGTTGGCACCATGAAGAATGGAGGACAGGTGCTAAAAACCGGCAGTATTATTACCATTACCGGTGAGTCATTAGAAGGTACTTCAAAGATAATACCGATAGACTATTCAAACCTGGTTAAGGAAGCTGAAGTTGGAAATAAAATACTTTTAGATGATGGGTTGTTAGAATTTAAAATTACCGCAAAATCAGAAAAGGAATTAAAAGCAGAAGTTGTTGTAGGAGGATTACTCAAATCCAGAAAAGGTGTGAATCTTCCTAATGTGAAAATTTCAATTCCGGCGTTAACTGAAAAAGACTTAAAGGATCTGGAATTCGGCATCAAACAAGATGTAGATATAATTGCACTTTCGTTTGTCAGGTCTGCTAAGGATATCAGAGATATAGTTTCCAGAGTAAGGGCAGCGGGAAGCCATGCTTCTATTATCGCAAAAATTGAAAAACCGGAAGCGCTGGAAGTTATAGATGAAATTATTGAAGAATGTGATGGAATTATGGTTGCAAGGGGTGATCTTGGAATTGAGATTCCTACTGAGGAAGTGCCTATGGTTCAAAAAACTCTCATCGAAAAGTGTAGAATGGCCGGAAAACCCGTGATTACAGCAACACAAATGCTGGATTCTATGATAAACAACCCCAGACCAACCAGAGCGGAAAGTTCAGATGTCGCAAATGCAGTGATTGACGGAACCGATGCTGTAATGCTTTCTGGAGAAACCGCTGCTGGAAAGTATCCGATGGAAGCTGTAAATGTGATGGATAAAATTTGCAGAAGGGTTGAAGAACATCGTACAAAATTATATAACAGTCTGGCTTTCGATAAACCAGAATGGAAAGAAAAGCAAGTTGTGGAAAGTCTTTCATACTCATGTGTGAGTATAGCAGAAAATGTAGAAGCAAAAGTAATAGGTACTCTTACAAACTCAGGAAGTACAGCAAGAAGAATTGCAAAGTTCCGACCCAACGCCCCTATTATAGCCTTTACAGAAAGTCAAAAGGTCAGACGTCAGTTGAATCTGGTTTGGGGTGTGTATTCAGTTAGAGTTGAAAAGATATTTGACACTGATATGGGAGTAAAGTTAATGGAAGAGTTTTTAGAAGAAAATGGTTTTGTCAAAAAAGGAGACCGGGCAATTCTCACTACAGGAATTCCAATTGCAAAAAGAGGAAGTACTAATATGATTAAGGTTAGCACAATAGAATAAAAACCATAATTTTGAGTTTGATTGTATAAATTCTGACATGCAAAAAAAGGTATTACTTTTATTGATAGGGACAGTTTTTCTTGGATGTAATTCAGGGTTGAAGTCAAGTTGGGGGAACTTTACCGCTTACTACAATACATACTATAATGCCAAGAAGAGTTACAATGCCGGATTGCAAAAAGTTCTGGATTCTAAAGTAGTGTATAACGCTCAGCAGCCAATTCGCATTCATGAAGCTCCTATTAATGCAGGAGTTCAGGATTTTGATAAGGCAATAGAAAAGGGTGCAGAGATTTTAAGAAAACATGAGGATTCAAAATGGGTTGATAATTCTTTAAACCTTATTGGAAAATCGTATTATTTCAAGAAAGAATATTTTTCTGCAGATCAAAAATTTCAGGAAATAGCCCTTACCGCTGATGATCAAGCCCTTATTCAGGAGTCTGTTTTGTGGAGAGCTAGAGTACTTCTGGAAATGGAGTTGTACGGTCAGGGAATACAATACATAAATGAGCAACTCAATCTCAAAGACAGAAAATGGAATACTAATAAGAGAGCAGAGCTTAAATCAATTCTGGCTCAATATTTTGTAGCACAGGAAAACTGGACTGATGCGATTTCTGAACTTAATTCATCTCTTGAGAATATGAATGATAAAAAGTATAAAGAGAGAGGATATTTTTTACTGGGGCAGTTGTATGAAAGAACCGGAAACTACAGAGAAGCTTACAATGCCTATAAGACCGTTGAAAATTTTTACTTTGATTATGATCTTCAGTATCTGGCTCTCCGAAAAAGAGCAGAAACAGCTCGGGTTTTAGGTGATAACAGATCGGCTCTGAATACCTTTAACAGAATGGTCAAAGATGATAAAAACACAGAGTTTAAAACAGAAATAGATTATGAAATAGCAAAAACCTATCAGGAACAAGGAGAGTTCGAGGATGCAGAATTTATATATAAAAACTTACTGAAAAATACCTTAGACAGACCAAGTCCTGAAACGAAAGCACTTACCTACTATGGTCTGGCCGAGATCTATCAATACGGATATAATGATTTTGAAATGGCCGCTGCGTATTATGATACATCTGCTAGGCAGAACGCGGCTCTTCAAAAACTTCCGGAAAGCTACAATGCAGGAGAGTTAGCAGCTTCATTTGGAGAATACTCCCGGATCAAAAATGAATTGAGATACCGAGATAGTTTACTTTGGGTTTCCAATCTGTCTCAACCAAGACTGGACTCTTTGGTTGCCGAGATTAAAAAGAAAAAATTAAATGAACTCGAGCAAGCCAGAAAAAATCAGGAAAAGCAGCAAAATACACTTGTCAATGTTTCAAGTACTCAGGAAGCAACTTCTACTGCCGGAGGAAATGGTTTCTTAAATGTAAATAGCGCCACACTTCAGGAAAATGCAAGAACACAGTTTATTGCCATTTGGGGAGATAGACCACTAGTCGATAATTGGAGAGCTCGGGAGCTGATTACTGCTTCGAGTACAGCTCAATCTAATCCGGATAGTGCAAACCAGATAACCCGACGATCCAGAACACTATCTTCGATTCAAACAACAGTTGATCTATCTGAAGTCCCTTTTCAACCGTCTGAAAAAGCAGAGGCGAAAAAAGAGATCGCACGTCTTAAGTATCAGTTGGGAAATTTATTTTTCATTTCGTTAGAGATGCCTGACAGTGCAGCTGTTTACTTTGAGGACGTGATCCAAAGCCATCCCTCTAGTGATGAAGTTCCTGTTTCGTATTACTCTCTTTCTGAAATTCAAAGTTCATTGGGATTTGAAAACGAAGCTTTTGAAAGTGCCAATACTTTGGTTGAGAAATATCCTGGGTCGCGATACGCGAAAAGGTTGGCAGAGAAATATGGACTGGAGACGCAGAATGAATTAGTTGATGACGAGTTCAGTTTACACGATCAGTTTCAAAATTTAAAAGCTGATACTTCACTTTCGAAATCAGAACTGGCAGACAAAAGCACTAAACTGGCTTTAGAAAATCCGAAGAATATTGAATCTGCGGGGATATTATTTGAAGCAATTCAGATGTATGTTAAGCTTGCAAAGCAACAGGAAGTATTTGTCAATAACTATGAGAGTTGGATAAATAAACACAACGAATGGAATCAAAACCTGAAGGATTTTCAAAAAGAACAGGATTCTGCTAAAATTGCTGTCAAAGATACTTCGTTGACAAATTTAGAAAGAACAAATCTACAACAGATTATAGATTCGACACTCTCTAAACCTGATTTCACTGATTCTTTTCCATACCACGGAGTATATTGGGATAAAGCCAGAATCAACATAGACCTGTTTATATCAAGTTTTAAAAATTCGAAATTACTTCCTTCAGTGAGGGTGCTGAAAAAAGAACTTGAAAAGCCTGTTATTGAGAAATCAGAAACATCCGGAAATCCCGAAGTGGAGGAAAGAGGGCAAAGGTCATCGCTTTTATGTAGCGAGTTAGAGTCTCCTCCTCAAATAAGAGGTGGTTTAGATGTCTTTTTAGAAAATGTTGGAACTTATAATTCTGATACGAAAGAAATTGCATATTCACTTTCCATCAATCAAAGAGGAATTGTTGAAGAATTTGAAATGGTATCACAAGTTGAAATTGAAAGAGATATCAGAGAGGATTATGCTAATGCAATCGAAAGTGAACTTATCTTTGATCCGGTATTAGTAGAAGGAGAGGCTGTTAGAATACAGTGTACATTTAAATTTCCGGTCAGGTAGAGTTATCTGAAATCCGTCTCATTTTTTATTTTTTTGATCAATCCGGGACCTTCATAAACCAGACCCGTGTAAATTTGAAGTAAATTTGCACCGGCATCAACTTTTCGTTGTGCTGATTCCACGCTGTCTATTCCTCCCACACCAATAATTGGTTTTGATCCCTGAAGTATTTCGTAAAGAGTTGAGATAACAGTATCACTTTTATTAGCGATCGCTGCTCCACTTAAACCACCGTTACCAATGGCTCTCAATGCAGACTTTTTGGTATTAAGATTATCCCGGTTTGAAGATGTGTTTGTAGCCACGTATCCATCGATACTGTACCTTTCACAGATCTCTACAAGCTTTCGCAGAATTTCTTTTTCAGTATCAACGGAGAACTTAACTAAGGTAGGTATTTCGTTGGTGGAAGGGTTCAGGCCTTTAAGCAAGGAAGTCAAGGCTTCCGGATCTTCAAAAGTTTTTCCCTCACCTGTATTTGGACATGATATGTTTACCGTAATGTAATCGGCCACTGAAACAGCTTTTTCATAACTATATGCATAGTCAGAAATAGCATCTTTTCCATGTATAGAAGCATCATTAGTTTTTGCAATATTAACTCCAAGCGGAATCGACAGATTATGGTTTTTAAGGCGATCAGTAATTACATCAGAACCATCATTATTTAATCCCATTCGGTTTATCAGGGAATTGTCATCCGGTAAACGGAAAGCTCTTGGTTTTGGGTTTCCTTGAGAAGATTTAGCTGTAACACTACCAATCTCAATAAAGCCAAAACCTAAAGCCTCCATTGCCTTAGGAGTTGTTCCATTTTTATCAAACCCGGCAGCCAAACCAACCGGATTTTTGAACTTTAATCCCCAGTATTCTTTTTCCTGGTTTTTGCCTCCCCCATATATAATTGAGGCTAGAGTTTGAAGGAAAGCAGAATGATTTGCCTCAGAGGATATTCTTAAGGCAAGATCGTGAGCTTCTTCCGCATCTTTTTTGAAAATAACAGGTTTTAAAAGGCTTTTATAGAGCATATATTTTTTGTGTGCCCTATGATAAGAAAACACTGAAATAAATGATGGATTACTCTTATAATTGATCGCAATAATATTTATGAAAAATACAGATCAATTAATAGCATCAATTCATCGACATTATTCTAAGAAAGAAGATTTCTTTCTGTTGGAATCTCAAATGAATGAGCATCCGGCAAGCTCCAATTCTTTTATAGCTGTTGGTTCACTAGCTTCTGTAAAAGCATTTGGTGACAGAATACATCTTAATGAAAATGATAAAGAAATAATTATCAAGAAAAACCCGTGGATTGCATTGCAGGAATTCAAAAACCGCTATAAAGATGAATGGGTTTTTGGGTTCTTAAGCTATGATCTGAAGAACTTCGTTGAAGACCTCAACTCCCGGAACAAATCTTTAACGGAAAGCCCGGATCTTTACTTTTTTGTTCCGGAATTATTGATCCGAATAGGAAAAGATAATGAGATAGAAGTACTCAAAGGAGAGCTGAGTCAGGATCTTCCGATTACTGAAATACAGAGAGATGTTATAATTAGCCCAGTTCATCAGATCACTAAAGAAAGGTATTCTGAAAAGATAATAACTGCTCAAAGATCAATTCGTGAAGGTGATTTTTACGAAATAAATATATCCCATCCAATAGAATTTGCGCTGGAAGGCAGAGCCTGGGACCTCTACCAAAAAATGAAATTGGTAGGACCGGTTCCGTTCGGAAGTTATATAAAGCATTCTAATCTCGAAATTTGTTCGTCTTCACCGGAGAGGTTTTTATCTAAGAAAGGGAATAAAATAACATCTCAACCAATTAAAGGAACGGTTTCCAGATCTGAAAAGGAAGACAGTTTAAAAGTTGAGGAATTAAGTAACTCAGAAAAAGAGAAAGCTGAGAATTTGATGATTGTGGATCTTGTGCGTCATGACCTCAGTAAATTTGCCAAGAAGGGCTCTGTTAAAGTTACTAAGCTTTTTGAAATTCAAAGCTTTGAAACTGTGCATCAAATGGTTTCAACAATAGAAGCTGAAGCAGAAGACGGCACGAGTTCCATTGATATTATTAAAGCGTGCTTTCCAATGGGGTCTATGACGGGAGCTCCCAAGATTGCAGCAATGAAAGCCATTGAAGAACTTGAAGATTACAAACGAGGAATCTACTCCGGGGCTATAGGGTATTTTACCCCTGAAGATGATTTTGATTTCAGTGTAGTTATAAGAACGGCAATCGTTAAAGGGAAGAGACTCGTTTTTCCTGTAGGTGGAGCAATTACTTCAGATTCTGATCCGGATAAGGAGTGGGAAGAAACCAT
Organism: uncultured Balneola sp.; assembly: GCA_913058495.1. Lineage (GTDB taxonomy): Bacteria > Bacteroidota > Rhodothermia > Balneolales > Balneolaceae > Balneola. The sequence continues at coordinate 142,721 of CAJXQC010000002.1, read as the reverse complement.
AGTTAAAGCAAGAGCACTCACTAATATATCAGATTAATTTAGATTAAGGTGAATGAAGACTTTGTGATCACGGTTAATTGAGTAAACAGGATATTTATGAATGATTTACACAACAAAATTTCCACGCTAAAGGAGCTCAAAGACAGTGGATGGGAGTCTCTTTCAGTAAAAGATGAGCTGAGAAAAAACATGATTGCCGGAGTTAAAAAAGGCGGTGAGCTTTTCCCTGGCATTTTGGGTTATGAAAAAACGGTTCTTCCTCAAATTCAGCATGCAATAATGTCGAAGCATGATATGATCTTGTTGGGACTTAGAGGCCAGGCAAAAACTCGTATACTGAGATCTATGGTCAACTTTCTGGACGAATATATACCATTTGTAAAAGGTTCTGTAATCACTGACGATCCTTTTAATCCGATTTCGAAATTTGCAAGAAATGTTATTGAAGAGCATGGCGATGATACTGAAATTTCCTGGCTTCACAGATCATATCGCTATGGCGAAAAATTAGCCACTCCTGATACAACAGTAGCTGATCTTATTGGTGATATCGATCCCATCAAAGCTGCAACAAAAAAATTAGATCTGGCCGATGAGAATGTGATCAATTACGGATTAATACCCAGAACAAACCGTGGGATCTTTGTCATCAATGAGCTACCTGATCTGCAACCCAGAATTCAGGTCGCTTTACTGAATATTATGCAGGAAAGAGATATTCAGATCAGAGGATTTAATATTCGAATGCCGATCGATGTATCCATGGCTTTTTCTGCTAATCCTGAAGATTATACCAACCGTGGAAATATTATAACCCCGTTAAAAGATCGCATTGATGCTCAGATCATTACTCACTATCCAAGAGAAATTGAGACTGGTGTAAAAATCACTGAACAAGAAGCATGGCAAAATCGCAATGATGCTATCAAAGTTTCCATATCTGATATTTACAGGGAAATTATAGAACAAACGGCTTTTGTAGCCCGTGACTCAGAATACATTGACCAGAAAAGTGGTGTTTCAACCAGAATGACCATCACAGCGATGGAACAGGTTTTTTCATCTGCTGAACGACGAGCTGTGATCAATGATGAAAAGAATGTTCAGGTTAGAATTGCAGATATTTTTCATATGATTCCCGCTCTCACAGGTAAGCTTGAATTGGTTTATGAAGGTGAGCAGGAGGGAGCCATAAGTGTGGCTAAGCACATTATTGGTAAAGCAATAAATAAAACATTCAAAAAAGTATTTCCTGATCCGCAGAGCAAAGCTGAGGATGTAAAAGAGATGTATAAATCCGTTACCGATTGGTTCGCTCAGGGAAATGAAGTTAATCTGCCGGATATATTATCCACTAAAGAGTATAAGAAAGCTTTGGATGGAGTAGATGGACTCAAAGAACTGGTAAGCAAGCATGTTAAGGACATCGGAAAAGATGAATTCTATACATATATGGATCTGGTATTGGAGGCAATGCACCAAAATTCGCTTCTGAGTAAGCAGGACCTTGATGATGAAGCTTTATATACTGATATGTTAGGTTCTATGTTTTCATCAATTAGCGGCATAAATAACGATGATGATTTTGATATATAAAATGATTGAATTAGCTCAGATATAATCTTATATTTAAAGCCTTTGAAAAATTCGAAACAGCCAGTATTATGAAAAACGGTATTCATCCAGATTACAAAGAAATTACAGTTGTCATGAGTGACGGTACTGAGGTTACAACCAGAAGTACTATGAACACTAAAGACGGTATTTACAAAAGTGAGGTAGATTCTAAGAATCACCCATTTTATACTAAAAACAACAACTTTTCTGCTAAAGCAGGTCGTGTGGATCGCTTTAAGCGCATGTACGACAAGAAAAAGTAAGTTTATTTTTTTGAATTAAAGGATGCACCGTAACTGGTAGCATCCTTTTTTTATATACATTTATGGATATTAAAATTTTTGAAGTTGGACCATTCGCTGAGAACACATATCTGCTCATGGATGGAGAATCCGCAATTCTTATCGATCCTGGTTTCTCAAATGAAACGGAATATCAATCATTCAAAAACACACTCAAAGAAGCAACTCTGGAGGCAATAGTATTAACTCATGCTCATGTAGATCATGTGCTTGGATTACAAAGAGTGCTTAAAGATTTTGATGTTAAGGTGTATGTAAACAATGACGATCTTTTTCTGTGGAACAACTTCGGAAGCCAGGCTACTATGTTTGGACTTAATCAGGTCGCTTTTTCCTTCACCCCTGAAAGCCTACCGAAAGATGAAGAATTTGAAGTCGGAGGATTTAAATTTGAATGTTTATACACTCCAGGCCATTCACCTGATCACACCTCGCTTTACTTCAAAGATGAAGATATAGTAATAGCAGGCGATGCGTTATTTAACGGAAGTATTGGTCGTACTGACTTATATCAGGGAAGTTTTGAAGTGCTGGAACAATCGATCAAAGAAAAACTGTATACTTTGCCTGGAAATACCAAGGTATACCCGGGTCATGGCCCTGCTACCACGATTGAAGCTGAGAAAGCGAATAATCCGTTTGTGAAGGGCTAACTTATTTGTCTATTTTCTCGATCTCAGTCTGATAATGTTCAGCTTTATCGGGGTGAATTTCTTTAAGCTGATTATACATTTCAATAGCTTGCTGTTTCTTTCCCTGAACCACATGAATTTTTGCCAGCGTTTCTGATATAATATCATCTACGGCTTCAGCTTGTTCGGCGAGGTCAGTATCATCAAATGGTTCACCCTCGGCAGGAATTTGAATTCTTTTAGATTCTACTGCTTCAAGCATAGCGATCAGGCTATCCAAATCCAGAATTGGTGATTTTCTGTTAGATTGATTCAGCTTTTTTGAGGAAGTGTAGCTTTTAACCGGAACTGCGGCTTCAAATTTTTCCGGGTGGACAAGAAAATAATGAAGGTGTTCCATTAGCGGGCTGCCAGGCGCATAGGTTTTGGCTTTTAAAGCTTCTTTTATAGCTAATGAATTTTGATCATCCAGATGATAAAACCAAGCCAATAAAAAATGACCAACAGCATCAGGGCCTCTCTTCTTTAGATGTCTGCTTAGCTTGGTGATCCCCGTCTTAGGATTTTTTGCATAGCGTTCATTAAAAGAACGAAGAGATTGTGGTATGTTAAAAGGTAGTTTTGCCATTATTTTGGAATGCAATAATACGCTAACATGGTATTAGATTCAAAAGTATTACCAATTACTTACCGCATCGTTAAACATACTGTTAGCGATTTGTTCCAGCGCTTCATCTGCAGCATTTTGTTCACCGGTGATAGGATCTTCGGTTGGATCAAAGGTAAAGGAACCACTGAAAGATTTATCCCATTCAGGGTCTTCATTATTTGTGTAAATAAAACTTGCGTTTACAGAGATCTGAACCTGATTTTGATTGGTTTGCTCATTTCCTCCTATACTAAATGGACGGTTACTGTAAGTAGAAATAAAGCCATCCAATATCGCATCAGCATCTTCTTCTGAACTAGCTAGTTGTAACTTGCTTTGATTAATAAACCGATCTATTAAAATGCGGTTTAAACGATCGCTCAAGTCACCAAGTCCGCTTCGTGACCGGTCTGCAAAAAACGGGATATAAACGGAGTTAACACCGGGAGGTATAGAAGCGCCCGTAAAACTATATTTCAAACAACCGGAGAAGGAAATAAAAGCTAGTAATGATATAAAAATTAATTTACGCAAGCCCGTATTGATCTAGTTTTCTGTAGAGTGTTCGCTCACTAATCCCTAACGTTTCAGAAGCTTTTCTACGATTTCCATCGTATTTATCTAACGCCTGTTTGATCAAAAATTGTTCAGTAGCTTCAATAGAGGGAATTTCATCACCACCAAAGAAGTTTACCAATACTGATTGTTCGCTTTCCTGAACTTCGTTTTCGTCTTCTGTATCATCTCCGGGCATTTCCTGCATACCTAAGGTAGCATGCTCGTTCAAATTGATTTTCATTTCTGAAACATCAGACTCATCCATATTGCTTTGCAAAGCGGGTGGAAGTGCTTTGATATCTTTGCTGGACATAGCTGAATACATAAAATTAGCCAGCATTTTTTTAACATCAGATATATCTGTTCTCAGTTCAACTAAAGCTCTGTAAACCAATTCGCGGTCTCTGCGTTCAAAATCATTTCCGGAGTCTGATTTTTTTTCTTCATTATTCGGAACCATTGGAAGGTTGTCAGCAGAGCCCTGCCTTTGCCTTCCTTTCAAATATTTTTGAAGTCGTTCTACATCAATAAATTGAGATTTTTCTAAAACCACTAGTTGCTCAGCTACATTTTTAAGCTCTCTGATATTTCCGGGCCAACGATAGGATATCAATAACTCCCTCGCTTCATCAGAAAAACCTTTGAAAACAGAATCGTATTTTGCTGAAAATTCCTGAACAAACTTTCTGAATATGGGAACTACATCTTCTTGTCTTTCCCGGAGTGCGGGTAGATGGATTTGAACAGTATCCAAACGGTAGTAAAGGTCTTCTCTGAATGAACCATCCTGAACAAGCTTCCAGAGATTTAGATTGGTAGCAGCGATCACGCGTACATCAGTAGTTTGAACTTTGCTTGATCCAACCCGGAAGAATTCTCCATTTTCAAGTACACGTAAAAGTTTAACCTGAACATTTTTTGGAGTATCACCAATTTCATCTAAAAAAATGGTACCGCCATTGGCTTTCTCAAAGTAGCCTTCGCGACTTTCATTGGCTCCTGTAAATGCACCTTTTTCATGTCCAAAAAGCTCACTTTCAATAATACCTTCAGGAATTGCTCCACAATTAACAATAATCAGATTATTTCTTTTGCGTTCACTTAAAGAGTGTATAGCACGGGCGGTAACATCTTTCCCTACACCACTTTCACCTTGTAATAATACACTGATGTCAGTTTTTGCAACCTGCATGATCTTATCGATCACATGGCGCATTTCCTGAGAAGTTCCTAATAGCCCAAATTGTTCCTGAAATACTTCGCGATCCATTTATAAATTATTCGTCTGTCATTTTGACGTAAATTTAATGATTAATGAGTTGGTAAGTAAGCTTAATCTTAAGAAAGTTTACGAGAGTTTTTTTAAGCAAACTCTCCTCATTTATCTAATGGTATGAACTCTGTTTTTGCTTTTCCCATCAATGAAAAAACTCAAACAAATTCTTCAGACTCGAATTATTTTATAAGTTCTGTAGCTTGTTCAATAGGCAGCGCTCTGGTTTCCTTAAAACTTGAGAGCACAAGATTTGATCTGGTTTTTTTAACCCCGTTCCAGGATTGTATCCGGGATAAAAGGCGCTCAAATGAAGTTGTATTTTTTGTTCTTACTTTCAGAAAATGAGAGCCATCTCCGGTAATGGAATGACACTCCAGAATTTCCTTTTCCTGTTGGGCTTTTTCCACAAAAACAGGATAATATTCTGAACCATCAACTTCCACAAACATGAAAGCAGTTATATCAAAATGAAAATCTTTAGAACTCAGAATGGCATTATAATCAGTAATTAACCCACGTTCTTCCAGCTTCCGCATTCTTTCAGACACAGATGGAACAGATAACCCGACTAACTCTGCAATTTGATTTCGCTGAGCACGACCATTTTCCTGAAGATGGTTAAGTATGGAAATATCGATATCGTCTAATAGATGGCTCATAATGATGTATTGTCCTAATAATTATTTGTGATATTGATAATATCCTTAAAAAATAAGGTAAGCAATAGCCACAAAGAACTTTAAGTAAGTACAATGAAATTTTAAAAAAGGGTTCAAGAAGAATAGAATAGGTCTTATCTTAGGGCTTAAATTTAAAAGCACGAATCGAATGTTAGACATCAATTTCATTAAAGAAAATAAAGAAGCTGTAAAAGAAGGAATGCTTAATAAGGGAGAGAAATCCAATGCTCTTGTTGATGAGGTAATTGAAAAAGATGAGCAGTGGAGAACCCTTGTCCAAAAAGTTGATGCGATAAGAACAGAAAGCAATACCAAGGCTAAGCAAATCGGAGCCTTGATGGGACAGGGAAAGAAAGAAGATGCGCAGGCTATCATTGCTGAGACATCACAGCTTAAAGAAGATGTAAAAGAACTTGAAGAAGAGTTGAAAATTTTGGCGGAAGAAAGAGAAAATATGCTTCTGAAAATTCCGAATGTGGCACACTCTTCAGTTCCTGTTGGTTCTAATGAAGAGCATAATGAAACATTTGATACTTGGGGAGAGCCTAATAAAGAGGAGTGGCGAAAACCTCATTGGGAAATTACAGAACGCTACGGATGGGTAGATTTCGAAAGAGGAGTAAAAGTAACAGGCGCAGGATTTCCGTTTTATGTTGGTCCGGTTGCTCAGCTTCAACGTGCTTTGATTAACTATTTCATAAATGAAGCAGGAAATGCAGGCTATACTGAAATGCAGGCTCCATATTTTGTAAATGAAGATTCCGCTCGCGGCACAGGACAAATTCCTGATAAGGAAGACATGATGTATGTGATTCCGAGAGATGAGTTCTTCGCCATTCCTACTGCTGAAGTTCCGGTTACTAATTTTCATAGAGACGAGATACTATCTGAAAGTGAATTGCCCGTCAAATACGTTTGCTATACTCCTTGCTGGAGAAGAGAAGCAGGTTCTTACGGGAAGGATGTTCGTGGATTGAATCGTCTTCACCAATTCGATAAAGTTGAACTGGTGAAGATCGTAAAACCCGAAACTTCTTACGAAGAACTGGAGAGTTTAAGAGAGCATTCTGAGAAACTACTTCAAGCTTTGGAACTTCCTTACAGAACTTTATTGATGTGTACAGGAGATATGGGCTTTACACAAAGTAAGAAATATGATCTTGAGGTTTGGAGTCCGGGACAGCAACGATGGCTGGAAGTAAGTTCTTGTTCAAATTTCGAGAGCTTTCAGGCCAGAAGAATGCAGCTTCGTTACAGAAAAGGAGAGAAAAAGATTGAGATGACCCATACACTTAATGGTTCAGCTTTAGCACTTCCAAGAGTGGTTTCGGCAATATTGGAAGCGTATCAGGAAGAGAATGGAAAAGTGAGAGTTCCGGAAGTTCTCAAAGGTTTTATCGGTCGTGACCACCTGTAAATAGATTCAGGGTTTTACAAGGCTTTGCATTGCTTAAGAGTGCTTCTCCGAATAATAGAGTTATCTTTATTTGACTAACAATAAATTGATGACTTAATGAAAAGAGTAGCAAGTATAGTAGGAATAATTATAGTGTTGGGACTTTTAGCTTTTCCAAAAGTTAAGGACTATTTAGAAGCATCTGAGACAGCTTCTCAAAATAATTCCGGTAGTAGCGCCCCTCTGAATGTGGAAGTTTATATAGTAAAACCTGATATCGTTGAGAACAAGATATTTACTACAGGAACACTAACTTCAAACGAAGAAGTGGAATTGGCAAGTGAAAGCTCCGGACTGATTCAGGAAATACATTTGCGTGAAGGAGAAGATGTTAAAAAAGGGGAGTTGCTTGTAAAAATAAATGACAGTGAACTAAAAGCTCAGCTTAAACGTGCTGATTTCAGATTGAATTTGGCTGAAGACAGGGAAAAGCGTCAAAAGCAGTTGCTGGAGAAAGGAGGGATCAGTCAGGAGGAGTATGATGCTACCTTAAATGAAGTAAATGTGCTAAGATCTGAAGTGTCGCTGATTAATGCTCAGATTGAAAAAACAGAGATCAGAGCTCCATTTACAGGAAAATTAGGACTTAAATATGTAAGTGATGGAAGTTACATAACCCCAAATACCAGAATTGCTACTCTACAGGATATCGATCCTATAAAAATTGATTTTTCTATTCCTGAGCGATATGCCGCACAAATCGAAGTGGGTAACAAGGTAAGATTTACAGTTCAGGGAATTGAAGAGCCTTTAGTTGCTCAAGTGTATGCCAAAGAACCAAGAATTGATTCAGAAACCAGAACCTTACAAGTTAGAGCCAGAAGTTCTAATCCTGACGGTAAGCTACTTCCGGGAGCTTTTGCTGATTTGGAGTTGACTCTCCAGACTATTGAAAATGCCAAAATGATCCCTACAATTTCACTGGTACCTGAACTGCAAGGTCAAAAAGTATTTTTGTTGAAGGATGGGGTAGTACATCCACAAAGTGTGGTAACGGGTTTAAGAAATGAGTCTAAAATCCAAATCACAGAAGGTGTTGAGATAGGAGATACTGTTTTAACAACAGGACTGCTTCAGGTAAGACCGGAAATGCAGGTCATAGTTAAGCAAGTAAACGGAGAATAATATGAGTTTATCTTCACTGAGTATAAGAAGACCTGTTTTAGCAACCGTTTTCTCAATTGTAATTGTCTTGTTCGGAATAATCGGGTTCAATTATTTGCCGATCAGAGAATATCCTGCGGTTGACCCACCTATTGTTACAGTCAGTACCAGTTATATCGGCGCAAATGCAGAGGTTATAGAATCTCAAATTACAGAACCTCTTGAAGATCAAATTAACGGAATTGCAGGGATTAAGAACCTGACTTCAGTTAGCAGAGAAGGAAGAAGTACTGTAACTGTAGAATTCGATCTGGATGTGGATCTGGAAACAGCAACTAACGATGTTCGGTCCAGGGTATCCAGAGCGGTTGGGAATATCCCTCCTGATGCAGATCCCCCGATCGTTTCTAAAGCTGATGCAGATGCCAGACCTATTCTGTTCTTCAATATAAAAAGTGATTCCAGAAATTTGTTGCAGCTTTCTGAAGTAGCTGAGAATTATTTTAAAGAACGTGTACAAACCATTCCGGGAGTAAGTAATGTTCAGATTTGGGGAGATAAAACCTATTCGATGAGATTATGGTTGGATCCAATGAAACTGGCAGCATATAACTTAACTCCTATCGATGTCAGAAATGCATTAACGAGTGAGAATGTGGAATTGCCCTCCGGAAGAATTGAAGGAAATCTCACCGAGCTAACTGTCCGGACTATGGGGCGGATTACAAATGTCGACGAATTCAATGATCTGATTGTCAAGAAGACAGCGGGAAGTACGATAAAATTGCGAGACATTGGGTATGCAGAGCTAGGTCCCCAGAATGAACGTACTATCTTGAAAAGAGATGGCGTTCCGATGGTTGGTGTGGTTTTAATTCCTCAGCCCGGTGCCAATCAGATCGATATTGCAGACGAGTTTTACAGAAGAGCTGAAAATATTGAAAAAGACCTTCCCGCTGATATTGAAACAGCAATCGGGTTTGATTCTACAACCTACGTACGGGCTTCTATTGATGAAGTAAAACAAACCATTTTCGTTGCTTTCTTTTTGGTGATAGCGGTTATTTTTCTGTTTCTGAGAGACTGGCGTACTACGATAATTCCTGTATTGGTAATTCCGATCGCTCTTATCGGTTCATTCTTCATTATGTATTTAGCCGGGTTTTCGATCAATGTATTAACATTGTTAGCAATTGTATTAGCCATTGGTTTAGTGGTAGATGATGCAATTGTTGTGCTTGAAAATATTTATTCAAAAATAGAAAGTGGGCAGCAACCCATGATGGCCGGAATACTGGGTTCCAAAGAGATATTTTTTGCCGTAATTGCTACCACTGCGGCCTTGGTATCAGTATTTATGCCGATTCTGTTTTTAGGCGGTATTACCGGTCGTTTGTTCAGGGAATTCGGTGTAGTGATTGCCGGAGCTGTTATGATTTCTTCTTTTGTAGCACTTTCGTTAACTCCTATGCTTTCAACCAAGTTGTTAAAAAAGAGGGAAAAGCAGAACAGATTCTACGCTGCAACTGAGCCGTTCTTTATTAAAATAAATAAAGCTTATAAAAGCTCTCTACAATCTTTTATGAAAAGAAGATGGCTGGCTCCATTAACCATTTTAGCAAGTGGTGGGCTGATCTATTTGTTGATGAGTACGCTTCCTCAGGAAACAGCTCCTTTAGAAGATCGAAGTCGTGTTAGAATGTTTGCTCAGGCTCCCGAAGGAGCATCTTACGAATACATGGATAATTACATGGACCGTTTGGTAAGCTTAGTCCAGGATAGTATTCCGGAAACAAAATCTGTTATTTCAGTAACCTCACCGGGATTCGGAGCTTCAAGTTCTGTAAACTCAGGTTTTGCTTTTTCTATTCTAAAAGATCCGGAACTGAGAGATCGCTCACAAAATGAAGTAGCCGATGATCTTACAGAAAAAGTAAAGCTGTTGAGCGGGGCTCAGACTTTTGTATCTCAGGAGCAAACTATCGGGAGCAGCAGAGGAGGATTACCGGTTCAGTTTGTACTTCAGAACCAGGACTTTGAGCGTCTAAAAAGTGTAATTCCGGATTTTCTGGAAGCAGTGAGAAATGACCCTGCTTTTACGTATCAGGATGTGGATCTTAAATTCAACAAACCCGAGCTTCAGGTAGAAATTGACCGAGAGCGTGCTCAGGATTTAGGAGTTTCTGTTCGTGATATTGCTCAAACATTACAGTTTTCGTTAAGTGGACAGCGTTTTGATTTTTTCATAATGAATGGAAAGCAATATCAGGTAATTGGACAGGTAGAAAGAAAAAACAGAAACGAGCCGGTTGATTTAAAAAGCCTGTATGTGAGAAACAGTTCCGGAAGTTTGATCCAACTGGACAATCTTGTGAAAGTAGCTGAGCAAAGCAGCCCGCCACAACTGTACAGATATAACAGATATGCTTCAGCAACAGTATCAGCGGCGCTTGCTCCCGGCAAAACTATACAGGATGGAATAGACGCAATGGAGATTATTGCTGAAAATGTACTGGACGATACCTTTTCGACCAGTTTATCAGGTCCTTCCAGAGACTTTGTGGAAAGTTCTTCCAGCTTATTATTTATTTTCTTTCTGGCACTACTGTTGGTGTACTTAGTGCTTTCTGCACAGTTCGAAAGTTTCAGAGATCCGTTTACAATTATGCTTACAGTTCCTCTGGCTTTATCCGGAGCCCTGGTAAGTATGTGGTACTTTGGTCAAACCCTGAATATTTTCAGTCAGATCGGGATGATAATGCTTATCGGGTTAGTTACTAAAAACGGAATCCTTATTGTAGAATTTGCAAACCAAAGACAGATACAGGGACTTTCTATAATGGATGCAATTATGGATGCTTCAGCCGCTCGCTTCCGTCCGATTCTAATGACTAGTATTTCAACAGTATTGGGAATCTTGCCTATTGCTTTAGCTCTTGGTGCAGGTGCGGAAAGTAGAACTTCAATGGGAATTGCGGTGATCGGGGGACTGATCATCGGTAGCTTTTTAACACTTTATGTGATTCCTGCAATGTACTCTTATTTGTCACCTGAAAAATCGAAGGATGATATGATCAGCGATGAAATGATAAAAAAAGCAGAAAACGAACTTGAAACTCAAATAGCATGATGAAATTGGTATATAAGAGATCGTATTTAGTACTATTTGGATTGTTGTTTTCATTTGGGTTTTCAAACGTCATGGCACAAGATACTCTGCGGATAGAGGAAGCCATTCAAATGGGACTGGAAAAGAATTTTGCCATCCGAATAGCAACAAATGAAGCCCAAATAGCTAAGAATAACAATTCATTAGGTAATGCAGGGCTTCTTCCGGTAGTGACAGCTGACGGAACCATCTCCAAAAGAATTGAAGATAATGAGACTCAATATTCGGCTAATTCAATACCTGACCGCAATGATAAAGGTGTTGAAACCACTAATTATAATTATGGTATAGATGCAACCTGGACCATTTTTGATGGATTGACAATGTTTGCAACTAAAGACCGGTTGAACCTGGAAGTAGAAATAGGGGAAGAGCAAACTCGTTTGGAGATTGAAAATTTACTTGCTGAACTAATTAATAGTTACTATAAAATAGTTGCAAGGCAAAAAGCACATAAAATACTCGAGAATACTGTACAGGTATCAGAAGAACGCATAAGAATTGCAGAAACGAAAAAGGATTTAGGTTCAGGTTCTGAATATGATCTATTACAGGCACGAGCAGATTTTAATGCTGACAGGGCTGCTTTGATCCGATCAGGAACCACATTAAAACAGGCAAAGATCATCGTAAATCAGATACTATCCAATTCAACTTTTGAAAACTTTGATGTAGAGCCTGCGATCGAAATGGGAGAAATGATGGATCTGGAAGTTCTTACTGAACAGGCATTGGTGGAAAATAAATCATTATCGGTTGCGCGGATGAATGAAATGGCAGCAAGTGAAGAAATCAATGAATTAAAAGGGGACTGGTTTCCTCAAGTTGATGTAAGCGGGGGATATGGATACAGTAAAACCGAGACAAGTGTAGGCTTTGCGGTTTTCTCTAATACGTCCGGTTTTAATTATGGTATTACTGCAAGAATTAATTTATTCGACGGTTTTAATAAAAACAGAAGATCCCAAAACGCTCAAATACGTTTAAAGAATCAACAGCTGCAGCTGGAAGAGTTAAAACTAAGACTACGGTCTGAAATTCAGCAAGTGTATGAGCAGTATATTGATGCTCTTTCTTTGATCGAACTGGAACAGGAGAATCTACAGTTTACAAAACAAAGTCTGGATATTGCTTTGGAAAGATTCAGGTTAGGTACCATTAATTCTGTAGAGCTTCGGGAAGCACAACTTAGTTTGCTAAATGCCGAAAATCGATTGATAATAGCACAAATTGAAGCAAAAAATGCAGAAACCGAGTTGTTAAGGTTGAGCGGAGATTTGTTGAGAAGAGTAAATTAAAATGAATTCAGAACTAAGATTTCAGGTCAAAACTTAATACCAGTCTTCTTCCGTTATCCTGATATTCAACTCCGTCGGCATATTCTCCCATCAGGAAAACGCCACGACCGCTTGTATTCAGAATATTTTCTTTTGCAAGCGGATCAGGAACTTCATTCGGATCAAATCCTGCCCCTTCATCCTGAGTAGTAATTATAAGATTGGAACCATCATGTTCTGCGATGAGGGTTACTTTTTTGGATTCATCCAATTCATTTCCATGAACAACTCCATTGGTAGCAGCTTCACTTACGGTGAGCATTAATCGAGCATAAAACTCATCATCAAAGTTTAAATCTGTCTGTAAGTTGTTCAGAAAACCTTCCAGTTTATCCAGCTCTTCGTAAGTAGATTTCAGAACAAGTTCTTTTCTATAACTCATCAATTATTAAGCATAAATACCACGTAGTTTCAGCGTTGTTGCTACACGATCAATTGCATATACATACGCTGCTTGTCTTAGTGTAATACTATACTTTTCACTCACCATAAACAAGTTGTCAAAAGCTTCTCTCATCATTCTGTTCAAGCGTCGATTAACGCGTTCTTCGGTCCAGAAATATCCATGTCTGTCCTGTACCCACTCAAAGTAAGAAACAGTTACACCACCTGCGTTTGCAAGAATATCAGGAACGACCATTACGCCGTTTTCATCCAGAATTGAATCTGCATTTGCAGTTACAGGACCGTTGGCACCTTCGGCTATAATTTTTGCTTTTATATTTGAAGCGTTGTCTTTATTTATTTGATCTTCTTTGGCCGCCGGAATTAAAACATCACATTCAAGTTCAAGCAGATCCGCATTACTAATAGATTCTGCTCCGTCAAAACCTTCCAGTGAATAATTATTAGTTTGGGAATAGTGGATTGCAGCAGGAATATCTATTCCTTCCTTATTATAGTATCCGCCACTTACATCACTTATAGCGATTACTTTTGCGCCTTGTTCATATATCAGCTGAGCAGAAACAGATCCAACATTACCAAAACCCTGAACTACAATAGTGGCATCGCTTGGAAAAATTTTAAATTTATTCATGGCAGCTAATGCCGTTGTGATTACACCTCGTCCAGTTGCTTCACGTCTCCCTTTTGAACCTCCCAAAATTATTGGCTTACCCGTTACAACTGCAGTTTCATTTCTTTTGCTCTTCATGCTGTACGTATCCATGATCCAGGCCATCGTCTGCTCATTCGTATTCATGTCAGGAGCCGGGATGTCTCTTTCAGGACCAAAGACATCACTCATATTAGAAGTGTAACGTCTGGTCAATCTTTCTAATTCATTTTTTGAAAGAAGCTTGGGATTAACACGAACACCACCCTTAGCTCCACCAAAAGGAACATTAACGCACGCACATTTCCAGGTCATCCACGCAGCAAGAGCTTTAACTTCATCGAGATGTACATCTTCAGCATAACGGATTCCACCTTTAGAAGGCCCCAGAATACTATTATGAATTACACGATAACCTTCAAAAACTTCGATCCTGTCATCATCCATAATTACAGGTATTGCAACCATTACTACCTTTTCAGGAGTAGACAGGTATTTAAACATACCTTCATCCAGATCTAAAATATCAGCGGCAAATCTGAATCTTTCCATCATGGAAGAAAAAGGGGAGTCGTCTTGAGTTAGTGGAGCAGGTTCTTTGTAGTACTCTTTTGTGAGGGCGTCTTTAATCTCGGACATTATGTTGGTTTAATTTCAATTCTGTTAAAAAAGCGCTTCCAAATATAAAAACTAAGTCAGATAATTATTCATTAAAATCATCACATTGTTAAAAAAAAGGTAATACCTGTGTATTTGTTTTTATGAGATAAATATATCATACTAGGGCATTCCATCGTTAGACGGTTAAATTAAATTCATATCTGCATTCTTCATGAAAGAAAAAAGATCCAAACCCCAAATTGAATGCAAATGAATGCAAATGTTTTAGTACTTAATCAAGATTACCAGCCTTTGAGTGTTTGCTCTTTGCAACGTTCTATGAAGCTTATTTTTTTGGAAAAAGCAGAGTTGCTGCATGATGATCCTGAAAAGAAACTGAGAACACCCAGTGACCAATTTGATTTCCCTTCTGTAATCAGATTACGCAGATACATACGCTTACCTTATACAAAAGTGGTTCTGACAAGAAGAAATGTTATGCGCAGAGACGGCTTTAGATGTCAGTATTGCGGGCAGAAATCTAAATTGACCATTGATCACATTCATCCCAAAAGCAGGGGCGGTAAAGACACCTGGGAAAACCTGACTACTGCTTGCGATAAATGTAACGTAAAGAAAGGGAACAGAACTCCAAAAGAGGCAAATATGGAGCTCAAAAATAAACCCTATCGCCCGATTCCGATCACTTTTTTCAGAGATATAAATGGTGGGGTTCAGGAGCCATGGAAGCCATATTTGTACATGACTTAGGGGATATTGAATATTCAACATTCAATAAGGAATATCCAATATTGATTGGGCAAAACTCTATTTCATATTAGTTACAGAATTCTATAGCAATGGTTGTTAGAGAATAAAATTAAACTTGTTTTTAGAACTTTATCCAAGTCATCGATAAACACTATCAGAGATATTTAAACGAATATCGCAATCAGTGAACAAAAGCCTTATCTTTAGCTGTAATTAAATTCAAAGAGAAACTCACATCTTGAAATGAGTAAGAAAGGCAGAGTTCTTGTAGCAATGAGTGGCGGTGTAGATTCATCTGTAGCTGCTGTAATGCTTAGAGAACAAGGATACGAAGTAATCGGAATTACCATGAAAACCTGGGATTATCACCGAAGCGGTGGTGATAACGGGAAAGAAACGGGTTGTTGTACGGTAGAGTCTATGAATGATGCTCGCCACATCGCTGTAAATCATGGTTTTAAGCACTTCATCGTAGATATAAGGGAAGAGTTTGGTGATTGGGTAATTGACCGGTTTGTGGGCGATTACATGGATGGGAGAACTCCAAACCCGTGTGTGCTTTGCAATACTCATATTAAATGGGCTGCTTTGTTAAAGAGAGCAGATAACCTTGGGTGTGATTTCATTGCAACAGGGCATTATGCAAGAGTAAGAGAGGAAAACGGACGTCACATCATTTCCAGAGGATTAGATCCAAAGAAAGATCAATCGTACGCATTATGGGGTGTTGCACAAAAACATCTTGAGAGGACTATTTTTCCTTTGGGTGGATACTCAAAACCTGAAATTCGCCAAATTGCAGAAGATCACGGATTATTAAACGTAGCCAACAAGCCTGACTCTTATGAAATCTGCTTTGTACCGGATGATGATTATCGTAGATTTCTAAAAGACAAAGTTCCGGGTCTGGAAGAGAAAATGAAAGGAGGCAAGTTCGTGGATAAAGACGGAAATATTTTAGGCGAACATGAAGGCTATCCATTTTATACAATTGGTCAACGACGTGGGTTAAACTTGCCCATGGGTAAGCCTGTTTACGTAACAAATATAAATGCGATAACAAACACGATCACTATCGGAGAGAAGGAAGATCTTATCAGTTCTACGCTGACAGCTAAAGAAATAAATTTAGTGAAGTATGACAAAATTCCGGAAACCGAAATGGAGATCACCGGCGCAATTCGATATAACGATGATGGGGCAATGGGACATTTGACTCAACTGGGTGAAGATGAGATCAAAGTTCATTTTCCAACCGGAAGAGAAGCCATAACTCCCGGGCAGGCTATAGTTTGTTATGAAGGTGATGACGTTGTAGCCGGCGGTTGGATCAAAAAAGTGAATGTAGGAATGGAAGACTTAATTTCTGCGTAACATCCAACTATGTAGTTCGTTAAACTCCACAATCTAATAACATCCAGAGATAATTATGAGAACCAAAATATATTTAAGTACACTGTTTTTTTTATGTACCATTGCTTTTTCGAATCCTCTTCAGGCACAGTTTGAAGGTCACATATCCATGAACCTTTATGGTGATAATGAAAGTGGTAAGACTTCAGTTAATCAACTTAATATGTATGTAACTGCAGATCGGATCTTTTTAAAAGGAGAAGATGAGATGAATTTTGGTCAGTCATTTAATTCCGGAGGAATGTTGATTCGGAATGATAAAAAAGATTTTGTGGTGTTAATGGAAAATAATGATGCACTACAGGTCACTAAATCAGAAGTGGAAGGGTTATTTAAAATGTTTCTTTCATGGGGTAATAGTTCTTCGCCAAAGAGTTCTGGTAATGACGAAATGAATTTTGAATATACCGACCGTGAAAGAACCATAAATGGATATAAAACTTACGAACTGGTTATCTCGGGTAGAGAAAATGATACAAAAATGTCAGTTTGGCTTACTCCGAATATTGATATCAACTGGGGAATGCTGGCTGAGCCATGGAAAAACCTTCCGGCTGAAGCAGATAGAGCAGTTAATCAATCAAGAGATGCGGTTTTTGCAGGGAAAAACTTTCCAATGCTTGTTGAAGTAACCGGGAAAAAAGGGACTGAAACCGTAATGGAAGTTACCAATATCAATAAGTCCAGTATAGCAAAAGCGATGGTTCAAATACCAACAGGAGTTAACCTGATCAGCGTAACAGATCTGATGTTTAAGATGATGTCAGGGAACTGATTTCAGGACATTAAGAAAATAGAGATATAAAAAAAGGGAGTTTGGATTACCAAACTCCCTTTTAGTTTGTACTAATTAAAATTCTATTTAATCAGTGTCATTCTCTTAGTTAAGCTTTGATTCGCTGATTGCAATCTATAGATATAAATACCTGAAGATAAGTTGTCAGCTTTAAAATTGAAGGTGTGGTTACCTGCACTTAATCTTTCATTAACCAAAGTAGCAACTTTTTGTCCAAGCATGTTGTAAACAACCAATTGAGTTGGCGCTGCTTCTTCTAAAGAAAAGCTTATTTTTGTACTTGGGTTAAAAGGATTTGGGTAATTTTGATCTAATGCGAACCTGTTTGGAGTATCTATTCCATCGTTTTCATTAGATGTTAATGTACCTCTTTCAAAAGTTGCTGATCTTGTATCACTTGATGCTTCATCGCTACCATCAGAAGCTATTACTCTGTGGTAAATTGTTGCACTGGCACCTGATTCAACTCCAAGATCCACTAAAATTGTATCCAGATCACCAAAGGCTATGTTATAGTTCAGGTTTGAACCAACATTAGCGTTAATGACGGTATTGGTAAATAGTGAGTCAGTAGCTGCTTGCCAAGTATACGTAAGACTGTCACCTTCAACATCTGAACTCGTTGTCCATGTAGCTTGGAAGCTGGTAGAAACATCTCCGGAAACACTAATCATTGCATCATCAGCAGGGGTTAGCAACGTACTTTTTGAAGGAAATAAATTATCACCAAAAAGAAGCTGTCCTCTTAATTCGCCTGCCGCTTCAGCTTGGGAATGTACATTTACATACAAACCTTGGCTATTCATGGCTTCAAGTTGCGCTTCTGTTAACTCATATGTGTTATCTGAAACATTATATACACCACTTGTGTCACTAGACACTGTAGCATTTAATGTTACTTCAACTCCACCGCTTCCGGTTACACTTTCTGAGTGTAGATGGGATGCCGTGTAAGCACTTGAAAGCGCTTCAAAACCACCGGTAACAATAGCTCTGTCACCTGTTATCTCTACATTTACTGCACCAAAAGCTTCGGTAATTACAGGAGTAGGTTGTTCGTGTAAACCGCTTAAATTCGTTTTGAAATAAGCTGAGGCATCACCTAATACTTGCCCACGAAGTTCGCCGGCTCCAAACGTAGTAGTATGTATGTTTACATAGTAACCTCTGTTAAGTAGCGTCTCAATTTGAGAAGCATCAACAGCAAATTTATTGTCTTTTGCTAAATAAGCACCTGCTTTAAAATTAGCCTCTACTTCTGCATTAATTAATATGTCAACCATTCCGTTAGTTCCGGAATGCCCTGCGTGCAGATGAGATCCACCGGCAACACTAGCGTCAAAATCGCCTTGTAATTCTGCGAATGTACCAGTTACCACTAATGAGTCATCTGTAGTTAGTTCAACTACAACTGCACCACCGGCATTTGTATTCGCAGAAGGAATTTCAGCACTTCCTGATAAACTGGCAAAGAAAGAAGCTGTAACCGGAGGAGTAACTTGACCTCTTAGCTCTCCGGAAGCAAAATTCTCAGAGTGGATATTTACATAAACGCCTCTATCCATAAGTGCCGCTTTTTGATCTGTGGTAAGTTCAAAGCTATTATCAGCGGCTAAATAAACTCCAGATTTATTGTCAGCTGCAACAGTGGCATTTAAAGTTACTGCTACACCACCGGCACTTCCTGCCATTGCAGTATGCAAATGAGAAGCAGCATAGTTGCTTGAAAGTCCATTAAATGACCCTGATACAAATAGTGAATCACCATTTAATTCGAGGATCAGAGCGCCGCTTGCCATAGTCTTAGCTACCGGTACTTCCTGTGCACCAGAAACATTAGTTCTGAATACAACATCAGCTTGAGGAGCTAATTGACCTCTAAGCTCTCCGGCACCATAGGTTTCGGAATGTATATTTACATAAATTCCGCGTGCTTTTAATGTATCTACCTGACCGCCGGATAAAGTAAAAGTGTTATTTGCGGTAGTGTATGTTCCGCCCATTCCATCAGTGTCTACTGTAGCGTTTAAAGCGAAAAGAACTCCACCTGCTTCACCAGCCATGCCTGCGTGCAAATGAGAGGCAGCATAAGTACTGCTAAGTCCTTCAAAAGAACCTTCAACAGTTAGTTCGTTTCCGTTAAGAGTAGCGGTTATATTTCCGTTTGCGGAAGTTGTTACAGTGGGTACTTCATTACTCCCACTAAGCGTAGTTTCAAAAACTGTTTGTGCATTAGTTATTTGAGTTGTACCAAACAACAGTAAACAAAAAACAGTCACCAAAAATGGTATCTTTTGTATATTCATTTTTCTCGTAAGTTAAGTTATTATTATACTTACCTAACATTACGAAAGAAATTTACGTTCAGATTGGATTTGGAATTGAAATATAAAAAAGGAGTTGCGCTTTCAAGCTACAACTCCTTATCTCTATCGCTAAATATAAATTCTGTAGTGATAAGTACGAATGGTTTTGAGAGACGGATTGGTTTTTATTTAAAAAAAGACATAAAAAAAACTCCAACCAATATGGAAGGAGTTTTCAAAGTCTTCGTAAATAAATACTATATAATATCTACATAGAACCCAGCATATACATAGCACCGGTAGGTTGAGGAGAACCACCCTCGGGCTCAAGTGTGATTGCAAAAGCACCTTGGTTTGCAGATTGATTCAGTTCCTGAATTTTGAAGAAATTATCTCTTTCAGGATTATTTACAGCAAATACTCCGGCGCTTAAAGGTTGACCATTGATTAAAATCCATAGCTGATATTCTTTTGCAGTAGGCACGGCAGGCATATTTGCTACTTGAAGCAAAGCTTGTCCATTATCCTTATCCCATACCACCTTGCCAAATCCATTTGGGTTTACATCTTGTCCGTCCATTAAAACAAGATCCACATCTCTTGCTTCTAAAATTGCTAATAATTCAGATTTTTGTTCGACTTCTGTCTCTAATAAACGGATGGCTCTTTCTTTTTGAACTACTAATTCCTTTTGTGTTTCCAGATCAGTTTCTAAGTTTTGATTGAAGAAAAACAAACCTAATGAGCTTACAAGAAACAAGACTGCTGCAGCTGCTGCAATTCTATATCTGGAAAGATAGTGAACAGTAGCACCTCCACCTCTTGCATGAACAGAGGCCCAAGCCATTTCTAATAATTGTTCTTTAACGTTTTCGGATGGTTTTTGATCGTATGCAAGTAAAGCCATTTCTGATGCTATACTTTTCATATCCTGATAAAGCTGTTCCTGTTCTGCAGTTGCTCCATCTAGTAAAGATTTAAATTCTTTTTCTTCTTCCTTTGTTATGGAGCTTAGTACAAAACCGACGCAAAGCTCTTCAAATTTTGTATTGTCTGTAGTGCTCATTGTACCTCTCCCGATAAAATTTCTCTTAGTTTCATCATTCCGTCTCGCATTCTAGTTTTTACAGTCCCTAATGGGATATCATATTCATCAGAAATCTCTGATTGACTCAATCCATCGAAATATGAGATTTGTATTACTTTTCTTTGTTTCTCAGAAATTTTTTGTAATGCGTTTCTCAACATTTCTGCTCTGTCCGATAAAATTGTATCCTCCAATGGATTGTTCTCACTTGAAAATAATGGGTGGTATACATTGTCATCATCCAGACTTGTCGACTGCTTTTTTTGTTCTTTATAAACTTTAGAACGCAATCTATCAATTCCTTTATTTCTTGTTAATGAAACAATCCAGGTATAGCCGGTTCCCCTATCCGGGTCGTATTGATCTGCTTTTTCCCAGATATTGCTGAATACTTCCTGCAATAAATCTTCTGCTTCCGTTTTCTTTTTTAGAATGGATAACAGCAAACCAAATAAAAGCCGATTATACTGATCATATAAAAGTGAAAGTGCAACAGGATCTTTCCGTGCAATTCGCTTTAGTAAATCTTTATCTCTGGCATTATCCTGATTTAAAAATTTACCTATGGCAGATATAAGAAAAAACAACATACCTATTGTTCCTGATTAAGATTACGAGTTAAGTCTCATACTGGATTGAAACTGTTAAATAAATTAAGCTAAAGAATTCGATTTCAAAAGGTCTTCTGCATGCAAAATATCATTAAATGGTTTTTCACAAACAAAATTTGAACAATAGTAAAAAGTAATGCTATCGTTGATTCGTTCCATTTTCTCTGTATAGCCGGAAAACTTACCAATATCATTTAATTCGGAATCTTTATACAAGGAGACTTTGAAAGGAGAAAATACAGACCTGATTCCCGAAAGATCTTCTTTATTTGGTGGGGTGTTATCAACGATAACAAGTTCTATCGGATTATTATTTAGAAATTGTATTGCTTGTAGGCCTTGGGTTATACTTGATCCTGATCTTATTAAATCTGCAGAAAAGAACTCACCAATTGAATTTGCATAGTTTTCAAACTCCGGTTCTCCTGTTAGTCGGCTCAACTTGATGAGACTTACCATTGCAACGGAGTTTGAGGAAGGAGTTGCTCCGTCGTAAATCTGTTTTTGTCTGCCAAGTAACTCTTCAGAGTCATGGCTAGTAAAAAAGAATCCACTGCTTTCTTTGTCCCAAAATTTCTCAATAAATACTCTTGAAAACTTAATTGCCTGATCTAGATATTCCGGATTATATGTTGTTTCGTATAATTCAAGAGTTGCCCAAATCAAAAAAGAGTAATCATCCGCAAAGGCAGAAATTTTACTTTCACCATCTTTGAAACGATGTAAGAGGTTTTCGTTCTGAAAAAGATTCTCTTTAATGAAAGAGAATGCATCTTCAGCCTTGGTGAGAAATCTCTCCTCATCAAATACGCTACTAGCTTTTGCCAAAGCAGTTATCATAAGAGCGTTCCAGTCAGTAAGAACTTTGTCATCAAGAAGAGGGCGGGACCGGTTGGTTCTGGCGGAAAGAAGCTTCTTTCTGATATTATTAAAATTCTCGGAATCAGCTTTAGATAAAGATTTTTCCAGGTGTGGGATGTTTTTGCCGGTTAATTGTTTAGTAGCTTCATCCTCATAATTACCCTCTATCGATAGGTTAAAAGTATTCAGAAAAAACTCTGTTTCATCTTTTGATAAAATTTTTTGAATTTCATCAACTTCCCAAATATAAAATTTACCTTCCTCTCCATCGGAGTCAGCATCTTCAGCAGAAAAGAAACCTCCGTCGGGGTGAACGAGATTGTCTGAAATATAATCGAATATCTCATAAACAGTTTCTTTAAATAACGGATTTCCGGTTACCTGCCAACCCTCTGTGTATGCGATCATTAAAAGAGCCTGATCATATAACATTTTTTCAAAGTGAGGAAGCAACCATTTTTCGTCTGTGGAATATCTGTGAAACCCATATCCTATATGATCCCAAATTCCTCCAAGGCGCATTTCTGTTAATGTATGTTCAACCGAATGCTTGAAACGATCTTCTCCTGTAGCGTACCACTGACGGAGCAGGAAACTTAAGTTATGTGGAGAGGGAAATTTAGGAGCTGAACCGAACCCACCGTGATCATCATCGTAGCGTTGTGATAGCTGCTCAGCGGCATATTCTACAGCTTCCAGCCCGGGGAAAGTTCCTTTCTCAAAATGCAACGACTTATCAAATCCATCCTGAATACTTTCTGTAGCTTTTTTAATTTTTTCAGGCTCATATTTCCACATTCCGGCTATTCCGGGTATCAGTTGTTTTAATCCAATTCGCTGAAATCGAGCTTCTTTGGGAATGTAGGTTCCTGCAAAAAAAGGTTTTTTATCTGGAGTCATAATTATGGTTAGGGGCCATCCTCCATGACCCGTCACCATTTGGCACACCGTCATATAAGTACTATCTATATCAGGGCGCTCTTCTCTATCAACTTTGATATTGATAAACGTATCGTTCAATAAGTTTGCGATCTCTTCATCTTCAAAACTCTCATGTTCCATAACATGACACCAATGGCACGTAGCATATCCAATGGATAAAAAAATGGGTTTGTTTTCTGATGCCGCTTTTTCAAAAGCTTCATCACACCATGGATACCAGTCTACCGGATTATTCTTATGTTGAAGTAAATAGGGGCTTTTTTCGAATTGAAGTCTGTTTAGCGACATGAGTAAAATTTGATTCTACTATTAATTGAGTAATGTTAAAATAAGCAGTTCTACAGCTAATTTATATTTCAATAGTAATAAATCGGAATCAGAATTTTAATCGTCTAAATCTTTCTTAAATCTTTGGCTGTAATCCACAATAAACCGCTCATAGTTGGAATTCATAAGTGGGGATGTTATCAGAAAATCAGCCGAAGATCTGTTACAAGCCAAAGGAATGTTATAAACGATAGCTATTCGCTGTAATGCTTTAACATCAACATCGTGAGGTTGAGCCTGAAGGGGATCCCAGAAGAAGATCATCATATCAATTTCATTATCCACAATGGCTGTTCCAATTTGGAGATCACCACCTAAGGGACCGCTTTTAAAAGTATAAACCGGAAGATTTAATTTTTGTGCAACTAAAGATCCGGTAGTACCTGTTCCGAACAAATTGTGATTTTTGAGAAACTCGCTATTGAATTCTGCCCAGTCTAATAAATCCATTTTTCTGTGGTCGTGGGCAATCAAAGCTATATTTTTCTTTGCTTTCATATGCAAAGTAGAGTCCTTGATAGAAGGGTGATGTTTTTTAACAGGCATTTTTATTTTAATATAAAACAATGCCCATAAACTAGCATGGAACCAAAGGGTTTAAATGACAAGTCGTAATGAAGTTCTTTCCATGCTAATCTGTTTTACCTTGAAAGTTTCTTTGGAAAATCCTTTTAATTCCTTTTCACCTGTTTTAATAAATAAGCTTTTTCGATTGTTTTGTAAATATAAGTCAGCATCTCCAAAATTATAGAAGGGCTCGGATACTACTATCTCTTTTTCTTCTGCTACATCTACAAGTCGAGAGGCAATATTTACTGTCGTGCCAAAATAATCTATTCGATCATTTAAATTAACAGCGGTACAATTTCCTAAATGAATCCCGGCTTTAAGTTTAAACGATTCTCCCATAGCAGTAGAAGAAGAAAATATCTGCTGGATTCTTTCTACCGCTTTTAATGCTGATACAGGTTCTTTAAATACAGCCATTACAGAATCTCCAATGGTTTTTACGATTCCTCCCCGTTCCTCAGCTACAATCTGTTGTATAATTTTAAAGTGACTCATCAACTGTCCGATTGCAAATTCGTCGCCTTCCTGTAGATAAAGATCAGTCGAGTTCATTAAGTCTGTAAACAAAATAGTTACGTTGGATGCAGTAACTTTTTCTCCATCCTTTAATGTTTCCTGAGCAAATAAAGTTCTGAAATCGTGAGAGGATGTTACCTCTGTGGCATAAATCGCTTCTTGTCGCCAATTTTCCTTCTCAATATAGCAAATCAGATCTTGTTCGGAATCGTTTACTATAGTAAGGTTGGGGTTGATCGAGACGGTAGCGTCCTGTCCATCAAAGTTTTCATCTGTAATAAAGATAGTAGCAGCGTCATCGATATCTTTTCTTAGATGGAGTTTCAGAAATCCTTCATTTACAGAGGTTTTAAAAAGGTAAGTACCTTCTTCGAGGCTGATATTCAAGTATTTTCGTTCACCTGGTTTTAAAAAATGTTGAGTGACTCGTTGAGGTGTATTTTGGGGGCCTCCGTAGCAGTACGTGTTGTTTGATATTTTACGGATAAGAGGATTTGGATTAAAAACCAGATGAAGATTTTCGTTGAAATCAATGGAATAACTACAATCGCAAGCATCACAATGAAGATCGGAATGTATCTCTCTCATTCTTCGGAAACTTTGTTTTGTGTTTTTGCAATTTGGACAAAACACATCCCATCTGAAGTCTAATAACCTGAGCTTGGCTGCATTTAAGAATACATTCAGAACAGAGTATTTTTTCTCCCCCCAATATTCTGCAAGTCTGTAGGGGTGTATTGTTTTCAAATCTTCATCCTGAGCCTGCAGAATATATTCCAAAAGATGATTTATTATTCGTTGGCGGCGAGTCTTTTCTAATAAATCAGCTTCAATTTCATTAATTTTAGTTTTTGCTCTTCTTGTAAGTCTTGTTTTCTTTGAATGCTCATATGGAAGAGTATTGGTAAAAGCTGATTGATCGCAATCATATACATACTTTTGAACTTTTCTTTTAACTATTCTTTCAATGTACTGATCTAAAAAATACCTTATAAATTTTCTGGAAGTAGTGATCTTTAAATCAATGATGAGTTTTGTTCCAGATCTTTCAGGTATTAGGTTTACATTAAAAGATAGGGACTGGATGAGGCTTGCTTTATATTTTCTTGAGGTACCAAATCTAAAAGGTTTTTCCCAGGCATAAGGCTCCTCAACCCAGGCATATCCGGTATTAATTTTTGTTGAGGTTAACTCAAGAAATCCTTTTCTGTTTTCCCTCAAAAAAGATTCTTTTCGAACAGAAAACTGTCCGGCGGATTTTAAAAATTTATTTGTATCAGAAATATAGGGCCATAGTTGGGTTGGATTAGCTTTTAAAATAAAGCTCCAATTAAAACTATGTTCAAAGGTGTTCTGCATAATCAGTTGAGTTACCTGCCCCTTTTTTTGATTCGTTAATTAATGTCCTAAATCTTATCTTTAAATACCATTTTGAAGAGAGTTTTTCAAAAGGGTTGTTACAAAAAAATTAATTTTATAAATAATATAATGGCATTAGAAAGAACGTTGACGATTTTGAAACCTGATTGTGTTCGTAAAGAACTTATCGGTGAAGTTACCCAAAAAATTCAGGAAGCAGGATTCAAGATTTTAGCAATGAAGATGACAAGATTAACAGCGGATACTGCAGGAGGATTTTATGCAGTTCATAAAGAGCGACCTTTTTATGGAGAGCTTTGTGAGTTCATGAGCAGTGGAGCTTGTGTTCCAATGATATTGGAAAAAGAAAATGCAGTAGCTGATTTCAGAACTCTAATTGGAGCAACTAATCCTGAAGAAGCTGAAAAAGGAACAATTAGAGAGCAATTTGCTGACAGTCTAGGTGAAAATATTATACATGGATCAGATTCAGTTGAAAATGGAAAAATAGAAGCAGCTTACTTTTTTTCAGAATATGAAGTAGTAGCAAATAACAGCTAAAAATTTCTTAGCGAAGGTAAAAAAACAGACTAAAGGTAATTCAGTCTGTTTTTTTTATGACCTTTTCCTTGCCCACTCATAACAAATAAGTGCAGCAGAAACAGAAGCATTAAGCGATTCTACATTATTTACCATAGGAATCCGTAAAGTTTTAGAAGCTTTTTTAATTACATTTTTATCTAATCCTTCTCCTTCATTTCCAATTAAGAAAGCCGTGGGATTATCGAATTCGGCATCCCAACAGGAAGCTTCTGAGTTGCCGTCTAAGGCATAAACTTCAAACCCTGCTAATTCAAGGTCTTTTAGTCCTTGGTTTACATTATGTACTCTAATGATTGGAATTCTCCCTGCAGTACCAGAAGAAGTTTTAAAAACAGTAGCGTTAACAGGCGCTTGTTTTTGAGTAGGTACGATTACAGCAGAAATTCCTGCTGCAACAGCACTTCTCAATATTGCTCCAAAGTTATATGGATCCTCTATTCCATCAAGAAAAATTACTGCGGGATTTGAATTTAAGTCAAGTTCAGATACCCAATCAAAGAAGTTGGTGTAGGATATTTGACTTAATAATGCAACAATTCCCTGATCATTTACTCTTCCTACTAGATTCTGGATTTTAATTTGGGGAACCTTAGATACCGGAATTGAGTTTTTTGAAATTAAATCAGCTAAGCCATCAATAGAACTAAGTTGAATAGAGTTTTTTACAAAAACTTTTTCAACCTCGTTGGGGCGATTTATTAACGCTTCAATTATTGGGTTGCGACCGTAGATGTAAATATTATCAATTTTACTCATTTTTATTTTTTTGTTAGCGCTGATTTATTAGATTGTAATAATATAAGTGGTTAGTAAAAGGTAAGGACATGAACAATGAAGAAAAAGAGATGAATTCTTTACTGGGAAAGAGTTCTGACAATGCGATAGAATTAAAACTAAATAAGCAGTTTAGGTCGTTTTCAGATCAAAATGATGCTCCTCCGGTGAATGCTTTTCAATTTTTATCAGCATTTATTCAGATTTTATTGGGAACAACTGTAGTAACTGTTTCAATTCTTGGGTTGATACAACCGATATGGCTTGCAACGGCTTTGAGTTTACTTGGCTGTCTATCAATTATATCGGGATTAGTTTTTTCATACTCTGTATTGTCAAACACTAACAGTTTTAATTCGTTGATTAACAAAGCAATTAAGAGAGTAATAACGTTTCAGAATTAAATTTTTTGGATGAAAGTTATTGCTCAATATATAGTTCTATATCTATAGAACTATATTAGCTATTCTAAATTAATTTAGAAATCTTCAACTGTATCTGAGACTAATAAACCGGAGTGACTTTTCTGTTATTACTCATTTTATTTTGATTTCAATAGAAAGTTAGAGGCTAAGATTCTAAAGCTTTTTATTCATGAATCTCATGCAGGTACTTAAAATATGAACCTTTCTCAGAAAAAGCTTTTCGTGATAGCACACAGAGGAGCCAGCGCTTATTTTCCGGAAAACACAATGTCCGCTTTCAAGGCCGCTGTAGATATGAAGGTAGATATGATCGAATTGGATGTATTGCTGTCAAAAGATAATATACCGGTAGTATTTCATGATGAAAAGTTAGACTATAAAACCAATGGATCCGGTTTAGTCTTGGATTATACTATTTCCGAACTGAAAAAACTGGACGCAGGTTCTTGGTTTCATCCAAAATTCAAAAATGAAAGAATTGCTACTTTAAGAGAGATTCTTGAGTACTCAAAAGCAAAGATACTTGTAAATATAGAAATAAAACCTGAAGCGGTTACTGATAATGAAGAGTCAGGAGTTGTTGAACTGGTTTTGAATTTAGTTAATGAATTGGAAATGGAAGACCAAGTACTGATTTCCAGTTTTGATTATAGAGTGTTGGAAAGAGTAAAGAAAAGTAGACATCCGGTGAAAATGGCAATGTTATATGAACAAAAGCAATCGAACGGTAGAGCACCTGTGAAACTTGCCAAAGATTATAATATTGATGCTTTTAATCTGAACAAGAAAGAATTAACTGAAAACTGGGTTAAGCAACTGAATGACCGTAAAATTCCATTCCTGGTATATACTGTAAATGATAAAAAACTCATGGAATCAATTATCGAATCAGGAGCAAAAGGAATTTTTACAGATAAACCGGATGTATTGATTGGTGTAGTAGAGGAATTGTTCAAAAAAAATTGATGATAAATTAAATAACTTTCAAAGTTGCATTGAATAGGGTGTGTTAGAATACTATCTTTTCCATCCATCAACTTCACTCAAACTTCGCATGTCTACTAAGTATATTTTTGTAACCGGAGGGGTCGCTTCATCTCTTGGGAAAGGAATAATTTGTGCTTCACTAGGTCGGTTATTAGTTGCACAAGGTCTAAAAGTAACTGTTCAAAAATTGGATCCTTATATAAATGTGGACCCAGGAACAATGAATCCATATGAGCATGGTGAAGTTTACGTTACTGATGACGGCGCCGAAACAGATCTGGATTTAGGGCATTACGAAAGATTTTTAGATATACAGACTTCACAATCCAATAATGTTACTACAGGACGTATTTATAATGATGTAATTACCAAAGAAAGACAAGGCGCTTATCTTGGTAAAACTGTACAGGTAATTCCTCATATAACTGATGAAATCCAATCTCATGTTCTAGAGTTAGGAAAGTCAGGAAAGTATGATGTTGTGATTGTAGAGATTGGTGGGACAGTAGGTGATATTGAAAGCTTACCATATATAGAAGCAGTAAGACAGCTTAAGTACAATGTAGGAAGAAAGAACACATTGTCAATCCATTTAACTCTGGTTCCATATCTGGCAGCTGCGGGTGAGTTAAAAACAAAGCCAACTCAGCATTCCGTTAAGACTCTTTCTGAAAGTGGTTTACAACCTGATATTATAGTCTGCAGATCAGAACATGAGTTGGATTCTTCGATCAGGAGTAAAGTGGCTCGGTTCTGTAATGTGGATCTGGAGGATGTAATAGCATCTCTGGATGCAAAAAGTATCTATGAAGTTCCGTTGTTAATGAAAAAGGAAGGTCTGGATAAGCGTGTAATCGAAAAGCTTCAACTGGAAACTAAAGAATATAACCTTGATAATTGGATTGGGTTTGTTGAGGCTGTTTGCGATCCCTCTGGAGCTATTGAAATAGCATTAGTCGGTAAATATGTTGAGCATCATGATTCATACAAATCAATAGTTGAAGCTTTTATTCACGGTGGAGCAGTAAATGATTGCAAAGTTAATGTTCGATGGGTACAGTCTGATGACCTCACTAAAGACAATGTTTCTAAAAAACTGGAAGGAATTTCAGGCGTCTTAGTAGCTCCGGGATTTGGCGGACGTGGAATAAGTGGTAAGCTGGCAGCAGTTGAATATGCTCGGGTGAATAAAATTCCATTTTTCGGAATTTGTTTAGGAATGCAATGTGCTGTGATAGAATACGCACAAAATGTATGCGGTTGGGAAGATGCAAACAGTACTGAATTTGAAGATGATTGTGAATACCCCATAATTGATATCATGCACGATCAAAAAGACATCGAGAATATGGGGGGTACAATGCGACTGGGTAAATATGCTTGTAAACTTGATAAAGACTCGAATTCCTATAAAGCTTATGGAGAAGAACTGGTTTTTGAGCGTCATCGTCATCGTTATGAGGTGAACAATAACTTAAGATATAAGTTGGTTGAAGGAGGTTTGGCTTTAGTGGGAATGAATCCGGAAAGGGACTTGGTTGAAATTGTAGAAATTCCCAATCACCCCTGGTTTGTTGGGGTTCAATTTCACCCGGAATTAAAAAGTACTGTAAATAATCCTCAGCCTCTTTTCGTTGATTTTGTTAAGGCGAGTTTAAAACATGCCAAAGCAAATGAACAATACAGCGTTTTAAAAAAGTCAAAGAAAAAAGTAATAAAATAGCTTGTCAGGTTACAAGGATAAGACCAGAGTACGCAGTTGTGGAATACTCATTAAAAATGAGTGCATACTGTTAGCTCAATTGTTGTCTCCAATATCGAATGAGCTTATCTGGACGCCTCCGGGAGGCGGAGTTAAATTTGGAGAGACTTTGGAAGAAGCACTTAAAAGAGAGTTTCTTGAGGAAACAGGGCTAACTATCTCTGTAAATAAGCTGGTTCATATTAATGAAATTATCCAAGACAGGTTTCATGCTATCGAGTTTTTCTTTTTGGTTAATTATGAATCCGGAAATTTAAAACTAGGTAGTGACCCTGAACACAATGAGAACGATCAAATATTAAAGGCGTTGTCATTTAAAAGTAAAGAAGAGATTGCTGGTTCGAATGTAAAACCAGAATACTTAAAAAAAGAATTTTGGACGGCTTAGCTGTCATTTCTGGAATCATAGATGGGAAGTTTAAAATAAAAAGTAGTGCCCTCAGAGAATTTACTTTCAACCCAAATTTTACCACCATTCTTTTCTATAAACTCTTTACAAAGCATTAATCCTAAACCTGTTCCTGCTTCATTTCGTGTTCCTGCAGTAGAGTAAAATGAACTGGTGAATAAAAGTCGGATCTTATCTTTAGGAATTCCCATGCCTGTATCTTTTATAGAAATAATTAAAAAACCCGATTCTGATAGGGTATTAACAGAAACTGTATCTCCTTTGTCACAGTACTTTAGCGCATTTGATAAAATGTTGAGAACTACTACATCCATCATGTTTTTGTCGGCAAACACATCTTCTCCACTACCAGAGCCCAGATCGATTATAATTTCTTTCTCGTCAAATCTATTAGAGAGTAGCTCAACATTCTTGATAAAAACATCATAGATATCAAACTTTATCGGGGTTACTTTGTAGCCCTGCATTTGACTTTTAGACCAGTTTAAAAGATTATTTAAGAGAGTGGAGGTATGTTTAAATTGAGAAACCAACTCAGGAATCAATTTATCGAGTTCATCTTTATCAGCAGCTTTCATTTCCAGTAATGTCACTAAACCATAAAGTGAACTTAACGGATTTCTTAAATCATGAGCTATGATAGAGAAAAGTTGGTTTTTGATTTTGTTCGTTTCTTCCAGATCAAGATTCAGTCTCTCAAGTCTCCGATTAGCTTTTTCTTTATTTTTTTTACTCCTGTAAAACACAAATATGAAAATAAGACTGACAAAAAGAAATGAACTAACTCCTCCAAGAATCAATTTTTGATTTCTGAATTTAATATTCTGAGCAAGCTTTAGTTCTTCTTCTCTGCGTTCAAAATTATATTCAGCTTCCAAAACCTGAACTTCCTGATTTCTTTGGCTAATATTCAAACTGTCACTTAGAGCAAGGTTTTTGACAGAATACTCATATGCTTTCTTATAATTGCCCTGCGCTTTGTAGATTTCTGCTAAAAGACTCACAACGGAGTTTAATTCAGAAAGTGTCTGAGTTTTTTCCCCAATTTCTTCAGACCGTAATGCTACCGTTAGAGCTGAAGCTAAATCTCCCGATATAAAATGAACTTTTGCAATTCCGTTAAGCGGATTCATAGTTTGGGCTTCATTTTCAAGAAGAGAGAAAAACTCTATAGATCTATTGAAATGGTATAACGCTTTTTTATAGTTTTTTTCCTGAGTATAAAGGTCTCCGAGTTTAAAACTGGAAATAGCTTTAGCTCGTACTTCAATAGCGTCATCCCCGAAATCAAGTACATCAAGGAAATGACTTTCAGCTTTCTTAAAATCTTTCAGCCCCAAATAAATGAAGCCAAAGTTTACTTTAGAAGTAACTTTAAGTGCTCTGTTCCCGGCTGAGATATTCATATTATTGAAGACTTCAAGGGCAGATTCAAAGTTTTCCAAACGTATATATAGTGCACCCAGATTGTTAGAGATTTTATTCAGTTTATCCTCTTCTTCCAACTCGCTGAAAATTTTTCGGGCTTTTAAATAGTATTCTACCCCGGTTTTATAAAGCCCAAGCGAGCCATAACAGTTTCCTGTAACCAAATACAGATTGGCATGGTGGTAGCCTTCATTGTCAAATTGTTGGTTTAGAAAAGGAATCGCTCTTTGAATTCCTTCAAAATAGGCTCCTTTGATGAAATCGGCGTTGACCAAACTTGTATTTCCGGCAAGGATACCATCCTCATATTTAAGTGAGTCGGATAATTCTAAAAGTCTGTTAGCATACAACACAGAGCTGTCTACATCAATATTTTGATAGTATTCAAGAATTTGAATGATTGTTTCAGCTTGCTTCGACGGGTTTTGTTTTTTGTACTCTGCTTTTAAACTGTCAACATTATCT
Organism: uncultured Balneola sp.; assembly: GCA_913058495.1. Classification (GTDB taxonomy): domain Bacteria; phylum Bacteroidota; class Rhodothermia; order Balneolales; family Balneolaceae; genus Balneola. Next base: position 109,872 of record CAJXQC010000002.1, on the reverse strand, counting down.
ACAGAACGTGACTGACCGTAAGATTTTATCGTAAATAAACTAAGTATGAAATAAAGAAGAAAAAGAAAGGATCTTGTACAGATAAAATTCATGCAACGTAAATTTAAGCACCTGTAGTGCTATTGTAAAAGCTTTAAATTTGATTTAAGTAAACGATTGTCAATACCTATATTACGATAAATATTTTAATAAAAACTCATATGAAGTATACACAAATACTATTGATAACTATAGCTGCATTAATACTTGCTTGCAGCCCGTCAGAAGATATAACACTAATCGAAAACGTTAATGGTTATACCATTATCGGTGAAGATCTGGTCGAATTTAAATCCGTTGCCATAAAAAACGGTAAGTTTTTGGAAATCAGTAGCGTTTCACTTGCGGAAAACTATCCCAATTCTGAAATTATTGATGGTGAAGGAAAAAATCTGCTACCTGGTTTGATTGATGCTCACGGACATGTAATGGGATTGGGCTTCCAGCAACTCAATGTAAACCTTATGGGTATTAACTCCCTAGAAGCTACCCTTGACACACTCAAAAATTATGCGGAAGCAAATCCCGATCTGGAATGGATACAAGGAAGGGGTTGGAATCAAACCTTATGGGAAGAAAATGAATTTCCAACAGCCGAAGATATTGATAAGGTCATTTCTGATCGCCCGGTTTGGTTAAGCAGAGTTGATGGCCATGCGGGCTGGGGAAATAGTTTGGCATTAAGAATGGCAGGCATCAGTAAAGACACTCCCGATCCGCAGGGCGGAAAAGTTATAAGAGATGGGAGTGGGAAAGCTACAGGTGTATTCATAGATGCTGCACAAGGTTTTGTAGAATCCGAAATTCCAGCTCCAACTGAAAAAGAACAAAAACTGGCATTAGAAAAAGCGTATGCCCAAATGGCAAAAATGGGAATAACATCAGTTCATGATGCAGGAGTAGGAGTTAAAGCATGGAATTTATATAAAGAGTTCGCCGATCAGGGAAAGGCAAAAACCAGGATCTATGGAATGATATCAGGTTCAGGAAATACTTTCGATGAGCTTTCTAAAAACGGGCCGGTTGACTCATACTCAGATGATATGCTTGCTCTGAGAAGTGTTAAATTATATTCCGATGGCGCTTTGGGGAGTAGAGGAGCTGCTATGTTACAGCCATATTCTGATGATCCGGGGAACGTTGGTTTGTTGTTCATGGAGCAGGAAGAAATGGATGCCGCTGTATCAAAAGTAGTTGGCAAAGGATTTCAGGCAAATATACATGCTATCGGTGATGCAGGAAACAGACAGGTTCTAGATGCTCTTGAAAAAGCTCAAAATGAACATGGAGATCAGGGATTAAGAAACAGAGTAGAGCACGCTCAAATAGTTGCTTTAGAAGACATTCCAAGATTTAAAGAGCTCGATATTATTGCTTCCATGCAACCAACACATGCAACCAGCGATAAAAATATGGCTGAAGACAGAGTGGGACCACAGAGAATTAAAGGTGGCTATGCCTGGAAAACATTTTTGGAGCAAGGAACCGTAGTAGCAGCCGGTTCTGATTTTCCGGTTGAACATTCCAATCCATTTTTTGGATTGTACTCTGCAGTTACAAGAATGGATCATAGTGGAAATCCTGAAGGCGGTTGGTATCCAAACGAATCATTAACAAGAAAAGAAGCACTTCGCGCATTTACAGTGGATGCCGCTTATGCAGGTCATCAGGAAAATATTCTGGGATCAATTGAAAAAGGAAAGTGGGCAGATTTTATTCTGATCGACCGGGATTATTTTTCAGTTCCGGCAAGCGAAATTTGGAATATAGATGTCTTGGAAACCTGGGTTGCCGGTAAAAAAGTATACTCTGCAGATAAATAGAATTTGGAACAAATATCAGGTCTTAAGATTTAAGTAAGAAACTTGAACAAAAAGACCTGAAATGAATTTTCAAAACCTTAAATCTTTAACAGCTATAATACTGATTATGGCTGTTTTTATATCATGCAGTGATTCTGATAATAAACCGGAAATCACACCTGAGATTCCATCTGCACAAACAATGGCTATTGATCTGTCGGATTTTAATAGTAATAGTAACTCTAAGTTAAAGGCCGGTTCTAATTTTAATGCCGCTCTTTTCAGAGCAGGAGTTGCAAAGTTAATCGTTGATGCAAACCTGATCATACCCAAGGTTTTGATTTCAGCTGCTCAAAACCAAGATCCTGAAGTTGTAGCAGAAGGAGAATATCAATGGATGTATACCGCTCAAAATGAAGACAATGAATTTTCAGTTTTGCTAACTGCCGAAGTAGATTCTGAAGATAATGTTGAGTGGAACTTTTTCGTAACTACATCAGCTACCGATCCTCCTCTGAATAATTTTCTATTGTTTTCAGGTGAAGCAGAATATGACGGAACAGAAGGTGAATGGACTTATTATGATGCTCAGGAAGATGAGCCTGTTTCAGAAATTGAATGGGATATTGATAATGACGGAAGTATTGATCTGGATTTTTCAGTACTGAGCGACAGAAATGGAAATGAAGGTTCAGAAATAGATTATGACTTTGATGGTACCTTGAAAACAATTGTTTATGTGGATGGTTCAAATGGAAACGTCACAACAATAGAATTTGATACTGAAACAAAAGTCGGATTTATTATATCTCCAAACTATAATGAAGGGATAAAGTCTTGCTGGGATGAAAATCTTGAAGACACTCCTTGCGCTGACTAAACAGTAAAAAAAGAAACAATTTTAAAAGCTCCTGTAACCCGGGGGCTTTTTTTTTGTAGTTATTCGTTAAACATATATATTATATGTACAAAATATGTGTATAAATGGATAAGCTACATCAGAAAATAAAGGGAAGAGGTTCTTCAGATAATCCGATCAACAGATTTGAAGGAAACTATATTGATTATAACCTGGATGAAGAAACAGGAGAAAAACCAAATCCTAAAACTAAACTCTTTAAAGATCATACAAAGGAGATCATTTCTTATAACAAAAGTCCGGATATACCTTTCAATGCCGGATTAAATGTTTACAGAGGATGTGAGCACGGCTGTATTTATTGTTACGCACGGCCCTTTCATGAGTACTTAGGTTTTTCTGCTGGGCTGGATTTCGAAACCAAAATAATGGTTAAATACAAAGCTCCTGAGCTTTTGAAGAAAACATTTCAATCACCAAAATGGAAGCCTCAGGTCATAGCAATGAGTGGTATAACTGATTGTTACCAGCCAATTGAGCGCAAACTTTTACTCACCAGAAAATGCCTTGAAGTACTGGCAGAGTTCAGAAATCCTGTAGGTATCATAACCAAGAACCACCTTATAACCAGAGATATAGATCTATTAAAAGAGCTGAATGAATACAATTGTGTAAGTACTACTATATCAGTGACTTCTTTAGACAATAAAATTACAGAAGTAATGGAACCAAGAACGTCTCGACCTTACAGAAGACTGAAAGCAATTGAAAAGCTAGCCAACGCAGGAATTCCGGTAGGCGTGAATGTTGCTCCAATAATTCCGGGATTAACAGATCATGAATGTGCTGATATTTTAAAGTCCGCAGCTGATGCAGGTGCTACAAGAGCTAGTTTTATAATTTTAAGATTGCCTTTTAAAGTGAAGGATCTATTTCAGGATTGGTTGGTACAGAATTTTCCTGAAAGAAAGAATAAGGTTTTAAATAGAATTCGGGATATGAGAGGAGGAAAACTTTACGAAGCTGAATTTGGAAAAAGAATGAGAGGTGAAGGAAACTTCGCTGAACAAATAAAAGATCTTTTTAAAGTACAGAGTAGAAAGTTAGGCCTTAATCAGGATATTAATAAGCTAACTACAGACCATTTTAAAAGATCTTGTGGTGAGCAATTGCAACTATTTACATAATTACTATTAAATTTCTATAGAATTAGAAACTTTAGTGTTTTTGTGTCGTCTAATTAAATGTAGCTTCCCGGTATCCTTACTACAGAGAGTAGCTTTTTAAACATAGTAGCCATCTTTTCAAAAAGATTAAGGATATCGGGTTTTTTTATGTCTATAGTTTTTTCAACTCAAGCAAATTCTGATTGGAATAATAAATTAGCTCAGAATCTGCACCTTCGTCTTCATCAAAGAATGAAATTTTAGTCTCTTTCATTAACTCGATATCATCAATTTCTGAGGGCTTAATTTGAAGAGGTTGATAGGTTTTTTCGTCAGATGAAAGCATGGTTTTTAATTCCTGATTCAGGAAATCCATGTATTCAATTTTCAGAGATCCGGTTTTGGCGTAGGTTATAACCAGAGAGTAAGCAACAGAACCTGTATAGTGTAATCTTTCAAAAACATCCTTTGATAGTCGTTTGGAATCAACCTGTCGGGCAAAAAAATAAAATTTGAGTGCTTTCTCAAACAAAATTTTGTCTCTATCATTTAATATCTTAGTAGTAGGATTCATCGTAGTCTATAATTTTAACAAAGGTACTTAAGGATTTAATAACATGTCAGCTACTTTGTCAACAATGTTGGAAATTGGAACTAAAGCACCATCTTTTGAACTGCCGGATACTGATGGAAGTAAAGTTTCTTTATATGACCTTAAGTTCGATAAAGGCGTATTAGTGATGTTTATTTGTAATCACTGCCCCTATGTTAAACACTTAAATGAAGGTCTGGTCGAGTTTGCTAACGAGTACAAGCAAAAAGGTATCGAGTGCATCGCGATAAGTTCAAACGATGTTGAGAATTATCCTCAGGATTCACCAGATTTAATGAAAAAACTTTCTGAGAAACACAATTTTCCTTTTCCTTATTTATATGATGAGACTCAGGAAGTGGCTAAAGCTTATAAAGCTGCCTGTACTCCGGATTTCTTTCTGTTTGATAGAAATCTGGAATTATTTTATCGAGGTCAGTTTGATGATAGTAGACCCGGAAACGGAAAGCCTGTAACAGGGAATGACATGAGAGCTGCAACAAGTTCTTTGATAAAAGGAGAGGAAAATTTTGAATCCCAAATACCGAGTATGGGATGTAATATAAAATGGAAAAGCGGTAATGAACCGGAGTACTTTAAATAATGGATAATAAACATATTCGAAAATTGAGGGAAGATTACTCTCTGAGCACATTAGATGAGAATGATGTGTATGCTGATCCGATCCAACAATTTAAACTTTGGTTGGACGAATCATTAAAGGCGATGCTACCGGAGCCAAATGCAATGACGCTTTCTACAGTGGATAGCGAACAAAAACCGCATTCCAGAATTGTACTTTTGAAAGGAATAGAGAAGAATGGCTTTATCTTTTATACTAATTATAAAAGTGACAAGGGGAGAGATATAGAAAGTAATCCCAATGTGTCTATATGCTTTTTGTGGAAAGAACTGGAACGTCAGGTTCGTATCGAAGGTATTGCAAAAAAAACCAGCTCAGAGAGTAGTGAAGAATATTTTGTTTCACGTCCGGTTAAAAGCCAGATAGGTGCTTTGGCTTCTGAACAAAGTTCTGTAATTGAGAACAGAGTAATTTTGGAAGAAAAGTTTGAAGCGCTTACTAAATTATATTCGACAGGACATGTACCCATGCCGGATCATTGGGGGGGGTATATTGTAGAGCCAACTTCAATTGAGTTTTGGCAGGGAAGACGCAGTAGACTACATGACAGAATTAAGTATGAGAAGGAAAAGAAGAACTGGATCATTAAAAGATTAGCTCCCTGAAATGCCGAAGATTAAAGAAAAAAGGATGGAGGAAGTTAGGACATTCGAAAATACTTTCGACTGGCATGACTATAACAGCAAGAATCCGTTTCCGAAAGGAAGCTGGAATACTGATATTTTTAAAAATGAAAATCCTATTGTTCTGGAGTTGGCATGTGGAAAGGGAGAATATTCTACGGGTTTGGGAAAACTCTATCCCGATAAAAATTTTGTCGGTTTTGATCTAAAAGGAAATCGTTTGTGGGTTGGAGCCCAACGTGCACTTGATCAGGATTTAGAAAACGTTAGGTTTTTCAGAGCTTACATAGATCATCTGGATCAGTTTTTTGAAAAGGAAGAAGTTTCAGATATATGGATCATATTTCCGGATCCGCAACTAAAGAAGGACAGGAAGAAACTTACATCTCCAAAATTTTTAAAATTGTATAGACCTCTGTTAAAATCCGGAGCAACCATCAACTTGAAAACGGATAGCGTGGAACTTTATGAGTTTACCAAAGAAGTGATCGAAGAACAGAACTTAAAGCTGTTAAGAGATATAAAAGACGTTCATAAAGAATGCCCGGAAGATCCCGAGCTTTCAATTAAAACGTACTACGAAAAGATGCACTTAGAGAAAGGGAAATTAATTAAATTTATTTCGTTCAGGCCTTAACGAGATTCAAAACTATAGATGGTACTTACAGTTCCGTCTGTTGATATTTTTCTAACTCTTGGTATTATGCCCTGATCTTCTTCCCAAAACTTCCACCACTTGCCATCCCCAATAGTGGATTCCAATACATAAACTTCTCCATTATAGATATCTATTCCATGTGGAGACCATGGCTTTTCAGATTTCAAAATTGTTCTAGCAGAACCATCAGGCGAAATCTTTATCACTTCTCTGTTTCCATAGTATGCCAGGTAAACATTTTTAGATTCATCAACTATCATATCGAAAAAAATATTTGCTCCTGAAAATGGAATGTCTTCCGGATTTCGCTTCTTTAAATTTGAAGCTAGTAATTTATAATCCACACCATCATAAATATAAATATCGTCACCGGACATCATGTAAAGTTGTTGGTCAGGCCCCCAAGCCGTGAGATTTATTCGTTCAAAATCAGGTGTATCTATTTTAGTTATTTGATTCAGGCTGTCTCGGAAAAAAATATTAGAGTCTTTGGTAAAGTAGATTTCATGTTCTTCGTTAACCGCAATCGATTGAATATGAAATTGGTTTTGAGCAGTGGTGCTTGGAATCAGGACTTGATTTTTAGGATGATCAATTATCCAAAGTGTATTGTTATGATGTGGGTTTTGACCAGTTCGTTCTGCAGCGAATATTTCTCTGATTGAATTTCTTGAAAGTATAATGTCGCTTGGAGATCTTTGAGCTCTCAGAACATGAATCATTTCATTATTTGGCGTTATTTTCCAAACACAGGCATAATGATTCGCATCATCGTCAATAGGGCAGATAAAAGTAAAATATATATTTCCATCCTGATCAATCACCAAGCCTCCCCAGGGATGGGATTCAAGCAATGGCGGCATGCATAAGGTTAGTAATGCTAATACAAAAAAGGATTTAGCTTTGTAAATCAAGCAGAAATTCATGACATATATTATTTCATATATAATTAAGTGTTTCCTGTAATTAATAGGGGTGAAAAAAAGTAAAACTGAATTTTATTTTCCAATTGCTTGATTTTCGCCTCAGATTAGTTAACTTCGTCTAGTTAACACTGTTAACCAATCTTTAAAATGAGCGAAAAAGAACTCCCTTTAAGAGAAAAAATATTAGATATAAGTCGTCATCTTTTATACAATGACGGACATACTGCACTTTCAATGCGTGGAATAGCAAAAGAAGCAGGTGTATCTGCAACCAGTATTTATCTCTATTTTGATAACAAAGATCACCTTCTGCATACATTGATTGAAGAATCAGTTGAAGCTTTGAGTGTATCAATAGAACAAAAAGTAGATGCCAACTCAGGGGTAATAGCACAGTTTGAATCTGTGATCAGAAGTTATGCAGATTTTGCGTTTGCGCATCCTGAGAAATACCAGATCATATATATGGTAAAGTCAGAATCAATGGCTCGTTACCCGAAAGAAAAATTCAGAAGGGCACGAAGATCATATGAACTTTTAGTAAAAATTATTGAATCGGGAGTTCGTGAAGGATTGATGGAAGAAGAAGACCCGCTAACTGCAGCTTATTCTATTTGGGCTCAACTGCATGGTGTAATATCGGTAGTATTAAATCAAAGATTAGATAACAGGATTAACAGAGAACATTTTATCGAAAAATCTATTCAACATATTATTGAAGGATTCTTGGTGAGAACTAAGGTTTCTTAAAATTTGGAGAGCATTATGGAAGCATTATCAGAATTATTCGGATTTTTTAGCGAAGTACCACTTTGGGCTTCGATCACTGCAACGGTAATAATAGCTATTGGTTTTGCCTATACAGGCGCACCACTTTGGCTATGGGCTATAGCGGGTTATGCGGGATTGATAGGTCTTGACGCTCCGCAATGGTTATATATCGCTTACACAGTGCCTGTCCTAGTTTTTAATATCAAACCGGTAAGAAGGGTATTATTAAGTGGACCAATTATGAAGTTATTGGATGCCCTTAACTTCCTGCCCACAATATCTCAAACTGAGCAAACCGCAATAGAAGCAGGAAATGTTTGGATCGAAGGCGAATTATTTTCAGGAAAACCGAATTTTAAAAGAACTCTCGAGCAACCTTATCCCGATCTGACTAAAGAAGAGCAAGAGTTTTTAGACGGTCCGGTTGAAAAAATCTGCGAGATGGTGAATGATTGGGACGTCTTTGTAAGAAAAGATTTTACTGAAGAAACATGGGACTTTCTTAGGAAAGAAGGTTTTTTCGGATTAATTATCCCCAAAAAGTATGGTGGGCTTGAATTTTCAGCAACAGCGCACTCTGCGATAGTAGCAAAATTATCATCCAGATGCGGTCCGCTCGGAACTACCGTTATGGTACCTAATTCTTTAGGGCCTGCAGAGCTGTTAAATCACTACGGAACTCAAAAGCAGAAAGATTATTATTTACCCAGATTAGCGGCAGGAGTTGAAATGCCTTGTTTTGCACTTACGGAGCCAAACGCAGGTTCTGATGCAGGAGGAATGACTTCAGATGGCGAGGTATTTAAAGGAGAAGATGGAGAACTTTATCTGAGGCTAAACTGGAATAAGAGATATATTACTTTAGCAGCTATTTCAACTGTTTTGGGATTAGCATTTAAACTTCGTGATCCGGAGAATTTGCTTGGCAAAGGTGAAGACTTGGGAATTACTTGTGCATTAATTCCATCAGATACTGAGGGAGTTGTATTGGGAAAGCGTCATGACCCACTTGGGGTTCCGTTTTATAATTGCCCAACTCATGGCCATGATGTAGTTGTGCCTATTGACGCAATAATTGGCGGAAAAGAAGGTGCAGGTAATGGATGGAGAATGCTGATGGAATCTTTAGCGGTTGGTCGAGGTATTTCACTACCCGCATCCAGTTTGGCGGGCGCGAAACTATCCACCCGAGTTGTTGGAGCTTATGCGGCGATCAGAAAACAATTTGGTTTAAATATTGGAAAATTTGAAGGTATTGAAGAGCCAATGGCTCGTATTGGCGGGTACACCTATTTTATGGAAGCTGCCCGAAAATATACTACCGGAGGGCTGGATCAAGGAGAGAAGCCTGCTGTTGTAACAGCGATCGCAAAATACAATTTCACAGAGCATACCCGCGAGATCATAAATGACGCGATGGATATAGTGGGTGGTGCGGGAATTTCCAGAGGGCCACGAAATGTGTTTGCTCATGGATATATTTCTTTGCCGATCGCTATTACAGTGGAAGGCGCAAACATTCTTACAAGAACATTGATGATATTCGGACAGGGAGCTATTCGTTGCCATCCATACGCTCTCAATGAGATAAATGCCTTGATGGATAAGGATGTAAAAGGATTTGACGATAATTTTTGGGCGCATATTGGACATGTTGGAAGAAACAAAGCCCGTTCGTTTATGCTTAGCATTACGCGTGGATATCTGGCCGGGTCTCCTGTAAGTGGTCCTGCTGCAAAGTATTATCGAAAAATGGCTTGGGCTTCAGCGTCGTTTGCATTTTTTGCTGATATAGCTTTAGGTTCTTACGGCGGTGGTTTGAAAATGAAAGAGAAGATCGCTGGACGATATGCTGATATCCTTAGCTTTATGTATCTGGGAACGGCTACACTCAGAAGATTTGAAGCCGAAGGAAGACGTAAAGAAGATCTCGATTATTTCAAATGGTCGATGGATTATGTTTTCTATAGAATTCAGGAAGCTTTTGATGGTATTTTAAGAGAGATCAAAGTTCCGGGACTTAGTTGGGGATTTAGGTTAGTAGGTGTCTGGTCACGTTTAAATCCAATTGGAACATACCCATCTGATGATCTAGGTCACCGAGTAGCTCAGGCTATGCAAGAGCCCGGTCTGGCAAGAGATCGTATGACAGACGGCATGTATATACCTTCTGATCCGACTGAGGCTGTTGGACGCTATGAAAATGCTTTAACTTTGATAACAAACACGAATCCTATATACAAAAAGCTCTATACAGCAATGAAAAAGCGTGAGCTTCCTAAAGATTCGTTTCTGAACTTATTGAAGCCAGCTTTGGAGAAAAATATAATCACAAAAGCAGAAGCTGAAATGGTTGAAAAAGCAGAAGCAGCCAGAAATGATGCCATTCAGGTAGATGAGTTTACTTTAGATGAATATATGGATGCCACTCCAACCTCACCGGCAGGTGAAGGGTTAAAAACCAAAGAAGTGGATAGCTTGGTATAACTGTCTGATTTTTACTCTACATCTAAAGCCCTTCAGGTTAATTCTTGAGGGGCTTTTTTAGTTTAATATTCTGCATAAATTATAAATTTAGAATATTATTCTTCGGATTTCTTAATACATAGCATTATATTTAATGAATAGTAAAATATTAGGTTAATTCAACCAAATAATACCATGAAGCTGGACACAACGGATCTTAAAATAGTGGATATCCTTCAAAAAGAAGGGAGAATAGCTAATAATGAACTTGCTTCCAGAATAGGGTTAACTACTACTCCTACTCTTGAGCGTGTAAAGCGTTTGGAACGAGATGGAGTAATTGAAGGATACTCTGCTAAGATAAATCGTGAAGCGGTTGAAAAAGGACTTACGGTTTTTGTCACAGTTACATTAAGTGCGCACCAGTTAAACCGAATGAAAGAGTTTACTTCAGCAGTTAAAGCAATTCCTGAAATATTAGCTTGCTACAATACAACAGGTGAAGGAGATTTTTTACTTCATGTTGTAGCTAAAGACACCAAAGATTATGAGCAGTTGATGAGAACAAAGCTCACAACATTACCTGATGTGCAAAGGCTTCATACCAATATTGTATTAAATACCATTAAAGACGAAACAGTGATTCCAGTATTATGATAGACACAAAAGCTAAACAACTTTCATTTGAATCAAGTGCAGTACATGCCGGATCCGGAAAAAAGGATCAATATGGTTCGCATACCACACCAATTTATCAGACTTCTACTTTCGTATTTAAGAATGTTGATGAAGGATCAAAAGCTTTCGCCCATGAAGAAGGAGGAGCTTCTCATATTTATTCAAGATTAGGAAATCCAACGGTTGAGCATTTAGAACGTGCTATTTGTGAGCTGGAAACCTATGGAATGGAAAATTCGAAATCTTTTTCGGGTGTAGCTTTCGGAAGTGGTATGGCTGCTATAACTACAGGAATAATCAGTATTGCTAAAGGAAAGCATATTATTGCTCAGGATGCACTTTATGGTTGCACCAGTCAATTCTTAAAAGAAGAAACTGAAATGCTTGGGATGAGCACTTCTTTTATTGATATGACAGATCTATTCCTGTTGGAAATGGAATTGAAGAAAAATCCTGATACCGCACTTATATATTTAGAAAGTATCGCTAACCCAACTATGAAAGTGAGCGATATTGAAGCAATCTCAAAACTGGCTAAAGAACATGGCGCTTTGGTTATGGTTGATAATACTTTTGCTACTCCTTATCATTTGCAGCCGCTGAAATTTGGCGCTGATGTTGTTGTTCACTCCACTACAAAGTATATGGGTGGACATGGAACAATTATTGGCGGAGCATTGGTGGCAAAGAATGAATTATTAGATGAAACCGGTGTCTATCTGTTCAGAAAAAATCTAGGAGGGATCTCTGGTCCTATGGATGCCTGGATAACATTGAATGGAGTTAAAACGCTTGCTTTACGGATGGAAAAGCACTCTTCAAATGCGATGAAAGTCGCTGAATTTTTAGAGTCACATCCAAATGTAGAAACAGTTTGGTATCCCGGTTTGGAATCTCATGCCCAACATTCTCTTGCCAGCTCAATTATGACAAAGGGTTTCGGTGGAGTGATTTCTTTCGAATTGAAAGATGGTTTGGAAGCGGGAAAATCTCTGATGAATAATGTTAAGCTTTGTACTCTGGCTGTAAGCTTAGGAACAGTAGACACCTTAATACAGCATCCTGCTTCAATGACACATTCTGTTGTTGACGAGCAGCTGCGGTGTGACGCGGGTCTCTCGGATGGATTGGTGAGATTGTCAGTCGGAATTGAAAGTGCTGATGATATTATTGCTGATCTGGAGCAAGCACTTTAGAATTAGGAATTAAAAATTCAAAATGGAAAATTAAGAATTAGATTTGTCATTTCGACCGATGGGAGAAATCTAAACATTGCTGAGAGAGACCTTTAATATTCTACAGGCTCTGTTTTAATTCGAAATCACAAAGAATTCTTAATTTTAAATTCTACATTCCTAATTCCAAGCCGAAGGCTTGGCGCTACCAGCCTCCACCGGCACCACCGCCTCCGGAACCGAATCCGCCACCTCCGCTGAAGCCACCGAACCCGCCTCCTCCGGAACCAAAACCGCCTCCGAATGACGAGCCACCACTACCTCTTCGTGGTCCACCACCTAATAAACTTCCCCAAAAGAGAACTTCACCGGCACTTAGTGTTCTTTTTCCTCCACCGTGATTACCGCCTCTTCCTTTTCTTATAAGAACAAAGATGATCACAATTATAAAAATGACTATTTCTACAGGAAATGAACCATCGTTTGAATTAGACTGTAATTCAGGTACACCTTCAAACTCGCCGGCAGCAAGTGCAATGAGTGCATCAATAGCTCTGTCTAAGCCACTGTATACATCTCCATTTCTAAAATTTGGTCGAAGTATGTTTTCATAGACACGATTTGCCATGACGTCGGGGATTGCTCCTTCAAGTCCATAACCAACCTCGATCCAAATTTCCTGATCTGTTTCTGAAATTAGTATTAAAACCCCGTTGTATCGATCCCCTTCCCACATTTTCCATTTCGAAAAAGTTTCAGTTGCAAGAGGTTGTATCGCGTTACCATCAAGCGATTCAATGGTAGCTATAGCGATTACATTCGTTGTGGTGTCTCTATAATTTCGGAGTTTTTGCTCAAGTCTGTTAACCTCAGAACTTGAAAGCATATTGGCATAATCGTTAACCATTCCTTGTGCGCGCTCAGGAAGAATATCCTGACCTAAAGCACTCAATGAGATAAATAAGATCGTTATAACTAAAAATAATTTACGCATCTTTATTATCTCCATAACTTATATCATCCGGCAATTCATTGATGTCATCTTCACCTTGATAGGGAAAAAATTCACTTAATTTGTCACCTATTTTCAGAACAGCTTCTCTTAAACCTGTTTCATAATCATCAGCCATGAAATATTTGGTAAGGAGTTCAAGCTCGTCATCCCAGAAATTCTGTCCAACTTTTGAATGGATTCCTTCATCTCCCCAAATTGCAATTTTATGATCTTCGGAAGCTACATAGATGATGGTCCCGTTTCGCAGTTCTGTTTCATGCATATTGAGTTCTGCAAAAACTTCCTTTGCTCTTTCAATAGGATCTTCTTTACCGCATTTAGCTTCTAAGTGTACACGGATTTCTCCGGAAGAAGATGTTTCGGCCTCCCTGATTGCACGGATTACTGCTTTCTCTTGATCTTCGTTAAGGAATTCTTTCATGGGAATAGTAGTGAGATATTAGACATAAGATGTAAGATTGTTCTGATGTCTTACATCTTACATCTTATGTCTTAGTTCTTGTGTCTTTTCAATTACCAAAATCTACGGTTGGAGCGTTTTCTGCACCCTGATCTGCTTCGAAATAAGCCTTTCTTTCAAATCCACCGATAGAAGCAAAGATACTTGTAGGGAATTTCCTGATAGAACTATTGTAATTCTGAGCTGTATCATTAAATCGTTTACGCTCAGTAGAAATTCTGTTTTCAGTACCTTCTAACTGGCTTTGTAAATCTCTGAAATTAGAATTTGCCTTCAACTCAGGATAGCGCTCAACAGAAACCAATAATCGGGATAATGCTCCGCTTAACTCACCTTGTGCCTGTTGGAACTGTTGAAATTTTGCAGGATCACTAAGATCGCCGGCACTAATATTTACAGAAGTTGCTTTGCTTCTTGCTTCTATAACTGAAGTCAATGTTTCTTGCTCAAAGTTTGCTGCTCCCTTTACTGTATTTACCAAGTTTGGTATCAAGTCTGCTCTTCTTTGATATTGATTTTCAACCTGAGCCCAAGCTCCCTCAACTGCTTCTTCTTTCTCTACCAATCCGTTATTGACGCTTATTCCAAAAAAAACGAGTAAGCCTACAACAACAAGCCCTATAATTAATTTACCTTTCATGATTTTGTATTTAGTTGTTTAACTTAAGCCCGCTTACGAGCCTAAATTTATTTTGGTTCATTCATTATTACATTAATCAAAAATCATTCCATTGTCAGAGCTTAGACCAAAATTTATTTATTTCGACTTAGATGACACTCTTTTAGATCACAAAAAGGCAGAACAAAACGGACTTAAAGATATCCATAGTCATTTTGAAGAATTTAATGACATTTCGCTAGACGAACTTAAATCAACTTATCATAAAATTAATAAGGGGCTTTGGGAAGAATATGGGAGAGGAGAGATCGACAGGCATATTCTCCACCGCAGAAGATTTGAAGAAACCTTCATTGAGCTTGGAATTAATTCTTCGTTGTATGAAGAAGCCGGGAAAGTGTATATGAATTACTACCGAAATCATTGGGAGTGGATCGAAGGTGCGAAAGAAGCATTCGATAGAATCAGATCAAAATATGATGTTGGCATTATCACAAATGGTTTCGCCGAAACACAGTGGATGAAGATCAAGCAATTTGGGTTTGAAGAAATGGTTTCTCAGATAGTTATTTCTGAAGAAGTGGGAGTTATGAAACCCCATCCAAAGATCTTTGATTATAGTACTGAACTTGTAGGACTAGACAGATCAGATATCTTATACGTAGGAGACTCTCTTACTTCAGATGTGCAAGGTGGAAAAGCTGCAGGTTGGAAAGTAGCCTGGTATACTTCAAACCCAGCTAAAGAGAGCGAGAAATTAGCAGATCTGGTCTTTGATGATTTTGAAACTTTGATCGATTGGATAAAAGCCTGACTAAATTTAGAAATTCGCTCGAACTGCTATAAAAAAGTTTCTTCCGGGTGCTGCTATTCCTGATGAATATGGACGATATCTTTGGTCGGTAATGTTATCAACGCCAGCACTTAATTTTACGGTGGAATTTATTTGGTAAGCGGAATTCAGATTTAAAGTATACCAACTTGGTGAGTAGGGGTTTTCATTTTTATCTTTTGCATATAGGTAAGCTTTACCTTTTTCGGATGGTGCGAGTTCTGAGTTAGAAAGTTCACCATTATATTCAGCATATACATCTATTTCTAATTTATCGTAGATATAACTTAGATGAGTTTCTCCAAAAGTAGGAGCAGCATGTCGGAGTGGGGCATATGTGCCATCCTCTTGTTCTTCTTCACCTTCCTGTATATTGATTTGACTGGAAAATCGGAATCCTGACGGGAGCTCTAATTTTAAACCCGCTTGTAAACCATAAACCCGAGCTTGAGCAGAATTCTGAATTGCTTGTACTCTACTTAATCTCCCATCATATTGAATACTGTCCTGACCATTTATCATAAAATCTCTGCGGATAAGAGCATCTTTTAATATCGTATAATAGCCGGTTAAGTTAATCTTTACTATGTCACTAAATACTTTGGTGAATCCAAGATCAGCGTTATAAGCATACTCAGGTTTAAGGTTTGAGTTAGGTACAACTACTGACCCGGGTTCAGAATCAAATACTTTAGCGGCATCATCTATATTTGGTGCCCTGTAGCCCGTCGATAAATTCGCATTTACTTGTAAGCTTTCATCAAATGAATACACCAAGCCTAAGCTACCTGTAAAAGCACCTTCATCTATAGATATATCATTAAATGGAACCGGATAATAAGTTTGATCGAAAGTAGCATCAAGAAAGAAGTGGCTGTAACGGAGACCACTTTGAATGTTTATCTTTTCAGAGAACTTTAATCTATGGCTGATGTAACCGGAAAATGAATTCCAATCTGATCCGTCAGGGTATCGGGTTGAAGTTGGAGTAGTGGTGTTGTTTTCAATATTTTCATTAAATCCGAATGAAGAAATATTATTCAATACAACTTCGCCACCGTAAAAAATTCTGTTTGCTGTGTTTATGTTTTTTTCAAGATCCAAATTCAGTGTAAAAACATCTACATTTTCTTCTCTTGATACCTTTTGGTTAGATTGAAATCGTCGGGTATGTCTGCTTTCTCTGAAATACTGTTGTGAAAGTGTAAGACTAGCCTGATCAAAGAATTTTCCTTCAGATTTTCGAAGAATATTGAGGTTATTCATTTGCCAAATTTGAGGGCCGTAATACCATTCTGCATAACTAGGTTCTCCATTGTCATTAATAAGAGTAAGGCGGTCAAAACGATCCAGATCTGAAGATTCGGAATAGTGAAAGCCAAAATTTATGTCCCAACTTTCGTTAGGGGAATAACGAAGTTTCTGCATCAAATTCAATTGATTGAATCTGGTGGGGGTAAGCACTCTTGGATTAGAATTTGAAATTACAGAATCACCATTTTGATCCTGTGTTACCTCAAAAGTTCTCAGGTATTCATTAGGACCGTTGGCACCAATTTTCAGATCATCAAAATCTGAATAGCTGATACTAGAGAGGGAGGCAAATTTTTCACGGCCTAAATTTACATCAACATGAACAGTTCGCTCATTATTTGCAGATGAAGCTCTGGCAGTACTATTACCTTTAGCGTATAAATCACTATTGGTTGAGAAAACGGGTTTTGAGGTATAAAAACTCATAACACCCCCGATTGCATCACTTCCGTAAATTACTGACCCCGGTCCAAATATGATCTCCGTATTTTGAATCGCAAAGGGATCCAGAGATATAACATTATGAACATTTCCGCTTCTGAATATAGCTGTGTTCATTCGAACTCCGTCTACAGCAATAAGAACCCGATTGGTAGCAAATCCTCTAATCATTGGGCTGCCGCCACCAAGTTGACTTTTTTGAACAAAGACTTCCCCTGAAACTGTTAGTAAATCTGCCGCGGTTTGAGGGTTTTGAAGCTGAATATTTTCAGGACTAATGGATGTTACTTTCAATGGAACTTCTCTGGTTTCCTGTTTCCAGTGAGAAGCAGACACTACAACTTCATTAAGCGCAATATCAGAAGGAGATAGAGTCACCATGAATTTCAGTTCTTCAAGCTCTTTGAATTTGTACATTTTTTCTCTGTATCCGACATAGCGAATAGAAATAATTTCAGAGTCTTTAAACGCTGAAACATCAGCCTGTCCCTGAATATCTGTTATAGCTGATATCTGATTTTTACCATCGTAAATGGTAGCAAATTCAATCGGTAGTCCGGTTGTGTTATCCGTAACCGTAATGGTTTGAGCGTTTGCTATTGATGACAACCCAATAAATATGCTTAGTAGTAGCAGTTCCCTCATATAAAAATGTATGCAGATGAATTAAGCTTAAAGATATATAATTACTCTGAGCTCATAAAATTGTGCAAAATTACGTCTTTTTTAACTTTACACGAGCAAACTTTAGTAAAAGTTGCTCAATTTAATTTCTGCATTGATCGGTTACTCGTAAAAATTGAATAGCAACTGAAATTATTTAACATGTGTATATAGTCAATAAGTTAATAGCTCATTTCAACTATTTTTTTGGCGTCATCAGGTGTTATGTTCTGCTTTTCTCCCAATCCCTTCCAGTTTCTCTCTTCGAAACGTTCTTTAATAATATCAGATGTTTTTTCATATTCAGCAGTGTATTCAGAAAGTTTTGTATCCATTTCTAATGAATGAAAATATTCTTCAGTTTTTCTGATTCCGGCTTCCGCTTTTTCTTCTAAAGAACCTTCTGAAATTCCCCAAACCCTTTCCGCATATTGAGCAAGTTTTTCCTTTTTGTCTTCTAGTTTATACCTCAATTGACTTGGATGAATAATGGCTAATGTCCGTGCATGATCGATTCCATAAAGGGCAGTCAATTCGTGAGCCATCATATGTGTCGACCAATCGTTTGGAGTACCTACTCTTAACAACCCGTTCAAAGCCATAGTACAACTCCACATAAAATCAGAAGCAGAATCATAGTCTGATGGATCTTCCATTACTTTAGGAGCTACTTCAATTAATGTTTGCATAACGCTTTCAGCAATTCTGTCCTGAAGTCTGGCAGCTACCGGGTAAGTCATGTACTGTTCAATTACATGGGAGAAGGAATCCACTAAACCATTAGCTATTTGTCTTTTAGGGATTGAATGAACGACCTGTGGATCAAGAATCGAAAACTGTGGAAATAATCCGGGCCCGCCCATAACTCGTTTTTCTTTGGTTTCTTTCCGCGTGATAACAGATCCGGAATTCATTTCTGAACCTGTTGCCGGGAGAGTTAAAACGGTACCAAATGGCAATCCTTCATAAGTTCTGATTCCTTTTGCAAGAATGTCCCAGGGTTCATCTCCTTCATAAGTTGCTGCGCCTGACAGAAATTTAACTCCATCAATTACGGAACCTCCACCTACAGCAAGTATAAAATCTATGTCTTTAGTTTTGATAATATCTAAAGCTTCTAATAATACCGCGTATTCCGGGTTCGCAGGAACTCCGCCAAATTCTGTAACATCAAATTCTTTTAAAGCTTGGGTTACCTGATCATACACCCCGTTCTTTTTAATGCTTCCGCCTCCATAAACCATCAGCACTTTTGAGTTTTCAGGAATTTCAGAAGAAAGTTTAGAGATCTGATCTTTCCCGAAAATGATTTTGGTTGGATTTTGAAATTCGAAGTTCAGCATAGAATAGATAAATGGTTATAGGTTGTTAATTGAATTTAGTTACTTGGATACCAATCTTTTAAAATCACATTTACTTCAGGGTTGCCAACAGACATTATTTCTTTAAATCTTTCGATGTCTTGCCCACGATGGTGATAAGGGTACATTGTAGTTGGGGAAAATTCGATCACAGCACTTGCAGCTTGGTAAATGTCCATCGTGTAAGGTAAATTCATGCAAACAAAAGCTATGTCAATATTTTCCAGATTCCTCATCTCAGGAATATCTTCGGTATCTCCCGACAGATATACATTCGTTCCTCCAAAATCGATCACATAGCCGTTTCCTCTTCCTTTTTTGTGTCTGGAAGACTCATCATCCGGTAAATTATACATGGCCACACCTGTAATCGGAATTCCCATTTGAGTAGTAGTTTCTTCGTTTCCTATGACTACAATTTGATCCTGTAAATTATCTCCCAATCGATCAGCAACAGCTTGCGGAACTACAAATATTGTGTTTTTAGTATCTAATCCCGTAATAGTTTCTGAATTCAGGTGATCACCATGGATGTCTGTGATCAAAATGAGATCAGGGGCATTAAAATCAGCGAATTTATCTGCCCCACCATATGGATCTACGAAAATTGTTTTACCATCAAAAGTGAAAGCT
This sequence comes from uncultured Balneola sp., assembly GCA_913058495.1. Lineage (GTDB taxonomy): Bacteria > Bacteroidota > Rhodothermia > Balneolales > Balneolaceae > Balneola. The sequence goes on along the minus strand of CAJXQC010000002.1, from coordinate 90,136 downwards.
ACAGTTCCGTGATTTACCGGGTGTACAGTTAATTCACCTTTTTCAGTGTCATAAGTGTCAGCCGTACTTGATAGTTGAGCTACAACTGAGATGGTTGCAAACGCAAAAATTATTAGAAGTGATAAGGACTTTTTCATAGTTATCTTTTTTATTGGTTGTATAGTCAACAATGACGAATCTTTTTTAATTCAAACCAGGCCAAAAAATTAGTCCGTTTTTTAAACATATATTTACCAGGCTTTATAGAGGTTTTGTTTTGTCTTTTAATACACTATTGGTTAATCTATACTTTTAGAATTAAGACTATTCACAGGTAAATTTTAAAATTCTATGCCTACGGCAAAAAAGACTTTATTGATTAGTTCATTGGTGTTTTCAACACTGATCTTTAGTGCTTGTTCTTCAAGTAAGAATACAAGTTCACCAAATTCGGAAAGAGTTTCTCAACAAAAAGCTGAACAACCCAGCAAAGCAGAATTAGAAGAAATTTATTGGGCCAGAATTGACAGCTCAAAGATGAATTTCACAAAAGCGGATGTAAAATTCATGACTGGAATGATCGGTCATCATGCTCAGGCATTGATTATGTCGCGATTGGCTCCGGAAAATGGAGCAAGTCCTCAGGTTCGTACATTAGCAGCGCGAATAATTAATGCTCAAAAAGATGAGATTGCTACTATGCAAACGTGGTTGCGCGATAGGGATCAACCAGTACCGGAAGTACACATAGATGGTTTAAATTTAATGATTCATGGTACTGATATGGATCATTCAGATCATATGAATATGGCAGGGATGTTAAGTCAGGAACAACTCGTGGAACTGAGTAATGCAAAAGGAAAGCTATTTGATGAATTGTATCTTAAATATATGATTCAGCATCATCAGGGTGCAGTTACCATGGTGCAAACTTTGATCAATACGGATGGAGCGGCGCAAGACGAGCAAGCATTCAGGTTATCTACGGACATAAATGTAGACCAGATTACAGAAATTGAACGAATGAAACGTATGCTGAGTGAGATTCAATCAGAATCCCAATAAAAGTACGGAACTATTTTTACGCTATCTAAACAAAACATAAACCAGTAATATAAATATGAAAAAGAACAGATTTTTTTCACGCAAACCATTGCAAAGCTTTTGGGTTTTTCTGATTGCAGCAGCTTTGGTTACTTATGCTTGTTCATCCACTGAGCAGATGATGGATGTAGAGTATTCATCACCAAATGTAACTTCACTTTCAAACGTTGAATCTCCTTCACCTGACCCAAGAGTGGGATTAGGGGCCGGACTTTTTGATGCTGAAGAGGCACTTTGGAACCTTAAGAAATTATCCAGCACTCCTCCCCCGAAAGATTTTTTGGGAGTAACTAATTCAGATCTGGCATTTAAAGGAAATTATGCCATTCAGGGAAATTATAATGGAGTAATTGTCTGGGATATTTCGGATCCTTCAAATCCGGTTTTGGTAAAAGATTATTTATGTCCTGCTTCACAAAGTGATGTTTCTGTATACGGCAACTTGATGTTTGTATCAGGTGAAGGCTATAGTGGCAGACTTGATTGCGGTACAGAAGGAGTACAAACTGCAGTAAGTGAAAAAAGACTGAGAGGTATCAGAATTTTTGATATTACTAATATTGAAGAGCCTGAATATTTAGCAAATGTCCAGACTTGTCGTGGTTCACATACACACTCTGTCCTTAAAGATCCGAGTGACGATGATAACGTGTATGTATATGTATCAGGATCAGCTCCTGTTCGTCCTGAGGAAGAATTACCGGGATGTAAAAGTGTATCTCCTGATGAAGATCCTAATTCAGCTTTATTCCGAATTGAAGTAATAAAAGTGCCTCTTTCAAATCCTGAATCCGCAGCTATTGTAAGTTCACCAAGAATTTTTGAAGATCTGGAAGAACCCCCTTCACACGGTTTAGCTCCGGCTGAAAGAGAAGCTCTTGCTGAAGCAAAAGCGAATGGCGCTTTCACTTTCGAATTTAGCGGCTCCGAAAGAGTAATGTCTAACGGTTTAACCCAAAGATTACTGAATGTACTAATTGAAGAAAGGGGAGGAACTGCAGGAGAACCAACAGCTGCTGATAGTGCTGCATTAAGAGAAAGAGGTACTGAACTGGTAAATCAAATGTTTGGTGGTGGCGACGACTCAGGAAGAAAAGGGCCAAATCAATGCCATGATATTACTTTGTATCCTGAAATCGGTTTAGCAGGCGGAGCTTGTGAAGGATATGGTCTTTTGCTGGATATTTCAGATCCTGCAAATCCGACACGAATTGATGCAGTAGCCGATTCAAATTTTTCATACTGGCATTCTGCAACATTCAGCAATGACGGAAAGAAAGTATTATTTACGGATGAGTGGGGTGGCGGTGGCCAACCTAAATGTCGTGAAAGTGATCCAATGGAATGGGGAGCAAATGCGATCTTTACTATTGAAAATGGAAAAATGAAATTCCAGGAATATTATAAGATGCCTGCTCCTCAAACTTCACAGGAAAACTGTGTTGCTCATAATGGTTCATTGATCCCGGTTCCCGGACGTGAAATCATGGTTCAGTCATGGTATCAGGGTGGAATTTCAGTATTTGACTGGACAGATCCTAATAATCCGGTTGAGATCGCATTTCAGGATTACGGGCCTGTTGCTGCAGACCGAATGGCTAGCGGTGGAAGTTGGTCAGTTTATTGGTATAACGGCGCTATAGTAAGTTCAGAGATCGCTCGTGGACTTGACATCTTTGAACTAGAAGCCAATCCATACATCACTCAAAATGAAATTGACGCAGCGAATACAGTTAAGCTTGACTATCTGAATGCTCAAGGTCAGCCTAAGTTTGTTTGGCCGAATACCTTTGCTCTTTCAAAAGCATATTTAGATCAACTTGACAGAGATAAAGAAATGAATACTACTAGAGTTAACAGGTTAAGACAAGTATTAGCCAATGCTGAAGCAGCAAATCCAAAGATGAGAAAGAAAATTCTTACTGAGCTTGCTGATAGAATGGATGGTATGGATTCAAGTAATGAAAAAGTAAAAATGCTTGCAGAATCAGTACGTGGTTTGGCTTCAAATCAATAAGCGATAGCATTTATAATTAGTTATTTTAAACCCTGATGTAGTTTTACTCTGCATCGGGGTTTTTTATTTAAATAAATATTCATTTATGCGGGTCGCCCTTTTAATACTTCTTATTAGCTTATCCTTATTTTTCACAACTTGTGATGGCGAAAAAAATAGAATCCGTCAGGAAAACAAAGAACTCATCGACCACTTAAAAAGTGGTAATTATATTTTGGTAGAAGAAAACGAAATAGACGTAAATGGTAGTTTTGGAAATGATTCTTTGTTAGTTGAATACTTTTCAGTACCACCAGAAGAATATTATGAAGCTTTTGAATCTGTAGGTTATTTGCAGAAACATTTTTCACGAAAAGAAAAGACAAATGAAGGCTTTGGTCAAAATGCCAATCGTAAGAATGACTCGTTAATATTACTTGGTAACTATAAGAACTATATACTCACTGAAAATGTAAGAGATGAATACTTTTACGAGGGTAGAATAGGAAACTTGCACATTATTCAAGCTATGGAATTTGAAGATATAAATACTTATTTCATAAGTTCAAAAAATGGAAAAGCAGTTTATACAAAATGGGGAGCTTCAGTAGCAACTTACCCGGATGAAGAAATAGTATTTTATTCAGATAATTTTTTGAATGAACTAAGGGATTCAACAGAGACTTCTTTGTATCAAATTGAAAATGATAGTTTAATAAACCTAGTTACAATCAAAAGCAAATGGTTTGCTACCTTTGCTTTTTTTAAGCACCCTGATGAGCTTTATTATTTACACAGTTTATATGAGAATAATTCATCATTGAAATCTAGCTATGCAAAGATGAAAATTCTAGAAAAGTAGTTTATGAAAAAAGAATTACAGCTCAGAGTTATACCGGAAGCTGCTGCTCAGCAAGATGAGTTAAAAGCCTATATCTCCAAAACCACAGAAATTGATGCATCAGAAATCAATCATATTGAAATTCTGAAGCGTTCTATTGATGCCCGCCAACGACAGGTAAAGATCAATTTAAAAGTACGAGTTTATATAGGAGAGGCATTTGAGGAAGAGAAAGTAACTCCTCCGAAATTTGACAATGTACACAACAAGGAAGCTGTAATCATTGTTGGGGCAGGACCTGCAGGATTATTTGCTGCTTTGAAATGCATTGAGTTGGGGATGAAGCCCGTAGTTCTGGATAGAGGAAAAGATGTGAAGTCCAGGATCAAGGATCTGAAAAACATCAATGTAAATCACATTGTGAACCCTGATTCAAACTACTGCTTTGGAGAAGGAGGTGCCGGAACGTACTCTGATGGAAAATTATACACACGTTCGAAGAAAAGAGGAGATGTTAATCAAATTCTGGAATTGTTGGTGGCGTTCGGTGCAAAAAAGGATATCCTGGTAGATGCTCATCCACATATTGGGACGAACAAGCTGCCAAGAATCATCGCAAAGATCCGTGAATTCATATTGGAACACGGTGGAGAAATTCATTTCAATTCGAAAGTTACTGATCTGTTGATCGAGAATGATCAGATCATTGGAGTTCAGTTGGCTAATGCTGAAGTTTTTAATGCAAAATTCGTAATTCTTGCAACAGGACATTCAGCCAGAGATATATTCGAATTGCTTCATAAAAAAGAAATTGAAATTGAAGCTAAGCCTATTGCGATCGGGGTTAGAGTAGAACATTCACAATCTTTGATCGACTCAATTCAGTACAATTGTGATGAGCGTGGAGAGTATTTGCCCCCGGCGCCTTATAAGATCGTGAAGCAGGTTAATGAAAGAGGAGTGTATTCCTTTTGTATGTGTCCGGGAGGAGTGGTAGCAGCTTGTGCGACAAAACCCGGTGAAGTGGTCACAAACGGCTGGTCAGGTTCTCAACGATCTCGCCCGACAGCTAATTCCGGAATTGTTGTGGAACTTGAGATGGATGATTTCAAGGAATTTGAAGAACATGGTCCGCTGAAAGTGATGGAGTTCCAAAAAGCCATTGAACAAAAAGCGTGGGAAGTGGCAGGAAAGACTCAGAAAGTCCCGGCTCAAAGATTAGTTGATTTTACCAAAGGAGTTGTATCCAAAGACTTACCGAATACATCGTATACTCCGGGCTTGACATCCGCCAACCTGCAGGAGGTTTTTCCTGATTTTATGTATAGAGCTTTGAAAAACGGGTTTCTTGAGTTTGGTAAAACCATGAAAGGATACTTAACTAATGAAGCAGTAGTTCATGCACCGGAATCCAGAACTTCCAGTCCGGTAAGAATTCCCAGAGATCATAAAACATTAGAACATGTCAGGATAAAAGGTTTATTTCCCTGTGGAGAAGGAGCAGGCTATGCGGGCGGAATTGTGTCTGCAGCTATTGATGGAAGGAAATGTGCGATGGCAATTAAGAATTACTCAATGAAGAATTAAGAATTTCACAATTATGAATTTGAAATTAATTTATATCACAAGATTTTAAATCAACTTTAAACAAGTAAGACCCATCAGGGTCGCAGTACTTATAAAAACCAAAATTATGAAATACGGGCTTTCCGGAAGTTTTACAGCAGTTGAAGGGAAAGGGGATGAGCTGGCTTCGATCTTAGAAGAAGCAGCGAACCTGATGAAATCAGCAAAGGGATGTTTGATCTATATTGTAGGCCAGCAGTCTGATGATAAAGACATCGTGCATGTTTTTGAGGTTTGGGATTCAAAAAAAGACCACGATGATTCACTAAGCATTGACGGAGTGCGAGAATTGATCGAGAAAGCAATGCCTATTATTGATGGAAAACCAAGTGGGACTGAAATCGATATTGCAGGTGAGTGAGAGGTTTTGAATTGGGAATATGAGAATTAGGAATAGGGGAATATGAAGATTGAAAAAGCCACATTATCAGATTTAGAAGAACTCAATGAATTATTTGATGGGTACAGAGTTTTTTATGAAAAGGAATCAGATAAGAAATCAAGTAAAGCGTTTTTGAAAGAACGTATAGAACAAAATGAGTCTGTTATTTTTATTTCCCGAAATAATGACGGCGTTGCTACCGGTTTTGTTCAGTTGTATCCATTGTTTTCGTCAACCAGAATGAAACGATTTTGGTTGTTGAATGATCTTTATGTTGATCAAGCTTATCGAGGTCAAGGATTTTCGAAAGCGCTAATTGAAAGATCTAAAGAGCTTTGTGGTGAAACCGGTGCTTGTGGTATGATGCTGGAAACGGCGAAGGACAATCACGTTGGAAATCAGCTTTATCCGGCTACAGGATGGGCTTTAGATAAAGACCACAATTTTTACACATGGGATGTTGAGAACTAAAACAATGTAGCAGGATTGATCGCCAAAAATTCTTCCCACGGTAACCCGGTTTTGCCAACTAACAGAATTTTATGAGGATTAAATTCTTTCTTAAATGTTTCCATGCCTTTTGCAGTCTGGGTTTTCCCGCTTTTCACTTCGATACCGATTACTTTTTCATTTTTCTCTATAACAAAGTCAATTTCATCATTTCGGTGACGCCAATATTTTAGCGAGAAATCTTCTGATAAGGAAGCATTCAGAAGATGAGCACCAATAGCAGACTCAACCCAACGTCCCCAGATATCAGGTTTAGCAGTAAGCTCATCAAAAGAATAAGATGACAGCGCAGAAATAAATGCCGTATTGTGAACCTGAAATTTTGGGCTTGAAGCTCTTTGTCTGATTAAATTTGGTGAAAATTTTTCAATTCCACCAAGTAGTCCCGCAGTATCTAATAAGTGTAAATAATGAGATAAAGTAGTAGTATTTCCCGCATCCTGAAGTTGACCAAGCATTTTGTTGTAGGATAGTATTTGACCTGAGTATTCACAACCAAGTTCAAAAAGCCTTTTCATTAAAGCAGGTTTTTCTACCCTGTTAAGCATTAGAATATCTTTTGATATGATAGTATCAATCAGAGAGTCACGAATATATTTTTTCCATCTTTCTTCCTGATGGAAAAGTTCGGCTGCTCCGGGATACCCCCCAAACCACACATGCTCACGCTCACTAATTCCAAATGCTTCTTTCATTTCGGAATATGACCAGTGCCCCAAATAAGTATTTTCAAATCTTCCCGCTAAACTCTCTGTTAACCCCTGTTGCAGCATTAGTCTGGAAGAACCAAGCAATATTACTTTTAACGGTATATTGTTTTTGGAATCGGCGTCCCATTCTTTTTTTACAACTTCGCTCCAGTTCTCAATTTTTTGTATTTCATCAAGAATTAATAAACCTTCAGCATTATCAGATCTGTTTAATTTTATCCTAGCTGTTTCCCATTGTTGCTCTATCCAAGTCTGCTGGCCACTTAAAACAGCATCAGCTGAAGCGAAATGAGAAACTATAGATATGTCATTAATTATTTGAGAAACCAAAGTAGTTTTGCCAATTTGTCTCGGGCCATAAACTACTTGTAAAAAAGCTCTTGGCTCATTTAAAATTCTGTTTTGGAGGATATTTTTCTCAGCTCTATAAATCATAATAACGAATTACTCAATGGAATGAGTAAATTTACTCAATTAGTTTAGTAAATGGAAGGAATAAAAATCACACTCCTTGAACCTTTTTTCTCCGGATCTCATAAGCAATGGGCGGAAGGGTTACAGAAACATTCTAAGCACAACATACAAATTCTTAGTTTGCCCGGTAGACACTGGAAGTGGCGAATGCACGGTGGTGCGATTTCTTTAGCAAAAGAATTCAATGAATTAGAAGATTCTCCCGATTTAATTCTCGCTACTTCAATGCTGGACTTGACTACTTTTCTTTCTCTGACCAGAAAGAGATCGGCAAACATTCCGGTAGCCATGTACTTTCATGAAAACCAGTTGACTTATCCATGGTCGCCACAGGACAGAGATGTAAAGAAGAAGCGAAATAACCACTATTCCTTTATCAATTACGCTTCAGCACTTGCTGCTGATAAAGTGTTCTTCAATTCTAAATATCATATGGATTCTTTTTTGGGAGCTTTACCCAAATTCTTAAAACAGTTTCCGGATAAGAGAGAAAGAGATAATATCGAAGTTATCAGAGAGAAAAGTGAAGTACTGCATTTAGGATTAGATCTGAAAAGATTTGAAGATTTCCGTTCATCAGATAGAGAAAAACAATCCGAGGCTACCATTTTATGGAATCACAGATGGGAGTATGACAAAAACCCGGAAGAATTTTTCGAGACCTTATTTGAGTTAAAGGAAAAAGAGGTCGCATTCAAATTGGTTGTGCTGGGAGAACAAAATGATGTAAACCCTCCAATATTTGATGAAGCAAAAGAAAAACTCAAAGATGAGATTTTACATTGGGCTTATGCTGATTCTTTTGAGGAATACGCGAAATGGCTCTGGCGCGCGGATATTCTTCCTGTAACTTCAAATCAGGATTTTTTTGGAGGAAGTGTGATCGAAGCGATGTATTGTGATTGTTTTCCATTGTTGCCTAATCGATTAGCGTATCCTGAACATTTACCGGAAGAGCTGGACAGAGAATTTTTATATGAAGAAGGAGAACTTCCAGCCCGATTAGAAACTGCCATCGAAAGTGTAATGGGAATTCGTCAGGTAGATTACCAAAGCATAGTTAAGAAATACGATTGGGGTGAGTTAGTTGAGAAGTACGACGAAAAAATGGAGAAGCTGTATTGAAAGCAAAAGTGTTTTGGGGGATGTTTGTTTTAGGTCTGCTTCCTTTTCTTTTAGGCTTCTTAGGAAAATATCATTGGGTCTTAGACGGGTTTTCACATTTCAGAGTTTATTACTGCTTCTATTTTATGTTTTTAGGAGTCGGGGCTTTAAGTTTGAAAATGAAAAAGGAAGCAATAGCAGGATTGGTTTTCTTTTTACTTAGCGGAATTGGGTTGGTTAAATATTATGTCCCGATAGATAAAGCCGATTCAGTAACTGATATCAAGATCCTTTCTATAAATCTATTATCATCAAATAACAATTCTGTTGAAGTTTTAGACTTTATCATAAATGAAGACCCCGATTTAATTGTTTTACAAGAAGTAAATCAAAAATGGGAAACTTATCTGTCTTCTTTAGGACCAACGTTCCCATTTAAGCTAACAGAAATAAGAGAAGATAACTTTGGATTAGTAGTGCTGAGTAAGGTAGAGTTAATAGATCCGGAAAAGATAATTCTGTCGAATAGTGGCGTTCCATCATTTTATTTTAGAATAAACAAGAATGGTAAAAAAACACAATTGATCGCTACTCATCCTTTGCCACCAATTGGAACCGATTATTTCGATTACCGGAATGAGCAGTTTACAAACCTAAACGAAATGGTTAAAACTCTAAATGGTAGAACGGTTTTGATAGGAGACCTGAATACAACCAGCTTTTCTCCCAATTTTAGCAGAATTACTGCGGGAACGAGCCTGAGAGATTCAAGACTGGGCTTCGGTTTACAGCCAAGTTGGAACGCACAAATTCCGTTTATTTCTGTAGCTATTGATCATGTACTGGTCAGTAAAGAAATAGAAGTGACAGACAGAAGGGTAGGCGCTGATATCGGTTCAGATCATTTTCCGGTAATTATAAAGATCGCGATCTAATTCCCATAAACATCAACCCATAGTTCTTCAACCTGATCTCTAGCCCATTGATGTCGGCGTAAAAATTTAAGGCTGGATTTTATACTTGGGTCGTTTTTAAAACAATTTATGTCAACGTGAAAGCTCAACTGCTCCCACCCGTAAAAGTCGACCAAATCCTCTACAATTTGGGCTAATTTTACACCATGCAGAGGATTATTAGGTTGTTCCTGACTCACGCTTTTTCGGCAGTTTCCTTTAATTTAGGGAGAACTGCTTTCCAACCTTTTTGAGTATCGATGTATCGTTCCTGACCATTTTCTACGTATTTATAGCCTTTTTGAGTGATGGTTAATTCAGTTTTGCCATCTTCTTCTTCCATTTCATAAATGATCACAAGATAGTTTTCCAAAGTATCTTCGATTCCTGAATTAGCAGGAAAAAGCGTGTGTTCCAATAGTTTGTTAGGAACGGATCGAATTACCTCTCCTTTTACAACAGTAATCTCTTTTTCGTCTTGTTTGATATAATAGTTGGCTTTACTTCCCGGAGTCCAGTTGCTGTCGCAACGAGAGCCAAACATATATTGTTCAATTTTATCGGGATTTGTAAGTGTTTCCCAAACTTTTTCTGCAGATGCATCGATTGTAGTTTCAAAAACTATACTGTTTTCCATAGTGATTATTTAATCGTCTTATTTAACCAGTTAATCATTTCATTAAAGGCCTTTTCACGAACCTCTTTTTTAGATAGAAAAATATCGTGGATTGCATTTTCCACAGGGATGAAGGTAACTTTTTTTCCCAATTTCTTTCCAGTTTCTTTTATGTCTTCAACATTTAATACCATATCCATTCCCAGAACCTCAGGAGACCACTTTTTAGCTTTATCAGATCGTGTAGAATGCATAACCAATATCGGTTTTGAAATATCTGATGCTGATCTCACTTTTTGCTGAGCATTAAAAACAGCAATCAACCACTTAAAATATGCCGGGAAACCACGTTCGGGTTTCCAGTTTTCATTGAATTCCCATTCTCCATAATATGATTTCAGCAAACTTCGGTTATATAAACTTGATAAAGGTTTACTTTTATTAGCATAGGGCATAAAAAAAGAAATTATCCGGGCAAAAAACAGATTTATATCTCGTTCTGCTTTAGAAAGGTTGAACTCGAAAAAAGGGGAGTTCAAAATCAATGCAGAAATCAAATCACTTTTTTCACCAAAATTCGCATACATGCTTGCAATCAAACCACCGGTAGAGTGACCAAGTATCACAACTTCATTTCCATTCTCTTTGTGTATGATGTTGAGAGACTCTGTAATCTCTTCGTAATATTCTGATATATCTTTGCAATAGTTAGGATGCTGATGCGGGAGAAGTGATCGCCCGTATTTCCTAAGATCAAGTGCAAAGAAATTGTAATCGTTTTTATGAAACCCTTCAGCTAAATGGGGATGAAAAAAATAATCATTAAAACCATGAATATAGAGCACTGACTTTCTTCCCTTGATGTTTTCGTTAGAACGAATCAAAGTAGCAATTACTTTTCCTTCGTAATCATCAGGGAATTCCAGCGTCTGTTTAGTGAAATCGTTGAGAGTCATTACTCAGTTAAGAATGGTTCATTGAAGAATTTAAAATTGATGATTTAGACGATATTTGTATTCAAAAGTTTAGAATAATAACTCACATTAATCAATAACTTCATATTTTTTTCGGACGTGATCAAAATCCTCTGTAATCATTTCAGCAAGCACATTAATATCAATGTCTGATAAACGTTTTATATATAAACATGACTTTCCGGTTTTATAAGGTCCGAGTTTGTATAAAAGTTCCTCTCTTTTCTTTAATCCGCCAAGTATATATAAAGTAATAGACTGCTTCCTGTTCGAAAAGCCCGTCATAAGCATATTACCTTCACGGCCGCTTTCGTATTTGTAATGATAGGTTCCAAAGCCAACGATGGAAGTTCCCCACATTTTTGGTTCTCTCGCTGTAATTTCTTTCATCATATCATGAATTCTGATACAATCTTCTTTTCTTTGAGGATCTTCAATAGCATTCAGGTAATCCTGTACCTTAAGTTGAGTTGGTACAGTTTTGTTGTTTGCTTTAGCCATAAGAATCTTTGATCTGAATTCGTGATTGTAAACGGTACATTCTATATTCTTAACCATGAAATTGCAAGTTAAAAAATATTTTGGTCCAAGTACTTTAGTTACAGCGGCTTTCATCGGTCCCGGAACGGTTACCGTATGCACTCTCGCAGGAGTAAATTCGGGCTATACGTTGCTTTGGGCATTACTTTTTTCGGTGATAGCGACCATTGTTTTACAGGAAATGACCGCCCGCTTGGGTTTAATAACTCAAAAGGGATTCGGCGAAGCAATTCGTGGCGAACTGCAAAACCCGTTATTAAGAATCTTAGGGATCACATTGGTTTTGGGTGCAATTGTAATTGGTAATGCAGCATATGAAGGAGGAAATATATCCGGCGCTGTTCTTGGTTGGAACGAAGTTTTACCTGCTGTAAATATTATAATAGAAGGAGTAGAAATCAGATTAGTTCCACTGATTATAGGCGGGATTGCCTTTTGGTTACTCTATTCAGGAAATTTTAAGCGAATTCAGAATTTTTTGGTCGGTCTGGTTGTAGTAATGAGTGTGGTGTTTCTGGCAACAGCAATTATGATCGCTCCTGATCTTTCAGAAGTAGTTAAAGGGTTATTTATTCCAACTGTTTCAGCCGACGAGATTCTATTGGTTATGGCTTTAATAGGAACGACAGTAGTTCCATATAATCTGTTTCTGCATGCGTCATCCGTACAACAAAAATATTCCGAAACCGGTCAGCTTTCGGATTTGAGAAAAGAAAATATGGTTGCCATTATTTTAGGTGGAATTATTTCTATGTGTATTGTGATAACAAGTGCGGCATCAGGAAGTTCAGGTTCAGAAATCAAGAACGCCGCTGATATGGCTGTACAGCTTGAGCCATTACTGGGCAGTTGGGCAAAAGGCTTTTTAGGATTGGGTTTGGTGGCTGCAGGAATCTCGTCTGCTATAACAGCACCACTGGCAGCGGCATTTGCAGCAAAAGGAATTCTGGGTTGGGAAATAGATATGAAGCATCCAAAATTCAAAGCAGTCTGGATTATCATTCTGGCTATTGGCGTTTTGTTTTCAATGCTGAGTTTTAGTCCTGTAAGCATTATCCAGTTTGCTCAGGTAGCCAATGGAATATTACTTCCAATGGTAGCAATATTTTTGATGTATATCGTAAATCAAAAGAAAGTGTTGGGGGATTATGTGAATACAACCATTCAGAATATTTTGGGTCTCGTAGTAGTTTTAGTGGCGTTATTGGTTGGCTTCAGAAGTTTAAATAGTGTATTTCAGTTCTTATGAAAACAAGCATCGATTTAAATTGTGATCTGGGAGAATGGATATCAGAAGATGGTCCTGATCTTGATAAAGCTATTATGCCTTACATTTCATCGTGTAATATTGCTTGTGGTGGCCATATTGGTGATGAAATCAGTATGCGATGGACAGTAATTCTAGCTAAAAAAAATAAAGTGAAGGTAGGAGCACATCCTTCTTATCCGGACCGGGCAGGGTTTGGGCGAAGACAGCTCGAAATGAGCCAGGATCGACTTAAGAACAGTATCAAAGACCAAATACTAAGCTTAAAAGAAATTGCAGACAGAGAAGGAGTGGAGCTTCATCACATAAAACCCCACGGAGCATTATATAATGCGGCTTCAGCATACAGAGACATTGCTAAAACGGTAGCTGAAGCTATCAAAGAATTGAGTCTGGATGTTGTTGTTTATGGACAATCAGGATCAGAGTTCGAAAAAGCAGCTCTGAAGAATGAGCTGAAATTTTGCGCTGAAGTATTTGCAGATCGCGCGTATGAAGATGACTTAAGATTACGATCTCGCGGACAAGAAGGGGCCGTTCTTCATAAAAAAGAAGAAGTATTGACACAAATTTTTAAAATGGTGATCGAAGAAAAGGTTATCGCATACTCAGGCAAGGAGTTACCTATCAAGGCTGAAACTATTTGTTTACACAGCGACACAAAAGGTTCCGAGGAGCTGGCCAGAAATATTCATCAATTTCTAAAAAATCATGGAGTTAGGATCACTGCAACTTAATGGGATTTCCTGGACTGTTTTCAGGATGGGTGAAACTACCTGGCTACTGCAGCCAAATGCAGAGAAAGGATTATTAGATGTTATACATCAAGCTGCTTTTCTTTTAGAATTTTCGGAAATACAAGGATTAACAGATGTGATTCCTGCATATGAATCGCTGACTGTTATTTTTAGCTCTTCTGATATCAATGCTAAAGAAGTTCTTTCCGGCCTTGAGACAAAAAATATTGAGTCCGAGTTAAATTCGAAAACTCATGAAATAAATGTTTGTTATGAATTGGGAATGGATTGGAAGGAGATGGAAACCAAAACCGGACTTACAAAAGAAGAGATAATTTCCATTCATTCTTCGCAGGAATACACAATTGCTATGATGGGTTTTCTGCCCGGGTTTATATTTCTGGATGGGCTGGATGATCGTATTTCAGTTTCAAGAAAAGAAAATCCCAGAACAAAAATACCGGCAGGATCTGTCGGGATTGGAGGACATCAAACCGGAATTTACTCTCTTGAAAGTCCTGGAGGATGGCAAATTATTGGCAGATCTCCATCTTCTTTTTTTGATATAACTTCTGAGCCTCCAACACAGTTTAGACTCGGTGACAAAGTAAAGTTTGTCCGAATAACCAAAACGGAATTTGAAACCCGGGAGAATAGAAATGGGTAAACTTACTGTACTGGATGGAGGCTTGTTCACTACTATACAAGACAAAGGAAGATCAGGATATAGAAAATTTGGAGTTCCTGCTTCCGGAGTAATGGATATCTCTGCATATAAAAAAGCTAATTTCTTAGCGGGAAATTCTGAAAATGCACCGGTTCTGGAATGCACATTAAAGGGAGGGAAGTATCAATTTAATACTGATGCCACTATAGCGATAACAGGGGCTTTAATGAATCCCGGTATTAACGATAACGGAATAGAAATGAACACTTCTGTTAAGGTCAGAGCTGGAGAAACACTGGAATTGGGATTCGCCAAAAAAGGATGTCGGGCTTATGTGGCGATAAGAGGTAGTTGGGATATTGATAAAGTTATGGGTAGCTGTTCCACTTTTACATTGGGGAAATTTGGAGGCCTGAATGGAACTCAGTTGAAAAAAGGTGATCAGATAAGCTGGCAGGAAATTTCGGAAAGCTTAGAGACCCGAACATTACAAAATGATGAGATTCCTTATTACAGTTCTAAAAGAACCATTGAATTTATACCCGGACCGGAATGGGATCAATTGAATGATCAGGAGAAAGATAGATTTTTGAATTCGTCTTTCAGGGTAAGTTCGAAAAGTAACCGAATGGGTATAAGATTGGAATCAGAAAAGCCCATTGCGATGAATCAGGTTGATATGAAATCCTCGGGAGTAATACCGGGAATCATACAACTTCCACCAAATGGTTTGCCCATTATTTTGATGAAAGACGGGCAAACGGTGGGTGGCTATCCGAGAATCGGTAAAATTTTAGACATTCATTTAAACCGAATTGCTCAAGTGCCAATAAATGGAACTATCAAATTCAAAGAAGTGAAAGATTTTATTTAAGAATTGAGGCGATAAATAAAACTTTATTCAAGTTCGAATATAAAAGAGCCTGCTTGAAATAGGAAGGCTCTTTTTACTCCCGAATTTTGGTTTATAAACTTATTTAATCAATGTTAGTTTTCTTGTTTCAGTAAAATTCCCTGCTTTTAATACATATATGTAAATACCACTTGAGAGTGAGCTGGCATCGAATGAAACGGTATAAACGCCAGGGGATTTCTTTTCAGAAACAAGAGTTGTGACACTTTGACCAAGCATATTAAATACTGTAAGTTGAACTTCTGCATTTACAGGAACTCCATATTCAATAGTTGTAGTAGGATTGAATGGGTTTGGATAGTTTTGTTTTAAAGTAAAGTTCTTGGGAAGATTTCCATCAGATTCATTAGAAATGCCGAGGTTAACTTGAAAACTTAAATGTTCTGACCAATCACTTGTTCCGGAAGCATTGGTAGCCGATATTCTCCAGTAATAAGTTCCTGTTTCCAGGTCTTTAAGTTCAAAACCAGTTTCACTTAATTCGGAAGCTTGGGCTATAATATTTGAGAAATCATTGTTATCCGAAACCTGAATATTATAAGATTGAGCAAAGCTGCTTTCCCCCCATGTAAATTGAACTGCAGAAGATTCAACAATCGCTCCATTTGCAGGCTCCCAGGATGGAGTATCCGGTATTGGTAATTCTGTTGTAAAACTTTGAACTACTGTCCAATCTCCGTTCCCACTAACATATATGGGTCTCATTCTCCAATAATAAGTTGTATCCGGGAGTATGTGAGAGATAGTCGTCGCAGTAGTATCTCCAATTCCTGAAACTGTTATAGATTGTTTGAAACCTGTATCAAATGAAGCCTGTAGCTCATAACCAATCGCACTAGAAGAAGCCGTCCATTCAAACTCTACAGGAATACTAACATCATTTCCTTCATTAGCCGGAGAAACAAGCTGTAGAATTCCTTCATTATTTTCGGGCATAGTTGTGAAGTTAAATGTTTGAGACCAATCAGATTGTCCGGCTTCATTTACAGAAGCCATTCTCCAATAGTATTGAGTATCATATTCGAGACCTGAGATTGTGGTTGTATGAGTCCAAAAATAGACGCCTGTTCCTGCAATTAAAGTATCAATTACAGTTGAGTTAAAGTCAGTAGAGGTACTTATTTGAAGATGATTAAAATCATTTTCAGTAAAACCAAATTGCATAGATCGGGCATTTCCAATATCCATTTCCCAAAAGAAAGTAATCCGGTTGGGTGTATTTATGACATTATTGGAGGGATTTACTAACTCAGGCGCATTCGTTAATGTATCTATAGTTGTAAACGAAGTCGCATTACTTGATAGATATATTTCTCCATTACTATCAAGGGCTGAAACAATTACAGAATACTCTGTAAAATAATCCAGTTCTGCATCTGCTTCTGTTAAAGTATAGCTTGTTTCAGTGAGCCCTTCTTTCTCAAACAGGACTTCGTCGGCAGCACTTGGACCGTTTATAAACGTCAAATTATAAGAAGCGGCATCAGCATCACTGTGCCACTTAATAGTGGGCTCAAGAGATACAAATGTAGTATCATCAGAAGGCTGATATACAAAAAAGTCAAGATTTGCTTCTTGATCTCCTCCAAAGGTATATACTTCCATTCCATTTTCTATAAGTATACTGGCAGGTACCGGAAGCTGAGTAAGGCTGCCTTCTTGAAGCTCATCGAAACGACGATTATTGTACCATGCGATTGGACCATTTCCTGTTGGGCCAACTTCAATCATCCATTCGTAATAAATGGCATCAAGTATTTCCTGATCAGTTTCAGAACCTGATAACATTGGTAATCCGCCATTATCTGATCTTGTTAAATTAATAAGATTGGCCGCTTCTGTTTTATCGCCACCTGTTCTTACTATTGCTTCGGCTCTTAACAGATTGTTTGAAGCTTTAAAGATGAAGGGCATAGGACCAAAGGCTCCTTCAAAAAAGCTATGTTCAGGGTACTTAGTCCATGTGTAGTTTCCAAAGAAATAGTAACCCCTTTCAGGTCGGAATGGGGCAACTCCAGAATAAGTAAAATCGGTAGAAAATCTATTATCATCTGAAGAAGCTATCCCGGGATCCGATCCATCTTGTGGATAAGAAGAAGGCTGAGAAGGGTCTAATAAATTTATATTTTTTTGATCTACTCTTAACCAATTATCTAAATTATGATAAAGTAATACATAGCTAAACCAGAAAGAATCATCCCCTTGAGGGTGATAATCTTTTGTAGTTCCATTGCTAGTTAATGTCATGATTTCATTCCAGTCAACTCCAGTATTATTTTCGGAAGCCGTTCGGGCTTTCATGACCTCAAGTTCGGCAATTAAGGTATGTACCATGTTGGAGAATTCTGTGTTGGATATTCCACCAAACCCGTTAATAAAGCCATCAGGCATAGTTAAACCAGAGGAATTAAAGGCTGAAATTGCATCTTGAAGCTTTGCTTTGGCTACATCAATTACATCGCTGTAAGGAGCGAAAGAAGTGCTAGTCGATAATTCTATATTGTTATTGGCGAATAAAGCAGGAATCCTGTTCGAGACCTTATTATTGCTTTTACCATCAGGTTGTAAGATTTCGTTAGCGTATTGTGGAGTCAGACCAGGTGTAAAGCCTAATCCTGTTCTCTTAATCGGAACGGCTTTAGCTGTACTTAGAATATCTTCACCATAAATTTCAGCCTGATCAAATTTTAATCCAAGCTGAGCATATGCAAGTCCTTGAGTAAAATTAGATAGAGCTATATAAAGATCTATTTCGCTTTGATCGAGAGTAGACCATTCGGATGTTACATTTTCCATGCCTTCTTTTGCTTGTACAATAGCTGTATAAGCTCCGTCCCAAGGTCGTTCGCTTATCCCTCTAATATCAGAGCTTTGTGAGATATCATTCGGATAACTGGTTCTGGGCTCTCCACCCAATAATCTCATTCCAAAATTTCCCCATGACGAGGTAGACCAGTCAGAACCAACAAGTAATCCAATATTATCTGTATTCACCATTGACTGCCATAAACCAACCATTGCATCATAAATTACATCCTCTAAAGGAATCTCTTCCGTATAGATACCAGTATTATGAGCGAATTCAATTACAAAAGGATTGATCATGTCTACGTTGAGTAGATTATCAGTAGACGACTGGACAAAAGAACCCCATGTTTCTCCTCCGTCAGTCGTCATGTAAGCTATTCCGCTTTCACCTGCTAAAACACCGTATTCGTCGTTATAGAAATCGATAGTTCTTAAATCAGTGTATAATCCAAAGTTTCTAATTTGTTCCCAATTTTGGCCTTCATCTGTGGTATAAAGTACTATTCCATTACTTCCAACTGCATAACCCGTTCCATCGCTGAGGATATATAAATCATGAATGTCCCGGTCGGTTTTGGTTATGGATTTGGTCCAACTTTCTCCGTTATTATCAGATATGAAAAGGTTTCCGTTATGACCAGTTACATAGAGCTTGTTAAAGCCTTCAATAATATTTGTAAGATGGGCAGTGGTACCGATACGGATCTTATTCCAGCTTTGTCCTTCATCATCTGAATAGGCAAAAAAACCATCCACACCGGCAACTATTAACCTTGTTCCAACTAATTCGATATCAGTTAGATCTACATCGAAGGGAAACTGAACAACTTGATAATCAAAAAGGTTTTCTCCAGATTCACTTATTGCATCAGAAACTTCTATTTTTGCAACAAATCCATTATCTCCAGAATAAAAAACATAACCGTTTAAAGGCTCAGAAACAGAAGAGTTATAAATCTGTTGAAAAATTGGTTCACCAATAGGAAATGCAGAACCATTCTGTTGGATTTTAAAAACACTGATCTGACTATTGCCGGATATATATAGCAAAGAATCTGCTTTTACATATTCCCTTGATCCACTAAAGGATGTGCTTATTTGCTGAGAAAAACTGTCTACACTTAAAATAAGGCATAGAAGAAATGGTATGAATATCTTTGAATGTTTCATGATTGTACCCGAATTAAAATTATTTTTAAACCCAATGAATTTCATATTCAATGAAATCGATTATTTCTAAAAAGTTGAATTTCAGATTTAATTTCAAGTGATTGAAATAAAACCACATAAACATGTGGTGGGGTCAGGTTTCGAAAACAAGAATTGCAGATCAATAAACTATATCGGTTTTGTCCTCAGTAAATTTGATCGAAGAAGAGAAACTGATTAGAGGACATCCCAGAGTTGGTAATTTTCAGATTATACCTTTGAAAGTTAGAGGAATAATTTCTTGAGGAAGTAGTAGATTAAATAAAACGAAGGAATTTAATCTTCACTTTATTTTAAGTTGTTAATTATTTGATCCCTTTATCAGAAAACCAAACAAGCCCAATTCCAATTAACTATAAAATCCCCAAAAAAAAAGAATTAAGGAATATCTTTAATGCTTTCCAGGTGATGATAGTTGTGATGAATAGTAAAATACAACAACTCACGAACCGTACATTTTCCTAATAGAGGATGTGGGGCAACATTTGTACTTAATTGCTTTTCAGACCATTTTTGAAGCACCTTAACAAGCTTTATTTTTTCTTTTTCGTAGTTTGCCAAAAGTTGATCTTTCTGTTTTGTAGAAATTTCAGGTGGAATAAAAGCAGAGCTTGCCTGTCCGCCTTCTTCCAGTTTTTGTTGGTATTTGCTAACCAGTTCATCAAAAGTTCTTTCAGGCCTGTTTCTGATCCCGAACCGAAATTTCAGTAAGAACTTTGGCAACCCCATTCCCGTGCTAAGTGGTTTTACGCTTTTGATCAAATGATCAAGTTGTTGACCTGTACTCCACTTTCCTTCTGCTTTTGGGCGATCAAACAGAGAGTCATCCTGTTGCCGAATAAAGTTGATCACTTCATCGAACGCCTGATGAATTTCCAACTCTATTTGATCTCTGGATTTCAATTCAATTATCCTTTACAATGTTCATCAACCTTTCCCAGGAAGCATTTCTGGCTTTTACATTTGGATCGTCCTCAGAGGCTTCAGGATCATCTCCACGTCTCATATATGCATGACCTGCACCTTCATAGATCTCATAGTTATATATTTTATCATAAGAATTCATGGCTTCTTCTGAATTTTCGATAGTGGCATTTACTCTGTTATCTGCTCCGCCATAAAAACCAAAAACCGGCACTTCAATAGCTGAGTAAGCTTCAGCTTCCTGAGGCCCTGTGCCATAAAAAACCAAAGCAGCTTCGATCTCATCGCCTGCATTGGTTGCAAAGCGAAATGATTGTGAACCACCCCAACAAAATCCTACTACATAAACCTCTCCATTCCCTGCTTCTATAGATTTGGCATACTTTAAAACAGATTTTAAATCTTGGGTCACATTATCAGCATCCAAAGCATAAATTGCAGAACGTGCCGCATCAGAAGTTTCAAAGTCACTGGTTTTTTCAATTCCATCAACAGTATTGGATATAATGTCCGGAGCTATAGCAATAAACCCTTTTTCTGCTAACTGATCTGCAAAGCTTCTGGCCCAGTCATTTAACCCACGATTTTCATGAATAACAATGAAAACAGGAGCTTTGTCAGATCTTTCAGGGAAAGCCACAAAGTTGTGCATTGTTCTGCCACTTGACTGAATTTCAACCCATTCGTGGTGTCTAGGTGAGTTTTCCAGTTGTTGAATTGCATAACCCTGCGCAAACAAGCTTATTGAGAGGAGAGAAAAAAGGAATAAAGAAAATGAAGCTTTCATTGTAGTATCATTAAGTTACGAAAGCCTCATTTTACTTTTTTGAAAGGATAAAGTCTAGTTTAATTGAGAAGCATCTACTCTGGTTGGAGTATCCTGACCTGAAACTATACCTACGGCTGCCTGTGAAATAGCACGAATTGTATTCGTTAAATGAGCAATATCAATCGTTTCAAATTCATCAGAAACCTGATGATAATCGGGATCTACATCAATTGGAGTTGTACTTATTGTATGAGCAGGAACTCCTAATCTTGCTAAAGTGGCATTATCTGAACGATAAAAAAGGTTCTGATTCGGGTAAGGATCCGGATAAAATTCGTAAATTGTGCCTTCTGCACTTTTTTGCAACAGCTCTCCAAAACTCGATTTTTCAAATCCGGTTATCCAGGCAGTGTTTGGTCCTTCAACTGCCGGTTTTCCGATCATTTCGATATTAAACATTGCCATGATCTGTTCAGGTTCTAGTTGTTTGGAAAAATATTGAGAACCATAACCACCTGATTCTTCGGCAGTGAAAGCAACAAATAATAAAGTTCTTTCAGGAGTACCCTTACTTTTAAAATACTTAGCCAATTCTATCACAGCTGTGGTTCCCGATGCGTTATCGTTTGCACCGTTCGCAATAGAATCTGCATTTGCAGCATTTGGCTGTCTCACACCGATATGATCATAATGAGCTGAAAAAACCACATATTCATCTTTTCGATTTCCTTCAATCTTGCCAACAACATTGGCGAGTTCAAGGCGCTCAGTCTCTTTTGTGATATATGCATTAAATGCAGTTTCTGAAGATTTCGACGATAGTACAAAGATCTTATTTGGAGACTGATCATCTGGGAACGTTCTGGATGCTCTGGAGAAAAAAGGTTGGTATCGTCTGAAAATTGCTTCATGACTTTCGTCTACATAAACAAAAGCTTCAGCAGTATTTTCACGTATCTCGTTAAATCTTTGCTGAAAGTTCTCACCCTTAGCAATTTGCATAGTTTCAATTTGGTTGGTCTCAGCCCATTCTATAGTTGAAGTATCACCAAGGATAAAAAAGTCAGTTGGGCTTACCTGAGTTCCTCCAACTTCGATGTCAGCACTTTTTATTTTTATAGACAGAACTTCAAAGTTTTGTAGATAATCAGATTCACTATCAAGTTTATCCAGATCCATTTGGTTAAACTTGTCGCTTATATAATCAGCTGCCTTGTCGATGTCAGGAGTAAAAGCTTGTCGTCCCCGCATATCATCAGAGCTTAAAGTTCTGAGAATTTCAGAAGAATTATCTTCGTTGAATTCGTAAGGTTGCGATTGGCATTGAATTAGAAGAAACAGAACAGGAATTAAAAAGAATCTCATGGGTAAAAGTGATGGTTAGTATTTGAAGAATTATACTGATGTGCGTTCTTTAAAAAAGTAAAAGTTTGCTCATCGGCTGAAATCTATGCCGGACAATTTTCTGATCAATAATACTTAATCAGGAAGTTTGTCTTTGAGTTCCTGATTATAATCTTGTTTATTTTTCGAATACCGCATTTGAAGCAGTTCCACAAATAGAGCAAAGCCCATGGGCAGGTAGATATACGCTTTAGGGACTTCTTTGTGCAAGCCTTCCATAAAAATAGTTATTCCAATGGTGATCAAAAATGAGAGCGCAAGAATTTTTAAAGCGGGGTTATCCAGAATGAATTCACCAATTGGTTTAGCAAAAATTAAGATCACAACAAATGCTAAGATCACTGCTGTAACAATAACCCAGACTACATCCGTTAAGCCGATTGCTGTTATTACAGAATCAACGGAGAAAACCATATCCAGCAATACAATTTGTGTAATTACCGAGCTGAATGAGTCCTTGACATTTTTAGCTGCGTCATGTTCGTCTTTTAGTTCAATTGTATTGTGAATTTCTTTAACGGCTTTATAGAGTAGAAACAAACCACCGGAAATTAGTATCAGATCTCTGACGGATAAACCCATCACAATTGGGTTCGTTAGTTCGGTAAGCTGAAGGAGTAAAAAGAGTAAAACAATTCGTGCAACCATGGCAAGAACAAGCCCTATTACTCTTGCGCGTTGTTGGTATTTTTCCTCAAGCCGACTTACAAGGATTGTAATAACAAGAATATTATCAACACCCAGAACGAGCTCAAGTCCTACAATTAAAGCAAAAACACCTATCAGATCAGCCATTGAAGTTTGTTTAAAAAATTAGTTTTGTCTGAAGATATACAACATAGGGTCAAATGTCAGGGTACAAACATTTACTTTTTAGAAGGTGTTTATCTATTATAATCTGTAAATGTCATTCTAAATTTTTGCTATGAGAAAAGTTATTCTTTTAATGTTGATTTCTGTCTTTCCGATTATCGTGATGTCTCAGGATGTAAATTATCCTTCTAGTTTTGATGAATCGATTCCTCTTTTTGATGTCGCTTTGGGAGATTTTGAATATCCGATCTCATCCGGGAACGAAAAAGCTCAAGCCTATTTCAATCAGGGTTTTCAGATGATGTATGCATTCACAAAAGTTGATGCAGCCCGTTCCTTTAGGGAAGCTCAAAAAGCTGATCCTGATTGCGCAGTTTGTTATTGGGGAGAAGCATGGGCGTGGGGATCGTATCTGAATGGTGCGATGACCGATGCTGAGGCTCCCAGAGCTTATGAGAAAATTCAGGAAGCTATTGACATTTCTCAGAATAACGGAAGTGAAAAAGAAAAAGATCTTATAAAAGCCTTTTCGGTTAGATATATTAAAGATTATGACAGGGAAAACAGAGCGGTTCAGGACACTATTTACTCAAAAAGAATGGCGGATTTGTCTCGCAAATATCCGAATGATCTTGATATAGCTACTTTGTATGCTGAATCTTTGTTTTTACTAGAGCCCAGAAGAGGAACCAGAGATGTAAATGATCCTGATGTGGAAAAACTCCATTCGGTGCTGGAAGAGATCTTAGAAACAGATATCAAACATCCGGGAGCTTGTCATTTGTACATCCATGCAACAGAATCAACTCAAAATCCTGAATGGGCTGAACCATGCGCTGAATATATTGGGACCTCAATTCCGGGAGCCAGTCATATAAATCATATGCCTTCGCATACATGGAATGAAATCGGACGTTGGGGAGATGCTGTGACTGCAAATATCATGGCTTGGCATTCTGATATGAAAGCTTCGGTTGGGGAAGGGTTTGCAATTTATCCTTCTCATAATCTTCATATGCTTGCTTTTGCTGCAAGTATGGACGGACAAGGAGCAGTAGCAATACAAGCAGGGAAGGATTACGCAAAACTAACCGGAAATAACATGTATCATGTACTGACATTGATCCGATTTGGAAGATTTGATGAAGTACCGGCTATTGAAAAAAGACCCTCTCATTCCATTCATGGTGGAATGTGGGATTTTGCACAGGGATATGCTTCTTTAAAAAGTGGTGATGAAGAGAAAGCAACGGAGATGAAAGAAAAAATTTTAGAAGAAGCGTCATCTTCTTCAGCGAGATTCAGGTTTCATTCCGCAGAAAATCTGTTGAGTACAGTAGGATATATTTTAGAAGGAGAAATTTTATGGTCTAGGGGAAAGCTTGTAAAAGCTGAAGAATCATTTAAGCAGGCAATCAAATACTATGATTCTTTAGCGTATGATGAACCCGAACCGATACCATTTTCTCCAAGACATTGGTATGGAGCATTTTTACTGGAAATAGAAGAATATGAACGTGCAACAGAAGTATATAAAGAAGAGTTAGAAAATCATCCGAATAACGGCTGGTCTTTATTTGGAATCCAGCAAGCTTTAAAAGCTCAGGGTAAGAATGACTCAGAATTAAATCTACAGTTTCAAAACAGCTGGAAAAGGTCAGATACCTGGATAAGAGGTTCTAGATTTTAAGAATGGTATTTCATTCAGGTTGAAAATACTTACGGAATATTGGGTGAGAAATTTTAAAAACCGATAGGATTAAATCCAATAGGTTTTGTACAGATGTATTTTTTTAGTAAATAGAGTAAAGAACTTTTCAGTTATGCTAAAAATATCTGCAATAAGTAAGTATCTGTTCAGACATCAAGTAAGGCAAAATTTCCTTAACTCGGTTGCTCTGTTTATTGCGGTTATATTTTTAGTAGGATGTTCAAGTAAACTTTTTCAGGGAAATCGTGAACTTTTAGAAGGTGATCGTGAAAACAGAGATATCCGTATCGTTGACCCATATAAAGGCACTATTTCAGTTCCTTTTGAATTGATTAACAATCTAATTGTAATTTCTTTAAGGATTAATGACTCTGAAGAATTAAAATTTATTCTTGATACCGGGGCAGGTAGAACCATCATCACGGAATTGGGTAGTGACCAAAGTTTTAGAATTTCTTATCAGGGAGATGTAGAATTAAATGGACTTGGAAACTCTGGTTCAATTTCAGCTTTAATTTCGAGAGGTAACGAAATTTTCCTTGATGGCATTGAAGGTGAGAATCAAACTATTGTGGTTCTTCTGGAAGACACTTTTAACCTTTCTCACTTTATGGGAACACAGATCAACGGGCTACTAGGTTATGATATATTTAAAAACTTTATAGTTGAAGCTGATTATGAAAGAAAGAAAATTTATTTACATGACCCGGATGCTTTTGAAGAAAAATATTTAGAAAGAAAAAATGATGAGTCATGGACGTACGTACCTTTACACAGTCAAGACAATAAAGTTTACGCAGATCTTACTATTACTCAAAGTAACAATACTAAACTTGATGCGAGGTTACTGATTGACTCGGGGGCAAGTCATACAATTTTTTTGTATCCGGAGATCTCAAAGAATGTTGTGATTCCTTCAAACCACATAGAAACCTATTTAGGTAGCGGATTAAGTGGGGAGATTTATGGAAAGATAGGAAAAGCCAGAAAAGTTGAGCTGAAGGGCTTTGAAGTTAAAGAACCGATACTAGCTTTCCCGGATTTAGAGGCAGTGGATTTGGCTATTGATAGAGGCTCTAGAAATGGAAGTCTAGGAGCAGACTTTTTAAAAAGGTTTGATATAATATACAATTACAGAGATGAGAGTATGTTGATAAGAAGGAATAGAAGATTCCGGGAAAAATTTAAGTACAATATTAGTGGTTTGGAAATAATAACACCGGTTTTAGAATTACCATTTTATGTGGTTTCTAAAGTAAGACCGGATTCACCCGCTGATAAAGCAGGCTTACAAAAAGACGATATAATTATAAAAGTAGACTACAAAAATGTTTATCAATATTCACTAAGTGAACTGCTTGACAAAATAAATACGTTCGATAAAAAAAATATCATCATAAATGTAAAGCGAAACTCTACTTTTATAAATTTTAAACTGGAATTAGAAGATATTTTAAAGCTAGACTACAGCGTCCCTTAAATTTGATTTATCTTAGTTTAAGAAATCCTTTCCTGCTGTAGCTACAATCACTTCCACTTCAGAAATATCCTCAAGAATTTCTTTAAACTCATTCGGATCTGAATCGATGGGAGGCCAGGTTCCATAGTGTATTGGAACGGCGATAGTTGGATTTACCATTTCTACTGCATATGCAGCTTCCTGCGGTCCCATAGTGAAATGATCGCCAATCGGAGCCAATACAACATGTGGTTCATATAATTCTCCATATAAAGCTAAATCAGAAAAGATATTGGTATCACCCATATGATAAATACATAGATCATCTTCAAAGGATAGAACCAAGCCTGCTGGGTCGCCGGCGTATTCCCCGTCAAAAGAAGAACTGTGATTAGCTGAAACCATAGTTACAGAAAAATCATCAAAACGAACCGTGCCGCCTTTATTAAAAGGAACTGCCTGTTCTTCACTTAGCCCTTTCTTTTGTAAGAGACCGATCAGCTCAACTATACCTACTACTTTACATCCGGTATTCTTTGCAATTTCTAAAGTATCTCCTACATGGTCTTCGTGTCCGTGTGTAAGAAGTATAAAATCAGCTTCTGTAATTTCTTTGTATTCCTCAGGAGTAGAAGGATTGTCTTTAAGAAAGGGGTCGACATAAATTATGCTACCGCTTTGGCTTATAAATTTAAATGCCGAATGACCTAACCAGTATCCTTTTAAGTTTGTATCCATAATCAGTAAGTAATTTATTTGTTATACTCTTTACAATGGCAGAATCCTTTTACAAGTTCCATTAATACATTGATTTGTAATATATTAACGAAAAAAGAGGAATATGGGCTTTTTTGATACAATAACTAAAGCATTTACCGGAGTGGAGCCACCTTCTGAGGAAAGTACTGTCTGGAATATTATTCATACTGAAGATGATATCAATGCTGTAATAAAAAGCTCTTTTAATCGATTGCAAATAGTGTACAAACATAGCCCGAGTTGTGGAGTAAGCTATTTCGCTCTTCGAAATTTAAATGATCCCCAACTTCTTGAAAATCCGGATATTGATTTTCATTTAATAGATGTAATCAGCGAGCGTTCTGTTTCAAAAAATTTTGCAGAAAAAGTTAATGTGAGACATGAATCACCCCAAATATTTGTCTTGAATCAGGGAGAGGTGATCTGGCACGATTCACATAATTCAGTAAGTGCGAAGAATGTATTAAGCCATATTTAGATTACAAATCAATAACCTGCGGCGTGTCCATCTCCTCGTGGATCTACACCGCTTGATTTTTTTCCTTCCTGATCTACATAAATAATATGTCCCCGTGCAATTGACATGGTCCGGAGCTGATGTCCTTTTTGTTCTAATAAACGAATGGTATCCGGACTCAATCCGTAATTTTCATAAAAAAGGATATCAGGCAACCATTGATGATGAACTCTGTTTGCAGCTATAGCTTCCTGAGCATTCATCCCAAAAACAGCCAGATTTAAAAAGCTTTGCAATGTTGAAGTTATAATTCTGGGTCCACCGGCAGCTCCAAGTATCATTCTTACTTTACCATCTTTAGTAACAATGGCCGGAGTCATGCTGCTAAGCATTCTTTTTCCCGGTTCAATTGCATTAGCTTCCCCACCTATCAGGCCATAGGCATTAGGCTCACCGGGTTGTGCTGAAAAGTCATCCATCTCATTATTCAAAAGAAATCCGGCTCCATCAACGGCTACTTTGCTACCGAAAGACCCATTTAGTGTTGTAGTTACTGCCACTGCATTCCCATCCTTATCGATAATAGAAAAATGTGTGGTCTCATCTGTCTCGTAATTGTTTGAGAACTGACCATGAGAGAGAGAGGAAGAATGAGTAATCGTATCCATGGAGAAGTCGATCATTCTGGCATGATTATATTTAGGATCGATCAGATCATGTTTCGGAACATCATAATAATCAGGATCGCCCAAATAAAAGGAGCGGTCAGCAAAAGCACGGCGCATTGATTCCGCCATTAAATGAACATAGTCGGCTGAATTATGTCCTAGTTCCGCCAGAGCATAGTCGTCCATCATTTCGATAATTTGTGCAACTGCAATACTTCCGCTACTTGGAGGCGGCATTATAGAAAGTTCATAATCCTGAAAGCGGGCTTTTACGGGTTCTCTCCATTTACTTCTGTAATTTCGCAGATCGGAATGAGTAATTAATCCACCTTGTTTTCGCATTTCTCTCACAATTGCATCTGCAACGGAACCTGAATAGAAACCATCTCTGCCATATCGTGCTACTTGTTCAAGAACCTCAGCCAGATCTTTTTGTATAAACAGGTCTCCTTCATTGAAAGGAACACCATCATCTTTGGTAAAGTATTTTTTTGAGCCTTCGTACTTGGTAAAAGTTTCAAATCGACTGTTCAACGAGCGAGCTTGTACATAAGACAAATAATATCCGTTTTTTGCAAGATCTATGGCCGGCTGAATAACCAGTTCCAAAGGCATTCGGCCATATCTTTCCAAAGCTGTTACCATTCCATCCACTGTTCCCGGTACTCCAACGGCAAGAATACCTTCCCAGCTTAGCTCAGGTTTAAATTCACCATCTCTTACATACATCGTTCTGGATGCCCGGGATGGGGCTTTTTCTCTGAAATCCAAAGTAGTTGAAGTACCATCAGCTAATTGAAGAACCATGAAACCACCGCCGCCGATATTGCCGGCTCTGGGAAGGGTAACAGCTAATGCAAATTGAACAGCCACAGCCGCATCAACAGCATTTCCGCCTTGTTGTAGAATTTGTTTTCCTACTTCTGAAGCATATACCTCTGCTGAAACAACTAAACCATTTTCATGAATCTGGGTTGAACGCGATTGTCCATATAGAGAGGAGAAAGGAATTAAAAAAAGAAATAATATTGCAATATGTTTCATGATATTTATGCTCTTGGGTGAAATTCTTTGTGTACCTGATGCAGAAATGAACGATCGATATGGGTATAAATTTCCGTGGTCAAAATAGAAGCATGACCCAGCATTTCCTGTACCGCTCGCAGGTCAGCTCCGCCTTCTAATAAATGTGTGGCAAATGAATGCCGGAAAATGTGAGGATAAACCGGTTTTTTGATGTCTGCAGCTTTTGCAGCTTTTTGAACAATATTCCATATGCTCATTCTGGTTAAAGCTCCGCCTCTTTGATTTAAGAACACTCTGTTTTTCGATTTATCGGCTTTTTTGGGTTTAAAAAATAAAGGACGGACATGTTCCACATAATGTTCAATTGCTTCCTGAGCTACTTCACCGACCGGAACCAGACGTTCCTTATTTCCTTTTCCTATAACCCGGATGAATCCTATTTCGAAAAACAAACGATCCATTTCCAGTCCGGTGAGTTCACTTACCCGCATGCCGGTTCCATACAAACATTCCAGAATAGCTTTATCCCTGATACCGGCAGGCTTTTCTGTATTTGGTGATGAAAGCAGAGCTTCAATTTCTACAACATCCAGAACTTCCGGTAATTTTTTTGCTTTTTTGGGGAGTTCAATCAATTCAGCCGGATTAGCTTTAGAAAACCCTTCAACTGTGGCAAATTCATGAAAACTTCTGATACTGGAAATATTTCGTGCTAAAGAACTAGTTGACAGACATTCAGAATCGATCAGATAATCAAGAAAGTCTTCTATATGAGTAAGTGTAACTCCGCCCAGATCGGTAATTTTTTTATTAAAAACCAGAAAGTCTATATATCTGCTAATATCATTTTTGTAGGATGCTATGGAGTTTTCAGAAAGGCCTTTCTCTAGTTTGATAAACTGAATATAAAGATCGACTTCCTGTTTAAATTTTTCCATTAATCCTGCTTTGGCAACTCCACTTCTTTCTCAGAAGTATCATCTGTTGTTGAGTTGTTGTTCTCTTGTTTTGCAGATTCCTTCTCCTTTTTCTCTTCCGGATACTCAATTCGTCCGTGATATACACCAACCAGAATATTGATAAAAGTTTCTTTGATTACACTAAGATCACGGAAAGTTAACGGGCATTTACTCAATTGATCTTCAGCCACACGGTCATCAACCATTTTGTTAACCAGATTTTCGAGCTTATTGTAATTCGGGTTTTTCATTGCACGTGAAGCAGCTTCGATTCCATCGGCCAGTAATAATATTCCGGTTTCTTTTGTAGATGGAAGGGGACCTTCATATCTGAACTGCTCTTCATTCAGCATTTCTTTAAGGTTGTCATCCTCTTTGGCTTTCTCATAAAAATATCTGATCACAGATGTTCCGTGATGAGACTCAATAAAGCTTATAATGGTTTTTGGAAGACCTGCTTCTTCCGCCATTTTAACTCCTTCACTTACATGAGCTTTTATGATCATTGCACTCATTTGCGGCTTTAACTTATCATGCTCGTTAGAACCTCCACCCTGATTTTCAACGAAGTAAGAGGGTTTTATCATCTTTCCGATATCATGATAGAGTGCACCCACTCTGCACAATAACGAGTTTGCTTTAATGGCGGCAGCAGCAGCTTCAGACAGGTTAGCAACTTGTAAACTGTGATGAAAAGTACCGGGAGCTTTATTCATCAATTCCTTAAGCAGTGGACGGTTGGTGTCGCTCATTTCGAGAAGAGTGAAATCAGTTGTAATTCCAAAGAGCTTTTCGAACAATAAAATGATGGGATAAGTAAACAGAATGAATAGCGAGTTGATAGCAATAAATAAGATCTGATTAAAAAATGATTCCCAACCACTTAGCTTTGTAAGAGAAAAAGCACCAATTACTATGATATATGAAATAAAGACAACACCCGGTGTAGTGAAAAAGAATTGGGAACGGTCTTTAATATCACGAACTGAAAACACCCCCATACTACAGGCGCAAATTGTTGCTATAGTAAATTCAAAATCATTACCATTTACCATTCCAATCAGCGCTGCTAAAGTTACAGATGCTATTATCCCTACTCTGGAATCAAAAATAATGGTGAGAATAATTGGAGCAATGGCAACCGGAATTACGTAGATACTTGAAATATCATATCGAAGTAGTATTGCACTTGCTAAACCAATTAGCCCCATGGTAAGAAAAACAAGGAAGAATAATCCGTTATGAGTACTTATAGGCCTTCTGTACAAAAATAAATACATAAAGAATACCAGTGAAATCATACAGATGGCAATTACGCCACCTGAAAACCGGAGCCATTTTTCGACGATCGAGGCATTTTGAGATCTGGTTTCAGATAAGCTCTCCAGAATATTTGCACTTTGTTGAGTCACAATATCTCCTTTCCGGATGATCATCTGTCCTTGAGCTATCGCACCTTTTGTAGTTGATATTTCTGACAACTGGTCTTCGATCCTGGTTTGAGTATCGGCCTCACTGAATATTAAGTTTGACTGAATAACTTTATTGTAAAGCTCCATCCCCAACTGGGCTATACTTTGTTCAAACCTTCTGTTTAGCTGGAATTGAGCAAACTCATTAGCTTCTCTGAGATCACGAACTCTGGCTTTTGTGGCTAAACGTTCAGTGCTGTTTACAACATCCCGAATTACAATTTCATTTTGTTCAATGCTTGCTTTGGTTCTGTTAATAATGCCATCGTTCATTAATGTTTCTACAACAGATTCAAGTTGTTGCTTTACCTGCACTCCTATAAATGAGTTAACAGAAAGGTTGTTTGATAAAGCAGAGTAATAGCTATCGAATAAAACAGTCCATGAACCTTCAGTAAGTTGTATCTCGGCATTGGCATATTCCTGAGCAAACCGGATACTGTCATCAAAAACGGAGGACAATCTTTGTTGTTTACTTTCCTGCCAATTGTAATAACTTTCAATAACAGGCTGAATATTTCTGTACAACGAATCAATCTTAGTTTGTACTCCAATTTCTACATTTGGATCAATGTTAAAAACAGGAGAAACTGTATTTCTGATCTGATCTTCTTCATTCTGGATTTCTTCGGCTGTTTTATTGATAGCAAAAGTATATGGAGCAACCAAGTCTTCAGCTCTCCATGGTTGACCTACACTATAGTTAAGCCCTGAGTTGATGGTTGCATTAGGCAACGAAAGAATGGAAATACCAATAAAGCAGATAAAAATAAAAGCACGGAGGTAAGGATTCCTTTTCAAAGAATATTTCTCTTGCTCTTTTTTAAGCTTTTCTCCTACAAGAGGAGCTATGTCACTCTTTTTCCTTCCTAACCCGATTTTATCAAGTAAACTCATAAATAAATATTAGTTTTGCTTACAAGTATAGCAAGCGTTCGTTAATTTACAGATAATAGTTTCCAGATTTAAAACTTCTGACAAATTAATTCTGCCTGGAAACATAACATGCAAAGTATCTAATGTCATTTAAAACAAAAAAAAGTCTGGGGCAACATTTTCTAAACGATAATAACATCATTTATAAAATAGTTGATGCTATTAAGGCAGAGAAATCAGACCGAATTATTGAGATCGGCCCCGGAACAGGTGCTCTTACAAAATACCTTGTTCAAAAGTATGACGATGTACATGTGATAGAAGTTGACCAGCGAGCAGTCAGTGTTTTAGAAGCTGAAGTTGAAGGAATTACCATTCACCAACAAGATGTTTTAAAAGTAGATTGGAATGAGATAATTGCTAAAGGAGGAAAAACATATGTAGTAGGGAACCTTCCTTATTACATTACCAGCCCAATTCTTTTTTCTTTGCTTGAACATCGGAATCTATTTGAAGATGCCATTATAATGATGCAAAAAGAGGTTGCTGAACGCTTAGCAGCTGACATTTCAACCAAAGCTTATGGAATACTTTCTGTTCAAACACAACTAATGAGTTCAGTTGAGTTGCTGTTCGATGTATCTCCAAACTCCTTCAGTCCTCCACCAAAAGTTCAAAGTTCAGTGCTTCGTTTAACATTCGATCAACCTGATCTCGAGTGTTCAGATAAAAATTTAAAGACGGTAGTAAGAACAGCTTTTAATCAGAGAAGAAAGAAGATCAGCAATTCGCTGAAGCCGGTGCTGGGAGATCTGCAACCCGAAGGTTATGACTATGATCTGCGACCTGAGAACTGGAAACCCGCCACATATGCAAAATTGACAGCCCATTTAGAGAGCATCGGAATGATGGAATGATTTGGTACGGTAGTTGCATTGTTGCTGATGAAACAATGAAAGAGCATTTGCTCAAATTAACTACTAACACAAAATAAAGAGGAGTCATACACATGGCTAGTATTAAACCTTTAGGCGATCGCGTGCTTGTACAAGCGGACGCAGCTGAAGAAAAAACCAGCTCTGGTCTATACATTCCGGATACAGCTAAAGAAAAACCACAGCAAGGTACAGTTATAGCTGTAGGTGCAGGGAAAGTAGAAAACGGAAATAAAATTGATATGACTGTAAAGAAAGGCGACAAAGTTCTTTACGGTAAATACGCCGGTACTGAAGTAAGTTTTGACGGAGAAGAGTACCTGATTATGCGTGAGTCTGATATTGTTGGAATCCTATCGTAAGTACATCAGACCAAATACAAAGAATTAAAATCAAAAATTAAAAGAAAAGAATACTATGTCTAAGTTAATTCACTATGATGTGGAAGCACGTGACGCTCTAAAGAAAGGTGTCGACAAACTTGCCGATGCTGTAAAAGTTACGTTGGGACCACGCGGAAGAAATGTTGTAATTGAAAAGTCATTCGGCGCACCAAAGATCACTAAAGATGGTGTTACTGTAGCTAAAGAAATTGAGCTTTCTGACAAGATCGAGAATATGGGAGCTCAGATGGTTAAAGAAGTAGCTTCTAAAACCAACGATAATGCCGGAGACGGTACCACTACTGCAACAGTACTTGCTCAAGCAATTATTGCTGCCGGTTTGAAGAATGTTACTGCGGGTGCAAACCCAATGGACCTTAAAAGCGGGATTGAAAAAGCAGTTGCCGCTATTGTAGAAGGTTTGAAAGATGTTAAGATCGATATCGACAAAGACATCGACAAATTAAAGCAGATCGCTACTATTTCTGCAAACGGTGATGATGAGATCGGATCTCTTATTGCTGATGCTTACGAAAAAGTAGGAAAATCTGACGACGGTACATTCAACAACACAGGTGTTATCACTGTTGAAGAAGCAAAAGGAATTGAAACTACATTAGAAACTGTAGAAGGTATGCAGTTCGATCGTGGTTACCTTTCTCCTTACTTCGTTACCGATTCTGAAAAAATGGTAACTGATCTTGAAGATCCATACATCCTTATTTTCGATAAGAAAATTTCTGCGATGAAAGATCTACTTCCGATTTTGGAAAAAGTAGTTCAGTCAGGAAAACCATTATTGATCATTGCTGAAGATATTGAAGGTGAAGCATTGGCTACATTAGTAGTTAACAAACTTCGTGGTTCATTGAAGATCGCTGCTGTTAAAGCTCCGGGCTTTGGTGACAGAAGAAAAGCAATGCTTGAAGATATCGCTATCCTAACCGGTGGTACTGTTATCTCTGAAGAGCGTGGATACAAATTAGAAAACGCTACTCTTGATTTCTTAGGTCAGGCAAGCAACGTAACTATCGACAAAGACAATACTACTATTGTTGGTGGTTCCGGAAAAGCTGATGACATCAAAGCAAGAGTGAATCAGATCAAAGGTCAGATCGAGAATACAACTTCTGACTATGATCGCGAAAAACTACAGGAGCGTTTAGCTAAATTAAGCGGCGGTGTTGCAGTATTGTACATCGGTGCAGCTTCTGAAGTTGAGATGAAAGAAAAGAAAGACCGTGTTGAAGATGCACTTCATGCAACACGTGCTGCTGTGGAAGAAGGAATTGTTCCTGGTGGTGGAGTTGCTTACTTAAGAACAATGAAAGTTCTTGACAAACTGAAAGGCATCAACGATGACGAAGCTGTCGGTTTCCAGATCGTTCGTAAAGCTCTTGAAGCTCCATTGAGAACTATCTCAAACAACGCCGGAGTTGAAGGTGCGATTGTTGTACAGAAAGTTCTTGAAGGAAAAGGTGCTT
Organism: uncultured Balneola sp.; assembly: GCA_913058495.1. Lineage (GTDB taxonomy): Bacteria > Bacteroidota > Rhodothermia > Balneolales > Balneolaceae > Balneola. The sequence goes on along the minus strand of CAJXQC010000002.1, from coordinate 54,627 downwards.
TCGGATACAACGCACGTACCGAAGTTTATGAAGACTTAATTAAAGCCGGTGTAATTGATCCGACTAAAGTAACAAGAGCAGCGCTTCAAAACGCAGCATCTGTTGCCGGATTACTACTAACTACTGAAGCTGTAATTTCTGACAAGCCATCTGATGACGATGATAATGGCGGCGGAATGCCAGGCGGTATGGGTGGCGGAATGCCGGGAATGGGAGGCATGGGTGGAATGATGTAAATCATCCCTCATAAACTTCTGAAAAGAAATGAAAGCCCCTTCAATATTGGAGGGGCTTTTTTTGTGTTTGAAATTCCTAGTACCGACGCAGAGCATAATAACAAGAGGTAAAACCCCGATCATTAATTTTATCGGGGTTTTTTGTTTATAAGAAGTAATCATACATTCAGCTACTATTCAATAGATTTTGTCGGGGTGCTTATTGCTGAATTATAAAACGCAGTGTTTCCAATTTAGAGCGATTGGGAAATCAATTTTCTTAATCTTTATCACTTCTTTTATAGTTGGAAGCCTAGCCCATGCTCAAGTAAATATAGCTCAAACAATCAGTATCGCTGATACCAATAGCTATGGAAATCTTACTTTATTTGATTTGAATGGCTGGCAGTTTTCGTTTGATAACCCTGAGGAAGTCAACTCGAAGCGTAATCTCAGTAATACAATCTCTGTTGATCTGACTGATCTTAATGAACTCAAATCTAATCCAAAATGGAAAAATCATGGATGGTTTGAGGCTGAGTTTATCGCAGATTCATCCATTGCAGGAATTCCATGGATTTTATCTTATTTCGGACAGGAGCCCGTAACAATATGGCTTAACGGAATTGAAATACTTAAAAATGGCAATGTTTCTGACAATCCTGATGAAGAAGTTCTGTCAAGATACGTAAACAAAGTCCAAACGGGAGTCATGTTCAGCCCGGGGTCCAATTTTTTGTTAGTACAATATTCCGATCATACTAATCCGACTTACTTTAGAACATGGCAATGGTTTGAAAACGGTATTTATCTTGTTCTTTATCCGGATTACGAAATATTTCAACGCAGGCATCGGGCTTTTATATTCGGCGGAGCACTTATGTTGCTCTCTCTTCTTGTATTGATACATACCTATCTGGCAGTAAAATTTAAAGGTCAATATCATACGTACGTTTCTCTTACCACTTTTTTCATGTTGCTTCATGCTTTTACCACTTTAAGTGATACGATGGCAGACTGGACCTATTCGTACTTATATTTTGCAGAGTTTTCCTATGCTATTTCATTCATTTTTGTAGTGTATTTCTTTTTGATAGCATTGCGCAGAATCTTTGATCTGCCGATCCCCCGGAAGACTCTTGCCGGTATTCTGTTTATCTCAATAATTATTGGAGTTATTTCCATTTTCATAAACAGGGGATGGTTAAATCTTTTACACCCTGTATTAGTCGCAGGAACTTTGATATATGGGATCTACTCACTTTGGGAAGCAAAAAGGAAATCTTCAGAAAATAAAATCTGGATCATTGCAACCGGCTTAGCACTTACTGTTGGCGGGGGATTATTATATGTGTTGCCCTATATCGCTTTTGGTTCACAAAGTCATGTTCTTTTTATCATATCAATTTTGATGGCATATACAGGCATCCCAATTGCACTTACTTTTAATGTTGCCAGTAATTATGCTGCTTTGATCGAAACCCTTGAAGCGAAGGTTCAGGAAAGAACTTCAGATCTTGAAGTCGCTAACGAATTCCAGAACCGTTTCTTTGCTAATATATCTCATGAATTCAGAACCCCTTTAACAATTGGTGAGGGATTGGTAAATAAATTATTGCGCTCAGAAGAGGTGACTCATCAGGATCACCAAAGAGATTTATCGATCGTAAAACGAAATTTAAACCGACTTCATGATATGGTAGATCAAATCATTGATCTTACTAAAGCAGATAAGCATCAGCTTACATTGAATCGAAAGTATTATTATGCAGATAGCATAGTGTCTGTGTCTGTGGAATCATTTCGGTCTCTGGCAGAATATTATGGACATACCTTTACATTTTTGCCTGATGCTAAAGGTGTCGTTTTATTTGCTGATCGTTCAAAAGTAGAAGTAATGATCAATAATTTGATTTCTAACGCCATTAAATTTACACCCGATGGCGGATACATTTCTATTCAAACATCTGTAGAAGAAGAACTATTTGTGGTATCAGTTCATGATTCGGGCCCCGGAATACCGGAACATGAACAAGAAGCTATTTTTGAGCGCTTCCACAGAATTAAAAGAGAAGAAACAGAATATATAGAAGGGATGGGAGTGGGGCTGGAGCTCAGCCGAACTTTGGCACGTATACATAACGGCGAGCTTTCTATAGATGCTGATGTAAAGAACGGTGCTTGTTTCAGATTGGAACTTCCGGTTTCTAAAGAGAAAGAAAAAGAAGTTGCTATGGTTGAAGATGCATTGGAAGAAGATCAGCTTTACCCGGCTAAGCCTGTTGTTGAGACCGAAAGCGAATACAGTATTCTTTTAGTGGAAGACAATCAGGACATGAGAGAATATGTGAGTAACATTTTATCAGAACTTGGGCCGGTCAAAGAAGCTAAAAATGGAGAAAAGGCTATTGAGTTGCTTTCTTCTTCCTATACGCCGGATATAATAATAACAGATCTGATGATGCCTGTCATGGGCGGTTTGGAACTGGTTGAAGTATTGATGAAAAAACCGAAGTGGAAAGATATTCCCATTATTGTACTCACTGCAAAGGCGCTGGAGGAAGATAAATTACATCTGCTCAGAATTGGTGTAGTTGATTACATCACTAAACCATTTGTTCAAGAGCATTTGATGCTGAAAACACAAAATTTACTACGCTATTACCAAAAGAAAAAAGCATTAGAAATCACTCTTTCGGATAAAGCATTACAAAGCCGAGAAAAGTTATCAGAAAAAGTAATGGCATACATTTCTAAAAATATTAAGGACAGTAGTTTGTCGGTTGAGTCGTTGGCTGAAAAATTTTCGCAAAGTCGGAGTTCTTTATATAGAAACATTCAGTTAGAAACAGGGATGACCCCCGCCGAATTTATCCGGGAAATTCGATTGGTCACAGCACGCAGACTAATCGAGCAGGATAAAACAATGAGGCTGGAAGAACTTGCCAACGCTGTTGGGTATAAAAGTTCCACCAGCTTCCGTAAAGTCTATGAAGAACGTTTCGGTGTGCATCCGCTTAGCTGAAATTAGGATAAAATCCTCCCTTGAAGTAAGACGGAGGGTGTTGCTGGATTTTAAATCATGCAACTCCCCTCAGAATAAATTGGGAACTGCCGGTTTATTCATCTCCCCTCAAGGGGAGATATATTTCGTGTAGCTTACTTAAGCTCCGTACACCTTTTAAAGGCACGGGATCAAAAATATCTTAGTAGCAACATCGGGTAAGCCTGTCCCGAAGTCTCCGAAACAATGTCCTCACAACCTGCATTAAAGAGTTATTCACTCAATTTTGGCACGTTTGCGCAGAAAGTTGACACGTTTGCGCAGGTGAAAAAGAGTAGATTCAAATCAGGACAATTTATGTTCAAACCATCTATTCATTTCATTCTTAAAAATTATGAAACCAATACGTTCGCTTTTTTTCGGGGTACTTTTTTTAACAGTAATAAGCTTTTCAGCTTTTGGGCAAAGCACTACTCCAAAAGTAGTAACCGGCTATAATCAAAGCTTGGTGCTCACAGAAAATGGGTCATTATATTCATTTGGAGGCGGCCATTTTGGCACCGCAGGGCAATCCAACACTAACCGGGTTGATATTCCCGGGCTGGCAAATGATCCTTCGTTAAATGGTCAAAAAGTGGTTGACATAGCTACTGCATATGACAATGAACATGCTATAGTGCTATTAGCAGATGGTCGAATGTTTGGTATAGGATCAAACGATAGAAACCAACTCGCTTTGAGTGGAAGCAATAACTATACAACACTTACAGAAATAACACATGCTAATTTTGAAGGGCATACAATCGTGGATGTAGAGGCAGGAGAGAAGAATAGTATTTTTAGAACAGCTTCCGGAAAAGTCTTTGTAATAGGCGATAATCCATATGGATTTATTGGAGTTGGTACCACAACCAATCCCATAACAGAACCTACTTTGATAAATGGAATGGTGAACAAAAAGGTAGTGGAAATTTCCTCTGGTAGACAACATGTTTTGTTACGAACCGACAGTAGCGAAGTATGGGTATATGGAAGAAATTCTAACGGAGATTTGGGAATAGGAAATAGTATAAGTACATATTCACCTGTACGTATGGACCAGAATATTCCCGGAGAAACCATTATAAAAGCAATAGCCGGGGGGGTGGGGTCAAGCTACTTTGTTACCGAATCAGGCAAGGTCTTTAGTACAGGAGTTAGGCTTGGGCCTCTTGGGTATGAACCACCGGGAGGTCCAAACGTAGATGTAAATACTCCTACAGAAATAACGCATAGCAATTTGCAAGGTAAAACCATTATTGATGTGGTTGGAAATGAAGAATCAGCAACATTATTAGCCTCTGATGGAACTGTATTTAGTTTTGGGGGCAGGAATGGTGAGGAAAGCTTGGGTCGTCCGCTAACAGACATTATTGTACCTGTACAGTTAACTCACTCCAATATTGTTGGGAAAAATATTGTTGAAATAAGTTCTGAGGATTCAGAATATACTTATATGAGAGCTTCTGATGGGACTATTTTAACATTTGGAGGTCAATTAAAAAGACTATCTTGGTTTTCCAGTTCTCAATCATCCGGAACCGGGCGTTGGAAAGCCGGTGAAGCGTTTCCCAGACCTGTCATACAAACAGAAATGGATGGAAAGACCGTTGCAAAAATGTATACGAGTCAAACCATGAACTATTTTGTTACTACAGACAGCCTTATCTATTCTTTTGGGCGAGTTTATTCTACAGGATATGTAGGTAATTCACTTCGCTCAAATTTACCTACAGTAAAAAGTCCAACGCTAATTCCCTCTTCAAAACTTGGCAACGTATCAGTAAAGAACATTTTTGCGGGCTACCGTCAAACGTATGTAGTTAATTCCAACAATGAAATTTACCAGTTCGGGAAAAATAGTTATGCAGAATTAGGAAGAACAGATAGCCTCGATCATTACGATCCGGTATTAATGGATGCTTCATTAATTGATAACAAAATCGTTAAACAAATTGTGGTTGGAGCAGTAGATACGCTATCGGTGACTTTTATTGTGACTGAAGATGGAGTGGTGTATGGCTTTGGAGATAATAATTTTGGACAGCTTGGATTAGGGGACAACAATAGAAGAGCGCAACCGGTTCGCCTTACCCATGCAAACCTTTCGGGAAAAAAAATCATACATGCTGCGTCTAGTGGCCGTGCTACTCTTTTAGTTGCTTCGGATGGAACAGCTTTTACTTTTGGTTATGGATTGGATGGTAATTTAGGACATGGTACATCAGTTAACCTAAATGTACCAACGGCATTAACTCATGCTACCATAACGGCAAAAAAAATTAAATCAGGATCGATTGTCAGCAGGGGCGTATCCTCGTTTATACTTCTAAACGAAGATGGGCAATTGATCACATTTGGTGAAAACAGCGACGGACAATTGGGACAAGGTGATAAAGTTGATAATAGTACTCCCAGAGTTGTAACGCATTCAAGTATTGTAAATAAGAAGGTGATTAAAGTTCAGAGTAACAGAAGAGGAACCATCATTCTTACTGAAGACGGAAAAACATATGCTTTTGGTAATGGAAAGCATATTGGTTTTAATGTAAGTACCTTTACAGATTTAACAGTTCCAACGCTTATAGAGTCAGCAAATGTAAGCGGTCGTTTTGTAGTTGATATAGCTACGGATTATGAACACTCTTTACTATTGTTGGATAACGGATCTGTAGTTGCTTCATCTTTCGCTGTTAGTAATCTGGATGTTGATCATATTGGAAAGCTAGGACAAAGCGACCCAACTCAAAATCACCCTTCTCATGTACCTGTTCCAAATTTCAGTACTTATTTATCTCCAATCCCAACCACAAACCTCAAAATGCATGTAGATGCAGGTCGGGGGCTCACTACTTTCGGGGATTCTTTAAATACTTGGGGTGATCTAAGCGGGAATGATAACAACCTTACACAGTCCATTTTATTACAACGCCCGGTACTTATCGACAGCGCCATCAACAACCAACGTACAATCGGCTTTAATGGAACTGATTCCTATATGGTCTCACCAACTACCGCTACGCTTGGTATTCAGAGTAGCGATTATGAAGTATTTATGGTAGCGAAAACAACTTCTGCAACTAATGAGATCGACTTCCTGTTAGCCGGTTCAAATGAGAATTTTGAACTACACACCAACGGAACTTCAGGTTTACGGTTTATTCCGAATTCAGGAAATTATACTGACATCGGATCGGTGGGTGATTTTTCAGATGGAACCGTTCAGCTGATCAATGTCCGGGCTACAAGTACAACATCAACTGTAGCGGCAAATCGGAGCGGAAAAACCCAGATCTCTGTAAATGCTCAAAGTTCAGTATCTGCACAGCTGTTTGTAGGTGTAAGAACAGGAGGAACGTTCTGGTTTGGGGGGCAGATTGCCGAAATAATTATATATAAAAATGTTCTAAACGATAATGATCGCCGAAAAGTGGAATCCTATTTATTTAAGAAATATGCCATCAAGAACTATAAAGAGTCGTCTCAAAAGTTAACAGGAGCTGAAGGTTGGAGAATTATGACCAGTCCGGTGGCGGATTCTTCATTCGCTCCATTATTAGGCAGTTTCTGGACGCAAGGATTTACCGGCGCAAATCATTCAGGAGGAGCTTCCAATGTATATCGATGGCCAAATACCTCAACAAGTCTGTCTAATTCCAACTGGACTTCTGTAAGTAATATGTCCGATTCTCTGCATCCCGGAGAAGGAGTTTTGGTGTACGTGTTCAGCGACGATAATGGACCTGGTGTAGCAGGAGATTCAGGTTTTCCGAAAACACTAAAGCTCGAAGGTCGTGAGCCGAAAGGAACACAATCATTAACTACGCTTTTAAATTCTAATGTAAACGGTTGGGCGTTAGTAGGTAATACATTCCGAAATGACGTTGATTGGGACGGATTTACACGTTCGGGATTATCGAATTCGGTGTATGTGTATGATATCAATTCCGCATCCTGGAAAAGCTGGAATGGAACACTGGGAAGTTTAACAGATGGGGAAGTGGGACCTTTCAATGCATTTTTTGTGCAAACAACGGAAGCCAGCCCAACTCTAAATATTCCGGTATCAGCAAAAACCGATTCCGCTAAACGATTTCTTGGTAAACAGTTGGTTAAATCCGAGCCGACTTATTTTTCAATCGAATTATCAGATAGTTCAGGACTAAAGAACAAAGCCTGGTTCCAGTTTTCTGAAGACGGTGAATTTGGGCTAGATGCTTCGGATGCGCATCAACTCAATCCACTTTCTTCAAATTATGTAACGTTGGCGTCCATCCTAAATGATACAACTCATCTGGATATAAACAGTTTACCGATTATTACAGAGCCGTTTGAGATTCCATTGGCACTTCAAACTTCTGCAAGTGGTACAACGCATCATATTTCTAAAGGTGATTTAAATATCCCCGAGGGATGGGAAGTTTCTTTGTATGACTCGGAACTTGATATCACTAAAGACCTTGAAGAATCTTATGAGTTTACTATGGATGCAGCAAAAGTAAAGAAGGTACAGACGCAAGAAATTGCGTCCCCACCAAGTCTGGAATCTATTTTCCAAACTGCTAAGCAAAAAAGATCCGGTACACGATTTGTGCTGACGGTTTCACCGGCACAAGCGGTAAGCAATGAACCGCTAATTGACCTGCCTACTAAAGTGGAGCTTCATCAAAACTATCCAAATCCATTTAATCCAAGTACAATCATTGCTTATGGAGTTCCAAACACCGGAAAAGTAACACTGGAAGTGTTTGATATTCTGGGAAGAAAAGTAGCCACATTGTTGAATGGTGAAAACAAAACAGCCGGACGTTACACGCTAAACTTCAATGCTTCTAACCTCGCGAGTGGGATGTACATTTATCGCCTTCGAGCAGGGAATTCGGTGATCATCAAGAAACTAACCCTTATTAAGTAATCAGCTTTTTAACAATTCAAAATGAAAAATTAAGAATTAAAAATTGGTGCTGACTTAGCAAAGCTAAACGACCAATTTTTAATCTTGAATTTTAAATTCTTAATTCATCCGTCATGAAAACAACGTTTGTACTTCTAGCTTCAATCTTAATGACAACTACCGTTATTGTTGCCCAACCAGGTCTTCCCGATAATCCGGCTCAAGCCCCAATAGATGGCGGACTTGGTTTACTCGCTGTGGCAGGTGGAGCTTATGCATACAAAAAATTACGGGGTAATTAGAATGATGAGTTAGATTAAAAAATTACCTTCAAACCTTCGTTTAAAATTCCTGGTGAAGTTGGTCTCGCATGATGAATTGGATATTTTTCAATTCGTATTAATAAGAAATAAAGTGTGGTAATGGTTAGAAGAATAGGGTTTTAGTTTGTATTTGATTTTCTCTTATTTATCTTCTGAAAACTTTTTCTATGACGCGACAGTTATCAGTATTTCTTTTATCAATTCTGCTTATTCAAGGGCTTTCGCAAACCTTATTATTTTCTCAGCATTCCTAATGCTGATGACTATGTAGTTACAGAATTTGGAATGGAAGATGGATTACCTCAGAATTCAGTTAATGAAATTCTGCAAACGGCGGATGGATATATTTGGATAGCCACTTTTGGTGGTTTAGCCAGATTTGATGGTGATAAGTTCACTAAATTTGATCGATCAAACACTTCTTGTATGATTTCTGATCAGATATTAGATATCTATGCTGATTTAGAGGGAGGAATATGGATGTTCCCTGCCCATGCTAATACACTAATTACCAGAATAAAAGGTGAGGAATGTAATACGTACAAACTCGGGGATGGTATTAGCCAGAGATTTGGTGTTATAGAGAATTTTGATAGTTCAATATGGGCGTATGGTTTTAATGAGTTTTTTGCTTATAAAAAAGAAGGTTTTGAAAAAATTGAGATAATCACAGATTCATTGGTTAGAAAAGATGCCCTTAAAAGTAAACAAGGGAAATGGTTTGGGGTTGAAAAAAATTTATACCGAATTTACGACGGCTCTATAGTAAAGGTCTGGGAGAATATTACTTACATCGAATCAAAGATTAATTATGTATACGAACACCCGGATAAAGAAGGAAGAATTTTAGTAGTAACTGCTGACGGTATTACTGAACTTGAAATGGGTGAAGAACTGTCCTTAATCAGATTTAACCCAGTAAATGAGATTGTAATAGATCTGAAATTTGATAACAACAACAATCAATATATAACAACAGTATCCGGTATCGGAGTTAACGTTAATTCTGGATTTGAATCACTTACCCCTTTTAAAGAGCAAAAATCAATTCGTTTAAAATCATTTCTGCAAGATAATGAAGGAAATTATTGGATAGGAACGGAAGGAGACGGTCTTTATCGCTTTAGAAAAAAGGCTATTTCTATGATTGACAAAGAGAATGGGCTGCAAAATGAAAAAATGCTCTCCATCACTAAACTCGATGATGGAAAAATATTGATGTCTACAAATTGTGATGGTATTTATGAATGGGAGGATAGGAAAGTAACCTTATCATCAGTGCATAACTATATTGATACAGGTTGTTATTGGTCCGTATTTCAAGATTCAAAAGGTAGAATATGGCTAGGTGGTGAAAAGCCTTATATGACAGAGTCAATTGACAAACCGGGAAAGTTATTTGGGAGTGAGGATGGGTACGAAGGTTATTCGGTATTTGCTATTACAGAAGATTCTAAAAATAGAATATGGGTGGCCACAACCACAGGAATTTTTATTTATGATGGCAATGCATTTACAGAGAAATTAACTGAAAATGAAGGATTATTCTACCGAGATGCCAGAATTCTTTATGAAGACTCTTCAGGTAAAATGTGGATTGGAACCAATGGAGGGTTAAATACTTACAAAGACAAGGAAATTCAGAAAATTAGTTTAGCTATTAATTCTGAACCAGATATAATAACCCAACCCCATGTAAGAGCAATTCACGAAGATGAAGATGGGATTTTTTGGATAGGAACTTATGGTGATGGACTTTTTAGAATTAAGAATGATGAGATTTTTCATTTTAATACCGGTAATGGTTTGTACGATAATGTAGTTTCTCAAATCATTGAAGATGAAAATGGTTACTTTTGGATGGGAAGCAATCGAGGGATACACCGTACAAGCAGAGAGAGTCTGAATAAATTGGCGGATGGAGAAATAGCCAAAGTGATCTCCTATTCATACAGTAGTAAAGACGGTATGAATTCTCCCGAAACCAATGGCGGATTCCAGCCTAGTTTTATATATGATTCTGATAAGAATATCTATTTTCCAACTGTTGCCGGTATTGCCAAAGTTTCAACTCGGGATGTAAATAAAAACAGCACTTCACCACCGGTTTATATTGAAAAAATAAAAAACAGTGAAGGAAGCAATTTGGAAACAGAAGCTGTGAAATTAAACTATGATGAAGCCTTCCTTCAGTTCGATTATACCGCTATTAACTTTACGGATCCTGAAAAAGTACGATTTAGGTACAGACTAGAAGGGTTGAATGATACCTGGGTTGAAGCAGGATCAAGAAGAGAAGCGATATATACAAAAATACCTCCCGGAGATTATAAATTTCAGGTAATCGCGAGTAATAATGATGGGGTTTGGAATTACGAAGGCGCTTCTGTTGATGTAATTATAGTTCCTCCATTCTGGCAAAAAGATTGGTTTATTGCTATCGTTTCCGGTCTGATTTTTGGAGTGGGATTTCTTTTTTATCGAATTCGTACAAATTTATTGAGAGAAGAAAACGAAAGAAAAAAACGATTTAGTGAACAGCTTATTGATTCTCAGGAGCAAGAACGGAGACGAATCGCTTCCGAACTGCATGACGGATTAGGGCAACAGATACTTGTAATCAAAAACAGAGTAGAGTTGGCTAAAAAGAAAGCCGGAAATATAATTGAATTAGAGGAAGAGCTTGATGAGATTATGCAAAGTGCAGTAATCTCAATAGGTGAAGTTCGTAGTATTTCTCATGGCCTGCGACCGGTACATTTGGAAAAATTTGGTTTAACCGAAGCTATCGAGAACCTTTGTGAAGAATTACAGAACACGCTTTCTATCGAGTGGAGTTATCATATTGACAATGTTGACAAAGCAATCCATGAAAATAAGGAGATTCATTTTTATCGGGTAGTTCAGGAAGGTGTCAAGAACATTATAAAGCATTCTTCTGCTAAAGAGGCTTCAGTATTGATAAAAAGAACAGACAGAACAATCTCAGTTACAATATGGGATAATGGAAAAGGCTTTGATTTAGTAAGGAATGGTATATCAGAGGGCCTTGGTTTTCTTGGCATGCATGAACGTATTCAGTCACTTGGTGGAATCATTGATATACAGTCTGTAATAAAGAATGGAACTACAATTAAGATCGAAATACCTATTGATGAATATGAAAAATAAAATATCTATTGTTATCGCAGATGACCACGCTCTTATTCGAAAAGGGTTAAGGCAAGTGTTGGATTCGGAACCGAATATAGAAATTTATGAAGCTGAGGATGGTGAACAGGCATTGGAATTCATTCGTGATAAAAAACCTCAGATTGCTATACTTGATATTGAAATGCCGAAACTATCAGGTTTTGACGTGGCAAAACGTGTTCAAAAAGAATCAATCAAAATTGATGTGATTTTTCTTACCATGTTTAAAGATGAATCTGTGTTTAATAAATCAATGGATATTGGTGTAAAAGGATATGTTCTGAAAGAAAATACAGTTTCCGAAATTATGAATTGCATACACACCGTTTTAAAGGGGAATTACTATTTAAGCCCTGAAATCTCTGATTTTCTGATAAAGCGAAACAACAGATTGGCAAGTTCGGCAACTGATAAATCAGGAATTAGTTTGCTTACTCCTTCCGAAAAAAATATGCTGGAAATGGTAGCCATGATGAAAACAAATCAGGAAATTGCTGAAGAGTTAAACATCAGCATTAAAACGGTTCAAAACCACCGAAGTAATATTTGCAGCAAACTTGATTTAAGTGGAGCCCACGCCCTTCTGAAATTCGCAGTTGAACATAGTTCGAGAACATGAACGCGATAACAAAATTCAGTTTACTAAATGTTTGAGAGATCACGCCTTTTGTGATTATTAAATAATCACTCACACTATTAAGAGTTGAGTGTTTTGAATAGGAAAAAATATTAGAGGCTCACACATAGGGTGTTTCTTTTTTTTGATCATTTTTTTATTTACAATGATTTTTAGGTCTTTAAAATGATTTCAATACGCATAAAGCCTTTATTTTTGTTGATATTTTGGATTCTGTTATCAGTGTTCCCGCATTTCTTATTTTCTCAAATACCGAATTCCGAAAATTATGTAATCAATAAGTTTGGTTTAAAAGAGGGGTTGCCGCAAAGTTCAGTAAATGACATCATACAAACCAAAGATGGGTATTTGTGGCTGGCTACATTCGGAGGGCTTGTGCGTTTTGACGGCTATTCATTTACCACCTTTAACAGGTCAAACTCAGAGGGATTGGCATCAGACCGGATATTGAATTTACATGAAGACAGAAAGGGCAAAATCTGGATAAGTACAGAAAGTGGCTTTACAGAGTACAAAGATGGGAAATTCAGAACATACCAGTTAAAAAAAACAGGAAGAGTTATTGCTCCCAAACGAGTGGTCGAAGACAAGGCAGAAAGACTTTGGATTATGGCAGATGGAATTCCTTATTTCCATAACGGAGATTCATTTATAGAAAAAGAAGTAATTGAGAGTGAAGAATTTGTCCAAAAAGCTCTTAATGACACTATTGGGGTGCTTTTAGCATACGAGGATAAAGTGATGCATACTTTAAATGATTCAATAATCCTTATTAAAGACTTTAACTCGTTACTTGGAAGTGAAATTTTAGAGGTAAAAGAGTTTCCAGAAAATTCAGGGATAATATATATAGCCACGGCTAAAGACGGACTGGCTAAATATGAAAATAGACAACTAACTTTTTATGATACAGACGATGGGTTTACTTCAAATTTTATTAAAAGGCTTTTTATAGACACCGACAATATTTTCTGGGTAACTACATACAATGGGATAAGCAGGTGGAACGATGGTCGTTTTGAGATATTCGACCCTGTCAATGCTGATCGCGAGATCAATTACACTAAAATCTTTAAAGACAATCAGGGAACTTTTTGGCTGGGTACATTAGGAGAAGGAATGTTTTCAGCAAAACCCTCCATTATTAAAACCATAGGAGAGGAGGAGGGATTTGAAAATGACATTATGCTTTCACTAAGCAAACTAAGTGACGGGCGAAATTTATTTTCTACTAATTGTGGGGGAATTTATGAGTGGAGTAAAAGTAAACTTACGCATTCGGCTGTTAATGCTCATTTACCAAATCTTTGTGTATGGTCAATATTAGAGGACTCCAAAAACCGTGTTTGGTTTGGTGCCGAGGAATTGTATCGGATAAATTCTACCGATCTTGCAAAACCGGGTAAAAAAATCACTTCAGAAGATGGGTTTAATGGTTATGTGATTTCATCAATGTTGGAGGATTCCAAAGAAAACATATGGATTGGAGCATTAAACGGGTTATTTAAATATAGTGGAGCAGATTTTAAACGCTTTGCAATCGAAGATGGACTTTCTAGTGATGATGTAAGATCAATTTACGAAGACTCTCAAGGGGTTTTATGGGTGGGAACAATTTCAGGATTAAATAAAATTGAAAACGAAAAAATTACAAAGGTAAGTTTACAACCGGAATCAAAAAATAAATTGGAGAATGAGCCATATATCCGTGCTATTTATGAAGCAGAAGAAGGAGTATTTTGGATGGGCAGTTATGGAAATGGATTATTCAGACTAAAAGACGGAGAAGTTTGTAATATTACAACCCAACACGGGCTTTTTGATAATATAGTATCTCATTTAGTTAAAGATGAAAATGAGAATTTTTGGATGGGTAGCAATCGGGGGATTTTCAGAGTCCCAATATCATCGGCTTCAGCTTTTTGTGATGACGAAAGTAACACGGTACAATCGTTTTCATACGGTGAGGAAGATGGGATGATCTCTGTTGAAACAAATGGAGGTTTTCAACCAAGTGTAATTCAGGATTCATCTGGAAATATCTTTTTCCCTACGGTTGGCGGTGTTTCTGTAGTATCAACCAGAGATGTCAAAATAAATAGCGCTAAACCTCCTGTATATATAGAAAATTTAAAAGGGATTGAGAATGATATTCCGATTACAAACACTATAGAGTTGTCTCATAATGAATCATTCCTTGATATTAGGTATACCGCAATTAATTTTGATCAACCGGAAAAAACACGTTTTAAGTTTAAGTTAGAAGGATTGAATGACAATTGGATTGAAGTTGGAAACAGAAGGCAAGCTCTATATTCTAAAATTCCTCCCGGTGATTATACATTTAAAGTAATCGCAAGTAACTCAGATGGAATTTGGAACGAAAGAGGAGCTTCAATTGGAATTGTGGTGAAACCGCCTTTCTGGCAAACAAACTGGTTTTACGGAATAGTTGGATTGTTATTTTTAACCTCAGGACCTGCTGTATATTACTACAGAGTGGATCAACTGAAAAAAGAAAATGAGAAACAGGAAAGGTTTTCTGAGCAGTTGATTAATTTTCAGGAAGTGGAAAGAAGAAGGATTGCTTCTGAACTGCACGATGGTTTGGGGCAGCAGATTTTAGTTATAAAAAACAGAGCTGAACTTGCTCTTAAACAACCTTATAACTCTGAAATGCTAACCGAGCAGCTACATGAAATTATTTCGAGCTCGGCAAGCTCCATAGATGATGTAAGAAATATTTCGTATGCACTCCGGCCTATACATTTGGAAAAATTTGGTTTAACTGACGCAATTTCCGATCTGTGTGATCAGCTTAATAAGATATCCTCAATTGAATGGAGTTACCATGTTGATAATATTGACAATAAAATCCCGAAGGAAAAAGAAATCAGTTTTTACAGAGTTGTACAGGAAGCCATTCAAAATATTTTAAAACACTCTTCAGCAGCTGAGGCATCTGTAATGATCAGGCTTAATGAACAAATAATAGATGTACTTATTTGGGATAATGGTAAGGGGTTTAACACTAAGTCAGATACTTATACAGAAGGAATAGGTTTTCTGGGTATGAAAGAAAGGATTAAAACCTTGAATGGAACAATGGCAATAGAATCTGATGTGAGAAAGGGTACAACAATAAGAGTAAAAATACCTGTAGTAAGCTGATAGTGGGTTTGCTAAATAGTCAAGAAGAGCAATATAAATTATTGTCAGGGAAGTATTTAATACTCATTCCTCTTATTTAAACTTCAAATCTTAACCGAACCGGATTTCGATAAAATATTTTTCGGTTGGTCTAGGTAGATATGCCTATACAATTGAGTACTAGCTCCTATTGTTAATTAAGAATATCAGAAACAACTTTCACTAAAATATAAAGGGATAATCAAAGAAAAGAATCAGGTGAAAGCTTAATGAAGATAATGATTGTAGATGATCATGAAGCCACACGTATAATATTAAGAAGCATAATTTTACTATCTATTGTAGGGCCGATAGAATTCATTGAATACGAAAATGGTGAAGACGCAGTACAAAACTATGCTATCGATAAACCTGAGTATGTTCTGATGGATGTTGAAATGAAGAAAATGGATGGGTTTGAAGCCACAGAGTGTATCTTGAAGCAGGATCCCGGAGCAAAAATCATAATTGTAACGAGTAACAACACAAAGATCTTTCGAAAGAAAGCAAAAGAAATAAGAGCTATTGGTTTTGTTGCCAAGGACGATCTTTCAGTTATTCACAACTTTCTTGAGTTCAAAAGGTAGAGATATCTCATCTGCCTTGTCAGTCCTCTCTTTTCTTATAGGTACTTCTTCCTATAAGATTGAGGACTTCTTCCTATTGAAATGAGAGGATGAATAAACAATATTTAATAAAGGCAACTTGGGGTAGGGGTATTAACGTCCCGATTCAACGCTTTTCAAAAATTTAATAAATAGGTACATCATGAATTACACAAAAATTTTTAAAACGAAGGCACTTTTGAGTATAGTGCTGTTTACAGGACTTCTTTTTATGTCATGTAAAGATTCTTCAGTGTCAGGAATCGATAACAATGACGAACTGACAGCGGAAGAAAAGATTTCTACAGTAAAAGGTAAATCCGCTGCAAATTCACAAAGCAGTTCGATAATTATTGATTCTTTTGATCAGGGTGCTCAATCCGTTGGAACACTTACTGGATTTTCTGCAAGTACAAGAACCGGTCGTGATTTGTATGAAGGTGCAGGTCCATTAGGAAACAGAAGAGAATTAGCAGGATCAGAAAATTCACCAGGGAATGTTGGTTTATCTGTTACAGGTTCATCGCCAGGTGAAATGGTTGCGGCTTACAGTGGTTCATCTACTCACTCATCTTTAATTGACTTAAGGTACGGAAGTTGTTCAGATCCAATACTGAGCGGTCAAAAAAGAAGCATTGTTTGGGGTGAAGTAACATGTGATCCTACAACACACCAATTAAATTACGATTTATCAGGTCTTACAAGTTTTGAAATAGACTTTTCTGATATGCAAGGTGGATCGAAGTGGTTTGCAGGTATTTACCTTTCATCAGGAACAGGAAATAATTTCTTATACAGAGAATTTGAAATTCCTTTTCAAGCTACTCCATTTACTTTAACTATTTCAGCATCCAGTTTTTCTGGTATAACAGAAGCAGATCTCGCAGATATAGATGGTATTATTGTAACTATGGGAAATAATGGAAATGTAGCCAGTGGAGGTAATGTTACAATTAGTGAAGTAAGAGCTAATGTTGAAAACACCGAACCTGTTAATAATGTATATGTCAGCAGTTCTTCCATTCAAACATACGATCCAATTTTCCCGGCTTCCGAAGATCGTGGTTGGTCTTCTACAGTATGCTACCAGTCAAACAATTTCGGACTTACTGCAAATTGGGTAAATCCACATAATGCTTTTGAAGTAACTCAGGATAACGGACAACCACATCCTTGGGACAATGCGACATTCGATGCTGCATGGATCAATTCCTACAATAGTATGAACTCAGATGGACCAGGCGGTCACAACTGGAGTAAATATGAGACAGAAGTATCAGGAAATGGGGAATTTGTAATTCAACTTTTAGCCGATAACTGTTCATGGGTTTATCTTGCTGATGAAAATGGCGACAATCCTCGTTTAGTTGGATATCAGGCGGCTACAAGTTCTCCGGGTGAGTATGGTGTTACTTTAGACGGAACACACCAACTTTCGTTCGTTATTTTTGATGGAGGTGGGCTTGCCGGTGGTAAATTCAGATTGGAAACCACAGAAGAATTTGGTGGAACTCCTCCTCCAATTGAACCTGATAAGCCGGATCAGATTACTCTCACGGGGCTAATTCGGGACTTTAGAGCAAATGGCACCACTGGTGGGCACTCAGACTTCCAGAATGACAGCCAGTGCTGTAGATTAGAAACAGGTATTGTACAGAATGCGTTAGGAGCGGATGGTAAGCCGGTTTATGCAGGTGGTAGTAGTACAACCAGCAATGCTTCTAACTTCAACCAGTGGTACAATAATGTAGATGGCGTGAATCAAGGTACAGCACATGATTTCGTTCTCGAGTTGCAAGATGACGGCACGTATAGATATGCGAACAGTAGTTACTTTCCTATTGATAATCAACTATTTGGTAATCAAGGGCGCAATCATAACTTCCACTTCACTACTGAGATTCATACCACATTTACTTATAGAGGAGGCGAGTCCTTCTCATTTACTGGCGATGATGATGTATGGGTTTTCATTAACGGAGAGTTGGTAATTGATTTGGGTGGTATTCATGGACCGGAAAACGGTAGTGTAAATCTGGATAATCTCGGGTTGACTTCCGGAGAAGATTACTCACTAGATATTTTCCAAGCAGAACGACGTACTGCAGGATCCAGCTTTGCTTTTGTCACTTCGCTTCAACTTGTTTCAGAAGATCCGGAGCCGGTAAATAATGCTCCGGTAGCAAATGCAGGTGCAGATCAAACAGTTAATGCAACCGGGCAAACAACTTCTGTTACTTTGGATGGTTCGGGTTCTTCTGACCCTGATGGTGACAATTTAACCTATTCATGGTCTAATGGAGCTTCAGGCGCAACACCAACTGTGCAACTTGCTGACGGAACTCATGTAATTACTTTAACAGTTTCTGATGGCGAGAAATCTGACACTGATGATGTAACAATAACAGTTGTGAATACAACTCCTGTTGCAGACGCAGGTGCAGATCAATCAGTAACAGCAACGGGTTCAACTACTTCGGTAACATTAGATGGTTCCGGTTCTTCGGACGCTGATGGTGACGCACTAAGTTACTCATGGACACTTAATGGTTCAGTGGTATCCACTGATGCATCCTTCAGTACAAACTTAGCAGATGGAAGTTATACTTTCACACTAACCGTTTCTGATGGGGAAGAATCTGACTCAGACGAAGTAAGCGTTTCTGTTGTAAATACAATTCCTGTAGCAGATGCTGGCGCAGATTTTACAATTAATGCAACCGGATCTAGAACTACTCTTTCATTAGATGGTTCGGCTTCATCTGACGCAGATGGGGATGAATTAAGCTACTTATGGACAATGAATGGAAGCGAATTTGCGACAGGAATTTCTCCAACTGTAAGTTTAGCTGTTGGTAGTTACTCAGTTACTTTAATAGTGAAAGATGTGAATGGGGTCGTAAGTGCCTCAGACGATGTTCAGTTTGAAGTATTAAATGTCGCTCCAGAAGCTGTAATAACAGCCGGGAATTCCATTTTAGGAAACTCAGCATCATTTGATGGTTCCGGTTCATCAGACATTAACGATGATATTGTTAGTTACAGTTGGGATTTTGGAGATGGAATAGGGGCAAACGGAGCAACAGTAAACCATGACTTTACCAATAGTGGCACCGTTACGGTTACTCTTACCGTTACTGATACGTACGGCGCTTCAAGCAGCGAATCAGTTTCAGTATCAATAGCAGGTCGCCCGTTTAAGGATTACAATAATGATGGTTTGTTTAATTCCGGTGATGAAATAATACCATTATTTGAGTTTGAAGATGGAAAATACGATGCAAAGAAAGTAGCCATCGTAATTCCGGTTAATACTCCTGTTATCTCCGCAGAGAAGCTTGATATCAAGGCAGAAGGCATAACCATAGCCAGTCGACTTGTTGCTGCTAAAGATATGAAGCTTGACGCCAAAAAAGGAGTGATCAATGCTCAAAATAGTGAGCTCGAGGCGGGTAAGAAAGTCTATCTAAAAGCGAAAGAAGCTATTAACATTTCAGGAGCAGTGATAACTGCTAATGATGTTAAAATATATGCTAAGACAGATCTCTCAGCAGTTCAAGCAGTGGTTACTGCAAAAAAAGAGATTAAGTTAAAGGGCAAAGATTCCACGGATTTGAGTCATTCCGTATTCTCTGCTGATAAGATCAAGATCGACTCGAAAAAGTCATTAGACATTACAGGAACCATTTTCAACGCTAAGAAGGTGGATTATGATTACGATGAAGATGAAGATGACGACTAAATAAAGACGTAGCAATAACATAGAATGAACAATAAAGGGCGTTCAGTATTATGAGTGCTCTTTTTTACTCATGAAGTGGTAAAGGAAAAACCGGCAGAACCTATACAATCACAATGACTACCGGTGATGTAGCAGGAAACAGTTCATCAGACAGTTCCCAGGTAAGTGTTGCAAAAAGCCAGGGCAGAACTAAATAATATACTTCGATAATTTTGAGGGGTAAAAGAGATAAAAGGCGCTCAGTAAATTGGGCGTCTTTTTTTATGATTATATGATTTCTAAGAAAAGCTGCACTACATATCTAAGATCTTATCAGTCTATTTTTGCTCTTTTTTTAAGCCTAGGTACTTCTGCCTAGATAATTGAGGAATCCTTCCTATAGAGAAAATATAAGAAGATTTATACTCTGTGTATTGTAAGGGTAATCATAGTATGGATCTTGAGCTGCTTTATTTAAAAATAATGATATAAGAATGAAAATAATGATAGTTGATGACCATGCTGAAATGCGTCAAACCATTAAAAATTTTGTAATACTTGCTACGGGTAAAATGCATCAGATTATAGAATATGAGACAGGCGAAGGGGCAATGTTAGAGTATGAATCTCAAAAACCGGATTTTGTTCTGATGGATATAGAGTTACATAGTATAAGTGGCTTCACTGTTTCGGAAGAAATTCTAAAGAAAGATCCTGATGCAAAAATCATATTGGTTAGCAGCTACAACACACCAAGTTTTAGGCGAAAAGCAGAAAAACTCGGTTTATTGGCTTTTGTCGCAAAAGACAAACTCTCTGATTTACAACCAATTTTAAATTCGAAGAAATTAAATACGGATACAAGGGTACAACATGAGACCTTCAATTAAGCTTTTATCTAATCTAATCGTATTATTAACACTATTGATAGCCATACCTGCACAGGCTCAGTTTCCGCCACCACCTTCCGGTCCGTTTGCGGACTTTGTTGAAATTACTGGCACCACAGAAGTTGGGGAAACGCTGACGGGTACTTACGAGTACAATGACCCGAATGATATACCCGAAGACGGTTCTATTTATCAATGGTATCGGTTTGACAGTGAATTTGATCCACCGGTGCCAATCGATGGAGCAACCTCAATAACGTATACACTGGTTGCAGCTGATGAAGGAAAACTAATAGTGTTTGAGGTAACTCCTTCTAATGGTACAGACAACGGGATGCCTACCCCAAGCGATCCTGTTGGCCCTATTAGTGAAAGCGTTGGTGGAGGTGGTAACAATCCGCCAACAGTATCAAATGTTTCAATCAGCGGAACATTAGAAGTAGGTTCTCTACTGTCAGGTTCATATGATTATAGTGATCCTGATAACGATCCTGAAAGTGGTTCTTTGTATACATGGTTTCGAAGCGATGATGCAGGAGGAACCGGAAAAACAGCAATTGGCGGAGCTGACGCAAATACTTATACATTAGTTACTGCTGATGAAGGCAAATACATGAGTTTTTCTGTCATTCCAAGTGATGGTACAGATGCAGGCACCTCTGGAGAAAGTGTGCTGAGTGGACCCATACAAGCTGAATCGGTCTCGGTAAGTTTTGCCGGAGGAGATGGTTCTCAGGGAGATCCATATCAAATTACTACCGCCGAACAGCTTCAGGAAATCAGTAATAATCTGACGGATTACTTTATTTTAACCCAAAACATTGACGCCTCAGGAACTTCAAGTTGGAATAGTGGAGCCGGATTTGAACCTATTGGTGCAGATACACCATTTACAGGAAATATAGACGGGCAGGGATATACAGTCACAAGTCTTTTCATAAATCGCTCATCGAATAGTAACGTAGCACTAATTGCTACCATTGGTGAAGGTGGAGTTGTAGATAGTTTAGGAATTGATCAAGGGGATATTACCGGTGCTTCCAATACAGCCGGGCTTGCTGGTGAGAACTATGGAACCATTACTAATAGTTATTATAATGGTTCTGTAACAGGAACCTCTCAAGTTGGTGGATTAGTGGGGCAGAATGGAGGCGATATTACAGCGTCTTATTCTACGGGGTCTGTAACGGCTACCGGCTCTGATATTGGTGGATTGGTTGGAAATCATAATCTAAAAACTATTAATAAGAGCTATTCTACAAGTTCAGTAAATGGTGGGGATAATGCCGGTGGTCTGGTTGGTTTTGCCAACGATAATATTGAAAATAGTTTTGCTACCGGTGCAGTATCAGGATCATCTCAGGTTGGAGGATTAGTTGGTAACCTAGACAGTGGTATAATTACAAATAGTTTTTCGACAGGAACGGTAAGTGGAAGTACCAATATTGGAGGATTTGTTGGCTTAAAAAGCGGTTTTGGAGCTGCACAAAACAGTTTTTGGGATACTGATGAAAGTGGAACTACCACTGCCGTTGGCGCAGGCTCTACTTCTGGCATAACTGGTAAGACTACTTCACAAATGAAAACAGAGTCAACCTATACAGGAGCTTCATGGGATTTTACAGACGTTTGGGAGTTAGTAAGTGGAGTAAACAACGGCTATCCAATACAGCAGGAATTAAATCCGAATGGAGAATCAGCCAATACAATCCCTGCTGCCTCAAACCTTGTTATAAATAACCGAACAAATGCAGGAAACTTACCTGAATTGGGAGATCAATTAGTGGTAACCTACGATTACAGTGATACTGATAATGATCCCGAATCAGGAACGATATTTCAGTGGTATCGTGCAGACGATGCTAGTGGTACAAATGCAACTCAAATAGCTGGAGCAACCGATTCAACATATACGGTAGCGTCAGCTGATTTAGATAAATTTTTACGAGTTGATGTAACACCCAATGATGGAACTGATGTCGGAACTTTAGTTTCCAGCTCTTATTCTGAAGTAGCGGCATCAAATCAACCTCCTTCCGCCGGTACTGTTACCATTACAGGAACTCCGGGAATTGGCGATACGTTGACCGCAGATTATACCTATTCTGATCCTGAAAGTGATTTGGAATCAGGAACTACTTTTCAATGGTATGTAGCAGCAGATGAAGTCGGAACCGGACTAACTCCGATAGCAGGTGCTACTTACAATACCTATGTAGTTACACCAGCTGAAGAAGGAGCATACATCAGAGTAGAAGTTACTCCAAATGACGGAACACAACAGGGTTCAACGTCGACTTCTGATTTCGTAAAAATAAATGTTCGTCCTATCGCAATTGCTGGCAATATCACAGGAACTCCTGATGTTGGTGAAACGATTTTTGCAGTATATGAATACAATGATTTTGAGGACGATCCTAATGCCGGTGCTCAATTCCGCTGGTTAGTTGCGGATGATGGATCTGGTACTAATGAAAGTACGATATCCGGAGAAACAGATAGTAGTTATGTAGTTGAATCAGGTGACGCAGGAAAATTTATACGTGTTGAAATAACTCCGTTTGATGGTACTTCTCTTGGTATAGCTGATACCTCAGCCTATGTAGAAATAAATATTCCCAATAATGCTCCGGTTGTCACCAATGCTATAGCGGATATTGCTGTAAACGAAGATGGAAACATTGATGCTATTGCTCTTATTTCTGTATTTAGTGATGCTGAAGATAATGCTGCTGATTTAGTCTATTCGGTAACCACCAACAGCAACCCTGATTTAGTAAATACCTCAATTGATTCAAATTCGGATGAACTTACTTTAACGCTTCAATCTGATTCTTCAGGTACCTCAGATATTATGATTCGTGCCACAGATTCAGGAGGATTATCAGTTGAAGATACTTTTACGATTACAGTTACTTCAGTAAATGATGTTCCGGTGTTTGTTGCGGGAGCAAACCAAACCATAGATGAAAATTCTGGTGCACAAACTGTAACTAGTTGGGCAACAGGAATAAACCCAGGTGCAGCGAATGAAGGTGGACAAATTCTGTCCTTCAATATCAGCACCGATAACGACGCTCTTTTCGAAATAGGTCCAACTGTAGATCCAGTTACCGGAACCCTTACATATACACCTGCCGCTGATTCTTTTGGAGTAGCGAGTGTTACCATTCGTCTTTCCGATGATGGCGGGACAACTAATGGAGGAATCGATACATCTGCAGATCAAGTATTCACAATTACGGTAGAAGAAGTATTAAGTGTAGATTCAACAACAGCATTTATCACGACTTGGAGAACAACAACACCCAGCGAATCTATTACCCTGTACACCGATGGAGGGGCCAAAGTTTCCGATTTTGATGCGATCATTGACTGGGGAGACGGCACAGTGGAACAAATTACCGGTGATGATCCTGATCCAAGTCATCAGTATGCAGCTTCGGGAGATTATGAGGTAAAAGTGGATGGAACTTTTCCGCATTTAGATATGACAAACGGTGCTGATTTAGTAACCTACGGAGAAACACCAGCGCTTGCTGCTAATTCAGCTAAGCTTATTGCTGTTAATCAGTGGGGAACTATTGCATGGGAAAGTATGGCTAATATGTTCTACCAAACACCAAATCTTGTTACGTATTCAGCTTCGGATGTTCCCGATTTATCTCAAGCTACAAGTATGGAAAGTATGTTTGCTTTTACAGGCTTAACAACATCAGATCTTAGCGATTGGGATGTTAGTACCATTACCGACTTCTCCAGCATGTTCTCAAATGCAGTTTCCTTTGATGGAGATATGTCTGGGTGGGTTTTTTCTTCAGAAGATTATACACAAGCTAACGGAGTAAATTTCCTCGGAATGTTCAATTTAGCAACTTCATTCACCGGAACCGGATTAGCCAATTGGGATGTTAGTAATGCTGATTCTATGACGGTTATGTTTGCAGATGCATCAGCTTTTAATCAAGACCTGAGTAGTTGGGATGTTAGCAATGTTACCGACATGTTTCTGTTTGCAGAAGGAGCAGCAATAAGTACGGCCAACTATTCAGCTATGTTGAACAGTTGGAGTGCTTTAGATGTGCAAGACGGAGTTGAATTTTCCGTGAATCCTACGACGTATGACATCACAGGTTTGGAAGGAAGAAATGCTCTTGTAAATACTAAAGGGTGGATTATAACTGATGATGGTTTGACTGCAGGTACGCTTAGTGTATCAACAACGGAAACTTCTCCGGTAGATCCAACTATAGTTGATACATTGTGGATAAATCTAACCATAGACGACTCAGTAGCTACAGCAGCGTTTAACCCAACCTGGACGTTAACGCCGGCTTCAGGAATGACAGCCACTGGCACTCCGGAGTATGACGAATCCCGCCAACAGTGGGGCTACGATTTAAGTGGAATTGCGGTAAATGAACTCGATCAGGAATACGCGCTGGATATATCAGCTTCTGTACCTCTTGAAAATGGAACTTCGAGTATTGAAGACAACTTTTCCATAAATGTAATAGTGCCTAATACAGGGCCGGTTGTTACTACACCAACAGCCGATGTTTTTGTAAATGAAGATGGCTCTATAAGCTCAATTAATTTAACAGCAGTATTTAGTGATGTTGAAGATACGGATCTTACATATTCGGTAGCATCAAACAGCAATACAGCTTTATTAACTACTTCTATAGATCCTTCTACAGAAATTCTCTCTTTAAATCTTCAGAGCGATCAAAATGGAGTAACGGATCTAATCATTCAAGCCGAAGATAGTCAGGGAGCAACGGCTCAAGACACGTTCAAGGTTACCGTTAATCCGGTAAACGATATTCCCACTTTTATAGTAGGTGCA
Organism: uncultured Balneola sp.; assembly: GCA_913058495.1. Classification (GTDB taxonomy): domain Bacteria; phylum Bacteroidota; class Rhodothermia; order Balneolales; family Balneolaceae; genus Balneola. The sequence goes on along the minus strand of CAJXQC010000002.1, from coordinate 29,069 downwards.
GACCAAACCTTAGATGAAAACTCCGGCGCTCAAACAGTAACTAACTGGGCAACGGGTATTAGTGCAGGAGCTACCAATGAAACAGATCAAAATCTGACCTTTGATATTTCTACGGATAATGATGGCTTATTCTCAGTATTACCTGCCGTAGATCCAACCACAGGAACATTAACATTTACACCAGCTGCCGATGCTTTTGGAGTCGCTACTGTTACGATTAATCTTTCTGATGACGGAGGAACACTTAATGGTGGAGTCGATACATCTGCTGATCAAACGTTCACCATTACGGTAGAAGAAGTATTAAGTGTAGATCCGGCAACGGCTTTTATTACTACTTGGAATACTGCTGCTCCCGGAGAAACGGTAACCATTCCAACAAATGGCGATGGTGTATCTGATTATGACTTCACCATTGATTGGGGAGATGGAACGGTTGAGATTTATTCAGGAAATGAACCTACTGTAAGTCATACTTATGCAAGTGCGGGAGACTATGAGGTGCTAATTGGAGGAACATTCCCATATTTCGCTGGTGATGAAACAGACTTAAGTGGTCTAATCTCGATTGATCAATGGGGAAATATTGCCTGGGAGTCGATGGAAGATATGTTCTATCAGGCAACAAACCTTGTTACTTACTCCGCCACAGATACTCCGGATTTATCCGGTGTGAGCAGTCTGAGAGGAATGTTTGCCTTTACCGATTTATCGATTGCAGATTTAAGCGGTTGGGATGTGTCCACGGTTACCAACTTTTTTGCCATGTTCAGTGGTGTAGCATCTTTTGATGGCGACCTGAGTGACTGGGTCTTTTCTGCAGATCCTTACACTGAAGCAAATGGGCTGAATTTTAATGGAATGTTCAACCTGGCGTCTTCTTTTACGGGGACCGGTCTGGATACCTGGGATGTGTCGAACGCAGATTCTTTGGCTACGATGTTCGCTGACGCCACATCCTTTGATGCAGACTTAAGTGGCTGGGACATCAGCAATGTCAAAGATATGTTTCTTTTTGCGCAAAATACCAGTTTGAGCACGGCTAATTATACAGCTATGCTTAGCAGTTGGAGCGCTTTAAGCCTTCAAAATAATCTGGATTTTTCAGTAAATCCAACCACCTATAATCTCGCCGGTTTAGAAGGTCGGGATATACTGACCGATACATTTGGTTGGAATATAACCGATGGTGGTTTAACCGCAGGCGCACTGAGTTTATCGACTACGGAAACTTCGCCATTAGACACAACAGTTACGGATACGCTTTGGATGGATCTTACAATTGATGGAACCGTAGCTACCGATGCGTTAAATCCAATATGGACCTTAACTCCGGCTACAGGTATGTCGGCATCAGGAAGCCCGGTATTTAATGAAGACCGACAACAATGGGCTTATGACTTGAGTGGTATTACGGTTACTAACCTGGATCAGGAATATGCACTGCAAGTTTCTGCGTCTGTTTCACTGGAGAATGGAAGTGCAAGTATCGAGGATGATTTTTCAATTGCTGTGAAAGAAGTGAACGATGCTCCTGTGGTAACTTTAGCAATTGAAGATATTACTGTTGATGAGGATGCAGATAATACGACCATAGATCTGACTTCCTATTTTGCTGATGCTAATGAAAGTGCCGATGATTTGGTCTATTCAATAGAAACCAATTCAAATCCAATATTACTTACATCCTCTGTAAATAACACAACAGATACCCTAACTCTGGCTTACGGAGCAAATGAGTTTGGAACCGCAGATATCACCGTGCGAGCCACCGATTCTGGTGGTTTGACGGCAGACACTTCATTCACTGTAACAGTGAACTCAGTTAATGACATTCCGTTTTTTACGAAGGGAGCAAGCCAAGTAGTAGATGAGAATGCAGCCCCACAATTAATAAGTAATTGGGCAAGTGGAATAAGTGCTGGGCCAGCCAACGAAAGCGGGCAGGGGTTAACATTTAATGTAAGCACCGACAATGACAATCTTTTTGAAGTAGGTCCGGCTGTTGATCCGTTAACAGGAACGCTGACTTTTACACCAGCTGCTGATTCTTTTGGAGTAGCGAATGTTACCATTCGACTTTCCGATGATGGCGGGACAACTAATGGAGGAATTGATACATCTGCAGATCAAGTGTTCACAATTACGGTAGAAGAAGTATTAAGTGTAGATTCAACAACAGCATTTATCACGACTTGGAGAACAACAACACCCAGCGAATCTATTACCCTGTACACCGACGGCGGGGCGGGGATCACCAACTTTGACGCCATCATTGACTGGGGCGACGGCACGGTGGAACAAATTACAGGCGACGATCCGGATCCTTCCCATAGCTATGCGGTGGCTGGGGAGTACGAAGTGCGCATCGGCGGGACCTTTCCGCGCCTAGACCTAACCGATAATGCTGATTTAGTAACCTATGGAAACACGCCAGCGCTTGCTGCTAATTCAGATAAGATTATTGCTATCAACCAATGGGGGAATATTATCTGGGAAAGCATGTCCAACATGTTTTACCAAACTCCGAATTTGGTTACCTACTCTGCAACCGATACCCCGAATTTATCCCAGGCTACTTCGCTTGAAGGCATGTTTGCCTTTACGGGGCTAACCACGGCCGATTTAAGCGGCTGGGATGTAAGCACGATAACCGATTTCTCTAGCATGTTTACTAACGCGACCTCTTTTAACGGAGATCTGTCTGATTGGACATTTTCTTCAGCAGGTTATACAAGCGAAAATGGAGTGAATTTACTGGGAATGTTCAATTTAGCATCGTCATTCACGGGAACCGGCTTGGCAGATTGGGACGTGTCTAATGCAGATACAATGACGGTTATGTTTTCCGATGCGGCGGCTTTCAATCAAGACTTAAGCAGTTGGGATGTTAGTAATGTGAAAGACATGTTCTTGATGGCAGAGGGTACAGCTTTAAGTACAGCAAATTATACCGACATGCTCAGCAGTTGGAGCGCGTTAAGTCTTCAAAGTGATTTGGATTTTTCTGTAAACCCAACTACCTATAATCTGGCCGGACTTGAAGGACGAGATATACTGGTAGACACTTTTGGATGGAATATTACTGATGGTGGTTTAACAGCAGGGGCACTGAGTTTATCGACTATCGAAACTTCTCCGATAGACACATCAGTTACCGATACGCTATGGATGGATTTGACCTTGGACGATTCAGTAGCTACCGATGCGTTAAACCCAATATGGACTTTGACGCCGGCTACAGGTATGTCCGCATCAGGAAGCCCGGTATTTAATGAAGATCGACAGCAATGGGGATATGATTTAAGTGGAATTACGGTTACTAATTTGGACGAGGAGTATTCTCTGCAAGTATCAGCTTCTGTTTCTTTAGAGAATGGAACATCCAGTGTAGATGATAATTTTTCGATAAATGTAATAGTGCCTAATACAGGGCCGACTGTGTTAGCTGCGATTGATGATCTTTCTATAGATGAAGATGCAGATAATACAACAATTGATTTAACTTCTGTGTTCTCTGACGCAGAACAAGCAGCTAGTGAATTGACTTTTTCAGTCGAGTCGAATTCAAATACTGGTTTAGCAGATGTTTCAGTAAATAATACTTCAGATGAATTAACACTGTCATTAATCCCAGACAGCTCTGGTTCTGCAATTATTACTATTCGTGCTACAGATTCAGGTGGACTAACTGTAGATAATTCATTCAACGTTACAGTAAATCCAGTTAATGATGCGCCAGTAGTAAGTACACCAATTGCAGATGTAACGGTTGATGAAAATGCACCGAACACAGTAATAGATCTAAGCACAAGCTTCAGTGATGTAGAAACCACATCGGGAGATTTAACCTACACCGTAGAATCCAACGATAATACTACACTGGTTGCAGCATCAATCGATGGCTCTACATTAACATTGGATTACCAAACCAACCAATTTGGTGTAGCAAGTATAACGGTCAGAGCCAGTGATGGTGAGTTATTTGCAGATGAAACTTTTATAGTTACGGTGATTGAAGTGAATAATGCGCCCATATTTCCAGGCGCATATGATGTATCCACGGCTGTTTTGTCTTCCTCAGAATATATTCCGTTGGGTGGTGGATCCCAGATTATTTTTAATGCCGACGGCACAAAAGTATTTTCACTCGATTCACCTGAAATAAAGGAACATACCTTAAACCCAGCGTATGACTTATCTACAGCAAGCAATGAGCAAGTAGTGTTCACTTTTGGAGAAGAAATTTCGTTTTCAAAAGATGCTGAATTTAGCAGCGATGGTACAAAAATGTTTGTTCTGAATGCTTCTCCAAAGGCTGTAGTCGAGTATAGTCTTGGTACCGCCTTTGATGTATCTACGGCCGTATATGGAGGGCAAAGTGAAGAATTCAATATTGGCACAGAAGAAAGTTCCGCTGAATCTATATCATTTAATGGAGATGGCTCCAAATTGTTTATAATTGGAATTAACGGTAAATCAGTGGTTGAGTACAACCTTGGGACACCTTACGATGTATCTACAGCAGTGTTTGCTGGAACGGATCAAGAGTTTTATGTAGGAGATCAGGATTTAAGTCCAAGAGATCTGGCCTTTAATGAAGACGGTACCAAAATGTTCATTATGGGAGATGGAGATGATTCAGTGGTGGAATACAACCTTTCCGTAGCCTACGACGTATCTGAAGCAGTATATGCAGGACCCGGTGAAGAATTCGATCACGGAGGTACTAGAACAAGTAACCCATTATCATTAGTCTTTAATGGTGACGGCACTAGAATGTATATATATGATGCGTTAGGAGCCCACTTTGAATACGTTTTGGATAATCCAACTTTAGCCAGTTTTGCTGAAAATGGCACAGGTACAGTTATTGATATAAATGCCAACGACGGAAACGGCGGTGCAGCAGATGCTGGCCTAACGTACTCCATCTTGGCTAGCGCGGATGCCAATGAGTTCAATATTAATGCCTCTACGGGTGTTCTTACATTTAAAACTGCACCAGACTTTGAAAACCCTACCGATACTGATGGAGATAACGAGTATATAGTGACCGTTCAAGCCGATGATGGAGAAGCTGAATTCAACACAGAAAGTATTACACTCACTATAACCGTAACAGATGTTTTTGAAAACATAGCCCCGATAGCGAGTAACGCAGGTGTTGCAGGAACTCCAAAAGTGAGAGAAACCCTTGCTGCAACCTACGATTTCAGTGATGCCGATGGAGATGCAAATGCAGGCGCTAATTTCCAATGGTATGTTTCGTCAGATACGTTGAATGAGCAATCTGTAATCTCAGGGGCGACCGATTCGACTTTTATCCCAACATCAGCGCAAGCGAGCAAGTTTGTGAAAGTAGAAATCACCCCGAATGACGGGTTTGACTTCGGAGTGACTGTTTTCAGCGATTGGATAGAAGTGGCCAGTGTATTCTTGCTTGCCGAGAACGGAGTTACGATTACTTGTAGTGATGCAGAATTAGACGACACCGGAACAGTTAATGGCGTTGAGTATACCAAGCGAAATATATATGGAATCAGTCAAGAAAATGCATCTACAACATGTACGAGTGGAATTACGAACATGTCGGAATTGTTTGGTCACTATACTTCTTTTAATGAGGATATTGGAAGTTGGGATGTGTCTTCAGTTACAGATATGAGCTTCATGTTTGAAGGTGCCTCTTCTTTTAATCAGGATATTGGAAGTTGGGATGTAAGTAACGTTACCAATATGGTGGGTATGTTTACTGGTGCATCTTCTTTTAATCAGCCTATAGGTGCTTGGAATGTGAGTTCAGTTACAAGTATGGGTAGTATGTTTTATGATGCATCGGCTTTTAATCAAGATATTGGAGCTTGGGATGTGCGGTCGGTTACCAATATGCCGGCTTTGTTTTACAATGCATTTGCTTTCAATCAGAATCTGGGTGATTGGGATATTTCGAACGTAACGGCCTTTGATGCACCCTGGGCAGGATTTCTGGAAAACTCGGGGCTCACTACGCCTAACTACGACTCCCTGCTTATAGGCTGGGCGGCTCTTCCAAGCGTTCAACCAAATCTAAGGCTCAATGTGGGAACGGTAGAATATACCCCTGCGGCGGCGGCGGCGCGGGAGGTACTGACAAGCGCGCCCAACAATTGGACGATCACTGATGGGGGCAGAACAAACACCGCCCCGGTGGCAAGCAACCCAGCCATTGCAGGCACTCCGAAATTCGGAGAAACTCTGACAGCTACTTTTGACTTCACTGACGCTGATGGAGACATAGCATCAGGAACTACTTACCAATGGTACCGTGCAAGTGATGCTATGGGAACCAATTCAGTGGCTATAGCCGGAGCCACCAATTCTACTTTTATTCCAACATCAGCGGAAGCAGGTTTATTTGTAAAGGTAGAGATTACCCCGAATGACGGGTTTGACTTCGGAGTGGCGGCTTCCAGCGATTGGATAGAAGTGGCCAGTGTATTCTTGCTTGCTAATAACGGAGTAACGATTACGTGTAGTGATGCAAGCCCGGGAGATACCGGTTTAGTGGGAGAAGTGATGTATACAGCCCTAAGCGAAGATAGCCTGAGAGCAAGAGTGAATGCGGGAGCTGATGTAACCAATGTGTGTACGAGTCTGATTACTGATATGACTTTATTATTTGGAGAAAAAAATAGTTTTAATCAGGACATTGGATCTTGGGATGTAAGTAACGTTACCAATATGTTGGGTATGTTTGTTGGTGCATCTTCTTTTAATCAGCCTATAGGTGCTTGGAATGTGAGTTCAGTTACAAGTATGGGTAGTATGTTTTATGATGCATCGGCTTTTAATCAAGATATTGGAGCTTGGGATGTGCGGTCAGTGACGAATATGTTTTCTATGTTTGACGGCGCCTCTTCCTTTAACCAAGACATTGGGAGCTGGGTTGTGAGTGCAGTAACGGATATGCAACAGATGTTTGATGGTGCGACTTCCTTCAATCAGAATCTGGGTGATTGGGATATTTCGAAGGTGCAAAGTTTTGAACATATTGACGCTTTCAATGGTTTTTTGGGTAATTCCGGGCTCACCACACCCAATTATGATTCCTTGCTTATCGGATGGGCAGCTTTACCGAGCGTTCAGCCAAACCAAACGTTGAGTGTAGGAACGGTAGCGTATAGCCCGGAGGCGGCGGCGGCGCGGGAGGTACTGACAAGCGCGCCCAACAATTGGACGATTACCGATGGGGGCAGAACCAACACCGCCCCGATGGCAAGTAACGCAGCTATTTCAGGTACACCGAAAGTAAAAGAAGTACTTACAGCAAGCTACGATTACAGTGATATAGAGAATGATGTGAATGCCGGGGCAAACTTCCAGTGGTACCGTGCAAGTGATGCTATGGGAACCGATTCCGTGGCTATAGCCGGAGCTACCGACTCTACTTTTACTCCAACATCAGCGGAAGCCGGTTTATTTGTAAAGGTAGAAATTACCCCGAATGACGGGCGTGACTTCGGAGTGGCGGTTTCCAGTGATTGGCTGGAAGTCGAAAGTTTATTCTTCCTTGCCAACAATGGAGTTACGGTTACCTGTAGTGAGGCTGAAGTCGGGGATACTGGAGTTGTTAATGGAATCGCTTACACCAAACGATCAAAAGATCAAATTACTACAGACAATGCGGTTTCTACTTGTACGAGTGGAATAACGGATATGAGCTATTTATTTGATGGAGAAACAGACTTCGATCAAGATATTTCAAGCTGGGATGTGTCTCAGGTAGTTAATATGGAGAAGATGTTTAACAATGCTCATACATTCAATCAGGACATAAGTAACTGGGATGTGAGTTCTGTTACAAATATGTATGCCATGTTTTTTAATGCGCAGATATTCAACCAAGATTTAAGTAGTTGGAATGTTGGTGCTGTTACAAATATGGGAGCTATGTTTAATAGTGCAACCTTATTTAACCAAGACATCAGTAGTTGGAATGTATCTTCAGTGATATATATGGATGCTATGTTTGCATCTACTTCGGCATTCAATCAACCCATTGGAAACTGGGACGTGTCTTCAGTTGAATACATGAATGTGATGTTTTCAGGTGCAACTGCATTTAATCAGGATATTAATAACTGGGGCGAAAAAACTTCTAAGGTGTCAAACATGTCTTTGATGTTTAGCCACGCAAGTGTATTCAATCAGGATATAAGTAGTTGGAACGTATCGTCTGTTTTAAACATGGAAAATATGTTTCAAGAAGCTACTTCTTTTAATCAGGATCTAAGCCAGTGGGATGTTTCAAACGTTGTTAATATGATTGGAATGTTTAATGGGGCAGTATCTTTTGACCAGAATTTGGGTGATTGGGATATTTCGAAGGTACTAAGTTTTGAAGATACTGACGCTTTCTATAGTTTTTTGGGTAATTCCGGACTCACCACACCCAATTATGATTCTTTACTTATTGGCTGGGCAGCTTTACCAAGTGTGGAACGCAATATGAGATTAGGTGTTGGTAATGTGAAATACACTGCGGCGGCTTCAGCAGCCCGTGCAAAATTAACGAACGATCCGAATAATTGGATAATTAGCGATGCCGGTATATTTAATACAGCCCCAACAGTAAGTACCCCTATTGCCGATGTGGTAGTTGATGAAAACTCTGGGGAATACAAGATAATTGTAAGTCCTAATTTCAAGGACAATGAAACCACTTCTGAATTATTGTCTTATTCAGTTACAGCAATAGATGATCCAACCCTTGTAATTGGGTTATTCAATACAGATACGCTGCGCTTATTTCCTCAACAAAACAAATTTGGAACTACAAACATTACAGTAACTGCAAGTGATGGGGAGCTATCCGTAGAGGATTCATTTATGGTTACAGTGAATGAAGTGAATACACCTCCGGATTTTGCCTTAACATCAACATCTGTTGATTTCACAGAAAATGCAACTGAGTCAGTGATTGATCTTAATGCAACCGATGGAGATGGCGGAGCAGAAGACCTTGGAATCACATATAGCATTACAGGTGGTGAGGATGCCGGAGATTTCTTACTCAATTCGTCAACCGGTGAGCTAACATTTTCTAATTCGCCCGACTTCGAAAACCCTACCGATGCAAATACAGATGGTATCTATGAAGTGACCATTACTGCTGATGATGGACGAACTGAAAATAATACCTCTAATGTCACTCTGGAAATTACGGTTATTAATGTAAATGAAAGCCCAGTTCTAAGTACACCTATTGCCGATGTAACTGTGGATGAAAATGCAGTAAACACCGTCATAGACCTAAGCACTAACTTTAACGATGTGGAGACTGCTTCGGGTTCACTAATCTACACGGTAGAAGTAAATGACAACCCTACTTTGGTCACAGCAACAATTAGTGATTCAGCACTAACTCTCAATTACCAAACTGACCAGTTCGGAGTAGCCAATATTACGGTTCGAGCCAGCGATGGTGAGTTAAGTGTAGAAGATAGTTTTGTTGTTAATGTGAATGAGGCAAACCACCCACCGGTATTCATTGAAACTTATGATCTGTCTACAGCTATACAAACTAACACTGTTGAAGGTATCGATTTAAAGACGGACTTTGCTTTCAATAATGACGGTACAAAGTTGTTCATTCTTAATGGTGATCCAAGTGTACTTAATATTGAAGAGTACAACCTGAGTACTCCTTTCGATTTTTCTACAGCCATTTTTAGTAAAGATTTTTCCGTTTACTCAGAAGAAACTGGACCAAACGGCTTTACGTTCAGTAAAGATGGCTCGAAAATGTATGTAATAGGTTCAAGTACTAAGGATGTAGAAGTGGAGGGTTGGGATAGAGCCATTCCGGGATTAGTAGAATATCAGTTGAGTATTCCTTTCGACATATCGACATCCAGTTTTACAGGCACAAGAATAATAATGGATGATTTAGTCCCCGTCGATGTTCATTTTAGCAGGGATGGTAAAAGCATGTTTATTTTAGAATCACAAAACATACGAATTGCAAGCTATTCATTAAATACAGCCTTCGTTCTATCTACAGCTAGTGCTAACCGCCAGTATCTATATACAGATCCATTCCTTCAATATCCCAAAAGTATAGACTTTAGCGCAGATGGGAAAAAATTATTAGTTCTCGGTTCATCAGGAACAATTGAAGAGTTTAAAATGGAAGAGCCTTTTGATTTGGCAACAGCGACGCACTCAGGTTTTGATGAAGCGTTAGATATTGGTTCATCAAACAGTTTTACCTTCAATAATGAGGGTACAAGATTATTTGTATCCGGAGGTAATGCTACGGGTGCAACTGTATATGGTTTGGAATCAGGAACACCTAGCACAGCTTTGTTCACTGAAGGCAGTACAGAAAGTGTTATAGATGTAAATGCGAATGATGGAGATGGTGGAGCAACCGATATTGGCTTGGCTTACTCCATTTCTGGTGGAGCGGATGCTGATTTATTTAATATTGATTCTTCTACGGGAAATCTGACATTTAAAGTCTCTCCTGATTATGATAATCCTGCTGATCAAGATGGAAATAATAAGTATGAAGTAACGGTTCAGGCCGATGATGGCGAGGATATATTCAATACAGCAACTATTTTATTGACCATTACAGTGACTAATGAAAATGAAATTCCTGTATTAATTAATCCATTAAGTGATCTTGTTGTGGATGAGACAGACCCGAATACAACCATAGACCTTAGTGGAGTATTTTCTGATCCAGATGGAAATTCAACATTAACCTATTCGGTAGTGAGTAGTAATCCGTCATCGGTGGTAGCTATAGCCAGTGGTGAATCAAATCTTATACTATCATTTAAGGAATTTGGAACCGCAACGATCACAGTAACAGCGAGTGACGGTGAATTTTCAGTGAATAATAGTTTCGAAGTCACCGTCAACGAAGTACTTTCCGTAGATCCTGCCAATGCCTTTACCACAACCTGGTCAACTACTTCTACAAATGAAACAGTAACCATACCTACAAGCGGTGGAGCAGAAATTTCTGACTTTGAGTTTATCGTTGACTGGGGTGATGGTTCCGTAGAAAGAATCACTGGTGATGATCCGGATCCTTCTCATACCTACGCAACAGCAGGAACTCATACCGTTCAGATCGAAGGTACTTTCCCTTATCTAAAACCAAATGCGGATGGTGGTTTGGATCAATTAGTTTCTGTAGATCAATGGGGAAATATTGAATGGCAAAGCATGAATAATTCGTTTGCCTGGGCGCGCAATATGGAGTACAAAGCTACAGATGTACCTGATCTTTCGAAGGTAACTTCAACAGCAGGAATGTTCTTTGCGGCAGAAAAGCTACATGGAGATTTCAGCGGATGGAATACATCTACTGTAACCGACATGAGCTTTATGTTTGATGGGGCCACAATATTCAATGGAGATATTTCAACATGGGATGTCAGCAAGGTGACCAACATGCGAGAAATGTTTCAAAACGCAGATGCTTTTAATCAGGAATTGAGCAACTGGAATGTTTCATCCGTAACAAATATGAGAGGATTGTTTCAGGATACCGATTCTTTTAATGGTGATATATCTACTTGGAAAACCGGGTCGGCAACAAATATGTTCGGAATGTTTGCTAATGCTACTGCCTTCAACCAGGATGTATCAGGTTGGGATGTAAGTAAAGTAACCGATTTTGGCGGTATGTTTTTGAATGCTGCATCATTTGATCAGGACATCAGTACTTGGGATATTACTAGCGCTACCCGACTTGATAATGGTCAGTTTGGCTTCCTGCAGGGAACCAGTTTTTCCCAGCAAAACTATGATTTACTGCTTCATAACTGGAACAAATTAGAAGGTCTACCTGAAAATCTTTCGTTGAATGTAGGCACTGCAAAATATGGCCCCGCTTCCGCAGCTCATGGTAATCTAACTGGATTTAAAGGTTGGACACTGACCGATGGTGGACGATACAATATGTTCATCTCTATCTGGGAAGTAACTTCAGAGCAACCAACAATTCAACTTGGATCTAAAGGAGGAGATCAAATTTCTGATTTTGATTTCACTATTGATTGGGGAGATGGAACAGTAGAAAAATTTACCGGCGATGCACCGATTATATCTCATACATATACCGAATTTGGTGCCAAAAACATCAGAATAGCCGGCGTTTTTCCTGAAATGAACGCAAGCGCGGAAGGTGCCACTATTTCAAATCTTCGCAGTGTGGTTCTATGGGGAGATATCCATTGGGAAAGCATGGCTTCTATGTTTGCCGGGGCTGACAGCCTGGAGTTAAGAAACTTGGATACTCCGGATCTATCCTCTGTAAGTAGTATGGAAAATATGTTTTTCTCCTTAAGCAATCAGTCTTCATTTAATTCAGATATTTCCGATTGGGACGTTTCGGCTGTAACCAATATGGAACTGATGTTTGCAGGAGCCAAAGATTTTAATCAGGATATTTCGGGATGGGATGTAAGCTCAGTAACCAATATGGGCGGAATGTTCGCAGCCACAGAATCCTTTGACCAAAACCTTGGGAATTGGAATATCCAAAACGTAGACACCTTTGACTTTTTTGGTACTATTGGCTCATCTACAGTTCAGATAGATATTGGCTTTAAGCAGGACGCAGAGTTATCTACTTCAAATTACGATTCCACGCTTATAGGATGGGCAGAAAAGGTTACAGCCATTAGTAATATTGAGATTTCTTTTGGCAATTCTGTTCGTTCTATTATCTCTGCTTCAAGCTATAATGGTCTTATAGACCTTGGCTGGACAATTACAGATGGTGGTTCCTCTTCTGAATTTACAACTCGCTGGCAAACCACTTCACCCAACGAGACGGTAACTATTCCAACCGGTGGTGGAAACGAGATCACCGATTTTGATTTTATCATTGATTGGGGTGATGGTACAATAGAAACCTTTGCAGGAGATGACCCTGATCCTATGCATACCTATGCAACTGCTGGAACCTATACAGTTATGATCGGTGGTGTATTTCCACACATGAATGCAGAAGTGGATGGGGATCTTGATCAATTGCTCTCGTTAAAAAGCTGGGGTTCAATTCAATGGGAAGACATGACACGAATGTTCGCTTGGGCACGAAATATGGTATATAATGCCACAGATGCTCCAGATCTTAGCAACGCAACATCAACGGCAGCTATGTTCTTTGCTGCTGAAAAAGTGAATGCTGACCTTAATAATTGGGACGTATCAACGATTACCGACATGAGTTTCATGTTCGATGGCGCAACAGCATTTAATGGTGACGTAACAAATTGGAATACTAGCAATGTGAACACCATGCGAGACATGTTCCAGTTTGCCTCTTCCTTTAATCAGGATATATCCGGTTGGGATGTGAGTAAAGTTACAGATCTGAGAAACATGTTGAACAACGCATCTGCCTTCAATCAAGAGCTGGGTGACTGGCAAATTGGTTCAGTAGAATTCATGCAAGCGGGGTCTCAAGGTTTCTTAGAAGGAACTGCACTTTCAATTATCAATTATGATTCTCTACTCATCAAATGGTCGGAACAAACGTTACCAATGAACTTAACCCTTGATGTTGACAGTACTAACTATTCTCGAAGATCTGTGAAGAGTCGCCAGAAAATAATTGATGATTTTAACTGGACTATCATTGATGGTGGAATTGGACTCAGCAAGATTGATTTGATAGCTCGCAAAGATCGATTTTCCGCAGATTCTGTGTTAATTATTGATGTTTTAGGAGATGATGTTCCACTTTCTGATAGTGAAGCAAATTTTACATGGACAGCAATTAATCTAGCAGATAGTACCAACTTAGCAGGATTTGTAGCTCCAACGTTCAATGCGGATAGCAGTTATTGGGAATTAGAAACTAGAGATATAAAATTAAATTATACCACTGGTGTTAATTTCAATATTTCAGTTGAAGTAGAAATCCCTGAATTAAGTGTACTTGAAACAGGTAAGGAGAACGTTGAACTGTACAATAACTTTTACTTCGCAGAAAACGGGGTAACCATCAAGGCACCGAATGCGGCAATTAATGAACAAGGGTTTGTAATTATTGATGATGAACCTGTTACTCATACCCGAAGAGATCGTGCCGGATTAGACTCATTATTTAATGAGAATTCAAATCATCCTGAGTTCGCAACTACGGTTACTACAGGAATTACAGATATGAGTAATTTATTCAATCCTGTTCGTATTCTACGTCATACATCGTCAGGAGTAGTTACTGTTAGTTATACCAGAAATGATTTCAACCAAGATATTGGTTCTTGGGATGTTTCAAGTGTTACCACAATGGCTCGTATGTTTTCTGGTGAAATTGGGGGCTATAATTGTGGTTTGTTATTTTGCTCTAGTGGTACTCCTGTTGCGTTTAATCAAGATATTTCTAATTGGGATGTATCTAATGTAACAGACATGAGTTATATGTTTACCAGAGCTACATCATTCAATCAAGATATTTCAAATTGGAATGTATCTAATGTTAGAGATATGAGTGGTATGTTTAGTGGCGGTGGAGATTTCTTGCCTGTTACACATCATTTTAATCAAGATCTTAGTGGATGGGATGTTTCAAATGTTCAAAATATGAGAGAGATGTTCAGTGGGGCAAAATTTGACCAGCCTATAGGGAATTGGGATGTTTCATCAGTAATCGATATGTCCAATATGTTTAATAGCTCAGAATTTGATCAATCTATTATTAAATGGAATGTTTCAAATGTCAAAAACATGAAATACATGTTTGCCATTTCAAAAAAATTCAATCAATTCTTATTATGGGATTTAAGACATGGGCCTGAAATGGATTATATGTTCGGCGAGGCAAAATGTTTTAACGGTGGTTTTGCACCAAAAGGTGAAGATTGTAATCCAGTCTCAGCAAAAGTTGCATCTTCTACTTCTAGTACACAAAATGTTGGTGATTGGGATGTCTCGCAGGTAACCAACATGTCGAATATGTTCCAAGGGGCAAAGTCCTTCAATCAAGATATCAGCAACTGGGATATATCGAATGTAGAGTACTTTGAAAATGCTCCTTCAGACTCTTCAATTATTCTCTTTAGCGACACAACCTCTACTACTGCTAGCATCTCTGGCTTCTTAGTTGGTTCAGGTATGAGTTCTGAAAATGTTAGTAAGATGTTTGTGGGCTGGAAAGACAAAGTGAATACTGCCGTACAAAGTATCAATATTGGAAGTATTGAACTTAACACTGAAGGGGCTACAGCACTCAGAGCCTTACTTGAGGCGAGTAACATTGTAGTATCGTGGGGCGGGGAAGAAGGCGTAGATGATGAACCTGTTTTCTCTGACTTACCAAAACCTTTCAAAATTAAAACTGAGGAAACACGAATTCTTAATCTGTGGGATTACGTAAGCGATATTGCCACTCCTGATAACGAGCTGGAATTCAAGTTTGCTCTCCAATCCGACTCGGCTCAAGTATTTGCCTTCGATGGAACCAATGGTGAACTTTCCATCACAGCTCCGGCATACGCAGACACTTTCTTTGTAGCGATTCAAGTGGCTAATAACGAGAATATTGTGTCTTTGGATACATTGACAGTAGATGTAAGTCCACTGAATGTGAGTGTGGAAGATATGATCACCGAGCTGCCTGTTTCAGCGGAATTAAATCAAAACTATCCGAATCCATTCAACCCTTCAACAGTAATACGATACGGTATTCCGCAAAGCGGAGAAGTACGATTAGAGGTGTTTGATCTACTTGGTCGTAGGGTAGCAACGCTGGTAGATAACGAAAGAAAAAGCGCAGGTTATCATCAGGTCAGCTTTGATGCCAGCAACCTTGCTTCCGGTATCTATTTCTACAGAATTGTAGCCGGTAAATACGTGGATTCAAAAAGAATGACGCTTATTAAATAGGTTATATTAATTAAAACTCTAATCCCAATCATTGACTTGATTGGGTTTTTTTTGACTTTTTACTTCAATAGTTGCAGTATTTGAGAATAGCTGTTAATAGGTACTTATACCTATTAAGTTGAGCACTCCTTCCTATTGATATATATACATAAAAATTGAAATTTACATTTGCCGTAAAGGCACACCCGTACCAAAATAGAAATAAAGTCAATTCATTTATGAAAGTAATTACCAGATATTGTTCCTATTGTAGTTCAGAAGAGGGCTTAGAACGACCTATTGGTAATTATAAAGTCGAACTCAGAAAGTTGGAAGATCAGGGTAAAACCATGCTTGCTTGTCAAACTTGTTATATAAACAAAAAAACAGAATTACAGAAAGCCTACGAAATGGATTCTGTCATGAAGCAAAAACTTATTGATCGACTTAAAAATGCTTTCTTTTCCTGAGTCTGAAATGATATTTACAGAGTAAAGTTATTCATAAAGCTAGGAACAGGGGAAGGAGTAGTAGGCCTGTTTTTTAATTTTTAGAAAAATTAACCACGAACCTCGGTCATTGATTTGATCGGGGTTTTTTATTGAAGTTTTGTTTTGTAGCTATACAGGTTAATCTATTTAGCTGATCGTGGTAAATAGGAAATGCAATTCATCGACCATAAGATTTCACTTTTTTGTAAAACTAGTTTTTAAGAATTGCTTTGAGTCTTATTTAACTCAATCTTAAGCTCTCAAAATTAAAGCAATCAATTCATGAAAAAACTACTCTTTCTTTTATTAATACCGGTATTGGGGTGTCAGCCAAACAATAAAACAAGCCTGGATACTACTCAACTTATCGAAGATCTTCGATTTATTTCTTCTGACGCTACAGAAGGAAGAAGGACCGGAACAGAGGGAAATAGAATTGCTCGTGAATATTTAATAACTCGTTTTCAGGAAGAAGGAACTGAACCGTTTCAGGGTTCTTATACCCATGAATTTACTTTTGAGAATCGCCGGACTCAGGAAGAAATGACAGGAATAAATGTTATTGCAAAAGTTGAGGGAAAAACGGATTCAATGATCGTTATAACAGCACATTATGATCATTTAGGAAGAAATGATTCGCTGATTTTTAATGGTGCTGATGATGATGCATCCGGCACAGCCGCTTTGTTGGCAATGGCAGACTATTTTGCAAAAGAACAACCAAATCATACGCTTATTTTTGCAGCTTTTGATGCGGAAGAAATGGGTTTACAAGGAGCCAGAGCATTTGTAGAAGATTCTGCTCTTTTGAGCATGGTAAAGCTGAATATCAACATGGATATGATAAGCCAAAATGATAGCAGCGAAATTTATGCAGCCGGCACTCATCATTATCCTGATACAAAGCCTGTTCTGGAATCCATAGATACGGCAGGATTAAAATTGTTATTCGGACATGACACTCCGGATTTGGGTTATAACGATTGGACTTTTTCCTCTGACCATGGGCCATTTCACAGTAAAGGAGTTCCATTTGTGTATTTCGGAGTGGAAGACCATGAAAATTATCATAAGGCAAGCGATGAATTTGAAACGATTCCACAGGAATTCTATAAATCTTCTGTTCAACTTATTCTGAATGCAGTGCTCGCTTTTGATAAGCAGTAAAACGAATTGCAGATAACTCTATCAACCTCATTCAAAGTGTCAATGACTATTTTGAGTGGGTAATGGTTACATTTGGTTGTACAAATTCAGATACCATCAAAGTGAATTTTTGAAAAGCCTACAACCATATTTTCAACTTATAAAAGAAAACCGAAATTATCGGTTATTGTGGATCAGCCAAGCAGTTTCTAACTTCGGAGACTGGTTTGGACTCCTTGCCCTTTACGCACTCATTGCCAAATACTCTGATTCGGAATTACTTCTTGGATTGATCATTGTTGTCAAGATGTTGAGCCTGGCGTTCTTTTCTCCCTTTGCAGGATACTTAGCAGATCGATTCAATCGTAGGAAGTTGATGCTTTTTTGTGATTTTGCCAGAGCGGCATCTTTGTTGGGGATTTTATTTGTTAGATCTCCGGAAACACTTTGGATCGCTTTTGCCCTTACGTCAGTACAGATGATGCTTTCTGCTCTTTTTGAACCAGCCAAAACTTCATCAATCCCAAATGTTACAACTCCGGAGCAGCTTGTTGATGCCAATGTGATCTCGACAGCAACATGGAGTATTATATTTACTTCAGGAATGGCAATTGGAGGATTTGCAACCGAGTTTCTGGGAACTGATCTGGTATTTATTCTGGATGCGTTTAGTTATATAATATCAGCTTGGTTTTTGTACAGAGCGGTTATTCCTCAAACTGAACAAACGGCAGAGGAAAAGCTCAGAACAAGAAATCCTTTTGTCGGAATAAAAGAAGGTGCACAGTATCTATTTTCAAACAAGCATATTCTAAGACCGAGTATCGCAAAGGGAACTTCAACTATGTTTCTGGGTGGATTAGTTTATTTACTCATTATCGTCAGCGAAGATGTACTCAAGATGGGGAGTATCGGATTAGGATTGCTTTATGCAGCCCGCGGAATTGGAACGGGAGTTGGTCCGGTAATTGGAAGAAGGCTATTTAAAGATCAGAAAGACTGGGTAATGGTGATGGGCTTTAGTATTCTAATAACCGGGCTGATGTATATGGTAGTAGGATGGAGTACAAGTATAGTGTTAATGATCTTTTTTGTGTTTCTGGCTCATTCAGCGTCGGGAGCCAATTGGGTAATGAGTACTATTCTACTTCAAAAAAGAACAACCGATACATTTCGAGGCAGGATATTCAGCACAGAATGGTTGCTGTTTACTATTGCGAATTCTTTTTCAGTGATGGTGGCTGCAACATGTCTGGAACTGGATCTGATCTCTGTAAAACCATTGATCATGATCTATGGTGGAGTGATGCTGATTGCAGGAGCTGTTTGGACTATCTCAGTTACAAAACAGGAAAAAGTATATCAGAATATGTCATCTCAGAAACTGGTTAAAAAGTAAAGTCGTAAGATCTTGCGCTCAGTAAGAAATGGAAAGAAGAAAGAGTTCCTTCTGTAAAAGGAATAGCTGTTCTGCTGGAAGTGAGTCCAAATCAAAAAAGGTAGGGACGTATCGCCATACGTCCCTATTGATTGGTTTTATATCAAATCAATTCTCATCCTGAGGTAAATTAAACTCCACATTCGTTCGGTAATCACCCAACAAATGCTCTGCAAAATAATACCAGCTCATTCGATCAAAATAAGGTTGCATTGGCCCGAAACCATGTCTGCGTCCCGGTAACATCATCATGTCAAAACGCTTTCCTTCTTTGATGAGTGCATTTACCAATCTGGTTGTATTCGCAGGATGTACATTGTTATCCATATCACCATGAACAAGTAATAACTTTCCTTTCAGGTTCTTAGCTAGCTCGATATTGGTTTCCACAGGTGCGTCAAACGTAATGACTTCTTCTTTGGTTTTGGTGCTGTCATCATTCATTTTGGTAACGGTTTTCTTTTTCTCTTTTACTCCGTTGTGAACTTCGCCCCACCAGATATTATAAATATTGTTGTCGTGATTTCCGGCTGAAGATACAGCTACATCATAAAAGTCTGGATACGTAAGCAGAAGAGCTGTACTCATGAATCCACCACCGGAATGACCGTAGGTTCCAACTTTGTTCGCATCAATAAAAGAATGTTTGCCGGCAAGTTGCTCGATACCGTATTTGTTATCTGCTAACGGATAATCACGCATATCTCCATAACCGTAATTATGATAATATTTAGAACGAATCGGACTTCCGCCACGATTTCCCATTGCAACAACGATAAATCCGACCTGAGCTAATGTTGTGGTTCGTGCTCTCGATCCTCCGATCGTAAAGTTAGCCGGGAATGGCTCAGTTTGTGGTCCCGGATAAACATAAGAAATCACCGGATATTTTTTCGTAGAATCGAAATCGAATGGTTTCCACATCACACCGTAAATATCAGTAGCACCATCTGCGGCTTTTACTTTGAATGATTCAGGAGCTTTCCAGCCTTGCTCCACCATCTGTGAAATATCAGCTTCTTGTAAAGTTGTAATTATCTTACCTGAACCGTCTCTTAGTACAGACTTGGTAGGCAGGTCTACTCTGGAATAATTATCTACAAAGAAATTTCCTTCATCCGAAGAATTGATGGAATGTGTAGCATCTTCCGGAGTGAGATGAGAAAACCCTGAACCATCAAACTTTACACTATAGAGATTTGAGTAATAAGGGTTTTGTCCTTCTTCACGCCCATATCCTTCAAAAAATAATCTGGAGGCTGCAGTATCTACTTTAACAACATTACCTACAACCCATGCACCTGAAGTGATCTTATTCTTCAGATTTCCATTGCTGTCGTATCTGTATAGTTGTCCCCATCCGGTACGCTCACTCCACCAGATATATTCTTCTCCTTCATTGATAATAGCAAGTCGGGCATATCTTGTGTTGAAATATGGTTTACTTTCTTCCGAAAACAGAATTTCAACTTCTCCGGTTGAAGTATTCGCTTTTAATACATCAATTTTACTCCAGGTTCTGTCACGACGAAGGATGTAAAGGAAATCAGATCTGTCAGTTTCAAAAATACCACCTTGATTGAAGTAAGCTCCTCCCAAAGATTGATCTTCCCATTTGTCTGTATCTAACGTAATATGCTCAGTCGTAGCAGGATCAAAGACTTTGATCTCATCCACATAAATATCTTCTTCTCCCGGCATTGGGTATTTGTAAGTTTCTAACTCAGGACGTTTTTTTAACGAATTGATCACCCAAAGATCATCTACTTTGCGTTTGTCCTGTCGTTTAACCCAGAACTTCTTACTGTCTTCAAACCAATTTACACGTGCTCGATGTTTTTCAGTTTTGGAAGTGTCACCATCACTAAATTGATAACTGAACCAGCGTTCTCCGTCTTCAGTGATCTGAGTTGCTGTGCTGTCATGATCGTCTTTACCCATAATGAACAGGTTGTGGTGCTTTGCAAAAACCACATGCGAACTATCGGGAGAGTAAGATCTCCAGTTTTCACGCTCATCTTTTTCTAGAGAATCTCCACGGATCAAACGATTCCCGTTCAAATTATAAGTGAATTCGATACTGTCTACATGGAAAGTGAACAGCTCGCGATCTGTGTCATAATCAAAGCCTTTCAGGTCCAGATCCTTGGCGTTAAAAGTTCTGCTGAAACTCTCAGATAGTTGAGCAGCCATCTCTTCCTGGTCGAAAAGAAGTCGTTTATTTCCTCTTTCGGAATTTACGAAATACCAGTTTTTGCCTTCGGAATTTACGTAAGTGTACCAAAAGTTATTGGTGTCTTCGATCCAGCGTGGAAATACTGAAGTGCTTCCCACCATTTTTTGCATCTTCTGAGTGGTAAAACGTTCTGCCAGCTCAAAGTTAGCTTTTTGATTTTGTGCAAAAGAAAAGCTGTTCAGGGAAAAGCTGATCAGCAGTAAAAGGAAAGAGAAAGATGTTAGTTTGTTCATTATACTCCGTTATTATTGTACGGAGATAAGAAACGGTTTCTTTTTGTAAAAGGGATTTAAAAAGAACTAAGAAAACTTCTTTCGTTCCTGATCATAGTCTTCATCACTGATCAATCCCTGCTGCCAAAGTCCGGTCAGATAATCCAGTTTTTCAAGTGTGCCCGGATCATGAGTGGGTTTTCGCGGTTTTATCTTTTCAGAAGCTTTAAGCTGTTCTTTTTGATAAGCAATGGCTGTATCAATTTTTTCAAGAAAGCTTTCAGGATTCTCAATTCCTTCAAGGATCAGTTCGCTTACATTCGCCTTAAGTTTGATATTACCTATTCCCAGAAGCTTTTGAACACCGGTTTGTGAAACAGAAGTTTCGAGAATATTGACCAGTTCTAATTCAGTTTTGTCTTCTTCTACAATTTTTGAAATAGAAGTATCCGTGATTTGATAATGAATACTATTTCTTTTCCTGTTGATAAACCAGATCACGACAACTCCTATCAAAAGAGGAATCAGTAACACACCGATCAGATATCCCCAAAAATAATTTTTACGGGAAGGGGTGAGGATGATGGATTTTTCAGGATTGGACATCAGTTTGGTCAGATATATTTTTGATAACCAAAATAACAAAGGAATTGAAGAACATCGAGAAGAAGAACAGGTGAATATTGAATAATGAGTAAGGAATGATGAATAGTTAGTTTTAAAAATTCATTTCCTTTGCTTGAATTTAAGCTAGAAGGGCGTTCACGCCCGACGAATATGTTCGGATTTAAAATAACGTATTTCGAACCTTAGAATATTTATTATACCTATCCCGCAGAACCTGAAGAATCTGCTTGTTTAAAACATCCCAAAAGAAGAACAAGTGAATATCGAATAAAGAAAAAGCTAATAGCTATCAGCTAACTGCTAATAGCTTTTTCTTTATTCATTCGAAAACATTAGTAAAAAGTCCTCATCAAAGTTCTCATCTTCGTATATTTGGGCTTCAAAAAATTAAATAAGAAAAGAGCACTCACCTTGAAGATCTGGAAATATATTGTTGCACTGGGAATGACCGGAGTGATCGCTGCAGGAATCCTGATCAGTATCCCTCAAATTCCCATTCTTGAGCAAACTGCCCGGAATTTGTTTTTCCATGTTCCTATGTGGATGGCAATGTTTTCGATGTTTGCAATTAGTTTTTACTACAGCATCCGATATCTGAATACCCCAAATATTAGTTTTGATATTAAAGCGGAGTCTGCAGCTAAAGTAGGAGTGGTTTTCGGAATCTGTGGTCTGCTCACCGGTTCACTATGGGCTCGTTTTACCTGGGGAACTTGGTGGACATTCGCAGAACCAAAAATGAATTTGGCGGCCTTGGCAGTAATGATCTATTACGCGTACTTCGTACTCCGCTCTGCATTCGATGACGAACAAAAGCGAGCTAAGCTTTCAGCAGTGTATAATATTTTCGCAGTTACAACGATTCCCTTTTTGCTGTATGTGGTTCCGCGCCAATTGGAAAGCCTGCATCCGGGAGCAGAAGGAAATCCGGCTTTTAGTGAAATTACAGCTCCTGAATTACGCTTTGTTTTATATCCGGCGTTTATAGGATTTATTGCATTGGCGTTTTGGATATACGATGTAGTTCATCGATATAAAACGGTACAATATCACACAGAAAATTCGTAGTTTTAATAAATGAATATTCGCATACAAGATGCACCTCAAGCTACCGTTGATACTCTGACTTCTACATATGGAAACAAGTGGAGCGGAGCTGAACAACTGGATCAATCAAACGCATTCATTCAATTTATGTATTCAAACGATCTCATTTTTGTAGTACTCGGAGTTACGCTGATCATTTGGTTGGTGCTACTGTTCTTTCTGATCAAAGTGGACAGAAATGTGAGCAAGCTCGAATCAACAATAAACACCCCTGAAGAACATGAAGCCTAAGTTAATTTTTGGAATCATTGCCATAATCGGTTTTACCTCTCTGTTGATGTATAACTTTGGAGAGAGTATTAGTACATACACCAACTTCGAAAAAGCATCAGAAATGAAAACCGCTCATGTTGCCGGAGTACTTGATGAATCAAAGGATTATGGGTTTTCTATGGAGACCAAGATTTTCTCTTTTTACATGAAGGATGAGGACGGTGCAAGTAAAAGAGTGGTTTATTCAAAGCCTAAGCCTAATAATTTTGAGCAGGCCGACCGATTAGTTGTTATTGGAGAAATGAGAGGAGATACATTCTATGCCAACGAAATGTTGATGAAATGTCCTTCTAAGTACAACGATGCTCCTGAATTTGAAAAAGCATCACAAAGCTGATTATGATCGGAATTGTTGGTAAACTTTTAATTACTCTGGCGTTTGTTTCTGGACTAGGTTCCCTTTTCTACTATTTTAAAAGTGCTTCTGATGAAAACGAGCAAAGGCTGAAAATAGGAAACTGGTTTTTTGGCTTTCAAGGTTTGTTTATGATCGCCGCATCAGCCTTGCTGGTATATCTTCTCTTTACCCATCAGTTTAAATACTATTACGTTTATAATTACACCAGTTTAGATCTTTCTGCAAAATACATCTGGTCAGCTTTTTATGGTGGTCAGGAAGGTAGTTTTATGTTGTGGATATTCTTTTCCTGGTTGTTTGGATTGGGATTGATTCGATGGACGCGATCTCCTTATCGTGCTCCCGTGATGTTTTTTCTGACGCTTACTCAGTTATTTTTGATATCTATGATAGTTGGATGGCAATTTGGAGATCTGACAATCGGAGCCTCTCCATTCAGAACATTTGCAGAGAACTTTCCGGACATTCCCGTAGTACAGAATAACCCCGATTTTGCTCCACCGGATGGGAGCGGGTTGAACGATCTGCTCAAAAGCCCATGGATGATGATCCATCCTCCTCTTTTGTTTGTTGGTTTTTCTATGATGACTATTCCATACTGTTTTGCTATGGCTGCATTATGGAAAAGAAAATACAATGAATGGGTTGGACCTGCTTTGCCATGGACATTAAGTTCAAATGTGGCACTGCTTACAGCTATTTTTCTGGGAGGATATTGGGCATATGTAACTCTTTCATTTGGTGGATTTTGGGCTTGGGATCCGGTTGAAAATGCTTCACTCGTTCCGTGGTTGATTGGTACAGCCGGTATCCACACTATGATCATTCAGCGAAAAAGTTCGGTGGCACAAAAGTCGTCCATCATTTTTGCATTGCTGGCTTATGTTGCCATTGTTTATGAAACCTTCTTGACCAGATCCGGGATTTTGGCGGATTCTTCTGTTCACAGCTTTGTGGATCTTGGTTTATATAATCAGCTTCTGATTTTCATGTTAGTGATAACAGGACTTGGTTTGGGAATGTTTCTGTGGAGATATAAAGAACTTCCATCTCAGGAAAAAGAGTCGCAGATCTTATCTCGTGAATTCATGACTTTTACGGGAGCAATACTGCTGTTCATACTTGGACTTGTCATCATTTTGGGAACCAGTTCTCCTATTATAGGATTGTTATTCAATGAAAACCCAACTCCTCCGGAAATCAGTTTCTACAATCAATGGAGCATGCCTATTGCCATGATAATGGCGGTATTTACGGTGATCGGGCAGTATCTTTTTTGGAAAAAATACTCTTTTGAAACCCTATCATCAGCTCTTATAAATCCGCTTTTAATTACATCTGCTTTAACGATTGCGGCTGTATTTTTTGGTGAGGTCAGAGACTTGTACTACATACTCTATATGTTTACGGCTTTCTTTGCAGTAGTTGGAAATACTTTCGTAATTGTTCAGCTGTGTGTAAAAAAACCAAAGTTGATCGGAGGCTCTGTTACTCACGTAGGCTTCGGGGTTTTATTGATCGGAATTCTGGCTTCATCTGTTTACAACAAGCCAATGCTGGATGAAAGGATCAGCAACTACAACAAACAGGTTGAACAAGGCGTGATCAAAGATGAAATGGGTTTTACGGTTACTGAACCCGTTCTTTTTCTGGAGTTAAAACTCGAAGAGCCGAAAATTGTAAATGATAAGTATATAGTAACCTATAAAGGATTTGATCTGCAGGATCAGAATCGTCCCGGGCAACAAACTTATAAACTTCTTTTCGAGCCTTTGCCTTTGGGAAGTGGGGAACCATTTTATATGAATCCGGAAGTATATCCTATGTTGGCAACTTCTACTCAGGAAAACGTTCAATGGTCAGTTGATCCTGATGTCCGATCCGGTTTATTGAGTGATATCTATCTTTATGTAGCAGGAAGTTCATTTATCAAACAGAGAAATGATATGATAGCCCGAAGAGCCAATGTTAATCCGGTTGCAAAAGAAGAAGGCAAAGTTCCTGAGACACAGACCATCCAATTCGAAAAAGGAGAGACTATTACCGTTGGCGGATTTGAAATGTCATTTTTGGAATACGCGATGGAAGACACCACGAAATTACCTCCGAATACAAATATAGGAGTAAGAGCTCAAATACAAATTACTCATATGGCTAGTAGTCAACAGTATTTGATCGAGCCGTTATTTGCGCTTTATAATGATGAGGAAGGCAAAACATTCGTGTTTTCTCCACCTGTTGAGTTACCTGGACACGATCTTACATTCAGTTTTTCAAAAGTATATCCCGAAAGTGGTGAAATAGATCTGAGTATTGAAGGGTTAGATGAAGAATATGAAAGTGAATGGATCTTAGTTGTTGCAGAACAAAAACCCTTTATTTCCGTTGTGTGGCTGGGTACTTTTTTGCTGATGATTGGATTTAGCGTTTCTATTTTCCGACATTGGGGAAGAGAAAGGAAGAAGAATAATGAATAACGAATACAGAATATTGATCAGAAGAATAAGTCTTAGAAGCATAATTTTAAAATTAAGCTATACGTCGTTATTCATTATTACGTGTTCAATATTCGTTATTCATACTGTTTCCGCCCAATCGGTAGGATTTGAATATGGAGGGCAACAAAGTAAATTCGAAGAGCTTCCAAGTCCCCGAAAGGCTTTATTACTTTCTTTTGTAGTTCCGGGATTGGGGCATCATTATGTTGATAATGAAAACTGGACTCGTGGCAAAATTCATTTGGGATCTGAAATAGCTCTTTTGGCAGGTTTCTTTGGACTTAGTGCCAGAGCAAATCGTCTGGAAGGTAATCTGAATATTTTGGCCAGATCAAAAGCAGGTGTTTCACTTACCAACAGAAACAGAGAATTTGAGCTGGCAGTAGCTAATTTTGATAACCTGGATGAATACAATGATTTTCAACTTAGAACCCGACGTTGGCAAAATGTACTTCCCGACACTCCCGAAAACAGGTGGAACTGGGAAACAGATAACGATAGATTTGAATTTCGTGACACAAGAGACAGAGTAGCAAATTCTGAAAATCAGCTACCCACTTTGCTTACTTTAATGGTTGCGAATAGATTATTAAGTGGTATTAATGCATTTTCCCGGGCAAGAGATATGTCCGAAAGGATTCCGGAAGCAAGTTTTAGTTATCTCAATGAATTTGGAGAACCCGGAGTTACCGCCCATCTCAAGATAAATTTTTAGATTCAGCTCATCCATAATTGGTTTTGTATTCAATGGTGAAATAGCTAATCTTTGAGCCTATGTCTTCAACCGGATCTCCCCATTTCTATACGAATCTAAATGAGTATCGACAATCTATTTCCAGATTGTTGCAAAAAGAAGAACTCTTTGAGGATGTACCCTCTGATTGGCACGTTGTTATAACAGATATTTTAGATTCCACTCAATCAATAAATTCAGGAAACCATGAAGTGGTGAATCTGATCGCCACCGGAAGCATTATCGCAGTTTTAAATATTGCTCATGAAGCTAAAATCACAATTCCTTTTTTCTTTGGGGGAGATGGAGCTACTCTTTTGGTTCCTTCTGAGATACTCGAAGATTGTCTAAACGCTCTGAATGAACATCAGTACAACAGTTTTGATAATTTTGATCTCTTTTTGCGGGTAGGAAATATGCCTGTGTCAGAAGTATATGACAACGGATATAAGCTGAAACTGGCAAAAGGAAAGATCAATGAACATCTTTCGATACCGATTAT
The DNA here is from genome assembly GCA_913058495.1 of uncultured Balneola sp. GTDB lineage: Bacteria > Bacteroidota > Rhodothermia > Balneolales > Balneolaceae > Balneola. The sequence continues at coordinate 1,569 of CAJXQC010000002.1, read as the reverse complement.
TCTTGGAGGCGGTCTCCATTATGTAGAAAGAATTATAAAGGGCGAAAACGATTCTTATAAGTCACCGGAAGTGCTGAAGAATATATTGAACCTGGAAGGAATGGAATGCAGGTGGGACCGAATCAAACCACCGGAAGAGCAACATGAAATTTTGTGTTTATTAGTTAAAGCTTGCAACAGAGATGATCAAGGACCTGTGTACAAGAAAGTGCTGGACAAAATTGAGAACATTTATGGGTCACACAAAAAAAGAAGTCCGATCAGTATCGCCGGATTAAGCTTGAATGCTACTCTGGACAGAATAAACTCTGAAATGAAAATAAAACACGGTTCCAGAAATTTTAAATTTTTTCTGAAGAGAACATTCTCTACTGCTGTTGGCAAGTTTTATCTTAGGTTCAATGCAGAAGGACAGGAATATCTGAATACTCTTGTAGAGCTAACAGATACATTAGTACTTGATGGGCGAATAAATACAGTAATATCCGGATTGAAAACTCAGCACGATAAATTGGAAAAATTTCTAAACAAGATGGAATCTGATGCAGAGATACAGTTCGGTACACATCGGAGTAAAGAAAGCATTATGTCCTGCTACGTAAGAGATCGAAAAGATCAGCATATACATTTTGTGGATGGCGGAGATGGCGGATATACCAAAGCATCAGGTGTTTTAAAATCAAAACTTTAGTAAAAATTGAGAAATTAACTTAAAAAATAGCATTCAGCTCATAGCTATCAGCTTTTGAGGTTTAGTCCCAAAAGCTGAAGGCTGATAGCTAAGTGCAAAATACTTTCAAAATGAAATACACTCTTACATTATTAATACTGTTTATAGTAGCAACCTGTTCATTTGCCCAAAAAGGAGCTAATCCTATCATTAAAAACTATGGCACCATATATGAAATTGAAGGAGCGGTAAATCCCGATTCAGAAATTGAGTATAGAATCGTGGTAGATCTCAAAACTTTACAAAGAGACAAAGAAAGCATAAATCCCGGACTCAATAATGTTGCCAGAATGTTGAATCTTCATGGATTAGGTGGAGTAAAAGCTAAAAACCTGAATGTGGCTGTTGCAATACATGGTGGTGCTACAGATGTGATCCTGAATAACGAAGCATATCAAAAGAAGTACGAGCTTGATAATCCTAATCTGCAACTAATCGACGAGCTAAAAGAAGCCGGTGTTGAGTTATACGTATGCGGTCAATCTTTACTCGCCCGTAATTATGAGCATGAGGAAGTAAATACTCAAATCAAGATCGGACTTTCTATGTTGACAGTTGTGACGACATATATGCATAAAGGATATCATCAGATGGTTTTTAATTGAGTTGTTTAAAGGTCATTCATTTAGATATCATATAATTAGTAGAAAAATTTATTTATACCAATCTAAACATTGCAAGCAGGTCATCCCGAATTTATTTCGGGATCTTAAGGTGTGTCTCTGGTTATAAATCTGCCAATGTTTTAGATATAGGCTTCACAAAGATCCTGAAACGAGTTCAGGATGATCTTAGCGCTGTCTCTTATACACATCTGACGCTGCCGACGAATAGAGAGG
>CAJXQC010000001.1 GCA_913058495.1 uncultured Balneola sp. | reverse complement strand
AAGAATTATTGGCGCGAACTCCATTACATCGACTAATCATTACAAAAGGTCTACGGTCGTATGATACACATTCACGAATCAGCCTGAGTGTAATGATTGCTCCTTCGGAGTCGTCGATTTCATTGCGTTCTTGGCTCGCCAATAATTCTAAGCTCGGTGTAGTTGGAAGGTTTTGGTTTCAAAAAATGAAAATCTTTATCCGCTCAGGCTAAAAGCCATTTCTTAAGATCCTGAAACAAGTTCAGGATGACATGTATATTTTTATATATTCCATCATGCAAAAACTCCTTCAGGAAATACGAGCTTGTTCTGTTTGTGAGAAAGATCTCCCTCTTGGTCCACGACCAATAGTCGCTGCATCACCGACCAGTAAAATTGCAGTAATTGGTCAGGCTCCCGGAACTGCTGTTCATGAATCAGGAATTCCTTGGGACGATCCCAGTGGAAGACGACTCAGAGAATGGATGGGAATTACGGATGAAGTCTTTTACGATCCCATTAATCTGGCAATAATACCTATGGGATTTTGTTATCCGGGCAAAGGAAAATCCGGCGACCTTCCTCCCCGGCCTGAATGTGCTCCACTTTGGCACAAACCTCTGTTCGATTCAATCCAAGAAATAAAGCTTACCCTTTTGATCGGACAGTATGCTCAGAAATATTATCTGCAGGATAAAATGAAAAGAACGCTTACCGAAACCGTTCGTAATTATGATGAATACTTGCCTGAGTTTATGCCTCTGCCCCATCCATCTCCAAGAAATAACATCTGGTTAAAGAAAAATGAATGGTTTGAACAAGATCTTGTTCCGAAGCTCAAATCAATTATTTATTCCGCACTTTAGTTTTTTAAAGAATTCTTAGGGGTACTCAATTTACAGCGTGTATTACGGGAAACAATCTCTATAAATACGTTGCTATGAAAAAATATTCCCTGATCACTATCTCTTCTATTTTTCTGTTCACAGCCTGTGAAGAACCCGCTTCAATTAATGAAGAAATCGTTGATACTATAGAACTCAGTGAATATCTAAATCTTCCTTCTTCTCCGTTTAATTACTCAGCCATTGACGTTCCCGGGTTTTTCAACCTTCAACCAAATACAGAACAGGATAACACTCCGAATGATAATTCAGTTACTGATTGGGGAGCCACGTTAGGTCGTGTTCTTTTTTATGACAAGATCCTTTCGTCAAATAATACAATATCCTGTTCTTCTTGTCATTTGCAGGAATCCGGCTTCTCTGATCCGGATCAGTTCAGTACAGGTTTTGAAGGTGGGCTAACAGGACGAAATTCAATGGGAATTTCCAATGCTATGTATTATGAAAATGGTCACTTCTTTTGGGATGAGCGAGCTGCTACTCTGGAAGAGCAAGTTTTGATGCCCATACAGGATGAAGTTGAAATGGGGCTCACCTTAACAGAACTCGTTTCTAAAGTAGAGCAACAACCTTACTATCCGGTTTTATTCGAACAGGTTTATGGTGATGATGAAGTTACTCCTGATCGCATCTCTAAAGCTTTGGCTCAATTCGTACGCTCTATTGTTTCTTATCAATCAAAATATGATGAAGGAAGGGCTCAGGTAAATAATCCGGACCAAAATTTTCCAAACTATTCAGACCTCGAGAATTTGGGTAAAGATATCTTTTTTGGTGGACGTGGGGATTGCGCTCAATGCCATACTTCTGATCTATTTGTAGGTGATGAAGCTCGTAATAATGGTCTCGATGCTATACTAACAGATCTTGGTTTGGGAGCTGTCACAGGGAATGCAGATGATAACGGTAAATTTAAAGTAGGGTCATTACGTAACATCGAGCTAACGGCACCTTATATGCATGACGGCAGATTCGAAACCTTGGAAGAAGTTGTTGAACATTATAATTCAGGTGTACAAGCCAGTGCTACTCTGGATAATAGACTTGAACAACGAAACTCCAATACACCCCGTAGATTAAACCTTTCTGATCAGGAAAAAGCAGCACTGGTGGCTTTTATGAAAACCTTGACAGACCAAGAACTTATTCTTGATGAAAAATTCAGTTCTCCTTTTGAAGAAAAATAGAAGTAATATTTCCCACAACTATAGGTAATTATCGGAAGGTAGTTGCCTATTTTTTTGCTTTAATTTACTATACATTGCTAACCAATTTAAATAATCAAAAATATGGCTCTGGCAGAGATTTACAGAACAAATACTGAATCATTCATACAATTTATTGAGAGTATTCCTGATGAATTGTTTAATACAAAGCCAGACAAAAACATTTGGTCTGCAGCTGAAAATGTCGAGCACATTATCCGTTCAGAGTTTGGTACTGCTCGATTATTTAATTCCGAAACAAAAAAGGAACCCGGCAGAGAAGCCGAATCAAAGATAGAAGAAATTAAAACTCGTTTTTCAGATCGTTCTGATAAACTGCAAGCTTTTGGAGTGGTTCTACCCACTGAAGGAAAAAAAACCAAAGAAGAGCTTATTGAGAAATTTCAAAGATCTAGAGAAGAGGTTTTGAAGCTAATTAAACAACAAGACCCTGATGAAGTTTGCATGAAATTCAAACATCCTTTGTTCGGACATATGACCAGAAGAGAATGGATTCATTTCAATATTGTTCATACTAACAGGCACAAAGATCAAATTGAAGATTTACTGGTTTCATTGAATAAAATGTAAAATTCCAAATTTTAAATTTCCTTTTTATGCTTTATCCTTAGCTAATACGTTGTAGAAATAAAAAATAACTAATGAGATTTTTCCCGGTACTTCTGGCAATAATTGCTTTTACTCCTATTCAATCAATTGCACAAGATTTACTTCGTACCAACATTACATTTGAAAGTGGTCGCTTTACTCTTCATGGAGAATTGCTTCTGCCACAGAATTCAGACAGTATACCAATGATTATTTTCTTGGTGGGATCTGGTGAAAACTCTTCGCATAGAACCATTTACAAAGATTTTGTGGAAAAAAATCTGGAAGCGCTTTTCATAGAAGAGGGCTATGGAATTCTTTATTTTGATAAACGTGGCGTGGGGGATTCTGAAGGAAGATGGCAACGCTCAAATATCTATGACAGAGCTGATGATGCCAAAGCGGCTATCGACTATCTTAAAACTATTAACAGCGTTGATACTTCACGTATTGGAGTTTTCGGGCACAGTCAGGGTGGCTGGGTTGCTCAGGTTGTAGGATCTCTTTACCGAAATGATGTAAAAGTAATTGCATCCATCGCAGGACCAGTTTATGATGCCGAGCTACATCTAACTAACATCTATAACAGCGAGTTTATTTGTGAAGGGGAAACCAAAGAAAAAGCATTTGAAAAAGCTTCTAAAAAAGCCCAATCTGATATCAATTGGGTTTCTGTTTTTCCTTTAAAAAAAGTGTGGAGGCAGTTAAAAGAAATATCTGATTTTGATCCTGCTAATGACTTACGCAGAATTACTGATCCGGCTTTATTTGTATTTGCCTCTAATGATCATATGGTATATCCGGGATGGGCACTTACTACTCTAAATGAAACCTTTCCGGAAGGAGTACCGGATAATTTCACACTCTCAGTTATTCCCGGGGCCAATCATGATCTCAAAAATGCCGGAATGTGCACTTCCAAAGAAGAAGCTGATGAAGCTTTTTATTCAGAATACTTCCAAACTACGTTCAAGTCCTGGGTGTTGAATCATTTGTAATACTGTTTAATTGATTAGTATCTATAAATTAAAATCTAAGTTTCAGAAGCTTTTAAAGCCGGTTTTAGTCTTATTGAACAAATACTCAATAACTGCTAATCAAATTACTATAAGTGCAATATTCCTATCACTTTTAATAGGACTTTCTTTCTGGTTTTCATCAGATTTTCAACTTTTATATCTGATAGTTCCTATTGGCTTACTAATACGGATGGCTTTAAATGCTCTCGATGGAATGATGGCCAGAACTTATAACCAACAAAGCAAATTAGGTGAAGTCTTAAATGAAGTTGGTGATGTAATCTCTGATCTGTTTATATACTTCCCGTTACTTAAAATATTTTCTCAAGATCTTTATTTAATTGCCTTGTTTCTTGTATTAACTATCTTAAATGAGTTTTCCGGGCTCATCGGAAAAATTATCTCCAAGGAACGAAGATACGACGGACCAATGGGAAAAAGTGACCGGGCTTTTGTAATAAGTATTGTAGCGATTCTGCTTTTTTTTAATATTAATCTCTTTGAATACAGCACTTGGATTTTTATCGTCCTGAATAGTTTAATTGCTATAAGTACTTATAAACGATTATCTAATTCTCTGCATAATGTTTGAAAAGGTATTCCAATTTGAAGTTTTCAATAATAATGATCTGTTAAGTGTTATCGGCTTAATTTTTGGGATTCTAACTTTTGCCTCTCTTCTTTTCTTTGCAATAGGTAAAATAAAACCCGATTGGAATATTTCAGAGCTTAAATCTCGTACAAGATCCTGGTGGGTTATGTCTTTTATATTCATAACCGCTACAATGTTTAGTAACACCATATCCTATATTGCTATTGCTTTTCTTTCTTTTGTAGCCTTCCGGGAACTTTATTCAATTTTAGGGTTCAGAGATTCTGATCGATATGCGATACTCTGGGCTTACTTCTCTATACCTATTCAATATTTTCTGGCTTTCATCGGATGGTACGGAGCTTTTATTATTTTCATTCCCGTAATAATGTTTCTTCTCATACCTTTAAGACTTGTTCTAAAGGGAGATACAAAAGGCATTATAAAATCCATGTCTTCAATACATTGGATACTTATGCTTACCGTTTTCGGGTTGAGTCATATGGCTTACTTTCTTTCTCTGCCTGAAATTCCTGAGTTTAAAAACGGCGGTAGGGGTTTGTTACTATTCCTTGTTTTTTTAACTGAAATCAATGATGTTCTTCAATTCACATTCGGTAAAATTTTTGGAAAGCGTAAAATCATCCCGTCCATAAGTCCTAATAAAACTTGGGAAGGCTTTATCGGAGGATTGATCTGCACCACTATTATAGGTTATTTAATTAGTTTTTTAACACCTCTTTCTACATTTGAAGTTCTTTTCGCCAGTTTTATGATTGCATTTGCGGGTTTTTCAGGAGATCTGGTTATGTCATCAATCAAAAGAGATATAGGGGTAAAAGATACTTCGACTGCTATCCCGGGACATGGCGGTATTTTAGATAGAATAGACTCTCTTTCCTTTACTGCCCCGGCTTTTTTTCATTTCATCTACTATTTATCGTATTAAAATAGTACCTATGCAAAAATATATTCTGCGATTTATCTATAGTTTTATTCTCAGAATATTTCTGAAATTAATTGTTGGAGTTAAATTTGATGATGCATCGTTTCTTGAAAAAGAAGAGCAATTCGTAATTCTGTCAAATCACAATAGTCATTTAGATACTTTATCTATAATGGCTTCTCTCCCTTCTTCAATTATACATAGAGTAAAACCTGTGGCGGCAGGAGATTATTTCGGTAGAAATAAAATAATTAGCTGGTTTAGTCGCTTTTTCATAAACGCTATACTACTAGAGAGAAAAGGAATTACCAAAAAAAGTAGTGGCTCACCTCTTGCAGCCATTGAAAAAGCAGTTGATGAAGGATACTCACTTATACTGTTTCCGGAAGGTACACGGGGCCAACCTGAGAAAATGAAAACTCTTAAAAGAGGTATTGGCATTGTACTTTCAAAAAATAAGCACGTAAAGTATATTCCGGTTTATATGGATGGAATGGGTAAAAACCTTCCGAAAGGTGGAGCACTGATAGTTCCTTATAATGCAAAAATCAAATATGGAACTCCCAAAACAGTTGTATCTGATGATTCTAAAGAAATAATGACTCAGATAGAAAATGATATACTAACTTTGAAAGATGAATTACATTAGCTTAATATCCTTCACTCAAAAAACTTCAAGGAAACTACCTCACACTCATTCGAAACTGCTTTTCCCTAATCTTACACTACTTATTACAAACCACTAAGTATATTATATTTAATAAGAGAAGGGTTATGATTAATGTAGAAATTAGAGAAGAAACTGCTTCAGACTTCGAAGCTATCAGAAGTGTATTGCTTAATGCATTTGAAGGAGGCGAAGAGGCTGATTTGGTCGATAGAATTCGCTCAAGTGAATTCTATGTTCCTGAACTTTCATTAGTTGCTGTTCATAAGAAAAAGGTAGTGGGACATATTTTGTTTTCGGAAATTGAGATTCGATCAAACAACACTACTTCTAAAACATTAGCATTAGCACCTGTTTCCGTAATTGAAAAATTACAAGGAAATGGTATTGGTGCAAAACTTATAATGAACGGATTAGATCAAGCTACTCGATCAGGTTACGATTCGGTGATCCTTCTGGGGCATTCTGATTATTATCCCCGCTTTGGATTTGAGCCTACTTCAACTTGGGAAATACAGCCTCCTTTTGATGTCCCTCATGACAACTTCATGGGAATTGAACTTGTACCTAAAGGTTTGGAAGAGAAAAAAGGAATCGTACAATATCCTTCCGTTTGGCAGCTATAAGTATGTAATCATTTTCATACATTCTGGTATGAAAAATCCTAAAGTTTCCGTCGTTCAAGCTACTCCAGTTCTTTTCGATTTAGAAAAATCTATTAGAAAAGTTGAATATTGGACCGATCAGGCGTCAAAAGAAAATCCCGATCTGGTTCTTTTTCCTGAAGCTTTTCTCCCCGGTTATCCAAGAGGATTGACGTTCGGAGCCAAAGTTGGAGATCGAAGTTCTTCAGGCAGAGAAACCTGGCTCAGGTTTTGGGAAAATTCTATATCTGTTCCGGGATCCTATGTTTCTGATCTAGCCAAAATAGCTAAGAAACATAATACTTGGCTCGCTGTAGGAGTCGTTGAAAGAGGAAATTCAGGCTCACTTTTTTGCTCTGTATTGTATTTCAATAATGAAGGCGCATTAGTTGGCAAGCACCGAAAGCTTAAACCCACTGCTGCAGAACGTATTATTTGGGGCGAAGGTGACGGCACTGACCTTGAAGTCTATAAAAGTGATTTTGGAAAAATAGGCGGTCTTATTTGTTGGGAAAACTATATGCCGCTTCCTCGTACATATCTTTATGAACATGGTGTGCAAATTTATGTAGCACCTACGGCTGATCAAAGAGAAAACTGGCAACATACTTTAAAGCATATAGCTTTAGAAGGAAGATGTTTTATTTTGGGCTGCAATCAATATGTTGAGAAGAATGATTATCCTGAACTTCCTGGAGAGAATATTTCTGAGTTTGATGAGATCATGTGCAGAGGCGGAAGTGTGATCGTTGATCCTCTCGGAAATACTATTGCAGGTCCTTTATGGGACAGTGAAGGGATCCTGACAGCAGAACTCGATATGAGTCTGATCGCTAAATCTAAACTCGATTTTGATTCGGTAGGACACTATGCCCGGAATGATGTATTTAAACTAACCAAACTAAAATAGTCTCAATAAATATTAAATGTCACTTTTACTTATAGCTCCAAACCGGGACTTAAAACCGCTCTCAGAATCACTTGAAAATATCGATCCTAACCTTGAGGTCGATATATGGCCGAAAGTAAAAAATAAGGACAGAGTTACTTTTGCCGTTGCCTGGAATCATCCTAAGAATGTGCTTGGAAATTATCCGAACCTGAAAGCGGTATCTTCACTCGGGGCCGGGGTCAATCATTTATTGAATGATGAAAGTTTACCTGAGAACGTCAAATTGGCTCGGTTGATCACCCCTTCTTTAAAAAATGAAATGGCAGAGTATGTACTTCAGGCGGTATTGGCTTATCGACATCATACTACTCGTTACACAGATCAAAAAAGAGAAGCATTTTGGGATAAACATAAGTTGATTCCTAAAGAAGAATCTGTAGTAGGTATTCTCGGTTTCGGAGAAATGGGAAGTTCTGTTGCTGATCTTCTTATACTAAATGGCTATAAAGTAAACACCTGGTCCAGATCAAAAAAAGATTATGAAGGAATATCCTCATACAGCAAGGATGAGCTGAACGAATTTTTAAATAATACGAATATCCTGATCTGTACTCTGCCTCTTACAGTTGAGACTCAGGGAATTTTAGATCTTGAATTATTCAAAAAACTAAAAAAACCGGCTTATTTGATAAATGCAGGACGCGGACAACATTTAATTGAAGAAGATCTTATTTATGCGATCGACACAGGTGTTTTAGCCGGTGCGTGGCTGGATGTATTTGAAGAAGAACCTTTACCCTCTAATCATTTGTTCTGGAACAGACCTAAGATAATGATCACCCCTCACATTGCTGCAGTTACTGATTCCAATGAAGCTGCCGAACAAATTATTGAAAATTATAAGAGAAGCTTATCGGGAATGGAGATGGTAAATTCTGTGGACAGGAAAAAAGGATATTAAAAGATCATTTTTACCAATGAGTAGCCAATCCATACACAAAGTAAGCCGAGTAAAACCTGACCACCGGCATTTGCCAAGCCAAGTAATACTTCACCGTTTTTAAACAGCAAAAAAGTGTCGTTGGCAAAAGTAGAGAATGTTGTGAAGCCTCCCAATATCCCAACAAATATAAAGAGGCGAAGCTCTTCATTTCCCCAGCTTTTTATGGCAAACAATGCTAATAAAACACCAATTAACAAACATCCGACCATATTAACAAAATATGTGCCGTACGGAAATTCGGATGCGGGAAATCTGGACTGAACAATTTCAGAAATAATATATCTTGATGACGCTCCGAGAAATCCTCCGGCTCCCACCATACATATTTTTAGGAAATCGATCTGCACTTAGACTTTTACAGTATGAATCCAGTTGTGTCTGTCTTCGACTTTACCGTATTGAATACCGGTGATTTCGTCATAAAGTCTTTTTGCAAATTCACCGATGGAATCAATACCAAAATCGATCTTTCTACCTTGATGATGAATCAAGCCTACAGGTGATATTACAGCTGCTGTACCAGAGCCAAAAACTTCTTTCAAAGTTCCATTATCAGAAGCTTCAAATAATTCATCAATGGTGATTCTTCTTTCTTCAACATTGTAGCCCCATTCTTCTGCAAGTGCAATAACAGATCTTCTTGTTATCCCGCCTAAAATAGAACCTGTAAGCTTTGGAGTAATCAAAGTGTCACCAATCAGAAAGTGAATATTCATGGTACCTACTTCTTCTATATACTTGTGTTCTTTTGCGTCGAGCCAAAGTACTTGAGTATATCCATCCTCTTGAGCTTTTTTAGCTGGCAGAAAACTTGCTGCATAATTACCGGCAGTCTTTACATCTCCGGTACCACCTACAACAGCTCTTACATGATCTTTTGTAGTTGTTAACGAAACCGGATTAAAACCCTCTTCATAATATGCTCCTACAGGAGAAGTAATTATGTAATAACTGAATTTTGTGGAAGATCTTGCAGCTAAAAGGTCATCAGAAGCAAAAACAAAAGGCCTGATATACAGCGCTGATTGATCCTGTTTTGGCACAAATTTATGATCCAATTTAATGAGTTCCTCCAAAGCAGTTATAAATGTCTCGTAATCTGTTTCAGGGATACCCATTCTTCTGGATGAGTAGTTCATCCTTTCAAAATGATCTTTGGGTCTGTAAATATTTATAGTGTCATCATCCGCATAAAAAGCCTTCATACCTTCAAAAATCGCCTGTCCATAATGAAGAGTGTTCAAGGCCGGACTAATTTGAATCTGCCCATAAGGCTTAATTAAAGGCTGACCCCAGGAACCTTTTTCATATTCCATGACAAACATATGATCAGAAAACTTTTTTCCAAACACGAGATTATCAAAATCAATCTCATGTATCTTACTGTTTTCATTAGGTATAATATTTATTTTAACCGGTGTCATTAAATCATTCATAGTTCATACAAAATAATAGCTTTCTTGTTAAGGTAAAGTAGAATTACTGTAATTTTTTATTTCTTTACCCTGTACTCTGCATAGCTGAAGCTATACCGTTAATATTCAGAAATATTACCTCAGTCAACTCATTCTTTTCTTCTTCATTTTCAGCATTTTTCCATCTTTTCAGCAATTCCACTTGCAAAAAATTGAGTGGGTAAGTGAACGGATTTCTAAACTTAATCGACCTCTGTATAACGGGGTTATGGTCTAAAAAGTTCTGGATTTTTGCAATTTGAGTAATACTTTCTTTTGCACTTTCAAACTCCTTTACAATTTGATCATGAAACTTCTGTTCTGTCTTATTATAAATTTCAGCAGTTTTTAAATGAGTTCTCGCCAATTCACGCTGACTGTTATTTAGCACTGTTCTAAAAAACACCCATTCATCAAACCATTTTTTGAAAATTTTACCATTTTCATCTGATTCTGACATCATCGTTTTTAAAGCTTCTCCAACTCCAAACCAACCCGGAATGTTGTATCGTACCTGTGTCCACGCAAAGCCCCAAGGAATAGCTCTGAGGTTATCAAAAACCATCTTCCCTGAACCTCCTCTTGATACAGGTCTGGAAGCAATCGGTAACTTTCCGATATGCTCAATTGGTGTAATGGATGAGTACCAATCCCAAAACAGATCATCGTCAATTAACGACCGGTATTTTTGCATACTTAGCTGGGAAAGCTCTTCCATTAATTCTTTTTCAGAGGAGCCTTCTAAATAACCTGTTTCCGTTTTTTGTGCTTTAGTAACATGAATCATTGCATGAACAATCTGCTCTAAATGTCGATGAGCTATTTCCGGTAATGAATACCTGAAAGACAAAACTTCGCCCTGTTCTGTAAATCTGATTCTTCCATTGTTACTAACTGCAGGCATTGCAAGGATTGCTTTGTTAGATTGCCCTCCTCCTCTTCCAATAGTTCCACCACGTCCATGGAATAGTCTGAAATCAACATTGAATTTTCTGCACACGCTTCCCAGATCAAACTGTGCTTTATCCAGTGCCCAGTTTGCCATCCAGTAACCACCGTCTTTATTACTGTCAGAATAGCCCAGCATAATTTCCTGAAAATTGCCTCTTGCTTCTACTTGCTTAGCAAATACTTCATCTTCAAACATCTGAGCCATTAACCGGCTACTTGCTTCAAGATCTTCTATGGTTTCAAAAAGTGGAATAATATCCAGTTCGGTTTGAATCTCCCCTTCAGAAAAACTCCACAATCCTATTTCTTTGGCAAGGATCAATACTTCAAGCATATCACTTACTCCGTGGGTCATGCTGATGATATACCCTCCAAAAGAATCGATATCCAATCGTAACATATCGTTGATCTCTTCAAATACAGAAAGTACTTTTTCTGCAACTTCAGAACGCTCGCTTTTAAAAGAACTCAGAGGTCTTGGATTCTTCAGTTCTTTCGACAACAATTCTATTTTCTCTTCTTCTGTCATTGAAGAGTAACTCTTGTGTACACCAGCTTTAGAAAAAAGCTCTTCTACTGTTTCTTCGTGCAGTTTACTATGCTGTCGAACATCCAGTGCATTCAGATGAAAACCGAAAGTCAACGCCCGGTCGATCAGGTTCCTTAACTTTCCCTGTTCAGCGAGTTCTTCTAAGTCAGATCCAATTAAACTGTTCTTTATCAGCATCAGGTCGCTTATAAAGTCTTTTGCATTATAGTCTTCAGCAACTTTCAGAACCTGAGGCTTATCAGCATTAAGAACATCGATCTGCTTTTGAACCTTCTGCATCATGTGTGTCACTTTCCTGCGATAAGGCTCTCTTTGATACCTTCTTTCATATACATCAGGAAGCGGGTTTGTTATCTCCTCCTCCTTAAGAGATGCTTTCAATTCTTCTGAAATTGAAATTTCCTTGTAAGAAATACTCAGATATCTTCTCAACAGGTTAAGTTCTTCCATATATTTTGTAAGCACTGTGCGTCGTTGCTCCAAAATCGTTTCCCAAGTCACTGAAGAGGTTACATTCGGATTCCCATCTCTGTCGCTACCGATCCATGAACGATATTTCAGAATATTAGGAAGCTCAGTGCTTTTACCGTAATACGTTTCCAGCGCTATACGAATGTCATTATACACTGTTGGAATAGCATCCCAAATGGTCGTCGTGAAATAATACATCCCGTTTTCCACTTCATCCTCCACTGACATCCTTTCTGCCCGCACTTCATCCGTTAACTGAAGCAGGCGAAGCTGATTTGCTATATCCTTTTTTAGCAATTTGGTTTCATCAGCAGTGAGAACATCATGTCCCAACCTGTTGATCATGGAGGTAATCTGATGCTGCTTGGTTAAAATACTTCTTCTCTGAGCCTCAGTAGGATGCGCAGTTATGGTTGGCTGAATATCAATCTGCTCTAATACATCAATAACTTCATCAAAAGAATAACCTTCTTTTTTCAGAGAGTATATAGCCTCAGCAATACTTTCATTCCTTGGATGATCTTGTGTTTCTTCAAACTCCCGTTCCCGGTTTATTCTGCTTATCTCGTGTTGTTCCAGTGAATTCACCAAATGAAAGAAAGTTGTATACATTCTTAAAACTTCTTTAGCGTCGCCCAAATTAAGTTTTGAAGCATAGCTCTCAATCTCATCTTTAGCTTTAGTGTCATTCTCTTCCAATGCTGATTTTGCTAATTCAGGTAACTCTCCAAGGGTTTCCACAAACTCTTCTCCAAATTGATCTAATGCCAACTCTTCCAGAAACTCTGTAAGCATATCTATTTGTCTTGCAAGATTTTCATTGATTCCGCTTTCTTCAGCCAGCTTCTGTACAGTATCTTTCCAGTGCATTAAATTCTCTGTGTTTTTTGTTGATGAGTTTGAGTACTCTAAAATAACTAATAATTCTGGAAGCTATTAAGTTGAATCAAAATTATATGGATAATAAAATAAGATGTGAATGGGCAACAGGTCAGTTTGCAGAATATGTGGCTTATCATGATGAGGAATGGGGTGTTCCTGTCCATGATGACCGAACGCATTTTGAGTTTTTGATACTCGAAGGAGCTCAGGCCGGGTTAAGTTGGGCTACAGTTCTCAAAAAAAGAGAAGGATACCGGAAATCTTTTGGTGAATTTGATCCTGAAATTGTAGCACAATTTGATGAAGATAAAATTCAGGAACTACTTCAGTTTGAAGGAATCATCAGAAATAAACTAAAAGTTAGGAGCGCTGTAACCAACGCTCAAAAATTCCTTGAAGTTCAAAAAGAGTTCGGAAGTTTTGATAAGTACATCTGGCAGTTTGTTGGTGGAAAACCCATCATAAACAACTGGAAACAAATGAGTGAAGTCCCGGCTACTTCCCCTGAATCAGATGCTTTAAGCAAAGATCTTAAAAAACGCGGATTCAAATTTGTGGGAAGCACGATCATATATGCACATATGCAAGCTTGCGGATTGGTGAATGACCATACGGTGGATTGTTTTTGCAGAAAGTAATTAGGAATAAGTAAATAGGGGAATTAGGAATAGCTTTTAGACGCTTATTCCTAATTGAATAATTCTTAATTCTTAATTGATTCCTCAAGCCACGGATCAACCGCATCATTGATGTATTCAACCACAAATCCTTCTTTTTCTAACAACGCAGAAGCTGCTGCTGCTCTGGCTCCGGATTTACAATGAACCAAAACCGGTTTGTCAGTCGGAATCTCCTCTAAGCGATCCACCAATCTTGTATGTGAAATATTCAGTGCTTTTGGATGATGACCCTCACTGAACTCAGAACTCTTTCTCACATCCAGTAAATTAAAATCACCCGTTGGCATAAGTTCGTCAACGTTGTTGAAGTCTATTATTTTTGTACTAAATAATGTTTCGCCCTGCTTACCAAACTTTTCAAGATCTTCCGGTGTTGCATACCCTTTTATATTATCCAGCCCGATCCTTATCAAGTCAATTACAGCCTCATCAATTTTATTTTCATCGATGATCAAATAAATGTCCTCATCTTCTGAAATATAAGAACCTGCAATAGTATTGAATGTTTTATTGAAAGGAGCGTACAGAGATCCCTGAATATGACCGTTCATAAAAGCAGTTCTGTCTGATCTTGTATCAAGTATCACAGCGTTGGATGTTCTGGTTGCTCCTATCATGCTCTGAATACTTTTCTTTTCAGGAACTGGAGTTTCGCCTAAAATCTTTGGTCCTTGTTTGTTATCTCTTTTCATTCTTGCGAAATATAACGGAGGCTCAGGCTGTCCATCCAAAATGTAGTCCACGAAATCCTTCTCCGAGATCGCCGCTTTTATAGAACCGTTGAATCTTTGCTCATAACCAACCGTTGATTCAGGGACAGCTCCTAAAGCTTTTCCACAAGCACTCCCTGCTCCGTGTCCCGGCCATAACTGCAAATATTCAGGCATCTTTTTAAACTTCTCGATCGACTTGTACAGCGTCTTTGCAGATTCATCCATCGCTCCCACTTCCCCTGCTGCAGTTTCAAGCAAATCAGGTCTGCCCACATCACCTACAAAAACAAAATCGCCTGAAAGCAATCCCATTGGTTCATCAGTAGTAGCTCCATCTGTAACCAAAAAGCTGATGTGTTCCGGCGTATGCCCCGGGCTGTAAACTGTAGTAAACTTTATATTCCCGATATTGAATTCATCACCATCTTTTAATAGTTGATGATCATATTTACTTCCAATTACCCACTCATATTTCCAGTCTTTATCCCCTTCATCAGAAACCAGGATCTTAACTCCGCTTTCTGCAAGTTCTCTGAGACCTGACAGATAATCCGCGTGAATATGAGTTTCAGCAGCAGCTACAATTTTAAGCTTATTTTTTGCTGCAATTTTTTGATAGCGATCAATATCTCTCATTGGGTCTACTATAATGGCTTCACCTGATTTCTGACAGCCGACTAAATAGGCGTATTGCGCTAATTTTTCTTCAAAAATTTGTTGGAAGAACATGAGTTAGGATAAAAGTTCAAATTTCAGACAAAATAACAAGAAAACAGGTAACTAAAGAAATGTAATTCCCGTATTAATTTTGCTAACAAAAATTTTTGATATTGACTTAAAATCATTCATTTTTAAAAGGTCTCTATCTTACAATCTAAATTATTATTAAATCTATCGTAATGCGTTTATATAAATCAATTCGAGTGCTTCTTTTTTCGGTTCTTCTCTCCGGGATGATCGGCTATCAGGCAAGTGCTCAAAACCTCGCAGAGTTTGAGAAAAAAGTTACTGAGTTTACACTTGATAACGGACTACATTTTATCATCATCGAGCGTCACGAAGCGCCGGTTGCCAGTTTTTATACTCATGTAAATGTTGGTGGAGCTGACGAGCCTGTTGGAAACACAGGCATCGCTCATATCTTCGAGCATATGGCTTTCAAAGGAACCAAGTACATTGGAACTACTGATTGGGATGCTGAAAAAAAAGTAATTGATGAAATGGATAAAACTTATAAATCCTGGTTGCAGGAAAAATTCAGTTCCAATCCTGATGAAAATGTATTAGCTGAGAAATGGGCTAAGTTTGAAGAGTTGCAGGAAAAAGCAAAAACCTTCGTTGTAAACAATGAGTTCTCTGAGATCATACAAAATAATGGTGGAACGGGATTAAACGCCTCTACCGGAGCAGATCTTACAAACTATTATTACAGCCTTCCTTCTAATAAAGCAGAACTTTGGTTCAATCTGGAAGCCGATCGTTTTAAAAATCCGACCTACCGAGAATTTTATGTTGAGAAAGAAGTAGTTCGTGAAGAACGAAGAATGAGAACGGAATCTAATCCGATCGGTCGTTTAATTGAAGAGTTTGTTGCTGTAGCTTATACAGCTCATCCTTACGGTCGCCCGGTGGTAGGTTGGAACTCAGACATTACAGCAACTACTATTGAAGATGCGCGCGATTTTTATGACAAATATTATGTCCCGAGCAACATCACAATTGCTATTGCCGGTGATGTGGATCCGAAAAGAATGAAAAAACTGGCTGAAGAATATTTCGGAGATTTCAGAGGAAAAGGAGAGATCGCACCACCCGTAACTACTGTTGAGCCTACTCAGCGTGGTGAGCGTAGATTTACTATCGAAGGAAATTCTCAACCAATTATGATCATTGGATATCATGGAGTTTCTGATTCTGACGAAGATTTTGAAGCCCTTTCTTTGCTTGGAAATATAATTTCAAGTGGCAGAACTTCTGTTTTATACCAAAAACTTGTTGAAGAAGAGCAGCTGGCACTTCAGGTTGCTGCATTCAATGGTTTTCCGGGAACAAGATTTGGTTCACTTTTTCTAACACTGGCGATTCCTAATCAAGGTGTAGAACTCGATGTTTTAGAGCAACGTATTTACGATGAAATTGAAATCGTGAAAGACGGGTCTATCACTCAGGAAGAATTAGACAGAGCCAGAACTAACATCAGAGCAGGAATTATTCGAGGTTTAGCAAATAACACAGGATTAGCTCTCAACTTTGCTTCAACCTATATGACAAAAGGAGACTGGAGAGATGTATTTTTGCAACTCGAAAGATACAACGCTGTAACATTAGACGATTTACAGCGGGTTGCCAATAAATATCTCATCAAACAGACACGCACGGTTGGAGCTACTGTTAAAACAGATTCCTAATTACATAAAAAGAGTTTAAACCAATGAATATTATTATGAAACGTACACTTTTATTTACTTTACTTACGATGTTCGCTGTAACTGCAGCGGCTCAAAAGCGATATGATGAGATCAAATATCCTAAGCTTAATGAATTCAAAAAAGCTAATGTTGAAGAGTTCCAACTAGACAATGGAATAAAATTCTATTTAGTTGAAGACAAAGAACTTCCTTTGATCAGAGTCACAGCAACCATAAGAACAGGGAGTTTGCAGGATCCTTCCGGAAAGGAAGGGCTTGCGAGTATAACGGGAGAGTTGATCCGTGAAGGCGGTTCTGAAAACTATCCTGCTGATAAGCTAAATGTTTTGTTAGAAGACAACGCAGCTTTCATGAGCACTTTTATAGGGCAAGGATCAGGAAGTGCTTCCATGAACATTCTGAAAGAAGACTTTGATGAATTATTACCGGTTTTTGTAGATCTGGTAAGTAATCCTCTTTTTCCGGAAGACAAAATAGAGCTTTCTAAAACTCAGCGTAAAAGCGGGATTTCACGAAGAAACGATGATCAGGGAAGCATCGCTAACAGAGAGTTTAGCAAATTGATCTATGGTGATAACTCACCACTAACCAGACAAATCGAATATGCTACTCTTGATGCCATTTCCAGAGAAGATATTGTAGCTTTCCATAACGAAGCATTTGTTGGTAATAACATGACTTTTGGTGTTATCGGTGATTTTGATACCAAAGAGATGAAAAGGAAACTTGAAAAAGCTTTCGGAAGTTTACCTGCAGGAACAGAAAACAATCTTATCTATCCTGAAGTAAATTACAGCTTTCCATCAACCGTTAATTTCATAAACAAATCTGATGTTAACCAAAGTTATGTTTTGGTAGGTCATATTGGTGGTTTAAGAGAGAATCCTGACTATGCAAAACTTCAGATGATGAATCAGATTCTTGGAGGAGGATTTGCAGGGCGTTTATTCCAAACTGTTCGAACCGATCTAGGCCTTGCTTACGCTGTTGGTGGCGGTTATGGAAGTAATATCAATTACCCCGGTACTTTCTCTCTGTTTGTAATGACAAAAAGTTCAACTACAGCTCAAGCTATTGACGCACTAATTACTGAAGTAGAAAAAATGCAAACCAATCCTGTTACTAAAAAGGAATTGGATGATGCCCGAGATCGCTTCCTGAATTCTTTAGTGTTCAGATACGACAGCAAGCAAAAAATTCTGAATGAAAGAATCAGCAATGAG
Organism: uncultured Balneola sp.; assembly: GCA_913058495.1. Taxonomy (GTDB): domain Bacteria; phylum Bacteroidota; class Rhodothermia; order Balneolales; family Balneolaceae; genus Balneola. The sequence continues at coordinate 276,121 of CAJXQC010000001.1, read as the reverse complement.
TACAACGGTCTTTCAAAAGATGCCTTTGATAAATATGTAGAAGAACTTAAAAAGGTAACTGTCTCTGATATACAGGATGTAGCTAAAGACTATTTAAATCCTGATAAAGTTCAGATACTTGTGGTAGGTAATGCAGAAGAAGTGGGTGATCAGTTACAGAAATACGGAAACGTGAATGAAATTGATATATCCATTCCCACACCAAAATCAGATAAAGCGGAAGTATCCGGTGATGCCACAAAAGGAAAAGAGTGGCTTGGTAAAATGGCTGATGCCGTTATAGCCCCGGGCACTGAATTCTCATCAGTTACTACCTCCGGAACACTGAATCAAATGACTCCCGGTGGAGCTATCACAATGAAGAGCACCACTACTATTTCTTATGTTGATTATAGCATAAATACAAAACTTGATACCCCACAAGGTACTATTGAAATGGAAGTAAACGAAAATTCCGGGAAAATGATGATGATGGGACAAGAGCAACAACTCCCTCCTGCTATGACTAAGCCTATGATTACCGAAGTAAAAACCGGTTATTTGAATATTGCACTAAATGCGGACGATTATAATGCAGAGTACTTGGGTATGGAAGAAATGGACGGCAAAAATTATGTAGCACTTAAAGTAGAAGCTTCAAATACCGTTACTTTTCTACTCGATCCCGAAACGGCATTACCGGCATATAGCAAAACGAGTAGTTTTAATCCTCAAATGGGTAAAGAAGTTGAGGTTTTAATTTCCTACAGCGATTGGAAAGTGGCTAAAGGTGTTGCTTACTCTTATGCTCATGAGACTAAATTAGATGGACAAGTAAGCTCCAGTTCTAAAATAGATACAGTTGAAACAAACTAATTAGAAAGTCTTTTTTTTAAACCCGATATATGAAAAATATATCGGGTTTTTTTGTGGTTTATAGTTCAAACTATATATTGTTCAGCAAATAATTGTCTAACTATGAAAAACTGGGATAACGAATATCCAAAGTCATCGGAATACGCTCACTTTTACTCTTCCTATGTAAATAATGTACCTAAGGAGAATGTTATTTCATTATTGAATTCCCAAATGCATGAGTTTTATACCATAGCAAATGCCATTCGTGGAGATAAAGCGTTGACACCTTATGCTGATGGAAAATGGACTTTAAAACAGATGATCGGCCATATGATAGAAACGGAACGTGTATTCGCCTACCGTGCTCTTTCAATTAGCAGAGGTGATAAAACCCCTCTTCCGGGAATGGATCAGGACGAGTGGATGAAAGACTCTAACTATAACTCCAGATCTGTTGCTAATCTCTGCAATGAATATCTTGCAGTTAGAACTTCAACCATACATCTCTTTCAAAATATGACCAAAGAAATGATCGGTCGAACAGGAATTGCAAGTGAAGTTGAATTTAGTGTAAGAGCTATAGCTTTTATCATTGCCGGGCACGAGTTACACCATCTGGAAATTATTCGCGAAAATTATCTGAAGGAATAAGAATCAGACTGACACTGCTTCTTGCATCCCAAATTCAACAATTTTAGTTACTAGTTTCTGTTCATCACAGATTTCATTAAGTTGAACTACATTTCCGTTTTTGATCCAATCTCTCAATTGATCTGTGAAATCCGGTTTAATATCATAAATGGCTCGGGCACCTAATTCTTCCAATGCAACAGCATTACAGATTTGTTCATATTGATTCCTGATTGGTATCACTAAAAGCTTTTTCCCAAGATACATGGCTTCAGAGGGTCCTTCGAAACCAGCTGAACAAAGAAGGCCTATTGAGCTTTCAAAACTCTTTAAAAAGCTCTCATTCCCTACCGGATTAACTTTTGTATTGTATTTTTCATAAGCCACATCGCAAGAAGAAGAAAATATTTCCCATCTTATTTCCGGAATTTGTCTGAATATGGTTACCAATGTTTCGTGATCAAAAGCCGGAAGATAGACAGTTACATGCCCGCCGGTTGTGGGATTTAGATCCTTTATAAGCGGCCTGAGAATCGGGGGCTCTATAAAATCATCGTATCTTTTGTAATGAGTTCCAATAGCTTCATTGCATGGAGCAAAGTGCTTGATGATTCCTTCTGCAACTTTTGATCTCTTTTGCGGACGAGGAGTTTTTTCAGAAAGAAATGCTGCCTGATGACTTAGGCCTAGACACTGTACTTCAGCCTTTTGGGCTGCCCAGGCAGTGACCGGTTCAAAGTCTGAGATCACGAAATCATACTCCTGAACAGGAATTTCTTGCATATCTTTAATAAAGCGAATCGGTTTAAGTGCTAATGCTGTTTCTAAAATGTGAATAGCTCCTTTACTATCGTAAGAAAGGCTTATCCCTCTCTTTTTAAACGCAATTTTTCCATCCAATTCCAGATTAAAATTGTAGCCACTTATCAATACATCTACATCGGCTGCTTCTCTCAATAATGGGATAATTACTTTTGCCCTGCTAATGTGTCCGTGTCCCGTTCCTTGTACTCCGTAAAGAATTCTCATCCAAGCATGCTTATATTTTCATTTGCATTATTTTTTATCATCTGATTGATTCGTGGAGGATCTTTCATCAATATATCTTCCTCATATCTATACAGGCACCATTCGTTTCCGTCATACTCAAGTGCAGTGAGGTTTTCAATCCAATCACCGGAATTCAGATAGATAACTGATCCTTTTTCATTTTCGAAGCCTCTTATCTTTGGCTGATGAATATGCCCGCAAACCACATAATCGTACCCTTCATCAATAGCCAATTCCATGGCTGTTACTTCAAAATCATCTATAAAACTAATCGCTGTTTTAACGCTGTCCTTGATCTTCTTTGAGAGAGATAATTTTCCGTATCCCAGTTTAACTGAGATGTTGTTAATCCATCGATTCAGCAGTATCAGTAATTCGTAACCATGACCTCCAAGTTTGGCGATCCATTTAGAGTGCTTCATAGTCACATCAAAAATGTCGCCGTGAAAAAACCAAACTTTCTCTCCATTCAGTTCTAATACCAATTTATCTCTGATAAAAAGTGGGCCAAGTTGCAGACTTGATACTTTACGAAGAGCCTCGTCATGATTTCCAGTCAAATAGTAAATATCCACACCATTTGTCATCATGGTTATCAGTGTTCTGATAACATGCATGTGAGCTTCCGGCCAGTAATACTTTCGAAAATTCCACATATCAACGATATCGCCATTTAGAATTACCCGTTTCGGATCTATCGAATTCAGGTATTGAGAAAGTTCTATAGCATGGCAACCAATAGTTCCGAGATGGACATCTGAAATAACAACCGTATCTAATTTTCTCTTCATAAATGCAGATGATTTTTGTCTAAAGAAACCAGATTGGTGTTATCCCTGTATTGATTACTTGTAATCATTCGGTAATGAGCTTGTTATGAAATTATTACTGATGGGTTTACTTTGCTCTGACCTATTAATGAGATTGGTTTAAAGGACATTCCTGTAATAACGATCCAGATTCATGCCTCCGCAGGAATGACCGAAATTGAGTTTTTATCGAGATCGGGTGCTAACAACACAGCCCGAAATTAACCGCCGGGCGTGAACGCCCTACTAGCATAAATTTCGTTGCGTGATTTTAAACCAGCAGATCCTTCAGGTTCTGCGACTTACGATTTACCCGCCTTCATTCGCTGCGGGATAAATCCCTCGCTGGTGTACCTGAGCAAATCTAAATCACATTCAATGTTCAGAATCAAGTTCACCAGAGAGGACTTTAGTCCGAACAACAACAAAGCTCTGTTTGCTGACCCTCCCCCGTCCCCTCCCTAAGATTAGGGAGGGGCGCTCCTTATGTCCAGAAAGATTCAGATAAGCTAGAAATTATCTTCAAAAGCAAAGTCATCTCGCGGCGAATGCCCGAGATCTGGATCTTTTTGAGGTTCTCACTCTTTGATTACGATCCAGATTCCAACCTTCATAGGTATGATCTTAAAAAAGAAAAGACCTCCTCTGTCTCCTCCTACAACAGGAGGAGGACTCGTTGATAAAATTAAAATCCATTCAGGAATTCTCCTCCTTATCCAAGGAGGGGCGAACTACTCAGAACCCAAGAATTTGTTTATGAATTGGGAAGGTCCGTTACTTCCTCAACAATCAAAATCCGTCAGCCGTGCAAAGCCCTACAGACGGAGAACTAGCTACCCATCATTTCGCTGGAAGCAGGGTAATGGAGGTTGTGTCAGCGTTGATCGGTGTGTCGGATATAACAACTAGAAACAATCCTCTCAAAGATCCTGAAACAAGTTCAGGATGACCCTATTTCTATATATATGCTCGATGCTGAGTTCTCAGAGTCTTTTAAAAATACAGGAACAAAAGTGAGATACTTTTCTTCCGACTAAAAGCTCTCTAAAATAAAATCTCTAACTCTTTTGAATCTTGAAGCTTTATTTTGCTTATTGAGACTAAATTCAAAACTCATACCATTAATTAATATGTCAGATTCAGAAGAAAAGAAGATCGTTCATGTTCATTTACCGGCTGATGAACCTTTTAAAACAACATTAACTGCCGGAAAACATGAAATCATTTCGGATGAACCTCCAAGTGTGGAAGGTGGACAAGATCAGGGTCCCGATCCATATGACCTTTTGCTAATGAGTTTGGGCACTTGTACTGCAATGACTATGAAAATGTATGCCCGCGGAAAAAAATGGCCGGTTGAGGATATTTATATCGAAATGCGACATAACAAACGACACGCTGATGATTGCGCAGATTGTGAAAGTTCCTCTTCAAAAATAGATACTATTGAAAAAGAACTCATCATCAAAGGTGATTTATCCCAAGAACAGCTGGATAAATTGTTAGATATCTCAAAAAAGTGCCCTGTTCACAGAACACTTATGAGTGAGATGAGCATTAATACTACTGTAGCCGATAAAAATTAACGAAACTACCAGGGAGCTGGAGGAGTTTCTATCTCTGTTGTTAAATCAAATTGAATACTGAAGTAGCGATCCGTTCCCAGTCTTCTCAGGTTATAAGTAAAGGTTTTTCCGTCTTCTATTTCTATCCACCAAACATTGCTTGCGGCGGCAGGAATTAATTCTGCAGTAAATTCGTCGGCAGGAAATGTTTGTAGATTTGATAAACCATGATTCGACGCTATGCCACCGTATTGAGTGATCTCATCTTCACTACCATCTTCATGACGGTGATCGTGCTTCAACTTAATTCTGTCATTGTCCAGAGTTAGTACCCAAGTTCTGGAACGATCTTCGCCGGCAAAAAATGGAATTCTTATTTCATTTTCTTCGCATGAACGAACATGCATCACCAACTTTAGTTTTCTGAATTCATCATCTTCCGGAGCTTCCAATACCTTGCCTTCATAAGCTTTTCCACAGATCTTCTCTATAGAACTCCAAAAATCCTGAGAGGGCTGTGCTGATAAAGTGGAACAGAAAATCAATGCAATTAAAAGGAATGTGTATCTCATATTTTTGTTTAGTTTGTATTGAGATTGGTTCAAATTTCAATCATAATATAGCAACAAAAAACTAACCGGAGTCATCAATGTCTGAGCTGATAAAATTATATGAAGATCATGTAGATAGAAAAAAACTCAAACATATTGTTGAGATCCTGAGAAACGGCGGATTAATCATTTATCCAACTGATACGGTATATGGGTTAGGTTGTGATATCACGAATAAATCTGCACTGGAAAAATTAGCACGATTAAAAGGAGTTCGGCTGGACAAAGCCAATTTCTCTTTTATATGTGAAAATCTGAGTAATTTGTCGGATCATGTTGCACAAATTGAAACACAGACTTTTAAAATTTTAAAACGAAATCTTCCCGGACCATATACTTTTATACTACCCGGAAGTAACAGCTTACCAAGCGTTTTCAGAAAAAAGAAAACAGTTGGTATACGCGTTCCCGACAATCAAATAGCTTTGGCGCTGGTTCGGGAATTAGGAAATCCGATCGTATCAACATCTATAAAAGATGATGACGAGATTCTTGAATACACTACTGATCCAAGTTTGATGTTCGATGAATGGAAACATCAGGTAGATGTGGTTATTGATGGTGGATTTGGTGGAAATGAAGCTTCTACAATTATCGACCTTACAGGACGAGAGCCTGTTTTGATCAGAGAAGGAAAAGGTGGAGTTTTAGTATAGTTGTTTAAACTAAGAGGCTCATAATTTTTGACCATTTAACCTAAGAACTTGGAATAAATGAACGTTAAACTCATTTCTGAGATGTTGAAAATTGTGTGTTCGCTAATCAAAAAAAGGGCTTGCCAAATAACAAGCCATTTGTTTAAAATTGTTTTCTTTGGTTTACTTGATTAACTGCATTTTGATTTCGTTGGTAAATGTTTCCCCTGATGAACCTATTGCCGTTAAACGTGCTATGTACACTCCACTAGATAAATTATCTGCTTTAAAGTTAGTAACATGAAACCCTGCTTGCACTGCTTGATTCACTAATGTTGCCACTTCCTGTCCCATAATGTTATATACCTTAATGGAAACCTCTGCCGTTTCTGGCACCTCAAACTTTATTTGTGTAGAAGGATTAAACGGGTTAGGGTAGTTGTTGGATAATTTAAAATCTTTAGGTAGTACAACCAAATCTGAAGGCAATGTCTTAAAAGGTGCATTTCCATTCACCCAAGCTGTATTATTCGAATAAGCCGATGAATAACTTGTTGTAATCGCTTTTACATTGTACTGGTAATTGTAGGGATTTCCACTCCCCATAACAATCCATGAATCGGTATAGGAACTGGATGTGGGAGAGCCTATTAATTCAGCTGGAAATATATATCCATCACTCAGTCTTTTTTTGGTGCGATACACATTATAATAATCAAGATCGGGTTCTGTGTTATCGTCCCAATCAAGATTTGGGAAACCAGAAGAGCCTAAGTTTGTAATGGTAAGGTTCGAAGGCGCTGTAGGCGGCGGAGCAGGTGGGTCAAAATTTGCGACACTATTTGTTCTATTATCCATAGCTCGGGCATTATCTTCAATAGCAAAAGTCCCTGTTGCTACACCTGAATAAGTTTCATCAGGATTAGAAAAACGATTTATTCGTGTACTATTACCGTTTGGAGGATATGACATTACAGTATGCCAATCAGATGGAGTATATACATAACCGTGCCCATAGCTATATACTGAATTAGTGGTATTTGAAGTATCATGTGCCGCACCAAGGTTATGCCCAACCTCATGGCTAAACGTATAATTTGAAGCCGCCACATCATACCGTGCTATTGAAAAGGCAAGACTTGTACTTGCAGGTTGCCATCCTATTCCCGCTCCACCTGATCCTGTTATCAGCACTACCAAGTTTGCATCATATTGATAGCGTAACTCATGTATATTTTCCATATGCCCCTGTAATTGACCTGAAGTATAATTTGAACAACTCCCTTGAGTTGGGGTAAATGATTGTGAAGTAGTTAACCTGCAAAGATCAAGTGCAGAAGTTCCACTTTCAGAGTAATTTACTTTTACCTTATGCACAACGTCAACAGTGGCATTTACATTACTTGTTATAAAAGAATCTCCTAAATTCCCTTCGGCAAGAGTAATTAAGCTATTCATATTGCCTGAGTAATTTGTTTCTGCTGCATTAGTATATGCTACTAAAATCTTAATAGTAGGCGTTACCATACTTTTATTTTTGGGGACGGCATTGTTACCATCTTTAATATCCTCCGGTATCATTGGTGATAATTCCCTGTCAAATTTAGATGGATCAATTTTAATAAGTAAGTGAAATTCAGTACCCTTTAGAGGTTGGATGTCAAAATTAACGTTACCTGATCGTACCATTCCTGTGAATTCAGAGTCTGATATAATAAACTCCGCTGTTGAGCCTACTTTGTTTTCATCTAAGTTCCCTACCCAACGTGTTTTCCCTGCGTTTTAGTCCGACGGATTAAAATTTCTTCCGAATCAGGTACATTGAATAAAATAGTCTCCCTGTCTTTTAGCATGGATAAGTTATTCACTTTTACTATAAACACATCACTCACTTGCTTAAGCAATGTTGTTTGTAGTATTAGTTCATCTTGAGTTTCAGTGAAACTAAGAGCAGATTTTTCGAATTGCTCAAATACCCCTTGTTGACCGATACATAGTATAGGCGTGAACATTCCTAATATAAATAGGATGTATTTTGTGATGTTTTTCATTCTTTCTCTGTTTATTTATTAGTTTAGCTTATATTCTAAAATTCTCCATTGACCCAATAACTCTGGTTCATCATCTATTATTGAATCTAATCCAATGATACCGACTGTAGGTTTGATATAATAAAAATGCGTTAGTGTGGAGGTAGGTGAAAAATCATTATTTTTATACACATAGCAATTTTCAAATGTTCCTGCAGGCGTTACCACTGTTTTTGTTGTATCTATTAACTCTATAGTTCTGCTGTTGCCAATTAAAAATTCACCATTCTTACTATCATATATAGTAGACGTTGATTTCCAGGCATCCCCAACTTTCGCAGGATATTTATATCTTCGATTGTTTATATACAACGAGTCAACTTTAGCCCATCCGCCTAAAAAGTAATGGCCGTCCGGTCCATTAGCTTTTATGGGTAATACAGCGTCATCTACAGGTCTTGTATCATACCTAAAACGAACTGATTCAAACGCATTTACTATAATATCTTCGGCTATAATTTGTCTCTTACCTATTACTTCTTCGCGAACGGTATCTGTATTGGACGGGTCTAAGTACCATTGTTCATATACCCAATAATTTCCAACTTCAAGGGGAATAAGCTCATCTACCGGAGCAACTAATTCTGTAAGCTCTTCATCCTCATTTCCTATAAATCCACACCCTCCAACTATTATTACTGCCGAAATAAATGTTAAAAATATCCGTAAATGCATGGACGCTCTCTGATTATTTGTAAATAATAAACTTATTAAATAAGTATTTAATTAAACAATTACTAATCTCCCCTGTAATTTACTGGGTTTTATATTTATATTATAAATGCAAAGTTACAAGATTGGATAAGCATGAGATGGACAGATGAAATTTTAACAAATGAACTAAATAAGAAATTAAGTTTATAGTCTTGGTTTGAACTGGATGTTTAAAGTTCTTCAGTTCTTTGTGGGAAGTTCAATTCCTCCAATTCTGCAATCTAAGAAGCAAGATCGCTGCTCGTTGTGTCTGTGTTTTGAATTTTGGAATCAGTCCGGTTTCGTTTATAGTATGATCATCAGCACCGCTCATTCCAACTGCGTCGATCGCCATATCTACAAAGTCAGCAGTAAAAGAAACATCGGCAGCTCCGGCTTTAAGTGGATTTACTGCTACAACCTCTCCTTGTCCAAGATCTTTACTTACTTTTGAATAAATGGAAAGTAATTCTCTGTTACCATCGGTTGGTGCCATGGGCGGGTAACCCGGATAGAAAGTTAGCGTAGCTTTGGTTTGAGGTCTGTTTTGAGCAACGATTTCCTGCATTTTGTTTTTAACTCTTTCAACCTGTTCCGGTGATAACCCTCTAAGATCTCCGGATATTATTACTTCTTTAGAAACCACATTGTCTTTCCCGAATGCAGTCCCTGATTTATTAACATCATCATGTTCGATGGTTGTTCCACCAATGATCATTCCCGGATTGAAGGTCAGAAATTCTTCTGATCTGAGTTCTTCATAAAAAGCATTCAAAATTCGTGATGCTTCAAAAATAGCTCCTGCACCAACGTCTTCTCTGAATATCTGAGACGAGTGCGCCGGATTCCCTTCCGTTTTCAATTCCCATTTTATGGAACCTCTTCTGGAGATATTAGCAGTTGCCGGGTTTCCATCTCCGTTTTCAAAACCAATGGCAATATCTGCCCATTTTGCCGCATCGATCAACGCTTTTTTGGAAAGCTCGAGTGGCGATCCACTGTACTCTTCATCTCCGGTCATAACCACCCAGATATTCATATCCTTCAATTGATTGTTTTCTTTCAAAGCTCTCAATGCCTGAATCATGATCACGTCTCCGCCTTTCATGTCGGCAATACCGGGAGCTTTCATGGTGTTTTCATCAACCATAGTCATTTCCTGAAACGGAGAATCTTTTTCGAATACGGTGTCCAGGTGACCTATCAAAAGAATCTTTGGAGCATCTTCGCTTCCAAAGTGTTTAGCAATTAAATGACCTGAACGATTGAACTCTGAGCCATCTTCCCAACTTGTTTCAAAACCGAGATCATCGAATTCTTTCCGAAGCACATCCCCTACCTGCTTCACTCCTTCGAAATTCATGGTTCCACTATTGATGGCTATGATCTCTTTCAGAAGTTCTAAGCCATCCTCATTGTTGTAATTAACTCTGTCTACAAGTTTACTTTCAACTGCAGAAAGTTGTGCAAGCACATTTGATTGTATAAATAAAAAAGAAATTATTAGAACTATTGCTTTCATGTCAATCAGTATTTGATATTCAAAATTGGATATTCAATATTCGTTATTGAATACTCTACTCTCCTTCCACTTCCTCAATTGCGTAAGCATCGATAGGAATACAAGAACACATTAAGTTTCGGTCGCCGTATGCATCATCTACTCTGGAAACACTTGGCCAGAATTTATTTTCTCGCAGATGTTCCAATGGGAATACTCCCTTTTCACGATCGTAGTCACGATTCCAATCTGAATCCATAACTACTCTCATCGTGTGCGGAGCATGTTTTAGCACATTACTTTCTTTATCAGCTTTGCCTTCTTCTATCTCACGAATTTCATTTCTGATCTCGATCATAGCATCACAAAAACGATCCAGCTCTTCTTTGCTTTCACTTTCTGTAGGCTCTATCATTAAGGTTCCTGCAACCGGGAAACTCATTGTTGGTGCATGAAATCCAAAATCCATCAAACGCTTTGCAAGATCAACTGCTTCAATTCCTGCGCTTTGCTTAAATGGACGCAAATCAATGATAAACTCATGCGCCGAACGACCGGTTTTACCTGTGTAAAGGATCGGATAGTGATCGTCCAGAATATCTTTGATGTAATTAGCATTCAGAATCGCCATTCTGGTAGCGTCCGTCAATCCTGACTCTCCCATCATAGCAATATATGCGTAAGAGATTGTCAAAATACTTGCACTTCCGTAAGGCGCGGCCGAAACAGCAGAAATTCCGTTTTCTCCACCTGTTTTGATTACAGCATGACTCGATAAAAACGGTGCTAAATGTTCTGCAACACCGATCGGTCCCATTCCCGGTCCACCACCACCGTGTGGAATACAAAAAGTTTTATGAAGATTCAGATGACAAACATCCGCTCCGATAAAACCGGGACTAGTCAAACCAACCTGAGCATTCATGTTTGCACCGTCCATGTAAACCTGCCCACCATGTTCGTGGATCAGATCACAAATATCTTTGATACGATGTTCGAACACTCCATGAGTTGAAGGATAAGTAACCATCAAAGCTGCAAGTCGATCGCTGTATTTTACCGTCTTAGCCTCCAGATCATCCATGGAAATATTTCCGTGCTTATCTGTATCAACCACAATTACATCCATACCAGCCATTACTGCACTTGCAGGATTTGTACCGTGAGCAGAATTCGGAATTAGCGCTACATTTCTGTGATCATCTCCTCTGCTTTGGTGATAAGCTCTTATCGTCATCAATCCGGCATATTCGCCTTGTGCACCGGAATTTGGCTGCATAGAAACTTTATGAAAACCTGTCAACGAACTCAACCATTCATCTAATTCATTGAAAAGTTGAGTATATCCTTCTGCTTGTTCAACCGGAGCAAAAGGATGCATTTGACCAAATTCAGGCCATGTAACCGGTATCATTTCTGCTGTTGCATTCAGTTTCATCGTACAAGAACCCAGCGAGATCATCGAATGAACCAGTGAAAGATCTTTGTTTTCCAATCGCTTCATATACCGAAGCATCTCATGCTCGGTATGATACAAGTTGAATACAGGATGGTCCAGATACTCTGAAGTTCTTGCTAATTCTTCCGGCAATTTTACTTCCGCTTTTTCTGCATGAGCTACCACATCAAAGTTTGAAGTTCTGCCCTCCGCTTTTGCAAACACAAAAAGTACTTCCTGAACATCTTCCAGCTCTTTGGCTTCATCAAAGCAAATCCCGATTCTGTTGTCGCCTAAATATCTGAAGTTGATCTCGTTCTCTTCTGCGATCTTACGAACTTTCTTTTCAGAAGCTTTAACAGTGATGGTATCAAAAAACACATCTGTTTCCACAGAAACGCCCATTGCCTCTAACCCGGACTTGGTAAGTTTAGTCAAACCATGAATTTTTGATGCGATCTTTTTTAATCCTTTCGGTCCATGATACACTCCGTACATTCCCGCCATCACTGCCAGTAAAACCTGAGCGGTACAAATATTTGAAGTCGCTTTTTCCCTACGGATATGTTGCTCACGGGTTTGAAGGGCCATTCTGTAAGCCGGTTTACCTTCAGCATCCTGAGTTACGCCAATTATCCTGCCTGGAATTTGTCTTTTAAAATCTTCTTTAGTTGCGAAATAAGCTGCATGTGGTCCGCCGTAGCCCATTGGCACGCCAAATCTTTGTGTAGTTCCTACAACAACATCCGCACCCATTTCGCCGGGAGGTGTAAGTAAAGTTAAACTCATCAGATCGGCTGCAACTACAGCGTGTACTGCATTTTCGTGAGCTGATTCTATCAAACTTGTGTAATCAATTACTGATCCATCTGTAGCAGGATATTGCAGCAACAGTGCAAACAACTTTGGATCTGTTACATCTACTTCATTATGATCTCCAACTACAACTTCAATGCCGATTGGCTCAGCTCTGGTTTGGAGTACATCAATTGTTTGAGGATGACAGCGATCACTCACAAAAATTACATTCGCTTCCTTTCGCTTAGCTCCTTTTCTCTGCCCCAGCAACATGCTCATCGCTTCCGCAGCAGCGGTTCCTTCATCCAGTAATGAAGCGTTGGCTAATTCCATACCTGTAAGATCGCTTACCAATGTCTGAAAATTTATCAGTGCTTCAAGTCTTCCCTGTGCGATCTCTGCCTGATACGGAGTGTAAGCTGTGTACCATGCCGGGTTTTCTAAAATATTTCTCTTGATCACATTCGGCACATGAGTATCGTAATAACCCATTCCAATGTATGATTTGAATATTTTATTCTTTGAAGCTAGTTTTTTAAAATTTGCTAAGAAGTCAACTTCACTCTGAGCTTTGGGTAAGTTGAGTTTTTCCTGTAAGCGAATATTTACCGGAATGGTTTCATCTATCAGCTGATCAATTGAACCGGCTTTGATGGTTTCGAGCATTTCCGTAATTGCTTCAGGATTATTCCCGTTATGGCGATGTGCAAATGTTTCTTTTTCAAAGCTGATATTCATTAAACTAGCTTCCTAAATATTTATGAATTGAGTTTTATTGAAGTCGATTTTGACGCTTCAGGATTGCAAACAAGATATTAACCTGAAAGGCTCCCAAAATTACAAAAAATAGATTATAAATAAGCGTAAAAAGCTGTTCTTAAAATACTATTTCTCACATTTTTTTGATTTATTATAGTCTTGTATAAAAAACATCAATCTTGAATACATTTACCATGAAATTTTTTAGAATAACCGGTTTTTTATCGGTATTAATTCTCAGTCTTTTTGCGACTCCGATTGTTGCTCAGGATGCCGATAACGGGCTCAAAATTGTCACTGATCCCGAAGTTATTACTTTGGATGTAGGTCAGGAACTTCAACTTAAAGCAATGCTCGTAAACGCTGAAGGAGAAGTTCAACCTGACACTATGATCTTCTTTTCAAGAGCCAGACGTTCTCTGTCAGTGACCAGAAGTGGACTAATGAAGGCGCTGGAACCGGGGACTTATACTGTAATTGTATACAAAACAGCTCAGGGTGATCATTCTGTTATGCGGCAAAATGTAGAGGTTAAAGTCAATTATCCCAAATTAGACAGAATTGTGTTCAATGATGTACCCGGAAAATTATATGCAGGAACTTCATTTCAATTGGAAAGCAGAGTGTATGATGTTTTAGATTTTAAACGTGAAGATCTGGAAGTTTCCGATTACAAATCTTCGAATCCGAAAGTGCTGGATATAAATCAGTTTGGAAGAATTAATGCTAAGTCTACAGGAAAGGCTAAAATTACAGCTACCATTGAAGGAGTTTCAGAGACTCAGGAAATCGAAGTTATAACCAATCCTGTAGCTTCAGTTGAAATTTCTGTAAATGAAGAAGTTGCCAGAACAGGAGACGTTTTAACGCTCAAAGCAGTAGCTAAAGACAAAAAAGGAAACGTGGTATCTGACGCACCCATAGTTTATTCATTTACGGCAAGGCCGGACGATTCCAGAGGTGAAGCTGCTCCTGCCCAAATCGAACAAAACGGTAAATTTGTAGCTAATAAATCCGGACTTTACACAATTGCGGCGAGAAATTCCGGTTCAGTGGCTGAAACCACTGTTAAAATAAATCCAAGAAATGTTCAACGGGAGGTTGAGATTCTGGGAAATGCGAAAGTAACAGACGTTCCAACTTCTGATCTTTGGATTTGGGAAGGCGTTGACGGCAGAGATTATGCAGCTACGGGTACACACGTTGGACGAGGCGAAGCATTCTTCTGGGATGTAACAGATCCGGAGAACATGATCGCGATCGATACTATTACTGTTGATGCACGTGTGGTGAATGATGTAAAAGTTTCAGAAGATGGAAAAATTGCAGTGATCTCTCGTGAAGGTGCATCTGACAGAAAAAATGGATTGGTAATTTTAGATGTTACAGATCCGGCTAATGTAGAAATTCTTTCTCGTTTTGATGATGGTTTAACGGGTGGAGTTCATAACGTGTTTATTTATGAAAACCATATCTATGCAATCAATAATGGGCGTAGATATGATATCATCAATATTGAAGATCCTAAAAACCCGTACCGTGTAAGTCAGTTTGAGCTGGATACTCCGGGACATGCAGTTCATGATGTCTGGATCGAAGATGGAATTGCATATTCATCAAACTGGTCAGACGGTGTTGTAGCTGTTGATGTTGGAAGTAAGCTTGGTGGAGATATGGAAAGCATCGGTGGTTCTCCCGAGAACCCAAAGATGTTAGGAAGTTTTACGTATCCGAGTGGCTGGAATCATGCAGCTTTTCCATTCAAGAGTAAATCATCCGATAACTTTTATATCGCTGCCGGTGATGAAGCTTTTCCCGGAGGGATTCCTGCAGGCTGGATTCATTTCTTTAAGTTAAATAACTGGGAAGAAGCTGAAGAAGTAGCCCGCTACGAAGTCCCTGAAGCCGGAACACACAATATCTGGATCAAAGATGACGTAATGTATGTTGCTTACTATCAAGGTGGACTAAGAATCGTTGATGTTTCAGGTGAACTGATGGGCAACTTATACGATCAAGGCAGAGAAATAGCAAAATTTAAACCAGCCGTTAATGAAGGAATTGGTCCGAATCAACCAATGTCGTGGGGGCCTCAGCCATATAAGGATATGATATTTGTATCTGATATGAATTCAGGACTATGGGCAATAAAACTAAAACCTGTTCAGGGAACAGCAAGTAACTAATTACAAAAACAACTATGAAAAAAATAAACTTAATATCAGGAATTGCAGTTCTTGCTGTCGTTTTACTGGCAGTGAACTCAAAAGCGCAGGATAAAAAAATCGTTTTTGAGAAGGAGATGCTTTCTTTAAAATTAAATGAGGAAACAAAGATCTCAGCAAAAGTAGTGGATGCTGAAGGAAACACTACTCAGGATTCTTTGGTATTTTTCAGCAGAAATCGCAGATCTTTGATCGTTACTCCGGATGGGAATGTTAAAGCAATTCAATCTGGTAAGTTTTCAATTATTGCACGTACTCTCACTGCAAACAGAGCAGACAGAATAAGCGCAACACTTGCTGTTGATGTAGCTTATCCTCCGGTAAAAGCTGTTACATTTTTGAACGCACCTGAAAACTTTTATAATACAACCACCATTTCTTTAGAAACAGAAGTTGTGGATGAAGCAGGAGTAATCAGAGATAATGTGGGTGTAAAGTTATCCAGTTCTAATCCTGATGTTGCAAGCATCGATGCATACGGAAACCTTAAAGCTCATAAAAAAGGCAACTTCACAATTACTGCAAAAGCTGAAAACAAGACAGCTACCTGGAAGTTCAAGGTTTCGGAAAACCCCATTGCGTCAATGGTTATCGATCATAATTATGATGGAAAAACCATCCGCACGGGCGACGTAGTAACATTCGAGGCTTTAGCGAAAACAAATAAGGGAGATTTAGTTGGAGACGCTCCGATCAAATACACATATATTGCAGAGCCTGATGACAATTTAGGACAAGGTGCTTCTGCTCAGATTGCACAAAGCGGAAAATTTGTAGCCAGCGATCCCGGATTATTTACCATCGTAGCTACTTCAGGAGACAAATCAACAAGCACTACAATTAAAGCGGTGCCAAGAAATGTTCAGAGACCTTTAACTTTAGTTGGTAAAGGAATTGTTACCCACACAAGAACATCAGACCTTTGGGTTTGGGAGGGCGTTGACGGTAGAGATTACGCTGTTACAGGAACCTGGGGTGGAAACGGTGAGGCAATCTTTTGGGACGTAACGGATCCAAGTAAGATCATTCCAATTGATACTGTAGTAGTTGATGCTCGTACCGTGAATGATGTAAAAGTTTCAGAAGATGGAAAAGTAGCTGTAATAACTCGTGAAGGAGCTTCGGATCGTAAGAATGGTATTATCATTCTGGATGTAACAAACCCCCGTGATGTTAAAATTCATTCAGAATATACTCAGGACCTAACCGGCGGAGTTCACAACACATTCATTTATGATAATCATGTGTATGCAGTGAACAATGGCCGTAAGTATGACATCATCAATATAGATGATCCAAAGAATCCTAAAACCGTTGGTGTTTTTGAATTGGATACACCAAGTCATTCTATCCATGATGTTTGGATTCAGGACGGAATTGCATACTCATCTAACTGGAGTGATGGAATTGTAGCTGTTGATATCGGAAGTAATGCAAGCGCTGATCTTCCGGGAGCAGGTGGTTCACCTGAAAATCCTGTACAGCTTGGAAGTTATGCTTACCCAAGTGGATGGAATCATGCAGCGTTCCCATTCAAAAGTGAATCTACCGGAGACTTTTATGTTATCGGTGGTGATGAAGCTTTTCCTTATGGTTTAGATACTGAAGGTGCTAACAGAGCTGCGGGATGGTTGCATTTTGTGAAGTTTGATGACTGGGACTCTCCTGCTGAAGTAGCTCGTTATCAGGTACCGGAAGCCGGAACTCATAACTATTGGGTTGAAGGTGATATTCTTTACGTTGCTATGTATAATGGCGGTGTAAGAGTTGTTGATATCTCCGGTGAGCTGATGGGTGATCTTTATGATCAAGGAAGAGAAATCGCATCTTTCTATCCGTCTGACAATGAAGCATATATTCCAAATGCAACATTTACCTGGGGACCACAACCTTACAAAGGCTACCTTTTTCTATCCGATTGGAATTCAGGAATCTGGGCTTTGAAACTTGGTGAAAGTACTTCTCAGGGAACAAATTAACTTAAAAAGAAGGAGCTTAACCGGCTCCTTCTTTACTTACGTTTGAACAAATTAAACAAGTATTATCTCTCTTATGAAGAATCATAAGCTCTTTTCATTTTTACTAACAGCAATACTAGTATTTCTTTTAGTACCATCTACATCCTTCTCTCAAGACTATTATGTGTATGTAGCAGCTGAATCAGAGGATGAAGTACATTTAATTCATCTTGATGGAAAAACTAATAAAGCAGAAATAGCTAAAACCATACAAGTTGGTCGTTATCCAACAGAAACAGATGGCCCGCATGGCATAAACATTTCTCCTGACGGTGAGTATTGGTTTCTGTCGATCGCTCACGGAAATCCTTACGGGATGCTGGCGAAGTATAAAACAGGTACCGACGAGTTGGTAGCTACAACAGATTTAGGAATGTTTCCGGCAAGCATGGAAATATCCAAATCAACCGGGCTTTTATATGTTGTCAACTTTAACCTTCACGGTGATATGGTTCCAAGTACAGTTTCAGTTGTAGACCCAGACTATATGGAAGTAATTACGGATATTAAGACAGGTATAATGCCCCATGGCTCCAGAATTACTGACGATGGTACCAAACAGTATCATGTTTCTATGATGACTGATGAACTTTACGAGATCAACACCGCCGGATTGGAGGTAAATCGTACACTTAGTCTGAAAAAGAGCTCCATGAAAATGGATAAGATGAAAGACCACACTGATGATTCTGAAGAACATAAAAAGAATCATGAAAAGCACATGAAAGATGGTACTCACGAAGAGCATTCAAAGAAAGAAAATGAAATGAAGGAAGATCACTCCGGTCATGATATGGACGGCATGAAAGACAGCAGCATGAAAATGATGCATGCAAAGCCGGAAGTAAAACCAACATGGGCAGATCCGCATCCTACAAAGCCACTCGTTTATGTAGCAGGTAATGGCTCGGATGAGATCATCGAAATTGATACTGAAAAATGGGCAGTAACTCGTCGTTTTAAATCAGGAAAAGCCCCATATAACTTAGAAGTTAGCCATGACGGTAAAATTCTGGTAGCCAGCTATAAAGGTGAAGGAGCAACCGGTATTTTTGATCTGGAATCAGGAAAAGAAATTGCCAAGGTCAAGAACAGCCGAAAAGTGACTCATGGAGTTGCCATTTCATCTGATAACAGATATGCTTTTTTATCAGTTGAAGGAATAGGTGGAGAACCCGGGTCAGTAGATATTATTGATCTGAAAACCAATGAAAGAATTGCTGTAGTAGAAACAGGAAAACAAGCCGGCGGAATAGTTTTCTGGAAGCAAGTAGCCCAATAGAAGAATTTAACTGAACTAAGTAATCAAGCTCCTTTAATTCACTAAAGGAGCTTTTTTTTGGCAAGTTGCTAGTAGTTTATAACCAAAGAAATAAGGTGGGTAGCTTTTTGGCCTCTCTTCTTAAGCTCAGAGACAGTCTCTTCATCCAACACTTTTACATCGTATCCTAACCTCTCAGCAATTATTGTAATAACAGGATCCAACATGCCATCTTCAGTATTCAGTCTTACATAAGCAGAGCGGGTTCTTAGATCAATTCTATTTATTGCCTTGTGTAATAATTCTGCACTTTTTGCTATCTGTTCTAACTCATAGCTAACATTCTGCTCTAATTTCGGCTGAGTATAGTTTCTTTTTGTTACGCTTACTGTTGAAATCTCATCTTTGACCTTATCATGTTGAAGCCATTCAATTCTATAATCCATTTCATCAATAAAGTAACGTACATGTTCTGAGTAATGTCCTTTGATCGTGAACTTTACAGAATTATTAAGAACATTTGAAACTTCTTCTATATCTACATCAAACCAGATTATATCTTCAGGAAGAGCAAAAGAATCTTCGGGATTTTGCTTACTTTTCTTTTTTACAAGATCATACCCTTCATTCTTTATTCCTTTTATGTTTAGATCACCCAGATCTACAAATAACTTTACAGTATCATCTTTTTGAGAAAAAAAGTCTTTAATAGAATTTGAAATTTTTACCTGAACCTGATCAACATTAAAAACAATCCTAACTTTACCTTCCTTAATTGGTAGTTGATACGCTTCATTCTTTTGATTCATGTGACTAACCCAAGCCCTTTTTTACTTTAAACCTATCTATTGATAAAAGGTAAGTGAAATAAGATATCCCAAACTATAAAATATTCTTATTTAATGGATTATAATATTTAGTCTTGTCTAAAAATTTATTAAGTTTAGAAAAAAATTTAAGCATATGATTCCAGAATTTTTCTACGAACTTAATCCGATAGTACAAGCACTTCTAGGTGGTTTATTTACTTGGACCTTAACAGCACTTGGGGCTTCTCTTGTTTTCTTTACCAAAAAAATAAATTATCCACTTCTAGATAGTATGATGGGCTTTGCTGCAGGAGTAATGATTGCGGCGAGTGTATGGTCTTTAATTATTCCTTCAATAGATATGGCTGAAGCACAAGGTTCTATTCCCTGGTTACCTGCTGTTATTGGTTTTTTAGGAGGAGGTTTATTTTTAAGAGTTGCTGATCAGTATTTGCCGCATTTACATCTCGGTTTTGACCGATCTGAAGCTGAAGGTGTTCCAACTAAATGGAGGCGCTCAACTTTACTGGTTCTTGCTATTACGCTTCATAACATTCCGGAAGGATTAGCTGTTGGAGTCCTTTTTGGTGCTGCCGCTTCAGGTGTGGATGTTACAGGTACAGCAACTGTAGCAGGAGCTATTGCCTTGGCTATAGGAATTGGAATTCAAAATTTCCCGGAAGGAATGGCTGTATCTTTACCTTTAAGAAGAGATGGTGCTAAAGTAGGAAAGAGTTTTTGGTATGGACAGCTTTCAGGAGTAGTTGAACCTGTTTCTGCAGTAATAGGTGCCGCTGCTGTTATTTTTATTACTCCTATTCTTCCTTACGCTCTTGCTTTTGCTGCCGGCGCAATGATATATGTTGTAGTTGAGGAACTCATTCCTGAAAGTCAACATCACGGAAATACGGATCTAGCTACATTGGGAACTCTGGTAGGGTTTTGCGTGATGATGGTTCTTGATGTCTCATTAGGCTAGATCAATTTTCATTACTACAGCGGAATCAGAACAGATTTCGCTGTATTGTTTTGTCTCTTTAACAGCTTTTGGCGAGTTTTCCTTTACAATTTTATAAAAACCTGCTTTTATAAAAAACTTCTCTGCATCAGTTGTTAATAAATAAACTTCTGAATACGATTTCTTTATTGATTCAGTAAGCACTGCTTTGGTAAGTTCAAAACCAATTCCCTTTCCTCTGAAACCCTGATTCACGGCAAGAGATCTCAGCAACCCCGAATCACTGATTTTTTCAAGACCAACACATCCCACCAATTTATCATCATAAAAAGCTCCCAGAAAAACAGACGCACTTGGATTTAAGTCTGAGGTTGGAAGTTCGCAATCTTCCAATAATCGGATGATTTCAGAAGCGCTCACTTCCCTTATTTTCAACTTCTTACTGTGTTGAGGCATAATCCGTTTCACCATTTAAAAGCCATTTTCTGATTCTGCTTACATCAGTGCTTTCAAGGTCATTGATACTAAACTCAATTCCTTTTGCTCCTGAAGCAGCCGTGACAGCCAAACTGGATATCTTTTTTCTTTCCTGAAATGGATTTATAGTTTCTTCAATTACCTGTACTCGCTTTCTTCTTATAAAGGCCGTTTTTCTATTGAAGTTTCTGAATTGCATTGTGATCATTTTGGAATCAAAATATAAACCTGCATCCTTATATCTCAACCAGCCTAAAATTGTAGCCGGAATAATTAAAAAAGTCAGCAACCATCCAAAATCCCAGAAATACCAAGCTACTGGAATTGCCACCAAAAGCAGGTAATTAGGTCTTCTGAGATATCTGAAAAAAGATCTTTCCGGAGGTTTAACTTCCAATTCAGGGATATGGAAATCTGATAAAAACCGATCAAAGAATTCATGCATTTTTGTACGTGAAATAAAAGGAACCAAAACTATGGAGCGTTCTTTTGCATTTTGCTCAAAGCCTGCACTTTCAACGTATAGCATTCCACAGCCTAACGGCTGTCTTAAAACACCTTCAATAAACCTAACAGCCTGTATTCTGTCAAATGGAATGGTTATATGCTTTCTTTCGATAAGACCTGAGCGGATCAAAAGTTCTTTCTCTGTCTTTTTAACGCTAAAGTCTGAGTAATTAAAGATCACCCCCAGAAAGGAAAATGTCCATGATATTATGAGAATCACTATAACTACCGTAGCAACTAAGGTAAAGTTATTCAAACCGGGCATCAGACCTTGTATATACTCAATAGTTTCATCTGTTATCACAGCGTCAAGTTGACCGGAAAACGCTCCAAGAATAGAGGCAATTAAACCAAAGTTTCCGGATGTAAATGCTGCCATCACTAACTCTTTAGATGATATCTTCCATTCGTCCAGAAATTCATCCTCACTACTTACTCCTTCATCTTCGAGTAACTCATCCCCTTCTATTTTTACCCGATTATTATTGCGAAGCTCTCTTTTCAGCTCTTCTGCTTCTTCAAAGGTCATCGCATTTATGGTGGCACTTTCTGTCCCACCCCCGGCGGTTTTTACTTCTACTTTAACAAGCCCAAAAACTCTCTGAACCAAACCTTCAGTCACATCAATAACCTGGATCCGTTCTTTAGCCATATAGACTTTTTTACGAACGAAAATTCCTTTTTTTATCTGGAGTTCACCATCTGAAATTCTGTACTGAAAACGATACCACCCTGCTATTCCTGAAAAAAATGTTAATGCCATTGTTCCGATCAGTACATAAACAAAGTAATCTCCTCCGGCCTGACGTGTACCTACAAAAATAAGAATCAGGAATGTGACAAAATTTTGTCTTACAGCAGTAAAAAGACGATCAACTGCCGCCGCCCAATGTTGCCTTCTGAATTCAGACATCTTCTTTAACCTGACGAACTAACTGAGAAATTTTATTACGCACCTCGGTTGCGGTTTCATCATCAAGCGCCGGAATCTCGTGTGTTGTAGCCGCGGTTGATATTTTTACTGATGACAATCCATATTTGCGATAGATCGGACCCTGATTCGTATCAACATGCTGAACTCTGTTAATGGGAACAACCGTTCTTGTTTTGAAAACAAAACCTCTTAACAAATCAATTGCGTCATCATTTACTTCATAACGCCATCTCTGCCAACGTAAATTTGGAACCAACAAACCAATAAACAGATACAAAACCAGTGAAGGTATCACAGAAAGGATCGAAAGAATGAGATCAAATTTATTTATTCCGATAGAGATTGATATATAGGCAATTGCAGGGACAAACCACAGGATTCCAAATATCAACGCTGAAAAACGCCAAGCTTTAATTGCTTTCTTATCAATTCTGGATTCCGGAATATGATTGATCATTATATCTGCTCTGGATTTACTTCGATTCCCGGAGCTTCATGCTCCTTTACGCTAAACATAAGCAGTAAACCGATCAATAGCAGAACAAGAATAGCCGACATTCCAAGTCGCTGACTTCCAAATTGAACAGTTAATAAACCTACTAAAAAAGGACCAATAAATGAGGTTACTTTACCTGAAAGAGCCAACAATCCAAACATCTGGTTTGTTAAATCAGGAGGTGACAATCTGGCCATAAAAGATCTTGACGCTGCCTGAATTGGTCCGACAAAAATTCCGAGTATTAAACCCCATACAATAAACCATGTCACATCTTTAACAACAATAAGTGCAACTAATGGAATCAATAAGCCCAAGATCGAAGCGTTAATAGTGAATTTACTTCCTGACTTATCATCCAGCCAAGCGAACCCGAAAGCTCCTAATCCCGCAGTAACATTTAATCCTATTCCAAACATCAGTATCTGCTCTTCATCCATATCAAAAGTTCCTGCAGCATAAACACCCCCCATAGCAAATATGGTCACTACAGCATCATTATAAAACATCCTGGCGAACAAGAATTTTACAATGTTCTTAAACTTTTTCACTTCCTTAATCGAAATAATTAATTGAGCGAATCCAAAGCGAACTGATTCTACGATCTTTTTATTTAATGATGGATTATCAGGCGTTCTAAAAAATAGAGGTAAACTAAAAAGAGCGTACCAGATTGCCGTTAATATGAACGTAGCCCTTACAGGTTCTGCAGTTTCAGCGTCCAAGCCAAGCCAAAGTCCGTCAGTTTGAATAAATGCCACCAAAGCCACCAGCAAACAAGCTAATCCTCCCGCATAACCCATTCCCCAACCCCAGCCACTCCATCGACCCAATTTATCAGCCGGAACCAAGTCAGGAAGCATAGCGCTGTAAAATATAAATGCAAACTCAGCTCCAATTGTAGCCATAAATCCCATTCCAAGAGCAAACCAAAGTGAATCTACTCCGGGCTCAGCATACCAAAGCAATCCACAAGCAATTACACACAAAACAGTAAAAGCTGCGATCCATGGTTTTCGTCTTCCCGCCTGATCTGCTATAGCACCAAAAACCGGAGCTCCGATTGCTATTACAAGACCTGCAACGCTTATCATATTTCCCCATTGAGCAGTACCAATCTCTACATTTTCAGCAATGGCTTTGGTAAAATAAGCAGCAAAAATAAAGGTCTGTATAATTACGAAGTAGGAGCTGTTCGCCCAGTCATACAGCGCCCATGCAAAAAGTCCTTTCCCTTTTGGTTTTTCAATCATGCATTTAATTCCCCATAACTTATGAATTCCTGTAATACAGGATTGTTGAATATCGGTTTAGAAATCAGAAAAGCAAAATAGGATTTTGTACAAATTTGTAGTTTAGCTTTTATTCTATTATTTACAGAAATATTCAACCCACTTCTTATTTCGGATATTTCAAAACAACTAACTTTTTCGGATGGTCACTAAATACATAATTCTGGGATTATATGGCCTTATTCTTGTATTGATAGGAGTTTTTGCTTCCAGAAAAGTTAAAACGCTTAGTGACTACTACGTTGGTGGAAAGAATGTGGGGTTTTGGGCGGTAGCTTTTTCTGCAAGAGCTACAGGCGAGTCGGGCTGGCTTCTTTTAGGATTGACGGGCATGGGAGCTGTTGCCGGCGTTTCCGCATATTGGGTTGTACTCGGTGAAGTTTTAGGAGTTGCCATTTCATGGTTTTTCATGGCCAAGCCATTTAAAAGATTAACCGATCAGTACAATTCAATAACCGTCCCTGATTTTCTTGAAAGCAGATTCAAACCAACATCAAATGTATTGAGGAGCATTGCGGCAACCGCTCTTTCTGTTTTTGTAATTATCTACGTAAGTGCTCAAATAGATACCACCGGAAAAGCATTCGAATCATTGCTTGATATGAACTACTTCACCGGTGCGTTGATCGGATTTGTCATTGTAGTATCCTACATATTTATCGGTGGTTTTTTAGCTTCTGTCTGGTCTGATTTTTTCCAAGGCACAATGATGTTTTTCGGGCTTATTTTATTACCTGTTATTGCCTGGTTTATGATCGATAGCGGTGGTGAGTTCATTAGCGGTTTGAAGGCCATAGATCCGGGGCTTCTTAGTATTTGGGGAACCAGCAGCGATCCCTGGATCAACGTATTTACCATTTTAGGATTTGCCATGATCGGACTTGGTTTCTTAGGATCACCTCAGATCTACGTTCGGTTTATTTCTGTAAAAAATGAATTGGAGATCAATAAAGGCCGATGGGTAGCCATTGGTTTTACACTGCTGACCGATGCTGCTGCGGTAACCATTGGACTTTTGGGAAGATATTTATTCACTGAAGCAGGACAAGATCCGGAAGCTATTTTAGGAACCGGAGCTGAAGATGTACTCATTGTTTTGGTAGAACATTTATTACCTCTCACCTTAGTTGGTGTTTACATAGCGATAGTACTATCTGCAATTATGTCTACCATAGATTCGCTTCTGGTTGTCGCTTCCAGTGCTATAACAAGAGATTTCTATCAAAAGATTTTTAACCTCGAATTAGCTGACGACAAATTATCCAGATTATCAAAAATCGTGACTTTAGTTATGGCTCTAATTGCATTAGGACTCTCTTTTTCAGTAGCTGTACTATCGCCTGACCGAACAATTTTTTGGTTTGTGATTTTTGGGTGGTCGGGAATTGCAGCTACTTTTTGCCCTGTAATTATCCTTTCTCTTTTCTGGAAAGCTTATTCTGAAAAAGGAGCTATCGCCTCAATGATCACAGGTTTTGCATGTGTTCCTTTTTTCAAATTTGTGGTTCAGGAAATTGACGGCATTGGTATTTATTTCGAAAAGCTGGATGTACTGGCCCCTTCTTTTCTTTTATCAATGATAGCCGGATATATTTTTACCAAACTTTATCCTGCTAAAGATTAAGTACTTTCAGTATTTAAGTTGAGGATATTTCTATCCAACAAACTTGTATCCAAAACCATGAACGGTAAGAATATACTTTGGGTAACCGCTATCTGCTTCAAGTTTTTGTCTAAGCCAGGCAATATGCACGTCAACGGTTCTTGTTGATGGGACTGCGTCATATCCCCAAACCTCATTTAGTAATTGATCTCTTGAAAGAATCACTCCTTCGTTTTCAACCATAAATTTCAACAATTGAAATTCTTTAGATGAAAGACTAATCGTTTCTCCTTCTTTCTTTACCTCAATACTTTGGAAGTTGATCTCTGTATCGCCAAAAGCAACAATTCCACTCGCGGAGGATTTCTTTTCGGAAGTTTTCTTTCGTAACTGAACTTCAATTCTTGCCAGAAGCTCCATCATCTCAAATGGCTTTTGCATATAGTCATTCGCTCCCAGTTTTAGCCCAAGAACTTTGTCTACCACCTGCCCTTTTGCAGTCAGCATTATAATCGGTGTTTCCACTCCGGCTTGTCTTAGATCACGACAAACATCCAGCCCTGATTTTTTGGGTAACATCAGATCAAGAACAATTACATCAAAATCATCAGATTTCGCTTTCTGAAATCCTTCCTCTCCATCATTTGCAGATTCTACTTCATAATTCTCATCCACTAGCCTGTCTTGTAACGTCATCACAAGACCTGGTTCGTCCTCAATTAAAAGTATTCTAGCCATCATGCTTATTTTTATTTAGAGGAATTATCAATGAAAACACAGAACCTTTTCCGGATTTGCTTCTAAGAGTAACTTCTCCGTTATGAGCCAATGCAACTTTCTGTACTAAACTTAAACCAATCCCATTGCCCTTTACCTGATCTTTCACAGATCGTGTTCCTCTGAAAAACGGCTCAAAAACTTGTTTCTGCTCCTCTTCCGGAATCCCAATTCCATTATCAATTACCTGAAATCGAACAGCATTGTCTGATCTATATTCTAACTCCTCTACTTTTAAACTAACCAACTTTGATCCATTGCTAAATTTTATAGCGTTTTGAATTAAGTTTCCAATAGCTAGAAATAAGGCATCTCTGTCGGCAAAAATATAATCCTTTGAAGTATGAACAGAATATTCGAGTGTCATCTCTTGTTCTTCCAAAAGTGTTCTGCATTCGGCGTTAATTTCCTCAACAAAGCTTTTGATTTCAAAATCCGAAAACTGATATACTTTCTTACCTGATTGAATTCCTGAAAATTCCATTATTTGATCTACCATATCGCTGAGTCGGCGACCTTCTTTCAACATCAGCCTGGCATATTCCTTTTTACGTTCTTCTGATTGAATAACTCCTTCATTCAGGTTTTCTGCAGCAGACCGAATAACTGTTAAGGGAGTTCTTAGCTCGTGAGAAACTCCGGCAACAAACAGCATTTGTTTTTCCGCGAGATCTTGTGAACGCTTTGAGTACAAAACAATCATTCCTACACAAAACCCAAGTATCAAAAGTATTCCAAAACTTATCGCAAGGTTACGGTTCTTAGCTTTATTGACAAAAGTATCCAGAGAACCTTCTTTAAAGCTGAGCCAAAATTGCCAACCAGCTGTTGTAAAATCTGCAGAGAACGAAGTATTAATAGTAGTATCCCTTTTAGCAGTAAAAATGGAATCTTTCTGAGCAGATTTATAACTCAAACGTCTTGTTTCATTACTTAAAGCTATACTTCTAACAGATGATGATTTATCACTGATTTCGATACTTTTCAATTTTCCGGACAATGAATCTATCCCGTTTAAAAAGGGGTTTACATTTGCTCCATCAGCATCAGTTTGAATGATAAATACACTGGAGAAATCAATTTTTCTGAGGTTTTTTTTGTAGTCAGGGTCCGGAATGTCGGCTCCTTCATATGTTGTTAAATAAACCGTCTTTGAAATATCCGAGTCGTTATCTTCTTTTACTATGCTTATGTGATATTGATCTTCGTAGGATTCTGAAAAATAGGTTTTAGCTATATCAGGGATTATTTCATTTTTTATTACTTCATCATCCAACTGCAGAAGCACTACATCATCACCCTGATCAATATTAAGACTAACCTGCATATTTTTACCTGAATTTTCATTTTCTACTGTTATCAGATCAAGTAATTGTACAGGAACAGCAATTAATGTAGGATCTCCAAATTCAGGCGATCTTATTAGATCAAAGCTGTTGGATGCGTGCTTTTTTGATTTTTTTTGTTCATCAATCCAATTTGTAATATGCTTTGTTTCCCGAAATTCAAGAAGTCTTGCCGGGTCAGTATTGAAAATATTTACAATGGGGTTACTCCCATAAACATCCTCCACAAAGAACACAGAATCTACTAACTGTGGATATTCAGCAGTTGAAAGCCAATTCAGGAAAGATTGTTCGAGTAATTGTTCGACATCAGATTCGCCGGTGCTAATCTGGATTTTAAAAGTCTGATTTAAAGAACTAAATCCTCTGTTTAAATCAGATACAAAATTTTCTGTAGAGGCTTCAAGATTTTCTTCCAGACGCTTCTTTTCTGCATCGCTTACACTTCCCAACCAATGATATTGCAGCACTGCCAACGTAATGAGTGCCACTATCATGATTCCCAGGAAACTATATATAGTCCATTTATTCTGCATGATTGAAATTAGGTGCTTTTGATGTCATTCGAAAAATTTTAACTCCGATTTAACATCCTTAACAAACATTTTGCGAGTGCTTAACAACTCATAGTGTTCAGTTTCGAATATTCCTCCCAACAAATCAAATAATGAAACTATCTATGAAAATAAAATCACTGATACCACTAATTACAATTATCACCGCACTGCTAGCTATCCCTGCTAAAGCTCAGGAAACAAGAACGATGACTTTCGATGCTGCCACCTCTTTAATGCTTCAGGAATTTCAAGCCATGCTGATTGAAGAGGACGGAGAAATTAAAGTTAGAGTCAGAATGGGTAACTCTGATGAACCCGGTGATAAACTGGAACGAGGAGACCTCATTATAATGATGAATGGGAAAAGAGCAGGCAGCATCGCTGAACTGAGAAAAATATATGATTCAGTATCTAAAGATGAAGAGGTAAAAATTGGAGTACGAAGAGGTAGTGAACGCTTCATTTTAAGAAAAAAGAAAGGAGATACTCCGGAACCAGGTGCCGGAGGCAACAGAATGGTAATGAGTATGGAAATGTCTGGTGACGGGCCTGCTACAGTTGTTCCGGAATTGGGACTAGTGCTTTCTGATAGCAATGATATGGTAACCGTTCAGCGTGTTTTGGCACCATTATTACCGGATGAATTCAAAACTCTCGATCTAGAGGGTTACAACATTGTTTCTATTAATGATGAAAAACCTGAGAATTCTGAAGATGCAAAGATGATCATTGATGCTGTTGAAATCGGATCGAATCTCACTTTCGAGTTTTCAAAACCTGATGATGACATCAAAATTACGATCAAAAAGCCTAAAGCAAAAGGTAACGTAAAGCTCAGCACTGATGGATAAATTCTTCTGTTTTTTATTAATCCTACTGGGAATTGGGTTGTTAATACCAACCACTTCAACAGCTCAAACTCCTTTCCCTAATGCACGAGATGACAGCTATCCCTTGTTAGGATTAAAACGGGCAAAAAGTTCGTACGAACGTGCACTTAGTGAAATGAACCGAACTGAAGAACTTTTTGAAAAAGATCTGATTTCCAGGGAAGCCTTTGAGCAAGCAAAGAATTCGTTTCTGGATGCTGAAGTAAATTATCAGCAATCATTACTGGTACTACTTTTTGAGCAGCAATTTGTAAGTATTGTTAACGCAGTTAAATCTCAGGAAGAGAATGGCAGGAAAAAAGTTCGGGTAACACTCGCTAATACTTCCGGGGCAACCGCGGAGTTTTCGCAAATTATTGATATGGAAGATGAGTTATTTCGATCTCTTCAACCGGATGTGATTCACAATGTGTATGTATCACTTGGTAATGATGATGGAGCCATCATCAGCAGTCCTTATGAGATCAAACTTTCTGAGTTACGCTCGGGGAATCCTACAACCGTTGAGTTTGAATTACTACAGGATGTTGACGAAGCTACTGTTAATATCATTTACGGAAACGGTTCTTCCAGGAATCCGAAAGTATTTCTTCAGAAAGATGCTTCCGCTAATAAAGTACTTATACAATCAGAACGTTTTTCGCAGGAAATTGAACTTGGAAGCGATGCTACTTTCGGGCTTGGACTGGAATTATTCAGTGGTACAGATGACACCTATAAACTGGAAGTTGTAAACCTTCCACAATCTGTAGCCCGCTATTTCAGCGAGGTTGGAGCTCAGGGGAGAATCAGTCAGATCAAGTTCACGGAAAGTAATAACACACGTCAGACTAACCTGAATATCTCGTTACCGGATCGTCCCACAGAGAATGTGATCATGGATCAACCCATAGATTTCTTTGTGATGGCAGTTCCTCAGGATAAAGTTACTGAAGTGAATGATCGCAGAAGAGAAATCTGGACTGAAGAAGAAGTTAAAGCGTTAGATGTAGGTTATGTGAAACTGGAAATGATCCCAAAAGGTGTTGGAAAGCTGGCTATAAAGGCTCCACAGCTTTTTAATACTGCTGAAGAAGGACAACCTGTCAATTTCACTTTTACCGTTGTAAACGAAGGCTCACGTCGATTGGATAACATCGAATTTGAAATGGACGCTCCGTTTCAATGGGAGAAATCCATTAATCCTGTAATCATTTCTGAACTTGGAATACGGGAAGAAAAAACGGTAACACTTACTCTTACTCCACCTGAAGATGTAAGCGTTGGAAAATACGAAACCCGGTTAAGATCAACTTCATTGTCTGACAATCAACCGGTAAACGCAGAAGACAAAACATTCACTGTTCAGATAAATGCAGAAGCCAGCATTCTGGGTACTTCACTGATTCTCTTTCTCATCATCGGGTTAGTAGGTGGGCTCGTGTTTTTCGGAATTAAACTATCAAGGAAGTGATGGGGAACAAAGTTGAAATAAAAATCTAAATCAAAATTGCCTTCAGCTAACAGCATTCAGCTTTTGTAATTAACTAACAAAAGCTGAATGCCAAATGCTGACAGCTGAAAACACAACATTATGGAAACTGCAAACGAGACAATCAAACAAGCTCCTTTATTGGAAGCCCGAAATCTTACCAAGGTCTATGAAGATGGAGTAAAAGCTTTGGATAATCTGAATATCAAGGTAATGCCGGGCGAAATTTATGCAATGCTGGGCGGAAACGGAGCCGGTAAAACCACTACCATCAATATTTTTCTGGATTTCATTCAGCCAACAAACGGAAATGCATTTATAAATGGAATCGATTCAAATTCAGATCCACTGGAAGCAAAAAAGAATGTGGCTTTTGTTTCTGAAAATGTTCAACTCTATCCTAATTTTACTGCTATGCAGAACATAGACTTCTTTGTTCGATTGGGTGGTAAGAGCAATTACAAAAGATCAGATTACGAGAACGCACTGAACAGAGTGGGACTTCAAAGTGAAGCATTTGATAAAAAACTAAGAGACTTCTCAAAAGGAATGCGACAAAAATGTGGTATCGCTATAGCTATTCTTAAAAACGCTCCGGCAATTTTATTGGATGAGCCTACATCAGGATTAGATCCAAAAGCCGGGAAAGAGTTCACAAAACTGATTGGTGAATTGAGAGATGAAGGAAAAGCGATTCTTATGAGTACACACGACATCTTCAGAGCTAAAGAGATTTCCGATCATGTTGGGATCTTGAATAACGGCGAATTGGTTGCTCAACGAACGAATGCGGAACTGAAAGGTGTAAATCTTGAACAACTCTACGTGGAGTATATGGCCGGATATATGGAAGAAACGGATCAAAACCTTGTATTAACAAACGATCTGAACTGATAATATTAATCGTCATTTGATAATGGCAGTTTTTTCCAATTAACAAATGACAAAGCCCAAATAACTATGTTTAAATTAATATTTATAAAAGAACTCAAAGAAATTCTGCAAAGCAGTCGGTTCACGATCAGTTTTGCTGTGTGTTCGTTATTGATCATTCTGTCTTTCTTTATGGGAGCTCAGAATTATTTAGCAGGAAAAGCACAATACGAAGCAGCTAAACAAGAAAATTATAATCAGATTGCTGCAAACACGGAATGGATGAGCGTTAATCATAGTATTATGCTGCCACCTCAACCTCTCATGGCTTTGGTTACAGGAATTTCAAATGATATAGGCCGAGATATTGAAGTACGTGGCCGTGGAGAACTTTCTGCTCAAAACACACGATTCAATGACGAACCCATTTTTGCGATTTTCAGATTTATGGATCTGGAATTCATTTTCGGAGTGATTCTTTCTCTGTTCGCTATCATTTTTGCTTACGATGCCATTAATGGTGAGAAAGTAAGTGGAACACTAAAGTTATGCTTCTCCAATTCAGTTTCCAGAGCATCTTTTATTGCCGGTAAACTGGCGGGATCTTTCGCGGGACTTTCTGTGGCTCTCATTATTCCGCTCTTAATAGGGTGTGCTTTGCTCCCTGTGCTCGGAGTTAATCTTACAGGTGATGAATGGTTGAGATTAGGCTTAATTCTGATTTCAGGTCTGGCTTATTTTGGGTTATTTCTGGCTTTGACCATCGGCATTTCTGCCATGACCAATAAACCCTCAAACTCATTCTTAATTGGTTTGGTAGTATGGATCTTTGCGGTTTTGATTACACCAAGGGCTTCAGTTTTGATTTCAGGGAGAATGGTTGAAGTACCAAATGTAGACGAGATCACATCGGAAAAAAACAGATATCGTTTTCAGTTGTTCGCTGATGATCGCCCAAAAATGGCAGATTTCTCTGTTCCGGAAGGTACCGAACCTCAGCAGGTAATGCAGGAATTCTCAAAGTATATGAGTGAACTTTCGGAAGAACGAGCTAAAAAAACCGAAATATTTGAAGAGAAGATCAACGAGCAGTATATCAACAAAAGAAGACAGCAAGAGCGCTTAGCGTTATCTTTATCAAGAATTTCTCCTGCTTCCGTTTTCAGCATAGCATCCACTGAACTTGCAGGTACTTCTTTAGGACTACAAAACAGATATATGGATTCTGCTCAGGATTATCAGCAAGTCTATAATGATTTTATGACCGAAAAAACCGGAACCGGCGGTATGACAGGCTTCAGAATGATCATATCCACAGATGATGATTCAGGCGAAGAACCGGAAACCATTGATGCTTCTGAGCTACCGGAGTTCGAATTCCAAAAAGCGACTTTATCATCAACGGCAAGCCGAAGCTTACTCGATTTGGGGCTACTTATTCTTTTCAACATCGTTTTCTTTGGGGGTGCTTTCTTTGCCTTCCTGAAATACGATCTACGTTAATTAAAACGATTTAAGGATTTATCATGATTAAACTATTGATTGAAAAAGAACTAAAAAACATCCTTCTAAGCCCGAAATTTGCGGCGACTTTCTTGGTTTGTTCTATTCTGATCTTAACCAGTGTCTACATCGGGGTTCAGGAATATCATACAGCAGTTG
Organism: uncultured Balneola sp.; assembly: GCA_913058495.1. Lineage (GTDB taxonomy): Bacteria > Bacteroidota > Rhodothermia > Balneolales > Balneolaceae > Balneola. Next base: position 242,549 of record CAJXQC010000001.1, on the reverse strand, counting down.
CCCAATATGAGGCGAACCAGCAGATCGCTACTCAGGATATTGCACAAGCCACAAATTGGGGAAGTGTTCGAAACCAGGTACACAGAAAACCTAATCCCATGCAGGTTTTTGTATCCGGGTTACACTTCGATGTAGGGCGTGTTTCTAGAATTTCAGGATTTCAGGATGTGAAACTTACTCGCAGTCCATATTCTGACGAGACACTTTTCGCATTATTCAGATTCATTGATCTTACATTTATTGTACAGGTTGTATTATCACTATTTGCCATTTTATTTACCTACGATGCCATTAATGGTGAAAGAGAAAACGGAACACTCAAACTGGCTTTTGCTAATTCTGTTTCCAGAGCAAGCTACCTGATCTCTAAATTTGCGGGTGTTTGGATCGGACTTATTATTCCTTTATTGATTCTAATTCTGATCGCATTACTTATTACAACACTGATGGGAGTTCCCATTTCCGGCGGTGACTGGGTGAGCATTTCCAGCTTTATAGGGCTGTCTGTTTTATATGTCACCTTCTTTATTGGGATTGGACTTTTAGTTTCGACCATCACCAGAAAATCATCATTATCATTTCTGCTTCTTTTAGTAATATGGATCGGTGGCGTGTTGATCTTACCAAGAATGAGTGTAATGGCATCGGGTCAGCTTGTAGAAGTGGAATCTATTGCCCAAATAGAAGCCAAACAGGAAGCCTACCAAAAAGCACGATGGGATGAATACTCTTCAACCATTTCAGAAACATGGAGAAAGCGTTCCCAAGAAATGGAAGGGATGGATGATGCCGAAAGGCAAGCATATCGCGATGAAAAGGAATGGGATTGGCTGGAAGAAGATGATGCTGCCAGAAAACAGGTACAACAAGACATTACTGAAAACAACAGAAGACTTATTGAGGAGACTTCTAATCAGAAGAAACTTCAGGAAAGAGTTGCATTCAGTTTAGCTCGAATTTCTCCTGCTTCTTCATTCCGTTTGGCTGCCATGAATATTGCCGGTACAGATATTGATATGAAATCCAGATATGAAGATAGTATGCGGGAGTATCGTGATAAATTCACCGATTTTACTCAAAAGAAGCAATCTGAAAGTGGATCACGTGGTGGGTTCAGTATTAATGTTGATTCAGAATCAGGAGTGAAAATTGATTTTGGAAGAGATGATCAGACTTTGGATACCAGCGAAATGCCACAGTATTCCGCTCCTGTTTTAAGCACAAGTAATGCGCTTTCCAAAAGCATTCTTGACTTCGGATTATTGGGTATTTTTATAATTTTAACTTTCGGTGGGGCTTTTATCTCTTTTCTGAGATATGATATGAGATAAGGCATACATAATCTGTAAGTGCCTTTAAAACAGCACTTACAGATTCATTTTTATATTATTTATATGCCCGAGATAACCATCTATAAGATGAATCCTTTTTAAAATTGATTTTTTGAAAGTATGTCAGAAATTAAAACCTACCCCAATTCCTGCACCCAAACCAACTCTGGTTCTGTCATTATCATCTAAGCTTTTTGTTAGCTGATATGTTAAATGGAGATTAAATACCAATCCTTTGCTTCTGTCACCCAGGTCGGCACCTACTCCTACACCTATACTAAAAAAGCTGGCTTTATCATCGTTTTCATAACTTTCAAAAAAGGCATCTTCACTTATTGCATTATCTATATGAGCACCCGTCAAAAAATATACTCTTCTAGTGTACTCCTCATAGAAATCCCGTTGATAATCAAATCCAATTGAGAAATAAGAATCGGAATAGGAGCTATTATCATCATAAATATAAATACCTGCTATCTTGAAGTTATCTTTCTCGTTAATTGGATGCAGGTAATAAATACCGGTTCCCCCTAAAGTAGAAGCCGTAAGTCCAAGTTGCTTCGTTCCTACAAATTCTAGTGGTTTTTTTGTCTGGCTGAATAAACTTGTTGAAGCCAGTAAAACACTGAGTACAATCAGTAAAATTATTTTCTTCATTTGGATATTATATATTCATAATTGCATGATATAACTTACTATTTAAATAAATGTTTTATGCTATAAAAAATATTGTATTCTTTTTTCTTATAAAAAAAGCCCTGCATTCCTGCGGGGCTTTTTAAGTGTTTAGTGTATCAACTAAGTACTAACTATATAAGTTAGTTTTCGAGTGCTGTCTTCCAGACAGTTTGATATCCAAATTCATTTTGCTTCTCTGACAATTCCTTGATGGATTGTTTGATCAGCTTAACGATCACATCTTTTTGACCGATACGGTTTAATGCGTTTAAGTCAGAAAATTCTGACTCACTGAATGAAACACCCGGACCTTGAATATTGCCGTTGAACCACACATTCGAGGTTCCATCATAACCCTGAGTTTGACCGGATACCCGATAGCTCACATTAGGAACAAGTACGATAGTATTATTTTCTCCTCCGGCAACCTGGTAGTTAATTACTATGTCCATAAAAGCATCCATATTCATATCCCGCATTAAACGAGCTGAAACACCATCGTCAGCAATAAGAGCGGTTGTTCTGTCTCCCAGAATTTCCCCCAGAGAGTTAGGAACGAGTCGTTTAGTGTTTCTCAGATTTTTAGCAATGTACTCTTTGGAATTTTCATCTTCGGGAGTATAAAACTCATCATAAATTGAATTAGATGTAATTTGATCCACATCCACTACCGAAGCTCCATAATCATTTCTCAGCATCGAAGTAAGATCTCCGTAGATATTTTCCAAAAACTGATCCCAGTACTGATCATCCAGTTCAGGAAATTGAAAGGTGGTTGTAGTTGTTGTTATCTCACGATAACCGGTTGCATAATTATCTCTTTCTGAAGTTTCAGTTTCTTGTTTATAAAGTGTACCTGAAACACTCAGCGAAGATATACCGATTCGTTGTATATCAGAATCCAAAGGACGAGCATACCATGCGTTCGATGAATTTGCGGTATATTTGAATTTTCCTGAGCTTTCTTCGGAATTTCCTTTTATCTGAACCCATGCGCGACCTTCAGCATCGCCCGTTACATTAACAGGAACCGTATCAAAAGATCTCATATCCTTTTTAAAATAATCAAATGGTTGTACGGAAGCCCCTCTGTCCGATTCCAGAATCATGACCTGTAAATGATTCACACCTTTCACCCAATTGGTTACATCTTTACCGGTAGGGCCACCGCCTGCTATGTGTTTATGTTTAAATGCATCAGCGGGGACAGTAATTTTGTTGTTTATTACAGCTGATTGGAAATAAGCAAAACCTTTGGCTCCAACTGCGCTGGTTATCAAAGAAACAATTACTCGTTTACCTTCTGCATCCGAGTCGTAATCCAATTCTATTTCCAGATCTGAATTCAGGTCTACTGTTGGGGATGCACTATTGCCATTTATACTTTTGATTCTTACCGATGGTAACGAAGATATCTCAAACTCAGTTGATTCACCGTTAGAGCTTGTCAATGTAACCGTTTTTGTAGACGTGTCTTCCGCATCAAATCTGGCGTAATAAGCGCCGCCTCCATAACTCTTGGCTTCCACTCCATTTACAGTAACTGTTCCGTCCAGAGCAATAACTCCAATTGCACCTCCCGGCTTAACCAGTTGTACTCCAACCAGGTTTTCACCTTCTTCCCAATCTTCGGTACCCAATGTTGTAATTCCTACATCTGCGGAATATACATTGGTTTGATACATTCCGATTGCTGCTATGTTATTGAAATCCGCCTCTTTTTTGGTCATGAATTTCAAAGCCACTTTCCCTATCTGTTGCTGAACTGTGGCACATGAAAGCACCATGGTAGCCAGTCCTAAAACCAGTATTCTTTTTGAAAACATTTTGCACTCCTTTTATTATTTCACTCGATCGTGAGTTGACGGAGTCAAAATGCTCAGAATGTTCTCGCTAATAAATCACCCGAATGGGGTATTTTTGGATGCTATCTCGTCAGCTTTTTGTAATGAATTCGTTGAGGCTGATCTTCAGAAATGCCTAAGCGTTCTTTGCGATGCGCTTCATACTCTTCGTAGTTTCCTTCAAACCAATAAGTTTGGCTGTTTCCTTCAAAGGCCAGAATATGAGTAGCAACACGATCTAAAAACCACCTATCATGAGAAATAACAACTGCACAACCGGCGAATTCGAGTAGAGCTTCTTCCAAGGCACGAAGTGTATTTACATCCAGATCATTTGTCGGCTCATCAAGCAGAAGTACATTTGCACCTTCTTTCAACATTTTGGCTAAATGAACACGATTTCTCTCTCCACCCGAAATTTGGCTTGTTTTCTTTTGTTGATCACTTCCGCTGAAATTGAATCTGGCAACATATGCTCTGGAATTGACTTCTCTGTTTCCGAGTTTCAGGATTTCGTGTCCACCTGAAATTTCTTCCCAAATAGTCTTACTTGGATCTAGTGGTCGTTTTTGATCCACATATCCTAGCTCAACCGTTTCGCCAATTTCTAGCTTTCCGGAATCCGGTTGTTCTTCCCCAATAATCATTTTGAACAACGTCGTTTTACCCGCACCATTTGGACCAACCACTCCAACAATCCCACCCGGAGGTAATTGAAACTCCATGTCTTCAACCAGAAGCTTATCTCCGTATCCTTTTGCTACGCCTTCGGCGACGATCACTTTAGTTCCCAGACGAGGTCCGGCAGGAATAACGATCTGCATATCATCATTTCGTTTTTCCTGATCCTTTGCCAATAACTCTTCATAAGAATTGATACGAGCTTTGCTTTTGGCTCTCCTTCCCTTCGGATTTTGACGAATCCACTCCAATTCCTGTTGTAATGTTTTTTGTCTGTTGGATTCCTGCTTCTCTTCCTGGCGAAGTCGTTCCGATTTCTGTTCCAACCAAGAAGTATAATTTCCTTTGAACGGAATTCCTTCTCCTCTATCTAGTTCCAGAATCCATCCTGCAACATTATCTAAGAAATAACGATCATGCGTTACAGCGATTACAGTTCCTTCATAGCGAGCTAAATGTTGCTCTAACCACCCCACTGATTCCGCATCTAAATGGTTTGTCGGCTCATCCAATAATAGAACATCTGGTTTCTTCAATAGCAATCTACAAAGAGCTACACGACGAGCTTCTCCACCGGAAAGCACTTTAACGGAAGTATCTCCGGGAGGACAACGGAGAGCGTCCATTGCCTGATTCAATTTTGCATCCAGATCCCAAGCATCAATTTGGTCTATCTTTTCCTGAAGTTTTGCTTGCTTCGCGATAAGTGCGTCAAAATCTGCATCCGGATCTCCAAAAGCCGCGTTTACAGCTTCGTATTCATTGATGAGATCAACTGTTTCCTGTACACCTTCCTCTACAATTTCTTTGACTGTCTTTTCCGGGTCCAGCTTTGGCTCTTGTTCCAGATACCCAAACGTAATCCCTTTTTGAGAACTGATCTCTCCTTGATAATCCTGATCTACACCTGCGATCAATCGTAATAAAGTTGATTTACCTGCACCGTTTAATCCCAGAACACCGATCTTGGCGCCGTAGAAAAATGAAAGGTAGATATCCTTTAAAACGGTTTTATTTGGTTTGTGGACTTTACTTACGCCCACCATCGAAAAAATTATCTTTTGATCACTCACTGTACTTGTAGTTTGTTATGTATTAAAGTCATCCAGAGCGGCAGCGAAGGATCTGCACATTAATCCGTATGTGAAGATTCTTCGGAAGTATCCTCAGAATGACTTTTGAGAAAGAACCCAAATGTACGGAGAGTTAAGGAGTTTTGAAGGGTGGAATTTTGAGAACCTCCAAATTTATTGAATATATAAATCCCCCCTTCGAAGGGAGATTTATTTTTCGACTTCTTTTTCGTTCAGCTCTTTGATTTTGGATTTCAGAAATCGAATTACAGAATCCATATTCTTTTTTACATCTGAATCTTCAATTCTGATAAAACGAACTCCGAGTTGCTCCAGATGATATTGACGCTCAATGTCTTTGGCTTTTTGCTGAATGGTATTGTGAATGCTTCCATCAACTTCGATTGCTAACATGATTTCGTGGCAATAAAAATCTACTATGAAATGACTGATCGGTACTTGCCGATGGAATCCTACTCCTAATTTTTTGCGATTAAGCTGTTTCCAAAGTAAAACTTCACCCAACGTTGAGTTATTTCTTAACTCCCGTGCTCTTCGACGTAATCTCGGATCGTATGGTATGATGGTATTTCTTGCCATACCAAGTAAGACCGCTTCAAAGCCCATTCCTTACAAAAAATTTAAGAAAAGCATCCAAATCCCCCTTCGAAGGGGGTTCAAAATCTCGTCCAGAGATTTTGCGGGGGATGTAGGAACGGAGATATTGTAAAGTTTGCTAATTCAAAAACCTCACAACATCCCTCGGATCATCCAAAGAACCATTTGGATGATCGTCTCCCTTCGAAGGGAGATTTATTTTTTCGATCAGTTCTTTAATTCTATTAATTACTGAATCAAGCTCAGCACATGCTTCCCCTCAAGGAGAGATTTGGTTACGAGCTCGAATTTAAATACGAAAAACTACCCCGGATACCCACTCCCACTGGTGATATAATCTCTCAAAGAATCGATTTCGTTTTTCTGATTTTCGATCACTGATTTTACCACATCTCCAATAGAAATAACTCCGACAAGTTTTTCATCATCCAAGACAGGTAAGTGGCGAATTCGTTTGTCAGTCATCAATTGCATACACAAGTTCACAGAATCATCAGGAGTTACGCACACCACTTTATCTGACATTATCTGTTTTACAGCCGTAGTTCTGGAAGCTCTTCCTTTCAGGATCACTTTATTTCGATAATCTCTCTCTGAAATAATTCCTTTCAGAACATCATTGCTCATTACAACCAGCGCTCCAATATCCAACTCAGCCATCTTTTCAATTGCCTGATAAACGGAATTATCAGGGTTTACAGAATAGATTGCATTTCCTTTTTTCTGCAGAAGATTTTTAACAAGCATAGCATTCTCCGATAAATTGTTAGTGTACTATACAAATAAACATAGATTCTGAATTTTGCAAGAAAGCACCTCACATAAAGTAATTTGCATAATCATTATTCATGATTCGCTCACATTTACCGTATATTACCTACTTCATCAAGACTTAATGTTCAAACTGATTTATGACCTACCTCTCCACAGAAAATCTGGGTAAAAAATACGGCCTTAAACTTTTATTCGAGGACCTCACTTTTGGCATCTCAAAAGGAGACAAAACTGCGCTCATTGCTCAAAATGGTGTTGGTAAATCAACTTTGTTAAAAATATTAGCCGGAAATGAAACTCCTGATTCCGGAGAGGTGATGATCCGTAATGGGATCAAAGTAGCTATGCTGGAACAGGAACCCGAACTCGACGACTCCATGACCATCAACCAGTTTATAGCGCACGGAGAAAATGAGATGGTGAAAGTGGTTCAGCAGTATGAAAAAGCTGTAGCTGCCCAAGCTGAAGATTACAACGAGAAAACTCAGGAAGCGTTTGATAAAGCGCTCGCAAAAATGGATGCTGCAAATGCCTGGGATTATGAACAACGACTCCATCAAATACTGGGAGTACTGAATATTCATGATCTGGATCAATCCATTTCTTCTCTGTCGGGTGGACAAAGAAAACGTGTAGCCTTAGCTTTTGCTCTGCTTGACGAACCTGATCTTTTGATCCTGGATGAGCCAACAAACCACCTGGATGTGGAAATGATCGAGTGGCTGGAAGCTTATCTTACAAAAAGTACCATGACTCTATTGATGGTAACTCACGACAGGTATTTCTTGGACAGAGTTTGTAATCACATTTTAGAAATCGAAGATGGCCAACTTTATCACCACAAAGGGAACTACGAATATTTCCTGCAAAAGAAAGCTGAGCGTGAAGAGGTTTACGCTACGGAAGTAGCCAAAGCCGGCAAGTTGATGAAGAAAGAGCAAGAGTGGATGCGTCGCCAGCCTAAAGCCCGAACTACCAAATCTAAATCAAGAATAGATGCTTTTTATCAAACGGAAAAAAAAGCCAAGTCAGGAAAAGTAAAGCAAGAAGTAAAGTTGGAAGTTGACATGTCCCGCATTGGTGGACAGGTTTTGGAACTTAAAAAAGTAAGCAAAAGCTTTGATGATCTCGTTATTCTGAAAGACTTCGAATACTCCTTTAATAAAGGAGAACGAATCGGGATCATCGGAAAAAATGGAGTTGGTAAAAGTACTTTCCTGAAGATAATTACCGGAGAAGAACCCGTTGATTCAGGAGAGGTCGAAACCGGTCAAACCATTGTTTACGGACATTACAAGCAATCCGGTATTGAGATCAAAGAAAAAGAACGAGTGATCGATGTCATCAAAGAGATTGCGGAAGTGATCGTATTGGCAAACGGCGATACCATTTCTGTTTCTCAGTTTCTGGAACATTTTATGTTCGATTCCAAGATGCAGTACACTCCGGTTTCAAAGTTAAGCGGCGGAGAGAAAAGACGTCTTGGCTTAATGATGGTGCTGATCAAGAACCCGAACTTCCTGATACTGGATGAGCCTACAAATGATCTGGATCTTATCACATTGGAAAAACTGGAAGATTTTCTTTCCAACTTTGGAGGTTGCCTGATCATTGTATCTCATGATCGCTATTTCATGGATAATTTGGTAGAACACTATTTTGTGTTTGAAGGGAATGGAGAGGTTAATGATTTTAACGGTACATATTCTGAATACAGAGCTTTAAAAGCTGAACAGGAAAGTGGGCAAAAAAGTGGTTCATCTGAAAAAAAGAAGTCAGATCATCCCAAGCCATCAAATTCTGATCCCGAGAAACTCAGTTTTAACGAACGAAAAGAATATCAGAAGCTGGAAAAAGAGATCGAAGAACTGGAGAAGAAAAAGTCTGCGATTCATCGCCAAATGAGCAATTCCGATCTTGATTATGAAAAACTTCAGGAGCTTTCCGAAACATTCAGCGCTTTAAAGGAAGAATTGGAAGAAAAAGAGTTTCGGTGGTTGGAACTGGCGGAGCGTGCTTAGTTCAGTTTAGTTTTCTTTTACTGTGTAGATCTCAATAGGTTTTTGTTTTCCTTTTAAAAGTACCTCTCCTAGATTGATACAGGAATGGACTCCATTAAACTTCAGCTCATTATAAATTGATCCTGAAATCAATAACTCTTTCTCAAAACTACTGCATTGTTCCTGAATTCGGGCTGTAGTGTTTATCACATCTCCATGATAAGCGATCTCCTTTTTAGCTACCCCCACCTCTGTTACAATTAAATCTCCTCCGTGAATACCGGCTTTAAACTCGGGTAAAAGCTGAAATTTCTTTTTATAGAATCCACTTTTCAGATGGAGTTTATTTCGAAATGCGAAAAAGCATTCTATACATCTGTTCTTTTGAATTCCTTTATCAAAATCCCAAAAAATTACCGCCTCATCACCTACATATTGATAGATCTGACCATCGTATTTACGAACCACCTCATTCAGATCATAAAAACATTGCTGAATAAGTGAACTGTATTTTATATACCCCATTTTTTCTGCCAGCATAGTGGAAGACTTCAAGTCCACAAACATGAAGATCTTTTTTTCTATTCTAGGATTCCGGTATTTCCCCAAAAGCATATCTCTCAGCACTCCCTTACCAAATTTCTCATTTACTATTCTGAAAAAAGTAAATAACAAGCTACAGGTGATAAAGTAGATTATGAATGAATGTACAGCGCCGTTTGTGATAAGCTGTGTATATGAATATTCTAAAGGGACCGTCAAAAACCTGTTTAGCTGTTCAATGGCAAGGATTACTACAATATTGATAAGAAGGAAATAACTTATCGTTTTTATTAATAACCGAACACCTAACCCTCTTCTTTTCAATAATTGGTTTTCAAACCCAAACTCAATCAAAGAATAGATAAACCCTGTTACAAAACTCAATATCAAGGTAAGTTCCAAATTCTCTGTCCTTGATAAAGGTTCTCTTAATAAAACAACACCATCTTCCTGAGACAAACCCATCCTCCGAAACACATCATAAAATAGAAAAGCAAAAAACCAGAATAAGATAGTTTTGGCTATGAAAAAGATGTTGTCCTTAAAATCTGTCCCCATAAAATTTAGTATAATATCTTTAATACTTTTAAATATTGCTTTTACAAAGCATGTCATTTATTTAAGACATATTTATTTCAACTAAAATAAATCTTTACAGTTTGAATATTAAAGAAAAATTTACCGATCCCGACACCAGAAAAAGAATTGTTCAGGGAGCCATTCTCACATTTATTATCTCCGTTATTGCCGTTTACTTTTCTGATGGTTTTGTTCAGGAAAATGGTCATTACGGGTTTTGGTCTATCACTCCTCCGTTACTTGCCATCTTTCTTGCGTTTTATACCGGGGAAGTAGCCAGTTCATTATTTCTGGGGATTTGCCTGGGAGCTGTAATTTCGAATAAAATCAATGTAGTCCAGGAATTTCTGATACCATCAATTGGCACAGAGAGTTTTGCCTTAATTCTTCTGGTTTATCTCTGGGCGCTAGGCGGATTGATCGGAATCTGGACACGAACCGGTGGTGCTGAAAAATTTGCAAGATGGGCTAGTGAGAAAATGGTAAAAGGTCCTGTGTCTGCCAAACTGTTTACTTGGTTTATGGGAATTGTATTCCATCAAGGCGGAACAATAAGTACGATCCTGACAGGAGCCACTGTTCGACCAATCGCCGACAAGCACAAAGTTTCTCATGAAGAACTTTCTTATGTAGTGGATTCAACCGCTTCACCTATTGCAACACTTATTCCCTTCAATGTTTGGCCCATTTATGTAGCCGGCTTAGTGATCGGTACAAATGCCCTTTTTGAAACTACTCAGGATGGGATCAGTTTTTTCTTATCAGCTTTACCATTTAATTTTTATGCGATCTTTTCCATTATTCTGACTCTGCTTTTTGCATGGGAGAAACTGCCATGGATTCCCGGAAAGCAAATGCGCGCGGCTATCAAACGTTCCAGAGAAGAAGGAAAGCTGGATAGAGATGGAGCCACACCTATGGCAGCAGATGAACTCACAGAACAAAAAATTCCGGAAGGCTACAAACCCGGTTTGATAGATTTTTTCGGACCGATAGGAACTCTGCTTGGAGTAGCTATCATTCCATTCTTTTATACGTTCTTTATTCTGGATATGGGTAATGATGCCACTCTATTAATTGCAGAAGCATTTGTATTAGCTGTGCTTGCCGGACTGGGAATAGCAGTAGCCAAAGGCATGAAATTACAAGATGCAATTGATGGATTTGTAGATGGATGTAAAGGAGTCACTATCGGTGCTATTATTCTGGCATTTGCCGTTACTCTTAAGGAAGTTGCTGATGCTGTTGGAACCGCAGCTTATGTTGTAGATATCGTTGGTGGAATAATAAACCCGATTATCCTTCCCGGATTACTTATGGTTTTCTGTATGATCATTGCTTTTTCTACAGGCACTTCATGGGGAACTTACGCGGTAGTATTTCCCGTAGCCGTTCCTCTGGCATGGGCAATAGTTCCTGACCCGTTTTTTCTCACATTGTGCTTTTCAGCGGTGATCGGTGGTTCCGTGTTTGGTGATCAGTGCTCGCCTATATCTGATACAACCATTTTATCTTCTTTGGCAACAGGATGCGACCTCATGGATCACGTAAAAACACAGTTTCCACTGGCAATGGTTGCCGGCAGTTTAGCAATTGTGATGTATTCGGCGCTGGTCTTTTTCTTTGTTTGATTTTATATGTAGGGACGTAAAATTTTACGTCTCTACATATTGAAAATGATTTCTACTCGTTCCAATGCTCTGTGTTGGAACCGTAGTTCTTGATTTGATTGGTTATGATCCGACGGATACAATCGGATCCAGAGTAAGAGCGCGTCGCCATGCGCTCTTAACTGCATGCATCACCAATCTATCTCTAAAATCCTTCCCGGCGTCCATGGAGCATTAGTTTGATTTAGCATACGATCAATTTCAGGAATGTCCGTATTTATGATCTCTTTCAGCATATCGATTACCGGCTTCAGTTGTTTCTTTGCTATTTCAGCAACACGTTTTGATGTTCCGGTCGGATCAGATGACGATGAAGTTCCGGCGCCAATCGCATTATTTATTCTGGAATTTAACGATGGAGCTCGTTGAATTTCCAAGCGTCCCGCTAATCGATCACCAAACATGATCATATTAATTTCGTCCAGTTTTTCTTCCAACTGTTCAATATCTGAAGCTAAGCTGGATGGTGCATCACTACCAAGAGCTTTTAATGCACCTTTGTAATATTGAAGTCGTTCCTGAGCTTCTCCTACCGCACTTCTTGCACTATTGGCTGCTTTTGAAAGCTGATTTAGTTGCTTGTGAAAAGCCAACATCGCTTCAGGATCTTCTGCCGGTAAAGTCACATTACCTAACGATCTTACTTCAAAGCTCTGTGCTTCGGTTAATTGAGTAACTTCTCCATCAATGCTTTTTGATAACTCAACAGTATACATTCCCGGAAGCACCATCAATCCTGAATCAAAATCCTTAGACTGATCAGCATCTCTGGTATTTAATCTTGTGATCTGTGGGTATGTCAGATCCCAGTAAATTCTGTTGATCCCTTTTCTTGGAGACGTTTTTAATTCGCGAACTACTTCTCCATTAGCATCCTTAACTGTAAAGATCAGGAATGGTGCTTCTTCCTCTTCTTCCGCTTTTAATTGCTCATAAGTTGGGTAATAAACCGTCTCACCATCTTTTCGTTTCTTCGCTTCTTCAGCTTCGCGAATAGCTTTCTTAGTTTTATATCCGTCTTTTAAGTAGTAAGTGAAAGCAGCACCAAACTCAGGGTTTTCGCCCAGGAAATAATCCTCGCCCTGAAATCCTTTTGGTCCCAACCAACTGATAGTATTACTTGCTGCAATTCTGCTGTACTGCTGGTATTGATAAGCATGTCTTGTAGAAAATAAATAAGCTTCTTTTTCTGCAACTTCCTTCGATAATTCCTGAAGAGCAGAATAATCGTCCATCACGTAAAAACTACGTCCGAAAGTCCCCAAAATCAGATCGTTTTCTCTTTTCTGAATATCAATATCCCGAACAGCTACGGTTGGTAATCCTTTGTTCAATTCCTTCCAGTATTCACCACCATCAATGGAAGCAAACATGCTGAATTCTGTCCCTACGAATAAGAGATTTCCGGTTTCGAAATCCTCAGCTATGGAATAGATAGAGCCTCTTTCCGGAAGATTATTCGTTATCGATTTCCACGACTTTCCCAGGTTTGTACTTTTTAAAATGTATGGTTTAAAATCTCCGTTTTTGTGATTGTTGAATGCAACATATACGGTATTTCTATCATGCTCTGATGCGATCAATTCATTTACATACACCATATCAGGAACTCCCGGAAACTTATCGTATTTCTTCCAGGTTTCTCCTCCATCTTCTGATACATGAACCAATCCGTCATCGGTTCCGGCGTACAATAGATTTTCATCCAGTGGAGATTCTGCTAGAGCAACAATACTTCCATACACTGAAGTTGAAGCATTTTTTGCAATGGCATCCATCGGCCACACTTTATCCATCACTTCAAATTTATTTCGATCCAGTTGGCGCGTAAGATCACCACTAACTTCTCTCCAACTTTGTCCCATATCGTCACTTCTTAGAACACGATCAGATGCAAAATAAAGTCTCTTGTTGTCATGAGTACTTATAAAAAATGGGGAATCCCAGTTCCAGTTATAATCATAATCTGCATCGGGGGCCTGAGGTCTGATATTCTGCTGTTCGCCACTTTGTTTATCGAATCGAGCTAATCCACCATATTGAGATTGTGCATACACAATATTCGGATTAGTTGGATCAACATGAGGCTCAAATCCGTCCCCAAGTACCGTTACAAACCATTCGTCATCATTGATTCCGGTTGTGGCGTTTGTTCGGGAAGGTCCGCCTAAAGTGAAGTTATCCTGAGTTCCGCCGTAGATATTATAAAAAGGCTCTGCATTATCAGCGGCTACTTTATAGAACTGTGTTACCGGAAGATTGGTAAAAAATCTCCATGTCTTTCCACGATCAAACGACTCATACACTCCACCATCATTTCCGTTCAACAAGTGACTCGGGTTATCAGGATTGATCCACAACGCATGATTGTCAATATGCTTATTCTTCTCGCCTACATTGTTGAACGTCTTTCCTCCGTCTTCAGAAACTCCGGAATACGTGTTCATCACATACACCAGGTCTACATCCACAGGATCAGCGATCACTTCCTGATAATAATTACCACTTGATGAATAATTACTCTGTTTTTCCCATGATTCTCCTCTGTCATCAGAACGATAAAATCCGCTTTTGCCTGATTCGGCTTCAACAACTGCATAAACCACATCCGGATTTGCAGTAGAAATATCCATTCCGATTCTTCCGATGTCTCCGCCAGGCATTCCTCTCATGGTTTTGTTCCAGGTTTTTCCGGCATCCGTAGATTTGTAAATCGCTGATTCAGGTCCACCGCTGATATATGTAAATACTCTTCTTCTTCGCTGATGAGCCGTTGCATACAACACATCAGGATCTCTCGGATCCATATGAACTTCATTTACTCCGGTGTGCTCGCTGATCTCCAATACTTTCTCCCAATTCTCTCCACCATCAGTAGTTTTGTACAATCCACGATCTCCGCCGGAACTCCAAAGTGGTCCGGTTGCCGCTACATAAACCACGTCTGAATCTCTGGGATCAATTTCTATCATTCCGATGTGCTCAGAATTCTTCAGTCCCATATGCTTCCAGCTTTTGCCACCATCAATGGATTTGTACACTCCATCACCATAAGCCACACTTCGCTGATTATTATTTTCTCCCGTTCCAACCCAAACCACATTGTGATTGTTTGGATCCATCGCCACGAAACCGATGGAGTAAGAGCCTTCGTTATCAAAAACCGGCTTCAGACTAATACCGCCATTCTCCGTTTTCCACACTCCACCTGATGCCGTTGCAATATAAAACTCGCTGTGGTTGTCTGGATTTACAGCAAAATCCGAGATCCTTCCCGAAGTAAAGGCAGGTCCAATGCTTCTGAATTCTAGGCTGTTCCAGGCAATATCATAACGGGAGTCTTTATCTGATTTTTGAGCATAAAGTGTTGATGTGCTTATTAGAAGCACAAAGCTAAGTAAGGAAGTGAGTCGTTTCATCTTAATCTGATTGATTTCTGATAGTAAGTGGCTTAGAATAATTAAATATGAGTTCTAATGTGTTTAAAATTTGTATTTGGGGGTTAGTAAAGTTCTCTTCTTGATGGAAGGAATTCTAGTAATAATCTTAAAACTTTAGATATTAGGGCTTTGAAAAAATTAATTTGATAATTTAAAGCTTCCAGAAAACATGGGTATTAGTAACCTTGAAGAAAGATAGAATCCTAAGCTATTTTTTAATCAACGACTTGTAAAAGTGAAATCTTTATGTTTTCTGGTGGTTTTTGGTACTTTTGTCCACACAAAAGTACACAGAGCCAAGGAACTGAATCCTATAACAAGGTTTAATTTAGAACAAGGGCACCTACTTTTGTCTTGATACAAAAGTAGCAAAAGATCAAGCCGAAGTATTTAAGACGGGTTCACTGATCCTGCGCTGAATAATCCTAAAGGTCCTCGAGCATTCTTGGAAAATATCTACTCTCCTCACCTGAAAGGATTATTCCTGCTTTGCAGACGCGTCCGGATCATGCTCACTTTTCCGTCTTAAATACTAAGGGCGAATTTTCTTGGAACTATCACTACTAAACTGTCAACGAATTAACTGACTTCTTCAATCAAATTTAATTGGGGAGCTTTTTCTGAAATTGAAAGGCTTATTGAAGACTTAGTTCCTCCCTCGAGGAAGGTGCGGTTTTCGGCTTGCCGAAAAAGCGAAGGGTGTATGTGAAGTAACTGTTTGGATAATCATCTCCCCTCAAGGGGAGACTGAAATTTTTTGCAAATAAAAAGCCCAACTCTGAAAAACAGAATCGGGCTTTTTAAATTTTTGAACCGTTCCCACCCTTTGATAAGGGAGGGTTATTTTCTTCCGCTAAGCAGTGACCGGCTCGGGTTTTGTGCTTGCGCCGTTTCCATTCAAATCACTTTGGTCTTTGATGATGCCCGGCTCTTCTTTTCCAAACATAACTTTGTTCAAGCCTCGGCGACTTCTTTCAATTAAGCTGTACAGCACAGGAACTAGGATCAGTGTAAGAGCTGTAGCAAATAATAAACCTACAATTACTGCTATTGCCATCGGTCCCCACCATGTTGCTTGCTCACCACCCATGTAAACATAAGAGCCTAGGTTTCCAAAAAACTCGATAGGAGTATTTACCAACACAATGAAATCAATATTGAATCCGATTGCCAGCGGCACTAAACCAAGTGTGGTCGTAATTGCCGTAAGAATTACCGGACGAAAACGCACTTTTCCACCTTGAACTAAAGCATCTCGTAAACTCAATCCATCACGTGTTCTGAGGATATCCACGTAATCGATCAATACAATGGCGTTGTTTACTACAATTCCTGCGAGTGAAATAATTCCAAGAAAAGCCATCAAACCAAACGCCATCTGGAAGGTTACCAATCCGTAGAACACACCCGCCATCGACATTACTACCGAACTCAAAATAATGATCGGTTTTGCTATCGAATTAAACTGTGATACCAAAATAAATGCGATCAGAAATACTGCGATCAGGAATGCAATTCCCAGAAACTCAAACGATTCGTCCTGCTCCTGTTGCTGCCCTGTCCAGCTGTAACCGTATCCGGAAGGTATATCATCCAGATAATTAGAAAGAACTCCCTGAACTTCAGCCAACACCGCATTTGCCTGATATCCTGAGCGAACATCAGCACTTATGGTGATAACACGTTCTGAATCTTTGTGATTGATCCCGCCAAGTCCGTCTTTAACTTCCCATGTTGCTACTTCTGAAAGTGGAATTTGATTTCCTTCATGCGGAATAGTCAAGTCACCTAATGTACTCAGGTCATCACGATACTCATCATTTAACCGAACTATAATGTCGTACTCTTCTTTTCCATCTCGGAATTTTGAAGCTTCCACACCATTGATTGCCTGACGAATGGTCATCCCGATCACATTGGTTGAAAGTTCGTAGAGAGCAGCTTTTTCACGATCCACATCTACTCTGATCTCAGGTCGAGCTTCCGGTAGATTTGATTCCAAGCCATCCATTTTTGCGAATACAGAATCTTCTTCAAGAATAGATAAAATTTCTCCTGAGAGCATACTTAGCTGATCCATGTTAGGCCCGGAAATTTCCAGATTTACCGGCTTTCCTGTTGGAGGACCGTTTGGTGGCTGTTCCACAGTTACTTTTGCTCCTACAATGTTATCACTCATGTGATTTCTCAGAAATTCCATGGCTTCAAACACATCGCCTTCACGCTCCTGGAAATCCACAAAGTTCAGAGCCACGGTTCCTTTGTTCGGAGTATTACCTCCACCTCCGGCACCCGGATCAGCAGTAATACTTGCCCCTGATGTTGCAAGCACGCTATTTACATCCACAAAATTTGGAAGATTTTTAACACGCTGCTGAACTTCTTCGATAATGGTTTTGGTGTATTCCACATCCGAACCGATCGGTGTTTCTACCTGTACATAAACGTCACGTGGAGGGATGTCCTCAGGGAAAAATTCCGTTCCCGGGTTAAAAGCACCTAATGCTACAAAACTCAAAACAAGAACTACTGCTGAAATTCCCAATACTGATAGTCTGTGGTTTAAAGACCATACTAACGTATTTTCATATTTAGCAATCACTTTATTGAGGCCATCTCTTTGCCACCATCTTCCTACCGGCTCTAACGCATATTTGTTAAGCGCCCAGAAAATAACTCCTAGGATGATTAGCATCGCCCAAGTGATGAAATTTGTAGCTAGAAATATCAGTAAAAAGAATCCAACAACTCCGTACAATATCTTTTTTCCATTTGGAGTTAGTTTCGCCTCAGCATCCTGACCTTCAACCGTCATAAACAGTGCACAGATCACAGGATTAATTACTAACCCAACAAATAGTGAACTTGCCAGTGTAATGATCAGTGTCTTTGGCAAATAGCTCATAAATTGACCTACAATTCCCGGCCAGAAGATCATTGGTGCGAATGCCGCAATTGTTGTGAACGTTCCTGCAATAATCGGAACAGCAACTTCACCGGTTCCTTTCTTGGCAGCTTCAAATCGTTCATATCCTTCTTCCAGATAGCGATAAATATTCTCTACCACTACTATGGCATTATCCACCAACATTCCTAAAGATAGGATCAATGAGAAAAGAACAATCATATTCATAGTTATTCCCACAGCAGATAACACTATAAAAGAAAGGAACATAGACATTGGAATGGAGATCCCAACAAATGAAGAGTTTCTTACTCCTAAAAAGAATAATAAAACGCCTACCACCAGGATCAATCCGGAAATAATATTATTCTCCAGATTGGTAACCATGTTAATTACATCTACACTCTGATCGTTAGTGATCGCATATCGTGTAGTTGGCGGCAAGGTTGGAATTGCTTCATCAAGAATGGCTTTTACTTCATTACCGGTATCAAGGATGTTTTCTCCGGTACGTTTTTTAATACCCAAAGTAATTACAGGAGCATCGTCCAGTTCAGAATATGTTGCTCTTTCCTTGAAACCAAAGGTTACTTTAGCAACATCCCGAACATAAATCGGGCTACGATTTTCACCTTTAATTACAATGTCTTCGAGTAGTTTTGTGTCTTCATATTGTCCCGGTATACGAAGTAAGAATTTTTTGGTACCAACCGAAATGTCTCCACCCGGAATAGTTACGTTTTCATTCGAAATTGCCTGAATAATATCACCAAAAGCAATATTGTAGTATTTCATTTTGGCAAGATCGACGTCCACCTGAACCTCGCGCTCTGTTCCTCCGGTCAGATCAACTCCAAGAACAGAAGGAATTGCTTCGATTTTATCCTGAAGATCTTCCGCTATTTCTTTAAGAATTACTTCATCATATTCTCCGGAAAGATTCACATTCATGATCGGAAATTCAGACAGATTTATTTCCTGAACGGTTGGTTCTTCCGCATCTTCGGGAAGCTCCGGCTTAGCCAGATCTACTTTTTCCCGCACTTTCTGGAGAGCATCTTCAATATCTACACTTGGTTCAAATTCCAGATTGATATTTGAATAGCCCTCAGCAGATGATGAGGTCATATTTTTTATATCAGAGATGTTGCTCAACTCATCTTCAAGCTTTCTGGTAACCAGACTCTCCATATCCTCCGGCGAAACTCCGGGATAAACTGTAACCACAAATATATTCGGGATGTTTATACTTGGGAAGCTTTCTTTAGGAATGGTCAGATATGACACTATCCCCATGATCGCTATCAGTACCAACAGTACCAGTACGCTAATTCTGTTGTTTATTGAAAACGTCGACAGCCCAAATTCTTTACGCTTTCCTTCTTCAGCAAAGGTAGCTCCGTTTTTTGATGCGCCGTTGTTATTTTTTTCGGTACTCATAATAGTTTCCGAGTTAAATTAATTTGCTGCTAATTTTTTGTCGTCCTTCACCGTCACACGCATGCCATCATCAAGAAAAGCAGAGCCTAATGTGATCAGTTTGTCACCTTCAGCAAGTCCTTCTTCTATGATCACATTTGTTTGGTATGAAAGTCCCAACTTCACTTCTCTTTCATTTGCCACAGCCTTTCCTTCTTCATTTTCAGAAAGCACATAGACCACGTATCGGTTGTCTTTTGAATACACAAACTCTTCACTGATCACTAAAACATTACTTTGCTCAACTGTTTTTAACTTCATGTTAGCAATCATGTCTACTTTATATGTTTTGTTCTTGGGAAGTTTGGTCTCAATCCTGAATGTTCTGTTTTGGGGATTGATACTGCCTCCAACATAATTGATAGCGGAATTAAGCGTATCCCTTACCTGAGTATCAAACCAAACATCTACCTTATCTCCGATCTGGACAGCATCTGAATACCGAGCAGGAACGCCGGCTACTATTTTATAGGCATCAGAACCGATCAATCGGACAACCTGCATTCCGGGACTTACCATTTCACCTTCTTCAACTATAATTGCTTCAACTTCTCCGTTGAATGGCGCTTTGATACTTGTATTCTCAAGATCAATTTTAATTGATTCCAATGCTGAGTTACTCTGCTCATAAGCATACTTCGCGTTCAGGTAATCTAATTCAGATCCGATTCCATCTTCTTCATACACTTTTTTGAGACGCTCGTATTGCTCCTTGGTTTGAGAAGTCATTGCTTCTAACCGGGCTTTTTCCTGCTTCAGTTTAGAATCGTCAATTTTTACAATGGTCTGACCTTTTTTAACCTGAGCTCCCTCTTCTACTCTGTAGTCAATTACTCTTCCGTTAACTTCGGCAGAGATCATGATATCGTTTGAAGTTTCCACATTTCCTACCACTCTCACATAACTTGCAAAAGTGCTTGGAACTATGGTTTTAGTAGTAATATTTACTGTTTTTACAAGCTCTTCCTGAGTTTCCGCCTGTTGAGCTTCGCCTCCACAACCCAGAAGTACTGTGCCGGCTATTAGTATGGTTAAATAGTTTTGAACTTTCATTTCTTAGATTTATATAGTTGAATAATTTCGTTAGTTAGTTGTGTCTACAAATGGCACCATTCCGGTTGCCAAGTCATAATTTGCTTTTGCTGTCAGATAATTAAATACCATGATCGCATAATTTACTTCAGCTTCCCTAACCTGAATTTCTGCTTCTGTTAGTTCAAGCTGAGACCCCAAACCGTTTTCAAGTCTTTTCTTAGCCCTGTCATATCCGATACTTGCTTGTTCCAGTGCTTGTTTTCTGGCTGTCGCTGTTTCAAAAATCTTATCTAATTCTTCGCTCGCACTCGCCACTTCATTTTGCGCAATCAGGATCGCCATTCGCTTTTGCTCTTCGATATCTTTGTATTGGATTTGAGCTCTTTCCAAATTAGCCATTCTTGAAAATCCTTGGAATAGAGGCAAACTTAAATTCACACCTAAAGTCTGGAATCTTTTAGCATCCTGAAAGAAGTCAGGACTTCCAGCCTCGGCTGCACTCCATTGCAAATTGTACGACGCAGTTAGCGTTGGAAGAAACCTGCTTTTCTCTGCTCTGATCTGTTTGTCTTGCAATCTTAAGTTTGCTTCAGCTATTCTGATATCACCTCTGTTCTCTGTTAGTAAAGCTGAATCGGTAGTGGCTGAAGAGAAGCTGTAGGGATTCATTTTGTCGATCTTCTTTAAGTGACTATTCTCAGATTGAGAAGCCGTCTCTGAAAGAATATCAAATTCGTTGAGACTACCTTTCACCTTGTAAGAAAATTTTACTGGCAGCCCCATCACAATGTTCAAGTTTCTGTATGCTTCATCAACAGCGTATTTCGCTTCGATTTGTTGAGGTTTTTGATTACTCAATTGCACTTTAAGTTGAAGTACTGCATAATCATCTACAATTCCAGCTTTTGCTCTGGCTTCGTTTTCTTTCAGGTTTGTTTCTAGCCTTTCAATTTGTGCGTTGGCTAGTCTAAGCTGTTCCTGAGCAGCAAGTACAGCATAGTAATCAATTCTTGCTTGCGTAATTATTTGCTGACTGGCTGATCTGTAATTCTCTTCCTGGACTTTTTTAAATACTGCCGAACTTTTTAATGCAACTATTGCTTCGCCTTTGAACAAATTTTGAGCTACTGAAAACCCACCTTGCCAATTATTATCTGTACCGAACTGAACTGGTGTTAATGTGCCTGCTGGTCCCCCAAAAATTTCGGCGGGAAGAAACTGAACAGGTATTTCAATATTTCTGGTATAATTTATTGAAGATGTGATATCAGGATATACTTCAGCTCTGGCCAAGTTTAAAAGTTCCTCTGCATCGTCTATAGCAAGAATAGCTCTGTTGATCTGCGGATTATTAGCCAGAGCCATTTCAATGGCTTGCTCCAAAGTTATTTCCCTGTTTAAATCCCCCGGTTGTGCTTTTAAAGTTGATGTAAGCAAAGTTAGTGAAATAAGCAGAAGCCCTAATCTGTTACCCATTCTATTTATGTTAGTTAGTATCATTAAAAATTCAGTTGCCGATTACGTTAATTTTTTCCATTAGTTTCAAAAAATGACTGTGAGTCATAGTTTCCTTTCTGAGCTTCAGTGGCAATTCCACAACCGATCATTTTCATGAAGTTCTCAAACAGAGATTTCAGATTTATACCGAGCTCATTTAAAAGGTTGAAATGCTGCGTGTTTTGATGCTGATATGCCATACTTACCATTCCGTGAGAAGTAGCCCAAAGTATCAAAGCCAGTTCTTTCGGGTCGTAGCTTGAATTTATACTCCCGTCCTGCATACCAATCTGAATTGCACGCACCATGCAGGTAAAAGAACTTTGCATATTTGTGGAACAGGAATCCAGAAATGTACTGTCCTCTAAGTCACTTGTCTCCTTCAGGTTATCATGAAATCTCATTGCCCTGAAATACTCCGGATGTTGCGTTACAAAACTCATAAATGTTGATCCTATCATATGAACCAGCTCAATGCCGGGTTTGTCCTGTGTGAGCACCTTCTGAATTTCCTTAGTCAGCAATCCCGTTGCCTTATCACAAATCCCTAAAACAAGATCTGTTTTACTTTCGAAATACTGATAAAGTGACCCTTTACTTACTTCAGCACGGTCAGCTACTTCCGTCATATTAAGGTTGTCTAAACCCTTTTCCAGAATCAAAGCTTCAGCAGCCTCTAACATAAGAGACCTCTTTTGCTCCTTTTCCCGTTCTTTACGTTCTGAAATTCCCATTTTGTGACCGCCGGTCATTTTTTGAATTAAGGTCAAAAAGGTACGGGTAGTTTAACCTAATTCCAACTATGTTTTGTTAAGAAATAATGATCATAACATTGACCTCCGATTTAATTGCGAATAAAACAAAAACTCTCCTCTTCCAAGTCTTCCATCTTTTGGTTATGATTCAGCACACTTAAAACACAGGTACTTTTTTGATTATAAGCGGACAAAATAACAACACTACCGTTCCTATTAAACGATTGGCTGCAATTGATCTGGGAACTAACTCCTTCCATGCCGTTATCGTAGACTTGTATTCAGACGGTAGCTTCAGAAAGATCGAAGATTTTAAAGAAATGGTACAGCTTGCAAAAGGCGGGTTGGGTACACGCTTAGCTGAAGGAGCGTATTCAAGAGGCATGAAAGCTCTCAAAAACATCAAAGTACTTTGTGACAGCCATAACGTTGAACATATTCTAGCCTATGCCACCAGCGCCATACGGGAATCAGAAAATGGCGGAGAATTTATTCAGGACAGTATCGATCGTTATGATATAAAAATAAATGCTATTCCGGGATCAGTAGAAGCTGAATTGATTGGTTATGCGGTTCAGCACGGAGTTCGTCTTGGAAACAATCCCGTTTTGATGGTTGATATCGGAGGTGGTAGCGTTGAGTTTATTCTGGGAAATGCTAAAGAATTCCACTTTCTGACAAGCAAAAAAATCGGTGTATCCAGAATGACGGATATTTTTAAGCCATCCGATCCCATAACTGACACAGAAATCGAGAAACTGGAAACTCATTATCGGGAACAGACTTCACAGCTGGCCAATGCTCTCCGAACAAACAGGACAAACATGATCATTGGTTCATCCGGAACCATGCAAAATATTGCAGCCATGATCGCCGCCCGAAAAGGCCTTCCTGTAGATGTTACTCTCAATGAAATGGAATATACTGCCAAAGATTTTTTCTCTTTTTATAAGGATTTCATCAAACTGAACCGAACCGAACGAAAAAAAATAAAAGGCTTAGACGCCAAGCGTATAGATTTTATCAACACCGGAGTAGTTCTGGTTAATTATCTTCTTCGGGAGTACGGAATTAAGAAGGTTAAAATTTCTACTCAGGCATTAAGAGAAGGCATAATAATTCGATACCTGAAAAAAGATATGATCGGGTTACCATGGTCCGGATCCATGTCTGACCCTAGGCGTAGAAGCGTGTTTGAACTGCTGAGAAAATGCGATTGGCATGAAGCTCATTCAACACACGTCGCTAATATGGCTTTGAAAATATTTGATGTATTAAAAGATGAGCTAAAACTGGAAACACCTGATAAAGAACTGCTCGAATACGCGAGCTATCTCCATGATATCGGTTACTATATTTCGCATTCAAAACATCATAAACACGCGCTATATATTATCAGAAATTCAACACTCAAAGGCTTTCGTGAAGAAGAAATTGAAGTTATTGCAAATGTAGCAAGGTATCATCGTCGGTCCACTCCTAAAAAGCGACATGGAGAATACTGGAAACTTGCACCGGCTGTCCGTAAAAGAATTAAGAACCTTTCAGGTATTTTAAGAGTTGCTGACGGGCTTGACCGGAGTCACTATCAGAATGTTCAGGAATTAGACATTGACTCTACTGACAAAGAGATCACTTTCAAAATAAAAGTACAGTCAGACCCTCAACTGGAAATTTGGGGCGCTCAGAGAAAAGCACACTTATTAAGAGAAGTAACCGGAAAGAAGATTAGCTTTTCAGTTGTCAATTAAGAATTATTCAATGATCAATGTTTGATCACTCAACATTGATCATTGAATATTGTTGCATTCTTAATTTCAATTATTCCCCAAAAGAGCCTGCCGCACCGGGAAATACAACCGGACTTTCAAATCCTTCTTTGGAAACAGAAGCTACTCCGAATAAGTAGTTATCAATAACAACATTTTCGAGTGTATGCTCTGTAGAACCGGCCGGAACAAATACACTTTTTTCCCATTGGTTGGAATCTGTAAGTCTCCAATAAATCTTATATCCCGCTAATTGTGGATTTTGTTCGGGACTCAGCGCATTCCATTCGAGCGTTGTACTCGGCCTTACTGCTCCCTGAATCTGAACATTAACCGGAGGGTTTGGTGCCCAAGCCATACTTGCCATCGTTACTGCATTTAACCCGGTTAGTTTAGCCGCGTAATCGAAATCTACACCATCAATGGTGTCGCCGTACTTAATTCCATCCTCAGTTCTTATGTCTTGATGTTGCATTACATAGTTTTCATTGGTTTCCATGATTCTAACTCCCGGAAATCCAACAGCATTAAACGGACGATGGTGCCCTCCTCTTCCAAAACGATCCAATCGGTAGATCATCATTACATCTAAATTCGGGATATACATGTCTGCCATTTTATCTACATAACGGGCAACATTTCTTGAAGGGGAATCTACTTCACCACCGGTAAACCTTCGAACTCTGGCCTCTTGTTCTGTTTCAACAGCTCGTGTTCCTTCCGAAAATACACGAGCCGTGGTGTTATTGATCACTCCGTTAATTCCTTTGATGTTTCCGATCATATCATTGTTAAGAACGGCTTTAATTCTCCAGCCTTTTTCAAGTGCATGATCCGCTAAAATCTGCCCACCGAAAAGTCCTTGTTCCTCTCCCGACAAGCCTACATACATTATTGAACCAGGAAACTCATACTTAGTTAATACTCGAGCCGACTCAATTACTCCAGCCATTCCTGAGGCATTGTCATTTGCACCCGGAGAATCTGAAACTCCATCCAGCGGATCTGAAACTCTGGAGTCAATATCGCCACTCATCATTACAAATCGATTTGGATCTGCGGCTCCTCTCTGTATCGCTACAACGTTCACAATATTAACAGGATCAGGAATTCTTCTTTGGCCGGAAATCACGTCACTCACATAAAAGACTTCCAGACAACCGCCACAGTCTTCTGAAATTCGTTCAAACTCAGCCTTGATCCATCTTCGTGCTGCGCCAATACCCCTTTTACTTGAAACAGTATCAGAAAGCGTATGTCTGGTACCAAAATCAACCAGCGTTTGAATATCCCTTTCGATACGTTCCGCTGATGGAGCTGTCCCGATCTTATGAAGCTCTTCAGGAGTTATCGTTTGAGAAATTGCAAAGTCCGCAGAAAAGAAGAATACTATGCAAAATAAAGTCAACGATTTAAGTAATTTCATAAAAGTTAGTTTTTAGTTGAATTTTCGTCCTCTTCTTGAGGAGGATCGCTATGTAAGCGTTTGTCTTGTTCAAAGTAGGCTTTTAGGTTTTCCTGAAATTTGATTTGTGCCTTTAGCCCCATACGATGCCCAAAAAATGCACCTGTACCAACTGCCACTAAAAGCATAGGCACATAAATTGCGGGCGAAGTTGCAGTTCCATCCTGATAAATATTTACCCAAACAGCAGGAGGTATTAAAGTAAAGATCGCAAATACATAAGGTGCCACTGTCGGGCCTTCCAAACGTCTCATAAATCTTCTGCTGGTGATGGTAACCATATTCATGTAGATCAATCCAAAAAAGAAAAACAGAATCGTTCCTAAAGTTGTTCCATCGTTCACTTTAGTTAGCAGATCGGAAGTTATCAGCGTAAAAGCTCCGGAGATAATAAGTATTCCAGTTAAGTAAAATATAAGTCGGGGGAGGTTATTCAAAGCCTGTTGTTTGTTTAACTATTCTTAAAAAAAGAGAGTACAGAATATTGTACGAAAAATCTATTTTTGCAGCCAGTTTAATGGATTTTGATAATCTTTATGACGAACCACGAACAACAGGTTTTCTCCTAACGGAGACTGAGCAACACCTGAGAGCCCTATTCTATCTCCTGCATTCAACACCTGATTTTTTTGTACGTCTATTCTGCTGAGATTTCCATAAGCGGTGTAATAAGAGCCGTGCTTAACAAATACTACATCTCCAAACCCACTGATCGGTGATATTTGAGAAACATATCCGTCGGAAACTACCTTAACTGAAGCAGCCGGATCTGTCACAATATTGATTCCCAGATATTCCGTAACCGTTCCGTAAACCGGGTTTCTGGTTCTTCCAAAGTTCTTTGATACCGTTTTACTATTCACAGGCCATGGCAGAACACCCTTTGAAGCCGCAAATACACGCTCATTATCTAACAACATTTCATTGCTCACGGCAGCATCCCGAACTAAGGATTTAGAGTATTTAGCCACTTCTCTGTTTCTGAGATTTTCATCTGCAATTTCTCTGGCTCTGGCTAATTTTATTAAGCGCTCATTCTCCAGCTCCTGAATTCTCTCAGCTTCTGCAATCAAATCTGTAAATGCATTTTGAAGCGCTTCTTTCTGCTCCCTGCTCTTTGTTAATTCAGCAACTAAATCTGAACGCTGACTTCGAATAGTTTCCACTGTTTGTTTTTGCTGAGAACGCTGACCATTAAGTATTTCTTTTTCGCTCTGTATTTCCTGAAGAACAACCTGATTCCTGTTAAGACTTTGCCGAAGATCTATTTGAATTTGATCAAGCTCGTTTTTCCTTCTTCTTATTTGCTCTGCTTGTTTAGCCTTTTGTTCCTCGAACTTTTTAAGATATTGGGCCCTGATCAGCATCTGATTAAAAGAACCGGATGTAAGCAACAACTCCAGGTTTGAAGATCTGCTGTTCTTATAAGCGAATAGTAATATTTTTTTATAATTATCTATCAGCACTTTTAATTCTTTCTGGCGGATTCCGATTTCCTGCTCAGTTAAGTTTATTTCTTCCTGAATTTGCTGTTGTTCTTTGGTCAGACTTTCGATTTTATCGTCCTGTAAAGCAATCAGTCCATTTAAACTCTCATATTGTTTATACGATTGATTGAACTTTGCCTCGGCTTCGGCTACTCTTTTTTGATAGGACTTAATACGTGCATCCAGCACATTGATCTCTGCTCTGGTGTTATTCTGTTTACTCAGAATTTCTTTTCTCTTTTCATCATACGTCTGCGCTGAAACAGAAATTGCTCCTGTTGTAAGAAATAAAAGTATCAGTATTAAAATTCTTGATCTCATAAGCGTTCAATGACTATATCATCAGGAATATCAATGTTAAGATCTAATTTAGATGGATTTACTTCCAGAGTACGAACCTGAAAAACTACCTGTGAATTTCTGTCTGCGCTTAATATGGTAATTTTTCTTGGCAAAGTGTAGCCGTCAATTTCACCATAATTTTCATAAGTTAAGGATGAATATGGAAGCCCTGATGATCTCGCCTGTTCTACATAGCTAACGGTTCCTGTCTTTTTATTGATACGAGCGATTCCCTTGTTATAGAACCCTAAAATATATTCAGTATCAGACTGCAGAATCTTTTCGACATCCTCAATTTCAATTTTAAAATTCATCAGATCTAACAAATTTACTGAGGCCAACTCATTAAGGTTTGTCATTCTGCCATCCTGCACGGATACTTTCTGAGCATATTTATCAATCTTATTATAAATAAGGATGGAGTCTCTATCTACCAGCATGCTCCCTCCGGTAATTCCGATCCTGTTTTTGAAAGTAAGTAAACTTAACAAGGTATCTGTCTCAAAATCGATGGTAATTCGATCACTGTTACCCGGTTCACTTACCAAAGCCCTGCCTTTTCCTTTTACTGAGGTAAGCTCTCCTGAATAGTTTGGTATGCTTTCTATAATTCCATTTAATGGGATTTTTACTTCATACAACTCTTCATCTGTTGTAACCGTCCTTGTAGATGTACACGAAATAAACAGCAGTATTATAGCTGTTAACAAATATTTTGTTGGTATCAATTTCACTCTTGAATTTTTTCTTGGAGATAGGTCAAAGATGGATCTTTTTCCAGTGCTTTTTTCCACCACTTTTTAGCTTCATCAATATTATTAAGCTTATCATAAACATCACCTAAATGTTCCAAAACTTCAGCGCTTGCTTCATCAGCATTCAGATCAATAGATGCTTTAATAAATCTTTTGGCTTTTTCAAACTCACCCATTTTATAAAAAATCCAACCCATTGTATCTAAATAGGCAGCATTCTCTGGCTCTAACTCCATTGCTTTTAATGCTAATTCCTGAGCTTTTTCCAGATTCTCTCCCCGAACAGAAAGATTATAAGCATAATTGTTCATTGCATTATGGTTCTCAGGATCATACCTCAAAGCCAGTTCGTATACTCTGTCAGCTTCTTCACTGTTTCCCAAATTGCTTTGTGCGTCGCCTAGCGTTGAGTACACTACAGATTTGAAGGGCTTTCTTGCAGGCGCTCTAGAAGCTCTTTCCAGCCAAATTACAGCCTCTTCATTTTCATCACTTAACATATAAGCAGAGCCTAAGAAAAACTGTATAAACGAATCATCCGGTACATTTTCATCTGCTTCCTTCCCTACCTTTACTGCTTCGTCCAATCTATTTTCCGCAAGCAACAACTGCAGTCTCAATCTCCATGCAATATCATCCTGAGGAAGTAACTCGTTCCCTTTTTCCAACTTTTCTATAGCCTTTTCTGTTTCTCCAATTTGAGAATAGTATTGGCCTGCCAATGTAAATGCCGGGCCATATTCTGAAGACGATTCTGTAAAAGCGTCCAAGGCCCAACCTGTTTCCTTTTTAAGCTGTTCGTTAAGTGGGCTTTCTTGCTGTTTAGTATATAGAAATTGGGCTACTCCCAGTTTTTCTTCGGGTAAAATAATCTTGTCATTCAAAAAAGTCCTGATCAAAGCTCCTGCACTGTCCCACTTTTGATCTTCAATAAATATTCCTGCAAGATTCATTAAAGACTGGGGATCTCTGGCATTTCGTGTTAATGCTTCGGTGAGAACTTTTTTAGCGTTCTCATCTTTCCCTGTTCTTGAGTAGTATTCACTTAAAAGATTAAGTGTATTTAAATTGTCCGGGTCAACTTCTCGTAGCAATTCAAGTTGCGTAATTGCAGAATCTCTTACTCCCAAAGATTCAAAATTTCTGTACTTCAATAGATAGATTGACCGATTCGGCCCCGTTAGTTTTAATGCACGATCCAGAATCTGATTGCTTTTCAGATATTCTCCATAGTCTTTGTAAGTATCCGCAAGCATAAATAATGCATCGTAGTCATTAGGGTAAAACTCCAATAATGTATTCAGCTCTTCTAAGGTTGCTGTATTTTCTCCTGCACTTCTGTAAATCTGCGCTAGTTTAAATCTGTACCATTTATTTTCCGGGGCTAGCTCAACTGCCCGTTTTCCGTATAGCGCAGCGCTTGGAAGGTCTTCCATTACAAAATAAGCGTCAGAAATGGCATAATTAACTCCGGCTGTACCACCAAGTTGTTTCTCGGCTTCAATTAATAGCTCGACAGATCTTTCGTATTCTTGATTTTCAAACGCTTCCAATCCCTGTACATAAGTAATTGTTCCATTTATCTGGGACTTTGACTGTGTTTGAGCATCGACAGCAATCGAAAGAGAAACACTGAATATGACTGATATGTAGAAGGCTTTTTTCATCGGTTAAGTTAACGTGAAGTATACTGGGAAAGTGCGATCTATGCTGTAAGGATTACAGATTTTATAATATTACTTCATTAAAGCAAAATGATCTACCCCAACTCTCATAATTCTAAATTTTAATTCCATATCCTTTCTCCAATTCTTCTCTTCTTTTTGTACATTCCAATTGATAGCAAAATCAGCTTAAGTAATGTCAGAAAACTACCGCGCTCTTACCAGAAAATATCGCCCGCAAAACTTTGAGGATATTGTTTCTCAGGATCATGTAAGCTCTACCTTGATGAACGCCATCAAACAAAATCGTTTATCCCATGCTTATATGTTCTGCGGTCCGCGTGGAGTTGGAAAAACAACGATGGCTCGTGTTCTTGCCAGAACCATAAATGAAATTGATAATAGTGTTGATGGGGAATCTCTTAACCAAACACTGAATGTGGTTGAGATGGATGCCGCCTCAAACAACAAAGTGGACGATGTTCATCATTTAAGAGAAACCGTTCGGATCCCACCTCAAAATGGTCGCTACAAAGTTTTTATTGTGGATGAGGTTCATATGCTTTCAAAAGCTGCATTTAATGCGCTTTTAAAGACACTTGAAGAACCGCCCGAGCATGCTATTTTTATTTTTGCTACTACAGAACCACACAAAGTTCTCCCTACGATACTTTCTCGTGTTCAACGGTTCGACTTTAAGCGCATAGCTGTTGATGAGATCGTTCGAAGACTCAGAAAAATTTCGAAAGACGAAAATATTTCTATAGACGACGAGTCGCTTCATGTAATTGCTAAAAAAGCGGATGGAGCTCTTCGTGACGCTCTTGGTTTGATGGATCAGGCAATAGCTTTTTGTGGAGATTCCATCACACACAATGAGTTGCTCCAAGCACTGAATGTCGTAGGAACAGATCGCTTGTTTCAGTTTATGGACTGCGTTAAAACGCATGATGCTGATAAAGGCCTGGAACTGATTAATACACTGCTCCAGGAAGGGTATGATATTCAGGAATTTCTGATTGGACTTACTGAGCACTTACGAAATTTGTATATAGCTCACCATAGCAAACAGCTGTATATGGTTGAGGCTTCCGAAGACACAAAAGCTAAATACAAAGAATCTGCTCCTGATTTTTCTCGCGACGACCTTATGCGAATGCTTCATATTGTTTCTGAAGCACAGATCAAGATCAAAGATGCGAATCAACCAAGAATTCAGTTTGAGATTACACTACTCAAACTCATTCACATGGAACGCTCTGAGAATCTCGCTAAACTATTGTCCGATCTTGAGGAAGTAAAAAAAAACTCTAAAAACTTAGCTCCCCTCTCTTCTCCTGAATCTAAACCTGATGTTCAGGAAAAAAAGAATGTAGACTCTGCTACTGAACCCGAAAAAGAGAATCTGGTTCCATCTACTGAAGAGTCTTCAACAATAGTTGAAGAAGAACTGCCATCTTCTGAAAAAGAACCGGAAGCGACAAAAGAAGTTGATGACGAATTTGATATCGGAACACCCGCTTTAAAAACTAGGTTTTCACAAGTAAATGAAGCGAGCAAAGAGCAAGTTAAAACCGAAATTAAAGTTGAAACTACGCCTCAACACTCTCAAGAAGCTAAGAATTTACAGATCGAAGACATAAAAAGTGCATGGCCGGAGTTTATTGATTCTTTGAATGGATCTGTGTCTTCTATTTTAAAGATGCAAACCGAACGCGCCCTGCCTGTAAAACTGAAAGGGACTGAATTGTCATTAGAATGTGACAATCAGTTAGCAAAGACCATGTTGGACGAACAGGCCAAAGAATTGGCAGGAAAATTGCAGGAATGTATTGGAGTGTCACTTCGTTTTAATGTAGAAGTGTCACAGAAGATTAAACAAACAAAAGCTCGAAACCCTTACGAACGATTTAAGGAGATTCAACAAAAAGATCCGATGGTTCGTAGTTTGGTAGAACGGTTTGGTGCAGAGTTAGAATATTAATTTTCCGTGTCTTCGTGCTTTTGTGGCTTAAATAATTAATCAAAAAAATTTAACCAAAATTTTTAGTTATGAGTGATTTTAATATGGCCGATATGTTCGGCAAAGTTCAGGAAATGCAAGCAAAAATGCAGGAAAGTCAGGCTAAGTTAGCTGAAGTTACTGTTGAAGCAGAAGCCGGCGGCGGAATGGTGAAAGTTAAAGCTAACGGGCTTCGTCAGATCCTTTCCGTCAAGTTTGATGAGGATGTAATCGATCCAAATGACAAAGAGATGCTGGAAGATCTGGTTGTAGCCGGTGTTAACAAAGCTCTTGAACAAGCGGATGAAGCTGCAAAATCTCAAATGCAGGAAGCTTATAAAGGTATGATTCCCGGCGGCGGTATCCCCGGAATGGATCTTTCTAAATTTGGACTATGACTGAACTCAAAATGAAAAATGAAAGATTAAAAATTGGGTTCACCAATCCTGATTTTTCATTTTTAATCTTTAATTTTTAATCTCCTTGCAGATAACCTCAGAATATTTAGAAAGAGCTATTGAACAGCTTGCAAAACTTCCCGGTACAGGCAGAAAATCGGCTCAAAGAATTGCCATTCATTTATTAAAGCAAAATGACGAATACGCTCTTCGGTTAGCTAATGCCATTATTGATCTCAAGAATAAAGTTACCCGTTGTGATATCTGTGGAAATGTAAGTGACTCTGATCCTTGTAATATTTGTGAAAATGCGAAACGTCAAAATGGAACTATCTGTGTTGTGGAAGAATTCAATGACGTCTATATCATTGAAAAAACAAACGAGTTTCGAGGTCGATACCATGTTTTAAGTGGGGTTATTTCACCTATGGATAACGTAGGACCGGATAATATTCGAATTCAGCAGCTTCTGAAACGCATTGGCGGAGATGAAGAAATAACCGAAGTAATTTTGGCGCTGAATCCTGATGCTGAAGGTGAAGCAACTTCTTACTATATCAATAAACTACTAATCCCTTACGATGTTACCGTAACCAGGATTGCTTACGGAATCCCAATGGGAACTGAGCTGGAGTTCATTGATGAGGCCACATTAAGTCGTGCATTTGCAAGCAGAAATAGCTTTTGATTTATAACCACAGAGCGCACAGAGTTTCTATGTTATATTTCTCAACATTCTGCTTTCTTTGTGTTCCTTTGTGGTTTATTAAACAAAAAATGTAAATCCAGTGGAGTTTTTGCATTTTTGTGGGTTCCTTTAATATTGAATAAAATTTTAACCAATCTGATAACCTAAATAATTTCAAGAATGAAGAAATTGATCACTTTGCTTTTATTGGGATTCTTTTCCCTGAATATTTCTGCTCAGCGCACTTATTGGCAGCAGGAAATTGACTACACCATGAATATTGATGTTGATACAGAAAAGCACCAATACCAAGGAGACCAAAAAATTGTTTACATCAACAACTCTCCTGACGAGTTAGACAAAGTTTATTTTCATTTGTATTTCAATGCCTTTCAACCCGGTAGTATGATGGATGTTCGCTCAAGGACTATTGCTGATCCTGATGGTAGAGTAAGGGACAGAATCTCAAAGCTTTCTGATGACGAAATCGGATATCAAAAAATTCGGACTCTTAAACAAGATGGCAAAGACGTCAACTTTACTCATGATGGAACTATTTTAGTTGTTGAATTGAACAAGCCAATCAAATCTGGCGGCAAAACGACTTTTGATATGGAGTGGGATGCACAGGTTCCTCTTCAAATTCGACGTTCAGGATGGAGCAATGCCGAAGGAGTTGAGTTTTCGATGAGTCAATGGTATCCAAAAATGGTAGAGTATGATTATACAGGTTGGAATCCGAATCCATATGTTGGAAGA
Organism: uncultured Balneola sp.; assembly: GCA_913058495.1. Taxonomy (GTDB): domain Bacteria; phylum Bacteroidota; class Rhodothermia; order Balneolales; family Balneolaceae; genus Balneola. The sequence goes on along the minus strand of CAJXQC010000001.1, from coordinate 208,318 downwards.
GAATTTCATGGAGTTTGGGGAGATTTCGATGTTAAGATAACCATTGACGCTGATTACGTAATCGGAGGAACAGGTGTCCTTCAAAATCCGAACGAAATTGGTCATGGATATGAAGATGAAGGAATAAAACTAAATCGTAGAAAACCAAACAGTAGAATTACGTACCATTTTGTAGCTGAAAATGTAATTGATTTCTTTTGGGGAGCTGACCCGGACTTTGTTCATACTACAGCTCAGGTTCCAAACGGACCAAAACTTCATTTTTTCTATCAGGAAACCGTAGACAAAGAAGGATCCATTGAAGAAAACGCTGCATATAGAAGATATTGGGAGCAGTTACCTGAATTAACCGTTAAAGGATTTGAATATGCAAATAAGCATTATGGCAAATATCCTTATCCACAGTTTTCTACCGTACAAGGTGGAGATGGCGGAATGGAGTATCCAATGGGAACACTTATTACAGGAGGAAGGTCTCTGGGTAGTTTGGTTGGTGTAACCGTTCATGAGTTTTACCATAGTTGGTTTCAAGGAGTGTTAGCAACAAACGAAGCTCTGTATGCCTGGATGGATGAAGGATTTACCAGTTTTGCATCCGCAGAAACAATGCTTCATATTTTTGACAGAGAACCAGATTTCCCGTATGCAGGTTCTTACCGGGGGTACTACAGCATCGTTGAATCAGGATTAGAAGAACCATTAACTACACATGCTGATCACTTCACAACAAATCGGGCTTACGGTTCAGCATCTTATTCAAAAGGGGCTGTTTATCTGGCTCAGCTTGGGTATGTGATTGGTGATGATGCCCTAAGAAAAGGGATGCTGACTTATTTTGATACCTGGAAAATGAAGCACCCAACAGCTCAGGATTTTCTCAGAATAATGGAAAAAGAATCCGGTATGGTCCTTGACTGGTATAACGAATACTTTGTTAATACAACGAAAACCGTTGATTACGGAATAAAAGCACTTATTGGTGATGAAAACAAAACTGTAATCGAGTTAGAAAGAGTTGGATTGATGCCCATGCCTATAGATGTTTTGGTTGAATACACCGATGGATCCTCAGAAATGTTTTATATACCACTTAGAATAATGAGAGGTGAAAAACCTGCAGAAAACGATCTGAAAAGAACTATTTTGGAAGACTGGCCATGGACGAACCCGTCTTATACTTTTGATATTCCTGCAGCAGGCACTTCAATAAAACGAGTTTCCATTGATCCATCTCAACGTTTAGCAGATATAGAACAATCCAATAATTCCTTCGATGTTGAGGGAATGATTAAGAAATAAACAGTATTTTAAGTTATAGGCATCAAGCAGATTGTTTGATGCCTTTTTTATTTATAAAAGCTCTAAAAAATTATGTCAAAAAAAGACTACGCGGCACTTTCAATAGAAGCTCATAAAAAAGCTCGGGGAAAAATATCGGTAGAATCTAAAATGCCTTTGGATACTAAAGATGATCTCAGCATCGCTTACACACCGGGAGTTGCTGAGCCGTGCAGGGAAATATCCAATGATGTAGAAAAAGCTTACGAATACACAGCTAAAGGAAATTTGGTTGCTGTTGTCAGTGATGGTTCAGCGGTACTGGGCTTGGGTAATATTGGCCCTGAAGCGGCGCTTCCGGTTATGGAAGGGAAAGCAGTTCTATTCAAAAAATTTGCTAATGTTGATGCAATTCCTATAGTATTAAGTACTCAAAATACTGAGGAGATCATTACTGCTGTAAAAGCAATTGCACCAACTTTTGGAGGAATCAATTTGGAAGATATTTCTGCTCCTCGTTGTTTTGAAATTGAAGAGCGGCTAAAAAAGGAACTTTCTATTCCTGTTTTTCATGACGATCAGCATGGAACTGCAATTGTTACTTTGGCCGGAATGTTCAACGCGTGTAAGCTAACAGACAGAAAGCTCAAAGATCTTAAAGTAGTAATTAATGGTGCAGGAGCTGCCGGAGTTGCCATTGTAAAACTGCTATTCGAAGCAGGCGTCAAGGAAGTGATTATGTGTGACAGCCGTGGAATTATTCATAAGGGAAGGACTGATCTGAACGACACCAAAAAGAAAATGTCTAAGCTTACCAATAAAACCAACATCACCGGCAACCTAGAAGACGCAGTAAAAGATTCGGATGTATTTATCGGAGTTTCCGCTCCCGGCGTATTAACACAGGAAATGGTCAAGACTATGACCAAGGATCCTATCATTTTTGCAATGGCTAACCCAACACCTGAAATAATGCCGGACGAAGCACGAGAAGCCGGAGCCCGAATAATTGCCACCGGTCGTTCTGATTTTGCTAATCAGATCAACAATGTGCTGGCATTTCCCGGCTTGTTCAGAGGAGCACTAGACGCCCGAACAAATAACTTAACTTCTGCTATGTTCATAGAAGTTGCAAGAGCAATTGCTGATAGTGTAGAGGATTTATCGGAGGAAAAAATCATCCCAAGTCCTTTTGATGATCGCGTTCCCGGAAGAGTTGCTGAAGCGGTGAGGAATTTTAAGAGTTAGTAGTTTAGTTCCTTGGCTTAGGTCATCCCTGTAAATGCTATGGAATTCACTTATAAAAATTGTCCTGTTTATAATTATGACGATTTCATAAAAAGCTTCCAACTACATCGACCCTTAGAATTATTGGCGAGCCAAGAACGTAATGAAATCGACGGCTCCGAAGGAGCAATCATTACACTCAGGATCATTCTTGAATATGCATCTTACGATCGTAGACCTTTTGTAATGATTAGTCGATGTAATGGAGTTCGCGTCAATAATTCTTGTCGGGAGTTTTTGGTACTTTTGTCGGCACAAAAGTACATCAATAAAGAAACTGAAATATCTATTCAGGCTTAAAAACAGCACAAGGCTACCTGCTTTTGTCTTGATATCCCGTTCGAACGGGACAAAGGATCAAGCCGAAGTATTTAAGATGGGTTCACTAAACCGTTAACGAATTACCTGACATCCATAATCCCGAAACAAGTTCGGGATGACCCTTAATTAAAACAAGCTTCTCTGTTCCTGATCCGATTTTTGCGCACGCTCGATGGTTGGGTCTTCACGAAGCTCGAAGTTATTGAGCATTTCAGGCATAAATCGTTTTTCGTAAATACGGCGAGCTATTCCATGAAGAGCTTTCTCTCCCCGTGGTGTAATAGTCAAAAAACCGCCCTCATCTTCCAGAATAAATCCAAACGATCGAAGGTCATTAACGATCAGGTACGCAAGTTTTTCAGTAACTCCTGAGCTTTTTTCAATGATCTCCCGATGTGGAGCTTCATCCTGAGCCATATATAATTTCCCTAACACATTCAGCTCAGCTTCCGTCATTGGAAAACCTTCGCTGCCTTTAGTTAGTAAATTATCCCAGGTTTTTTGCGAGTAGTGACGCCCAAACCAGTGTTTCCCCTCACGAAGTAAATGATGAGTTACTGCGCATGCAAAATGCTTACCCGGATCAGCTTTTTTGGGCTCCCCTCTGGTTCGAAAAAGATTCACCATTGAAGCCAGATCCAACTCATGTATGTTGGGCGGATATTTAAAATAGAAATTACTTCTCTTCTGCATGATCTGGTTATAACCCGTTACCATTTAGTACCAACAGAATATGCTGAAATTAAATCAGCTAGACCAATAAAATTTTTATACCGATTAATGTGAAATTGTTTTTCGGGAAAACAGAAATACCTTGTTTGTTTCAAATGATTCCTTTGTTACCTCAGGAAACCAATCTTTAATACTAACACACCCTTCAAGGTGTTCAGGCATCGCTTTTACCAACTCTTCCCAACCTGTCATTTCTTCATTGAGTTCAATTCTCTTTTCACTCTTAGTCAACAATTCCATACATATTTCATCAAAAGTTATTAGATCCCTTTTAAAAACAGAAATGGAATCTATATCTGACCAATTGATCTGAACTTTTTTGGATTTACCGTTTATAACTTTAAATCCAGATTCATCGAAAGAGATAGTAACATCTGACTTCCTCATATTAAATCTGTGTGTATTTTAGACTCTATCCTTTTCTAAATAATAATTTCAGCAGGTCTATAGTCCATGCTTACTTATTCCCTAGTGCCTTGAATATTCCTCAATGGATATTGGTTATTGAATATTCAATATTGGATATTCAATCCTAGCCTTTTTCCGCAATCAAAGCTACTGCCTCATCCAGGGTAAACTTCTCCGGTTCTGTGCCTTTCGGCAATCCGATATTCTTTTTACCGTGCTTGATGTAAGGTCCATACCGTCCGTTCATTACCTTGATCGGCTTTTTTGTCTCCGGATGTTCTCCAAGATCATTCAGTTCAGAACTTTTTCTTGGAGCTCCTTTCTGTTTTAACAACTCAACCGCTCTGTCTAGTTCTACTTCAAGAACGCTGTCATCTTTTGGTAGCGATTTGAATTTTCCGTCATGAACAACATAAGGACCGTACCGACCAACACCTGCTTTCACAACTTTACCGTCTTCCGGATGTTCACCAAGATTTCTTGGAAGGGTCAAAAGCTTTAGAGCCATATCTAAATCCACATCTTCAGGAGTCATTCCCTTTAGAAGCGAAACTCTTTTAGGCTTTTTGTTTTCCTCGGTTGCTTCTCCTAACTGAACATACGGCCCGAACCTTCCTGATAGTAAAAATACAGGAAGCCCTTCATCGGGATGAATACCAATCGGCTTGTCTTCTTCTTCAGAAAGCTTGATCAACTGCTCCAGTTTCTCTGCTGTAACATCACTTGGGTTTAGATCCTGTGGCAAAGATGTTGAAACTTCCTCCCCATCCTTTTCCATTTTAGCATAAGGTCCATATCGACCTACAGCAACCTGAATACCTTCCAATCCTTCAAGTGGAAGATCCAGTAGCTTAGCTTTCTGAGCATCGATCTTGTCTTCTTGCTTATCGACTTGAGCGCGAAGTCCATTTTCTCCTTTGTAGTAATCGTCCAGATATTCAACCGGATCTTGAGTTCCGTTTGCAACTTCATCCAGTTTGTCTTCCAGGTTTGAAGTAAAATCACTATCCACCAGATCGGGGAAATTTTGTTCTAACAAAGAAGTAACCGCAAAAGCAGTAAACGAAGGAATTAACATCTTACTTTCGTTCTTAGCGTAACCACGATCCTGAATAGTACTGATTACCGTTGCATAGGTACTCGGTCTACCAATTCCTCTTTTCTCCAGCTCTTTCACTAAAGTAGCTTCGGTATACCTCGCCGGAGGCTTCGTTTCATGAGAGTTAAATTCAAGATCCTGAAGATCCGTTCCGTCACCAACTTTCATTGCAGGTAAAAACTTTTCCTGAGAATCCAATGCTGCTTCAGGATCATCACTTCCTTCTACATAAGCACGGAAAAATCCCGGGAATAATATCTTCTTACCACCCGCTCTGAAATCCGCAGCCGTTCCGTTGTTCTTCGCGGTGATCGTTACATTGGTAAATTCCAATTCGGCTTCTGCCATTTGAGTCGCTATGGTTCTCTTCCAGATCAGATCATATAATTTTAACTCTCTGTCTTTTAATCCTGACTTTTCAGGAAGAATGAATTTTGAACCTGATGGTCGTATTGCCTCATGCGCTTCCTGAGCAGATTTGCCTTTCTTGGTGTAAGTTCGAACTCGATCAAACAAATAATCTTCGCCATATTGATCTACAATTCCATCTCTTGCTGCCTTAATTGCCTGCGAAGACAGGTTGGTAGAATCGGTTCTCATGTAGGTGATAAAACCTTTCTCGTACAATTTCTGAGCAACGCTCATGGTATCACGTGCCGAGAAGTTGAACTTTCTGTTCGCTTCCTGTTGAAGAGTTGAAGTAATAAATGGAGGCGCCGGATTTCTTTTCTGAGTCTTTACATCAACATTGGTAACCGACCAGTCAGCATCTTTTAATTGTTCAACAAGATCTTTGGATTTGGCTTCATCAAGTAATACCACAGAATCCGGCTTTTTGAGCTTTCCGGTATTCTCATCAAAATCTTTACCGCTTGCTAATCTCTTCTCATTTAAGTGAGTCAGGTCCGCGTTGAACTCGTCGTTCTCTCCACTTTTTTGAAGTACAGCTGAAAGATCGTAATACGTACCACTTCTGAATTTCATGCGCTCGCGCTCACGCTCAACCAACATTTTAACTGCCACAGACTGTACTCGTCCTGCCGATAAACCCGGTGAGATCTTTTTCCATAATAACGGCGAAACAGTATATCCTGCTAATCTGTCCAGAATTCTTCTGGTTTCCTGTGCATGTACCAACTTCATGTCAATATCACGCGTGTTCTCCAAAGCATTTAATACCGCTTCTTTGGTGATCTCGCGGAATGCCATCCTTTTTACCGGAACTTTTGGCTTCAAAACTTCCATCAAATGCCACGAAATAGCTTCTCCCTCACGGTCTTCATCCGTCGCAAGGATCAATTCATCAACATCTTTCAATTTGTCCTTTAGTCTCTTTACGATCTTCTTCTTATCCGGCGGGGTTACGTAAATTGCAAAATATCTGTCATCCGGATTGATGCCTAAAGTTGCCCAGCTTTCCTTTTTATATTTGGCAGGAATCAATTTTGCTGATGATGGGAGATCGCGAATGTGACCCATAGAGGAATCCACATCATATCCTTTAGGAAGATATTTACTGATCGTTTTTGTCTTTGTTGGAGACTCTACTATTACGAGACTTTTCATACTCTTTCTTTAATTATAAACTTTCAATCAGAGCTTTCAACTCTTCTGCGTGCGCTTTGGTATCAACTTTTTCAACGGATGCCAAGATAGTACCATCCGAATCAATAACAAAAGCCGATCGGGACGGAGCTGTAAAACTTTTTCCAAACATTTGTTTATCGACTATTGAATCTGTGGCTTCAGCAAATAAGTAATCCGGATCTGAAGCGAGTGTAAAATTGATTCCTTGTTTCTTTGCGTAATTCTTGTGCGAGCGACAACCGTCTTTACTCATTGCGATCACATTAAATCCTTTTTTATCAAACCAATCTGCATTTTCAGCGAGACTCAAAGTTTGTCTGTCACAGCTCGAAGTATTGTTCTTCATATATACTGATACTATAGTCTTGCGATCTAAAAGTTCCGAGAAAGCCACTTCCTTCTCCTCTCCGTCCTGTACAACTTTCAGTTTAAAATTTGTGTCTATCTTTTTACCGGTTTCTATCATTATTGTCTTCTATGGTGTTCAGTTGAGCATGAATAACGGATTTTCATGGTGTAATCGTTCAGGATCGCTGATATTATCGTTTTAAAATTTTCTCTGGGCTTTCGAATCGGTTGCATACTCGAACAAAGAGCTTCCCCTCCGGTGGAGGGGATTGAGGGGTGGGTTTTATGATTACTTTCTTAAGGCCCTAACCTCCACCTCATGCCCTATCTCAAAATTACAGGAGTTTGCGATAAAACACATCTCATTAGCTTGTTTATGAAGTGATATTGCTAGTTCCATCATGGATTCTTTTTCAACTACTACTTTTGGATGAAGTGTTACACTTTCAAACTTCCCACTTCCATCTTTATCCTCAGTCATGATTCCTTCCGCAGCATCTTCGTATTCCAGAACAACAACTTTATTGGCTGAACACAAATGTAAATACCACAGCATATGGCAGGATGAAATTGAAGCCAAAAATAATTCTTCAGGATTATACTTTGATTTATCTCCCCGAAAAGCCGGGTCAGAAGAACCATCCAAGGTTGGCTTTCCGTCAATCTTAACTACATAGCTTCTTTCGTAAGATTTGTAATCCAACGTTCCCACACCGGAATTGCCCGTCCATTCCAAATTTGATTTATAATGGTGCTTCATTACTGATTTCATAATTTCACCTTTCACCTTCCCAAAGAAGATATTTCGCCACCGCAGCCACTACTAAGGAGTGATGCACTTCCCCGTTTGCGACCAGATCCAGAAATTCTTCAAGCGGAATTACGTGCACATTTATCCTTTCGTTTCCATCCAGGTTTTGATCTGACACCCTCTTACAGTTTTTTATCAGATACGTATGCGTATAGTTAGTGAATATTGCCGGATTTGAACTCACCTTTCCCAAATTAATCACTTCTGTTCCTGCAAAACCCGTCTCTTCTTTAAGTTCTCGAATGGATGTTTCTTTGGGATGCTCTCCGGAATCCACCATTCCTCCCGGCAACTCCAATGTCGGCTTCTCAATTCCGTATCGATATTGTTCTACCAACACGATCTCGTCTTCTTCAGTAAGTGCAATTACATTGATCCAGTCAGGTGCTTCAATAATTGAGAATGTAGCTTGGTGATCTTCTGACTCGATCTTCATATCTCTACTTAAAACCTTGAAGATATTAGTCGTATATTCAACCTGCTCTTTGGTAGTAACCCAAGGCTCAATTGTATAATTAAATAGTTTTTTACTCATGCCCGATTCACTTCTATTATCACATTCTGATTTTTCCACTCTCGAAGAACGTATGAAAGCTACGGAAAAAGCCTGCGATCTGATGGAGAAAATTTACGACTCCGGTAAATATCCCAAAATGTTAGTGGAACGAGCTTGGTCAGAGCACAACCCGATCATAAAAGGGGAACTCGCTCAACCTAAAGCACTAAGATCTTATCTAGAGCGTGAGATTCTTCGTCTTCTGGAAAAAGATGCGGATATCAAAATTGAACCATCGCGGGATGTTATAGAACTGAACGATCCTCTTTTATTGGATCATACCGATGAAAGTAACTGGGATATCACTAAGAAAAAGCTTTTCCTTTTTAGTCCTGAACGAACTGACATTTCATTAGACCGACTTCAGCATTACACTGGAACCAGCGCTCATGATTTTCAGCGATATATTTTGTTCACTAACTATGATATGCATGTTGAGGTATTTCTGGAAAAATTTCCTGATTGTGTAAAACCTGTAAGAGAAGGTGTTCAGATGCCTGCTTTCCACCACAAGTTAGATGACAACAAAGGTATTACTTTGATCAATATCGGGGTTGGACCTTCGAATGCGAAAACTATTACCGATCATGTTTCGGTTCTTCGTCCTGATGCCATGATCATGGTTGGACATTGCGGCGGGCTACGAAATCACCAGGAGATCGGAGACTTTGTACTTGCAAACGGTTATATGAGAGATGATCGTTTATTGGATGATCTGTTTCCGATCGGAATACCTGTAATTCCAAACTACATACTCAATTTATATCTGAAGCAAGTTCTGGATAATCACGGATTAAATCATCGCATTGGAACCGTATTTACTACTGCCAACAGAAACTGGGAGTTCTCTAAAAAAGATACTGTTGAAAAGATCCATCAAAGCAGAAGTTTAGCTGTGGATATGGAATCCGCAACGGTTGCTACTAATGGATTCAGATATCGCGTTCCACATGCCACTTTACTTTGTGTAAGTGATAAACCCCTTCACGGAAAACCAAAGCTTTCGGGAGCAGCACAAGCGTTCTACCAAAACTCTAAGGAAAAACATTTGGAGATCGTGATTGAAACTATCGACATGGTAAAACAAACTCATCCGGACGGACTTCCAAACTCAAGCATTCGAGCTTTCAACGAACCGTTGATGGGAAGCGGAGAATAATCAGAATATTGAATATGAAGTGAGGGCATCGAACTTAAATCTCGAAATTAGAACAAAGTTTAGCCCTCTTGTCATGTAAAGAACCTGTTACCTTTTCCTTGTATCCATTCTTGCTACTCGAAAAATCAAAGTGATTTGATTAGATAGCCTAACTCCAAACCACACCACCTTTGTTTCCTCCCTCGGGGGAGGAAACAAAGGTGGGGGTCGTAAATAGCAATCCTCTTCTACCAATTCATTTTATAGAATTTCTTTAATCAATAATTATTTATTGTTTATCAATAAATAATTATTGCATTTCAACTAATCATTTGTTTTATTTGTACTGAACATTAACAAGTTCAGTATTTATGAAACTTAAAAAAGACTGGTCGTTAGCTCATTTTCTATATTATAATGTCTGGATCATTATTATAGGTTTAATAATCTCATTTTTAAGCATTAACAGTACATATTTTACCGGAGGAGTAAGCTTCTTCATCAACGCCCCTTATTCTGATCCTATGGTTCAAGTTGATTCAGAGCAATTTATTTCTACAGACTTCTTAGTAAACGACGAACATTATTTGATGCCACTGCAAGTGAAAGGGCGGTTTCTGGTAAACAACTCAAAAAACAGTTTTGCAACAAAAAATCTTCAACTGATTGCAATTCGTTTTCTTAAAATGATAATTCTTGTCGCATTCTTCTATTTACTTTCAAGAATTCTAAAATCAGTTACAAAAGACAATCCATTTAACCCTTTAAATAGCCGACGGTTAATAGCAATGGGTGGTCTTTTAGTGGTTCAGGCTTTAGTTGCATTCGGTCATGCTTTTTTTGTTGTTCATATTTTTTCTACTCTTCAGATTGAACCGGCCTTAGATTTTAAACCTGATTTTGAATCAGTGAACTCAATATTTTTTGGTCTGTTAATTATGCTTCTGGGCTTCGTCTTTCGGGAAGCAACTAAGATACATGAAGAACAAAAACTAACGGTGTAAAAAATGGATTTAACGAAGAATATTATACCGGAAGAAAAATTCAATAATCTGATTTTGGCCTTATTTACGTTGATATCTGTTTTTATATTTTGGAATGGATACAACGAATACAATGACCTTTCTAAGGTTTTAAATATTGAAAGTACTTCTAAACTCGAGCGATTAGAATTTGATACAAAGTATCTAAAAGTTTCAAAAGCCTATCTTGAAGACGCTTCAAATCCTAAAATAAATTATGTCACTGTTTTAGCTTTAGAAAGTACTCCCACAGATGTTACCGAAGAAAAAGTGCTTGAATCAAATTTTGGCTTCAGTAAAATGACTGGTTTAATAAGTCATCCCTCCTTTTTAATAAATGACGAATCGGAATCATTTTGGAAATCACAGATTTATTTGGAGTTTTTCTATGGCTTTGGGAGTATGCTTATTCTATGCGTTTTCTTAATCGCCTTGCTTAGAATTAATGAAAAAAAACAAAATAGAATATTCAGTAAGGAAATCGGAAAAACCTTTAACTATTTTACTGCGCTTCTTCTATTGAGCTTTTTTCTTGATATGTTAATTTATGGCAGACTAATGATTTTTTTAAATGAAACGTATTATTTAGGCGAATCAATTACAGGCGGAGGATCCCAACTCAAACTCTTCATTGCTGCTATATTTATATTTCTTGGTAACGTGATTCAAAGGGGAAACACACTTCAGGAAGAACAAGACCTAACCATTTAACATCATGGCAATAATCGTAAATCTTGATGTTATGCTAGCTAAGCGAAAAATGAGCCTCACCGAACTTTCTGAACAAGTGGGTGTGACCATGAGCAATCTTTCCATCTTAAAAACCGGAAAAGCCAAGGCAATTCGCTTCTCAACGCTTGAAGCTATTTGTGAAGTCCTCGATTGCCAACCCGGTGATATTCTGGAATACTCTTCCAATATCCAATAACCAACACTTCATCATTCTATATTCCTTGTTCGATATTCAGTATTCATAATTTTTTGTAAGGAATCCCCTTCCAATCTGTCTTACTTGGCAAAAAACTATACGCCATGAATACAGAATCATTTTCTTCAGAAGATTTCCTGAACAGAACCGTTAAAGATATGCGTCCCGATGAACAACCCCGGGAAAAGCTTATAAAATATGGAGCCGGCTCTCTTTCTGATGCTGAACTTCTTGCCATTCTTTTGCGAACCGGAACCAAAAAAATGAATGTGATCGAAACTTCAAGGGCTCTCCTCGATCATTTCAACGGACTCCATTCACTCATCAAAAAACAGTGGAGCGAACTTCGGGTAATTCCCGGCATCGCGAAAGTAAAAGCTATTACACTGGAAGCTGCTTTTGAACTTGCCCGCAGAATTCAGGTAGCCGGTTTAGGTGAAGAGGTGCAAGTAACTTCTCCGGAAGATGCGGTCGCCTTCTTTGGCCCTAAACTCCGTCACTTAACCAAAGAAGTGTTCATTGTTGCTTTTCTGAATCACAAAAAAGTGCTCACCGGATTTCAGCAAATAAGTTCAGGCGGAAGTAACGCCACCATCGTTGAGCCCGCCGAGGTAATGCGCCAAGCAGTTGTTCATCAAGCCAATTCCATTCTTTTATTCCACAATCATCCATCAGGAAATGCAAAAGCCTCTACTGCAGATATTCAACTAACCAAAAGAATCTCCGAATCCGGAAAACTACTCGGCATCCCGATAGATGATCATATTATTATTGCAGGCTATGATTTTGTTTCTCTACGCTCGCAAGGCGAGCTCAATTAAGAATTATTCAATTATGAAAAAGAATATCATCCTTAATAAGACTTATCAATTTGCTGTAAGAATTGTAAAGCTCAATAAATACTTATCTAATTCTACTAATCAATATGATATAGCACGGCAAGTTCTAAGAAGTGGAACTTCAGTAGGTGCTAATACAGAAGAGGCCATAGGTGCTGAATCAAAAAAGGATTTTATTCATAAGATTTCTATTTCGTATAAAGAAGCTAGAGAAACTAAATATTGGTTAAGATTATTAAGAGACGCCGAAGTTTTAGAATCAAAAATGGTAGAATCATTGCTAATTGAAATTGAAGAAATTTTGGCAATACTTGGAAAGATTAAGATCACTTCTTCAAAATCAATTAGAAAGAAACATTGATCATTGAATAATTCTTAATTCTTAATTGAATCAGCCTTATCTTAATGCTGAATCCAGAAATGAATCTTAGAATGAACGACTACCTCCAGCAAATAATCGCTGACTCTTTACAACAATTTGATCTAGAAGAACTACCTGAAATCCAGACGGAAGCTCCAAAAGACTCCAGCCACGGCGATGCGTCCACCAATGTGGCTATGATGCTGGCAAAACCACTTCGTAATAATCCACGAGCTATTGCACAACAGATCATTGATGGATTGAATTTCGATGAAAAGAAAATTTCCTCTGTAGAAATTGCAGGCCCCGGATTTATAAACTTTCGCTTTGCTGAGGACTACTTGTATGATGAATTGCAGAGTATTCTGGATGCTGGATCCGGTTTTGGAAGAACAGATGAACACTCAGGTAAAAAAGTATTGGTAGAGTTTGTAAGTGCAAATCCAACCGGACCACTTACCGTCGGACATGGAAGAAATGCAGTGCTCGGGGACACCGTTGCAAGATTGTTAGAGTGGACAGGAGCCGAGGTTGACAGAGAATATTACTTCAATGATGCCGGCCGACAAATGCGTGTTCTGGGACAAAGTGTACAAGCTCGATATTTAGAAAAATTAGGCAAAGCATTTGAATTCCCCGAAGGAGGATATGAAGGAGAATATATTCGCGATATAGCGGAAGAATTATCGAAAGAAAATGCTGAGTTGTCTGGTAATACAGAAGATTGGAAACCCTTCAAAGAAAAAGCAGAAGAAGCCATTTTTGCTGATATCAGTAATACGCTTCAGCGAATGAACATCAATATGGAATCCTTCTTCAACGAGCATAGTTTGTATGCGGATGGATCCATAGATACCACCGTTGAAAAGCTTCGTGAGAAAGAATTGGTCTATGACAAAGACGGAGCTGTTTGGTTTAAAACAACCGAATTTGGTAAAGAACAAGATACCGTTTTGATCAAAAGCACGGGAGAACCGACTTACAGACTTCCCGATATCGCTTACCACATGAATAAGCTGGATCGTGGATATGATCTTTGTTTGGATGTATTTGGTGCCGATCACATAGCCACTTATCCGGACGTGCTTTCAGGAATTTCTGCTTTGGGTTACGACAAAGAAAAAGTAGACGTGGTGATCTATCAGTTTGTGACGATCGTCAAAGACGGCCAACCTTTTAAAATGAGCACCCGAAAAGCGAATTTTGTAACACTTGATGAGCTTATGGATGAAGTGGGGTCAGATGTCACCCGTTTCTTCTTTTTAATGAGATCTCCAAATACACATCTGGAATTTGATATCGCTCAAGCCAAAGAAGCCGGAGATAAAAATCCGGTATTCTATCTTCAATATGCTCATGCTCGCATTGCCAGTATTCTGCGTAAAGCTGAGGAAGAATATTCGTTTTCCAAAGAAGCAGATCTTTCTTTGCTGAAACATGATTCAGAAGAAGGCCTGATCAAAACCATTCTTCGTTTTCCTGAAATGGTTGCAGGTGCAGCTAATGCACGTGAACCACATCGCTTGATCAATTTCCTGAATGATGTTGCTTCAGCATTTACCGGTTTCTATCACGATTGCAGAATTATTGGTGTGGATGAAGATCTGGCACTGGCTAGAATCGAGCTCGCCAAAGCAACGGCACAGGTTCTTCGAAATGGATTGACTATCCTTGGAATTTCTGCACCCGAAAATATGTGACTAATTAGTTCTCAATCTTGTAAAACAGACAATTCCTCTTGTAATCTGTTCTTCAACTTTGAAGCCGGCTTGTTTGAAGAGCTTGTTGCTTTCATCCTTAGTCCAGAATTTGATTCCTCCAATTCCCATCGACTCCTGAAGTAATCTTCCGTACCAGGCATCGGCTTTTATCAAGTGCATCATAAAAAGAACTCCATCCTCTTTCAAGACTCTGCGAGCTTCATACAGAACTTTTAATTCTTCAGTGAGCTCATTTAGCGTCCCTCCCATCACTATTCCGTCAAAAATTTTGCTGAAAAACGGCATCTCTTTACCATCTGCTCTTACAAAGAAAAGATTAGTTTCATCCGCTTCAGCTTTTAGTCTGGCCTCTTCTAACATTTGCATAGAAAAGTCTAAACCAACAACATCAGCTTTGGATTGTGCAGCCTTTAATGCTCTGCCATAAAGCGCTGTTGAACAGCCTAAATCGAGATATAATCCGTTTTCTTTGGGCTCTGTCCACTCGATAAGCAATTCATGTTCTTTTTCGATCGGAAAGTCTTCGCCTGTTAATAAAGAAAGAGAACGCTTTCTCCATATCTCCTCGTAAATAGTAGCAGTCAGTTTCCAATGATTGGTATATGAAGCTAAACTTGAGAAATCAGGCTGTCCACCTAAAATGTCGATGATGTTATTTTTTACATCGTATTCATCACCATCCTGAGAGCACAAAGTTCCGCTAAAGGGTTTGGTCAGATTCGAAATTTCTTTCGGTACCTGAATAGCTGCTCTTTCGTTTTCCGGAGATTTTAATTCAAAGCTCATATGTCCTTTCCGTCTTTTATTCGGGGAAACAGTACGTGATTACTGCTTTGGTGTTACGTACTCATTTTTGAAGCACTAACGACACCTGTGCGCCTTTATCAACACTTAAAAGCTTTGCGGCATTTCCTTTATTTATACCGATTTCAAGCATTCCAGAACTTCCTATAAATGCGGCCGGATCGCCTTCCTCAACATCTCCGAATGTATTCACTAAATGATCGATCATGGTATTACCAACATAGATCCGGACCTTTCTCCTCCCGATCATATCTTCAATAAGATCTTCAGAAATATTTGTGATCAGATTTCCAAAGCGATCAATATGAACTACCCAACCTTGAAGACCGTCTTTATCCCCAATTGGAACCGCCCAATGATAAGTAACCAGATCTTTAATAGGGTCGCCAAGTTCTTTTAGTGAAACCCCGTTAATAAGATGAGCTGCTACCGGAGCAAAAATATCTCTTCCATGGAACGTTCTAGACCGTTCTTTTCGCCAGTATTTTTGTTTATTCAGCTTTACAGCTTCCACCTCAAACTCGCTGTAGAAAAGCGAAAAAATTCCGTTATCAGGACCCACAAAATATTGATCATTAACTTTTAGAACGATCGGGTGACGCTCCGTGCCTACACCGGGATCCACAACTACCAGATGCACGGTGTTCTTTGGAAAAAGAAAAGCTGAATTGCGAATTACCCATGCTCCCGCCATAATATCCTGAGCTGGAATATCATGTGAAATATCAATGAGGCGAACATCAGGAGCTAAACCCAGAATTATCGCCTTCATCGAACTTACATATTGATCCTGAAGACCAAAATCGGTAGTAAGCGTAATTATTTGGCTCATTAAGAATAGTTATTCAACATAACAGGCATAACTACCATAAGAATTTCTTCGTGATCGCTTTTTTCTGATGGTCGAACGATACCTGCACGATTAGGGGATGAAAATTCAAAACTCACTTCATCGTCATCAATATTACTGAGAACATCACCTAAATACTTTGCATTAAAGCCAATTTCCAACTCATCATTTGAGTATTCACAAACAATAGTTTCTTTCGCTTCACTGCTCATGTCAAGATCTTCTGCTCTAATCGTAAGTTTATCAGTTGCCAGTTCAAGACGAATTTGTCTGGTTGTTGAACTTGAGAAAATAGCAACACGACGAACAGTCGAAAGCATCTGCTCTTTTGAGATGGTCAGGAATTTGTTGTTGTCCCGAGGAATCACAGAATCATAATTCGGATACTGTTCGTTGATCAGCCTGGTGATCACGATAGTATTTTCGCTCTTAAATCTTGCATGATCGGTCGTAACTGTGATCTCACACTCTTCACCGCTCGTTGTTTTTTGAACCAATCCAAGAGCTTTATCAGGTACGATAAACTCCGTTTCTGCACTTCCTTTGATCTCTTTGTTTACATACTCAACCAACCGATATCCGTCGGTAGCTACAAACTTACTTTCTTCCGTACCGATCTTAAAATAAACACCCATCATTGCTGGACGAAGGTCATCGCTTGAAACAGCAAACAATGTCTTATCAATAGCATTATTAATATTATCGGTAGAAGCACTGATCTCAACACCGCCTTCTAAAGTTGGTATCTCAGGAAATTCATCTGCATCATCACCAACCAGCTTATAATTTCCTTTATCGGTTCTGAAGTTAATATTCTTTCGCTCATCAACTGTAAAGAAAACCGTGATATTGGGAAGTTGACGTAAAGTTTCCAGAAGTCGGCGTGCCGGAATAGCTACAGACCCTTCTTCTTCTATGTCTGCATCAATGTATTCTACGATTGCAATTTCAAGATCCGTTGCAGATAATTTCAGTTTCCCATCTTCAAATTCAAAAAGAATGGTTTCTAAAATCGGTAGTGTAGCTTTTGAAGGCACCGCGCCAATTACAGCCGACAGCCCTTTGTTGAGTTCGTTACTTGATACAGAAAATTTCATGAATACGTAATTAGAGTTATTTAGGACAATTTTTTATCCAATCTTGCCCTTTCGAGAACGTGTGCTTATACTAAGAAATACTGGCTCTCTCCGCAACATTTGGAACCGGTAAAAAATCACCAAATAAGTATACCAATATATCGTTAAAGCGCTACTGTAAACCTTTAAGTATTTTATTACAGCATTAGATGAAAAGCCTTCTCTCAGCGCTTACCTTTTTATTAGTTTTATCTTTTCAAACTACCGCTCAGTCGTCATTGGCGAAGTATGGAAATGATTTCTTAAGCACCGGTGCGGGAGCTCGTGCTTTAGGAATGGGTTCTGCTCATTCTTCACTTACAAGTGATGTAACCGCAGGATATTGGAACGTAGCAGGTTTGTCAAAAGTAACTGAGCCACAAGCTATTTACATGCATTCAGAACGATTTGATGGAATTGTTGGGTACGATTACGGAGCATTTGCTATTCCACTTCAATCCAGAGATGCAGTGTTTTCAGTCAGCTTTTTTCGTCAGGGTGTAGATAACATCGCCAACACTTTAAACGCCTGGGATGCCGACCGCAACCAGCCCCGTGAAAATCCTGAAGATTATATAACCCGTTTCAGCGCCGCCGATCTTGCGCTGTTTTTCTCTTTCGCAAAACAAAGCGATGAACGGTTTTCTTATGGAATTACCGCTAAGATCATCAACCAACGTTTAGGACCTTTTGCACAAGCCTGGGGTTATAGTCTGGATGTTGGGGCGCAATTAAAAACAGAGATCGTTGACCTCGGGTTCGCTATTCGCGATGCTACCACTATGCAAAAAATGTGGATTGTGGATGAAGATGAATTTGCAGGATTTCAGGAAGTGTTTGATGATTCCATTCCTAGCGGACAAAATGAGTATGTACTTCCATCTATAAAGATGGGAGTTTCCAAAAACTTTAAGTTCAATGATTTTGATCTAATCACTGCCATCGATACCGACCTGCTTTTTGAAAACCGACAAGCTTATTATATAAACTCAGGTAAAATGAGTATCGAACCTCATGTTGGAGCAGAACTTACTTACAAAGATGTGATCAGCTTCAGAACAGGTATTACTGATTTTATAACCGATCCGGAAGGCGGGTTTTCTGTTTCTCCAACATTGGGATTAGGCGTTCAACTCCTGAAATTCAATCTGGATTATGGCTTTGCTAGTTTTGCGGGAACTTCCAGTAATTTAGGATATACTCACAGGATTTCTTTGCAGTATAGATTCCTGAAAAATTAATAAGTGATTCTAAAGTCACTCAGAACAATTCCATCGCAGCATAGCGTAGGTGGGCGCAGTGAAGAGTCTACACATCCAGAAATAAGCCAAATTTACGTTGTGTAGATTCATCGGCAGTAGCCTCTGAATGACTCGTTGTTTTGTGATAATTGCTTTGATAGGATATTCAGTCCCTCAGAGCGCAGCAAATGCCGGAATCTGCGATCTTAATTTATGAGTAGCCTTTGATAAAGAATTAGATCGCCTGCCTACGCGTGGCGATGACTCGTAAGTTTAAAGTACGCAGTTTAGAATATGATACCTCTCGAAGAATTCATTAACTTATTCTAAAAATAACCTTTGCGAATAATTCTACTCGGCCCTACCGCTTCCGGTAAAACGGAACTCTCTCTTCAGGTTGCTGAAGAGCTTGGAATTCCTATCATTTCGGTTGATTCCCGCCAGTGCTACAAGCATTTGGATATTGGAACGGCTAAACCTTCTGATAAAGAATTACAAAGGGTAGAGCATTACAATATTTCCAATCTTGAATTGGATGAATCCGATTCCGTTCGGGCATTTTCAGAGCGTGCAGGTGCCTGGGAAAAAGAAATTTTAAGTTCATCAGATCATTCTTTTTTTGTTGGCGGAAGTACATTACATCTACAAAGTTTAATTCGACCAATTGAAGATATACCATCCGCAAACGAAGAGAATATTGCAGAGATAGAATCTCAGATTGATAGAGAAGGAATTGAACCTGTTTACAATAAACTAAACTCTGTTGATCCTGAATACGTGAAAACAATGGACGGCATGAACCGTCAACGGATAATCCGTGCTTTGGATGTGTGGATGCAAACCGGTAAACCGTTCAGCTCTTTTCACTCAAATCAAGAATTTGAACTACCTGATGATACACTGGTCTTCGGGCTTCAGAGAGACAGACAAAATCTTTACGACCGAATCAATCAAAGAGTGGACAATATGATTGATGAAGGCTTGGTAGAAGAAACTCAAAAAGTGCTTGAAATGGGTTATTCAAAAGATCTTCAGCCATTAAATGCAGTTGGTTATCGGGAAATAATCGCTGTTCTGGAAGGCAAAATGGAACTTGAGAAATCCGTTGAAAAGATCAAAACTCAAACCCGACGATACGCAAAACGACAACTAACCTGGTTCAGACGGTGGGATTTTATCGAATGGCTTCCTGCTGATGAAAAAAAACCTGAAGAACTTAAAGAAATCCTGCTATCTCGTTTAGCAGCTAAGCAATAGAAGCCGTAAATTTGGGCTCACTTTTAAAACTCGTTCATTCATGTACAAAGCAAAAGTAAACGTAACACTACGTCCCTCCATTCTTGACCCAAAAGGAAAAGCGGCTCACCACGCCCTTCAAAATCTTGGGTTGAATGATGTTCAACAAGTACGAATCGGTAAATTTATTGAACTGGATGTAAACGCTGACAGCAAAGAAGCTGCAACTAAAGTTGTGGAATCCGCATGTGCACAATTGTTAGCAAATGAAGTAATGGAAGACTACGAGATTTCATTCGAAGATTGATGAAACCGTTAGCTCAATTTACAGACTCAGATATTCTGCTTGCTGATACTGATGAGCTGACAAAAACCGAAGAACAAGTTGAAGAGAGTATCGATACTCCCTGGCGATTGTTCTTATTTGATGATGATATACATACCTTCGATGAAGTAATTGAACAAATCGTGAAAGCAAAAGGATGCAGTTACTCTATAGCTCAGGACTTGACCTTTCAGGTTCATAATAATGGTAAAGCCTTGATACATGAAGGTGAGTTTATAGAGTGTCTGAAAATGGAAGGTGTTTTAAAAGAAATTCAACTTATAACCGAAATAAGAGGTTAACGTGGCAACATTTGGAGTAATAGTTTTTCCGGGATCTAATTGTGATCATGATGCATATCATGCAATGAAGCACATCATGAATAGTAAAGTTAAATTTCTCTGGCATAAAGACACCGATCTTTCAGGCATTGATTTTCTGATCGTTCCCGGTGGATTCTCTTATGGCGATTACCTACGCTCCGGGGCTATCGCACGTTTCTCTCCTATTATGCAGGAAGTAGTAAAATTTGCTGAAAAAGGCGGACCTGTTCTCGGGATTTGCAATGGCTTTCAGATCTTGCTCGAAGCAGGCTTGATTCCGGGAGCAATGATGCACAATCAGGATCTTCGTTTTGTATGTAAAAATGTATTTATACGATGCGAGACTACTGATTCTCTTTTTACCAATACGTTAACCAAAGGACAGGTTTTTGATATTCCGGTTTCTCACGGTGAAGGGAATTATCACATTAATGAATCGGGACTAAAATCTCTTCAGGACCAAGATCAGATCTTATTCAGGTATTCTGATACTGATGGAAATCTAACTGATGAATCTAATTTTAACGGTTCTATCGATCATATTGCCGGAATTACTAATGATGGCAGAAATGTTTTAGGCATGATGCCACATCCTGAGCGTGCAATGGAAAAACTACTCGGTTCGGATGATGGTAAGATCATATTTGATTCTATTCTCAATTCCTTGTCAGTTGCTTAAGATTTAGTACATTAACTGAATCATGAGTGATCACACACAAACAGATCTGACATTACACAGCGAGAAACTTGTTAAACGGTACCGAAAAAGAACCGTTGTAAACGAAGTTTCCATTAATGTAAAACAAGGCGAGATCGTAGGGTTACTGGGTCCTAACGGAGCCGGAAAAACCACTACTTTTTATATGATGGTTGGGTTGGTGACTCCAAATTCAGGTAAGATATTCCTTAACGATACCAACATCACAAAAAAGCCCATGTACAAAAGGGCGCGAATGGGAGTTGGATATTTAGCTCAGGAAGCCAGCGTATTCAGAAATTTGACCGTTCGTGAAAACCTTGAATCCATACTTCAGTTTTTTTCTGTTCCATCAAAAGAGATCAAACAACGTGTTGATAAGCTTATTGAAGAATTTGGGCTGCATAAAGTAGTAAACAACAAAGGATATTCGTTATCCGGTGGTGAGCGCAGAAGAACAGAAATTGCCAGAGCATTGGTTACAGAACCTAAATTTATATTGCTGGATGAACCTTTTGCAGGAGTAGACCCAATCGCAGTTGAAGATATTCAGGAAATTGTTGCTCAGCTCACTAAACAGAATATTGGAATCCTTATCACCGACCATAACGTTCATGAAACACTGGCCATCACCGACCGGGCTTATTTGATGTTTGAAGGCAATATTTTAATGGAAGGAACTGCAGATATTTTGGCTGAAAATGAAGACGCTAAAAAGTTATATTTAGGTGAGCAATTTAAACTTGACAGATATAAAAACGATTAAGATTATTTAGCATTATGAATGAAATAACAGTACAGGAATTAAAGGAAAAGAAAGAATCAGGGGATGACTTTTTTCTGCTCGATGTAAGAGAAGGTTTTGAATATATGGTATCTAACTTGGATGGAGAAAATATCCCATTAGGAGACCTTCCGTCAAGAGTAGACGAGATCAAAAATCACAAAGATTCTGAAGTAGTTGTAATGTGCCGTTCAGGTGGACGAAGCGGAAAAGCCCTGGAATTCCTCGAGAAAGAAGGTTTTTCTAACGTTCACAACTTAAAAGGCGGTATTACAGCCTGGTCTAAGGAAATTGACACTTCAATGCCTGTAGCTTAAACAGACCGACAAAAAATCCCGACTAACTGGTTGCTGCAATCTGGTTCAACAGTTCCTGATTGCTTTCAGTGTTATTTAAAACCTTTAGCAATCCTAACATAGATTCTTTCGGAGATTTCTTCAGAAGATATCTTCTGACCATATTTCGTTCTTCCAGTGAATCCGTAATGAACTTTTCTTCATTTCTGGTTCCTGAAGCGGTTATATTTATGGACGGATAAATACGGTCGTTTGCCAGCTCTCTGTCCAGAACAAGTTCCATGTTTCCGGTTCCTTTGAACTCTTCAAAGATAAGGTCATCCATTCTGGAATTAGTCTCAATCAAACAAGTGGCAATGATCGTCAAAGAACCACCACCTTCGATCTTTCTGGCAGACCCAAATATCTTTTTAGGAATTTCCAGCGCTCTGATATCCAAACCACCTGAAAGTGTACGTCCACTATTTGTCTGTATAGCATTGTAAGCTCTTCCAAGACGAGTAAGAGAGTCTATAAGTAATACTGAGTCTTCACCCATCTCTGCCTTTCTTTTTGCGTAACCTAAAGCCATTTCTGTAATTCGAATGTGGCTTTGGGTCTTATTATCGTTAGACGAAGCAAACACTTCTGCGTCTGTAGAACGAATAAAATCGGTTACTTCTTCCGGTCGCTCATCAACCAACAAAACACTTAAAGGAATATCAGGGTGGTTTTCAGCAATACTTTTCGCGATTTGCTTTAGCATTACCGTTTTACCTGTTCTTGGAGGCGCAACAATTAACGCTCTTTGACCTTTTCCTATTGGCGCCACAAGGTCGATGACTCGCATCTCGATATTGTCTGATGGCTCGCCAAGTTTAATCCAGTCAACAGGCATGATTGGAGTTTGCCGTTCAAATCTGCTCGATTTAGTCCAGGCTTCTTTATCTTTTCTGTTGATGCGATCTACAGAACAAACATGCTTATTTCCTCTTTTGTCTTCTTCGTACTCTCCTTCAAGAATTAGTCCCGGACGAAGATCTAAAGATTTTACTTCTTCCGGTTTTAGAAAAGGATCTTGAGGACTATAACTGAATTCATAATCCAGTTTTCTGATTAATCCCCAGCCTTTCTCATTTATTTCAAGAACTCCTGCGTAACGTCCGGAAACACCTTGATTCTCTTTCCAATAGAATTTCGGGATAAAGACATTGCCGCCTTTATTTCTATTCTTATTATTTCTGTTCTTGTTGTTGTTACGGTTCTTATAGTTTTTTCTGTTCCGTGCCATATAAATATTTGTTGGTCTCCTCTTCAAAAAGAAGCGTTATTTCAATAAATGTTGGAAATACTAAGGAGAGCGAAGTAAAAAAGAACGGTGCTCAGATAAGAGCACCGTTGAATTAATTAGGTATGAAAAGATACAAATGTTTTTGCTGATAGCAAATTAACGAACAGTAGTAGTTTTATTGATCCAGGCATAACATGGAGCTACTGAGCCATCGATCTTAACTTTTTGTCCATTTTCAAGGTTATCCAATCGTAAGAATTTATCTTCCCCAGTTGGAGTAACAGCCTCATAATTGCCTATTTGTGAATTCACAGTATTCGCTACAGACGGATCTTTCGCTTTAGCCATGTTCAAATAATCAATGATCAACCAATACACCATTCTGTCTTTTGCTTCCAGTTTTCTGTCAGCAACACAATTAGTTACAGCTGCATTATAGATTGTTGCTTTTGCTATGTAAGCCTGACCAAAATTAGGGTCAATCTTTATCGCAGCATCTGCAAAAGTATCTGCTGTTTTAATATCGCCTTGATTAATGTAAGCGTTGGCTACTCTTAAATTGATTTGTTTTTTATCTGCATCATTCTTAGCCATTTTAAGTGCTTGCTTATAAAGCTTAATAGCTTCTCCATAACGAGCGTTACTAGCTTCTGTTTCAGCTAAAGATTTAGCGCTATTAAATGTTGGCTGAGCTTTATGTAAGGCTCTTCTGATCTTAGTAAGTTCTGCTTGATTATCTTGATCCTGATACGCTCTTTCCAAAGCTTTAAGCGCTTCAATATTTTGAGGCTCTGACTCAAGGATTGGTTTGTAATAAGCTATCACATCTTCAGGGCTACCAAAAAGATCTTTCTGATAATCATTTAATTTATCAACTAATGGACCGGTTGCATATTTAGACGCTTCGTCAATTATTGTTTGCGCCTTCTCTCTTTCTCCTTTATTAATATAGTTACGGAGCAAGTTATCTACATAATATCCACGCGCTGCTTTTGTGGTCTTTTCCGGATTCATATCAAACATGATCTGAAACTCTTCATATGCTTTTGAAACAGCATCAACAACAACAGAATTATTTTCTAAAAAGAATCTTCCTTTTTGTTGATGAGTTTTATAAATCTCTTCTTTATCATCTGCATAAAGTTCTAGCTTTGTATCAAATACCATTAAAGCAGAATCCAGATATGTAGCTTTGATACTTGGATCGCTATGAGTTTTTGCTATTTCTTGATAAATAGTCGTAAATCGGTCCATCTGCCTAGACAATTCAAAACCTGAGTAACCTTCGATTTTTTGTGGTTTTGAACAGAGCATCCATCTTCCATACTTTAAGGCAAAAGGGTAATCCTTGTTTTTAAAATTGGATTGGAATATAGAAAACGCTGCAATAGGTTTTAGCCCATCAGGTGGTTCCATAGTTGTACATTCAGCCTGCGCTGTTGCTATTGCAGAGCTTGTAAATAAAAATCCAATAGCTATTATTAAATTCTTCATCATATCACAATTGTTGTCATTAACTTTGTCTTTAACTTATCAGAGTATAAGAATATTACTTTAAAATTAATTAAGCTTTCGTTGTAAAAACATCAATTCTGTTAAATTTACTGAAAGATTAATCCCGAATATATTTTCCTTGACTAAACCACCTCTTGTTGTTCCTCTGAGGCCGTATTGAAAGCTTAAATCAAAAGAAGACCCGGTTCTCAGATTTGGCGAAACCAATCCAAGACCAGCAGAAAACCACAATGTAGAGACCTCTTCATTGCTTATTTCAAGGTGTCCGCTATCAAATGTAACACCTGCGCTGTATTTGAAGTTCGATAGAAACTTTGCAGAGCGACCTCTATATGGATGGTATTGAAAACCGGTTCCTATTACTTTTCTGTTCTTAAACGCCCTTTCATCTGAATTTGAGAATTCATATTTCGCTTCTTCCCAGTTTTCAAACTGAATTTCTGCAGATGCATTGAATTTTGGATTAAGAAAATATGTAAATCCCGCTGCTACTTTTGTTGGTAAGCTAACGTCAGCCATCTCGGTACCTCCAATTTGAACTATCTCGCTTGCTGAGCCAACATTTTTTCTGGTATTTGTAGTTCTCGTTGCATCGTAGTTAGTTGGCAGAGTCAATGAAGCACCAAACTGAATAAGATCACTTTTACTAAACACTGATCTTTTATTCAGTAATAACCCAAATCTATGGGAAAAAGACGTACCGTTTACACTTCGTGTAGTTAAATTCGATGAAACCCTTCCGTCTATAAAAACAACAGACCTGTTCTCTTTTTCTGTTAAAAAAGAATAGGAAGGAGCATAACCCACCGATATAGTATTATTTATTTTATAGCCAAGCCCTACCTCAAATTTCGTAATTCCTCCCGTTCCTGTTCGGTTAGAAAAATACTCCGTGCTACCCGTTCCAAATGGAATCACCTGAGATGAATTTACATTATAACTTGTTCGTGTTTCAGGAAATAAAGCAACTGATAGTCCCAGCTTATCTTTTGACAATGGAAATACTGCCTGAAAACTGCCGATGTTTAACAGAGAATTATTACCCTCGCCGGAAAAATCCTTAATAGAGTAACTAGTAAAGTCAAAGTTAGCGGCTACTCTTGTGTAGATTCCTTTACTCCAGAAAGCAGGATTATGAAGTCCCGGAGAACTTATGTCATTAAAAGAAACTCCAATAATGCCCATACCTTTTTCCTGAGCAGTGTTATTCAATAATGGTAAACCTGTTCCGTATTTCGAATAAACAGTTCCCGATTTTCCTTCATCACTTTGTCCAAAAGTATTTTCAGAGGTCAGAACTACAGCTATTAAAAGGCAACCTATAACTAGTAAAAAAGATTTTTTCATTACTCTGCTATTGTTAATACTATTTTTGGTTTTAATGCCTGGGAACTAGAGGAATCATATAAAATACTTGAATAAAGTAATCCTCCATTTGGATTAATGCTCAGGTATAACTCCTGATCGTCCACATTTCCAAAAATGTATTCATTGATATGTTCTGTAATATTAAATCGGAAAATTCTCCCAGTAGAATCTCTTTCAGCAAAAAAATCAGGAGATGAAAACTGTAAATCAAACCTAAACTCTTGTCCATCAAAAAATTTCAAATCCATGAAATTTACTGTTGGTCTTATATGATTCAATGGCAGAGAATTTTTAATCAGTAATGTATCTTCATATAGATAAAGCTGAGCATTTAAAACATTTTTTGAACCAATTGTACTCGCTATCTCCTGAAACGAAACCTTATAAAAGCTCTCTAAATTACTGCTTAAATATAACCTGTTATTAAATGTTGGTTCGTTTTCTCTTTTAGTGGTGAACGCGTAATCATTAATCGGAATAAATGTGGTGTCCAAACTCGTTTCTTCAACTGAAAAAAATTGGCTCGTATTTATAGTTGGAAAAATGATTTTCGAAGACGCTGCATCGGGCACTATCGCTAAACCGAAAAACTCGAAATTATACAATGAGTCCCTGTCATCATCTTCATTATTAGAGTATCTGATATATTCAGCTGAAACTGAATCGGATAAATCGATAATTATTGAATCCTGATCTAAATAACTAAATGAGCCAACTAACTCCGTATTATCAAAATCTATAACATCATCAGCCAATATGGTTGACTCTCTCCAGCGCTCTGTTACTCTGTAAATTGAAAAATTCGTAGTTGCTGTTGTGTCTCCATAAAAAGTATCCCCATCAAATTGGAGCATAAGTTTTAACTTTGAAGAATCACTAATTGGTATATCAGCTTGTGGTATTAATCTGGGTTTAGCGTATCCAATTGATTCATACGACCCAAAAATTTGATCTTCATACCTTCCCAGGGGTGGGTTAGTCAAATCTCCACTATATATGGTAATATCATTTTGCTCAAAATTAGTGACGTATAACGTGTCTCTGGATATATCTGTAGAATCTACAATCCCGCTTCCAACAGTATTTGTGTCCTCACAAGAAATGAAACTTCCAATTATTAATACTGACAAAACAAGCCGCCATGTTACTGCGGCTTTTGAAATGCTCTTTTGCATCAACTCTTTATAAATTTTTAAAATTACTTAGCTATTTTATTATAGTATTCTGCAAACTTTTCGGATACGTCTTCCGGAGAACCCTGAATTTGATGTGGCTTTACACCCAATTCCTTAAAGGTCTCATCAAACTCATCCTTTAGATAATTACCAGTAACAACGTGATCGCTAAATTGTAGTCCTAATCTCAACAAGTCTACTTTACCGTTATCTGTAAGTTTGTTTATATCTATATCTTCCGGCAACCCTAATAATTCAAGAATCTTAGCAGTGTCGGCTTGTCCTTCATTCTCCGGATGATGAAGATTATAAATCACTTGCGTATTCTTAAATATCGCCTCGTCTTTATACTTCGTCTTTACCAGTAAAGGAATTAAGCCGGCAGGCCAATCATGACAATGAATAATGTCAGGTTCCCAACCAAGCTTCATAACAGTTTCCAACACTCCTTTATTGTAGAAAGCCAAACGTTCTGCGTTGTCTTCGTAAAATTCGTCGGTGTTAGGCTTCTTGAACAGTCCCTTACGTTTAAAATAAGTATCATTATCTAAGAAATAAACCTGAAGCTTAGCATTTGGAATGCTGGCAACTTTAATTTTCATGCTTTCTACATTGTCTCCAACCTCAACCTCTATTCCGGAAAGCCTGATTACTTCATGAAGCCTGTTTCTTCTATCATTGATAGAGCCATATTTAGGAAGAAGAATTCTTATTTCAAACCCTTTATCCTGCAATGATGCTGGTAAAAAGCGCAAAAGATCTGCTGTATATGTCATTCTTGCAAATGGAGATATTTCCGCTGCTGCATATAAAATTTTCATAAATAGTCTTTATTTCTCGTCGTTTGAAATTGAATTGTTCTTCATCATCTCTTGAAAGGCGGGATCTTCTATAGATATAAAATCCATCAAAGTATCACTTCTTAGCCCTTGTCGTATTGTTTCCAGTGCTATTACCTCTTTAGGAGGAATATTGCCAAGGTTTACATTGCTTCCATATCTTTTTATAAACCAAACCTGCTGTTCTTTCTGAGGAGCTTCAAATATAAGCTTTTCTACTGGAATTTGATCTGTTATTTCTTCAATCAAACCAGATCTAATTTCTCCGTTCGGCCTAAATACTCCAACCGTTCCACTTTCTCTAGCTTCACAAATTACTTTTTCAGATCCTGCTTCTAATTCTTCGCGAATAACCTTAACCCACTTATATGGAGGAACGATTTCGTTAGGGTTTTTACTCCCAACTTCTGAATAGACCCTGAAGTCTTTACTCAAATCTCTGATTATCTTTTGTTTCTTATCATCAGAAAGCCAGATAGTACCGTTAGATACTTCAAGGGTTTCAATATTATGCTTATTCAGTAATTTTACATAATCCCCCAACTGCCCTCGTAACAAGTACGCTTCGAATAAAGTGCCGCCAAAGTATACTGTTATACCTGCATTGGCGTACACCTCCAGCTTTTCCTCTAGATTTTGAGTAACAACAGATGTTCCCCATCCTAACTTTACTACATCAACTAATCCTGAAGCAACCTGGCAGAAATCTTCGCACTCCCGCACGCTGTATCCTTTATCCAGGACAAAGGTCATCCCGTTTGCTCGAGGTTTTGATGTTCTAAATGGTATATTTTTTAATGTAAATGCCATACTATCTTAAAATTCAAAGCCCTAAATATACTCAATTTTACAATGGTATTAAAGAACTGCTTTTATAAGCTATTTTCGGTTTGTATTGATAACTAATTCTTTAATCTTTTCTTTATCAACTTGCTCTAACATTTCTTCCGTGTACCTCCACGTCCAGTTATCAGATGATGTGCCCGGGATATTTGTTCGATGTGAGGCATCCAGGCCCATAAAATCCTGAAGAGGAAAAATAGCCTGATCAGCCACTGAATACATCCCTAAACGTATAAATTCCCAATTTATATCATTGCCGGCTGATCTTGTATAGACTCTGGCTCTGTGTTTTTCTACTTCAGGTGCGCTCGTATACCACCCAATACTTGTGTCATTATCATGAGTTCCGGAATACACAACACAGTTTTGGGGGTAATTATGTGGCAAAAAGCTATTGGATGAGTCGGAATCAAAGGCAAACTGAATAATCTTCATCCCAGGGAAGTTGTACTTATCTCTGAGCTTTTCTACTCCTTCTGTTACAAATCCGAGGTCTTCTGCCAGAATCGGGAGCTCACCGCAGTCTTCCAGAATGGCATTAAATAATTTCTCACCCGGCCCTTTCACCCAGCGGCCGTTTTCAGCTGTTTTTTCAGAAGCTTTAACTTCCCAATACGCATCAAAGCCCCGAAAATGATCTACACGAATTGCATCACAAATAGAAAACATATGATTGAACCGCGCTACCCACCAAGAAAATCCATCTTTTTCGAGCACTTTCCATTTATATAATGGATTCCCCCACAACTGGCCTGTTTTGCTGAAATAATCAGGAGGAACACCTGCTACCAGTTTTCTATTTCCTTTTTTATCAACTTCAAAATACTTCGGATTTGCCCAAACATCAGCGCTATTGTGATCAACAAAAATAGGTATGTCTCCTATTATTCTTACCCCTTTGTCGTTAGCATATCTCTTTAAGTCAGACCATTGATTCGAAAACTCAAACTGCAACCAGTTCTGATGAGCGAGCTCTTCTTTATATTTTTTTTGAGCCTTACTTATTGCTTCCGGGTCTCTTTGAGCGAGTTTATCCTCCCATTTATTCCAGGGCTGCATTCCTCTATCTAAACCACATGCCATAAATAAAGCATAATCATTTAACCAAAACTTATTCTGCTTTTTAAATACATCAAACCTAGACTTCTGATCTGCATCTATCGTTTTATAAAACCTTTCTGATGCCAGTTTTAGTAATACATTTTTAGTGCTAAATGATTTTTCGTAATCTATTTCAACATCAGATGGCAACTCGGCCTTTGAAACTTCTTTCTTGGTAAGCAACCCTTTACGGACCAGGATATCCGGCGAAATCAAGTACGGGTTACCTGCAAATGCCGAATAACTTGCATACGGAGAATTCCCGTAACCAGTGGGTGTTAAAGGAAGTATTTGCCAGATGGTTTGTGCTGTTTCTTCCAAAAAATCAATAAAATCTCTGGCTTCATTACCAAAGTCACCAATCCCATATTTTCCAGGAAATGATGTCGGGTGAACCAGCGTTCCGCTTGAGCGAGGAAATCTCATTCTTATCCTTTTGGTTTTAATATTAGTGCTGCTAATGGCGGTATAGTTACATTTATATAAGCTGGTTGATTATGCCACTCCCCCCACTTAGCTTTTATAACCGAATCTCCGGCATTGCTTCCCCCATAGTATTCTGAATCGGTATTCATCACTACTTTATATTCTCCGTCCTTTGGAACACCAATTTGATATCCGTGGTGAACTGCAGGAGTAAAATTCAAGATTACCACAACAAAATCATCTGCATTTTTACCTCGACGAATGTAAGAAATAAGACTATTATCTGCATCGCTAACATCAATCCATTCAAAACCTCTCCAATCACCATCAATTTGGTGAAGAGATCCCTCCTGCTTTGAGACCTTGTTTAAGTCTTTGACAAGCTGTTGTAATCCTTTATGCTTATCCCACTCCAATAAATGCCAGTCTAAAGAATTATCATGATTCCATTCCGACCATTGTCCGAACTCTCCTCCCATGAATAATAAGTTTTTACCGGGGTGTGTATACATATACGCATACAGCAATCTCAGATTTGCGAATTTTTGCCAATCATCACCCGGCATTTTCGAAAGCATTGATTGTTTCATATGCACCACTTCATCGTGAGAAAAGGGTAATGCAAAGTGTTCTGAAAATGCATATATCATCGAAAAGGTGAGTTGATCCTGATGATATTTTCTATGGATCGGATCTCTTTCAATATAAGAAAGAGTATCGTTCATCCATCCCATATTCCATTTGTAATCAAAGCCTAACCCGCCTGTTCCTGTAGGCCTGGAAACTCCGCCCCAAGAAGTAGATTCTTCTGCAAAAGTTAGTACACCGGAAAATAAAGAATGAAGCACATCATTTACATTTCTGAGCAGATTTATTGCCTCAATATTTTCTCTTCCACCATATTTATTGGGAATCCATTCTCCTTCTTTCCGAGAGTAATCCAAATAGAGCATCGAAGCAACCGCATCAACCCTGAGCCCATCAATATGGTATTCTTCGCACCAGAATACAGCATTTGAAACCAGAAAATTCTGAACTTCAGTTCTGCCAAAGTTGAAAATGCACGTTCCCCAATCCAAGTGTTCACCTTGTCTCGGGTCTTCGTGTTCGTATAAACCTGTGCCATCAAATCTTCTCAGCCCATGATCGTCTTTTGCAAAGTGTGCCGGCACCCAATCAAGTAAAACACCAATTCCGGCTTTGTGGCATTCGTTTACAAAGAATTTAAAATCTTCCGGGTCTCCAAACCTACGGGTTGGTGAATAGTACCCTGTGATCTGATATCCCCAGGACGGATCATAAGGATGTTCTGCAATGGGTAGTAATTCTATATGAGTAAATCCCATTTCCTTGATGTATGGAACCAGCTCTTTAGCCAACTCTCTATAACTCAAAAAGTCCTGTCCGTTTTCAACTTTTCTTCTCCATGAACCTAAATGAAGTTCATAAATAGAAATGGGCTGGTCTTTCGCCTGCTTTTCAGCTCTTTTTCCCATCCATTTTTTGTCTGTCCATTTAAAGTCATTACATCCCGTTACTACCGATGAAGTATTTGGCCGTAATTCGGCTTTAAATGCATATGGATCTGCTTTTAATAAAGGAGCATCCTGAACCGGTGTTTTTATTTCAAATTTATATAAATCACCCTCTGTCACGTGTGGGATAAAAATTTCCCAAATTCCCTGATCATGAAACTTTCTCATTGGATGAACTCTTCCATCCCAATTATTAAATGATCCCACAACACTAACTCTTGATGCGCTTGGCGCTGCTACTACAAAGTGCACTCCGTCGATCTTATCAACTTTTTTAGGATGAGCGCCCATAAACTCATACGCTTTCTGGTGATTTCCTTCGCCCCAGAGCTGCAAATCAAACTCACTTAACAGCGAATCAAAATTATAGGAATCGATCACTTCAAATTTTTTTCCTTCAAATGGAGTAATAATTAAAGTATAGTCGAACTTATTTTTTCTTCTGGGAACTATTTTTTCAAATAACCCTTTATCAGAAACCTTGTCTAAGACCAATGGTTTTGAGGTCCCTATATTCGCTGAAACAGATTTGGCTTCAGGGCGGAAGGCTCGTATAACTAGATTTTCCTTTCCCTTCTCTTTAATTGAATGTAAACCTAAGACCGAAAATGGATCCCCGTGTGTGCCATTAGAAACTGAGGCTATTATTTCTTTGCTAAGTGTAGAACTCATTAATCCTCTTTATTTAAGGCTACGAAGATAGCAATTTTACACAAAATCTTTTGATGTATTCGGCATGCTTTACAGTTGTTCATTTTCTATTTTGTACCTATGCACTATACCGGACAAATCGCCCAAAGATATCTTTTCTCAAAAAAGCATATTTCGCTTATTTCTACGCTTACTTTTATAAGCATAATTGGGGTTACCATAGGTACTGCCTTATTGATTGTAGTATTATCTGTGCTTAATGGTTTTTTTGATGTTGTTCAAGGTTACCTGCTTAACTACGATCCCGATCTCCGTGTAGAAGCTGCTGGAACAAGCACATTCATACAGAATCAGGAATTAACAGATCAGATTGAATCGCTCCCGGAAGTAACTCTTCTCTCTTCTTACGTTGAGGGTAAGGCTTTGCTTACAAATGATGGTGGTGAGAATAAAGTAGTTGAAATAAGAGGTGTAGATACTGAAAGCTTTAGACAACTAATTGAAATTGAGCAAAGTATTAAATCCGGTTTATTTGATGTAAGTGTAAGAAACAGAAAACCCGGCCTTGTAATAAATGAACAACTTAGAAATGAACTTGATCTTGAATTAGGTGATGAAGTGGCTTTACTGAGCGCTTCTGCCATGCGAAGAACTTTAACTCAAATAACTTCTCCAAGACTGTACCGATTTGAGATCCGGGGTTCTTATGAGCTTGAGCAAATTGGCGGTGGCGCCCAGATTTTTATTGATATTACCGCCGCGCAAAGACTATTCAAATCCAGAGATGCTATTTCGGGTATAGATATTAAAATCACAGACAGTGAATTGGCTCAACAAATAAAACCAACACTGCAATCTAAAATAGGTCCTGAGTACAAAGTTTCATCATGGTACGACCTTCAAAAAGCCTTGTACGATGTTATGTATCTGGAGAAATGGGGTGCTTATGCAATTTTGATGATAATTATCATTGTAGCGGTACTAAACATTGTAGGCTCTTTAACAATGATTGTTATCCAAAAAAGACGTGATATTGGAATTTTGATTACTATGGGTTATTCAAAATCAGCAATTAAAAGTATTTTTCGGAAACAAGGACTTTATATAGGATTGATCGGTTGTATTTTTGGCGGCCTGTTGGGTCTGGTACTAAGCTGGCTTCAACTCAAGTTTCATATCATCAAACTTTCAACTGCTTTTTTGATTGACGCATATCCTGTTCAAATTCAGCTTATGGACGTTGCTATAATCTTATTGGGAAGCCTTTTCCTTTGTATTGCCGCTAGCTGGATGCCTGCAACCCGAGCATCTGAAGTTCAGCCTGCCAATGCAATCAGGTATGAATAAAAATTATCTTTTACTCATTGTATAAATCCGGAAGGTCGTTCTCATAAAGTACTACGTCTCCTGCTTGGATAAAGGACTTTAATATATCATTAGCTTCAAATAAAGAATTTACCACTGTGATGTTTTCTTTATGACCATCAACTGAATTTATACCTTCAAGAATTGGCTTTGCTCTTTCTTCTCCCACCAAAATAATTCTATCCAAATTTGCTTTACCAATTGCTTCACCAAACTTTTTGTTTTCTTCAAACTCAATTTCTCCAAGTTCCACCATCCCCGGAGTAATAATTATCCTTCTTCCGGATGAAAATTGTGCCAGAATTTCGATGGCATTCTTTGCTCCGACAGGGTTAGAATTAAAAGCATCATCAACAATAAAGAAGTTGCCGGATTTTTTTAGTTCCAACCGGTGCTCAATTGGCTCAATATTTTTCGCTCCCAATGCTATCGTTTTTGCCCGAATCCCAAAATGATGAGCCGCGCCAATTGCTAACAACATATTTTGAACGTTATGAGAACCTAATAACCTTGTTTGAATTGAAGTCTTTTCTTCATCAATGCTTAACTCAAAGTTCGTGCCTTCGTAATTATAATTAATACTACTTCCTCTAATATCTCCGGAATTCAAGCCAACTAAAATTCTTTCTATATTTGAGCGTTCTTCCCCCATTTTTCTAACCAGCTCATCATCGGCATTCAGAATAGCTACCCCTCCATCACTCAGATTATCTACAAGAGTTCCTTTCTCTTTTGCTATTACTTTTTGAGAACCAAATGTTTCCAAGTGAGCAACACCCACATTGGTTATTATTGAAATATCCGGTTTTGCAATATCACATAACTCCTGAATATTTCCTTCGTATCGAGCCCCCATTTCCAGTATTAGAATCTGGTGATGTGATTGAAGGTCATTATTAATGACTTTGCAGATTCCCATTGGAGTGTTGTAACTTCCCGGGGTAGAACAAACGCTGAATCTTTCTTTCAAAAGATCCCGGATCATAAATTTTGTACTGGTTTTGCCATAGCTCCCGGTAATAGCAACAATCTTCAAATGTGGCATTGAATTAAGCTTTTTTCTCGCTTGTTTCTTGAAACCTTCCTGAATTGCATTCTCAACAGGCTTTGTAACCCAACTTGCGATAAAAATAAAGAATGGGATCAAAATGGCAGAAAATACCCACCCAAAAACCAAGAGTACAATATCAAAATTTAAAAGACCGGGGCTGTAATTATAAAGAAAACGTCCTGAATATGACTCGAACGTAAGAAAGGCCGGAAATAGAACGCCTAAAAGAACCACTGGTATTAACAGGCGCTTTACTCTGTTTGTAATAATCAGTGGTTTCTTAACTTTCTCTTGTTTGTACCGCTGAATTGAACTCAGCCAAAAAACAGTATATACAAAGAAAACAACAGCCAGTGTACTTCTTGTAACAACTGAGCCCCAAAATCCATCTACTGCAACTGCTATAAATAATATCAGATTGAATATTCCAAGATCAACAGGTATTACTTTTTCATCCCAGTGCATTCTGAGCCATTGCCAATACTCGTTATTTTTATAACCAACCTGCTGGAAAGTGTGAACAAAAAAACGAGTTCTGTACCAATGATATCTGAGTAGTATGACACAGAAAATAATTGAAAAATAATTAAGTAAAGTAAGGTACCAATCCAAGTCGGAGATTATTAGAATGTGATGTTTAGCAGTTAAATACAGAACTCCTCGATATTGAGTACGAACGCTCTTATATTCACCGCACAATTAAAACAAAGTTTCGAATCGG
The DNA here is from genome assembly GCA_913058495.1 of uncultured Balneola sp. Classification (GTDB taxonomy): domain Bacteria; phylum Bacteroidota; class Rhodothermia; order Balneolales; family Balneolaceae; genus Balneola. The sequence goes on along the minus strand of CAJXQC010000001.1, from coordinate 172,351 downwards.
AGACAAATATATGAAATTAATTATCCCAATGGCGGGTCGCGGAACTCGTGTTCGCCCACACTCTCATACTGTTCCTAAACCTTTGCTTCCTGTAGCCGGAACCATGATCATAGAGCGATTGGTTGAGACTTTTATTCGAACTTTGGATCGCAAAATTGATGAGATTGTGTACATCTTAGGTCCTGATTTCGGTCAAGACATCAAAGATCAGCTCACTGCCATGAGCGATCGACACGACGCAAAAACTACTTTTCGTGTTCAATTTCCTGCTCTTGGAACCGCCCATGCTGTAGCTTGTGCGAACGAAGATCTGGAAGGCGAGGTGATCGTCGCTTTTGCTGATACTCTATTTGACAGCGCAGAGAAATTTGATTTAGACGGTGCTGATAGCGTGATCTGGCTCAAGAAAGTTGAAGACCCTTCACGTTTTGGAGTTGCCGTTCATGAAGGCGAAAAGATCACAGGTTTCGTAGAAAAGCCGGAAGAATTTATTTCTGATCTCGCCATTATCGGGGTGTATTATTTCAAAGACGGTGAAGAATTGAAGCGACAAGTAAATCGTGTTATGGATGACGGGCTTAAAGGCCCCGGCGGCGAATACTTCCTTACTGCAGCACTTGATAACATGATCAATGAAGGAAAAGTCTTTAAAATTGCTACGGTTGACGAATGGTTGGATTGCGGTACTTTACCGGCATGGTTAGAAACTACCGGCGAAATCGTAGCCAAGGAAAACCCAACTTTCAATGCTTCTAAGTTTCCGGGATCTGAGATCATCCCTCCTGTATTTATTGCGGACGGAGTTAACATCGAGTCCAGCAAAATTGGACCACATGTAAGTATTGAAGAAGGAACTTCAATCAAGAATTCAACGATCAAGAACTCAATCATCAGAGATAATGCAGTTCTGGAAAATGTTGAGACAGACGGATCTACAATTGGGGCGCATACTTCACTCAAAAATGTGAAAGGGAAAGTAGATGTCGGTGATCATTCGAATTTAGAGATCGAGTAACTTCTTTTAGTTTACAATAAAGCTTTTTGTAGCAAATACTTCGTCTTCGTATCCAATAAGGTAGGCTTGGATGGAGTATGTCCCGGGATTCAAATCGATATCAAAGTAAGTTGGTAATTCGAAGGTTTTACTTTCGTCTTTTTCCAACTTGAAACTAGTTAAGGCTCTGGTACAAATTAATTTTTCCTCCGCTTTTATAATCTTTGTACCGTTCTCAGTAATTAAAAAAGACACCTGACAACCTGATGAAAAGTTATATTCTTTAGTTTCTCTCGTTTTATTTCTTACTGTAAAAGTCGCTTCAATGTCCTGAACATTAGTTATTTCTTTATCTTCTAGTTCCAGATCGGTTGCTAAATCGCCCGAACCGAAATTGATCATATTACATGAAATCAAAAATATGGAAAAGCAAAAAATATAAATTACTGTCGACTTCATAATTCTGTATTTAACTTATCTTTTGACTATTACTTTCTAAATAAAGAGTCAATTCCTTTTTTTCAACCATATCATAGAATGAAACAATGTAGGAAAACTTCCAATTTTGCAAAAAATACACTATTTTTGTTTTAACAATGTTATAACATTATGATTAAAAAACTTCAAAATATCGGAAACAGCAGAGGCATCATCCTCGAAAAGTCCCTCCTCAAATTGCTTCGAGTGGAACAAGATGACCAGGTTGAAATTGTCCCTCAAGAAGATGGTTTACTAATCAAAAAAATCGATGTGAAATCTGCTTATAAACGAATAAGTGAAAAACATCGAAGATCATTGGATAAACTTGGTGAATAGGTATGTCTCCAAAATTCCTTTCTTTGGATGATATACTTTTTATTCATAGTGAAGAAATCAACACTGCAGGTGGTGAACCAAATATTAGAGATCCAGAAGGAATCAAAGCTTGTATTGAATCACCTAAAACTACTTTCGATGGAGATTACTTACTAGATCTTTATGGCATGGCTGTGGCATATGTTTCCTGTTTCGTATTTCGGCACCCATTTATTGATGGTAATAAAAGAACCGCTTTAGCTTCTTGTCTTACTTTTCTTTACTTAAATGGTTTTGAGGTGAATGAAGAACATGATGAGGAGCTTGCTGATTTGGTAGTTGATTTAGTTACTAAAAAAATCGATGCCGATTTCTTATCTGACTTTTTGAGAACAAGATCTTCACCAATTTCTTAGGTTAACTGTAAGTTTTATTTCACCACCGTAATTACCCCGTTAAATTTATCAATTATGTAATTGCTGATACCGCCCGGCTTCCCGTCATTTATATCCCATTTAAAATCAGCTCCTCCTATAAAAATTTGATCGCATTCTAATTTTTCAGCTGTTTTTATAATAGTTTTTCCCGGCTCGCCTATCTCTACTGCTAACTCCGGGTCCATTTCCGGGCCACTGTTTGTCTCGAATAAAAACTTCGCCATTTCAACAATTCCTTTGGCTGTATCTTCGCTTTCCTTATCATCTGCAACCACAAGAATAGTAACTGTAGGTTTATTGTTTAAAAGAGAACTTAACATTCCGGCATGCTTTACTGCTTCGCTTGCATATTTACTACCATTTGTTGCTATTAACCAGTTTGATGGAAATCCCATGATTCAAATCCTTTTATTTACCCTTACTATTAATTTTATAAAACAAACCCCTGAAAGCATCCTATAAGATTGGTATCTTTTGCCGATGAATTTTCCGCTACAAATACCTGCTTCACATAAGTCTGTTTTTGATGTTATAAGCAAAGCCGCTGCTTCCATAAACCAACCGGTTTACATTGTAGGAGGTTATGTGCGTGACTTTTACCTTGATCGACTTAAACAAACAGAACCTGACCTCGACTTTGTTACGCTTGGTTCCGGAATTTCTTTAGCTGAGAAGGTTCATCAAGCTTTAAAAGGATCCCATCTTTCTGTGTTCAAACAGTTCGGAACAGCTCTTGTAAAAACTGAAGAGTTTGAACTAGAGTTTGTAGGAGCGCGCAAAGAAAGCTATCGTAAGAATTCCAGAAAACCCATTGTGGAAGATGGAACTCTTGAAGATGATCAACTTCGGCGCGATCTAACGATTAATGCATTATCCTGGAGTTTGAATGAAGAAGACTTTGGTACGCTTGTAGATCCATTCGGAGGAATTCAGGATCTAAAAAACAAGCTGATCCGAACGCCTATAGATCCCAAACAAACTTTTGATGACGATCCGCTTAGAATGCTCCGCGCTATTCGTTTTGCCACCCAGCTGAATTTCAATATTGAAGAGAAGACATATAATGCTATTTCCGAAATGGCTCCAAGGCTTGAGATCATTTCTAAAGAGCGAATTATTACTGAGCTGAATAAGATAATAATGAGTAATAAACCTTCAATCGGGTTTGCTCATTTATTTCATACAGGTTTATTAAAACAGTTTTTCCCTCAAATGCATCGACTGCAAGGTGTAAAAGAAAAAAATGGACAAACACATAAAGACAATTTCTGGCACACTCTGCAAGTATTGGATAATGTTGTTGAATATGGAGGAAATCTTTGGCTGAGATGGGCTGCTATTTTGCACGACATTGCAAAACCGCCTACTCAACGATTTGATAATAGGGCCGGCTGGACTTTTCACGGACATGATGCCCTCGGGGCAAAATGGACAAAAGGAATTTTTCGTCAACTAGGTCTGCCGCTGGATGAAAGAATGCGATATGTGAGAAAATTGGTACGATTGCATCTCCGCCCTATTGCGTTAGTTTCAGAAGAAGTGAGTGACAGCGCCATAAGAAGGTTGATCTTTGAAGCCGGAAATGATATTGATGATCTTATGACGCTTTGCAGAGCTGACATCACCAGTAAGAATGACAATAAAGTAGAGCGATTCCAGAAAAACTTTAACAGAGTTGAAAAGAAGATCAAAGAAGTTGAAAAAAAGGATCATATCAGAAACTGGAAAAACCCTCTTTCCGGAGAAGAGATCATGGAAGCACTTCAAATTCAGCCAAGCAAAACAATCGGAGACATAAAAGACGCCGTAAAAGAAGCTATATTAAACGGTGAAATTCCGAATGATCATGATGCAGCTTTTGTGTACATGATGAATAATAAGGATAAATTTTTGGAGGAAGAGTAAAAAGTGACAAAGTTATATCAACACTTCGTGTTTGGTTACAAAGTTGGTTTATATTCAAACCAACTTTGTAACTGTAAGCGAAGCTTACATCTCACTTTGTCACATGATCACTCTTTATTTAGATGAAAGAAGTTTGGGTTTCAAATTCATACGCTAAGATCAATATCGGGCTCAACGTTTTGGAGAGGCTTGACTCAGGATATCATAACATTGAGACTGGTTTTTGTTTTATCGAGTGGACAGATCGTTTTGAGATAACGCCATCGAGCAGAAACAGCTTAACCATGAGCGATGAAAAAATTCCTGTAGATGATACCAATTTGATAGTAAAAGCTGTAAATCTTCTTGAGAAAGAAGCAGGGTTAAAAGATCAGTTTCGCATCAAAGTTCAAAAAAATATTCCTGCGGGAGCAGGACTTGGCGGTGGCAGTAGTAACGCGGCTACAACCCTCAGGATGATCAACAAGATCGCTAATCTGGGTTTACAGGAAACGGAATTAATGGAGCTTGGGAAAAAATTAGGCGCCGATGTTCCCTTTTTTATTCAGGGAAAGCCTGGTTTTGCCACAGGATTGGGAACGGAAATTGAACCTTTAAATATTCAGCCCGACGGTTGGATCGTAACAATTTTTCCCGGCGAACCAAGCAGCACTCCCGAAGCATACAATTTTGTAGAACCAAATCCGGAACCCGAGTTTTCTTTAAAGAAAGTTCTCATCGATGAGGCTTTGGAAGAATGGGAATACCTGATCATTAATGATCTTGAAGCTTCCGTTTTCCCACGAATGAATATCGTAGGAAACATCAAAGACCAATGCTACGAATTCGGAGCAAGCTACGCCTCAATGAGTGGAAGCGGTTCCAGCGTTTTTGGAATTTTTGAACAGGATTTTGTTGCAATTCATGCATATGAATCGTTTCATAGTCTCGGATTTTCAGCGAATTTATCGCGACCAAATTTTGAGCCTGATCTGGGTATCTACAAGAAGCAGATCAGCTAATTTATTTCATATTTAAGATTATCAATCAGCATCTATAATGGCTAAAAAGAAGACTTCTTCAACACCGGATCTAAGATCGGGAATGGACAAAAACTCCCTTCGCGAAGATATTAAAATGCATCTTCGCCACACCTTGGCAAAGGACGAATACTCTACCACAAACTGGGATAATTACCGGAGTGTGGTCCTCACTTTAATGGATCGGTTAAATGAGCGCTGGTTAACAACGCAGCAACACTACCATAATTCCGGAGCAAAACGAGTTTACTATTTATCCATGGAATACCTGATCGGTCGTCTGCTGGATAACATGGTAGTTAATCTGGATGTTCAACAAGAAATAGCTGATGCTTTACAGGATGTTGGTCTGGATTATGATGATATCCGAAATGCAGAATGGGACGCCGGACTTGGAAATGGTGGTCTCGGAAGACTTGCAGCATGCTTTTTAGATTCCATGGCAACATTAGGTATTCCTGCTATCGGATACGGTTTGCGTTATGACTACGGAATTTTCTATCAAACAATGGAAAATGGATTTCAGATCGAGAAACCGGATCTTTGGTTGCGTTATGGAAATCCTTGGGATATTGTCCGTCCCAAAGTTCAATATCCGGTGGAATTTTATGGACACCAGGGTGCGGCTCAAAACGGGGATGGTGGACACCATTACAGTTGGGAAAATACCCGCAGAGTGCAAGCCGTTGCATACGATACTCCTATTCCCGGGTACGATAATGGAATTGTCAACAATCTGCGATTATGGAAGGCAGAATCTGATGCTACTTTAGATCTAAAAAGCTTTAATCAGGGTCAGTACATTGATGCTGTAAAAGACAATCAACTTGAGCAGAACATCACACGTGTTCTCTATCCGAACGACAAAGTATTTGTAGGTCAGGAACTCCGATTGAAGCAAGAATATTTCCTTGTATCCGCTTCTATGCAGGATATTATTAGACGTTTCAAGAAAGGAACTGATGACTGGAGTAAATTTCCGGAACGCGTTGCCATTCAGTGTAACGACACTCATCCAAATCTTGCGATTCCTGAGTTGATGAGGGTTCTGCTGGATGATGTACACATGCCATGGGAAAAAGCCTGGGATATTACATCTAATACAATGGCTTATACCAATCATACTTTACTTCCTGAGGCTTTGGAAAAATGGCCGGTTTCGTTGATGAGAAACCTGTTACCAAGACATCTTAATATTATCCATGAGATCAATCGTCGCTTTATGGATACCATCAAAGCATCACATGGAAACGATACTGCTCGTATGAAGAGAATGAGCATAATCGGAGAGGGTGAAGATCCTGTAGTACACATGGCACATTTGGGAATTGTTGGTTCCAGAAAGGTGAACGGTGTTGCTGCGCTTCATTCCCGATTGGTAAAAGAAACCATGTTCAAGGATTTTGATGAACTCTATCCTGATAAATTCACCAACAAGACCAATGGAATTACTCCACGAAGATGGTTGAAGCAATGTAATCCTGATCTGTCCGATCTTATTACTGATGAGATCGGAGATAAATGGATCACCGATCTTGATCATCTAAAAAAGCTGGCACCATCAGCAAAGAAAAAGACTTTCCAGAAAAAATTTGGCGAGATAAAGCTGGAAAACAAAAAGCTATTGGCTGATTACATCAAAGAAGAACGAGGAATTGATGTAGATCCAAAGTCTATGTTTGATATTCAGATCAAGAGAATTCATGAATACAAGCGCCAGCTTATGGCAGCTTTGCATGTTGCAACATTATATAACCGTTTAAAAGAAAACCCTGACATGGATATTGTTCCAAGAACGGTGATCTTTGGTGGAAAAGCCGCTCCTGGTTATGCAATGGCTAAACTTCATATCAAGCTTATCAACAGCATTGGTGAGAAAGTAAACAACGATCCGGATGTTAGTGATAAACTGAAGTGTATTTTCCTTGAAAACTACAGGGTTACCTTAGCGGAAATGATGATTCCTGCTGCTGATCTTTCTGAGCAAATTTCTACTGCCGGAATGGAAGCCTCAGGAACCGGAAACATGAAGTTTGCTCTGAATGGCGCTCTTACTATCGGTACGCTTGACGGAGCGAATGTCGAGATCAAAGAGGAAGTTGGAGACGATAATATTTTCATCTTCGGATTAACGGTGGAAGAAGTGGATGAGCTTCGTCAGCAGGGCTATAATCCATGGGACTATTACAATTCTAATGCCGAGTTGAAAAAAGTAATTGATCAAATGCGTACCGGTTTCTTCTGTGAAGAAGACCCAACGCTTTTCCAACCTATAGTTGACGCATTACTTCACAAAGGAGACTACTTCATGGTTATGGCTGATTATGAAGCTTATGTGAAAAAGCAAGAAGAAGTTGAAGGGCTCTATAAAGATCAATCCGAATGGAACCGGAAAGCAATTCTGAATGTGGCTAACATCGGTAAATTCTCCAGCGACCGAACTATTCTGGATTATGCTGATGAGATCTGGCGAACAAAACCTGTGAAGCTGAAAAAGTAATTGTCTATTTAAAGATCAACATTAGGGATGTAATATTTTACATCCCTAATGTTTTTAATTCAATTTCATGTATTGGCTCGCAAGCCATTTATTTGCTTCATCTTTATTTTTCACCTCGCCTGAGCTGATCTTAGATATAAATTCAAATGCTAATTTACTTTTGCTCGACTCATAAGCATTAAGGTAGTCACTTAAAATTGGTGATTTAGGATTTAGAATATCTGAAGCAAAATTGCTGTCAAAATTATTGTCTTTCAAAAACCTCAATATATTATCATAGCTCCAGATTGCAGAACCATTCAACAAGTTTTGAATTTGAGCAGTATAGAGTTTCCAAGGTATTTCATCTCTCAACTTTAACGTTTCTCGCAGAACGTATGATGTGTAAGATTTAAGAGTGTTGTCGTCAAAATAGTACTGGTCAAAAAGAAGTTCTAAATCGTTATCATTTGGTTTAGTTCTCATCATAATAAGTAACGCCCAGTACCTATTAACCAAATTACCATCCGCTTTTAATACTTCACGAGCTAATGGCAACGCCTCATCCATATCCAAAGAATTGATGTGATCTATCAAACCGTCTGAAAATTCTTTTTCTGAATCTTCTGCAAATTGATTGTAAATCATTTTCATTTTCATGCTTATCTTTTTTCCATCAGTACGGAGAAATTGAATTAGAAAAGAGAGTGCCATTGTATTTGTTTGATCTCCGAGATTTTTTCCATTGATGTTCCATTCCGAAATTGTATTTAAGGTATCCTTCGGTAATTCTTTTTCAACAATCCCGTAATCCTTTTTAGACTCAATAAGAGTTATATATCCATAGTTTGGCTTGACGTAATTTGTAGATGAATACTCAAATCCCAGGTCATCTTGCATCACTGCACTACACGCATTTAGTGCTCGCGCCCCAATAATTGTTTCCGGCTGTTTAGCTCGCATAGAATCAACTATTTGCTGGGCCGTATAATTTTTAAGCCCTATGAACTCCATATAATAGCCCGGAGAAGTTTCGATTAGGTTTGGGTTGTTCTCAACTGTCTTTTCATCAACGGTAACAGGCCTTGGAGTGATACAACCATTTATAAATACAAGTAAAACTAAAATCGCTAGCTGTCTCATATATATCCGCTTGGTTAATAACTTGATTTAACTAAGCTAATCCAGTTTATAATATCAATCTCTTTTACTAGTATAAATTTCATAAAAAGAATTTCTTAAAACTTTCGCCTAATTCTTTAAATTGGCTTTAGTGGAAGAAAAGGAATTCATACAACGACTACGGGATAAAGACCGAACTGCGTTTCAGCAATTAGTTCGTGAATATAAAGACCCAATCCTGAACGTTTGTTATGGCTACCTGAAAGACGTTGATGACTCTGAAGACCTTACTCAGGAAGTTTTTGCAGAAGTGTACAAAACCATCTCCAATTTTAAAGAAGAGGCCTCCCTTTTTACCTGGATGTACAGAATCGCTGTTTCCAGATCTTTGGATGAACTGAAAAAACGCCGAAGCCTTAAACGCGCTGCCTATTTTGAAAAGCGTGTACGATCAGAAGCAGCCGATTTGGAGATGTCTCTAACGGCTTCAGATCTACCTGATCCGGAAGAAGAGCTACATCAAAAACAGCAACAACAGTTTATACAAGATTCTCTGAATAAACTTCCTGAAACCCAACGAACGGCTTTTGTTCTCAGCCAACAAGACGGACTTAGTTACAAAGAGATTGCAGACATTATGGAGAAAAGTTTGTCTTCTATAGAGTCCTTGGTTCATCGGAGTAAACAAAACCTCAGAAAGATCATGGAAGACAATTATGAAAATTATTTTTAAAGAGCACAAGTTTTTACAACACATTTCGCCTAATCCTTTATCGGAAGAATTATGAAATCAGAAAAAGACATACAAACCCATATAGATCAGCTCATGAAAGATGCTGAAAAGCCTGCTTTTCTTTCAACCAGTGCTGATTTTGAAGAAAATCTTTTTGCCCGTTTTGATGAAATTGATAATCAAAACGCTCCTAAAGCAGCTACCATCTTCTCTCTTTCCGAAGTGCGAAAATATGCAGCTGTCATTTTAATATTGATCCTGAATGTTTCTGCCATTCTATTTTATTCTACCAATTCTGATAGTGAACAAACAACTGAAGATATCTCAGAATATTCTGATGAGTACTTTCCGGATTACGCAACTTTAACTTCCTTGGAGTAAGCTCATGGGTTTATTTGAGAACAAACGATTTACTATTATATCCATCTCTGTTCTGGTTTTGCTGAACCTGATTCTTATCGGGTTAGTTGTTGGTCCGGAACTTGGAAAGCGAGGTCATGACCGAAGAGACGGAGACAAAAGAAGCGAATACCTTGCAAAAAAACTGGGGCTTTCTGAAGAACAAAAACGAACGTATGATTCTTTAAATACTAATCACAGAAACGAAACGAAAGCTCTTCAGCAAAAGATCGATGAAAAGAGAAGACGTATGTTCCGTCTTACACAAGTCAATGATGTTTCAGTTGAAACCGTGGATTCTTTAACTACTGAGATCGGAGTATTGGTTTCGGATATGGAATTCCGAACATATGAACACATCTCGAATATCAGAGCGCTTTGTACCCCTGAACAACTTCAAGAACTAGATTCTCTTGTTCAACGAATGATAAAATCCAGAAGAGATCGTGAAGGCGATAAAAAGGAACCCGCTAGTGGAAATTAATTAACTGCGGTTCTTTCAGATTTGTTTATTTTCACCCAACCTAATTAAGAAAATATGCAAGCTGATTCCACACAATCATTACCTACCATAGATGACCTCACCCCGAGTGAGATCTTTGATTATCTGGGTACTCTTTTTAATACCACTTTATTTGAATTAAAAGATACTCCGGTTACTCTTCTGTCCATTTGTATCTTCATTTTCTTTCTTATTGGGTTTACTTATCTCGGCAGCTTTGTAAAAAGGATTTTAAACAATAAAGTCTTACCACGATTTATTAAAGATCCCGGGTTGCGGTTTACACTTTCCAGGATGACTCAATACGTGGTCATGATCATCGGGATGCTGGTCTCCTTTCAGTTTGTAGGTGTTGACCTGACGGGACTCGCAGTGATCTTTGGTTTCCTTTCTGTTGGTATTGGTTTTGGTTTACAAAACATCACTTCCAACTTCATTTCGGGTTTGATCGTACTTTTCGAACGCCCAATCAGCATTGGAGATCGTGTATTGGTAAATGATATAGAAGGAGATGTTCAGGAAATTAATATCCGTTCCACCACTGTTCGATCCATCAATAATATTTCTGTGATCGTTCCGAATTCTGAGTTCATTTCAAAGAATGTAGTCAACTATTCATACGGAGATCCAACTTATCGTTTGGTTATTGATGTCGGCGTGTCCTACGGCTCGGATCTTGATGTTGTATTAAAGGCGCTCAACGAAGTCGCTGAAGAAAGTGACTCCATACTACATACTCCAAAACATGATGTACACTTGCGGTCATTCGGGGATTCTTCCTGGAATATGAAGCTGATCGTTTGGGTTGGAAATGTGAAAGAACATTACTCGATCCTAAATGGACTAAATCAGGCCATCGTCAGAAAGTTCAGAGCATACGATATCGAAATTCCTTTCCCGCAGAGAGATATTAATTTTAGAAATGCTATGCCGAAGAGTGAGGAAGTGAAAGGTGAAAATAAAGAAGTGAAAAGTGGTGAGTGAGAAGATCTCAATTTAGGTGTTCCATTAAGACCTGACCGCTGTAGCCCGTCTGACTATAAAGGCTTTTCTAATAATTTCGTGCTCCGGAGATCCAACACGGAACAAATCCTTCTCTAACCCATTAAAATAAGAGACTCCTTTACTTATTTCGGGTTTTCATGTATGAACAAGCACAAATTTTATTAGATGTAACTATAGCTCTTATCCTGGGTGGGATTCTGGGGCTGGAGCGGGAATGGAAGCAGAAACCTGCCGGATTCCGAACCAATATGATCATCTCCGGTTCAGCTGCATTATTGGTTTCTTTGGGTCGAATAGTGATCATAGATTTCAATCAGCTTATCCAACCAGAAGGACTTGGCGTTGACCCAATTCGTATGGTTCATGCCGTTGTAGTAGGTGTCAGTTTTATTGGCGCCGGAACTATTTTAAAAAGCTCTTCGAGTCAGGTAGTGCGATATCTAACCACCGCAGCAACCATTTTAATGGCTGCCGGAATCGGAATAAGTATAGCTCTTAAGCAATACTGGCTAGGCGTTGGAACTACATTCATTCTTGTTATCATAAACTATCTTTTCGGCTACCTTAATAAGCTTATCAGCAAAAAATCTGATTATGATTCTGAGTATAGGAAAGAGAATTTTAATTAATACAGACAATCTTTAGAAAAAGTATCTACAAGTTGGTTCCGACGCAGAGCACCGGAACCAGGTGAATCTCAATCAATACAGACTAGCCTTAAAAACCCATCAGACGGGTTTAGTCCGTCTGACCGTAAGAAGTTTCCGGAATGGCTAATCGCTTCTCAAATAACGATTAAACATTAACTAGTTTTTTAATCAGTTCTGGATCTTTCCGCCTTTGCTTTCAAATTCCTGAATGATGTTTTCGTATTCACCATCCCAAACTGCTTGCAAACGCTTGAATTGAGCATCTACTTTTCCAGCCAGATCTTCATACACTGCATATTGTTGTTTAGTTGGTCTGCCGTAGCCGGTTGCTACAGTGCTGGCCAGTGCCGCAAGCTTGTTATTCAGCTTGATCTCAAAGTTCAATACATCCTGAGTTGCTTCGGCTTTGGTTTGCATCAGCTCATTTTCAACTTCTGACATTGCTTCCAGCATCGTTTTCGCTTTTTCCTGTAGCTCTTTGTTGTCCTTTGCTTCAGCCATCATTTCGTTGATCTCTTTTCGAATCTCACGAATTCTATTGATGGTTTTATGAGTGGTGTCCAGTTTTGCTTTGATCGTTTTTACTAACTCAAACTGTGCTACAAAATCTTGCTGGGTTACATTTTCTAATCTTGGGTCTTTTACTACTTCAAAATTACGTTCTGCAACAACCTCATCGCCGATATGCATTTTAACAGTGTATGTTCCCGGAATTGCGGAAGGTCCTGAGGTATTTCCTGCCCAAAGAATTTGTGTACCATCAATTCTGGTTACGTCAGGATAATCCAATCCCCAAACAAACTTATTTAGACCGGGTTGATTTGCTACCACACTTGGTCTGGTTTGATCTTCTTCTTCATAAAAAGTCGATGACTCTCTTACAGGACGATCATTATCATCTTTGATGCTGGAATAGGTTCGTATGGTATTTCCCGAAGGATCTAGAATTTCCAGCTTGATCTCTTCCGCCATTTCGTCTCTCAACGTGTAAAAGAAAACAGCTCCTCGTTCAGGATTCTGCCCTACTGTAGAACCCGGTCTGCTGAAGCTAGGACCTCCGAACAAGTATGTTCTCTCCGGCTGGAAAAGATGATTTTCTGCTTTAGCGATCTGATCACTCATTTGGTGAAGCACAGGCAGATCATCCAGTATCCAGAACGAACGCCCCTGAGTTGCCACTACGAGATCTTTATCGCGTTTATGAACTGCCATATCTGTAACCGGAACAGCCGGAAGATTTAATTGCAGATCCTGCCAGTTTTCGCCCGCATCAAAAGAAACATATACTCCGGTTTCTGTTCCTGCATACAGTAGGCCTTTTTTGTTTGGGTCTTCTCTAACCACACGGGTGAAATCCATTGCCGGAATTCCTTTTGTGATCTTAGTCCAGCTTTTACCATAATTTGTGGTTTTGTAGATCATCGGTGCATAGTCATTGAACTTATATCGTGTAGCAGCAAAGTAAGCTGTTCCTGCATCATGATGGGAAGCATCAATGATACTGATCATTGTTTCCGGTAATCCCTTCGGTGTTACATTCTCCCAAGTTTCTCCGTTATCTCTGCTGATATGAATTAATCCGTCATCTGAACCCGCCCAAAAAGTACCTTCCTGAATTGGTGACTCAACAAAAGTAAAGATCGTATTGTAATACTCTACAGAGGTATCATCTTTTGTAATCGGCCCACCTGATTCTTTCTGCTTTTCCTTGTCATTTCTGGTGAGATCGTCACTGATCGTTTCCCAGCTCATTCCTTCATCTGTTGAACGATGCACATGTTGCGATGTGGTATAAAGAACATCAGGATTATGAGGAGAGATTATGATCGGGAATGTCCACTGAAATCTGTACTTAAGCTTTTCAGCGCCTGCACCCATAGGATTATCAGGCCAAACATCAACGCGATCACTTAGTCCTAGTTCTTTGTCATATTTATTGAGATATCCACCGTAACTTCCTCCGAAAGTAACATTCGGATCTTCCGGATCAGGAGCAATATATCCACTTTCACCACCGGCTACCGGCCACCAATCGCTTTCATCAATTCCAAAGCCATTCGTTCTGTTCTTGATGGCGAACGTGCTGTTATCCTGCTGAGCTCCGTACACCATATATGGAAATTGGTTATCCGTAGTAACCTGATAGATTTGTGCTGTAGCTGAAGTATAATATGAAGACCAACCTTCACCGCCATTATATGTTACCTGACCTCCACCGTCATCACCTATGATCATTCGTTGCGGATCATTTGGATCGATCCAAAGATCATGATGATCGCCATGTGGGGTTCCAATCCTGCTGAATTTACTTCCACCATCTGTTGATTTCCAGAAACCTACATTAAGAACATATACTCCGTTTTCATTTTTCGGATCTGCAATAACTTTAGAGTAATACCAAGCTCTTTGGCGAAGATTTCTGTCCGCACTTATTCTTCTCCAGGTATCTCCACCATTTTCGGAGCGAAACAAACCTCCACCATTTTGATTCTCTATGATTGCCCAAACTCTGTTCGAATTTGCAGGCGAAACAGCGACACCGATCTTTCCAAGTAATCCTTTTGGCATTCCCGGGAATTTTGAAATTTCTTCCCAGGTTTCTCCGCCGTCTTTGCTTCGGAACAATCCACTTCCTTCACCACCACTGCTCATTTCCCAAGGATTTCTGTATGCTTCCCAAAGTGCTGCGAATAGTATTCTGGGATTATTCGGATCAACAGCGATGTCCACAGCTCCGGTTTTATTATTTCTAAATAAAACTTTTTTCCAGGTAGCTCCTCCGTCTGTAGATTTGAAAACACCTCTTTCTTCATTTCCATCCATACCAAAGATCTGTCCCATAGCTGCTACCCAAACGATATCATCGTTTGAAGGGTGCACTTCTATATCACCAATAAACTGGCTTTCGCCTAAACCGATATGTTTCCAGGTTTTCCCTGCATCAGTAGATTTATACATCCCATCTCCCGCACTCATATTTCCGCGTATATCCGTTTCGCCCATTCCGGCATAGATCACATTCGGATCCGAAGGTGCCACAGAAATCGCCCCTACAGAACCTGTTTTAAAAAAATCATCAGATACGTTTATCCAACTGCTTCCCCCATCTGTTGTTTTGAAAACACCTCCGCCAGCAAATCCGGTGTAAAAAGTATATGGTTGTGAAGCATGACCTGATACGGCTACTGAGCGCCCACCCCTGTATGGTCCAATATTTCTATAATTTAAATCTTTAAAGAGTTCTTTTTTATAAGTAGGAGAATCCGTTTCCTCACCATGCCCGAAAATCTGAGCTGAAGAGATATCAGCCACAAAAAACGAAACAATTAAACAAGTGAATACGGAATAGAATAGCTTTCTTGCCTTCATAGTAGTACCGAAGTTAGTTTAGTTAGTTATACAGAATTGAATAACTGAATGTATTGGTACAGAAGCAAGGAATGGGTAAAAAGTTGTGAAGCTAACTCATTTTTTAGTTGATCTCACTCTTATGAGATTGCATTAATAATAGCTTGACGAACTGTTGAAAGTTACAAAAAATAGAAGGGCAGGTGTGTTTCCTTTTTTGATCGGACTATCCGAATACAAATCGGAAAGTTATTGTTCCCCATTGTGCTTGTTGAGGCACTCCACTTGGAAGTTTTGAAAATTTCCAGCTCCTTAAAGTCCGCTGCACTTCTTTTTCTAACTCAGGATTCATTTTCTTCAATGGAATAATCAAGCCTACCGAACCATCAGGCTTTACCTGAAATTTTACGGAAATAACCCCTTCTGTGTTTGCAGTATTTTCGGGTAAAGGCTGAACCATCGGGTCTCTTTCGATACTCCCATCCCATTTTAGTTCGTAAGGAGCTGACTTCTCATCATCAACTCCTGTTCCGGCATCAGCATTTGTTTCTCCGGTATTACCTTTAATATCTCCACTTTCTTTTGCACCGTCGCTAACTTCCAGATCTTCTTTTGCCTGCGGAGGAATCTCAATTTCTTCTTTTACTTCTTCCGCCGTCTCTTTGGTGGGGTCTACAACATCCGTCTTAGGTGTTTCGACCTTTTCTTCTTTTACTTCTTCAACCTCATCAGGAAGATCTACAGGTTTGGTAATTTCTTCTGTCGGATTAGTGGGCTGTTCTTCCGGAATCGGGGTTTCTTCAACGGGTTCCTCGGTTTTAACTTCGGAAGGATTTGGTCGGGTAGCTACTTCATCTTCCTTAACTTCAGAAAACTCTGCCAATGTTCCTGATCTAAACTCACCGAACTCTACTTCAATAAAAGAAGGTCGGAAGTTTTGGTTCATATCCAGTGTATACCACAGAGAAAACAAAACCATAATAATGCTCACACTTAACGTTACCGTAAGTGCAACACTATCATCTTGTGTGAATTTAGTTTTCTTCATCCTGATTAATTTATAATGAACTTTGTTCCGTAGCCATGACCAATTTTAAATTCAAGGCCTTACCGATATTCATAACTCTCACCGCATCATCTACTTTTGCGTCCTTATCGGCACGTAATATAATCGTTTGACTCTGCTTATTATTGCGTGCTGCCCTTATCTGAAGAGCTAGAGAACCTCGTGCCGTTAAGTCCCCATCCACATAAAACTCGCCTTCTTTAGTGATTGCAACAGAAATGAACTCGTTTTGAGTAGTTGATCCGGACTCTGCTTTCGGAATATTCACTTTTATCCCAAAGTTTGTTACGAATGAAGAAGTCAGCAAAAAGAAGATCAACAACAGCAATACTATATCTGTCAATGAAGATTGAGAGAATAGCGATAACGGGGTTAACCTTTTATCTCCTCGTCTAAAATCGCGTGCCATAATTATGCCTGCTTTTTAGGTGCCGGTGATTGAAGTAAGTCCATAAAATCTGCAGATGCATTTTCAAGCTCAAAAATAGACCTGTTAATCTTACCTAGTAAAAAGTTATAGAACCCGAATGCTATCAGACCAACAATCAATCCTGCAGCCGTGGTAATAAGAGCTTCCCAGATACCTCCGGCTAATTCGCTTGGGTTAACATTTCCCTGAAGGGATTGAATATCCATGAAAGCCTCGATCATACCAGTTACCGTTCCCGTAAAACCTAGTAACGGTGCTACACCGGCAATGGTTGCTAACCAATTCATTCTTTTTTCAAGAAAGAATATTTCTTTTTTCCCGGCATTGTCAATGGCGTCTTCAATATCTCGAATCGGGCGACCTAATCGTTTGATTCCGGCTTTAATAATTCTTGCCAACGGTTTGTCATGATCATCACAGTAAGCCATAGCATCCGATTGCTTCCCGGACTTTAACAAACCTTCAACCGAACTTAAAAATCTCTCTGTATCCGTATGCGATCGGTTTAAAGCTCGCCAACGTTCTACAATTACGTACATAGAAAGCATAAAAAGCACGAAGATCGGGATCATTAAAACCCCTCCCTCAATTAAAAGATCGAATAATGTAATTGTTTCTCCTTCGAGTGCCATTGCTAACGAATCAGCAACTGCCGTTGAATCTTGAAATAGTAAAAGAAGGGTGTTCATGTAAATGAAATGTTTAAATTTTTGTGATGATATAATTTCCAAGTATTTCAGAATCAACCTTTTCAGCAGCAATAGCTGCATCTGCCAGTGACTCAAATTGTCCGATGCTTACTCTGTATAATACACCGAATTCCTGTGACGGATTTTCTTTAATAATAACCCGAAAGCCATCTTTAGATAATTTTTCAAACTGAGCGTCTGCTCCGGACTTCCGGCTTAAAGTATATAGTACGATCGTATAGCCATTGTTCCCGGCTTCGGTTGCAGTTCCTTTTAAACCATATACTTCGGCTTGTTCCTGAATATTTACAGGAGAAATAATACCTCCATCGCCAGGAGCTTTTTCATCAGCAACCAGTGGAGCTATATCATTTTCCCGGTCTTGAGGTGTTACATCGTCAGTAGCTTCAGATTCGGATTCAGAAATATTTCCAGTATTTTCTTCCGCTTCATCAGGAGTATTTTCGCTGTTCGCTTCAATCTCCGGCACATCTCTTATCTGCTGCTCCTCTTCTGGCTGTGAAGTTTGCGGTGGTGTGCTTTCCGGCTGTGTTACCGGCGGAGTGTTCTGGGCTACTTGTGTTGAAGCTGAAGATGGTGTAATTCCCTCAATATTAACAACACCAAAATAAGCTAATAGATATCCGGTTCCTCCCAACAAAACCAGAGCAAGAATCATATATAAAAACACCGGAGAACTTTGCTTTCTGTCTCTGGGACTCTTCGGTGTCCTGCTTGTTTTTTCGGTCTTCTCTTCTTGTTCTTCCTTTTGATCCTCATCAACTTCCGTTTTAGAAGCTTTTCCTGAAGACACATTCGTAACAACGGGCACAAAATCTTCTTCTTGTTCTTCCTCCAAGGACTCGAATGGATCTTCGAAATCTTCATCAGAAGTGTCATCTTCCAATGCAGAAAAATCTATTTCTTCAGTCTCATCTTCTTCTTGCTGAAGTCCTTCATCAGTTTCAGACAATTCCTCTTCAGCAGTGATTTCTTCTTCTGTTGCAAAAATGTCGTCTTCATCAATTAATTCGGGTTCATCTGCATTATCACCCAGCAAACCTGAAAAAGCACCCTCATGTTCTTCCTCTTTATGTGCATCTATGCCCCATTTTTCAGGACCAGGTATTTCATCCTCCTTAGGTTCTGCTTCTTCTTCTTCGGGCTCATCTGAACCAAATATATCTTTGAGTGAATCTTCTAACGGTTCTTCTTCTTTCTCTGTTTCTTCCGAAATTATTTCTTCAGTGTCTTCGCTTTCTATCTCTTCTTCAACAACAGCTTCAATCTCCTCTTCGCTGAGGTCTCCTTTTTCGGTCTGCTCCTGCCCTGCTTTTTCATGCTCTTCTGCTTCATTGAACAACTCGGCAAACGGATCTTCGTATTCTTCCGGTTCTTCAGTTTCTCCACCGTCAAGAATTCCCTGAATAGGATTTTCTTCTTCCTCTTCAGGTGACTCAGTTTCTTGCTGTTGTGCTCCTCCGGGAAGTTCAATAGGCTCCATACCTACATACTTATAATTGACCTCCGTTTCCAGCTCATCAGAAGGGATAAATAGAATGTTTGATCCTAATTTGCTGAAAATCCCGAAGCCTTCCACTTCATATCCTTCCCCTTCATCAAAAGAAGCCTTCATCTCATTTATAAGCTCTTCCAGGTACTTCTCAACTTTCTCTTTTTCTATTCCCGAATTATCAGCAAGCAGAGCAATAAACTTTTCATTATCTATCAGCATTGTTATTCCCCCATATCAGCTTTGAATTCAATACTGTCTTTAGGAGGAAGCATTACGAGCTTTCCATCTCCCTTTCTTTCCTGTTGTTGGCTTGTGTGTTCTGCTTTAAAAGTACCCAGACCTTTTATTTCGACAGAATTTTTCATGATGATCTGATCACGAATCGTTAACCCAAATGCTTTTAAAAAATCGTTCGTCATAGCTTATAAAGTTACTTTAATACCTCCGAAAATTTGAAAAGGTCGCTCTTCATAACCTTGCCAAACCTCATAGTTTTGTCCCAGAATATTCAACACTTTCAAATAAACGCCAAATTTTTCATTGATCTTGTAGTCTGCTCCACCATTTAAAAGAAGATAACCATCTATTGTTTGCGTATTAGAAGTATTTCCATCTTCTCTTTCTCCAACATACTGTACCCATGAACTTACTGTAAATTGATTAACCGGCTTTACTGAAAATACTCCCTCTGCACCCACTCTTTCTTCAAACGGAACGTCTCCTCCGCTTTTAAGCTCAGGTCTTTGTGCATATATAAATCCATCAAACCAGAATTTATCGGAAACTATTTGTTGAGTGACTCCTACTTCCATTCTGAATTTAGACACATCTGCATAATTGATTGTATAGAATGTTTCTTCTGTATTTACACCGAATGTTCTTGAAGATCTTAAGTAGTAACTATAATTATCAATTGCCTGGTAAGAAATGCTTCCAAAAAGTTTTGTGGATTCCAGTGGTTTAAATTCTATTCCTCCGTCTACTCCGAATATATATTGAAATTGAGTTTGAGAACTCACATTCAAAAATCTGTTTTGTTGATGGTATTCCCAAACAGATTTTATTTCCGGACGAGCATAGATCTTTCCGGTCAGATTTAACCCTTCTTTTACAGTATGATTCATTGCTGAGTTTAAGACTAATAAAGGTTTGCTTCTGAATCCGTCAGATACATACGCTATTCCACCTTCCAATTCTATTTCTGTGGCGTAGTTGAATAAACTGCTGTATCCAAAAGTAGCTGAAGAGCTAATCCATTGGGTATCTCCGATTCCTTCTGCTGAATAATTTCCACCTTTAATATCGACTTTTGCACTAAGCACATCATAGAGTTTTGAACCTGCCCATTCTTTTTCAAAGCCTGCTTGTATAAATTGCTCTGACTGACTTCCCCTTAAAGCTGCATTTTGTCCCATAAGATCGACTCCTACAGCAGAAGCATTCAAATACAGTTCCCATCCTTCCAGTTCATTGGCATTGTTTTCAAGAATAAGCCCTGCATTAAAGCCCTTATAGTCTTTTTCGGAAGTCCCTGAATTATCTGAAGGCACATTATTTGATAATTCAAACAGGTGATTAAAGTCACTGAATACACCTACTTTAGCAGACAGTTTTGCTCCGCCATTTAATTTTGTTCCATAAACGCCGTTCACATCAAAAAATCTGAAACCGGAATCCTGATCATCTAAATGACCACTTGAGCTGGAATAATCTACATTTACGGAAGCAATACTTTCGTTATTCAGCCTTCTTAATACGTAAGCCTCCAGTTCCGGAGTGGTAAAGCTTCCGAAACCCGCTTTAATAAAAGCATTTGTTCTGGATGGATCTTGTAAAACTGATTTGGCAGGAGGCTCAGGTCTGTCTAGTTGTGTGAGTGCGATACTGGCAACGGCCTCTTTATCAGATTCCATAAAAGGAACTCTGTTCGGATCGATCCGAAAAACTCTGGGTTTGGGATTAAATCCTAAAATCGGTTGCCTTCTGATTCCCGGAAACCTGGCTCTGAACTCACTTCTTATCTCAATATCCTGCGGATCTATTTCAGGTAATAATGAATTTTGAGTATTCCCGCTTTGAGCGAACAATGCCGGACAAATGATGAATAGAAGTAAGATGGTTGCAAAATAGGATCGTTTCATCGTCAAAAAAGAAGTTTTAAGAATGTACTAAAAATTTAGAGCAAGGTTAACCTGTGTACGTCAAAAGATGTACTGATTTATTCTACGCTTGTTCCCTCAGTTTTAGCCGCATGCTTTAACGCAATATATTTATCCAAAACCAACAACAAAGGCGTGCTGATAATAATAACAGCGAGTGTTGAAGCATGGGTTATGGTTCCATACGCCAAACCGATTGCTTCCGGAACAGCATAAAGCAGAAATAAACTTTTGGTTACAAATAAATGATAAGTGCCTACTCCACCGGGAGTCGGAATGATAATCCCTACTGCTGAAACCATTGTAAGCACTAAAGCATCTGCATAAGAAAGATCATAAATGGAGTGCATGTCGAACATCCAGAATGGAATGTAAGTCATCCCAATGTAGCAAACCCAGATCAGCGCCGTGTATAAAACAAAAAGTGGCCAGTTTTTAAGTTCCTTTACCGCTAGAACTCCATCAATAAATGTCTTTGATATCACTTTGAATTTTTCAAATCCTTTAGATATAAACTCTACTTTTGTACTTAGAGATCTCAGGATAAAATAGATCACTGCAAAACCCAGAATTGCGACCCCTAAATATTTACCAATAGAAAACGCAAAGGAAAGAAGAACTTCAGAGTCGGTGATGTCTATCCCAAACAAATTGCTGAGTATTTCGGGGTCTGATACCATGAATATGACCACAAAAGTCATCAGTAAAAGTAAACTCACCATATCAATGATTCGCTCAAGAACGATCGTCCCTATCAACTTACTGTTGCTTTCGTCAACCTGTCGAGCTACATACACAGGTCGTGTAACTTCTCCTAATCTTGCAAATGGAATGTTTGACAAATATCCTACCATCACACCTGTAAAAAGGGTGACTCTGTGCGGCGTTTTAGCTTTATCGTTGAATAATAATCTCCACCTTTCCGCCCGAATAAAATGTGCCGAAAGCGTAGCTAGTACAAACGGAATGATCCAGCCATAGCTCATGGATTTGGATGCTTCTACAATTTGCTCAAATTCTACTTCTTTGAATGCAAGCCAGAGAAAAAAACCGGCGACCAGAATTCCTGCAATTACTTTTAATGCTGTTTTCAAGATCAGTACCTGGTATCAACTATTTCTGCATCCTGAGGATAGCGTAGTACAAATAATTCTTCATTTTTAAGCAAAAAAGATCCGTTTTTAAAGGTGGTTATGATCTCATTTTCTGAAAAATCATATGCTGTAATGCTTATCGGGATTGCTTCAGAATTCACAATGATCTCAACCGTCAGATATAAGGCGAAATCATCGTCTGTTTTCATGATGATCTTTGTTCTGCCTTTATCCATTTTTTCTTCCGTAATGGTATAAGTGGAATCTACTCCGTTCAACATCCTTGATGGAGCAAAATCATCGTCTTCTTCAGAATAATCACTTACAATAACCCTGTTCCGAACTTCATCATAAACTCTGGAAGTTTCCCCATCCACGATCAGCAATTGATTTTCACTGTCTAACCGGTATTTATCAGATGAAACCCAGATCTTTCCCTGGCTGCTTAACGATTCTTTTGTGTAAGAGTCGTAATAAACGTGTTCGAAATCAGCTACAAAAACCTTTTCGTTTTCGAAATTGGCTTTCAGCTTTGGAAAAACTTTGGTTTGTGCCTGTACCGAGATCGCAAAAACGATCAACAGCAATGAAATAAGACTAGAGGTTTTCAAGGCCATCAAAGATCTCTTGTAATTCTTCTTCTTCCTGAACGAGAACATCGCGTGCGGTACTTCCTTGATATGGTCCAACGATTCCTGCATTAAATAGTTGATCTATGATTCTGCCGGCTCTGTTGTAGCCGATCTTTAATTTTCTTTGTAATAATGAAACGGATCCCTGTTGATGTAACACCACAACTTTGGCTGCAGCCTGAAACATTTCATCTATATCATCTAACGGGTCAGGTATTCCTACATTGTCCTCTTGTATTATCGGCAGATGAAATGGTTCCTTATACCCGGCTTGTTGGCCAATAAATGAGTTTATTCTTTCTACTTCTTCTGTTGATACAAATGCATTTTGAAGTCTGGTCATTCCTGCGCCGTTGGTAAACAGCATATCTCCGGCTCCAACCAACTGATCCGCTCCACCCATATCCAGAATAGTTCTGGAATCTACTTTTGATGCAACTTGATAAGCAATTCGTGCCGGGAAGTTCGCCTTGATTGTACCTGTAATTACATTTACAGACGGTCGCTGAGTTGCAACCACCAAATGGATTCCAATAGCTCGTGCAAGCTGAGCTAGACGGGCGATAGGCTCTTCAATTTGTTTTCCGGCTGTCATCATTAAGTCAGCAAGCTCGTCGATGATAACTACGATGTAAGGCAGATGGCGATGACCTAATTCTTCGTCCAGTTCGCCTTCTTTGAATTTCTTGTTGTACGCTTTGATATCCCGAACCAGCGCCATTTTCAGTAGATCATAGCGATCATCCATTTCCTTACACACACTGTTCAGTGTATCCAGAGCTTTGGAAGTATCTGTTACGATCGGTTCGTCTGCATTAGGTAGCATCGCCAGAAAATGATTCTGGATATTTCGATACAATGCCAATTCGATCTTCTTCGGATCGATCATCACAAATTTCAGATTTTCCGGATCGCACTTATAAAGCAGACAAGTAATAATCGTATTCACACCAACCGATTTACCGGAACCGGTTGCTCCCGCCATTAACAAGTGAGGCATTTTTGTAAGGTCGATCATGAACACTTCATTTTCGATCGTTTTACCGAATGCAACCGGCAAGGTCATGTCTGTTTCAACAAATTTCTTTGTGTTGATGACCTGCTTGATGTACACCATTTCGCGCGTGCTGTTCGGAACTTCAATCCCAACTGCAGATTTTCCCGGAATCGGAGAAAGCATGCGTAAACCTTTTGAAGCCATCGCCATTTTTAAGTCATTGGAATAGCTTTCGATCTTACTGATCTTAACATCCGGTGCCGGCTCAAGTTCATACAGCGTTACCGTTGGGCCCACAATGGCGTTAATTCCAACGATCTCAATTCGGTGTCTTTTCAGTTTATCCAGGATGATGCGCTTGTTTTCCCGAATCTCTTCCAGATCAACTTCTGTTCTGTCTTCTGCGGGCGTGTCTAAAAGATCAATGGTTGGGAACTTATATCTGATAACAGGAACTTCCTTCGCTTTATCCCGATTTATCTTGTCCAGATCTCTTTCTCCGGCTTCCTCATCGCCTTCGCCTTTGTATACCGAAACTTCCAGCTCTTCACTGTCCTCGTCCAGAACTTCTTTTTCTTCCAGATTAGATTTTTTGTCTATAGCCGCTTTTTGTCTGTTATCGATGTCATCAGAAGCTCGTTTTTCCTTTTCGATGCGCTCCAGATCTTGTTCGTGAGATTTTGCTACAATGTCATCAATCGTTGGCGCAGGCGCTTCGGGCTCTTTAACTTCTTTTTTAGTTTCAGCTTTAGCGCTCTTTTTCTCTTCTTTCTTGACTGCTTTTTCTTCTTTAGCCGCTTCACGTTCTGCTCTTCTTTCGGCTAAACGCTCTTCTCTTTCCTGTGCTTTTATTTCTTTCTTTTCAGCGCGGGCAATGCGGGCATCTTCCAGTTTCTGCTGAACGTTTTCGATCCATAATTTCAGATTGTCGATGGATTTTTGAAGATCTCTGTCCCAAAGTAACAATAACGTTACGATCGCCAAGAGTGATAAGATTATTCCGGATCCGATACTACTGGTAAAGTTCTGAAGCACTTTTGAGATTGCTACTCCGGCCGCTCCGCTCCATACTGAATCAGCAGGAAAATCAAGATTGAAGTTCATCCATCCCAAAACAGTTGAGAAAAGGATCATGCTCCAAACACCCAAAATGGTGATCCAGCTCAGGTCTTTATAATTCCGCCTTCTGAAAATGTGCCAACCTTGGAAAAAGATCAGAACCGCCAAAATAAAACTGGTATAACCAAACAGTTGATGAACCACGAAATGCGAAAGATAAGCTCCCACAGGCCCAAGCCAGTTTTGCACTAATCTGGAGGATGCATCTTTATTGAAAAGATCCATAAACGACAGTTTGGTCGCATATTGGTAATCTTCCGGAGTGTAGGAAACGATACTTAAGCCAAGTAAAATCGCAAGAGCAATAATTATTACTCCGATGATCTCTACTTTTCGGTTATCGTCAATACCTGCCTTAGAATTTCCGGCTGTATTTAACTTCTTTTTAGCCATTCAAATTGATTAAAATTCCATCCTTCATTCCCGGAAGGACGTCAAATTTATCTACTTCACAAACAAAAGGAATATCCCCGTCAGGAACAAGTTCTTTAAGACGAATTGCATGATCGCTGGATTCAATGGCTGTTTCCAGCTCATCTTTATAGCTCTGATATAAACTAAACGCGACCTTTACTCCGTCTTTGGTATTCTTCGGAAGCTTTCCTTTGCACATTTTATAAATAATAGATCCAGCGAACAGCGTATCTTCTAACGACATTTTTCCCTGCCAACCTGAACAGATCAAAACCACATCATCATCGTGGTCTTCCAGTACTTTCAAAATGCTTTTCTGATTTAGAAAACAGCCCACATACATACGATTTGCAAGCGCTGCTTTTTTGATCGCCTTCGTTCCGTTTGTGGTGTTGATGATCAACGTTTTATCCGCTACTACATCTTCTGTGTACTCCAACGGTGAGTTTCCTAAATGAAAACCTTCGATCTTATGACCATTTTGCTCTCCGCAAAGCAGATAATCCTTGTTGTCCATAGTTTGGGCAATACGGACTGCGTCTTCCATTGCTCCAACCGGAATGATCTTTTTTGCACCGTTACTCAGCGCCGTCACCATCGACGAAGCAGCCCTCAGCACATCAATAATAACCGCAGATTTTCCACGCAGATCCTCTTCCTGAAAGGATTGCACCGAAAAATATACGTCCATGTAATCTAGTCTAGCCATCGTAGTTCTTTAAAATATGTTCTCTCACTTTTTTATAAATGGAGGGCGTGTTACTGTAGCTTCCGCTGTTTTTTTACGGATCGCAATATGGATAGTGTTGCCTTCAGCAGCAAATTCTTTTTTCACATAACCCATCCCTATTCCTTTACCCAAAGTGATCGACATTGTTCCGCTGGCAACTTCGCCAATGGTATTTCCTGATTCGTCCACTATTTCGTATCCATGACGCGGAATGTTGCGTTCGTCGTTCATTACAAAGCCAACTAATTGTCGCGAATTTCCTTCTTCTTTTTTCTTGAGAAGAGCTTCTTTTCCTACAAAATCACCTTTATCAAATTTGGTGATCCAACCCAATCGTGCTTCCAGCGGATTAGTGTCTTTGGTGATGTCGTTGCCATAAAGAGCAAAACCCATTTCCAATCTCAGCGTGTCACGAGCACCTAAACCACACGGTTCGATCCCGAATTCTTCTCCTGCTTCAAAGATAGCGTTCCAAACTGCTTCCGGATCTACATTGTTTTTATCGAAATAGATCTCAAATCCTTTCTCCCCGGTGTATCCTGTTGCTGAAAACACGATGTTTTCAAATCCGGCTAATGTTCCCATTTTAAAACTATAGAATCCGATCTCTGAAAGATCTAGATCGGTAAGCTTTTGCAGCGAGTCTACTGATTTCGGTCCCTGAACTGCAAGCAAACAAGTGTCATCCGACATATCAACTACTGTGGCATCAAAAGTGTTTTGGCTGTTTACCCAGGCCAGATCTTTATCTACGTTCGCGCCGTTTACAACAAGTATGTACTGATCTTCTTCGAACAGTTTGTACACGATCATGTCGTCTACAATCCCGCCATCTTCATAGCACATGCACGTGTACTGTGCTTTTCCCGGAACTAATTTTGAAGCATCATTTACTGAGATATGCTGAACCAGATCAAGTGCTTCCGGTCCGTGAATGTAAAACTCACCCATATGAGATACATCGAAAACGCCCACATCATTACGAACGGCTGCATGTTCTGCCTTAATTCCTTTGTACTGAACCGGCATTTCAAATCCGGCAAATTCTACAAGTTTCCCGCCTTCTTTTTGATGGATAGCATGAAACGGTGTTTTTTTAGCCATTCGTATAGTTAGTTTGTGTCGTTTTGTTCTTAATCCTCATTAAGTTAATGATTTTTAGAGAAAGGGATAGAATTAAGAATTGGAAATTTCTTCTTTTAATTTCGTTTAATTGTACCCTCTAACTTAATCACACGGCTTTCCATAATTCGATTTCCCTCTGGTGTTTGAATAATGGGTAAATGAAGATCGATATTCAAGGTATCGCTAGATAGTTTCTGTTGAAACCTTGGGTAAAATAACAATACTTGATATGGAAACTCTGCACTGTATGGGTTGTCTTTCATAAAAACCTTTGTGGTATCACTTGGTAAAGAATAATATAGAATCGAAGTTTTATCAGGGTTATGAACTTCACTTGAAAATGATACTCCTACACTTTCTGTAAATACAGAAATGTTTTCTGAACTTGTATTCAGTGATATTCTGGATGTTATATTGTATAAAATGAGTTCTTTTTCTAAATCACTCGACTTATTCTCTGCGGTATTACTGTTGCTTTCTCTTCCATTAGGATAATAATTCGTTTCATATGCATTTGCGCTAACCGTAATTCCAATTGAAAGTCCATTAGTACTCATCCTAATTCTCTTTCCGTCCCAGTCAGTATCTAATCCCTGATATGTCATAGGTTTTAAAATGATAGAATACTCCTCAGATTCCTGACCCAAAATTGGCTTTGAACTTAAAAGGATGCAAAAACACAGAAAAAAGCTAAATGTTGATACTTTCATTATTGAAACAAGATTAGAAACTCGATATATAATTTTAAGCATACTTAACTTATTCACTTCTTATCATAAATATCCCGCCGATGTCCGATTCGAATAACCAGAATCAAAATCTGTTCATCCTGAATCTGGCTGACAATTCGATAATCTCCAACCCGGTATCGCCACAGTCCTTTCATTCTGCCTTTCAGAGATTTCCCTGTTCTTCTCGGATCTTCTTCTGTCGCTAGATTAGTACGTAGCCATTTCAGAATCCGATCCTGAGTTTGCTTATCTAGCTTTCTGAGTTCTTTACGGGCACGATCGTCAAATTCAACTTTCCAGATCATCGCCGCACTCTATCTCGTCCAGACTCCAGTGCTTTTGAGGCTCTTCAATACGCTGTTCAGCCATGTACAAATCTTCCATTTCGTCCAACTTTTCTTCCAAAGCCTGACGGATGTAATAAGTTTTGGTGCGACCGGTAAGTTTTGCCAACTCATCCAGTCGCTTTTCAACCGATTCTCCTAAACGTACTGTAATAGGCATAGTTCAATGAATTTGTTTACATGTAATACAAGTACGACAAATATACTTTTTTGGTATATAAGAACGAATTAGAATTAATATCAGAGTCTTGGCTTGGAAAGATCGAACAAGCGAGGCGCTTGCGGTGGGTTTATGATAAAAGTACTGGGAGCTGAGCTCCCAAGCAGCATTCCGCACCGGAGGTACGGAACGAGGTTAAAGAGATTAAGACTTTAGATGTTTTTGAGTCAGTTAATCTTAACTCTTCCCAAACTATACGTAACCTTATATCCTTGATCAGCTCTATACCAAAAGTAAATATGGTCATCTATAACTTTAGCATTAGATATATGTTCATCTATTTTTAAGTCGAGTAATATTTCTAATGTTTCTTTCTCAATTAACATTAATCGAGAATAATTAGGAAGTAGCAAATATCTCAACCCGGATTCAAATGTCACATTACCAGATATGGTTATAAATGTAGAGTCTGTTATATCTGTAATTAAAAATAGGTATGGATATGTAATTCTTTTTTGAGTTTCTGCATCTCTTATTTCATAATAATTTGGTTTATTAAGCCCTTGTTCTACCTCTATACCACTAACTGTTAAAGAGTCTCTTGCTTCATCTTGCCAATAAGTAGTAAAATCGAATTCTTCTTCTAACGGTGGGGTTCTTTCAAAGTCTGTATATGAATGACATCCTAGGATCGTCACTAGTGCTATTAACAATAGTGCACGTTGTCTAAACTTCTCTTTTAGTCCTATACTTGTTTTCACCACTTTCCCTTCCAATACTCAATCTAATTCTTTGTATCTTTATTGCTGATATAAGAATAAAGAAAAAAATCCTTTAAAAAGTATATGTCCATCAACAAAGAGCAGATCAAAACCGCACTTGCTCACGTTCTCCATCCAACAGAAAAACAGGACCTGATCTCACTGGATATGATCCATGATATCATCATTCAGGATAAATACATTTCCTTTACGCTGGAAATGCCCGAGAAAAACGATGCTCTTGCTCAACAAATTCAACGTCAATGTGAAGAAGCTATTCACAAGTTCATTGACGGAGAAGCCGTAGTTGACATTCAGGTGGGAATTAATGTTTCCAAGAGAAAGGGCAAACCGGAACAGGCTCCCCAACAAACTCAGCAGAAACAGGAAGAAGTTCTTTTGGGTGTTAAGAATATCATTGCCGTAGCATCCGGAAAAGGTGGAGTGGGAAAATCTACTGTAGCCGTAAACATCGCTTCCGCTTTAGCAAAAGACGGATACAAAGTTGGACTGATGGATACCGATATTTATGGTCCTAGTATTCCAACCATGTTCAATGTGTTTGAAAAGCCGAACATCACCACACAAAAGAAATTAGTTCCTATAGAGCGACACGGAATCAAAATGGTTTCTATGGGTTTTTTAGTGGATGTGGATCAGGCGATGGTTTGGCGTGGACCAATGGCTACCAGCGCCATTAAACAATTTATGACCGAAGTGGAATGGGGCGAACTGGATTATCTGATCATGGATCTTCCTCCGGGAACAGGTGATATCCAACTTACCATTGTACAAACGGTGCCGTTAAGCGGAGCTGTGATCGTATCAACACCGCAAGTTGTAGCTTTGGATGATGTTCGAAAAGGAGTGGCGATGTTCAAGAAAGTGAATGTTCCTGTTCTGGGTGTTGTCGAGAACATGGCGTATTTCACACCTCCGGATATGCCCGAAAAGAAGTACTACATTTTTGGTGATGGCGGTGCCAAACATTTAGCTAAAGAAATGGGAGTACCTGTGTTGGGCGAGATCCCCATCGAACAAACTGTTCGCGAAGCAGGAGATAATGGATTGCCTATTGTTTTAGCTGATGATTCTTCTTTCTCTGCAAGAGCTTTTGTCGGTGCAACGGAAAACATGAAGCAACAACTGGAACTGCGCTCGAAATCCGGTGAAACGACTAAGAAAGTGGATATTAAATTTAGACCGTGAGTCGCTGCGCGAAAATGACAATGTTCAAATTTCAAATAGCAGACCATCTCCCTTTGAAGGGAGATGATTAAATATGGTAAGCTCTTTTAAATAATCAATAAATGACCATCATCTCCATCCTTGATCTTATCGGGACTTTTGTATTTGCTATAAGTGGCATCAGGATGGCGGCTAAGAAAGATCTCGATATTTTCGGAGCGGCTGTGATCGGTTTTGCGACGGCTATTGGTGGCGGAACCGTTCGTGATATTCTGATTGGAAGCGAGTCCATAACCTGGATCGGCGATATGACTTATCCCATTGTGATCTTGTCTGCAATTCCATTTACTTATCTGATCAGAAACAGATTGGATGATATCAATAAACCGCTCTTTTTATTTGATACCATTGGGATAGCGTTGTTTACGATCAGTGGAATGGAAAAGGCTTTGGCTTTCGGATTAAATCCGTTTATGGCAGGAATCATGGGAATGACCTCCGCAGTGGTTGGTGGGATTATCCGGGATATTCTATGCAGAGAAGTTCCGCTTATTTTTAGAAAAGAGATCTATGCCACTGCTTGCTTGATGGGAGCTTTGGTTTTCTATCTCGGCATCTATTTTGATATAGCAACCAATTTGAACTATGTCATTACTACCGGGGTAGTTATCGGAATACGCGTTGCTGCCATTAAGCTCGACCTTTCGTTGCCAAAGATGAAGGTTTGAGATTCGGTCTGACAGATTTCCTGCCTGACCGAAAGAACTAGCTTGATTCGCTAACTCAATATTCCATCAGACGGGGAATCCGTCAGATGAAATGGAAGTTTGGTGGTCTCACAGCTTAAGTCCGTCTGACCGTAATACGGTATATGTTTATAGTTTAAATCCCATTTTTATTATAATGACAGATGCAATTTATCCCAGAACATGTATACCACCTTTATAATCAAGGCAATAACAGAGAACTACTTTTCTTTGAACGAGAAAATTATCTGTATTTCTTAAAGAAAGTTGAAAAACACCTCGTTCCATACATTAACATTTTGGCGTGGTGTTTAATGCCGAATCATTATCATTATTTATTTCAAGTAAAACCTGATTATCAATCTTCTGAAAAACTTAAGGCAACAAATAATGTGGGCTCCTTGAACAGGAGTATTGGGATTCTTCAAAGCTCTTATACTCAAGCGATTAACAAGAAATTAAATCGCTCCGGTTCTTTATTCCGAGCCAGAGCTAAAGCTAAATCGCTATTTAAAGAATTCAAAAATCATAACAGCTATGGAATCAATTGTTTCTTGTACATTCATCAAAATCCTATTAGAGCTAAACTGGTGACCGAACTAGAAGAATGGGAGTTTTCTTCGTATCAGGATTATGCCGGGTTTCGAAATGGAAAACTTTGTAATCAGGAATTAGCCAGAGATTTATTTAAACTTCCTATTGATAATAAAAAGTTTAGAGCCTTTTCTAAGCAGACAATTCCTGATGAATTTTTAGCTAATGTTGATTTCGGTCTGACAGATTACCTGTCTGACCGAAAAAACTAGCTTGATTCGCTAACTCAGTATTCCATCAGACGGGGAATCCGTCAGATGGAATGGCTATAACTTTGAATTATTCCTATTCTTTAATATTGTTAGAGATGAGAAAGTTCACAGAAACCCTTGCCATTTCTATCCTGGTTTTTGCAATAAGCACACCCACTTATCTCTATTACTGCGAGTTCTTTTGGGATAGTTATTTTGAACATGAAACAAACTTACCGGAAGATCTTCTGTATGCGTTTCATCCTATCGATAACAAAAAAAATATTCAAATCACCCATGATAATTATAAAAACTTCACTTGGAAAAGAGAGATGGTTACTGTCGATCACGCAAACTGGCACTTAGATTATTTAAGCTTTCCTTCTGATTCGATTGTATCTATCTATTCCAAAACTGAGTTTCTGGATGATTACTATTATTCATTTCCTATTCTCAAAACTTTATTGTTTGACAAAGAAAAGCCAACCCAGAGCTATACAGAAATATTTGATAACGAAACCATGGAAATAGTAAAAATTGCAGAGGATAATAGTTTCATTTACTACGAAGGAGAAGAAATAAGTAGAATCAAAGTAAAACTTATAGATCAAAAACTGATTGTTTACTTGGCTTGGTTATAATCCCCTCTAAACATTTTCCTGCCGATTTTCGGTCTGACAGATTAACTGTCTGACCGAAAATCTGGTTAACTAGATAGCTCAGTATTCCATCAGACGAGCAATCCGTCAGATGGAATACTAAGTTAAAATGAAGGTTTGATCTTATCTGTTATATCCGGCGATAGTTGTTGTACCTGAAACTGACGGCGTAAAATATTTCTCCTTTATTTGAATG
Source organism: uncultured Balneola sp. (assembly GCA_913058495.1). GTDB lineage: Bacteria > Bacteroidota > Rhodothermia > Balneolales > Balneolaceae > Balneola. Next base: position 139,422 of record CAJXQC010000001.1, on the reverse strand, counting down.
TATTTATCGTTCAGAAAAAATTCATTTTTTGCTTCTTCACTCTCAAAATAAATAGCAAAAACTCTGTTTATTTTAGATTCAGAATCTGTTTTTAATACTTTTTCTATCAAGAAATCATATCTAAAGCCTCCTCCATATTCTTTTAGAATCGGCGTCATTTCATCCCTGTACTTCTGATATAGTTCATCATCAGTTACATTCAATCCTACTAATATTTCGTAAGGCATATTTATTTCTTTTATACTGGTTAAATGAAGTTATTCAAAGTCTGAATTATTTACTTCATCAGTTCTTCATATTCTATTTATAAATTTCTCTCAAACAAATCCTACCTATCATGTTTGAGAAATACTTTGACAAAGCTGATATCCTAATTACTGAATGGATGGCTAAGTACGGATTGAGCTCGCTTAGAATCGGGCTTGGAATTATTTTCTTCTGGTTTGGTGCTCTGAAGTTCTTTCCGGGATTAAGTCCTGCCGAAGAGCTGGTTCGAAATACCGTTTATTTTGTCGATCCGGATCTGTTTATACCTGTTCTGGCAACATGGGAAGTCTTGATCGGAATTGGATTGATCGCAGGAAAATTTATGAGAACAACCTTACTGCTTCTGTTTCTTCAAATGCCAGGAACTGTGCTTCCTGTGTTTCTTTTACCTGATGTTGTGTGGACAAGCTTTCCTTTTGGTTTAACTCTGGAAGGTCAGTACATAGTCAAAAACTTGGTACTCGTAAGCGCTGGATTAGTCTTGGGTGCAACGGTTCGCGGTGGTCGGTTGATCACTGATTCCGCTCAACTTTCAGATTCTCGTTGATTTTCTGTTCTTTGTCATTTCGAACGGATGTGAGAAATCTAGAGTTTTTTATTTGCAGCAATTTTTAGATTTCTCGCTTTGCTCGAAATGACAAAATCTTGATTTTATTCTTTAGTCCACTTACTCACCAAAATCGTTACCAATCCACTTGCAATAAAAGCCGGAACCAGTTCATACATATTGCTTTTCAGAACCGGAATGAAATACCAGACAATAGTTACCAGTGTTCCGGTAATAATTCCTGAAATCACTCCTTTTTTGGTGGTTCCCTTCCAGTAAAGTGCCAGAATTGAAGTTGGTCCGAGAGCTGCTCCCAATCCTGCCCAGGCAAAAAGCACCAGCCAGTACACCAATTCCTGAGCTATCAATCCAAAGAGCAATGCGATGATAACCAACACAACAACAACCAGCCTACTGTAGAGCACTAATTTCTTTTGGGGAATTTCTTCGTCTCTCTTTAAGATCTTTTGATACCAATCCCGAACCACACTTGAAGCGGCAACCAACAACTGTGAATCTGCTGTAGACATGATCGCTGCAAAAATGGACGCTATCACTATCCCAAATAAAACCGGATGTAAATGCAGTTGTGCTAAATACGGATATAAGTTTTCTGAATCAGCTCCGGGAAGCATTTCAATATTTGAGAAATACGCCCGACCTACCAAACCTATTAATACCGCTCCCGCTGCCATCACAATATTCCAGAAAGTCCCAATTCCTGCAGCAAATCGTAAATTTTTAGCATCATCAATGGCCATATACCTCGACAGGATGTGAGGATTTCCCGGCGAACCTAAACCGATTCCCATAAACCCAATAAAAGCTCCAGCGCTCAGTGCCAACGGATCGATCAGCGCAGCGTCCTGAAATTGAAGTTGCTCGATCATGACCGACCATCCGCCTAAATCCTGAATGGCTATAAAAGGGAGAAATACCAATGCAAAGATCATAAAGAACGCTTGGAAAGCATCCGTTAAGCTAACTGCCAGAAATCCACCTAAAACTGTGTAAGCCAAAATGATAATTGCTGAAAGCAAAACCCCTGTACTTTGTTCGATCCCAAAACTAGAAGAAAACGCTTTTCCTCCGGCAACAAACTGGGCGGAAACATAGCTCACCATAAAGATCAGAAAAGTGATTATAAGAATGGATCGTAATGTTCCGGTTTTATCACCAAAACGTTCTGCAAAAAAATCAGGGACGGTAATACAATCGTGTTCTTCTGTAAATTCTCTGAGTTTTTTTGCATAGGTGAGGAAGAGAATCAACTCAACAACAGTGTATCCAACAACCGCCCAAATTGCTGAGGCGCCCTGAACATAAACCAATCCGGTTACTCCCAACAACAGCCAGGCGCTTCTGCCGGAAACAACTGCTGAAAGAGCAATCACAACCTTATTCATTTTTCTTCCGCCAATAAAAAACTCGCTGATCCCCGAAGAGGAAAAGCGAGCTGAATAAAGTCCGATCCCGATTAATAGAGTAAGATATCCGATAAAAGCATAAACAGCGTACCTGTCAACAGCTAATTCAAAAACCTGAGACTCTGTCATATGGTTAATGGTAATTTGTTATTGGTTGGAAGAGACGCATAACAATTAACCATTAACTAATCACGGGAAGATTCCCATTTGTTCGTACATGATTCCGATCTTATTGATAGCGCTTATAAACGAAGCCGTTCTCAGGTCAGTAAGATTGTGCTCTTCTCTAAGTGCAGTAAGTTCTGCATAGGCCGTGATCATGGTTTCTTCCAGTCCCGAATCAACGAGATCATATTCTGAAGCACCATGCGCCAGTTTATCCATTTCATTGGCTGAGAATTTCTTTCCGGATATCTTCTCGATCTCCTGAACAATTCTGGTCAAACTTTCTTCGTCAAATCGTTTGTTCATTCTACCGTAGCGAACGTGCTGAATATTCTTCAACCACTCGAAATATGAAACCACCACACCACCGGCATTCAAATAAGCATCCGGAAGAATTAGTGCGCCACGATCTTTTAGCATTTCATGTGCATCAGCAGTCGTAGGTCCGTTGGCTGCCTCAGCAATGATCTTTGCTTTTACATTAGCGGCATTATCACCGGTTATCTGACTTTCAAGAGCTGCAGGAATCAACACATCACATTCCAGTTCTAGAGCGTCTTTATTTGATTTCAATTCTTTACTGCCCGGGAATCCGATAATACTTCCTGTTTCTTTTCGGAATTCCATCAGTTTTTTCAGATCCATTCCTTTAGGATCGTAAATGGCTCCCTCCATTTCAGCAACACCGATCATTTTTGCACCGGCTCCGGTCATATATAGTGATGCATGATAACCTACATTACCTAATCCCTGAACTACAAACGTCTTTCCATCTACACCAACGCTTAATCCAAGTTTGTCCATGTCTTTTTTCACTTTGCACGCTTCACGGATTCCAAAGAAAACTCCACGTCCTGTAGCTTCCGTTCTTCCCCTGATACCACCTTGCTGAATTGGCTTTCCGGTTACACAACCTTCGGCATTCAGGTCTTCATTCATCTGGCGATAGGTATCCAGAATCCAACCCATCTCGCGAGCTCCTGTTCCGTAATCAGGTGCAGGAACATCTACCCCTGCGCCAATAAATCCTTTTTTGATCAATTCGTATGTATAACGACGGGTAATTCTTTCTAGCTCACTAACAGAATATTCTCTTGTACTGATCTTAACACCACCTTTTGCACCACCAAAAGGCACATCAACGATCGCGCACTTGTAACTCATCAGTGCTGCAAGTGCCATTGTTTCATCTTCATCCACTTTATGGCTGTATCTGATACCACCTTTAGTTGGTGTTTTATGATGGCTATGCTCTACTCGCCATCCTTCTATAACTTCAATATCTCCGTTGTCTCTCCGAACCGGAAAAGTAACATGATAGACAGTATTACAAACTTTAATCTGGTTTAGAAGGCCTTTATCAAAGCGGGTATATCTCGCCGCTTTATCGAAATTTTTATTTACCTGCTCGTAGAACTTATAATGCGACATATCAAAAATTTGGTTTTGCTTTAGGTGCAGGAGAATGGTCGCAATATTCTAGCTCATAAACAAGGAAAAGCCCTTTTTTAATGCTCAGAATATGGCAGTGAAATATGGAGGTGATCTGCTGATCCCACATGTCTTAATGTTTTGAATCCCATCAGCCGTAGTGAATTGCTTAACATGAAGTTTCTAAACTCGGAATGACCTTTGGTTCTCAGATCAATTGCATGAACATATCCATCCGGCTGAGGAAAGTGAAGAGAACTTTGGTTTATCGGCAATCCCATTTTTGTATAGTCTTCGGCCGATCTTTTTATGTCTGTGATCACCAGATCTCCTTCTGCCAGAGTAGTTGTAGCTACTGCTACTCTTAGGATTGGATGTAATGAACGATAAACTTCTTTTACAGAATCTGATTTAGCGTTTACACTCGATACGTACAGTAATCCGTACAGACAGAAACCGCCTACCAATGCTCCAACCCCGCCCAGACCATAGCGAAAGATAAGTTTCTTATTTTTTACTTTTCGAAACAGCATCACAACATATACCAATAAAATAGCAACTGTTGCCCCAATTCCTCCAAAAAGAGAAACCCATCCGTTTAAACCCTGATCGATATTTAAATAAATGGATGTTTTTATCAGCAGGAAGAAAGGAAATATGGTAAGAGTAAGAATTAATAAAGCCCACAACCCAAAACGTATCGCCTTTCTCTTAAATGAAAGCTTTTGAACCTTTTCGAGACGTTCTTCGGTCTTATAGTTGAAATCCTGATTCGGCTTTAGAAGCCATTCTATGTCTTTATCTGAAATCCGTTCCATAAGGCGGTACACGAATTTGCTCCTTTCATGTTTCGTAAATCAGATTCTCTGATTCTGTCTGATAAGAAAAGGAAGGCTCTGCAAAACGATCACTAAAATAGCAGCCATAATTATGGCTTCGGTTGGGTTTTCGTAAATTGCCCTTCCCATGTTGTTCAGATTATAAGCAATGAGCAAACCTGAACTAAACAGGGAAAAACTAAAGGCCCAATGAACTCTCATCCACATTATAAATCCTGAAAATAAGCATATAAGGCCGGTAAGCAGTTGAGTAATATTAGTAAAGATAGGAATGTCTTTATTCTGAAAATCAAACAGATTTTCCTGTTCGCTAGTAATAAGGTTCCAACTTCCCGAAACAGACATATATAGTCCTACGGCGATAAAGAAGAGAAATAAAAAAAGATTGATGTTACGGTCTTTACGATTCATTCATATAAAACATTCAGTTCATGGTACAGTGGTGTGAATGCTTATACCGGGATCAGTGATTTTGTTCCCTATTTTCTTCATCAGCAAAAATCGGCTTCTTTTTTCTAAAGGCATTTATTGTAAATAATGCCCCTGTTGATGTAATAGCAGCATAGAAACCTGAGCCTTGAAGACCGAAAAAAATTACTATCGATCCGCCTATTAAAGCAGCTATTGCTCCGGTTAAAATACTTGGGACCATTTTAATTCCGTGCGCTCCTGAAAATGTATTGCTAAGCCAACCGATAAATGTTCCGAGTGTTAAAAATCCAAAAAATTCCATGACATCAATGTTTTGTTGAATAAATTCCTATACACTTAAAGGAATTATATCTCATTGTAGTTCCGAATTGTATAATTTCTATTTCAATAAATATAACTAACTTCTTTAAAATGAATATCTTGAAAACTCTTATTCTATTGTTTTGCATGCTGATATGGGCATGTACTCCCGATTCTTCTGTTGACCCTGAACTTATAGCCAAAGCTGAAAAAATTCACAATAGTGTAATTACGTTAGACACCCATGTGGATATTAACACCAATAACTTCACTCAGGAAAAGAACTATACCATGAACCTGGATACTCAGGTTGATCTTCCCAAAATGGAAGCCGGCGGCTTGGATGTAGCCTTTCTTATCGTTTATACCGGACAAGGGGAACTAGATCAGGAAGGTTTTGACGCGGCTTATGAAAATGCAGTTTCTAAATTTGAAGCCATACACCGATTAACTGAAGAATTAGCTCCTGATCAAATTGAGTTGGCTTTGACATCTGATGATGTTCGCAGAATTCATACAGCAGGCAAAAAAGTTGCAATGATCGGAGTTGAAAATGCTTATCCATTAGGAATGGAACTGGAAAGAGTTAAAGAGTTTTATGATCGTGGAGCGCGATATATGTCGCTTTCGCATAATGGTCACAGTCAGTTAAGTGATTCAAATACAGGTGAAAGAGATGACGTTTGGTTGCACGATGGCTTGAGTGATTTCGGAAAAGAAGTGATCGCTGAAATGAATAAATGGGGAATTATGATCGATCTTTCTCATCCTTCCAAGAAAGCAAATATGCAAACAATGGAATTATCAAAAGCGCCGGTTATAGCTTCGCATTCTTCTGCAAGAGCGTTGGACCCTTCTGTTAGCAGAAATTTAGATGATGAAGAGCTTATGATGCTGAAAGAAAATGGTGGTGTAGTTCAAACCGTTGCTTTCCGTAGCTATGTTAATTCTGAAAAGCATGAAGCATATCGTGAAGCCGCTGCTAAAATTGAAGAAGAAGTAGCTGAAGAAATGGGTTTCGAAATGGTTTCAAGAGACTCCATCCGACAGATGAGTACAGAAACTAGAGGTGAATACTTTTCACTTTACCAGGAGATGCAGAAAAAAGCCCAACCAAAAATTGAACAGGAAACAGCTGACAACGCTCCTTCAGTTGATGTATCGGATTTTGTAGACCACATTGATTATATGGTTGATCTGATCGGAATTGAACATGTTGGAATCAGTTCTGACTTCGATGGCGGCGGCGGTGTTAACGGCTGGATGGATGCATCTGAAACATTGAACGTTACTATTGAGCTTGTGAAAAGAGGCTACACTCAAGAACAAATCGAGATGATCTGGAGCGGAAATCTTTTAAGAGTTCTGGATGAGGTGCAGAACGTTGCTGCGGGGATTCAGGCAGAAGGATAGGTTTTAGATTTAGGATATAAGATTTAGGACGTAAGACTTAAGATTTAAGATTCTGGTTCCGTTGCTCTGCATCGGAACCTTTTTTATATGCACACTATTCAGCTCTGAGCTTTGTTTTGATGTTCGCCAACTATATCAGATTACCTCTTGTTAGATGAATAAAGAAATTCAATTAAACGGAGTTTTAGCAAAATGAACACTTTGATAGTAGGAGCAAATGGAGGCATAGGAAGAATTCTTTCAAAACAATTAGTCGATGAAGAAGGAATAAAGCCTGTTGCCATGATCAGGAAGGAAGATCAAAAATCTTTTTTTAATGATAATAATGTAGAAACAGTAATGGGTGATCTTGAAAGCTCTGTTGAAGAACTCTCTAACGTATTTGAAGGAGCTGATGCTATAGTGTTTACCGCAGGGTCAGGTGGTAAAACTGATTATGATAAGACATTAGAAATCGACCTCGATGCAGCTGTAAAATGTATGGAAGCTGCTGAGAAAAATAATACTAAGCGCTTTATTATAGTTAGCGTAATTAATGCAGATGATCGTAGCGCGTGGAATAAATCACCGATAAAGCCGTATATGATTGCAAAATTCTATGCAGATCAAAATTTGAAGCGTACAGACCTTGATTACACTATTGTTCGTCCGGGAAGCTTGACTGATAACAAGGGAACAGGTTCAATAACAACAGATCCGGATTCATCATCACAAAATAAAATACCTCGTGAAGACGTGGCTTCCGTTATCACTGCTTGTCTAAATAATAATAATACTATTGGCAAAACATTCGATTTTGTTTCAGGGGACACCTTAATCCAAGATGCAGTAAAGTAGCAATCTTTTTTATTACACCAACCCGTAGGGATAATTCATGAATTATCCCTACGGGTTGGTTTTTTTATAAAACGGCATCATTATAGGGTTCTTTCTGAGTCAATTTATATGTATAATACATGTAATGATAAAGCAGGAACATATTCGCAAGATTATCCATATAGACATGGATGCTTTTTTTGCAGCCGTAGAGCAAAGAGATAATCCTGCTCTTCGCGGAAAAGCTGTTATTGTTGGAGGATCACCTAATGGGCGTGGCGTAGTTTCAACAGCTAGTTATGAAGCCCGAAAGTTTGGGGTACATTCAGCTATGCCTTGTTCACAAGCTGCACGACTTTGCCCACATGGAATTTTTGTAAAAGGAAGATTCGATGCTTACAAATTAGCCTCTCAACAAATTCGTGAGATCTTTTTTGAATATACAGATCTGGTTGAACCTCTTTCTCTGGATGAAGCTTTCCTGGATGTAACAGAAAATCATAAGGGAATGAGATCAGCCACACTTATTGCAAAAGAGATTCTGGAAAAGATTCAAGAGAAAACTCAGCTTACTGCATCCGCAGGTGTTTCATATTGCAAGTTCATTGCTAAAGTCGCCTCTGATTACAACAAACCTAACGGGCTTACACTTATCCCGCCCGAAGAAGCAGAGGAATTTCTGGAAGGCTTGGAAATCAAGAAGTTCTTTGGTGTTGGAAAAGCCACTCAAAAGAAAATGCATTCGCTTGGAATCAAAACCGGAGCTGATCTTAAAGAATGGAGCGAAATCGATCTGGTTAAAGCATTCGGAAAGTCAGGAAGGTATTATTATCGAATTTGTAGAGGAATTGACAACAGAGAAGTTAAGCCGCATCGAATTCGAAAGTCTTATGGGAAGGAGCGTACTTTCTCTGACGACAAGGGAGAAATGAACTGGATCACCACTTTTCTGGATGAGTTATCGGAGTCTATTTCTGAAGGAATGCAGAAGATCAACGCCAAAGGGAAGACCATTACACTAAAAGTCCGATACAAAAATTTCGATACCATCACCCGAAGCCAATCTGTACCTAATTACACTAACGACCATTATCAAATATCTACCGTTGCACGTCAACTTCTGGAAGATACGGATGTCGGAAATCGCCAGGTTCGCCTACTCGGAATTTCTCTATCAAACCTGAATCTTTCTGAAGATCATTATTATGAACAACTGGAGTTAGAGTTTAGAAAAGGGTTGGGGAGTGTTGAGTGTTGAGTGTTGAAAATTCGATTTTATATTTGATTTTCAATCTTTTTTTAAAAAATTTTCACCTTTCACCTTTCACCTTTCTCAAAACGCAATACCAATATGAGCTGATACGTATTCTTGTTCCTTTATAGAATCGTAGCCTACTCCAAAATTTAGTCCTAAAGCTTTATTAAAATAAAATCCCAGTCCACCTTCAAAAATTGCTCCATAAGTAGATTTATCATCCCCAATCAATTCAACGGATCTGGAACCAATTCTTGGTGACAAAACGATATAGGTAGAACCCGAATTATGTAACTGTAATGGAATTCCTATCAAAAACCCGCCCTCATCCGGAAAAGAACCTGCAGTAGGTATCAGTATTTGAAGTTCGAAATTGAGCGTTGTAGTGTATCCTCCATGATCAGAAAACCCAAATTTGAAGTATGAATCAACGTCATCAACATGCATATATCCTAGATCTATGTAGGTTCTATATACTTTTTGCGCATTAAGTGTTGCCGTTCCTAAAATAAAAAAACTGAATAGTAGCAGGTATTTTTTCATCTTCATCCATTAAATTAACATTTGAAACATGGATTCAATATTAGTTTTTTTTGGGTTTTATTAAAACTAATCAGAAAATATACTCGTCTTATACCCGAAAACAACTTCGGAAAAAGGAAATTGCAACACGATAAAATGGAAGATGCACGATTAGTTCAGGATTTTCTGGGAGGAAATCACCAGGCGTTCAATACGCTGGTTAGTCGGTGGCAAGGTAAGATTCATCACTTTGCTTATCGCTACTTCGCCAGCAGTGACGACGCCGCTGAGATCACTCAGAAAACGTTCATCAAAGCGTACCAAAAGCTGGACACTTTGGATGACGTAAACAAATTCAGTTCCTGGTTATATCGAATAGCAAACAACCTTTGCCTGGATGAATTGAAGAGAGTTGGCAGAAAAAGAGCTACTTCTTATGAAACACTAAAAGTGGCTCCTCAAACGGAAACTGCTTCAGCAGCAGATTCTACAGTATTGCGAAATGAAGGGTTGGTTCTCCTTCATAAAGCATTGCTTCAGTTACCAAACGATCAGCGAGTAGTGGTAATAATGAAAGAGTATGAAGGACTTACATTTCCCGAAATAGCAGAAATTTTAGATGAACCGATTAACACAGTAAAGTCAAGAATGTATTATGGATTACGGGCGCTGAAAAAGACGTTCGACTCCTGGAATATAAATAAAGAGGTGTTCAACTATGAATAAAGAACAAGCGCGATTACTCTTAATGGATTACATGTATGGCGAATTGGATGAGACAAAGAAGTCTGAGCTTCTGGATTTCATCAACCAACATGACGATCTGAAACAAGAATTTGAAGAACTCACTGAAACCCAGTCTTTTCTCCACCATCTTCCGGTGCAGGATCCTGCTGAACAGCTGGTAATTATGGAACCGGCGAAAAGCTCTTCTGAAGGATTTTGGCAAAGCATACTATCCGCTTTAACTCCCAGAAATGCTTTTGCTCAGACTGGTTTTGGTGTAGCCGTTTTAGCTTTTGTATTTATTGTCACAGGGGCACTAACCGGTTTGAATGTATCTTATACAGACGCCGGGGTTCAATTAGGTTTTGGTGAGGCTCCCTCTGCTGAAAGAACTTTTTCCGCTGTTCAGGTTGAAAAAATTATCCAACAGATTCAGCGTGATAATGTGGCTTTGGTTCAGCAAGTAGTAGCAGATGCTCAGGAACAACAAAACATTCAACTGGAAGAAACTTTTGCAAGTTTTGCTTCCTACTTGGAAAGCCAAAGAACAAATGATTTACAACTTATCAGCTCCGGCTTAGAAGATCTTAAAGAAAACACGTTTACACGTTTTCGAGAAAACGAACAGGTATTAGGCGAAATAATACAAACTGTTAGTTATGGAAATTAAACAAGGAAAAACCATGAAACGAATACAACAAATATTACCCGCACTATTAATTATACTTTTAACCTCATCGTTAGGCTGGGCTCAAAATTTTGATGCCAACCGAATGAACCGCGACATAAAGATAATGGAGAATATTCTCGGAGAGATGTTTAAAACCTACTCCGGCAATACCTCATCAGAACGAGTCTTTATTAGCGGTCTTTCAGATGGTTCTCGTAATGTTCGGGGAACATATCTTCCCGGCTACGGAATCATTTTTAATGTTCAGACCGGCTCCTCTTTTGTCTATACCAGTTCTTCATCAGATAATGAGAGTAGTTCTAATTCTTTCTATTACAGTTACAGTACCGGGAGCTCATCTGATGATGATGTAAAAGTAGACGAAGAAAGCGTTAAGGATCGAATAACTGAGTTTCTGAAGGACTATGCTTCAACTATAGGTCAGTTAAAACCAACAGAAAATGTAATGGTGATATATGGCTCAAACTCCCGTCATTCTTTCCCGGCATTGGTTTATACTTCTTCAAATGGAAAAATTGACCGTAAAGAGACAGAAAAGCTTCCTGTTATATCCGGTTCTGTAACTAAAAAAGATCTGGACGATTACAGATCAGGAAAGATCAATGAATCAGCTTTTGCAAGTAAAGTGAAGACTGCCTCAACAAAAGACAAAGAATACCTCGACTTAAAAGTCATGGGAAACATCTTTGAAACTGCGTTGAAAGAACAAGATGCTGAATCATTCCGCTTGAGTGGAAATGTGAACTATCTGATGCTTGACAACTTTGGAGCCATCTTTAATCTGGATGCCAGTTACAGAACTAATAATCGTTTATTCGGGAACGTCACCGGAATTACTGTAACAGGCGCCTATATTCGATCTTCTTCAAGAGATGCGCCAGATGCCAAAGAACAGGATGAAAAAGAAGCCGAGTTTTTAGCAAGTGTAAATGAAGCTTATTCACTGCTAAAAAGAAATATCAAAGAGTACTTGGTAGATTATGGAAGAACTGTTAATTCCGTTAAACCGGATCAATATATTCTTACTACCGTCAACGTCAGAGGCCGTTACAAAGACATCCCTGAGCGTATCGACTTCCAGCTTAAGAAAGCTGTATTAGACCAATTGGATAAAGGTTCTATTTCACGAGAAGAAGCTTTAAAACAAGTGGTTGTTACCGAATACTAAATTATAGCTTATAATCATATCGGAGCCGTATTTGATTGAATTCAAATGCGGCTTTTTTTTGATCTCTGATTTTATTGATTTGAAACTGATTGTTATAGAGTGAATTCCGCTTCAATCTTTAATGCTTCTTGAAGTAAGTTTTCGTACTTCTTTGAATCAATTTCTATACAGCCAAATCTACTTAAGTGTTCCGTATAGAATTGAGTATCCCATAGCGTAAATCCATTCTCTTTCAAGATCTGATGGCAATAATACAGCGCTATTTTATCTGCTTCTTTTTCTTTTCGGAACATGCTTTCACCAAAGAATGCGCCCCCTAAAGTAACCCCGTATAATCCACCTGCCAAGGCTCCTTCTTTATACACTTCTACTGAGTGAGCATTTCCGGATTGGTTTAAGATATCATAGGAATTAATAATCAGGTCATTGATCCAGGTAGTTTCCCGATCAGCACACGCTTTTACCACGTCTCTGAAGTTTTCGTCAACTCTTACTTCAAATCTACCCTGACGAACTATCCGCATAACATTCTTTGTCATGTGGAATTCATTTAAAGGAATGACACCTCGTTTTCGGGCAGAATACCAATCTACTTCTTCATCCTCTCCGGAGTCCGCCATCGGAAAAATTCCCTGAGCATAAGCTTCCAGTAGTATTTCAGGCGGAATTATTTTCATTTTTTAGTACACATATTTTAGTAGTTAGTATTGAGCTTCCGCGTACAATACTAACTACTAAATACTCACATCTATCAAAACTCACAATAAAACATAGGTCCGGAACCAATTGGAGAGCCCGGAGGAGCCGAAAGCGTTCTTGGTGATTCAAATTCGCTCGGATCTTCCAAATAACTATCTATCATCATAGAAGCATGTAAAGCCATTGGATCGTTAGATCGCTCAGAAAGCATTTGGGAAAGCTTAACTAACTCAGAAGCTACAATAGCTTTGGTTAACGGATTCGACTGACTTGAAGCATGAAGTTCAATCAGGTTCTTCGTTATAACAGCATTCACTACATCCTGAATAGAGCCTAAGTAGCCTCTTTCTTTTTTCTTATTCCAGCTACTTTCCATTAATTCATCAATGGCTTCATTAAGAGAAAGGTTGTTATCTCTTGCGCCGTATTCTACCAAACGATTTGCTCTTTGAGGGTTTAAGATCAAGCTAACCGATAGTTCTGCGGCTGTTTCAGCTATTCCCAGAGCGTCTAAGCTTGGCCCTGTGTTCCCTCTGAATAATTCTCTGGATGATGAAATACCTGCCGGTCTGGTTGGGATCAGGTCTAACAAATTCTCAGGAACAGCTAACACTTCTGGATCAATAGCTTTCAACATTTCATTCAACGCCTTTCGTTGAGTAGATGCGTCAACGATCTCCTGATTTGGCTGATTGTCGCCACGAAGCTTGTAGTAGTAATCCAGACCTCCTATCAGCTTAACAGTCCCCTCAAGTTGATATCGGTGGAATAAATAGATCGGAACCAATACATCCTCTAATTCAGACATTGAAGTTCCTTTTCGGATATTAGCTTCGCCAAAATTATCCAAAGCAATTTTTCTAACTTCTAAAATGTGCGAGAGCTGAGTTGCCGGGTCGTTTCCGTATTCCCATAAATGCGCGTACGGATGAGCGCCGCCTTGTGGACGGGCATCACTGTCAGAAATATATTTTAGTCCATCCAAATGGGCTGCTTCCAGAATCTTGTTTAACGCTTCTTTTTCATTGATGCCGTTCGGGAAGTCCTGATAACCAAACTTGATCGTTACAATGTCCCAATCTCCTATTCCGACATCATAAGCATCGCTTAGATCCAGCTCTCCATTTTTGATATCTACTTTAGGATGCGGATAATCCATAACCGATTCTCTTCCGTTTACGCTTGCCGCAAAATTATGAAATATTCCCAGTGTATGGCCAATTTCATGTGCTGAAAGCTGACGAATTCTAGCCAACGCCATTTCCAACATTCGTGGATCGTCTTCGTTTCCTTCTTCAAATGGAGCCAATAATCCCTGGGCGATCATGTAATCCTGACGAACACGAAGCGAACCCAATAATACATTTCCCTTAATGATCTCGCCCGTTCTTGGATCAGTAACAGAACCACCATACGACCAACCACGAGTTGAGCGGTGAACCCAGTTGATTACGTTGTATCGAATGTCCAAAGGGTGAGCGTCATCAGGTAGCACTTTTACCTGAAAAGCATCTTTATATCCGGCTGCTTCAAAAGCCTGGTTCCACCATCTCGCTCCGTCTAATAATGCTCCACGAACCGGCTCCGGTGTTCCGTTATCTAAATAATAAACGATCGGCTCAACGGGTTCGCTTATCGCGGCACCCGGATTTTTCTTCTGTAATCGGTGTCGATTGATAAATCTTTTCACCATTGGTTCGCCAATCGGCGTTGCATAATCCTGATAAGAAGTAGCGTAAAATCCTCCACGAGGATCGAATTCTCTTGGTTTGTAATTATCATCCGGAAGTTGAACAAAAGAATGGTGTGTTCTTACGGTAATTGAGTTCGCATCCGGAGCTACTGAGCGTAAATATCTGCCGGTTGGATTTCCTGCAAAAGTAAGCATCACTTCAAATTCGGTATTCATCGGAAAGTTAAACGTTCCTTCTGCATACAGAGCAGATCTGTTTTTATCCAGATTGTACGATCCTTCTCCCATGCTTCTTAATCTTCCGGAAACATTATGCGAGTCATCCATCAAGAAAGGAGTCAGATCGATCAGATAAGAACCACCTTCTTCAGCTTCAATTTTAAAACCATGAATTACCGACGATGCAAAAGCTTCTCTTACTGATTTCTTTTCAAGTTCATTATCTGACTTTGCCACATAATCCAGATTTGGCTGAATCAACATTAGCTTTGGTCCGCGCTTTTCGAAATAAACCACTCGCTGTCCGCCTTGTTGACTTCTGTCCAGCCCAATATCATTTGACCCAACACCTGCAGCCAGATAATTAGCATGCAGAAACTCTTCGTTCAACTTATCCACCTTCAACCACATTTTGTCGTTGGCTTCATCGAAGTAATAATCGAAGTAACCCTCTGTAATTTTAAGGTCTTTGGTTTTTTCTTTGATGGTAGGAGTTTGTGCAATAGCTGATACAGAAACAGCCAAGAATAAAATCAGAATAGAAAGTCGCTTCATTACTTTGTAGTTAGGTTAACATCTAAACTTAAAGTAACCGCTTTTTGATGGGATTTAAAATTCGGGTTAAAGCTTTTTACAGTTTAAATGACTGAAGTCAATGTTGTTTATGGTTGGGACAACTCTGATAGGATTGTTAGAGTTTAGTTTGCCTAAATATTTCTGAACTTAAAATCCTTTCAAAATTGAAAAATTAGAAACCGGGAGAGACTTCAGGCTCAGAAAAGATCCCAAATTTTAGAAATCGAATTTCCTCAAAAACGCCTTCCTTCTGCAAAATATATGATATCATCATGATGATAATAGAGACACCATTTTAGTTTCGGGTCCAGAATGATCAAATTATCATAACTGAAAAATGTCTCTGCATATTTTACTGTCATTTTCCAGGTTGTTTGTAGCATTGGTTGATCTTTGGGCGCAAATACGGGCAACAATAAAACCTTAGATCTGAACGGCACCCCGCATTTATACATCCATTTCTTTAACTCATCTTCGGTTGCCCAGCTTTCTGTTTTAATGACATTCTCATAGCAACCACCGCTGAATGGCTTGTTCCCCCAACCGTCATCCCCACAAAGTATATCAAGATCATTAGCAATATTATAGACGTGTTCTTTTGATTCATTGTCCAGATAGAATAGCTGATCTTTATGTTCTAACGGAAGTTCTTCGTGTTTTTTGGGAGGAAAATAAAGCCAATTTTCACCTTCATAGGTTTTACTGCCTGTTAGTTTTTCAAGATCTATCACTTTGTTGGATCGTTTGCCTTTTAGAATTCAAGCAGAATATAAATCTTTGGTACACTCTAGAAAAGAACAACTCTGACAGGATTATTAGAATATAGACTTCTATACATAAACGAATTTATAAATCCTGTCAGAGTTGGAAGCAATTTCTAATTCCTTGGAAAGTTAAAAATGTGTATAATATTCGAAATCTATACACATTGAGGTTTTTACTATGAGAACAAATATTGATATTGATGATGACTTGATGGAAAAGGCCTTGAAAAAAACCGGGCTAAAGACAAAAAAAGCTGTGGTTGAAGAAGGTTTAAAAAAACTCATCGAATCCAAAAACCAAAAAGAACTCCTTAAATATTTTGGAAAACTTAAATGGGAAGGAGATCTGGATGATATGAGAACCAGTAAGCATGTTTCATGACTATTGTAGATTCCTCGGTTTGGATTGACTTCTTTAATGGGGTGGATAATGTTCCGACCCGAAAGTTGAAGGCTCTTCTTAATGATAATTCAGCCGGTATTGGTGACTTAATTATTACAGAAACTTTGCAAGGGTTTAATAATGACAGAGATTATAAAACCGCTATATCTCTGCTTTCTATGATTGAGTATCATACACTTTCGAACCGTTCTTTAGCAATAAAATCGGCCGATAATTACCGAAGGCTTAGAAAAAAGGGAATCACTATTCGAAAAACACAAGACATTGTGATTGCTACCTATTGCATTGAACATCAATTACCACTTCTTCAAAATGACCGAGACTTTGAACATATCGCTTCTGAGCTAGACTTGATCTTGCTTTAGTCTCGTTAAATTGGTTCCGGCATGTCTGAGGTCAATGCTGTTTATGGTTGGGGCAACTCTGACAGGATTATTGGAGCATAGGCTTAAAAACCTTTCTGAAGTTAAATCCTGTCAGAGTTGAGGGTTATTCCCTAATAAACTTTACTCATTCAAAAAACCTAAACCAAAGCTTTAAACTTTTGATACTCTCCTTTTTTAAAAAAGCTTTTTATAGTTATCAGTGAGTTTTCATGAGTCAGTTCTATAGTTACAAGGTTATTAAAGATGGAATTAGAAGAAATACTTTGAATATCTTTTAGTTCACAAACCTTTTCTTCCATTGGAAAAAGTGTCGGCACACCATATCCTAACATACTTACCTTTGCAACACTGATTTTGCCTCCATGCAACCATATATAATTAATTTTACTAAGCACTTTATAAATTGGATAGTAAAGTATCATAGAAAAAATAAACCATACAGAGTTGATATATAAGTCAGGACTACCTAAATAAACTTTGTATAAAGCTATGGCTCCTAAAACTCCTACAGACATAAGCAACATACTGGAAAGAGCAATAAAAACTGCTGTAGACAGATAACTTGATATTCTTTTTTTAGCACTCAACTACAAAATCTCTTTCTTCTCCATTCTTCCGAAGTAATCTTTCGCTGCTGCCATTACCTTTGGTGAAAGTAACAATGCTACTGTCATCGTAGGAATAGCCATTAATGCAAACATTCCATCCGTAAAGTTCAGTACGGCCTGTATGGTTGCAACAGAACCGAATATGATCGCCGCTGCATAAAAGAAATTGAAGTATTTCTGCTTGTCGGCACCGATAAGGAAACCAAGACATTTTGTACTGTAGTAAGAATAGGTAAACAGTGAACTGAATCCGAAGATCAACACACAGAAGATCAACAGATAAACACCATACGGTCCGAGCGCGGCTTCGAAAGCAGAAGCGGTAAGTGTAATTCCATTTTCATCTCCTGATTGCCAAACTCCTGTTACCAAAATTGCTAATGCCGTCATTGTACAAACAACCAAAGTGTCAATGAATGGCCCCATCATGGCAACCAAACCTTCACGAACCGGCTCTTTCGTTTTTGCAGCTCCGTGAGCAAGTGTTGCCGTACCAATTCCGGCTTCGTTTGAGAATGCTGCTCTTCTAACTCCGGTTACGATCAGTGCTCCAAGCGCGCCACCCATTGCCGAATTAGCTGTAAAAGCATCTGTGAAAATTAAAGCGAACGTACTTCCAAGCATATCAATATTGATTCCAATGATCACCAACACACACGCTACATATATAACCACCATCGCCGGAACCATTTTTGAAGCCACTTTCCCTACTCGTTTAATTCCTCCGAAAATAACTAAAGAAACAATAGCCAGAATTACGATTCCGCTTATCAGATCTGTATTGAAATGATTAGCAGCATCAGCTAAACCGTTTGGTATCAAAACAAAATCTCTTACGATTTGTGTAACCTGATTTGCCTGAAAAATTGGTAACGGACCAAACAAACCTGCCACAGCAAAAAGTACCGCAAGAGGCTTCCACTTTTTTCCAAGCCCCTCCATGATCATGTACATGGTTCCTCCCTGGATATCGCCGTTGGTATCTTTTCCTCTGTACATGA
This sequence comes from uncultured Balneola sp., assembly GCA_913058495.1. GTDB lineage: Bacteria > Bacteroidota > Rhodothermia > Balneolales > Balneolaceae > Balneola. The sequence continues at coordinate 121,074 of CAJXQC010000001.1, read as the reverse complement.
TGGAAAGTGTACAAGTAAAGAACTTCGTTGCCATGCCCACAATGGCACTGATCCACATCCAGAAAACGGCTCCCGGCCCTCCAATCGCTATTGCTACTGCAACTCCGGATATGTTTCCTAAACCAACTGTGGCAGCAAGAGCACTCGCTAAAGCTTCAAAGTGACTAATATCTCCCGGATCATCCGGATCGTCGTATTTCCCACGAAGAATATTTATGGAATGAAAGAAATACCGGTATGGGATAAAACGTGAATAAATAAGGAAGAATAATCCACCACCAACTAACAAAACAACGAGCGGTGTTCCCCACATAAAGGATGAAAATTCGGCTAAAATAGTATCTAAAGTTTCCAGAGTGCTGTGTGTTTGTTTAAATATTGAGGAAGTGAAGTTAACTTAGAAATCGCAATAATGTTATTAAAGATTATATTCACCAAATCAGTATTCAAAAGATCAACATTTTTCGGTGACTTATACACTAATTGTTAATTGTAAATCAAACTCCTCAAGAGCTGAGAATTTTATTCGGCTTTCCGAGGATATTATTCGCAAAAAGCTATCTGACTGCGAGATCAAATACATTTCTTCGCCCGACCAACTTTTAAAAGAAGCTTCACTATCAGCACAAAGCTCTTCTGTTATAATTGCCTGTGGTGGGGACGGAACTGCTCAAAGCATTGCCAGAGGAATTCATGGTTCGAATGCATTAATGGGATTGATTCCGGTGGGTAGCGGTAATGATTTTGCAAAATCAATCGGGTTAAAGACAAAACAACCTGTAGAATATTACCTGGATGTAATTCTTAAACAGCAAGTGATTTCGGTTGATGTGCCTGTCATTAATGATCAGATCTTTATTAATACTACGGGTATAGGCTTTGATGGATTGACCAATTATTATGCTTCCGGTTTCAAGTCGCTGAAAGGAACCATGAAGTATACTTTTGCAGGATTAAAGGCTTTTCTGAACGCCAAACCTATTTGTGTTTCAGGAACAATTGACGGATCGAGTTTTGACCGCAAAGTTTGGTTGATCGCAGTTGCGAACGGAGCAGTAGAAGGGGGCAAATACTTGATCTCTCCAAATTCGGTAAATTCTGACAAACTTTTAGAATTGGTGATTGTACCTGCTTATAATCGACTAAAACTCGGTCTGGCTTTTATACTTCTGAGTTTGGGTAGAGCGATACCAGATACTTTTAGTGAGGTAATTACTTTTAACAGAGCGTCTTTAAAAATTGCAGATTCGCATTTCATCCATTTAGACGGTGAGGTAGGGGAATCAAGTTCTGACTATGAAATAAAATTAAAAAGTGAGAGCCTAAATGTACCCGGAATTAAGACTGACGAGTGAAATAAATAAAATCTGTTCCCGGAGGGGTTACTCCTTTTTGCCTTAACAGTAATGCGATCTGTGCCCGATGATGTTGTCCATGAATGATCACATGTTGTAGAATTTCTGATACTTTAGTTTTGTACTCGACACCTTTTGAATTCTTATATGAACAAACTTCATCCAATATTGGAAGAAATTCCGAGAAATCAACTGCTGAGCCCTTTGACATTAAATCTACACATTCTTCATAACTGAGAGTCGGCCATATTACAGTGTCTGCGTTCACTTTCATCACGCGGTTGTACCATTCTATTTCAACATGAAGAAGATGTCCGAATTGTTTCAACAAGCTAGCATCCGTTCTGGTTTCAGTTGATTCACCAATAGCTTCTGCGATCAACTGATTTGCCCATGAATTATATGCTATTTGTTGTTCGAAATTCACTATCCGATCCCAAAGAATTTTGCAATCCCATTAATAATGAACTGAACTCCAATTGCCAGTGCTATAAAACCCATCAATCTTGTAATTACGGTCATCCCTGTTTTACCGATCAACTTGTTTAACCAAGGCGCTACTTTTAAAATACCCCAAGCCAGAAATGCTGTTAAAAAAACCGCAACACCTGTTACTATATAATCTACCATGCTGGTTGCTTGTGACCCAAACCCAATTACAACAGCTATACTTCCCGGTCCTGAAAGTAACGGCATTGCCAATGGACTAAAACTCACATCTTCTTTATCCATTGCTGCTTCCTGATCTTCTTTAGAAAGCTTGCGTCCTGTTTTCTCAGGATTCATCATAAAAAAGCCGGCTCTCATAATGATAATGCCACCCGCAATTCTGATTCCGGGCAACGATATCCCAAAAAAGCTAAGTATATATGTCCCGATCAAAAGGAAGGTGATCAGTACAAAGAACATGTAAATGCTTGCCTTGCGCGCCGTTCGGGCCGTTTCTTTTTCGGTATTTCCCTCTGTTAAAGAAAGAAATATTGGCATTGCTGTAAGCGGGTTAACTACTGAAAATAATGAAGTAAAGCTTGCTACCAGCAACGCTCCGGCTCCCATCATTTGAGTTGAAAAAGGGATAATATCTTTAAAAAATTCTTCCATATGCGGTCAAAGATACGCACCTTTTTATCAAATTTTTAGTATTTCGGGAATGCTTTTATCAAAGCTTAACTTTATTATCACACACAATCTTATATCTTCTTTGCAACAGAAATTAAATGACAACAACAGAATCAATATCACTCGAGGAAATGGTACTTCCCTTAGTTGAGAATGTACTCTCAAAGGAAATTTCATTGGATGAAAAACTTTTCAGCATTTGTGAACTTCTCCAGGATAATGTTGAACATTTTGACTGGGTTGGTTTTTACAAAGCAGATCCTGATGTCGAAGATCAGCTAAAATTAGGACCTTTTGTTGGCGAGCCAACAGATCACACCACTATCCCTTACGGAAAAGGAATTTGTGGACAAGTAGCCGTCAGTCATCAAACTTTTGTGTCTCAGGATGTTAGTGAAGAAGAAAATTATATTTCATGCAGCAACCACGTTCAGTCTGAAATTGTTGTTCCAATTATGAAAGGCGATCGCTTTGTTGCGCAAATAGATATAGATTCCAACACTAAGAATTCCATTTCAAAAGAGAAAAAGGAACTTCTTGAAAAAATTTGTACGTTACTTTCAAACGAATTCTAAATAATACTATGAGTACTTACGCCCTTACTGACGAAACATCAATTGATACCCTTATTTTCTGGATCGAAAGTTCCGACGGAAGCATTTCTTATGAAGAACAAGAAGCCGTGAAAAGAATTCTTTCCAACATGAAATATGATATGGAGACATTCCAAAAAACCATGTCTCAGATTTCTGCAATGGGAATAGACGAAGTTAAACAAATGGCTAATGAAGCTGTTGACCATATTAACAGAAGTTTTTCTGATGATGGGAAGAAGCTTACTTATAGTTTACTGGAAGCAATAGCTGCTTGCGACGGTACCATTTCTAAAGCTGAACAAGAAAAATTGGATGCTATCAAAAGCGAACTGGGCGTTTAGTAGGCAAGAATCCTGTGTGGTGTAAAGTTGGAAACTGTATAAATCACCTCATCGTCTGAAGCGTTTTTATCATAATCTATCTCGATTCTGGTGGGGAATCCATTCTCCTCATCATACTCTACCTTCAATTTATCAGCACCTCTGGCGTCTTTTATAACTTCAAATAGTTCATCGATGGTTTTGAAAAAGTCTTTATAAACTTCTCCAGCATATTCATATGTGTTTTCGCCTGTTTGAACAATCACAGAATCCCTTTCGAAAGGATCCAGAACCTGATAAACCGTGTCTGCATTTATTACTAAAACCGCAGGCGTGACCTGCGGACAAAAGCACCCCAGACCATATCTGTATTCGTAATCGACTAATTTTGATTCTTCCCACTTCGCCAGAGCCACTTCATAGCCGTCGTTTTCATTTGTAAATAATGAACACGAGATCAGCGGAATAAGGAGTACAAAAAGGCTATAGTTTCTCATTTTTTTGATTCGACTCTTTTGATCTACGTGTTCCGTTCAAAAAAATTGTAATTACTCAGACAATTTCAAACTGGAAATATGAAGATTTATACTGTGATTCACTCTGAATCCATAATGTCCATCCGTATTCAGATCTCCTTTTTCCATACTGCTTAAAACTTCCCCATTTAATGAAAAGATGATTTCATCACCGGCTACTTTTACCTGAAAATCATTCTCAGCTGTAGATTCCGTTTCTTCTGTAAACATGGTCATTGCGTCGGTTTTTGTCCATCCTTTTATGGTGGAAGTTTCAGAACCAGATCTTTTCTTGATCAAAAATTCTCCTGTGTTCCTCAAAAGAAAATAGACGTAGCTTTGATCATCCGACTTAAGATCCTGACCTCCAATAAATAATCCGAACGCTTCTCTGTTTCTTCCTTTGGTGTCGAAAAGATATATCTTGGAATCCAACGTAAAATCTCCCTCTACTTTGTTATCAGTGTGATAGTAGATTCCTGCCGGTCCCGTGGTTATATGCCAACCCGGAGTCATATTTACAAAAAACACATCTGCAGATTCTGAATCGGAACCAACATTCACTTCAGCGTCGGCTTTATCGAATCTCCATTCCCAACCATCAGGCACTTTCAGGTTTTCTCCCTGAGGTTTGCTTCCGTCTGCTGCATTTTGAGCAAAAGAAAATGACGTCGTTAATAATACCGCTAAAATAAATCCTGTTATTTTTTTCATAGTGGTCTCCATGGTTTGGTTTCCTTTAATAAAAGATTTTTTTGATTAAGATTCTTTGTTCAGTTAGTAGTGATGATTTTATAGAAATTCGCTCTTAATATTTAGTTACTCGGCTCTATGTACTTTTGTACCGACAAAAGTACCAAAAACTCCCGACAAGAATTATTGGCGCGAACTCCATTACATCGACTAATCATTACAAAAGGTCTTCATTCGTATGATACATATTCACGAATCAGCCAGAGTGTAATGATTGCTCCTCCGGAGCCGTCGCTTTCATTACGTTCTTTGCTCGCCAATAATTCTAAAGGTCGGTGTAGTTAGAAGCCTTTTCTGAAATCGTCAGAATTATAAACAAGTCAATTTTTGTAAGCGAATTAGCTGACATCTACAATCCCGATCCGCCAGCTGGCGGACGGGATGACCTACTTACAATATTGAGGTTGGTATAAAGAAATTTTGTCAACGAATTATAAAACATCTACAGATATGTCAATTTTTAGAATTTAAAAATCCTCTCCACAAGCTATATATTTTTATCTTTATTTGATCAGCATCATCTTCTTTGTTTGTATAAAGCTCCCTGCCTGTATTCGGTAGAAATAAAGTCCCGTTGAAAGACCCGACGCATTGAATTCAACTTTATGATTTCCGGCATTCATTTTTTCACTCACAAGAGTATAAATTTCACGTCCCAGTAGATTATACACTTTCAGGCTTACTTCAGCTTGTTCAGGTAGTGCAAACTCAATATTCGTACTTGGGTTAAATGGATTTGGATAATTTTGCCTTAAACTGAATTCTTTAGGCAAACCCAATTCGTTCTCATTAGATGTCATGATCTGATCTAACACCTCTACATATCTCACAACTGCTTCTGATGCGAAAGCTCCGGAATACACGGTTATAGAGAATTCCTTTAAGGTGTCAGCTTTCTCTGAAACTTCATTATTATTGATATAATACGCTGTCCTTATTGCATCCTGATAATCTTCCAGAGAAGCGTTTCCTGATATTTTTATTCCACTTTCTACAGAATCAATATCGAAAGAACCCGGATCGTCTATGAATAATGAATCTTCTTCCAGAAAACCATTCGTTATTTTTATGATAGCACTGTCAGCAGAAATATCAGTGCTTGAGGAAATACCAAGATCACCGGCTATTAGCAATTCCGGACTGTCCTGAAAGTATTCTAATGTATCCGATGATTCAAAAGATAAACTGGCCACTTCTGATAAACTAAAAACTTCAGAAGAGTACATTCCCCATACACTATCTGCATTCATAACTCTCACAAACAAGATCTGATCTCCGATCGGCAGGTTTGTTGATGGGATTGTAAACGTGGTTTCAATATCGGCTGCTGCATTAACAGAAATAGGAGTGGCAGTGGCAAAACCGGGATCGGTATTAAAGAAATATTCTGCAGATATAATATTACTAACTAAAACAGGATCACTTTGGTCGATCAGGATCAGTTTTTTGATAGGCATGCCCCAGCTTCCATCTGTAAACTTTGCCCTTATGAAAATTGTATGCAAACCTACTGATAACCCCTCAGTACTAAGCATTGCTTCTTTATCGATTTTCGCAGATGCAGTAATTGAAATGCTCGTTCCGTTTCCATGACCCGGATCTTCATCAAAGAAATATTCCAAGGCTTCTATTTCTCTCGCTTCTCCCTGATCCACCAAAATGAGTTTTTTGATGGTTAATCCCCACTCGTCGTCACTGTTTTTTGCACGGATAAAAAGTGTGTGTAATCCTCTGGAAAGTGAAGAAGCCATAATGGAACCTTCGTAATTTACTTTACCATCTACTTCGGTTACGGAAATAGAAATACCGTTTCCAAAACCCGGATCAGAATCGAAAAAGTATTCCAATTGAGTTACCGTCTGTCCCATTAAGGGTGATGCTAAAAGCATCACCAGCAATACGTTTGCAAGGAACTTCACGACTTAATTCCCTTTTGCTTTGATGGTCACTTCAATGTCCTCACCGGCTTTAATTTCAGTAGGAATTCTTAATTCATATATCGTTGGCAGAGAAAAAATAGGTGAGCCATCCATAGGATTTGCACCCCCGGTTGGCCCAATATCTGTGCCATCACTCCCACCGTTTATTATCAGTTCATGCTCTGGTGTTAATAGCCAATCAGAACTCCAATTAACATCTGCGCGTACACTGTCATCAGCAAAAATACCATCCAAACCCATAATTATTCCAATATTTCCAGAGCCTGTATTATTACCGCCATCGTATGAAATTGGAGTGGTTGTGAAATTATTAATAAAAGTATTGTTATTGTTGGCCCAGATTGGTCCTTCACTAGTTGTAGAATTGTTCGCGAAGATGTTGTTCTTAAAAATTGAGTCGTCAACACTACTACCCAAAGTTGCTCCTGTGATTAAACAGTTTTCAAATGAAGTATTATGTACAGATTGAAACGTTGAAACACGAATCACACTATTCAGAACTGATATATTTTCAGAGAAGCCGGAAGATTGTGAGGTACTAAAACTAGTATAAATAAAACTATTGGATATGGTAACATTATTTGCTCTATCAATATCCATTCGAGCAATAAAAGTCTCATCAATTAATATGTTAGTGGATTCACTATCTAATGCATTTCCTATTTCAAATCCCCCACTTCCATTTATGTACAATCCCTTAAGAGTTATATTATGAGAGTTTCTCATCTCCAGGTTCAGGATTCTACTATGGTAAGGTCTGTCTAACGAAGCCGCTGCCGCATTATAACCGGCACCAATTATCGTAAGATTAAATTGATTATTGATCTTGATATTTCCATAAGTATTTGTGTTGGGCATCAAATAAATTATATCATCGGAAACAGCTGCATCTATTGCAGCCTGAAGATCTGTATAGTAGTTATCGCCCAACGTATTTGACAATGATCTATCAACTATCAGTATATTCTGTGCAGTTGTAGTTTGAGTTGCTAATACAGCGATGAGTATAAAGAGAGCTTTTTTCATGATGTCTTTTTGTTTGTTAAAATATTCGATTCCATCGGTGCTGTAAATCCCCACTTCTGGTGATTTTTCAGATCAGCTCGAACGCTATTGCAAATTGAACCAATCCTGCCGTTGTCGGTATCCCCGTTTTTTTCTTAATGTTTTTTCGATGACTTTTCACCGTCTCCAAAGTTATATACAGTTGTCCCGAAATATCTTTATTACTAAATCCCTGCGCTATCCTGGTTAAAACCTGCCTTTCTCTTCTGGTAAGCGATCGGAATTCATCAAAATGTTTTCTCACATACATCTCCTCACCGGCTATACGTTCTATTCTCCGAGTTACCGAATCTATTCCTGAAATCGGGTTTGAGGAAGTGAGTAATAAATTATGTTCTTTGAAGGGCTTACAAACGGTAAAGAAAGTGTCGAACTCCCCGGTTCTGGGATTGCGAATTTTCTGGAATTCTGCATGAAGCTGATCATCATCGGCTTTCTCATAAAATTCAAGGAATCGAGGCGCTACATACTTCAGGCTGTCGGGATGTATATTCTTTTCAAAATACTCGAAGCCCATGTCATTGATCTCTTCTTTTGAGAGCAGCCCCCACTCTTCTCCCGCTTTATTTAAATGACCGATAGTGAGATCACTTTTATCGTTTACATGGAATATACCCGGCATCAGATCCACTAACTCCTGAAGTGAATCAAAGTTTTTCCGGAAAAGCTTGTCTAAAATATATAAGCTTTGAACCTGCGTCTTCAGAATTTCAGTTTCTGTTCTGTACCCCATATTCGTTCTTTTCTCAACCCATAAACCCGCATACAAAATAGAATAAAAAGGGAAAGTGTCAAGACGGAATTATCTATAAACACTTGCGAGCCATGTAAAAACATATAATATTTTTGAAAATTTATAGCTTCCTAAGTACCATTGAATCATAATATTAAAGTCTGTGACGAGTAAATGAAAATGAAAACATATTAGCCCCGCCTTAATACTAAACCTCAGATATCCCCGATAAATAATTCAACGATTACCGGCTAATATTAATCCTTGCATTCTAAAAATCTAACTCGTAATCTTGAAGCAATGAAATTAACAAACCAATATATCGCCCGGGAAATGATGTGTATGTGTTGCTATATGCAAACACCTCACTAGGGCTTTTATATTTTAGAAAAGAAATTTTCAAAGTCCTTTAGAGTGTATGATCTGAAGGACTTTTTTATTGGCTGTTAGTTTCATTCGTTCTTTAACATCATGCATTCTCATCGAGAAAGGTGGAGGGATCAGGTCCTGCGAAGCCTTGGCAACCGTCCTGTACAAATTTGTACAGGAAAAGGTGCTACATCCTGCTTAGTGCAAATATTGTACTGAGAAAGATGAGTGCGAAGAGCTCTACTGTATTTGTAAGCCTCTTTCGGACTCATCCCCGAAAGGGGCTTTTTTATTAATTATAAATCAAAAAATACAATACAATGAGTTCACAAAAATTTGAGACACTACAATTACACGCAGGACAAGAACCCGATCCTACCACAGGTTCACGGGCTGTTCCTATCTACCAAACCACTTCTTATAATTTTAAAAACACTGAGCACGCCGCCAGTTTATTCGGTTTAAGAGAATTTGGAAATATCTATACCAGGATCATGAATCCTACCACAGATGTTTTCGAAAAACGAATTGCCGCTCTTGAAGGTGGAGTGGCTGCAGTTGCAACTTCATCAGGACAAGCTGCACAATTTCTGGCGATCACAAATCTGGCTCAGAAAGGCGATAACATCGTATCAACGCAAAACCTGTATGGTGGAACATATAACCAGTTTAAAGTTACTATTCCCAGACTTGGAATCGATGTTAACTTCGCCGAAGAAGATACCGTTGAAGCTTTTGAAAAGCATATCGATGAAAACACAAAAGCTATTTACGTTGAGTCGATCGGTAATCCCAGAGGAAATATCGCTGACTTTGAAGGATTGTCTGCCTTAGCAAAAAAATATGAGATCGCCCTTGTGGTAGATAATACTTTTGGCGCCGGTGGAGCTTTAGTTCAGCCAATAAAATTTGGAGCAAATGTTGTAACTGCTTCCGCTACGAAGTGGATCGGTGGACACGGCACTTCCATTGGAGGAGTGATCGTAGATGCCGGAAATTTCAACTGGGGCAATGGCAAATATCCGTTGTTTAGCGAGCCGTCTCCGGGCTATCATGGTCTTAAATTCTGGGAAGTTTTTGGTGATGAAGGCCCTTTTGGTAATATCGCATTTGCCATCAGAGCTCGCGTTGAAGGACTCAGAGACTTTGGTTCTTCTCAATCACCCTTCAATAGCTTTCTTTTACTGCAAGGGCTTGAAACACTGTCGCTCAGAGTTGAACGACATAATGAAAACGCCAAAAAACTAGCAACGTGGTTAGATGAACATGAACTCATTGACTGGGTAAATTATACCGGTCTTGAGGAACATGAGTATCATGAGCGAGCGAAGAAATATTTGGCTGACGGCCAATTCGGTTCTGTATTTACATTTGGTGTAAAAGGTGGCTTTGATACCGCCAGAACCTTCATCGAAAATGTGGAGTTAGCCAGTCATCTGGCTAATGTAGGAGATGCTAAAACGTTAGTCATCCATCCCGCTTCTACCACACATCAGCAACTTACTGAACATGAGCAAGCTTCATCCGGTGTGAAGGGAGATCTTGTTCGGGTGTCAGTTGGCATCGAACATATCGATGATATCATTGCTGATTTTGAACAAGCACTACTAAAGTCTCAGGAACTTGTCGCTGTTTAATGTATTTCGACAAGGAGTTTTTATGAGCAACAAACCAAATATCACAACAATAAATCAAGCCCGGACTACTGAATCCGGGTTTGAATTTCCTGCATTGGACATTGCCTGGAATAGTTGGGGAACACTCAACGAAAAAAAGGACAATGTGATTCTGATTTGTCATGCATTGACCGGAAGTTCTAATGCCAAAGATTGGTTTTACGGACTATTTGAGTCTGGCGGGTTTATTGATCTTGACAGACATTTTGTTTTATGTATTAACAATCTGGGCAGTTGTTACGGATCAACCGGACCCACTTCTGTTTCACCATTAACCGACAAACCCTATCAGGCAGATTTTCCGAAAATTACCATTCGGGATATTGTGAAACATCAACAATTACTGCTTGATCATCTTGGCATTAAAGGCATTGAATTGGCAATTGGCGGATCAATGGGCGGCATGGTTGCTTTAGAATTTGGGCTGATGGATTCTAGAATCCAATCTTTAGCATTATTTGCTATGGGGAAATCTCATACTCCCTGGGCAATAGGAATCAGTCATGCACAAAGAAAAGCTATTTGTGCTGATGAACATTGGCAGGATGGATTTTATGATCCCAAAATCCCTCCACAGAAAGGTTTATCTGCTGCCAGAGCACTTGCAATGATCACTTACCGTTCACCTCATAATTATGAACACAAGTTCCGAAGAGACTTCAACAGTACCAAAGATCAGTTTGAGGTGGAATCTTATTTAGATTATCAGGGAGAAAAGCTCAGTAGCCGTTTTGATGCCAATTCGTACGTCACATTGACAAAAGCTATGGATACCCATGATGTATCCAGAAGCCGCGGCTCTTTTATTGAAGTCTTAGGTTCGCTGACAATACCTTGTTTGATCCTTGGTATTGATTCAGACATTCTCTATCCCATTGCTGAGCAACAAGAACTTACCGAATTAATTCCAAATTCAGAGTTCAAAGAAATCCAGTCCGATTACGGTCATGATGCCTTTTTGATCGAATTCGACCAGATCAATAAACATCTGACATCATTTTATCATTCTATTTATTACCCCTATGAGCATCACACTTAATTCAATAACCGGAAAAAACATATCCATTTATAAGAGTAAAAAAATTATTCCTGTTTTTATTGCCGGGAATGGAGCAATTGGCAGCACTCTAATTCAACAAATCAAAGCTCTGAATAATACTCAGTTTAAGATCAAAATTATTGGGGTTTGCAACAGCAGGAATGTGATTTGGAATCCTGATCCGGATTCACTTCTTGAAGAACTTAATTCTTCTGAAGAAGAAACCAATTGGGAAAATATTACAAATAAACTCTTTCACTATCCGAAAGAACTCATATTCATAGATGCAACCGGGAGTGAGGTTGTAGCTCGTCAGTATCTGAGGCTTCTCACTCAGGGAATCCATGTTACAACGCCCAGTAAAAGAGCCAACACGTTTGAACAGAGTTATTTTGAGGATCTTAAAGTTTTTCAAAAGCCGGGAAAGGCTCAATACAGATATGAAACTGCTGTGGGCGCAGGTCTTCCGGTCATCAACACCATCAATAATTTGATTGAATCGGGCGACTCCATAACAAAAATAACCGGCGTTGTTTCCGGTACTATGACCTACATTTTTAATCAACTTCAACAAGGAATTCCTTTTAGTGAGATTATAAAAGCGGCGAAAAAAGAAGGTTATTCAGAACCCGATCCACGAGATGATCTCTCCGGAGAAGATGTAGCCCGTAAGTTTTTAATCCTGGGCAGAACCTGTGGATATAGATATGAAAGAGATCAGATTAAAGTAGAATCATTGGTCCCAAAAGAACTCATAGATTATCAGATTAATGGTTTTTTAGATCATCTCTCTTTTTATGATGAACATTGGAAAAACAGAAACTCGCAGGCATTATTGAACAATAAACGTCTTCGATACACGGGGGAATTCACTCCCGAAGGAATCGAGATCGGGATTAAGGAAGTCCCAACGGATTCACCTTTAGGAGGGCTGCGAAAAACGGATAATCTGATCCAGATCTATTCAGAACGCTATGCCGATTCTCCCATTGCAATTCAGGGGCCCGGGGCCGGAAAAGAAGTTACTGCTGCAGGTGTTCTTTCCGATATTATACAGATCAGTAAAAATATTACATAGCTCAAATAAAAAAGCCATTCTTCTTTCGAAGAATGGCTTCTCTCTCTTACCAGCTGCCATTAATCCTGTCAAATTAACGGCGCTTTCTTACCAAAGCCTGTCGCTTCATTTTCTGTGTTCTTTCCGGCATTGTATCGAACTTAATTTTTTGCTCGTCATTCAACAATGCTCTGATCTCTCCTTTCTTTGCAATATGAATTTTTTGGATACTAACCTGAAGATCACCCATTTCATCAGCTACTTTATTGAGTGCAGAAACATCATAAGTATCACCGGATGAAAGAGTTCGTAATCTTGCTCTTTTCTCTCTCAATTGATTTTCTAAAGGAAGACTTTCTTGCTTTCCTTCCAGCATGATCCCTTTTATTTGCTCTTTTTGATCTTCGTTCAGATCTAATTTTGCCAACATAGGTTCCTGCCCTCTTCGCATTTGTCCTTTTTGTCCGCCTCTTTTTTCGATGCGCTCTTTTAGTTCTTTGCGTTTTTCTTGCTGATCACTTCTCTGTGCCTGAACGGATAGTGTTCCTATTAGCAACAAAAGAAATGCGGTTGTTATAATTCTTCTCATGACTGTCTCCTGTTTTGATGATTATTTATTTTTGTACCTTGTACACTTCATTAGAAGAAAACCCCTAACAAAACTTGTGGTCACCCATGAAATTTTTTCTAAGTCTGCTACTTTTATTCCTATTCAGCCAAAACCAATTTGCCCAAAACTGGTTGATCACTCAGGAAGACTGGGGTGGAACTGATTCTGTTGATTCAAGTCTGGAACATGAAATATCTTATATCACTATCCATCATGGCGGGGAGATCTTTCCGGACGATAAAAACACAGTTACTTATTTACAGAATTTACAAAAATGGAGCCGCTCTGACCGAAAATGGAATGACATTCCCTATCATTACGTAATTGCCCGTGACGGTAAAGTTTATGAAGGCAGACCACTGAATTATCGGGGCGATACCAATACCACATACGACCCTACCGGACATGCACTTGTTGTGTTACTCGGGAATTTTGAAGAGCAGGAAGTGAAAGCCGAACAAATTGAATCTCTTAAAACCGTGACTGCATATTTAGCAAAGCAGGAATCAGTTGCTGCCGAAAAGATACAGACTCATAAAGATTATGCGGAAACACTCTGTCCGGGTAAAAAACTGACGGGTTACTTAAATACCCGTGACTGGAATTCCTTTTTAAACGGGCTGGATTAAAGGATAGCAGGAAACTCATTTTCAAGCTTTACACTTTTTGAGTATAATTCAATAAGCTGAAGTTGTTCTGTAATGTGGAATAGGAACCTTTAAATAAGGAAATCCATTGTACCAGTATGAGTTATGCTGTGAAAATATCAACTCTTGTGGCAATCTGTATTTCATTTGTTGCAGATTCCGGTATTCTTTTAGCTCAAAATGACAGCCTGAAATCCACTCCTTCAGTTACCGTTATTGCCATTCAGGGAGCCATCGGTCCTACAACTACAAATTATATTCGTCGTGGCTTAGAGGAAGCTCAGGAAGCTGATGATGAAGCTCTGATCATTGAATTGGATACGCCCGGCGGATTGCTTTCATCTACACAAGATATTGTTCAGGATATGCTGGCTTCTGAAATGCCCATTATTGTTTACGTAACTCCTTCGGGAGGAAATGCAGGAAGCGCGGGAACCTTTATCACTCTTGCAGCACATATCGCTGCTATGGCTCCTACAACTACTATTGGAGCAGCATCTCCGGTAACGATGGGTGGTGGACAACAGGATTCCGTCATGAAAAAGAAGATCTTTAATTACTCTGAAAGCTTTATCGAAAACATCGCCGAAAAAAGAGGACGAAATGCAGAATGGGCAAGATCTGCAGTCAGAGATGGGGAAGCAATCACCGAAACAGAAGCATTGGAATTAAATGTGATTGATCTTATCGCTGAAAATCTGGATTCCCTGCTTTTAAAAGTAGATGGAACCGAAATTGAAGGCAAGTCTCTTCAAACAAAAAATGCCACCATCAATGAATTGGAAGAAAGTCTTGCAGAAGTATTCTTCAGTTTCATTATGAGACCGGAAGTAATGCTGATACTAACCATGATCGCCATCTACGGAATTGTGGGTGAAGTCACCAATCCGGGAGCTATTGTGCCGGGAGTTGCCGGAGTTATCGCTCTGATCTTGGTTTTATATGGATCGGCGGCTATGCCTATCAATGTGGCGGGTTTTATTTTAATTGGTCTTGCGATCATCTTGTTTGTGATAGAAGCGTTCACCCCAACTTTTGGAATTTTACTCACCGGAGGTGCCGTTTCTTTCTTTTTGGGAGCGTTGTTGCTTTTTCAGGATTTCCCCAAAGAAATGCAACTGGACTGGTACTGGCTGGTTCCGGCAACCATTTTGATGGTTATTTTCTTCGGATGGATCGCAACTTCAGGAATTAAAGCACAGTTTACGAAAAACAGAACCGGTCTGGAATCGCTTATCGGGAAAAAAGCTCAGGTTACAGACACGGTTTCCGCAACAGGTGGAAAAGTTTTTGTAGCCGGAGAATACTGGAACGCCGTTTCTACGGGAGAAGAAATTAAAGAACACGAATGGTGCGAAATAATCAGTTTTACTGGATTAACCGTTACCGTTCGCTCACATCAATCAGAAAAGGAGAACGATCATGGACACATCTGAAATTTTTTCGGGTTACCTGATTTGGGTAATTACCGTTGTAGTATTTTTAATAATTCTCGCTCCGCAAATATTTAAGATCTTGCGTGAATATGAGCGTGCTGTTGTTTTTCGTCTTGGTAAATTCCAAAGCGTAAAAGGCCCGGGATTGATCGTTTTAATTCCATTTATTGATCGTATTGAAAAAGTGGATTTACGAGTTCTCACTATCAACGTGGACAAACAGGAAGTCATCACCAAGGATAACGTAACCGTAAATGTGGATGCGATCACTTTCTTCCGTGTAGTGGATGCCGAAGCTGCTGTAATTCAGGTTGAGCAATATATTCATGCTACTTCCATGCTTGCTCAAACTACATTACGAAGTATTGTTGGTCAGGTAGAACTGGATGAGTTACTCGCAAATCGTGAAAAAGTGAATAAAAACATTCAGGAAATAATTGACCGCCAGACCGACCCGTGGGGAATAAAAGTGGTTTCTGTTGAGGTTCGTGATGTGGTTCTCCCTGAAAACATGAAACGTGCCATGGCACGACAGGCAGAAACAGAACGAGATCGTCGTGCGAAGGTTATTAATGCTGAAGGTGAATTCCAGGCTGCCGAACGATTGGTGGACGCTGCCAAAATGATCGAAACTGCTCCCGCAGCTTTACAGCTTCGTTTCCTTCAAACCATGAATGAGATCAGTGAAGAGAATGCAACTTTTGCTTTCTTACCACTTCCGATGGATTTTCTGGAAGCTTTTAAATCAATGAAAGATCGGGGTAAAGAGGGTTAAGAAAAACAAAAAAGCCACATCGATCTAAGATCAACGTGGCTTTTGTAGTTTGATGCTTGTTATTTAAAACAAACTGTGGGCCCGGAGGGACTTGAACCCCCGACCAATCGATTATGAGTCGACTGCTCTAACCAACTGAGCTACGGGCCCTCAGATATCATAAACGACGATTTCTGACCTCATAAGCTAAAACTGAATCAAAATTGTACATAGTTTTGTACATAGTTCCATTTTCTCCACCGATTGTACATAGTACATTGGCATTAAAATTAAGATTTATGTTTTTAGCTTTGTACAATCCTGTTCCTTTTCGTTCGCTTACATTGTGTAAGTAAATATAGAAATAAAAAGCGCCTCGACTCAATGTAATTTTGAGTGTTTTTTAAGAAGCATTACTAATGCCTCTGCTACTTTTATTTCAAGTTCTCTGGCTTCTGAAATTCCTTTCTGCCCTTTACTAAAATCAAAATTTAGAAGAAGTGTGAGGGCATTCTTCATTTTTTCTTTCTCTGAAATGGTAAAACCTGCATTTTCGGATACGCTTCCAAACATCTCTCCTTTTCCGGTGAGAAGCCAAGTCCCATCGCATCCAGATCCAAGTACGATTTGAGCTAATACTTCTGAACCTGGTTTTTTTATTCTCCCATATTTCAAATCAGTAATTAACGAATAATTGTTAATTCCACATTTGTCTAAAAATTCTTTAGCCGAACCATATTTACTACTAATTAATATAATTCTTTCGGCGATACTGTTTTTTTTGATTGTGCTTGAATGCATTTAATCTGTAATTTTGCCAATTCGTTAATTAACTATAATTCATCTACTTACAGTGTGTAAGTAACTAAATATTATTATGTCTAATCAAATACCTAATACACATTCACAATTAAAGTTTGCGTTGGGTATCAGTCAAAGAAGTTTGAAAGGTTTTGCTAACACTCTAACTAAGCCAAATGGTTCCATTGGGATTTCACATGCCGCTTTAATTCGGGTAGCGCAAGACACTGACAAAACCCCTTGGATACGTGAAGTAATAAATAGAACCATTAATCAAAGCAAAAAGAAGCACCCAAGTATTTGGGAAGAATTTTTAAATGGAAATGACTCAGATAAAACAAAAACAAATAATTAATGCAATTGATGGACTTTCCAATCAATTGGAGCTGATACGGTCACTGGTAAACGATACTCTTCTACAAAACAAAGAATGGCTGAATTCAAAAGAATTCGCGCTATTAGCTAACATAAATTCTAAATCTGTTTCAAATTATGCCGGAAAAGGCAGGTACAAGAAGATCAAGAGAGATTGTAATGGTAAACACCTAATACATGTCTCGGAACTAAAGAGGCACCTTAATGAATAGGAAGCCGCTTACTAAAGATTTAAGAACTACTATTTGGGGACTTGCTGCATTCATAGATACCGATGTGAATCTTAATGATTTTTCAATACTGATTCGGGATAAAAAGAACTCAGATATCAAAAAAGTCGCAGTTATTCTGATTGAGGCTAAACAAAAACTTAACCGAGTGATCTTGCAATAGATCAAACCTGATTGACATTCTACGAAGCGATACCCCATGTGAGGGAAGCATCCAGAAATGATATTATCGAAATCATTTCTGAACGCATTTCTTTAAAAAAATCTGGCAGTTACTACAAGGCGTGTTGTCCATTTCACTCTGAAAAGACTCCATCTTTTTATGTGCATGAGAATAAAGGCACATATAAATGCTTTGGCTGCCAGGCATGGGGTGATGCCATAAGTTTCGTAGAGTTTTTTGATGGGCTGACCTTTACTGAAGTCATTTATTTATTGGCCGACCGATATCACCTAACCATATCACATAAAAGTAGGAAGAAATCTCAACAGGCTGTAAAAAAAGAAGACGACACACTTCCAGGTTATTCCTCGGTGAAGTCCGAAATCCTCAAAACCGGGAAAGTTTATATAGCATTTAAACAAGGCATCGCACCATTCACACCACTTCTTTTCATAGATGGCCAGCTAAGCCTTGAAGCTGCAAAACTTTTAAGAAAAAGAGCGCAGAAAATCATATTCGTTGCTCAGGACACTTCCTGGAAAATACTTAAACCCTCCTTTGAAGCGGCTTTAAAAGCTGAATTGGAAGTATTCGCTATTCCAGATTATTCCAAAGAATTCCAGGAAATGGACTGGGTGGACTATTGCTCCGCTCAGACTACCCAAAAAATTACAAATAAGGATGTGATACAGCTCATTGCAGGGATACCTGACAACATCACCCGGTCTGTGTACATCACTTATGCAACAGATAATTTCAAAGAATTGACCACATAATGACAAACCCAATGTTCAACGCCGATTTTTGGCGTTGGTATCTGCGTAAAGAGTTTAAAGAATTTGCCCATTTAGCAGATACAACCATACTTATTGAACGAATTCCGAATGTATTTTCTGAAAACAATCCCGATTCTTTTCTCACCTTAAACCTCGACACGGAAATTTGTACTGATTCCGAGGGCAATGAATTCAATATGGTTGAATTTATTGCAATAAAAGAAGACTCCGAACGGCAGTATGCGGAAATGAACCTGGCCGTTGACTATGAGCGCTGGTTGGCCCAAAAATTTCAAGAAAACGCAGCCAAAGAATACGAACGGGATTTCGACAACTACCAATGGGTACGTAAACGGGGTGGAGAAAAAGTACCTGTAACCGATTTTGATCTCATACTGGAGTCCATTATCGAAAAATGGAATCCGGAAAAGAAAGAATGGGAACGCACCTATGTTGGCCAGCTCCGGTACCTTCGGGGAGGCATTCCCATGTACAAGCCCTTCAATTTCGAGCCCGGTCAAACCCACAGCGTAGAGGAATTTTCCAAAAGCGTATGGAATAAAGACGTGCTCCAGGTGAAAAACATGAAGAACGAAGACATGCGCAGCTTTTGGCTGCATGTAAACATCGAGTTTAAACCCCGCATTGTCCGTGAGTTTGATCACTTTGGGATCATTTCTTTTGAAAAAACCCGGTATTTACTTGCCGGTAACGTGCTGGTAAGCTTTCCAAAGAAACCATTTGATCACATTAAACTCATTGCCCAGCGAGATGGAGCTTTTCCCGTAGGCGATAACAAGTTTTTAAAGCCCCCAGAAGATGCTATTCACTTACCGCATTATGATTTAGGGATAGCCAATCCTGATGGTTATTTCCAAAATGCTCAGGAAAGCCTGTACAATGACCAAGAATTTTATAAAAAACTCGTGGAAGTTGAGCATCACTTTTGTGGCATGATTGGAGGCATTACAGATTTCAGACTTTGGGGGAAATTTATCATCGCTTACGTGTTTGCGTTTGTTTTTTTTGACGAAATCTACACGCTTCACAAGCATGTCATCTTTCTCTACCTGTATGGTGAAGGAAACGTGGGTAAAGGAGAAATGGCTAAGCTCATTCAGGATTTCTTTGGAATAAATCACCTGGATAGTTTGAACACACCACCGGCCCGATCGGTAGATGAGGCGCTGGAGCAAAAATCCCACATCCCCCAATGGATAGATGAGCACGTTCCTCAAGTTCCTGGTAAAAAAGCCAAGATTGAAGACCAGATTTGGAACTCTTGGTTTGAACTCAAGCCACGACCTACTAACATCAAGAAAGGCAACAAATGGGGCAAGGAACATAAAGTAGTGCGTACCATGCCTCTGTTTTGCAGCAACTTTTTGCCCGCCACCGATCACCTGCTTAGCCGCTCGCTAATCATTCATTACAGCAAAAAAACCCGTGGTCCAGAAGATCACGTAAAAGAGCTACTCAATGATCGGGTTACCCTACAGCGGCTTATGCTTTCTTTTCTAAAAAACTACCACCTGCTCAACCGAAAAGACTTTATAAGGGACATGGAACGTATCCGGCTCAAGCTCAAAGATGCGGTTAAAACCGAGCTGGGTGATAAAATGAAGGATGTGGTGCTCCAAGACCGGCAAATTAATCAGTTTGCCTCGTTGGTTACGGTTTCCTACTGGCTAAATCCTGACTACCGGAACCTGATATCGGGTTCGCTGGACGAGCTGGAAGAGATCAAAGACAAAGCCATGTACGATGATTATTACCGCAATTTCACCAAGGAGCGTAATGAGGAACGGCTTCTCTCGGTTACCGGGGAAGATCTTTTCCTTTTTGCTCGGGATGAAGTCGTTAAAACAGCCATCCGTTACTCTTCTCAAGATCCGCTTACCGAATTTATTGAAACCATCGGTACACTTATCCAATCTTTGAAGGTCACCGTACATCATTTCAATTGGACCAAGGACGGCACACTCAAAATTTGGGCCAAGGCGATCTGGGACATCTACGAATACGAAAAAAGAGGCACCGATGGCATGGTTCGCCGTGATATCGTGGATGAGAAGCTTCGGGATTTAAGCGATTTGACTCCGGAAGGCGAACTTAAGGTGGTGAACTGGACCATTGTTGACAGTTACAGCAACCTAAAGACCGATACCATTCGTCAGCGGGGCTATTACCTCCCGAATGCGGTAGAAAACGAGCTGTTTCGCAACGCCTTTAACTGGGACAAATTTAAGCCTGCTGGAAGCCAGCCCTGGACGGAAAACACCGAACTGTTTAAAGAAGAAATAGCTTCGGCGTGAGCTATTTTTTTAGCTATAGAATAGAAAAGACCGAAAAAGAAGAAAATCTATGTTTCAATGTTTCAAAATACTAAAAACATACTTTATGATACTTTTAATACACTTTTTTATGAAACTTTTGCTGAAACATTTATGAAACACCATGAAACATTCACCCTTTTTACTGAAACAGGAATGTTTCATCTGTGTTTCACGGGTATTTCTTCTAAATCATTGAAATTATTTACCCCAAAAATAAACGCAATCCATCGTGAAACAGGCATGTTTCAGGAAATGTTTCATAGAAATCAGCCTTTAAATATGCCTCAGTGTAATTTTTAGGTATTTGAAACATTTTTTTGGAATAAAATGAGTTTTACCGGAAAATCAATACATAACCATCACTAATTAGAAACTCCATGCAGACTGAAAAATCCATGCAAGAAATAATTGACCGCGAAGTAATGACCATCAAAGAAGCCCAGGTATATGTAGAGGAAAAAACGGGGATGAAAAGCAGCCTTTTTTATGATTGCGTGCGTCCTCTTCTTTCTCCCCGTCCCATGGCTATCAATCAACGCACCCGAAAACCCGCTCATTTTGTAGTTGCTAAAGAACAAGTTGAGCAGGTCATTTTCAGCATGAAAAAACAAATTGAGTAAAAAAGAATAATTCCAATTCACTCAATAAATTTTTTCCAATTTTTTGTGCTTACAGAAAATTTTTACTTGCTCACATCCCCAGTTATTCCTCCAAGGGCCATTTAACTCCATTTATATCCTGCCTATTCTGTGTTCGAACCAAACAGAACACAGATGGCAGATCATTCAGAACATATACACGACACGCTTGCTGATGATAAAATAGGCGGAGCTATAAAAGCTTCTCCCGGCCGACCGCCGGCTGAGTTTTATTCGAGTATGAATATTCCGGCTAAGTTTTCTATGGCTGGAAATTATTACCACGAGCGCTGCCTCCAGCTCGAAGGACAACTAACGGATGCAAATCGCAAAATCCAACAGATTACCGACGAGCTTTTTCAAGCCAGAAAAGACCTTTCCCAAGATAAAACCGAATTACTGTTAGCCCACCAGAATGAGATCGCCAGGCTGAAGGAGGAATTCAGAGATAAACTCGATGGGCTTAAAGAAGCTAACACGTCAAAGGTCCATGAATTGGAAAAAGAAATTGAAAAACTGGACCGTGAACAGTTCAAAAAAGACCTGGAATATCAAAATGCTCAGCAGTCTCCGGGAAATCAACTTGTAGAACAGTTCGTCAAAAAGACCCCGGAGGTAATTGATACCCTTGGCGGATTAATAAGCATCATCGTTGGGCAGCGGCATGGATTAGGCCCTATTGCAACCTATACACCTCCTTCGGAGACCATTAACACTGCACTTGAAAACGAAGCAACCTCATCTGGTGAACCTACAGAACATTTTCCTGAAACTTTCAGGCCATCACAACCAGAGCCCCTTCTAGAGGAAGCTCAGCCGAAAGAGCAAACTCAGGCAAATAACCCAACTACCCCCAATCAATGAGCATGCACTTCCCCTATCAAAAATTAATACAGGCTGCTTTGGATTTTATGGCTATCGACTCCCCCTCTGCGGCCCGCTATATAACCTATGTACGGGCCATACAATCACAAATTGGAATCATTCAGGGCATTGAAAACAGACCTTTGACGGCCAAGGACTGGATCAGTATCGCTATTGAATTGGGCAGAAGGGCATTGGAAAGAGATATCGGCGCGAAACGAATTGCAGAAAGTATATATCCCTTAGTGGATGGATCAGGGCAATTTTCGACCTATGCCGGTATCTCTGCCAGTGCTGCCACCAACCTATTACTCATTTGGTCGGGTACTTTTTCACTTCGACCAGAAGAAAAAGCGCTATTGGTTGATGTAATTGCAGAACTGCAGAAGCTATACATAACGCGAACTAATCCAATTGCCCACTCATGAGGACAGTCCAAACTAAAACGATCTCCCAACTGCGAAATCAGCTGTTCTCCATAGCCGAGGAAGCAAGTATTACCACCGTGACCCGAAATGGACAATTTATTGGAGTCCTAATTACCGAAAATTTTCCCACATATGGATTGGCATCTTTAACCCATAAAAGAATCAAGGAAAATCCCGTCCACTCGATTAGCCAGCTTACCAAAGGGTTGATACGTTGATGCAAAGTGGCTACGTACAGATATTACCAGATACCCAGCAGCAACATGCCAGAGCACGGGCTGTGGATGCTTCTTTGGAAGCATCCACAGTACCTCTTTCTACACGACGCCAGGCCTACCCCGGTGTGGAAGGCGTAATTTCGGCAGCCAGCAGGTTGGTTACTAAATATACCGGCGACGAGCGCATTCGCTCACTTGCTCTCAAAATTACAAGCACAATCCGGCGACACCGGCTTACCGGACAACCCGACCTGCGAAACATTGACGCTATTGCCTCCGCCATATACAAGTGGATGGTGCGCAACGTGAATTACGTGCGCGACCCATGGGATGTCGAGCGTATTCAATCGCCCTTTGTCACCATTACTCAGCGAGCCGGTGACTGCGATGATCATGCCATTTTAGGTGCTGCCTTGCTGCAAAGCTTAGGTATTCAAACGGGCTTTCGCATTGTCTCGCGAACGGGACGTCACTTTGACCATATTTACGCGGTGTACCAATCACCTACCGGCTGGAAATCTTTCGATACAACTGTGCTGAAATATCCAGGTTACGTATTTGATGAGCGGCTCATTAAAAAATCCAGGCACGTCACCAACCTGATGCCGGAAGGTTTGGGGCTTGACCCTATTACGCTACTCACCACGGCTACAACAATGGCCAGTACCGGGATGACGCTAAAAAATACCTTGTCCAGCATATTTGGAGCCAAGGATTCTGGTGAGCGCCAAATGCGCGGAGCCCTTCGAGATCACCTCATGCAGCGAGGCGTGCAATCCGAGGTCATCAGTCTTTCCCAAAAGGATAATGCCACACTTCAGCGCTACGCACAGATTATAGATGAACTTGGTGCCCCGGCGGTTCAGCAACTGAATCGCTACGGGCAACTTTCCCCGGTTTGGGTTACTCAACAACAAGCAGCAAATAAAACCAAAAAAATGGGGCTGTATGCTGGTCTTGCCATTGGAACCTTGGTTCTGATTGGTGGCGGGTATATGCTTCTAAATAAATAGACCATGAGTAAAAGTGGATTTATCATTCCCTTAGAGGATACTGTCATTGGAGAGGAAAATGCGGTGATTGCCGTGGCCATCAGTCCCGGACTGGGCAATTGGGAAGAAACCGACCCGTGCCGGTACGCCAACCAAAGCTGTAAAGGCAAAATGTTTGGCAAGCTGAAAAGCTGCCGCCGTCAACGTGAGAAAAGTCAGGCGCTTTGCAAAGCGCACGAAGCTTCCCTTCAAAAGAAAGCCCAGTGGGAAGGCCAGCGCGAAGAAATGATGCAGGCGCTCCAGACCAATCTTACCACTACCGCTTCCCAGCAGCAGACAGCCAATTCGACCATGAAGTCGGGTATCGCTGTGGGTGGAGTTGCTCTTACCGGAGCTATTGCTTTGGCGGTTTTGATGCTGAAACGAAAAAAGAAATCTTCTAAATAAGCAGGCCTGTCCCATGACCAAACAACCCAGCGGTTATACCAGTTTTGACCTTCTCAACCAACGAGCAGCTATCGTTTCCCAGCCCACCCAAACCAAATTTGGCTCGGCTTTAACCTCTATCAACGACTTACTTAAGACCGCAACCGATACCGTGGTGACCATAGATGGGGTCGTCAACAAAGGCGGAAACAAGTCTGGAGGCGGACAACCGCCGGTGCTATATCCCGGCCAAGGCGCACCTGCTCCCAGCGGCTCGGGAGAGTTGATCAAGTATGCGGGCATAGCAGGAATCGCCATAGTCGGTGGGATCATTCTACTCAAAGTGCTGAAGAAGTAAGTATGCAAGCAGGACGAATTTCAACGTATTTAGACGGTGGCGTTCCAGGTGGCCATGCCCCTATGGTATTGCCTGACACGGAAGATACTTCTTACGAGCAGCCGGATATGCAGGTCATAGAAATGGGCGAAGGCGAAGAGCCTGCGGCCAAAAAACTATGCCAGCGACTTCAGGAGCAGCCGATTTCACTTTCGCAGTGGATTCGGGATAACCAGAACACCTTACTAATCGCAGGTGGCCTTTATGTAGGCTACCGCTTGCTAAGGAGGTAAAATGAACGCGCAATCAGGATATATCGACACCGGACTCGGGCAGCTCAACCTGTCCAGCAATATCATAAGCTCCGAGGCTGTAGAACTTCGCATTATCGGGCGTAACCCCGCCTCGGGGAACCCGCCCAGCGGGGTTCCGTTTTCGCTTGACCTTGAAATTGAAACCTTCCGGAATTGGGCCAAAGTGCTGTTTGTTCCGTTTCTGGCCAGCTGGGGGCAATGCCCCGACGCCCTTGTGGTGGTTCGGTCGGAGCAGACTGGGTCTGTATTAGGCTTCCAGCGGTTCGGAACGTCGATGATGGACGGTTGCCGCGCACAGGGACGACTCGTTTTTGACCGTTCGTTTGTTCCCACCTCGGGCCATAAAGTGGTTTTTGAAGTGTACCCCGATGATATTGATTTAAGCAAGCTACCCGCTTCAGATCTCATCGAAAAGTCCGCACCCATTTCCCTCGACCTGGACCAGAAAACCGGCGAGCAGTCCGGGGTGTATTCTCCACCCACCGAGTCGTGGTACAAGATGCCCGAACTTGGACCGGGTAACACCCTTGGGGAGGTGAATACGCTACTCAAACGGGTGATCATTATATCGGTTGCTGGTGCGGGGCTTTATTTCTTAGCCCCCATGCTCCCTGGACTTCGGGCGGGTGTAAAAGCCTTAGCTCCTAAAGTACCTGCCGAATGAAATCAACTTTTATACCACATACCGGTACTGCATTACACGGCATGGACGATTACCTGCAACGCACCTCGCAAAACGCCTTTAAGCTGTTTGCGGGGAAACTTCAGAGCGCCACAAGTGGTCGTCGCGGCCAGCTTGCCACGATGGGACTCAACCTGGCCAACCTGACCACCAGTAAAGCAGGTATCACCAGGGTATATGAACAGAACGCCGGAGTCATTGACGCCTACTTCGAGTATGTGGATTTGGTGGCTCTGGCAAAGAAATTAACTACCGATGATCCTTTATCATCCTCAGCTAAATCACCACTGATAAAGTATAGCTCTACGCTTCTGATCGGTATCACAATAGGTGTGCTTGCACATCGAACGTATAACTCAACATCGAAGAAATGACTCTCAGTAAAGGCGCCTCAGGACAACAGGTAATCAGGCTCCAAGCAGGATTGCAAAAAGCAGGATTTGATCTACCTCAATATGGTATTGACGGAAAATTTGGAAGTGAAACCCAATCTGCCGTTATGAAAGCTCAACGTAGGTATTCTCTTCCGGTAACCGGAGAGGCCGGGCCAACACTACTTTCAAAACTGGGGGTATCCAATGCTCCATTAAATATGAAAACAGATAAAAAAGCCATGCTGACCAAAGCTGTTCTGGCTGGCATTGCCATCGGTGCTTTAATTGTGATCGCTAAAAAAATGAGGAACCGTTGATATGGACATCCAGAATACTCTGAGCGCCAAAGAACTGGCAAAAATAAACATCAAAGGCATCAAGATTGCCGAACCTTATGGTACACTTCTTGGGGAACCGGAGAAAAATGCCGTCATCTTTATCTGGGGTGAGAAAGGGGCCGGAAAGTCCACCTTCAGTTTAGGCCTTGCAAACGCTCTTGCACAGCACGGTAGAGTCGAATATATACCAGCCGAAGAACATTTCGGTAAAACACTCATTGACCGAGTCAAGCGATTAAAAGCGACCCACAACAACCTGAACTTTACTAAGTGGAAATCACTCACATCGCTAAAAGAAACCCTGCTGAAAAACAGATCTGCCTTTTGCGTATTGGATTCTATTTCTGTCATTGACGCCAAAGACGCCTCCACGGTAGAACTGGCACAGTGGTGCCGCGAACATGGCATTGGGTTCATCATGGTGGCACATGCGACCAAAGATGGCAAGTATAAGGGCAACACCAGTATCGCACACGAATGCGACATTGAAATTAAAGTAACCAAAGAGGGACTGGCTGAGACCGAAAAAAACCGCTATCAGTTATTAAATGCCATCGATGTTCCATTTGGCACATTAGCCACTGCCGAAACTCTAAAAATTATTCCCCCGCTTACGCAAAGCCAGCATGAAGGCGTGGAAGACCAGCTTTCTAATAATGAGACCTCAACTGATGAGGAACTCATCGACTTTTTTCAGGATGAATTTGGTCTCACTAAACAGCAGGCAGCCCATTGGGCCTCAAAAAGAGGAAGCTATTTAATGAATCCCACGCACAGCGAGCCACGCGATAATCCCGTAGAGTTGCCATTTACGATCTCACTCAAAAAAATCAATACCCTCCACAAACTGCGCTCCTGGAAACGGGTGAATTCACTGCTCGGCTCCAAAATGCCGTGCTACGCCAAACAGCATTCCGGGGAGTCCGAACGGGCAACACTGAGCATTCGCTATGTGCCCGACTACTACAACAAACGTTACATCGTGGAGCTGCTCATTGACGGGGAGCTGAAAACCCAGATCTGCACCGAAGGGGCCAAAGGCGGATTTGCGGCTTCCTGGGCTCAGCTGGTGAAAAAGCACGGAAATCTGGAAGTACAGATTCTGGCCCAGGATCATGCAAAGAAAGTGTTGGGCGCGCGAGAATACCGGAGGCAGGAAAAGTTGCAAGATGGCACCGCGGATTGCCCGCCAACCGGCAAAGCCAAAGCCAAGAAAACACCTAAGCGCAAACCTACTCCGCCCACCAAGAAAACCGCCAAGAAAAAATCGGCGGTAAAGAAATCCAAACCAGCACCTAAGCCTAAAGAGCAGACGCCTCCAAAGGCTGAAGTAGACCTAGAAGCCGCCCGAAAAAGCCAGGCCAAACTCGATGCCTTTTTAGAAAAAGTCCTTAGCTAAGCCATGCCCGTAGTTAAAACAAATATCGACCAGATTACCCACCTGTCCACCGGCGACTTTGATCACTGGTTGGGCGACTGGGACTCCGACGGGATTGTCAATATTGATGATCCCAACCCGCTTACTCCGGGAGATACCGCCCCGGTTTCTGAGGCCGAACTGGCACCGCAGATCAAGGCCGTGATTGAGGCGAAAAACAACTATATCCCGGCCCTAAAGAAAGTCATGAAAGGGCTATTGGCTATGAATCTGGCCTTGGTGGTAAAGGGCCGAATTAAAGAAATTTATTCCACTTTAGGGAAACTCATTCGCAAAAGGTTTCCCTTTACCGAAAAAATGGCCACCAAAGCCGGAGAAAAATACACTACCGGCCTGACCGATGTGGCGGGTTGTATGGCCATTGCTGAAACCCAGGAGCAGGTGGATAAGATGGTGGAGCGTATCCTTTCGGGCGAGTTGGGCGAAGTGTGGGAACACGAAGACAAATATAAAAACCCAGCGAATGGCTACCGCGCCCATCATTTTATCCTCGTAGTGGACGGGCAGTACCCGGTCGAAATCCAGGTTAAAACCAAACGGATGTCCATGATTTCGGCGGCCTCGCACCAGCCCTATAAAGTGGGCCAGCTTAACGGGGCACTCCTGGAAGAACTCACCCAACTCGCGTGGAAAGCCGACAAAGGCGACACCGAATCAGCGGAAAAACTCGAACCTTATTTGGTCGATTTGGAAGCGCTTGAAACCCAGCTTACCCTTCGGTCTAATCCAGGCAGCGAGCTCCAACAGCTTCAGGCAGATTTTGAGCAGACCATAGGTAAACTGGCCTTGGCATTTCAGCTGGACAAGTTTCCGGCAGAGCATAGAGAAGAAGCCCTGGAGCTTTTCAGGGCACACGGTCGCATCATCGGCGTCGATTTTGACGGGGTATTTAACCGAGCCACATCTAAGAAACCAACACCTGCCAAACAGCCCAAAAAGAAATCAGGCCAATCAACTTTTAGGTTTAGCGACACCGAACTTTCGGAATTTGCGCCCATCAAGCTAACCGCCTCCGAGCGTCGCAAAGCCAACGAAGCGGCCATCGGGGTGCTTCAAAAAGAAGACCGCGCGATTACCAAATCCGATATCGACCTACTCCGCTCTTACACCGGGGCGGGCGGGTTAGGCTACACCGAATCCACCGAGCAGTCCAAGCGGGGCTTGCTAAATGAGCACTACACCTCGTACCCCGTGGTCAAACTCATTTGGGATAAGCTTCAACTAATGGGTGTCACGGGTGGCAATATTTTAGAGCCAGGCGCTGGCGTGGGCAACTTTGCCGGATTCCTTCCCGACCGCGACAAGTTTCGGATGGTCATGATCGAACGCTCGGCCATTAGTTCCCGTATTGCGAGTCTGCTATACCCAATGCAGACCGTGCGCCACGAAAACTTTGCCGACACCGATCTTTCCCTATACAACCTGACTGGCGTGGTTGGGAACGTGCCCTTTGGGGACCTGAAAATTCATACTTCCCGCGATCCGCTGGCCCCAATGAGCCCACGCATTCACGACTACTTTATCCTAAAATCCCTGGACGCTCTTAAACCCGGTGGTTTCTTGGCGGTGATCACCTCGACGGGCACAATGGATAAAAAAGACCCGTCCATTCGTCAGGCTATGATACAACGCGCCCATTTTGTAGGGGCCTACCGGCTGCCTTCTACGGCGTTTAAAGACAACGCCGATACCACGGTAACTACCGATATTCTTTTCTTCCAGAAATATGGAGAGCATCAGGGCGACATTCATCCGGACGTGGACTCGAAACTCAACCGACTTTTTGCCCAAGAGGAGCTGATTGAAAGTCAGGTCTCCTATAATGGTGAAACCTATACCGCTTCTTACAACCCGTACTATAAAGAACACCCAAACCACGTGTTGGGTGAGCATATTCAGGGGCACCACGTACAGTTTTATTCCCGTATGGGAGTGAAAGGTGAACTTTCTGAATCTGTTATTAACTCCGTGCTTTCTGACGGGCTGACTTTTCCTTACTCGCTTCCGGTCGAGATGCCCTTGTACAACATTCCCGATGATGGCATTATGCTTAACCTGCCAAGGTCGTACCATCCGGGAAATATCGTCTTCCATGAGAACCATTTTTACGAGAAACAGCGACGGTTTTTCAAGCGGCTTACCCTCAAAGGCGGCTCCGGACTGGAGGCGCGCACCCGATCGGCCTGTCAGCTGCTGGACAAATACGACGACTATATAACCGCACTGGCGCAGGAAACGAGCGAAAAAGACGCCCTCCGTGCTGAATTCAAGCAGCTTTTATCGGGTCACATCGAGCAGTACGGGGTTCCCGATGAAGACGAAGACATTCGCAAGGTGTTCAAGTTTGACAACCGGCTTTACAAGCTCACGACCCTTGTGAAACGAGATCCGCTTAATGGAGAGCTGGTGCACGCCGACATCATCGACGCCGATTCTATGTTCAATCGCAACTATGTGCCTGCGGTAAAGGATTCTGACGATTTGGCTGAGCTGGCCATGTTCGGGCGCAGTATTGGTGAGACCTTAGATCTTGACTTCTACCAATCGGTGTACAAAGGGGGCACGACCAGCAAAGAGGAGCTGGAAAAAGCGTTGGAAGATCACCCTGACTTTTACTGGAATCCGGCCACGTCAAACCACGAATTTCGCTACCAGTACCTCTCGGGTAACGTGCGCGAGAAACTGCAACTGGCCCAGGAGCACGAGCTGGAAAAGAACATCAAGGCGCTACAAGAGGTGGTGCCCGAATGGATCGACGTGTACAACATTACCGTGGACCCGCAGCACGTGTTTACTTACCTGCCTGCCAAAGCCATTGAAGAGTGGATCAAAGATGAAATGAACTACGACAAAGTGGAAATCGGCCTTGTCAAAGACAAAGCCGAGCTCGGCAACCGGTTCTACATGAAGCTTCGGAAATGGGGCCGTTATGTGGGCACGGGCGATGAAACCCCCGACGACAACAACCTGGGCTGGGGCGAGACGCCATTTACCAAAATCATTACCTCGTACATTCAGGACAGCACCTTTCCGCTGAAATTCTATGATGAGGACGACAACCTCATGCCGTCTATGACGCTCAAAGAAGCGCAATCCATGAAGGGAGAACGCGGTCAGATGCTCATCGAACGGGCGCGAAAAATACAGCGCCAGAACAACAACCGGATGCTTACGCACGTGCCCAAAAAGTTCAACAACTGGGTGCGCACCAAAGCTTCCTCCGAAGTCCGAGGCATGATCGAGGCCGCCTACAACCATACCTATAACGCGGTGATCAACCCGCCTTTTGACGGGCGCACCCTTCGGGTTCGAGGCATGAGCGACACCTTTTACGGGGTGAAAGACTTTACCGTGTACAAGCACAATCGCGCCATTGCCGAAAAGCTGGTGTGGAACGGCAAAGGTGCCAACTGCCACGATGTGGGAGCCGGAAAAACGCTGGCTTCCATTATCACCTCCCAAGTGCTCCTCCAGCAGGGAGCCGCCCGAAAACCGATGTTTGTCGTGCCCGGCAAAGTGCAGGAAAAATGGGTGGAAGAATACCTGATGCTCTTTCCAGACGCCAAAGTCCTCAACATGAAAATGGCCGGTGGAGACAAGCATAAAGAACTTACGATGGCCCAGCTCTACAACTGGGACGCTATCTTTATCGCCGACCACGCCTTTAAATCACTTCCATTGTCTCCGGCAGAGCAGGCTCGTATTTACCAGGAGCGCATCGACTACTTCAACCAAATGCTGGAAAATTTTGAGGACCTGCTTGAAGAAGACGAGGCCATCTCGAAAGCGGCCAAAACCTCCATGATGAAACGCATGGAAAAGCAGATGGAAGAATGGGAAACCAAGCTCCGCAATGTGGCGCATTCCAAGCGCCTTGAAACCGATATTTTCTTTGACGAGCTGGGCGTGGACTGCCTGTTCTTTGACGAGGCGCATTTCTACAAAAACGCCCTGGGTTCGGCCAAAGCCGCCAAGCTGGGAATCTCGGCGAACAAGCCTTCCCAGCGAGCCGAAGACACCCTGCAAAAAACGCGGTGGCTGTTCAGCAAAGTGGGCCATAAAAACGTGTTTGTGCTTACCGCAACCCCGGTCGTGAACTCTCCGGTAGAGGTGTGGCACATGCTTAACCTATGCGCCCCGGATCTGCTGGCCAAATACGAAATTGAAAACCTCGATAACTTCATTAACCTGTTTGTCCGGGAAGAAGAAAAGATCGTCAAAAAGACCAACGGAGAATACCGCTCCGAGCGTGTGGTGGCCGGGTACTACAACCTGCCGGAAATGCGCAAGATCATTGACGAGGTAATGGACATCAAGAGCTACGATCAGCTGATTGGTTTTTACAAGGAATTCCCAGACTATATTCAGGATGAGGACGGTAAAACGGTCAATGGCAAGGATGGAAAACCCAAGGTGCTCGAACCCAAATTCAAGCGCCCCAAGGCCAGTACCCGAAACGTGATTATTGAGCCCAGCGAGCTGCATAAGCTTCTTTTTGATGACATTATCCTCCGGGCCAACGAGGTCATCGCCTGCATGAAAGAACGGCAGTGCGAAACCCGCGACAACTTTCTTGTAATTACCGGCGATGGCAGCAAAATTGCGACCGACCTGCGGGTGTACGACAAGGATTTTGAAGGTATCGACCGATCCTACCTCAAGCTTGGAGCAATGGTCGAAAACGTGGCCGCTTCCTACGGGGCCCGTTCCAATCCCGCTCCCGAAATGGTGCCGGAAGACCTATACGGCGACTATTTTCACCGGCCAGGCAGAGGACAGATTGCCGTGACTCCTCCGCACCTCCGGGAGAACCCATCCCATATTGAGGTCATTACCAGCAAGGGTGTGGTAAAAGAAAAGAGCGGCTACTGGGTGGTCTGGGATGAAAAGAAAGAAGTGTATGAGCCCCTGCATATACTGGAGCCCAAAAAACCAGAACACACATGGAGCGAAGGCATCTTTGGCAACGAAAAAGAAGCTACCGAACGCGCCCATAAGCTCAATAAAGAATGGGAGCAGATCAAAGCAAGCCGATCCAATCCAGCCAGCCCTGCTATTCGCAACCAGATTATATTCTGCGACTGGATCAGCCTTCATCAGTCTCAGGGAGGTAGTTTCCATCAGCTCATCAAATCCGAGCTGGTCAAAGCCGGAATCCCCAAAGAGCAGATTGCGATCATCAACGGGTCTATCATTGGCACGAGCAAAAACGGGGATGATTACTCCGTGAGTAGCAAAGACGACAAGGAAGCGCTTAAGAAAGAAGTGCAGGACAATTTCAACCAGGGTAAGTACCGGGTGGTAATTGGCAACCAGTCGATTGCCGAGGGGATGAACCTTCAGAAGTGGACGACCGACATGCACCACATGGACGTTCCCTACACGCCTTCGCAAATCCAGCAGCGCAACGGGCGCGGGCTTCGTCAGGGGAATCAGTATGGGGAAGTTCAGATTCACTACTACCTAATGCAGGACTCCTTTGATCAGTACCGGCTGGAACTGGTCTCCAAAAAACAGAGCTGGATTGATGACCTGTTCTTTGGCACCGTGCGTGAAGTGTCCACGGGTGGCGACTCGGAGTCACTGGAATACGAGCAGATGGTAGCCGCGACCAACTCCGATCCGCGAGTAAAACAATTTTTCGAAGCTTTAGCTCAAAAGAACGTACTCGATGACCGGATTGACAACCTGGAATCTGAAGTGCAACGACTCCAAGCCAGCCAAGCGCAGGCGACCACCGATATCCAGGGAAAACAGGATCGCATGAAAAGCGTGGTAGAGCGGGAATCGGCCTTACAAAACTCAAAGCTTCCCGAAAGCGCTGAAAAAGCGTTAAAGGAGAACCTGTTAGACGTGCAGTACGGGTGGAACGGCGAGCCGTACCAGCTCGATATCCAGCTTAGCTCCGACTCCAAACGCATTTCCGGCTACCGCATGAAAACCGTGCTGGACGTGCCCGAAAACAATGCCAACGGGCGGGTATGGTTTCACCTGATCCCCGACAGCAATATCCCTGACCGCTCGTTCTACAACAAGCAGACGTGGGGTTCCATCAAACGTATGGCCTCCAAAGAGCTGGCCACTGCCTTCGGGTGGACGCTGGAAGAAAAGACCGGACAGGGCAAATCCATCTCCGGCAACCTTGGCAACATCATTGCCACGGAGGAAGATTTTTACGCGGAATACGGCATCGACATCGAAGCCGAAAAGGCCAAAAAAGACGAGGTTGGAAACGAGCAAAGCTTCAAGGCCATCAAAGAGTCCGCCGGGATGTTTACCATCAAAAAGTGGCAGCCGATTATCACCCGAAAACTGGCGGAGCTATTCCTGGAACTCGAAAAAGCGTGGATCAGAACCTCCCAGTCCCGCATGGAACTGCTAAGCAGTGAATTAAAGCAGACCGAGAAAACGCTGGCTGAACTTCAAAAGGTGCTGGCAGATACCAAAACAGAGCTGGAAGCGTCTAAAACCGCAAGCGAAAACAATCAGAAGACCGTGATCGAACTCAACGATGTGGTCAACCAGCTGGTGGCGGTGAGCTACGATGACCGGAACGAGCTGTATGAAGAGATCAACCGGATCGCCCCGAAATACAAGATCCGCAAAACGATCACTGTCCGTGATGTGGGTTCGCTAAAAGGCAGTGCACCCAAAGGATCGCCTCAACTTCGTGAGAACAAGGCGGACAGTGTGCCTGCAAAAACCACCAAACGACACGGCGTACTCAAAACCCTCTATGAAGAACCACTGGTCTATTCCGGCATCGTCAAGGAACTGGAGTACATCGACGCCAAGGGCTACATGCAGCGCGTGGAAGCCGAATCTGATGATCTGGCGATGATCATCAACGCCAAAGGCACCACTATTTATGTGTTTCCAACCAGTTTAATGAGGCTCTCCAAGGGAGCTTACAATGACCCGAAAGCCGCCGAAATGTTTGAGGAGTTTCATCATTTCCCGGCAGATGACTACGATTATGAGCTGTTTCCGCCTTTAGGCGAGAAACTGATCAGTGCCGGCTATGCCGACCGCATTATGTACGTGAGCGATAAGATTATCTACGCCGATGACGAAAAAGGCAAAGACAATCACTATTTCCACTACTTCGATGCGGGCAAGCGACCGGTGTTTAAATACGGTGATGTGTACATCATCGCTAACGTCAACATAGACGGCAGGGGCATTCTTAATTGAGCCACCCGCCAGAACAACGAAGGCACCTATGAAAGAGCGCGTGTTCGCCAAGAACCCTTCCGAGCTACAAATCATCGAAAACCCAAACAAACGACGCAGTAATATGATAACAGAAAGCAAAATCACTACCGAGAAGGCGGTCTCTGAGTTCAAGCAGCAGGCTATCACCGCCGGATATATTCTTGGTGGACAAGCGGTGGCAGCCCAGATGAATGTCCTGGCCGTCCCCTTGCTGACAGGCAACGCCTCAGCAACTATTCAACAAGCCACCCGAGCAGGTATCCCTCTCACCGCTGGAGTACTTCTAACGCTCCTTTCCAAAAACAAACACGTTCGCGGTTTGGCCATGGGTATGGGCGTACAAGGCGTAATGGAAGTCATCAAATTTATTACCCCTGACTGGACACCCCAGCAAGGTCTTATGGATGGCTCCGGGTACGTGTATGACAACCTGCCTGAAATCCAGGAAAAAACACACCATGTGGATGAGGTAGAACATTCTTTAGAGGTTGATAATACCATCGAAGTCTAGAAATAACACCTCATAGCTCTGCATTGCAAAAGGGGTACTGGTAATACCAAACCGGCTATCAGCCATTTTCTAAACCTTTTAAATCACAGTTATGAGCGATAAAATCTCCAAAAAAGCACTTGTTCCAGCTACTGCGCGCATCAAGACCTATTTTGACACACGCAAAGTACAGCAAAATCAATCAGTCCTTAATTTCTTTCCTGCTAATGCAGATCGAAAACTAACGCGGGACAACTATGTAAGTAACCCGTTTCCCGGAGCTATGAAACGCCGGATTCTGGGCCTATCCTTTGAACTCACCAAACAATTTATTGAAGACGATCCAGCCAATGGCATCGATGCACGCGCCATCGTGAACGGGCTCAAAGACGCGGCCATTCTGCTTCAGGCCGATAACGACAACAAGGAATTCCTCCGCGCTCCCATGAGTGAGTTCTCCAACTTTGCTGGAACCGGTATTCAGTTTACCTCGGCCACCAATAATACCGTTGACGCCGTAGCCGAGTATCGCCGGCTTGTTACCATGAAATCTGCCAGTGAGTACCGCCTGGCCGATCCGTTTGATCTGGCCATCAACCAGACGGTTTCCCTTGCCGTCCATTTTGATGACGCCTCAGTGTTCCCAACCACAGAGAACTGGAACCAATCCGGTCAGGGAGAGTTGTGGCTCAGGGCTTCCATGGTAGTCGCTGAAGTTGAGTAATCCATCCCTACCCGCCGGTTTCAGTTCGCTGATTCCGGCGGGATTCTTTTTTCCAAGTAATCCTGACTACCTCAAAGCAACACCATGAAGATACTCTCCAATTTTTTACCTCCTAAAGAAAGTTCAGCTTACAATCCGGCCAAATCGGTTGAGGTGCAACCGGGAGCAACGGCTCACCTTACCATGAACGGCATGGGTGGAGAGCGCTACGGCATCCGAAAGATTCTCCCGTTCAGCGCCAACATGAATGCCATTTTGATTTCCGCTCGTCTAAACGAAGACCTTTATCTGTTTCGGGGCGTCCAGCTCTCGGTAGTGCACAATCTGTTCAAATCTATTGACGGACTATTTGCTCCTTTTATCATTCAAAAGAACAACCATATCGTTTTTGAACTCACCAATACCGGTGCTGCTAAGCAAACGGTAAACATTCAGATTGTCGGTTATGACCAGTTTGCCCTGTCCAAACTAAATGCGGCCTACCAGCAGATTGGAGCTTCGATTCCCGTGCCCCGGTTCCTGTATGGCCATAGCACGGTTCCAGCTGGCGGGCTCAACATTGATCTGGGCGTGAAAAGCAAAAGCGTGGACGTTCAGGTTCGGCGCATGGCCATGAGCAGTAACCAGCCAGGAGCTATTACCGCTTCGATGAAAGTGTACAACACCACGGTTCGCGATGAAGTATTCCTGGAGCAGGTGAACGACGAGTTCAACGACAAGTACATCAACGTACCCTTTGTGGTGGGCTCGAACGTGCCGTTTGACGTGTACGCTTCCAACTATGGTGCCCAGCCTGCCGAGGTAAGTTTCCTTTGTGAGAGCTACGTGCAGATAAGAACCGGATTCATCCCAGCGGAGTAGCTATGCTCAACGAACTGATTAAAGTGCTTTGCGAGCTGGCCGCCAACGTGGAAGCGCTGGTTACAAACCTGCAAAAAACGCAAGGCAGCCAGCCCAGTCAAGCTCGAATTGCCTCCTCCATTTCCCCGGTGATGAAACAGGGCGTGCAGCCCGTTCGCCTGGTCAACGAAAACCCGCACCGGTTGGGGGTGATCATCCAAAACAGCAGCGAAGGCGAACTGATGATTGCCCTAGACAGCCAGCGCATCTCGGACAAGTACTACACCTTCAAACTTCGGGCGGGTGAAACCCTGCACTTTGATCTACGCCGGTTCGGCGAGCTCTACAAAGGCGGCTTTATGGGGCTATGGGATGAGGCGACGAATCCCGGAGACGAGTCCAAAGCGCTAGTAACCGAAATCTTCTGGACGAGCTGAGATGAGCAAGATTAGCGGGCAGGAATTTGGCCTAAACGAGGCTTTCAAGATGCGAGTCGTCAGCGGTATGCTTGTGGACGGCTCTATTTTGATCTCGTGGGCTACCGGAGAACCAGCATCAAGCCAGATTGACTGGGGCTGGGACGACTCGGTTCCATTTCAAACGCCCGAAGTTCACATTGAACCCGAAGAAATGGTTCGTTATCACCAGCTCTACCTGCCTCAAACGCTGGTTGATCAGCGGCATTATTTCCGCGTGCGCTCTCGAACCGAGCACGGAAAAACCGGGATCTCGGACATCTACATGGTCGTGGTTCCCCCGGATCTGGATATCAAAAACCGTGGGCGAATGGCTACCGAAACCCAGCTGGAGTTGGTATTGGTAAAAACCACCAGCATCGACTGCACGAACTTTCCAACCACTTCCATTTCGGGCTATCGTACCGAACCCATTGCTTCGGATCAGCCAGCGGCTTTTGACCACGAGCACTCTCAACCCGAGCCACTGGACCAGGTGAAAGAGGTTAATGCCAACAACAACAGTTCTCTGACTACCAACATCAGCTACACCATTACATAACCTCATATTTGCATAAACAAACCCCCATGAAAATCATTACAACGGATTTAAACGTCGGAAAAACAGCAAGCGGTCTTGATATGTACTGTGACCTGTCTCTGGAACAACGGCACCTGTACCGTATGAAATGCGAAAGCTTTGTAGGAAACCTGCTAAAGTGGATGCGCATTCAAATGGGTAAAACGAATCAGGATGACTACTGGGATGGAGATAGTACCCGAAAAGAAATCAGTAACATCACCAGTATTACTGAATCCGGGCAGGATCTCATCATTGAGCTGGACAAGTATCATGAATACAGTGGTGTGGAACATGACTTGATCACCATACAAGGAGTACTCGGGTTAGAAGGATTGAACGGCGTGTACTTTCATGATAATGCAATCGGGCAATTCCCTTTGGATCGCCATAGCACGTATAAATATTACATTCGGGGGATTGTTCCTCACCTGACCGGGGTATGGGATGGAACTTCCGGTGTTTCTATGGCAGCCAAATACAGAAATACCTGGACAGACAGAGATTATCACCTGCCCATAAATTGGGAGCCGATCATTGGCATGAGTGATCAGCCGGTTAAGGCTTCTGACTTGTGCCTTCCGGGGTATTTCAAGCGGGGGTGCACCCAAGGGGCTGTGTCCATTACTTCACTTATTACCGACCAGGAGAGTTCCAAATTTACCCTATCCCGACCGTTCACCAACATGACGGGAGCCATTCGAGATATTAGAGAAATTGGCATTATGTCTGGCAATGCCAAGAGTGCGTATATGCTAATGGCTCGGGACGTGCTTGGGGCACCCATCAGTCTTGGAAATACCTCCACCTTGTCACTGGATTACGAGATCATTTCCATGATTGAGAACTTTAATCAGGATACGGACGCCAATGGCACTAATGGTGGTTGGACGGAAAGTTTCATGTCTATCTTGCACCGGATTGCCAACCCAAGCGCTGCCTACAACTGGGAAAACGAGTTTCATTTTACTGCCGGTTTAGGTGGTGGCGGAACAGGGGTAAACTTCAATGTCGATCGGAATCTGGAAGGCTGGCAATTTGGCGTTCGCGTGGGAACCTCCAATAAGTTTGTATCCATGACCGATACTTCGCTCACCCCAGAAAATGCAGAAGTGAATGGTGTTCCACACGGATATGGGAATGGAGAACTGGTGCACCACGGCACGCATATCGGAAAATTGGTAGTCGATGATGTGGCCAACGAGGTTTACTTCCCGGTAGAGCGTATTTTTGAGAACCGGGGAGCAACACCCATTACCGTCCGGGAAATTGGGTTATTCGGGAACAAGAATAACTCATTAAATATCCATCCGCATCTTTTGGCCCGAAAGGCATTGGCTCCGGTCGATCAGTTTACCATCGGAGCGGGTGAAACCGCAAAAGTCACCTTCAACTGTAAGGCCATTGTATAAGTGAGCAGCGCGCTGTCCATATCTTCCCAGCTCAGCTACCTTCGGGTGAAAGGCATTATGGGGCACTTCTATGAGGCTTCTCGGGCTAATAATGTGCCGGTTTCCCTGCTTTTGGCCATCGCCTCCAGGGAAAGCCATATGGGATTGGCGTTGGACAATAACTGGACGGGCGACAACGGCAACGGCATCGGCATCATGCAAATCGACCGCAGGTATCACTCGGACTTTACGAGCTCCCATACCAATAACGACCACCGCGCTAACATCCACTATGGCAGCAAGTTCCTGGCAGATCTGATCGGCAAATTTGGCGGCAAGCTCACTCCAGCTGTAGCGGCATACAACGCAGGCTACTCAAAAGTAAGAAATACCATAAATGCTGGCATTGATCCGAACCTGATTACCACCGGGCAAAATTACGCCTCCGATGTGCTGCGCCGTAAAGAAATCGTGGAGTCGGTAATGGGTATTTCCAAAGCTTCCACGGCCAGCATGGTACTGGTGCCACTCATCATCACAGGATTTATTTCCTACCAAATCTTTAACACACAATAAAACACTATGAAATCATCTTCCGGATATATCTACAGCGAGGAAAGCTCCCCCGGTTTGGGGCGAATGGTACTCGGCCCGACACTACCCACTGAGTTGAACACCGCTATCCGACCGGTATCTACTGGTGTTACTCGGCGACCAACCATATCCATTCCTCGGGGGCTTTCTCCCAGGATGAGAAAACCGGTTCTGCCAAAATTGCCCAAAATTACGCCACCCAAAGTAACTCCGGTGGTCCGTGATTTGACCAAAAAGCCTGTGGCAACTGCCCAGCCACCTATAACCAAAAGTGAGCCGGTGGTCACACAGAAAAAACCGATCAACAAGAAGATGATCGCACTGGCCGGGGCCGGTATTGTTGGAGCCGGAATCCTCTTTAAAATCTTACGCTAACCTAACCTGATAACCCATGAGTAAATCAAGCTATACCTCCGATAACGGCCTTGGATGCGGCTGCGGAAACAATGGAGCCGGTATCGGTTCCTCCCCTGTAGTGGACGTTAAAAATGCCGAAGCCGAAAACACCAAAACGGATTTGGTGGATACCGCCAAGAAATACGTCAACGGCGATGTGCCTATGAAGTACAAAGCGGCTGCCATTGCCCTTGCGGCAGGCTTTCTGTGGCTAAAGTTCAAGAAATAGCCCCATGAAACGAGCCGACTACATTGCCCTTATAGAAAGCTATGGGGGCAATTTTTCGCTGTCCGACTTTGAAATCCAGGGAGATATCTCCCAAATGGATGTGGATTTCTTGCGCTCATTTCTTGCCTGGAGAGATTGGACGGGCACAAAAACTCTAATCACGTCTGCCTGGCGAGATAACGACCTGAAATCACATGGTAAAGGTCTGGCTATTGACTGCCTGCTTTTTACCGAGTGGCTTACCAAACAGGCAAATCCTTTCCAACACTGGCTGCTTGCAACTACCTGGCCTTTTCAGGGAGTGGGGTTGTATTTCGACTGGAATTTCACTCACAAGATAAGTGGAAAGAAGATTCCGGCTATCGGCCTTCATGTGGACGGGTGGAGTGGCAAACAAATCAATGAGCGGCCTCTGCGGTGGCTCCGGATTGATGGCCATTACTACTACCAATCGACAAAAACCGGACGGTTTTACTGCCGGGAGAACAAACTAACTATATCACTAACTGAAGCTATTCAGAACTACGAGCAACGCTATGAGCAAGCCACCAAAGCCCGAGCATTACCTCAGCAAGTATAAAGAGCTGATCATTACGACCATCATTTGCCTGTTTTTGACCGGCATTTACGACTCGATCAACAACCAGACCGATGAAATCAAACGATGGTATGAGCTGATGATCAATATCAGGGCTGAACAAAAAATTCAGGGCGTTGATCTGGAAACAATAAAAGAGTCCATTGAATCCTTCCAAGCCAAAACCGACCAAGAACTAACCAAACACGAACAACGCATTCAGTCCCTTGAACGAGGGAGTAAATAAGCCTTATTAACCTAAATTAGCCTTTATACCCATGAAAAAACTACTAAGAAACGTCATCAAATCCGTACCAACACTTATCACCTTATTCAAAAAAGAAACTCCCCAGGAAGGAAAGGATATCGCCATAGGTGGGCTAACCAGTTTGGGTATATCTGGTATGATTACCACCGGACGAATTAATGCCGGGGAATTGGATGAAACGGTTCTTATTATTTTAGCTATCGTTGAAGCTATTGGATATGTGTATGGGGTGATTGCTTTGCTGGCTGGAAGTGCACAAGCAAACCCAAATACTTAACGATGAGTCTGTAAAGGCAACTATATGTTTTGCTTGCAAGTCGCCGCCTTACGACAAATTGCTTCATTTTTGAGCCTTTGATCTAAGATTCAATAAATTCGATTTTGTGCTGTCCAACTTAAACTCAAAATACTCACCAAGTTGCTCATCTTGTACTTTTGTTCCAGTCATTTTTGAGGAATGGGTGATTAGGTAATAAGGATGTATAAAATCATAAGAAAACATT
Source organism: uncultured Balneola sp. (assembly GCA_913058495.1). Classification (GTDB taxonomy): domain Bacteria; phylum Bacteroidota; class Rhodothermia; order Balneolales; family Balneolaceae; genus Balneola. Next base: position 79,098 of record CAJXQC010000001.1, on the reverse strand, counting down.
TCATAATAACCATCCTTTGAATTTATACTCGGTAGAGTATATCGTGAGTACTCTGTTAATATTTCAGTTAATTCATAACTCTGAGGTAGCTGATAAAAGGTAAACTCTAACCCGTCGATGAAGTCGTATCCATTCGACATTTCAGTTACTAAGTAAATTTCACGAGAGCCGTTAATCATGTAATCAGAACGTAATCCCTTGATTCTATTCCCTGAATAGATCGGTTGATCTGAAAGGTATTTGAATTCAAGACTATCTCTTTTGACTTTCCATATGGTTAAATAATTTGTTCCCCCCTCAAATTGATTATTCCTAAATAGTACTAATTGTATTTTTTCTTCAGGAATATTAAGTACAAAGTTAAATCTTTGATTCTTCGGGATTGAAATAATTGAGTATGTAGATGTAGAGGTTCCATTCCACCCAGGAAACTTATTCTGAAGCTCTCGAGAATCTTTTCCAATAAAAAATTCATGGAATTGTGACTCCAGAGGTTTATTCTTTTCAAATTTTTGATCACTTGGCCAATCGGAAGGTTTGTTCACTGGGGTTGTAACCAAAACTGCCGAAAAGTCTCGAAGATCATCTTTGTGAATAGTTTGAGAATGGCTGCTGCTGCAATGAAAAACGGTTATTATAATTGAAATTATTATTCGCATAATTATTACTTCTATTAATTTACTACTGACGATCCGACCTTTCAATTGTCCATCATCGAGTTCTAAAGTGTCTTTTTAAGATATTTTGAGAACTTTAATTACAAACGATCATTAAGCCATTTCCATTGATCCTTACTTAACCAACCTTGTTTGGGGTTTGTTACTTTAATTACCAATAGCCTATCATTTCCATCAAAATATACTGTTAGTTTATCGGATACAGTTTGTGGAGAATCATTAGTATAAATACAGTATTCTGAACCACCAATTTTTATAAAATCATAACTCTTTATGATATTCAATACTTTTTTATAGTCTTCACTGGTTGGCTCTTTATGTAATTCATATACTATGATTAGTACTTGCATGATTTCCCCCGAATTGTGATTAATCGTTTGAATAAACGTAGTTTCTATCCATTTTAAATACTCAAATTATATTTCAAATACCAAATAAACTCATGAATGATCAATTCCGAATGAAAAGAGATCTCGACTTAATTCGCGCTATTTTATTTAAAGTATCTAATGAGCCTGCGGAGGAAGTTAGATTTAGGCCTGTCGAAATTGAAGGATATGACGAGGAAACTATTGGGTATCATGTTTGGCTTCTTGGAGATGGTGGATATTTAGATATCACAACCAATGAGACAGCAGGTGGCTCTTTTGCATATGTTCAAGTAAATGAAATCAAATGGAAAGGCCAGGAATTTATTGATGCTGCTCGTAACCAAAATATTTGGGAAAAATTCAAAACAAAGGTTGTAGAAAAAGGTGGCTCGATTCCCTTTTCAATTGCAACCGAACTCCTTACTTCTATAGCTAAAAATGAATTTGGTGTTTAAGAAATCTATCTCATCATTTAGTAATTTCAAATTTTATGCGCCTTATTCTAATAACGAATATAGAATTTCATTTACCCGATATGGAAATGAATAACTTTTTTAATACGTTCAGGTAATAAGAAACAGCAAGTTTTGTTATATTAAGTGTTCCAAAAAAATCAACGAATGCATTCTTTACACAACATAGCGTCTTATATCCTGAATAAGTATCCAGGAGAAATTACCCCGATGAAGCTCCAAAAACTTCTCTACTATGTAAAGGTATGGACACTTGTTGCTGATCAAAAGATGATCAAATCTTCTGATGCTTTCTTTGCATGGAAGCATGGACCGGTAAATCCCGGTATTTACCATGAGTATAAGGAGTATAAAAATAACCCTATCGAAGATTCTCCAAGCTACATTCCGCTCTCTAAAGAGGAAAAAGAAGTAGTAGATTTTATCTTGGATAGCTATGGCTTCTATAACGCTATCACGCTTTCTAAAGCAACCCATGCTGAAGATCCCTGGATTAACAAGAGAGAAGTAAATGGCAGAATTACTGATCAGGAGATTCTGGATTATTATACCTACGAGTCATTTGCTAAAAATTTCCCGTTAACCAAGAATCAGGGTTACTATCCGCCCAACACCATTTCGCACTACGCCTTTATCTTTGATATGGACAAATCGGATAAAGCAGCGGAAGTAATGTTTGATTCTATTGAGGAATACAAAAGTCTCTTTTCAAAAGCTTCTGAAGACTACACATTCCTTGTAAATCAGATTAGCTGATTTTGGGCGAAAGTGCTGAGTTAGAGCAATTACGGGAGCTAATCGAACTCTTTCCTGCTGAATACTCCATTGATGATGTTGAAGAAGCAAATCGTTTGGCGCGGACTCGATTTGAAGTACTGGATAACACTGTTATTCCCAAACAAATCATTTATACGAAAAATGGCTTGCTAAATGTAAGTGTAGAAAGTTTTATTGCTTTTTGTAAAGAGTATCACGCATTTATTTTTAAGGAAATTATTTCAATAAATGGTGAATTCAGAAGTTCTGATCACGATGGTTCTGGGTCTGTTTATTTTGGTGGGCAAAGACGTCAAGAATTACGGCCAAGGTTTACCGGTTCTAAGCCAGAGAATATTGAGAATGATTTAAAAGAATCCTTTCAGCACCTATTAGACTTTGAAAGTGATAGCCCGGTTAATGATGTACTTCGTTTCTATCAGAAGTTTGTTTTTACCCATCCATTCTATGATGGTAATGGAAGAATTGCCCGACTGTTCGTAAACCTTTACTTGTTGGCTTATAGTAAGTTTGTTGATTGGAAAAACCTGCAAGATAAAGGTGACTTCCTAAGAAAGCTGAACTACTATCACGATACTGGTAAAGAAGAACATTTTGAGTGGTGGGCGAAAGTTTGCTACAAATTTGTTTACGATATTTCTGATGAGGATGAAAAGTAAAGCTTGTTATTTATTTTCAACAAAGCCAAAAATGATGAAGTTTAACTTTCCTTTGAGAAATTGTATAAACTACAGAATGTAAATATGTAAATTCAATCGCCTTCTCTTTTCTAATTAAACGCTCTTTTATTCTCCATTTTTTGTCAGATTCCGCAATCTCATAAATCCATTCATTAATCGACTTTAGCCAATGATCTGTACTTTTATCCTCGATAAACGCTAACATACCACAATTTGATAATCCCCTTCCATGAATTTCAAGCTTATATCTCTCAATTCCTCCATTTTTTTTATTACCAATTAGATACTCTTTCTCTCTTGATTTAGTAGGTGCAGGAAGGCGTTTACATTCTACCGAAAATAATGAAGCAGTAGATTTAAATTCTTCAATTGGATGAAAATAAAAGTCTGAGTATCCGGGACTTCTACTATAGATATCTTGGTACTCATTTTTCACACCAAAAGGCAGATTTAATTTTCGAATTTGTATATCTAATTGTTCAACAAAAACTTGAGTTAGCTCATCTTCGTTTAAGTATTTTTTATCAATTTTAGTAAGCAAATATGATTTAAAGTGAGGCACAGTCCTTTTTAAAGAATCTATTATTAATTCAACTGGTCGATTTTTGTCAAAGCTGAAATTAGCAGATCCCCCTTTAATAATATTTTTAGGATATTCGTCAGCTATCACATTAAACTATTTTGGTTAAATCTGAAAAGCATTTATCTGCATCCCTATATGCGGTTAATGATAGCCAATATTTGTATTGATTTGGCTTAACAAACACTATAGTATTTTTGTGTGGATATATTTTAAGTACACGAGTTGACGCGAGACTATTTGAAATTTCAAAATCAATTAATCTTTCAAGCTCTAAGTTGTTTTCTATATCTATAACTTCAGCTTTATTTTTTTGATTGTCATAGCTAAAGACCGTTGCAATAAATGAATTATTAATATCAAATATATTCTTCAATCTAAATCTTTTATCCTGATCTTGATATACAATATTAAGAATTTTGGAAAATTGATTACCATAATTCCCAACAATCTTTTTTATATCTCGTTTTTTAATTTTTTCAACCGCTTTTGACCTTTCACCATATCTTAAATAATCTTGCATATATTCATTTACGTCATGCACAATTTTGTGATCAAACTCTGTAAACTCTTCACTCTCTGAATGTTGAACAAAGGGTAAATTCAGGATGTCCTTCTTTAAAATAGCAGTGTTTTTATTAATCAAAACTTGACTACTTGTTGCGAAAATAAAAAAGCGAAAAAAGGCTGATAATTCTCTTAATGACTGATGAATATTTTTTAAGATTTTTCGGTCCTTTTTCTCACTTATGATACTCACAATTTTATCCCTAAAAGAGAAAGCCTTTTCATTATAAAAGACAGGTAAAGAGTTTTTTCCAATATTCTCCCAAATAAGGACATTTGGTCCTTCAAAGAAATCTCTCCTGGGTATCTTTTGAAATTTTAAAGATGCATCAAGAGTGGTGAGCTTCTCTAAATCAATATTGTTTTCATCTATTGCAGTGGTAGGCAAATTTGGCAATTCAAATATGAAATCTGGTGATTTATTCCCTTTTGAGCCAACTATGAAACCCTCATTGGCAGAACAGTCATTTTTAATTAAGTATTGCTCAAGTGATTCGTATTGTATCAATTTTTCTACAACTTGGTTAATTCTACCACCGCCAAGTAAATTATTCTTCCAAATAAAAAATTGATGTATTGCAGAAATTCTGTTTACATAGTGAAGGTCATACTCATCAATTTCAAAAATTATTCGATCTTTTGTGGCCTTTGTCCTTCTGAATGTTAGATGAAGAATGTTCTTATCAAAATTGGGCTTTTGATTCTTTAAAAATATCGCAGCGCTGGCTACATCTGCTCCATTATCCCAAAGGGTTTTATTTCTGGCAAGAGCTGTAAAGTCAAATAACTGTATTACATTATAAGTTTTAAAAAGTGCTTTTTTAAACTCTGTGGATGATGTATTGTAAAGCAATCCTGAAGATTTGATTATTAAACATAACAAACCTTCCGGCTTTAAAAGTGGAATTGAATCAGTTAAAAATTTTAATGCTATTTGTCCCTGAGGTATTTTGACATTGAAATTCTCTTCCTGCCAGTAGTTTGAGTAATTATCTAAGGCCCCTCGATTAAAAGGAGGATTTCCAATAATTAGATCGAACTTTTTCTTTTTTATAGGATGGGAAACAAAAAAATCAGTTTGTAGTAAATTTCCCGTTTCCTCTAAGTCATCAAATTTAAGTTCATTTATTATGACAATTGGCTTTAATTCATTGCATAAAGCCAAACATAAACTGAAAGATGCAAGTCTTACAGCTTGTCCTTCTTTATCTACACCATAGATGCACCTTAATAGTTTTTTTAAGACTTTAAGGGGTGGTGATTTCATGTCATTTTGGAGTCTCCAAATTTGGACAAGTCTTTTAAAAGCTAAAACTAAAAATATCCCAGAGCCACATGCCGGATCTAATACTTTAAAGTTTAATAGATCAATATTTTTATAATCATTGAGAGAAATACTTTCATTAACTAATAATTTGGCCAAATGTGACGGAGTATAATATAAACCTTCATCTCTTTTATTTTGCCCCAAGAACTCCTCATAAAGCCTACTAATAAGCTCTACAGGTATATACTTAAATTCAAAATACCTCCAATCAAAAAGCTCAGTCTGATCTGAAACTAAATCAGTTTTTTTTGTTTCCAATAAATCAGCAAGAATATCCAAGTTTAATTCGGAAATAATTCTCTTTTCTTTTTTGGACCAATTAAAAATATTGCCGTTAAAACCTGATTTTGCATCATTTAAATCAGTGAGCAGATCAGAAAACTTACCCTTTCTTAGTACATCATTAAATGATAAACTTTCGCCATACTTTGCAAAATACTTATCAGATAACAACCTATTTCCATCAACATCTATTCTCTCCTCAAGATATTTAATTAATATAGATTGTATTATTAGTTTATTAATAAGCTGCTTAGAAACGTTTGAGTATTCTCTATTTAGTAAATTTACAATGTATCTAATATTACTTATAAGCTTATCGTAAGAAGAGTTTCTGAACTGAAATTTTTTTTCAAATTTAGGTTCTTCCCAGAATACACCGCTTTTAATTCTTAATGCAAACTGTTCGTTAAAAATCTCATGAGTTCTGCCTGTAGTTTTAAGGTGATTAATTAAATACTCTGGCTTATAGTTCTTATCTAAATGAGTAGTACAATCCAATATTTTAATTTCGGTTTTGTAAAAGATACAAGCCAAAGGGACTTCACCACTTGTCCACAGTTTTTTCTGTATCTCAGATAATACAATCTCACTCTCTAAATCTTCATCGGTTAAATCATATATATAGACCTGAGGTTTATAGATACCATTTAATTGTTTTCTAAGAAAAACAGCAGAAGCTTCAAATTCTTTTGCTTTTTCTACATGGAACCTTACTTCTGGATCAGACAGGTTAATTTGATCAGTAAAAAAAAGAAATTCTTGGTTTTTGTTAAAACCAAGCTTAGACAAGCCTTTTTTAAAATGCGTATTTAAACCTTTAAGTTTATTCATGCAAATATTTGAGTACTATTACCCTAAATAATTAAGGGATTGATAATTAACTATTTGTACTTGTCTTGTGAAAAAAATATTTATTATCAAAATACAATTTTAAATAAGAAGAGTATAAAAAAATAAGTATATGTGCAATTTGTGTTATTCTTACCTTTCTGTGGCAAGAATTTCAATCTCCTGCATCAACCTATCTGTCTCTATAAGGGCGACGATTATTTTTTGGTAGTGTCGGATTTCGTCTATGGAAAGTTCACGGTCTCGGCGATCTTTGAGCCATTTTTCGGCGGGTTGATAACCTCCGATGTAGAACTCCCAGGCTTTTTTTGGCACATTGCCGAAATACTGCTCTTCGTTAATCCACACTTTGCCGGTGGTTTCATCATCGTCTTCAGGAATAAAACCGGGATCGGTCTTGGTAAGCCGGTTGGAAATTTCATTGCTTCCTGCAATGGGATAGGTGGTTATAAATTCTTCTACCACTGGATGCTCCAATAAGTGAATTTGGCGCAGCTCTCCACCAAGTTCTACGAGTTGCCAGAAAAGCTCGGGATCTTCAGGGTAAGGTACTCTTGGAAAATCGATCTTTAGAAACTCTTTGTATTTCTCCCGGTAGCTTGGGGAGTGTAATACCGCATAGATGTAATCGAGTAGATCAATGGGAGCAAACGTGCCTTCGGTTTCTACTTTTTCCGGAGTGAATTTTAGTCCAAGCTTTTCCGAAATTTCTTTGACAATCTTCTTATCTAAATTCGGGGTACGTTCTGGTTTACCATCAAGGGTTTGTTGGGTGGAGTTATCAGGATAAGAATACAACGAAAATAAATAGCTTCTGTCATAAGCAGTTAAAACCTTATGTGTTATCAATTTACTTGTGACAAGAATCCCAAAATCTTCTTTAGTTTGACGAGACGATATTAAAGCTACATTCTCCTTAATAATGTTCGAACTGGTTTCATGCCTTGGATATGCCATAAAGCCTTTGCTATTACCTGTGTAATAGGTTCTTCGGAAATCAAATGGGCGATATTGTAGTCCTTCAAATTCTCCTTTGTTCTCAAGTACGTCTTCTTTGGCAAAAGAGACCTTCCAATCTCTTCCATCTTTTTTTGGAGTGTATTCATTTCTGAAAGTGTCTTCGTCAAGATTTTTCAATGCTTTGACTACGTCTTTAATTTCATTATCTGAAAATTGTATGCAAACTTCATCTCGCTCTGTAGTAATACCAGTCGAGCTATTTACGAATAATGATTCAATTGAAAATCCTTTGCGGAATTCTTCTTGTAAATTGTAGTCTCTTGGAATGAAAAAATTCTCAGGGCTTCTTACCTCAATTTCGTTCCAATCAATGTCTTTTAGATGAGTAGTACTTAATAAATGATATTTTTTATTTCTGTCCCCATACAAATCTAAATGTTTAATCGACCCCTTAAATTTAGCTCCAGTTTTTATAAAAATGTTTATTGAAACGCCCTGCTGAATATCAAAAACGTTTACGTCTTTACTTCCATCTGGAGCTTTTTCTTTGCGATTTGAATTCCCGTGCAAATCAATAATGTAAATCTTGTCAAATGAGTCCGTTAAAGTAGATCTCATCTCTCTGTGTATCAGTCCATCCAGAAAACTATTGTTTGATATGTAAGCAAGTAGCCCTTCACCATTCTTATCAATGAGATGCTGCCCAAATCTTATAAATTTTAGATAGTCGTCTGATAGCGGTTGAATATTTATTTCATTAAGGTTGCGCTTATAATCCTTCATTAATTTCTCAATCCACTTTCCTTTGTTTGTACTACTGACTGAGTAAGGTGGATTACCCAATACAACCATCACTGGCGTATCGCGCTTAATATGATTGGCTTCATTGGCCTCTTCACTCAACCAACCGGCAAAAAGGGTTCCGGTATCAGGATGGTGTTCTTCCAGAGAATTGGTAAGATACACGCGAAAGCGTTCACTTCCGCTCGGTTCCACTCCGGTTTCCCGCAATAGTAAATCCAGTTTGAGGTGCGCCATGGCATAACTGGCCATCAAAATTTCAAATCCGTTCAGACGGGGAATCAGGTGTTCTTCCACGTAGGTGGCCCAGATGCCTTGTTGTCCTTCAAACCTGGAATGAATCTGTTTGATCACTTCGGCCAAAAAGGTTCCGGTTCCAGTGGCCGGGTCCAAAATCTGCACTTTATGCACTTCTCGCTCTTCCCCCACCATTCCGCCCTTGTGACGTTTGTCGTGGGTGGGAACTTTTACCTTCACTTTGGTCTTAGAGGTATCAGCCAAGCCGTCTTTTAGCCCAAAATCGTCTTTCAAAATGTCATCGACGGCCCGAACTATAAAGTTCACGACCGGTTCAGGTGTGTACCAAACCCCGCGGCTTTTCCGAAGTTTGGGATCATATTCAGCCAGGAACGTTTCATAAAAATGAATGATGGGATCTTGTTGCTGAGTAGCTTTGCCAAAATTCTTGAGAAGGCCATCAACATCAGTAGCTCTAAAAATATCAGCTAATCCATCTACCACCCATACAATACGATCATCCAAATCATAACCAGCTATGTATTGGAAAAGCTTACGAAGAAAGGGATTGGTTTTCGGAATCAGCGCAGCTGCCTCATGGCGATCAAAGGTATCCAAAGTCGAATCGTGTAAACGAGCTGCAAACATACCATAAGCAATCGTCTGTGCATAGATATCTGCAAATTCCTTAGCGCTGATATCGTGAATCAAGACGTTCTGAAATGCGGTCAATTGTTCCCGCAGGGTATTGTTAGCCGTCTCGTTTACTTTGTTTTTCTGCTTTTCTTCATCGGCATTCAGGGCTTTTTCAATTACATCAGCGAGGATTCGGGCTTTACCGGCCATCATCTTCGACAGCTTATTGGCACTGCGGATGGTTTGCCCCACATGCGTCCCAAAATCTTTGATGATGTTTTCGAACTCATTGTAGTTCTCAGTTAACCCTACAATACTGCCGTCTTTGATTTCAGCAATAGAAACGGAGGTCAGGAATTCTCCATCCCGATATACACGGAAATTGAGGTAATCAGTAAAAATCAGATTTGGAAGACCGGTTTTGTAGCGTTCAAACTGTTCTTTATTCTTCTTCTTTCCCTCAAGATCTGGATCGCCTATGTCTTTGGCTTCAATATATCCGACAGGAATTTTACCTTTAGTGAGGATATAGTCGGGAGCTCCAACATCTGTTCGTGAGGGCTCATTGGTTATAAGTAGATCGGGTAATAGATCACCAAGCAATGATTGTAAATCGCCCCGATAACTGTGTTCCCTAGAAATGCCTGATTTATATCTCAGATTTAACTGATCAACGTATTCCTGAATGGTCATAGATAAACAATTTGGTTGGCGCTTAGGCTAACAAAATCAGGGCTTAAAGACAATGTGATTTCTTCCTACTAAAGAAGTCTATAAGCAACTTTTCCTTTATTCAATATATGATCACGCCTTTGGATACTATAATTTTACTCAATGATTCCGAATTTTTTATAAGTGAGCGCCCTTAGACACGGGTATGTACCTAACTTACTCCCTCATTTAATCATTTGCTTAAACGTTTTATTGACTATATATTTAAGCAATCACTTAAATAAAATCACTATGAGTAAACAATCCTGTATTCGTGATGTAGCCGATCTGAACCAGATCAACCGCTGCATTGATTCTATCCATGCGGTAGAATCATCCATCTTAAAACTCTCGGACATACTAAAGCTGGCCGGCAATGATGTTCGCCTGAAGATTCTGTTCTTGTTGAGCACGGAGGAAGATTTATGTCCGTGCGATTTGAGCGATATTTTAGATATGACCGTACCGGCGGTATCACAACACCTGCGAAAATTGAAAGACGCCGGGCTCTTAGACTCAAGAAGAGAGGGGAAACTCATTTTCTATTCCCTTCAGAAACCCTATGACGACCTTTTGAAACCACTTTTCAACCAAATTGAAAACAATACCATTATGGAGGTATTAGCCGCATGAACAAGCAACAGAAAAATAATTCTGATACCAAATGGCTGGGTGCGGGACTCGGAGTTGCATTTATCGCCTCCCTTTGCTGCATCACTCCGGTGCTGGCTATTCTGGCAGGCACAAGTGGTATCGCCTCTACGTTTTCATTCATGGACCCATTTCGACCTTATTTAATTGGGTTGACTGTTCTTTTACTTGGGTTTGCATGGTACCAAAAACTGAAGCCCTCAAAAGAGATCGACTGCGAATGTGATCCTGAAGAAGCCCGTTTCACCCAGTCTAAATCGTTTCTTGGCATCGTAACCGTTGTGGCGGCACTTTTGTTGGCTTTTCCAAATTACTCTCATTGGTTTTTCTCTGACGCTCAGCCAACTCAAATACAATATGTTTCCGAGGCAGATGTAGAACATGTCATCTTTAATGTGGAGGGCATGACCTGCGCTGGGTGTGAAGCCAGTGTGAAAAATGAGTTGGGTAAACTGGATGGAATTATTGAATCTGAGGTATCCTACGACAGCGGAACGGCTACTATTTCGTATCTGAGAACGAAGCTTACTGAAAAAGAACTCCAGGATGCCATCAATAAGACCGGATTTACAGCCAACCTTCAACAAGAACAAGAAAACGAATAATAGGATGAAAGAACTGGAACTGGACATAGCGGGCATGACATGCGATCATTGCGCCGTGTCTATTGAAAATAATCTATCCAAACTAAACGGAATACAGAAGGCGGATGTAAGCTACCCCAACGGAACGGCTACGGTATCATTTGATGAATCCATCCTTGATAAAGCATCGGTGATTGAAGCGGTAAATCAGACAGGAAAGTATCAGGTAGTTGGCGAATCAGGAAAAGATCAAACTGGTGAAAACCATTACTCGTTGATTATTATCGGGGGCGGTTCGGCTGCTTTTGCTGCCGCTATCCGAGCCAGTGAATTGGGGGGAACTGCGCTTATTATTAATAAAGGTCTGCCAACAGGTGGAACGTGCGTAAATGTGGGGTGCGTGCCATCCAAAACGCTGATCCGAACCGCAGAAGCCTTTCACAACGCTTCTCATCCGAGGTTTGAAGGTATAGAAACCACGGCAACCATCAGTGATTTTAAAAAAGTGATTGAGCAAAAACGGGAGATGGTTCGGGACCTACGACAGGAAAAGTATGTGAATGTGATAAAGGATGATCCAAGCATCACCCTTATTGAAGGGTACGGAAAGTTAATTCAAACAAATCAGGTTCAGGTAAATAATTCAACCTACACCGCCGAGAACATTTTAATTGCCACAGGAGCTTCCCCGTTTATACCTGAAATACCCGGACTCAAAGAAGCGGGATATCTGACCAATGAATCGGCCTATGAACTTGAGGAACTTCCGGAAGATCTCGTCATACTTGGCGGTGGATATATTGCTCTTGAAAATGCACAACTCTTTAGTCGACTTGGAAGCAATGTGACTGTATTACAGCGATCAGAACATGTGTTAAGTGACCAACCCGAAGAGCTTGCAACAGCCTTAACGGGATATTTGGAAGAGGAAGGATTAACCATTTTGACGAATACAGACATTCTGGAAGTAACGAAAACAGATAAAAAAAGAAGTATTCGGTTTACGGTAAACGGAGAAGAAAAAGAACTTGAAGCCGATCAGATATTAGTTGCTACCGGCAGGCAGGGAAATACAGGCAATCTGAATCTTAAATCCGCAGGAATTGAGACCAAAGGACGCAATTACATTCCCGTTGATGAAACCATGCGAACCAATACACCCAACATCTTTGCCGCCGGCGATATACTGGGCGAACGGCAGTTCGTGTACACTGCGGCCTATGAAGGAAAAATCGCAGCTGAAAATGCGATGAGAGCCAGTCATGGAAAAGCCGATTTTTCAGTCTTACCGTGGGTTATTTTCACTGATCCACAAGTGGCCGGTGTGGGCATGGATGAACAACAAGCCGAAGAAGAGGGAGTCAACTATCAGGCAACGAAACTTACGCTGGACAATGTACCCAGATCTATTGCCGCAAGAGATACCCGCGGATATATCAAATTAATCCGAAACAAAGACAATGACCGTTTGATTGGAGCCCGTATTTTGGCACCCGAAGGCTCTGAACTATTAATGGAACTGGCTCTGGCTATTCGACACGGGGTTTCCATTCAGTCACTCAAGTCGGAATTTCATCCCTATCTGACCCTTTCTGAAGGAATTAAGCTTGCGGCTCTCACTTTCGACAAAGACGTGAAGAAATTGAGCTGCTGTGCGGTTTGACAGAGTGTTAACAACCATTTGACTCAATCAAAGGTGAAGTTCCTTCATCTAATTACACTTCTATAGTGCTATGGCTGAAGTTGTAAGGTTTCAGAATCTCGTGAATTCTCTTATTCACATCATCCGGATTATAAAGGTTCCTGGCTTCTAATTTATTTAAGAATCCCGACTTATTTTTGAGAAGATTTTCAAAAATAACTGGAAATCCCGATTTGAATTCCTGCAATTTTTGCCGCTGGATTACCCAAAATATCTTGCTGCTGCATATATCGGTAGTTCAAGCGCAGCACGGTTTGAGCAGAAGGCCTGAAGCTCACACCTGGAACAATGGCCCACAAATCATCTGAAATATTTGCTCCTGTTTCTCGAAATGTTCCCACATTCCAGTCCACATATTCCAGCCTGACAGCCAGGTTTAGTACCGCATTCTCAAAACCAGCCAACGGCTGCCTGAAAACCGGCTGCACGATATCCACAAATCCGCCTTGCTGCCGGTCTCCGAATTGCTGCCCGTAAGTTTCCGGAACATCAACCATCACCCAAGCCCATTCGCCGGTTATGTAGGTACTTGTTTTTTCCAGGGAGGTATTAAAATCTATGGCAAAAACATCCAACCGCCTTTCTTCATCCAGAATCAGTCCGTCATCTTCAAAGGTATTGTAAACCCCTCCCATATAAGAAAGGCCAATTTCCCCGATGTTCTGATTTTTCACAGCGAGTTTTCCTGTAATTAAAGGTTGCCCATTGTTGCTTTCTTCAAAACGTTCGAAATTTTCTTTGGCTGCGGGGAGAAAGGTTTTGTTTTCCCTGTTTGCGATAATACTGTTATCAAATCCGTTGGTGAGATAGGCCTCGTAGCCAAAGGCCCAATCGTTAACATATCGCTTTCCGTAGAGGCCAAAACCCACGTTGCTCCAGGTAGCAGGCAGCATTTCGGTCATGGCAATGGGCCGGTCAACAAACTCCCATTTAGGGCCATCATGATTTTGGTTAAAAGCCCCAATAGGATTCATAATAATCCCTCCACGAAAATTAAGCATCGGGAAAAAATTGATATCCAATGCCGCAAACTCAATGGCAATCTCGTTACCACCTTCTTCAAATTCAATTTCTGAAAGAAACTTGACTTTTGGATGAATGGAAGAGCCTACAAAAAGTGTAAACCGAGGAACGCGGAAGGTATGGCCTTCGGTAATCCCGTCTTCTCCTATATATTGGTAATCGGCCTCTATATAGCCACCGACAGAGACAGGCGATGTTCCCGCCTGGAAAAACGGGCGCTCATAAACGGCATCCATGTTCATTGTATCTTCCGCCAATGTATCGCGCGGGGTATCTTTGAACAGGGTACTATCAACCTGTGCGTTGGCGTTGATTGTACTGAATAGAATTAAAAAAAGTAGTATTATTTTTTTCATAAGGGCTAAAAATATTTTTTAAAGATGTACTTATCCCATATCGATTTTTAATACAGTACCTTCAACCTGTACAGGAAAAGTTCGAAGCGGAGCTTCTGCCGGACCATTCTGCACTTCTCCGTTTTGGGTAAATTCACTTCCGTGGGCGGGACACTGAAGCCGGTCGCCATATACTTGCAGTTCAGTACCCTTGTGGGTGCATTTCATAAGCAAAGCTCTGTATTCCGTTTCAGAAAATCTGAAGATAGATACCGGGTATTTAAGTCGGTTATTATAGGCCACAATATATTTCCTGAATTTTTTTTCTTTCTTGTTTTCATATTCAAACGAAGACAGGGGAACAAGTAAATACTCATCTTCAAATTGAGCACTCAGATATTTTGGACCTGAGCAGCCTTTCAGGAAAAATGCTGCCCCCACAAGGCCAAGGCAACTATAACTGCAGGTTTTTATAAATTCTTTTCGTTCCATAGTACTTGGTTAAAGAGATTCCAAAAAAATGATTAGTGCTTCTTTTTCTTCAGGGGAGAGCAATTGAAATTGATCACGGCTGTTTTGAGCCTCCCCACCGTGCATCAAAATTGCCTCTTCAATACTTTCAGCCCGGCCATCATGCATCAGGAAGTACTTTCCACCTTGTGAATCGGGTGACAACCCCAATCCCCATAAGGGAGGGGTCCTCCATTCGTATGTTTCCGCTGAACCTTCCGTAGCTCCGTCATCCAATTCAGGCCCCATATCGTGTAGCAATAGATCGGTATATGGATAAAATGTTTTGTTTGAAAGTGCGGCAATGTCTGTTTCCGGAGTGGTCCATTGCGGGGTATGACACGAACTGCATTGGATAGTAGTGAATATCCCTTTTCCTTTTAAAACAAGGGGATTTTGTGGCTTACGCTGGATGGGAGCCTTTAACGTCTTCAGGTAAAAAACTACATCTCTTACCACTTGATCCGATACTTCCGGATCAGTCGTCAAACCCGAGTAAACATCCAGAGGTTCGAAGGTAGAGGTGACCCCAATATCCTGGTTATAAGCTGTAGCGGTTTGGTGCAGCAAATTAACAGCTGAGGCCTTCTTACCAAACCGGCCAATATACTTGACATTTTCTGGCTGATGATGATCTTCCGGGATGAAGTAATCCGGCGGAGTAACATAGTTGGGAACACCTGAAATTCCATCTCCGTCTTCATCATTGGGGTCGGTATTTTCTAGAATTTGTTGATCTGTCAGTGCGGCCAACAAGCCCAGCCCGGTAACGGCCGGAGGCGTCATTTTCATACTTGGAACCCCTTCAGGTAATTTTTCCGGCTGATATCCGGGAATAGCCCGGTTTTGAAGTTGTGGTGCACCAGGCGCATTAATCGGTGAATTAGGCTCGGTTTGTCCAAATCGGATAAGTGATGTTGATGGATGCCCTTTTCCATCGCCAGGGTGGCAACTCCCACACGAAGTGGCCACAAAAGTAGGCCCTAAGCCCGTTTGGGGTGTAAAAACATCATCATTAAAGGCAATGTCCCCTTTAAGAAATTGATCTTGTTCTTCGTGAGTCAGTCCGGGTATGGGGCCATCCAGTAAATCTTTCTCAGCCGGGGCTTCTGGTACAACTGTATCACAGCCGATCATTAGCAGAAGGAAACAGGTGTACAATACTGGTATCCAAATACGATATTTCATGATGTTTAATAATCAAAATTATTTATTAGCCTTGACTAAAAATATAATTTGTCTTGATTAAAAACAATGTTCAATTAATACTACCATACTTAGCTGATGCGAATTTTTTATGATAAATAAAACAGTAAGATCCGTAAGAAAAGAGAAATGAATAAACAGTTTGATCCCTTGAGAAGTGGTGAAAGCATCAACTATTGGAATGGTTTAGGAATGATTGCCAAGCATTTTTATACATTAAACAACTAACAGTGTTAAGCCACCCTGTTTTAGAATCATAAAGCCGATTGAAAATGAAATCACGATTGGATAAGTGCGAATTTCAGAATTTCATGGATCTTTTTATCCTCTTGGCCAGTACATCATTATTATTACACCAATTAAGGCAAATCCGGCACCAATCATATCAAATTTATCGGGCTGAATGTCATCTATTTTCCACCCCCACAGGAGTGATAGAACAATAAAAACCCCTCCATATGCTGCGAATACTCGGCCAAAGTGCGCGGGTTGCAGTGTGGGTAGAAATCCATACAGCGCCAACAGCATCATCCCAGAGATACCATATACCCAGCTTTTGCTTTCGCGGAGCCATATCCACACTAAATACCCTCCGCCAATTTCCAGAAGTCCCGCTACGATAAAATAGAATACTGATTTCAGATAGATCATTATTATCATTAATCATTTTTAGAATCTGTAAAAGATAATGCATAGCTTTTGTAATCCCTTAAATACTTATTAAACCAATCAGCAGTATGATGAAACGATTTATCGCTTATCCAGTACTACTAATCGCCGTAGTATTTGCAACATCATTTTTTACTCTCAACGCAAATCAGGTTAACTCAGATGAAGATCCTCGGGTAATAGCTATGTATATGTATGCCGATTGGTGTGGAGCCTGCCAGGCAATAAAGCCAATAATGGAAGAAGCAAAACCTGAGTTTGAAGGACAACCGGTGCTTTTCGTCAAAATGGATATGACCAATGATTTTACGGCACATCAATCAAAGTTAATGGCAGCCAGGTTAGGACTTTCAGAAATTTTTGAGAAAAATGAAGGCATGACCGGATTTGTCCTGTTGCTTGATGCCAACACCAATGAAGTTCTTGATAAAATCACAACAGATGATGATAAGCAAGGTATCATAACAAAGATTACGAATGCCCTGGAGTAAATAACAGCAACAACACCTGCTATTTTGATAATTTTAGAATTCTTACTGCACCTCGCATCACAAAGCTGAATACAACAGCTCCAATGAGTAAATCCGGCCACCTGCTATCCAGTGCATAAACAAGAATTCCGGCCAAAATTACACCACCATTTACAATAATATCATTGGAGGTAAAAATTGTGCTTGCCTGCATGTGTGCTTCTTTGCTTTTCGCTTTATTGATAAGCCATAAGGTAAAAACATTTGCAACAAGAGCCGTTGAAGCAATAATGATCATCCACTGAAAGTCGGGCATTTCACCCACTCCAAGAAACCTCCGCAGTACCTCAAGAAATCCCAGTGATGCCAGACCCATCTGAAGATAGCCGCTAATTTTTGCTACTTTCTTTTTTCTTGCTACCGCTGCCCCAACAGCAAAAAGGCTGAGCGCATATACGGATGAATCTGCCAGCATATCTAGTGAGTCTGCAATCAGCCCCATAGAATTGATAATCCATCCGGCTGTCATTTCAATGATAAAGAAGAGAAAGTTGATCCCTAAAACCCACCATAGAATGTTCTTTTGTTGCTGCTCATCAGAAGCGAAAGGCGACATTTGAGCCTCTTTTGTTGAATTCAATTTAGAACCCAAACTCAGGGAGTCAAGGGCTTTCTCAATCTCATTAAGCCTATTTTCGTGATACACTTCTAATGTACGATTCGGGATATCAAAGTTTAGAGATTTAATATCTTCAAACTCTTCCAACCTCATTCGAATCATTTGCTCTTCGGCTGAGCAGTCCATTTGTGGAATATTAAATGTGGATTTTTTCATGGTTGAATATATGGGATTATTTTCATCTTCAACTTAACTGTGACAAAGAATCACCTGTTCCTTACCCCTCAAAAGGCTCACAGGTTTTAATCCTAAACGCTTTTTGAATATCTGTAACGTAAATGATGCCGTCACCGCGTTCCGGTGTTTTGGCATTGGCGCAGATAAGTTGAACAACGTTATCGGATTCTTTGCATTGACATACCAGCTCTAATTTTACGACTGGACTGTCCGTAAAGTGAAAATCCAGCGATGGGGACGCATCTTTCTGTTTGTATGCTCCGGTACCTTCTCCTTTGGAAAGCGTAACACTTTCATGTCCTGCTTCTTGGAGTGCTGCAACTACATTTTCTACTCTGTTTGGTTTTATAAAGGCTTTTATTTCTTTCATAATATTATGTGTTATGCATTAACCCCGGCAAAGCCATAAAAACATGAATATGGCTTTGCCGGAAAGTTTTTGTTAATCATCGTCGGAAGTCTGGCTTTTCTTCATTTCAGAGATCAGGTAATAGGCATTGTTCCAAGCTACTCGTGCTCCATCCGGCAATGGTTCTAACAACTTCACTTCAACCCAACCATCTTCCTCAATGCCGGTCATAATTTCTACCGGAGTGAAAGACCATTCGGTATTTCCGTTTTCCTCTTGTTGTTCTGCGGTGAATAGGTAGGTTTTACCCTCGTCCTCAACAATGGCATTCTCAGGCAAAGCAAAGGCTTTAGTCTCTGAAGTGTGAATCGTGCCGTTGATATACATCCCGGGAATCAGGAAGTTTTCTTTCTGATCAATTTCGCCGTGCACATGCACTGCCCTAGGATTTTGTTCGAATTGTTTGCCTACAGAGTAAATGGTAGCTGTAAGTATTTGATCCGGTACTGACTGTACAGTAAAAGAGATGGATTGGCCCCTTTTAACTTTGTGCACATCTTTTTCAAAGACCATCAAATCGGCATGAACATGTTCGTTATCCACAATTTCAAACATGATTGTTTGGGGATCAACGTACTGACCGATTTGAATCTGAACCTTTTCGATGTACCCATCAATAGGGCTTACTACCGGCACCGACGAATAAATATCGCCGTCTTGTATTTGTTCAACGTCCAGGTTAAGCTGATTCAGCTGAGCCTCATAACCTTTGACCTCCGCCTTAACTGATTCGTATTCGGCTTTAGTTTGTTGGTAAGTTTGGCCGGAGCCTACCTTTTCATCATATAACCTTGCTTGTCGCTTAAATTCATGATCTAAATACAACATGCGCTGATACAACCGTACGTATTCAGTTTGGACTTTGGTTAAATTAGGATGGGAAAGGAAGGCAATAGTCTGATTTTTTGACACCTGATCTCCCTCAATAACTTCTATGGAACCAATATTACCTCCCAAAACCGCAGTTACGCTTGCCTCATGCTGCGGGGGAACTTCCAGCTGACCATTTGCTTCTACGCTCTCTGAGAGAAAGCGCAGGGACAAAGTATCCAGTTTCATTCCAAGGCTGTTGAACTTCAGTTCCGACAGATGAACCATGTTTTCTTCTGCCTCAGCCACACCGGCAAGTTCTGTTGCTTCTTGTTCTTTTTCATCGCTATTGATCTCGCCGCAGGCTGTAAAAACAGATGCAAGGACAGCCAATAAAATTATATATAAATTAGATTTATTCATTTTTTTGTTGATTTAAAATCTGTTATTGAGTTTTGTTGAGGTAGTATTCTAATTGGAAATGGCTATTCAGATAATTGCCAAATGCATTCCATGAGTCGATTTCAATGCGAATGGCATCTCTGATGCTTTGAAAGAAAGCCACATAGTCTATGGCTCCTTCTTCATAAGAGGTGATGGCACCTTGCTGTTGTTCTTTGGCAAGAGGGAGTGCTTCCTGTCGATAATATTCCCACGAGCGCAACCATTTCTGATAATTTTCCCGGATACTGTTATAGGTACTGTTGAATTCTCTCTGAGCCTGGTCTAGGTTTTGACGGGCAATATTTCGTTCAATCCGGGCGGATTGAGTTTTCCCGGCCTTAGACCAGAAGAATACCGGAAGTCTGATCCCGATCTCATAGGAATTAAAGCCACCTTGCCCAGCTATTTCCTGCCAGCCATAACTGGCTTGAAAACTTGGTAAAAACTGACTTCTTTGTTCTTTAATCGATGCTTCCGCCACGTCAATTTTTTGTTGATATAAAGCAATCAGCGGATGGTCGAATGTAGAATCTACCTGTAAAGGTTGAACAAGCTGTTCGGCTGAAACACTTTGAACCGTGTATAACGAGTCCCCCTCAAACCATTTGTTAAAAGCTCGAACAGCAGCCCCATAATCGCGGAAGGCTTGTTCTGTTTGTATGGTAATTTGGTTGGCCTGATTCATGATATTAAGATATCCCAGCCGGGAAATTTCCTCCGTTTCAAATTTTATTTCCGCAGCCCTAGCAATATCCCTGAATTGCTGGTTCAGGCGATTATAGATCTCATATTGTTGTTTAGCGATGAAAACCGTTGACCAGTCCTGCTTTACCCGGAGCCTGAGCTCTAACTCAGACAATTCATAGTTCAGCCTGGCAAGTTCTGTTTGTTCATTCCGATGATTTAGCCTTGGTAAAACACCGAACAGATCAAACTGCTGCTGAATGCCAAATTTTGTAGTAACACCGTCCGAACCGTTGCCGAACTCTTCACCTCCGGTAAAGAGGTTCGTATCGCCAAAGTCCCAGGCTGTTTTTTGAAGAGCCTTCCTGTTGTCAATTCCAAGCCTGGCTGCCTCAAGAGAAGGATAATTTGCTATCGCTTTTTGAACGGCCTGATCCAGCGCAATTTGCGGAAGGGTATCATTCAGCACCTGTTCCTGAGCCTGTACAGAATCGGGAGAAAGCAGCAGGCTTCCACCAATAATCAGCAACACAACGGAGGCCATAGAAGTACTACCCGGCTTGTGTTTTCTCATTTTACGCTTTTCTATGTACGCATAAAGGATGGGCAGCACGACCAACGTAAGCAGCGTGGCGCTAATCAACCCGCCGATTACAACAGTGGCCAGCGGCCGCTGTACTTCAGCACCGGCTGTTGTTGAAAACGCCATCGGAAGAAAACCCATAATAGCCGCCGTAGCGGTCAATAAAATGGGGCGAAGTCGCTCTTTGGTACCTGTCAAAATTCGTTCTTGTAAATCCATAACACCTTCGATTTTTAATGAATTAAACCGGCTGACGAGCACAAGGCCGTTTAGCACAGCCACTCCGAACAATACAATGAAACCAACTCCGGCAGAAATACTGAAGTCCATTCCACGTAAAGCCAGGAAGAAGACACCTCCAATAGAAGCCAGGGGAATAGCCAGATAGATCATTACCGACTGTGAGAACGATTTTAGTGCGAAGTACAGCAGCACAAAGATAAGAAACAGGGCAATAGGCACTACAATAGCCAATCGGTTCTTGGCCCGTTGCAGATTCTCAAATTCACCCCCATAAGTAATGTAATAACCCGGCGGCAGATTCAATTCGGCCTCCAGTTTTTCTTGAATATCCAAAACCACCGATTCCACATCCCGCCCGCGTGTATTCACACCAACATAGCTCCTGCGAAAGGTGTTATCTCGCGAGATCTGCATAGGCCCCGGCTGATAACTGATATCCGCCACTTCTTTAACCGGCACCTGTGCACCGTTTTCCAGATCTACATACAGATTGCGAATATCCTCAATGCCAGTACGATGAGCTTCATCAAAGCGGATCACAAGATCAAATCGTCTTTCGCCTTCGAATACAACTCCAGCAACACCTCCGGCAAAAGCTGAACTTACGTACTGATTGAGCTTCGTGATATCCAGTCCATATTGAGCCACTTTTTGCCGGTCATACCTAACGGTCATTTGAGGTAGTCCAGCCGTACGTTCGGGACTCACATCACCCACCCCTGGAATAGTTTGAATAATTTGAGCCATTTCCTGAACTTTCTCCGCCAATACATCTATGTCGTCTCCGTATAGCTTTACGGCGATATCTTCTCGTACACCTTCCAAAAGTTCGTTAAACCTAAGCTCTACCGGCTGGGTAAAAACGAAATTCACACCTATCATGGTCTGATCGAGTTTACTCTTTATTTTTTCTATCAGCTCCTCTTTAGATTCGGCAGAGATCCAGTTTTCTTTATTCTTGTCCAGAATGATGTACATGTCGGCAATGTCCATGGGCATAGGATCAGTGGGAATATCAGCTACCCCAATTCGTGCTGTTACTGTTTCTATCTCTGGAAATTCTTCCAGCAGTGTCGTCTCAATTTTCTTGGATTGATCGATCGCCTCTGATAATCCACTGCCCGGACGGAATAGGGCTTGCATGGCAATATCTCCCTCATCCAGTTGTGGAATAAATTCACCTCCCATTCTCGAAAAGGTGAACATCGCACCGCCAAAAAGCAGTATGGCAGCTACAATCACAACAGGTTTTCGCTTTAACGACCATTGGATAACCGGATCGTAGCCCTTCTGAATAAAGGATATAAGTTTGTTGCTGATCCGATCGAGGCCTCGCTCGAACCGGGCAAACCATCCCTTTCTATTTTGTGAGGGTTTCATAAACAGTGCCGAGACCATTGGTACATAGGTAAGACATAAAATAATAGCACCTAATACAGCAAACCCAAAGGTGAATGCCATAGGACGGAACATCTTACCTTCTACTCCTTCCAGAAACAGGATAGGGGCAAATACAATAAGGATGATCAACTGTCCAAAGAAGGCAGCATTCATCATGGTGCTGCTTGCCTTGTAGGCAATTTCATTCATCTGTGTTTTACTAAAAGCACGTTTTCCGGATTTCACCCTTTTTTCAATTTCATGAACCGTGCCTTCCACTATAATTACGGCTCCATCAACAATAATACCGAAGTCGATGGCTCCAAGGCTCATTAGATTGGCCCACACCCCGGTGGCCTTCATCATTATAAAAGCAAAAAGCAGGGAAAGCGGAATAAGTGAGGCGGTTATTAACCCCCCGCGTAAACTTCCTAAGAGTATTACCAAAACAAAAACTACAATCAATGCACCTTCCACCAGGTTTGTGGTAACTGTACTGGTGGTTCGTTCAATAAGAGCACTTCGATCAAGGAAAGGCTCAATCTTTAAACCTTCGGGCAGTGACTTTTGAATTTCAGCAATTCTATCCTGAACGTTTTGAATGGTTGCATTCGGGTTTGAGCCTTTCAGCATCATAATAATGCCACCTACTGCTTCCTCACCATCCTGAGTAAAAGCTCCATAACGAATTTGAGTTCCAAAGGTAACCTCTTCTGCTACATCTCTGATTAGGATGGGTAGTCCGTTTTCGTTCTTGACTACAATGTTTTCTATATCTTCAAGGCTGCGTATCAATCCTTCGCCACGAATAAAATTAGCCATCTTGTTTTTCTCGATATAGGCCCCGCCGGTATTTACATTATTCCTGGACATTGCCTCATATACTTCTGAAATACTAACTCCCATTGCATTTAGTTTATCAGGACTTATGGCTACTTCATATTGTTTGATGCCTCCACCGAAGGAGTTGACCTCTATAACCCCCTCCAGGAGCACCATTTGGCGCTTAATAATCCAATCTTGTATTGTGCGCAATTCATCAGGCGTATATTGATCTTCATATTCAGGGTCCACCTGAATGGAGTACTCGTAAATTTGGCCTAATCCACTTGAAATGGGACCCATGGATGGACTTCCAAAATTCTCGGGGATCGTTTCGCCCAGTTCACTGAGTTTTTCCTGTACCAGTTGCCGGGGTAAATAGGTACCCATATCATCTTCGAAAACGATGGTAACCACGGATAACCCGAATCGGGATACCGAACGGATTTCAGTTACTCCTGGCAGGTTACCCATGGCAAGCTCCACGGGATAGGTTACAAATTGTTCAATGTCTTCGGTAGATAGATTTTCCGATACCGTAATCACCTGTACCTGATTATTTGTAATATCAGGAACCGAACCTAGATTAATGGTCATCATAGAATATAATCCTACTCCTATTAGAGACAGGATAAACAAGCCGATGATAAACTTGTTCTTAATCGAAAAGGCAATAATTTTGTTGATCATGTTGACAGCTGTGTGAATATAGATTAGTCTTTGATGCCGATCTTTTTCAAATACTTTGGCTGAAACCACAGAATGACCAGAGTTAAACAGCTCGTTGAAAAAAATGGATGGGGCAGAATTTGTTTCTGCTAAATAGAGAAAGGCAGGTATTAAATCAGAAGTTGTGTGACTTTAATAACCTTAAGAGTTATTGGAGGGGATAAATTGTCTTTTAGATATACAGGTAACGTAATTTGAAAAACAGGTTCACCATAGTTCCCAAACAAATAAGGAATGATTGGAAACATAAACTTACAGTCCGGGCACTCATTTCTTAACAGTGCATCATCATAGCAGCACTGATTTTGAAATTGATGGTGCTTTTTTTCAACTGTTTTGTACCCAGAATTAGTCTCTTCTGAATGTTGTAATACAATTTCAAAACAGCCTTTATCTAAGTTGTAGGTAGAGGAAACATCATGAGTACTTGCTAATACAGAAACACTTAAGGGTAGAAAAAAGAAAAACCCTGCCCATGAAAAAAGAAAAGATGCGATTGTCGCAACATTCAGATTACGTATGTATGCTCTGAAAAAATACAATTCTTTAAGGGGAAATATTGTGATTAAGTAGAATGCAGATAATAAGGATTATTTGTAATGCAACTCAATTGCAAAGATCAGGAAGAACAGGAAGGACAACTCCCGGTTATCACAAAATTGCCGTTGGATGGAGTAAAATTTTCGGGCAGATCGTAGTTAGGAATGCCAAGATGTGGAAAACAAAATGTTTGTTCACAGGAGAAACAATAAAAATGAACGTGCACATCATCCGGGTACGAACAGGTACAGTTTTCAGAACAAAGGGCATATTTAGTTATCCCACTTGCATCGTTTATTTGATGCACCAAACCATGTTCTAAGAATGTTTTTAAGGTACGATAAAGCGTTGTTCGATCTGCATGGGTAAACTTTTCTTCAAGATCTGATAGGCTTATTACCGACTTTGTTTCAGCCATGAAAAGAAGAATCCGCATGCGCATAGCGGTCGGTTGTATATCTCTGCTCTGCAATCTTTTTTCATGAATAGTCATCTTTATTGAAATAATATTCGTTGATTAATGTGTACAAGTAATATTCATACATAGGGCCGGTCGCCTGTATAAATTTTCCCAATTCAATTCTAAATTACCACTAAAATCTTTGAGACTCATATTTATTGATCTTGATAAAAATATATGGGTTCAGAGCAGTTATCTTGACGTTTCCAAAATTCTAAATAAGTGAAAGATTGGCAAGCTATAACACATTGACCCTTTCCTGATTTACTGATTCGGATTGCTTTTTGATACTCCGAAATCCTAACAAAAAAAGAAGAGGCAAAATTGCAGAGGGGATCTGTTGAGGAATAAATGACCAGCTTAGGAGAAAGAGCAGAAGAATAGCTGTATATAGTACCAAAAACACTTTATAATTTTCTGAAAGTCGTTTTCTGCCTATAAAAGAAAATATAAAGGCCGACAAGGCCGGGGCAGACCACACTATATTCCAATTCCATTTGGTTGAGGGATACGAAGAAAAAAACCACAAAAAAATGATCAACACTCCAATCAACCCAATTATTCCGAATAACAGACGGTCGAACCAAAACCAGAATGTCTGATTAGTTCTATAGAAAAACCCGGCAAGCAGGCTTGTAATCAGCAAAAACCAAAAGCTTAAAGTGGGGCTTACACTCGCAGGACTAATGACAGACCGTTTCTGAGGGGCATAAAATCTCTGCTCTGAAACCAAAGCAAGGCTTGTATCAGCTTGCTGTATCCGAGCGTGTGAAAATCCCTCTTTTAACAGGTCGGGTAAGAACAGCGTTTCCGACTCGGGTGGGTTGCGGTCGGCGGGAGTACCCAACAGCAAGTTAATCCCAAATTTTACCCAGGAAACGGATTTCAGGTAGGGATTAATAAACTGCCGAAAACTATTCTTTGCCGAATTTTGCGGCTCTTGAAAATGGATTGAATCCCCAGCTACTGCTTTGAGGGCCTCATAGACCCGGGTGGTACAGTTATCATAGAAGAACTCGTAGGAATAATATCGATTTTCGGGCCGGGCGTTATTCTCCAAAAAATCATACAAGCGTTTGGTTTGATTCTCTGTTAGATTTAATCGCTGTTCAGTAATAATGCGGCCGTCATTCAAATATGCTTTTTTTGCATTCTCAAACTTGTTCACCGAAAGAAAATATCGCAGATCGCCGAGGGCAAATTTCCAATAAAATCCCGGAGCGTTGAAATCAAAAGTACCATAATTATATGTGCGATCTACACCTGATTCCGGGTCGTAAATGCGCAAGGCAGTATGGCCAAACAAAGTGTACAATTCAGCACCGGAAGAAGCCGTAAGGAGACTGACCTGAGCTTCTGGCGAAAGTTTAGGTTGCCCGGCGTCTACAGAAGAAGTTGCTGCAATAAATAGTATCAGGAAAAAGCTTACTGCTTTAGTTATAGTATGCAACATGTTGGCCAAGCTAATTTATCTTTGAATAGGTTAGGATTTGTAAGCTAACAACCTCAACGCATTAAATACCACAACTACTGTTGACCCTTCATGGCCGATGACTGCCCAACCCATGCTCAGGCCAAAAATCGTAGCTGGCACAAGCAGAGCCACCATACCCAGGCTGATCCACAGGTTCTGTTTTATGATCGATTTGGTTTTGCGGCTCAGTCCGATGGCAAACGGAAGAACGGA
This sequence comes from uncultured Balneola sp., assembly GCA_913058495.1. Classification (GTDB taxonomy): domain Bacteria; phylum Bacteroidota; class Rhodothermia; order Balneolales; family Balneolaceae; genus Balneola. The sequence goes on along the minus strand of CAJXQC010000001.1, from coordinate 52,373 downwards.
AATCTTGTCGGCCATTAAAGCTACATCGGCTGTTTCAAGGGCCACATCTGATCCGGCTGCTCCCATAGCAATGCCCACCGTGCTGTTGGCCATAGCCGGGGCATCGTTTACACCGTCGCCTACCATCGCTACGTCGCCTTCCTCTTCACGAAGCTTTTTGATCGCATCCACCTTGTCTTCAGGCAGTAAATTACCCTTGGGGTCATCGATGCCAATTTCTTTAGCAACAGCGTCAGCTACACGCTGATTGTCTCCCGTAAGCATAATCAGGTGGGTCAAGCCCATGTCCCGCAGTTTTTGAATCACATCCTTTGCATCCTCGCGGGGCGTATCCATGAGTCCCAGCATGCCAAGATATCGATCACCATGACGAACAATCATAGTCGTTTTCCCTTCTCCTTCCAATTCTTCTACACTTCGTTTAAGGTCTTCAGAGAGTTTAATGCCATCGGCCTCTTCAAATAGCTCCGCATTCCCGATATACACTGTTATATCTTTAATCGTTGCTTTTACGCCCCGCCCTGTAATGGATTCAAGATCTTCGGCTTCAGAAAAATCAGCTTTTCCTAACTTCTCTTTTCCATCACGCACTACGGCATCAGCGAGGGGGTGATCACTTAAGCTTTCTACAGCTACAGCTACTTTTAACAACTCGTTTTCCTCCGTATCTCCAAAGGTGATTACATCAGTAAGTTTAGGTTTACCTTCCGTGAGGGTTCCGGTTTTATCAAAAGCTAACGCCTTTAAAATTCCAAGGTTTTCAAGGGGTCGGCCGCCTTTTATCAGAACTCCACCTCTTGCGGCTCGTCCTACACCGCTAAGTACCGCGCTGGGCGTAGAAATAGCCAGTGCACAGGGACTTGCAGCCACAAGAACCGCCATAGCCCGATAAAAACTCGCTGAAAATGATTCATCTATAACTAAAAAAGCAAAATTCAATATCACCACTAATACCAATACGGCCGGTACAAAGTATTTTTCAAATTTGTCTGTGAACTGCTGGGTCGGCGATTTCTGAGCTTCGGCTTCGTTAACCAGCTTGATCAGGCGAGAAAGTGTGGAATCTTTGGAAAGTTTTGTCACCTTTACCTCCAGACTTCCATTTCCATTGATGGTGCCGGCAAACACGCGGTGCTTATCGTCAATAGAATCTGCGTCTTCATCGATGGATTCAGGATCGTCATATTCCATCTTGTCCACGGGCACGCTTTCGCCGGTGATGGGTGCCTGGTTGACGCTGCTCTCGCCATTGATAACTACCCCGTCGGCGGAAATTTTACTGTTCGGTTTGATCACAATAACATCTCCAACCTGCAACTCCTCAACAGGTACCTCTTCGGTGGTTCCATCTTTTTTTCGCAGAGCGGTTTTTGGCGCAAGGTCAGAAAGCCCTTTGATGGCATCTCGTGCCCGACCCATAGCATAGTGTTCCAGGGAATGTCCAAGGCTGAACAAGAAAAGCAGAAGCGCCCCCTCAGCCCACTCCCCAAGGATTGCAGCTCCAATCGCGGCAACCAGCATCAGGAAATCAATCTCGAAATTTCCGGCTTTTACTTCGGTGTAAGCTTCCTGCACCAGGTAGAATCCACCAAAGAAGTAGGAGCTCACATATAGTGCAAGCGATACCCAGCCGGGCACCGTGCTCACATAGGAGAGGCCGAATCCTATGCCGAGCAAGCCACCGCATATCAGCGAGAAGATCAGCTCGGTTTTTTCGCCAAAGATGCCACCGTGATCATGGTCGTGCGAATCTTCTTCTTTATGTGAGTGCTCATGATCTGTCTCCGGTTTTTTCTCTTTACCATTTGTCTCCTCATTATTTTCTTTTACGTCCTGAAGTTCTTCGGAAAACTTCTCAATATCTAACCCAGTCTCTCTAATTATTTTCGTAAGCTTCTCCCTGCTAATATCACCCTTTTTATATTCCAGCCTGATCCAGCCTGTGGCGCTCGCGTAAGCATCTACAACTCCATCCACATCTCTGAGTTGCCGAGTAATTGATCGGGCGTGTCTGGAATGACGAATACCGTTCACTTTCACTAACATGTGCCCAAATATATCATGAAGTTTCGCACCGGTCTGTTGAGCAATGGTTTTTATTTTTTTTAGTGATATCGTTTCGGGATCAAAGTGAATACAGAGTTTTGGTTCTTTACTTTCATCTGTTTTAATATGTACCCGATCCACTCCATCCCGTCCTTCAAGAGTTCCAATAAGCCGACTTACACATTTATCCTTATGATCAGGGATGTCAGGTAGTATTACAGGTATATCAAGTGTTAGTTTTTCCATAGTTATTAAGTTTAAGTTAAAAAAAGAACTGAATGGGGGATCATCCCAATACAATTCATAAATAGCTGTAACGGTGCATTCTAAAACTTGCTATTCATCGTTTAAAGACTACTGCCACGGTCAAATGGCAGCAATCTTGGGGTATAAAGTGATGTAATCTTAGCCTATCGAATCACTTCATCGTCGATTTCCCCAGTTCGAATTCTTATAGCTTTATCTACTTCGGATATAAATATTTTGCCATCACCCGAATTGCCCGTTTTTCCTTTTTGGATGATCGTATCAATAATTTCAGCAACCCGTTCATCGGGAACAACGGTTTCCAGTTTTATACGGTTGGTGAGCCGTGCTTTATCTTCGGCTTTAACGTGCCCCCATCCCCGCACATCCGATAAGGTTATACCAGGCGGTTCTGGTAAGGTTTCAAGGCCATCAATGACGTAATCAATCATGTTGGTACGAATAAATGCTTTAATCTCTTTCATAGTAAGTTGGTTTTAATGAAACCTCCAAGGTTTCAAATACCTTGAAGGTTTGTATCTATTTATAATTACAGTTCAACGTGTTCTACTGGTTCAGCGAACCACTTGTAGATAGTGGGTAATACCACCAGTGTAAGCAGAGTCGATGTTACCAGACCACCAACTACCACGGCTGCCAGAGGACGTTGCACATTCGAGCCGATATCGTTTGCCAGTAGCAACGGAATCAGTCCGAGACCGGTGGTTAAGGCCGTCATGAGTACAGGGCGTAGCCGTAACAAGGCGGCTTTAACAACTGCCTTGTGGGTTTCAAGTCCTTCCTCCCGAAGTTGGTTGATGTAGGAAACCAGCACCACGCCATTGAGTACCGCGATACCAAAGATGGCGATAAAACCCACGGCTGCCGGCACGGACAAGTAGAGACCGGACACCCAAAGCGCTACAATACCACCGATAGTGGCAAAGGGTATATTCAGGAAGATGAGCACAGCGTATTTCCAGCTACTGAAGGTGGAAAACAGCATGAAAAAAATGAGTCCCAGCGTAATGGGAACCACTACATACAACCGCGCCATCGCCCGCTGTTGATTTTCAAACTGTCCGCCGTATTCGGTGAAATATCCTGCCGGTAGTTCGACATGCTCAGCCACCTTTTGCTGAATTTCACTGACTACGCTTCCCATGTCTCGTCCTCGCACGTTAAGCTGTACATAGGTTCGGCGACTGGCTTTATTTCGGGAGATCTGCTTTGGTCCGGTAAAGACTTCCACATCGGCTATTTGTGACAGCGGAACCAATGCTCCTTTAGCCGTACGGATGGGTAGATCGCGAACCTGGTCAATGTGGGTTCGCTGAGATTCCTGTAGGCGAACAAAGATATCGAAGCGTCGGATGCCTTCGAAGACTTGCCCGGATACCGATCCACCGATCCCGGTTTCTACGGTGTTAAGGAAGTCATCCATGCTAATTCCCAGCCGGGCCAACTGCTCACGATCCGGACGAACCAGGATTTGCGGTGCCGCCTTGTTGCTGGGCGCGGACATCTACAGCTCCTTCCACACCTTCAGCAATGGCCTGGATTTCACCTGCTTTTTCAGCCAGCACATCCAGGTCATCGCCATATAAACTCACAACCACTTGGGCCCGAACGCCGCTTAGCAGCTCATCAGTACGAAGCTGAATAGGTTGGGAGAAATTGGAAGAAACGCCGGGTAGATCCTCGGATAGTTTTTCTGCCATCGCGGTCTGAAGTTCTTCGTAATCACGTCCCCATTCCCATGCGTCCAACGGTTTCAAATTCACCACGTTGAAGACCACGTTCACCGGCTCAGGATCTCCACCAACTTCAGCACGACCAACACGCGAATAGACGCTTTCTACTTCAGGAAAGGTTAGCATCGATTCCTGAAGCCGCTTGGAGTATTCGGTAGTGGTTGGAAGATTGGCCCCCGGTGGTAATACCGAACGAACGGCGTAGGTACCTTCTCGTAAAGTGGGCTGAAACTCGGTTCCTAAAAACGGAAAGATGGCCATGCTTCCGGCAAAGAGAACAAGAGCGGCACCAAATACCATTTTAGGATATTTGGAGGTCTTCTCGATCAACGGTTCACTCCATTTTTTGAGCGTACGTACCAACCAGGGTTCCTTGTCCATGCCTTTTTCGGGAAGGATGAAGCTGGAGATAATAGGAATGTACGTCAGCGCTAAAAAGATGGCTCCGAACAGCGCAAAGGTAATGGTATAAGCCAGCGGTTTGAACATCTTTCCTTCCACACCTTCAAGCGAGAAGAGTGGCAGAAATACAATGATGATAATGCTGGTAGCGAAAAAGACCGGTCGAATGACTTCACGCGCGGCTTCACTCACAATCCGTGTTAGGGACACATTTCCTTCTTTTCGCTCCTCAAGCAGCCTGTACGTGTTTTCCACAATTACCGTGGCACTATCACCGATCATCCCGATGCTGATCGCCAGCCCACCGAGACTCATCAGGTTAGCCGATATTCCCAGCCATTTCATCCCTATGAAAGCGATCAAGAAGGCAATGGGAACCGTGGAAATAATGATCAACGTGGATCGGATATCACCCATAAAGAAGTACAACACGATGAGCACCAGAATGGCTCCGATGTAGAGGGCATTGGTAACTGTACCCACGGCTTTTTCTACGAGTTCACCTTGAGAATAAAAGGTTTCCATGATCATCCCTTCGGGGAGGGCGCTATTCATGGCATCCACTTTATTATCCATTTCGGCCAGCAAGTCCTGTGTGTTGGTTCCGATGAGTTTCAACACAAAACCGCCCACCGATTCTTCCCCGTTGGCAACCAGTGTTCCCCGCTTGATTTCCGAGCCAAATGCCACTTCAGCTACATCTTTCACATACACCGGAGTACCGTCTTCGTTGGATACGATTATATTCTCAAGGTCATTGAGACCTTCTTCGTCGGGTTGAATCCAGCCATAACCGCGCACCAGATATTCTTCTCCTCCGCGTTCCAGAAAAGAAGCGCCTACCGTGCGGTTGTTTTTATTGAGGGCACCTTCGAGATCTTCAAGGGTAAGTCCTCGGGAAACCAGGGCATTCATATCGGCTTTGACCTGGAATTGACGAACATCCCCGCCAATCGACAGCACGCCGGTTACGCCGGGCACTGTTCGCAGCTGCGGTTTTACGATCCAGTCCTGAGCGGTACGGATATCCATCAGGGAGTGGTCGTAGCCTTCTTTATTCTTGACCTCATACATCAACACCGTTCCAAGGCCGGTGGTGATAGGGCCAAGTTGGGGTTCACCAAGTCCATCCGGTATCTCGTTTTTGGCCTGCGACAGTCGTTCGTTGACTAGTCGCCGGGCAAAGTAAATATCAGTTCCTTCCTCAAAGTAAATATTCACTCTGGAAAGCCCGAAAATAGAGGTGCTTTGCACCCGGTCCAGTTTCGGCAAACCATACATGGAGATCTCAATGGGATAACTTATTTGAGTTTCCACATCTACCGGAGAAAGCCCCGGACTGGAAGTAAACACCTGCACGAGTGTGGGTGATACGTCGGGAAAGGAGTCAATGGGTACATCCCGAAATGAAAAGTAGCCATAGAGCGCTACCGCGGCTACCAAAATAAAGATGGTTAGCCGGTTCTTTAATACTTTATCAATTATTTGTTCAAGCATAAGTCAAATATTCAGGGTGATAATTTTGTTGATCCGATCTGCATTAGTGGCCATGATCTGCACTCCGGGTTGCGGCGGTAAGAGCTGATTTCAGGTCAAAAGCCCCGGAAACTACGGCTGCTTGTCCAGGTGTTAAACCGGAAAGCACTTCCACGAAACCATCTCGTTCATTTCCAAGGGTTACGGCTACCGGACGAAAACTTCCGGGCTCTTCACCAGGCACAAAAACACGGTCGGTGCCTTCGATTTGCTGAACAGCACCCACCGGAATGAGCGCAGCGGTTTCCTTTGAATTGGTGTAGATGCGAGCGGTACCAAACATACCGGCACGGAGCTGTCCCTCAGGATTATCAAAAAGCGCACGTACGGGCATGGTTCGGGTTTCTTTTTCCAGCTCGTACGAGATCCAGTCGGTCGTTCCCTCAAAGGTGGTTCCAGGAGTGCTTCGTATGGAAAGCTCAACACCCTGTCCGGTTTCCAGATAGCGAATATCTTGCTCATATCCGTCTATCATCACCCAAACCTTAGACAAGTCGGCTACATGAACCGGCGTTTCACTGGGGCTTATAGTCTGTCCGGGAGAAAGGTCTCGCTCCTGAATGGTACCACTCAAGGGACTGCTCAGGTAGAAATAAGAAAGCGGAATCTCACTTCCGGCCTTAATATTTTGGATATCATTATGGGATAATCCGTATAAACGCAACGCTTCAGAGGCGGCATCAAGCTCTGCTTTCGCTTGTTCATATTCCAATTCGGCCTGCAACAGCTCAGCCTGACTGGAGATATCCTGTTCATACAAATTTTGCTCACGCTTAAAGTGGGCTTCCTCCTTCTTCATGGCCGCTCTGAGACGAATGTAATTGGCTTTGATCTTGCCAAGTCCAACGCTGCTCATTTGTGCAATGGGCTCGCCTTCTTCCACGTAATCCCCCAAATCTTTAAGCACTTTAACCACTTTGGCCTCAATACGCGGACCCACTTTTGCAATGCGATCCATATCGTACATCACACTGGCAGGCCGTTGAATTACGGAGCTTGCACTTCCGGCTTTCAGGGTATCTACATTTATATTGAGGGAAGCCATTTGCTCTTCAGAAAGGTGAACTTCACCGGGTCCTTCACTCTCTTCCTCCGAATGTTCACCTTCTTCCTCTGTATGTTGTGTTTCTTCACTACCGTGTTCATCAGCAGTGGCATGGTTTTCTGTTTGAGGAGTGGATTCATTTTGAGAACTACAGCCGCTTATAACGACTCCACTCAAAAGCAACATCCACACCGGAAGTAATACGTTAATGATCTTCATTGTTTTTAGTCTCTGTTTCATGGGGTTCAAATAATTAGTTGGTAGAAATTTCATTCAAAGGCGTGCCGATTAGTCGCTCAACTTGTGCGATGGCACGGTTCAGTTCAGCCAGCGCTTGTACGTAGCGGGTCCGGCTGGTAAATAAAGTTCGCTGGGCATCCAGTACTTCCAGAAAATCAAACTTGCCCTGCCGGTAGCCGGCTTGGGCAGCTTTATAAGCCGTTTGGGCTCCGGGCAAGACTTCAGCTTGAAGTTGTTCGGCCTCATATAAAGCAGCTTGTAACTTGTTATAGCTATTTTGAAGGGCTTTTTGCACCTCAATCCTGGCAGACTCCCGCACCGTTTCCGCAAGGTTGAGCTCATAACGAGCCGCCTTTACATTCCCTTGGTTGCGATCAAAAAATGGAAGAGGGATAGAAACACCAACCAAAGCAGCTTCAGCTCCAAGATCTTCCATCCAGAGATACCCGCCGCTGATTTTTATATCAGGAATGGCTTTGGATCGCTCATACGAAAGGGAAGCTTCCCGTTGCTGAATCTCGGTAGTCCAGCGAGCTACATCCGGGTTTTGCTCTATAAATTCGGCCACGTATTGGTAGTCTGGAATAGAATCCGGCATCCCTAACTCTCCTGACAATACTGAGAATGATACCTGATCACTTCCCCAAAATGAGGCCAGTGTGGTAAAAGCGGATTGCATCGAATTGCGCCTGTTTTCCAGATCTATGCGTGCACGAGAGAGTTCCACTTGGGCTTTGGTCTGCTCCAGTTTTGAAACTTTCCCGGCTTCGACTTGCGCCGACACGCTTTCATAAAATTGTCGGGCAACATCTAATAACTCTTTTTGTTGTTCCCATTGCAGTTGGGCTTCCAAAGCGGACGTATAAGCTTGTGTGAGTCCGGTGAGCGTATTTAAACGCTGGGTTTCGTAATCCCACCCGGCGAGCTCAGTGCTTAAACCGGCCAGTCGTTTCCGTTTCATCCGATCAGCCCCTAAGAGAACTTTTTGGCTGAGCCTTATTGTGGTTTCCCTGGAATCATAGCCTTCAAAAGGGCCGGTTCCTCCAAAGTTTTCCATTTCGGCTTCCAGTTCCGGATTGGGCAACAAAGCAGCTTGAATGCGCTCGGCTTCCTTAACCCGAACTTGCCAGGCATAACTTTGCAGACCGGGGTTTTCGAGGAGCGTTTTAGCCAGTGCCGTTCGATAGCTCAGCGTGTCGCCAATAGTAATCGAATTGGCCGAAGAGTTTAAATTTCTGTTTAGAATCTGAGAAGAATAGTCCTCGGATTCATGTTCTATAAGCGTGCTTTCAGATGGTGTTTGAAGTACCGTTCGTTCGCTGGCGCAACCGGCAGCAAGCACGAGCGTGCCGATGAGCAGCATCGTTTTGATAAATTTTGACATGTAGTATTCAGCCTTTTAGCTGTTGTAGATTGATGAGAAATGCGCACGGGATACTATGATCCTGTGAAGTATGAAGGGCATTCTCAATGTGAATTAGGTATAGGAGGGGCTGTATGGCCTAATTCAGAAGTACTACGGTCTGTAGATTGGTGGTGATAGAATTTTCTATAACCGGCGGTAAGAAAATAGTTTGCTGAAGGGAACGGGAGGCCGGAGTGATCTCACTTTTTTGAAAAACAGCTCGTTTAAGATCAGCAACTGTCTTTTGTTGGTCAAAGCGATTCAGCTTGTCTTCTTTGGCACAGAGTAACGAAATAGGAACATCTCTGTGGTGATCACCATCTTGGTGAAATATGGTTTCTTGTTCGTGATCATGACCATCATTTTCGTGAACTTCAGCCTCACTATTGAAGAATAGTCCAAGCTCTGCCTTTGATTCAACATTTACATCGCCATTATCTTCAAAACAATACACCAATGACTCTGCCAGACTATGCACACTTAACACATGCATAGCAAATATGATCAGCAGAAGTCGGGCTGAGATTTTATAAATCTTTGTTTTGTGGATTTTTTTAAGCAAGGTAAATGCTCAGAGCGGGAAGAACCGTAATTTGAACAATCGGCGATAAGCCAACCTCATAAGAAAAAATATTTAGCACAGGCATCGCAGAAGTATATTCCCACAGGTTAAGAAAAATGGCAGCCCATTCAAGAAAAATACTTGCTGCAAAGCTCAAGCCGAAAAGCACAAAATATCCTTTGCGACCAAGATGAGGTTCCAGATGCACGGATGAAGTCAGCATTGAGGTGGCTCTCCAAAGCCCTAATACAATGATGATATCCCCTAAAACAGCTCCCCACATCCAAACGGTAGCCTTGAGAAAAGGCCAGTCCCACATGCCATATAGAAAGCCACATTGAACAAACTCCCAAATGGTATTAAGGATAAAAGCCCAAAAAATTACTTTTTTAACAGGCTCACTAATCACGTTCAATTATCAGAATCGTTAAGACTATAATTATACGTGGCAGCGACTATTGCCCCTGTTATCCAGCCTATAATAAAGGTCAGAATAATTCCAAGTAGTGATTCCCACAAAGGAATGTCCATTCGAATGATTGATGACGTATCAAATCCGTGCAAGAGGGCGTTAAAAAAGGAAATAGTTCCTTGCTGGCCAAGCACAATCATCAACAAGGCACAGCCCAGGTATAGAATCACGCCTGTTGCGCCAACCGCTATTCCTAATTTCTTGGTGTTTAGTTTTCCCATAGTATCTCCTCTATTCTATTGGTTTTATGTACTATTCAGTAATTTGAAAATATTGTAGTTAGATTCGCAGTTTTAAACCCATCTTTTGATAAACTTAGTTTCCATTTTACATCCTTCAATTTTCGAGCTTCAAGAACCGTGCATTGATAGCTACAATAACAGTACTTAGCGACATCAGTATGGCTCCCACTGCAGGACTTAATATAATGCCCCAGGCAAACAGGACACCTGCGGCAAGGGGAATGGCTCCGATATTATATCCGGAAGCCCACCACAGGTTTTGAACCATTTTGCGATAAGTAGATTTGGAAAGTTTGATGAGAGCAGTGACATCTTCAGGGTTATCTTTTACCAGTACGATATCACCGGTTTCAACTGCTACATCAGAACCGGCCCCGATAGCAATGCCTACATCAGCCTGTGCAAGTGCGGGCGCATCGTTGACGCCGTCTCCAGTCATGGCCACAAGTTTTCCTTGGCCCTGAACCTCCTTCACCTTATCGGCTTTTTCATCCGGTAGCACTTCAGCAAACACCTGATCAATGCCTAATTCCCCGGCCACGTAATCGGCCGTTTGTTGATTGTCGCCCGTCAGCATGATGCACTCAATCCCCATTTTGTGCAGCGCATCAATCGCATTCTTAGACGACTCTCGGATTTGATCCCCCAAAGCAATCGCTCCGGTCAATTGATCTTCGATGATCACAAAAACCACCGTTTTTCCCTGGGATGATACCTTTTCAACTTCAGCTGTTGGGTATTCCATTTCCTGCTCCCGAATATATCCGGGGCTTACTACTTTCACCGACTTTCCATTTACCTTGCCTTCAATTCCCTTTCCGGTAATGGAGTTAAACTCATCCGGCTCCCAGGTTTCGTCGGCTTTTTCGAGGATTCCTTTTGCAAGTGGATGTTCAGAGTTTTTCTCAAGTGAAGCTGCATATTTGAGTATCTCTTCATCGGAGTGATCATCCCCAAAATTCAGAATATTGGTTACAGTGAATGTTCCTTCGGTCAGCGTACCGGTTTTATCGAAGATGATGGAATCCAAGTTTCTTGCTTGCTCAAAAGCAGAGCGATTGCGTATAAGAAATCCATTGGTCGCAGCAATACTGGTTGATCGGGAAACCACCAAAGGAATGGCAAGACCCAAAGCGTGCGGACAAGTGATTACCATGACCGCTACGGTTCGGTTCATCGCAAAGTCAAAGCTTTGTCCAGTAAAAAAGATCCAGGCTCCAAAGGTTATCAGGCCGGCTGTAATGGCAACAATGGTCAGCCAAAAAGCAGCCCGATTGGCTAAATCCTGTGTACGAGACTTACTTTCCTGTGCTTCTCTTACCAGGCTAATAACCTGAGATAAAAATGAATCATCCCCGGTTTTAGAAATTTGTATAGTAAGAGAACCTTTTTCATTTACAGAACCGCCAATTACCTCATCATCTTTTTGTTTACTAACCGGCTTGGATTCTCCGGTAAGCATGGCTTCATTCACGCTGGACTCACCTTTAACCACAATTCCATCTGCCGGAATTTTTTCTCCCGGCTTGATGAGGACTTTGTCGCCCTGTTGTAATTCTTCCACAGGAACGTCTTCTGTAGACCCATCTTCATTCACGCGATGGGCTTCACCCGGTATCAGTGCTGCCAGTTCTTCCAGGGCTGAAGAGGCACTCATCACAGACCGCATTTCTATCCAATGCCCCAGCAGCATGATTCCGACCAGAGTTGAAAGCTCCCAGTAGAGCAGGTCGCCTTCAAAGCCAAAGACAACAGCCGTGCTATAGAGATAGGCGATAGAAATAGCAAGGCCGATGAGCGTCATCATCCCCGGCTGCTTTTTCTTGAGCTCATCAATCAGACCGGTGAGAAATGGCCATCCGCCAAAGAAGTAAACGACGGTTGATAACGCAGCTAAAATCCAGCTGTCACCGGTGAATCGCCAGTCCACACCCAGAAAATCCTGGATCATAGGTGATAGGGCCATGATCGGAATCGTGAGTGCAAGCACCCACCAAAATCGAAATTTAAAGTCCTGAACCATCATTTTGTGATGCTCGTGATGAGAATGACCTTCATGGTCACCGTGATCCTGATTGTGTTCCTTATCGTGGTTATGGTCTTCGTGATTGTGATGTTCGTGGTTCATATTCTGCTCTGTTTAGTTAAATCGTTTGTTGCTTATCGGGATGACCAGTGAATAGCGGTAATTTTCCAATCCGAACCCTCTTTTTTTAATACAGCAAGTTCGAGAGAGGTCAGGTCTATTTCTCTTTCGGAATACGTTCCTTTCATGGAACTAACCGTGCTGACCCATGCTGTATTTCCTTCAATGCTGATTTTTTGAGTTAGTATCTCACGATCCATGGCACTCAAAAATTTACCATCAGAGTGAAAGTGATGGGAAAGATATTCTTTCTTCGTTTCCATTCCGCTGCCTTCCAGTATCAAGACATCATCAGCCATTACATTTGATGCGGCATCAGAATCGTTGTCAACAATGGCGGTTTTAAAGTTGTCAAGTGCTTCTAAAACCTTGGTTTCTTTTTGGTTTGTTTGAGCCATCACGGTTCCTGATAAAAACACAAGAAGTGCGAATATTTTTATAAATGGTTTCATAGGTATAGTTTTTTAGAGTTGCGTCATTTCAATTTTAGATACGAGTACTGATCCCTGGCCTTGTAATTTTAGCCCTACGCTTCCGCTTTTCGGAGCATCTCCGTGGCCGTGCACTTTCATCTCTCTGTTAATATATCCGCGAAAGTGCGTTTCATCTGCCACTACACGTAGAAATAACAGACCCTCGGTTTCATAGGTGCCTTCTTCGAAAATGGTTGTTTCCCCGTTCTGGATTCTGCCTTGACGAATAATCCCATCCGAATTCAGTGAAACAAAATCATAGTTATCGGCATCCTGCAGGTGATGAATGAGTTCTATTTCTCCATCTAAATCATCCAGATTGAGGTAGTAATCAACTTGTATGTTTTGGTATGATTGATGGGTAACAAATAGATTCGCTTGCCCGGAAGCTTGAAGCTGTAATAACGGATTACCACTTGAAGTGATAGTTGGCTTTAATGCCTGTAAAGAACCGTTCACCCAGTGAAAGTTAGTGATTAGGTCACTTACTGAATTTGAGTTGATCTCCCAGGTCCAGTCTCCATTTTCTTTAGTGATAAAAGAGGATGGAACCGTTGCAGTACTGTCGGTGCCTTCAGATGTAGCTGGTTCTTCTTGTTGTAATAGTTGACCGGTTCCGGCTCCATATCCATATACCATTTTACCGCCATACTCCGCGGTTTCAAAAACCATAAATAATCCCGGAAGTACTGTAATGAATGCAATGATTCTAAAGGCTTTCTTTTCAAAAAGATCAAACCAATGAAAGGCGATTCTCAATAGAGCATATATTACAAAGAACCATAGAAGATACTCCGCCCAGTCAGAATGCTCACTTAGTACCGATTGTGCTTCAGCCGGTAGAAAAACCGTATCTGCAGCAATGGTGCCACTGTAATAGGTGACACCGGCGAAAAGTGCTCCTGCTACATAAAGGATAGTACTCTTTGTTTCATCCCACCATTTTTCTTGAAAAAAAAGAGATACAAAATTAGCCAATGCAGCCGTCACTAATAGCGCAATAGGAAAATGAACGATCAGTGGGTGAATGTTGGGAGCCCATTCAGGAGTTAGTAAAGATTCCATAATTAGTTATCCAAAGTTTTAAATAATTGAGTTCAGAAATTAATTGTTGTGTCCAAAAGGTTATATAATCTCCAGGTTAGCCATCATGCCGTTGTCTTCGTGCTCCAGGTTATGGCAGTGAAAAACGTACAGGCCTTTTGGCGCATTGAAACTCATGATGACCCTAACAGTCTCGCCGGGCATGACAAGTACCGTGTCCTTCCAACCTGTTTCGGTAGGCGTTAATCCTCTGTTTCCACTTCTATCAAGAACTTTAAACTGAACGGCATGCACGTGCATGGGGTGAGGTACGTTTGAGTTATTGATAAACTCCCAAATTTCAGTACTTCCTTGCTCTACACGTTCATCGACTCGCTCCATCTCAAACTGACGCCCATTAATGGTATGGCCGTTCATCATTTGCATGTCCAACCGAATGGGGCGGGTACGATCAGCAGATGAAGCTTCAGGAAAGGTCGATTCAGACAGCTGACCGGGAAGGTCCACTGATTCTTGCTTAGATTCTCCATCAATCCTGAATTCCATAAGATCAAAACCAGTGCCTTGTTCGGGGCCGGAGCTCCCCATCATGTTTTGCATTCCCATCATACCGCCGCCGGAAGGCACATCAAATGGTTTACTGATAAGGTGAATACTATTTTTCTTCAATCCAGAGAAGTCTACCAGTATGTCTGCTCTTTCCCCTGGGGCCATTAATAATTCATTGGTCTCAATAGCTTCCGGTAGAAGGCCTCCATCGGTGCCAATGACCATAAAGGAAAGATCATCTTGAAACGCTACATTATAAATCCGGGCATTTGAGCCATTTAATACTCTCAAGCGATACACACCAGGCTCAACTTCATGGTAAGGAGATGGCGCTCCGTTAACTAAGATCGTATCTCCCAAAAACCCAGTCATCATCCGTTCGGGCATAGACGGGTTATAAATAATCTGCCCAGAGTCACTTACTCTCCGATCCTGAATAACGAGCGGTATCTCGTAGTTACCACTCGGTAAGTTGAGTGCTTTTTCTTCGTCATCTTCAATAATAAAAAAACCTGCTAACCCGCGATAAACCTGTTCTCCAGTTATTCTGTGAGGATGAGGGTGATACCAATAGGTGCCGGCTCTTTGATTCAGGCTGAATTCATAATCATAGGCTCCTCCTGATATTGCATCTTTGGGATGTCCATCCATTTCGGGGGGAACAATGAGTCCATGCCAGTGAATAATGCTTTCCTGACCTATATTATTAGTAAACTGGATGTTAAGTTCCTGCCCCTTTACATGGCGAATTGTTGGACCGGGAACTGAATTATTAAATTGAAAAGCAGCCAGACTTAACGATTCTGGTATCTCTATTTCTGCAGAAGAGGCAGATAAATTAAACGAAGGATCGGTTATTTGACCCGGAAAAGGCAATCTGTTTCTAAAAGAACCCTGCAACTCATCGTCAGAAAAAGTTAGGCAGGATGTTAACCAAGGTGATAGGGCTAATGCACCCGTTCCAAGACCTACTCTGTGTAAAAATTGTTTTCTTTTCATAAATTTGAAACTATAATGATTGTATTATTGAATACTTGATCACATCAGATCCTTTTTCCTCTTCTCGAATTCTTCTTGATCAATTTCCCCATTTGCATATCTTCGCTTAAGGATCTCAAGGGGCGTTTCGCTTTCAGATTCTTGTTGATTTGTTTTGAATAACGGCCTTAGTAAAACAATGACCAAAGCAATGAGTAAAAACCACCAGATAAACATCATCCAGCCACCTCCAAAAAATTGAAAATCATGCATAGTGCTATCATTTAAAGTTTTAGAATTCGGGGATGACTTTGAACCACATCCCCATTTAATTTTTACTAATGATGGTTCATATCTTTATTATCGGTAGAATCTGATTTCATTTTCATTCCCGAATCCATCATGCCTCCCTGCATCATTTGCATACACATCATATGCATATTCATCATGGATGAGTTATCCATCATATTCATCATTCTAGCTTGATCCATATCTCCATCCATCATAGATTGCATCATTTCCATATGCTTTTCCATGCGTTCTTTCATTTCAGGATTGTTCATCATGGAGTTCATGTTTTCCATCATTTTGGAATGATCCATCTTTTGTGATTTCATCATTCTCTGCATCATCTTGGCTCGCATTTCAGGATTATTCATCATGTGATCCATCATCACGGATTGCATAGATGAGTCCTGCATCATGGTCATCATTTGCTGCTTTTTCTGCTCCATATTTTGTTGCTGGGCCACAGCGGTTACGGTTAGACCTAAACTTATTGCCAGTAACAGAGCGATTGATTTTATCTTTCTCATAATCTTATGGTTTTGTTAATGTTTGCTTTACTTAAAATATCATTTATCTAAGGGGTTAGCTTATACAATGATGATTAATACTTACCGTTTATTTAGTGTAAGCCTATTATTCTATTACTTTAGGTCCTTCCTCACCATCCCTGATTCTAATCATATTCTCAATAGGCATGACAAATATAATTCCATCTCCGCGCGAACCTGTTGAAGCAGTTTGTTGAATGATTTCAATAATAGAATTGACATCTTCGTCTACCGCTGCTATTTCTATTTTCACAACTTTGGAGTGCATCGCCGGGAATTGCAAAGAGCCATGGGCATGGTCAGGATCGGTATATTGACCTGCTCCTTCTCCTCTGAAAACCGTTATGCAACAATGGCCTTCAGAACGTAGCGCTTTATACACTTCTTCAAGCAGCATGGGGCGTATGTATGCTTTTACTAATTTCATAATACCTCCGTTTTTGATTTATACATTAATTCATCTGCTCAACGGTTTCTCCACAGTTGTGCATTTGAGTGCCATAAAAAGGGTTTTCAATATCTTTTTTGTCACTTATCCAGGTGCTTCCACCACCGTACATAGGGCAATATTGCTTGAACAGTGCTCCTTCATATCCTTCTTCTTCAATTCGTGAAATAAGCATTTCTGAAATGGATTTGAACTCGGCTCTGAGCTCTTCAATATCACTGAATGTATCCGTTGAGAACACTCGGACATGTTCTTTAGCCGTTTCAAAATCATCTTTGGACAGTGCTTCCCGAAGTTTCAAGTACTGGGGTACTAATGCCTCAAGGCTTTTATCCATTTCATGATTTGAATGATCTTCAGTTGTATCCATAGTGGATTCATTCATATCGCCGTCGTCCATATTCATTTCACCGTTATTCATGTCCATAGCACCGTGATCATGTGCCCCGCGATTTGCTCCTGAGCCCGGTTCTCTATTCATCATACTGAGTTTATCGCTAAGCTGGGCGGCAGCGTCCACTTTAAATGTGCCGTTTGATACCACACGCTCACCAACTTCCAGTCCAGATTCGATTACATATTCGTTACCAGCCCTTTTGCCTAATACAACTTCCCTTGCTTCAAAAGCAGGAGTTTCAGCTGTGGAAACATCCATAAACACAATGGACCTTTCTCCGGTCCATAGCACGGCACTTCGGGGGACAAGAAGTTGCTGTTTTTGGCCTGATTGAGAAGAAATAACTCCTTCAGCAAACATGCCGGGTTTCATCTCGTTTCTCGGATTATCCACAGTAATACGTATTTCTACTGTTCGGGATTTATCATTTAAAAAAGGCTGGATAAAGCTGACTTCGCCGGTATAAGTATGCCCAGGAATGGAGCTCACCGTAAAATCAATTTTATCTCCGATTTTTAAATTATTGACTGACGATTCATACGCCTCAAATTCAATCCATAACTCAGAAAGCTTCGCGATCCGGTATAGCATTGAACCTTCCTGAATATGGTCTTCCCGAGAGATATTGATCTGTGATACATAGCCAGATACCGGTGAGAAAAAGTCTAACTCTTCCATCACTTCTCCTGATTGTTCGATTTGGTTAATGGTCTCTTCCGGAAATTCCCAAAGCAATAGCTTGCGCCGGGCAGACTCATATAATCGAGGGTTTTGTTCTTTGAATCGGGCTGTTTCCAAAAGTTCACTTTGTGCCGTAATTAACTCCGAAGAATAAATAGAAACCAGTTTTTGCCCTTTACGGACGTAATCACCGGTATAATCTACATATAACTCCCGAATACGACCGGGGAAGTGAGCCGTCACATTCGATACCAAGTTCTGATTTACAACCACTTTGCCCGGCAACCGGGTTTCAACCACTGGGACTCCTTTTTTAACCGGAGTGGTTTCAACCTCAGCAAGCGCAAGTGCGGCTTTCGAGAATGTAACAGCGTTCGGGTTGAGCGATTCTGAGTCACTTTCATCAAGATCATTAGCCGGAATTAACTCCATGCCACAAATTGGACAATTTCCTGGCTCGCTTTCTCTTATCTGAGGGTGCATACTGCACGTATAAACCACATTGCCTTCCTCATCAGTGTGGGTTTCTGATATATGCTCTTCAAGTGTTTGTGGTTCCGAAGTCCCTCCGAAAAAGAGGTAGCCGAGTAAGAGTCCACCCAGTATAAGTCCAGAGTAAATAAGTATGTTTTTTGTTTTCATAGTTGTAAGTATTGAGTTGTGAGATTAGAGAAGTGAGTAGTTTTTCTCACTACTCATTCCTGAAATCACAGGTCTATTTATTTAGATTAATGTTGTGTTTGCCTGTCAGGTAATCGATGAAAGCCGATGAAACCTGCATATCTACCAAAGCCTGAATGCGGCTAAGTTGATAACCCAAAAGCTTGCGCTGCATCCGTAGAATTTCTTCAAAATTGGAGCTGTCGGTTGAATAGTTCTGTGTCATAATGCTCAGTGCCTGATTAACTCGTTGAATCTGCTTCTGGTCATACAAGTCAAACCGACGCCGCGCATCATAATAGTCCCTCAACGAAGAGGATAAATCTGTTTCCAGTTTGTTCTCTTTGTCTGTTATTTGCGACTGTACTGATTGAATATTCAGCTCTGCTTGTTGAACCTTGGCATTGTATTTATTTCGGAACAGGGGAATTTTGAAACTGGCTCTGGCCATGATGGCATCTTTACCATTATCAGCTAGCGTTGGTACATCCGAGCGTTCTCCGGTGAAGATATAATCCAGACCTACGCCAAAGGATGGTTTCCCGTCTTTTGCTGCCAGCGTTTTCATTTCATGGGCGGAGTCCTTCTGGTATCTAAGGCGATTTAATGCCGGGTTTTGTTGAACCAATTTATTCAGTAGTTCCGGCTCGCTTTCTATACTCATTTCAGGAATTAACGTATCCGGCAAGGTGATCACCTGTTCTTGCTCAGCATTCAAAAGCTCATTCACTTTTTGAATTAACACGTTCCGGTTGTCTTCAAGCAAAGCAATTTGCGTCTTCAGGTCTTCCTGTTCGATTTGTGCCCGTAACACATCCACCTGCGAAGCCTGATCTGTTTCATATCGGCTCAAACTTATCTCCACTAAGGAGTTTAGGATGTCGAGGTTTTCGTTGGCAATCTCCAAGCTTTGGTCCAACTCATAAACTTCAATAAGTGCTTTCTCGGTTTGATAAAACAGTCGATTTCGGGTCTCCTGAAATACTTCGTATTGTGCTTTAGCCTGCGCTTCCGATATTGATCGTTTATCTGAGAGGCTCCCAAACCAGGGAAACATTTGGGTTAGTGAAATCCTTGCTTTTTGTGGTCCCAATCTGGTTTCAATCGGACTGATGAAATAGGCAAAAGCAACTTCCGGATCGGGCAAAGTACCAACAATAGGACTTTCTTCAAGAGCTGATAGATAGTGCTGATATTCAGCCTTCAACTCGGGATTATTATTAGCTGCTTGTTGTTGGTATTCGGCAATAGTTTGAGCTTGCACGGTAAAAGGCAGTGCAATTATACCAAGTAATGCAATTAATCGCAGAGCGTGCAGAGGTTTCGCAAAGAGTGCTGAAGACTTTCTTCCCATCCTGCTCAATGTTGGATATTCGATATTCCTTATTCGATGATCTTCTTTCATGACAATTCTTTTTTCATTTTAAATTCTTTCCACATGTAATAAAGGACCGGTATAACCAGTAATGTGATGATTTGCAGGAACATGCCACCTACACTCGGGATTGCCATAGGCACCATAATATCCGAGCCTCGGCCGGTGGATGTTAGGACGGGTAACAAAGCAAGGATGGTGGTGGCTGTCGTCATGAGTGTCGGACGAATTCTGCGTGTACTTGCCTCTATCACCACTTCTCGTAATTCAGCCGATGTCTTCGGCTTCTTGCGATCAAACAATTGGTCGAGATAGGTTGCCATCACTACGCCTCCGTCAGCCGCTATTCCAAATAAGGCGATGAATCCCACCCACACAGCCACACTTAAGTTCACGGTTCCCATTTGAAACAGATCCCGAAGATTTTGACCAAACAGATCAAAATTCAGAAACCATCCCTGACCGTACAGCCAAACAAGTAGAAATCCCCCCGCCCAGGCCACAAAAATGCTACTGAAGATCATGGATGTAGTAGCCACAGACCGAAATTGGAAATACATGATCAGGAAGATAATGACCAGCGCAATAGGCAGAATAACGCTTAGCCGTTTCTCAGCTCGGACCTGATTCTCATAGTTGCCCGCGAATTCAAAATTGATACCTGCGGGAACCGCTATGTTACCGGAGTTCACACTCTCTTCAATAGCACGTCTGGCATTTTCTACCACTTCAATTTCAGCAAAGCCATCTAATTTATCGAAGATTACATAACCCACCAGGAACGTATCTTCGCTTTTGATGGCTTGTGGTCCTTGGCGGTATTTGATCTCAGCCAGTTGTGAAAGAGGTACTTGAACACCCGTTTTGGTGGGAACCAAAAGTTCATTTAAAGCCTCAGGGTTATCTCTTAACTCTCGGGCAAAACGAACACGAATGGGGTATCGCTCACGCCCTTCAACGGAGGTTGAGACTGCCATCCCACCCACACCCATCGACATAAATTGCTGCACGTCTTGAACGGATAACCCGTAGCGGGCTAACTGTTCCCGGTTCCAATGAACTTCCAAATAGGGTTTACCAACAATACGTTCCGCAAATACCGATGAAGCTTTTACGCCTTCAGCATTCTTCAGGACATCTTCTAATTGTAAACCAAAATTTTCGATTTCTTGAAGATCACTGCCTTTCACTTTGACACCCATGGGAGCCCGCATTCCCGATTGCAACATGATCAATCGTGTTTCAATAGGCTGAAGTTTGGGGGCAGAGGTGGTTCCGGGTATGCGTGCGGCAGCTACAATTTCATCCCAGATATCATCCGGGGAGTGAATATGATCGCGCCACTGGCGATAATACTTACCGTTTTCATCCGGGATCAGTTCTCCATCTTCACCTCTTACAAACTCCCCTGAATCATTGACCTCGAATCGCATCCGTCGGCCATTTTCATCCGTTTTGTATTCCGATTTATATTGAATCACATTTTCGAACATGGAGATGGGTGCAGGGTCTAAGGCTGATTCAGCCCGGCCCATTTTTCCAACAACCATTTCAACTTCCGGTATGGAGTTAACAGACAGGTCCAGTTTACGCATCACGTCTTCTGCCTCTTCTACACCGGCATGAGGCATCGTCGTAGGCATCAAAAGGAAAGCTCCTTCATCCAGGGCGGGCATAAATTCTTCACCCAGTCCTGGAAAAGCTTCAGACGCTGAAGTCCAAACGGATGTTTCGCTTATATCAACCCCGACCGTATTAAAGCTTTTGGCTACAAATCCAAAGGTAGTTGCAAAGCCCAGCCAAATTACCACCCCAAAAATCACGAAAAAGGATGGAAGGGTTAGAAAAATCTTTTTATGATCCAGACACCAACTAATAATGGGTTGATAATATTTGATGATGAGCCAGAAGGTGGCAAGAATAAGGGCGATCACTAAAACAATAAAAAACAAATTACCTGCAAAAGAGACCGATGGGCCAAAAGGAAGCCAGTATTCTGTCAGTAGCCAGGTGACTACTACTACAGAAAGCGCATTATTGAGAAATGGAATTCGTTTGTGATATTCTTCGCCTAAAAAGAATCCCACGCCATTGATGAGCCCGAAGCCCATGATCAACAGACCACCCCAACCTGAAACAGTCAACATGGCAATGAATCCTCCGATCACCAGCAAACCGTTCCAACTAAGTTTTAATTTCTTATTATTGATCTTCAGCCCGAAGAACCAATGGGCAAAGGGTGGGATAAGTGTGATTGTAATGATGATGGAAGCAATCAGCGCGAAGGTTTTAGTGTAAGCCAATGGTTTGAATAGTTTCCCTTCGGCAGCGATCATCGTAAAGACCGGGAGAAAACTCACAATGGTGGTGGTTATGGCCGTCAATACAGCCCCGGCAACTTCAACAGTAGCATTGTATATGACTTCCAGAAGTGATTCATCTTCCCCCATCTCTTCCAAATGCCGGAGCATATTTTCAGAAAGAATGACTCCCATATCCACAATGGTACCAATGGCAATAGCGATCCCGGAAAGGGCCACAATGTTAGCATCCACCCCAAAATACTTCATGGCAATAAAGGTCATGAGTACAGCGATGGGGAGCATGGCAGAAATTAGCACCGAAGTTCGCAAATTCAGTACCATTATAACGATCACGATAATGGTAATCAGGATTTGAAGTGTGAGCGCTTCTTCGAGCGTCCCCAAGGTTTCAGAGATCAGCGTAGAGCGATCATAAAATGGTACAATGGTGACTTGAGATTCGGTTCCGTCTTCAAGGGTTTTTACAGGCAGGCCGGCAGAAATCTCTTTGATCTGTGCTTTTACATTATCAATTACCTGCTGGGGATTGGCACCTTGCCGGGCTACGACTACTCCACCAACGGCTTCTGCTCCAGCCTTATCCAGCACACCTCTTCGTGGAGCAGGCCCCATACTAACGAAGGCAACATCCTGAATTCGAATGGGCGTATTATCCACTACTTTAACCACAGCAGATTCCAAATCTTCCAGGTTTTCTATGTACCCAATTCCCCGAACCAGGTATTCCACGTTATTCATCTCAATAGTTCGGGCACCGGTCTCAGCATTGGTTTTTCGTACTGCATCGATCACTTCAGGCAGAGTAACCCCATACGTTTTTAGTTTGTTTGGGTCGATGTCAATCTGGTACTCTTTTACATACCCTCCAATGGAAGCAACTTCTGCCACACCTTGAGCTCCTGATAGTCCGTATTTCACATAAAAGTCTTGTATGGACCGTAACTCTTGAGGGTCCCAGCCACCTGCGGGCTCTCCACTTTGATCCCTGCCTTCCAGCGTGTACCAAAATATCTGCCCCAGTCCGGTAGCATCAGGACCAAGGGCGGGCTTTGCAGTTTGAGGAATAGTGCCTGCCGGAAGTGAGTTTAGTTTTTCAAGGATGCGGGAGCGACTCCAATAATAATCCACATCCTCTTCGAAAATGATGTAAATGATGGAAAGACCGGTCATCGAATTACTTCGAACGGTTTTGATGCCAGGCACAGTCAGTAATTGAGTAGTCAGAGGATAGGTGACCTGATCTTCTATATCCTGAGGAGATTGACCTTCCCAATCGGTATACACGATCTGTTGGTTCTCCCCAAGGTTTGGAATAGCATCCACAGGAACACGATCCCGAGGAAGAAAGTCAAGATTCCAATTAAAGGGAGCTACTGCAAGTCCCCAGCCTACTAAGACTAGCAAGAATAGTACAGCTACAAGTTTATTTTCCAGGAAAAACCGGATGGTTTTATTTAGCATGAGTTTATTATTGATGAATCGGTACAATTAAAAAGGTGATCATCTCTCGATAGATATCTGAGACCTTGAAGCCTATTTTTTACAATAGATAGATAGTACAAGAATCAAGGTTCCTGGCGTTACAGGAATGACTTTAGGGGAGAAAAGATATACCGATCCCTAAATCAGAAAGGACTCGTTGGCTAAAAAGATGGGGGGTGGTGAATAGGAATCCGAAGTTTGAATAGCGTGGTGATAGTCGGATTCAGTTTGGTTTGTGTGAACTTCCGCAATTATCTGGACAACAGCCAGAACCTTGACTTTCACTTTTTGAAATAAAGGAGCTTCGGTCTTAACTGATAATTCGTCAACAGAGCAGGCACAAACAATACCAAGGTCTTGATCTTCATTGGTTTCAGTATGATGTTGGTGTTCCGGTACTTCGGCAAACTCAACAGTCATTGGGCAATCTTCAGCATGTTCACTTTGAGCCTGCATATGGATTCCCATTTCCTGCAACTCTTCACATAGTTCATTTGACATAGCATGAAGTCCGGTTGGAACCGAAACCCCAATCAGGATACTCAGACTGAGCACCGATGCAATAAAGCGATATGTTAAAGAAATTTTCACGTTTCAAGTATATGTAATTAATTCTATCCATGAAAGATGGAACATAATTCGATAAACAAAATCCATAATTAGACAAATTTCAAATATTCTGTTGAACTAATTATGAGTCTAAACCCAATTTTAAACGAAGTTTATTGTCTTATCTCAAAAGTATCGTAAACGAATTATGTTATAAATCTATATCTAATCAACACTTTCAAAAATTCACTTATTGCCAAGGATGTTTTTATTTTCGCCTTCAAGAGCCTTTAAAATAGGACAGTCTCCTTTAGGTCCTTCCCCAGCACAAGAATCAATTAAATCTACCAGGGTATTCTTTATTCGTTGTAGGTCTTCGATCTTTTCCACCACATCTTGGTATTTTTCTTGCGCTTCACTTTTGATCTCTGAGCAAGTAGTGTCCTCATCAATTCGTAGCTCCAGCAATTCCTTGATTTCGCTTAGCGTGAATCCCAGCTCTTGTGCACGCTTGATAAATTTGATCTGGTCGATATGCCGTTGGGTAAATATGCGATATCCTGATCGTCTTCGGTCAGGTGTGGGAATAAGACTGCGTTTTTCGTAATAACGGACGGTTTCCTTATTTACATCAGCACGACGGGCTACTTCCCCGATTTTGAAAGTGGTGATGTCTTGATACTTTTCATTCTGGTTTTCTCTCATCATTTCACTGACTTCTATTATACGTTTAACAAACCAATCAATTATTAAGAAAAGCCGGGCATAATACCCGGCTCATTAATTACTAATTGTTATTCTTTCTTTTCCATAATTTTACCACAACAGCACGTTGGGTTTTGGTTACCACCACAACTGGGTGGTGCTCCTTTAGTTACTGTTACCTCGCATCCACAATTTTCATCTGGACATTTATAAACATCTCCTTTCTTAAATGGCATGATATTTCCTCTTTTTATTCGAAACATAATTCAATACCAATATAAGACCTGGAGTATGGTACAGAGTCAAATTAAAAATTGATAAAATTGTTTTAGGGTCAAGACAACTTAAGGAAATTTAAAATTCCGTAAGTTGTTGAATGCCAATTAATAACAAATATGTTTATCGTTCGCGAATTTCTGAAGCCAAATTCAGGTAGCTTTTGAAGCTTTTTTGCCTGGATTTGACAGCCACTCAGATTGCAGCATTGACCCATTTGAGTCGTAATTCTGTGAACAAGTATTTGAAGGCGATTCGCCAGCGCATTGCTCAGCTCTGCGAGACCGAATCTCCTTTTAGTGGTCAAGTTGAAGTCGATGAATCTTACTTCGGTGCCCGTCGGGCCAAAGGCAAACGAGGCCGGGGAGCTCGAGGTAAAACCATTGTCTTCGGAATCTTTAAACGTAATGGAAACGTGTATACAGAAATTGTTCCAGATGCCTCTAAAAAAAGCCTTCAACGCGTTATTCGAGGTAAAGTCAGTCCCAATAGCATCATTCACTCCGATGGATGGAGAGGCTATAATGGACTGGTGGATCTGGGCTATGCTAAACATCTTAGAGTCGATCATGGTCGCAATGAATTTGTCACTTCGGCCAGTCATATAAATGGCATTGAAGGATTCTGGGGGTTCGCTAAAACCCGATTGGTTAAGTGTCGGGGAATGCATCCATCCACCTTCTATTTGCATCTAAAAGAATCTGAGTTTCGGTTTAATTATCGCAAAGAAAATATTTATCCAAAATTGTTAACATACATCTGTCAAGAACCGCTTAAGTTGTCTTGACCCTTGTTTTAATCTCATATAAATTTATAAATCAGGAGAGAGCTTTCATTTTATCCTTAAGTCTTTTCACAGTCAAATGGGTGTATTTTTCCGTTACTTTCTGGCTCGAATGTCCAGCCATATAACTCGCTTCAGCCGTGTGAAATCCTTTCTCAATCCAAGTAGTTACAGCTTGGTGTCTCATTCCATGTAAAGTACGAGAAGTTGGAATACCGGCTTCCTTACAGTAGCGTTTAAATTCCCTATACACTCTCATTCCACGAACTGGTTGACCTTTTGTATTTCCACCCGTGTAAATAAACACATAATCACTTGGACTAATCTTAGCACGAACTTTTAAATACACCTCCAGTTCTTTCTTCAATTCATTAATGATAGGAATTAACCGTTCTTTTCTACCTTTGGTGGGTGGTAGTGAAATGTAGCTAAGCTCTTTACTTTCATAGATCAGGTTTTCACCTTTTAGTCCTGAGTACGAAAGCTCAGGGTCATAAGCCGCCTCATGTTTTCGGAGACCACCATAGAAATACAATGCTACGATCGGTTTGAACCAGTGTTGGACTAAATTAGGATCGAATTCAGGTAAGTCTTTCTTTCTGGCTAACTCATCATCGAATTTCTTAAAAAGAATTCCAAGTTCTTCCTCAGAAATCATTTTGGGTCGGGTATTTTCTCTAATTCTTGGCAAATCCTTTTTAATCTCAGGAAAGTAATCCTTCTCCACAATGTTCTTTTTCAGCAGAAACTTCCACCAAGACCGGAAATGTCGAAAGTAATAGTGCCTTGTAGCAGAAGTAATGCTCTTTTTGAAGATCACATTCTCAAAATGATAGCTCAGTACATTTGTTGGATGCACATCTGATAACTCATTTAATTCTACAAAATGACCTAAAGCTCGCTGGTAGGCTCCAATGGTTGCCGGGGAGAGATGGTTTTTTGATTTGTAGAATAATTCAATGGATTCACTAACCGTGTTACAATCAGTGGTTTCATTACTGGTGTTTCTTTGTAAAACCTTCTTAGGATTGAATCCTTTCGAAAAGGGATTGATCTTGCCTAACGATTCCAGTTTTTCGAGTTCAGTTACCATTTTTTGAGCAACATCCTTGTGCCTGGTGCCCAATGATTTCCGAACATTCTTTTTACCCAGGTCTTCAGAGTAAAAGTTCACATAGTAGTATTTACCGCGTTTGATTAGAAATGCCATAGTAGTTGCCTTCTGAATTAAAGTTCGGTAAGCGAATTCTTAATTCAGCAGCCTTTGCAAACGACCATTCCAAAATTGTACATAGTAGTGTACATAGTAGTTGGGAATGTAGGGGTATGAAAGTGTACACTTTCGTTCCTTTGCGTTCGCTTACTTAGTGTAAGTAATTAGGCTTTTTTTTGGCTTAGAAGGGAATTGAGGGGGTTTTTACACCCTCTCAATAATTGTGGGCCCGGCAAGACTTGAACTTGCGACCAATCGATTATGAGTCGACTGCTCTAACCAACTGAGCTACGGGCCCCGAATAAGGGCGTCAAAGTTACAAGGTTTAGAGCCTATTTGAAAGCTCTTTTTTCGGATCGCTGATTAAATGATTCTTTTGGTTTCGACTAATCAGTTTACAGCGACTGATATGTTTTAATGGCAATGCTGATGCTCCTGAGACCAGATTTTACCTACGGGGCAATCTACAACTCCATCATCGTTTGAAATTGCAGTACCTAATAACCAAAGCCCTAAAAGAATTACAACGATCAGAATACCTATCCCCACGTTCGCTTTCATTGAAGATTTATCCTTATTCAAGCAGCAATTTTTATATTTATTTCCGCTCCCACAATGGCAGGCGTCATTTCTTCCTATTGAGCTAGACATAGTTTATCAGTTAATTTTTAAGTGAGCTTTTAACTTTAATATACTAAACCTTAATACTCAAGGGGATATAGACTTTTAAAACTTCCTGAGTTCTCTTAAAATCTATGTGATTTTTCTTTTCACTAGAATGAATGTTTCTGGCTCATTTAATTGTTTAGTTAGTGAACTTTAAATAATTATAAGATGAGAACTTTATTTATACTCCTTTTTTCGTTGATCCTGATCAGTGCTGTTTCAGCACAAAAGAATGACCGTGCTACTGAGATCTTTGAAGAGGTGGATGCGCGTCGTAGCAAGATCACCTACGAAAAAACGGATATGCAAATGATCATATACAACATCAATGGAAATACCAGGAATAGATCTATCAGTTCCTTTTCATTTAATAAAGCTGACCAGGAAAAAAGCCTGCTTGTGTTTGAGGAACCTGCTAATGTTCGAGGGACCGGTTTTCTTACATTAAGCGATGGAAGTAATGAAGTCCAAAAATTATATCTACCGGCATTAGGTCGGATTCAAACGATCACTGCATCCCAAAAAGCAGACCGATTCATGGGAAGTGATTTTACTTACGAAGATCTGGGTGACCAAAACCCGGATGACTATGATTTTGAGCTGATCGAAGAAAAAAACAAAACCGCTGTGCTCAGGGCAGTAAAAAAAGAGAATTCGCAGTATGCCTACATCAAATTCTACATCAATACTGAACGCTTTTCTTTAGAAAAAGCCGAGTATTTCGATGAAGATGACGAGATGATCAAACGACTGGAAGCCGAGGATTTTACAAATGTGGATGCAAACATCTGGCGAGCCAATAAAATGACCATGTTCGATCTGAAAGCGGAACGTAAAACAGAACTCATCTGGAGTAATCGTGTTATCAATGAGTCGATTCCGGAATGGCGATTTACGGAACGTGGATTAAAAAGAGGAAATTAGTTTTAATAATTGATCCTATTTCCTTGGTTCCGGCTTCAACGTTAGCAATGGTGATTCAAGATTTCTTGTGATCTTTTCAGCAGTTGATCCCAGAAAAAACCTGGACAGTCCGGTTCTTCCGTGTGTACTCATTATCACCATATCGGCATAATCGTTTGCATAGTCGATGATATCGTCATGAGCGACCATTCCTTTCTTTATCACCGTTCTAACCGGTATTGAGATACTTTCTGTTCCAGTAGTCTTAACGATTTCGTCATAAAAGGGCTCATCATTTCTTTTTATTGAGAACTGATCCTGAGTATTTTCTTTGAAGAACTTCTCTAACCTGTCCATCAATCCGGAATACAAATGTTCTTTATTGAACGAGTCTATTTTCTCTGGAAATTGCTGCGCATCAATGGATTCCATAAACATTCCTGAGTTATACAGTTCCACTATATTCAGAAAGTTGAGACTGGCATTAAATTTATTAGCCATCTCAAAAGCTACCGGAACTACTTCAAAAGAAAAGTCTGATATATCCGTAGGAACTAGAATTGTTTTAATTTTATCGTAATGAAATTCATTACTCAATGCCAATACCGGAATCTTTGAGTTTCTTACTACTTTTTCCGTAGTGCTTCCATGAAGAAAATCCGTAGAGTGCCCACCTCTTGCACTCATAATTATCATGTCATAATTACCTTTCTCGGCATGTTGCAGAATTGAATTGGAGGCTTTTCGATCTATTTCGACGATCAAATTTCCTGTCGATTTTTTATCAAGGTATTCTTCAGAAAAAGCCTGCAACCTCTTCTTTGCGTCCTCAGCGATCTTTGGATAGATATCAGCACCCATATCCAAAGGAAGTCCCAACTTGCTTATGCTGTCATTTAAATAAGCGGATAGAGGCACTACATGAATAAGATCTGCTTTACAATCAAAGTGATCTATAAAAATTCTTAAAGCCTTGAGCGCTTTTTTCGAATTTTCTGAAAAATCGGTTGGAATAAGTACTTTCGAAATCTTCATATACGCAATATTTGATTCTATTTACTAATAGTATCAAATACAGCTTATAAAGTTTCTACTTCTAATATGCTTAGATGCGCTTAGTGTTTCTCTCGCAGATAATCTAATCCACCAACCATTATCATTCCGATCAGAATACCGATTACTCCACCCCAGACATTGGCTTCCGGATCGGAGTTTTCACTTATACCCGGAAGAAACGGGTTCGACTTGATCATCTTCTTTTTAACGGTCTCAACTTCTACCTTTTTAAACTCATCAAATTGAGCATCCGGGTTTATGACTTTACCAAGTCTCTGGTATTCGGGCAGATTTTCATTAATCTCCGAACTCATCAATTCTTGTGCTCTTTCGCTGGTATATTCAATCTCTTCAGTATCCCTCACTTGTTCTACAAATTCTCTGTTCTGATAGGGCCAGATCACGAATAGTGAACCGATCAGGAAACCAATTAATACTGATATGGTTTGTGAATGATATTTCCCGAGCAACCAGGATAAAAACCTCGAGAAAGCTGCGAGACCTACAACTGCTCCGAGTAAAAACGGCAATAATCCGATAATCCCTTCCATAGTTTCCGAACCGCCTATCATCCCGATATTTGAAAGAAGATAATCGTATTTCCGCATGATAAGAAGTAAATAAGAGCCTGATATTCCCGGAAGTATCATTGCACAGATGGATATCATACCACTTAAAAACACAAAGGCCGGATTTTCAGGAGTATCTGCCGGAACCAAAGAAACAACCCAAAGTCCGATACCTATTCCTACAATACTCATTAGAATTTCTTCCCAACTTATCTCGTTCAGCGTTTTGTATAAGATGTAGATAGAGCCTAAAATCAAACCAAAAAATAGTCCATACACAATTTCCGGATGAGTAAACATATAAACCTGAAGTGGAACTACTTTGGTAAAAAAGCCAAGAGCTGCAAAAATCCCGGCAAACAAGAAGATCAAAAACCTGATGTGTAATTCCTGAAAAGCAGTTTTCCATTTAAATGAGAAAAAAGCTTTCAAAAAAGGGCCATTTACGCTTTTGATAGCATTCAGCAGTCGTTCATAGATCCCAAGAATCAAAGCCATAGTTCCGCCACTTACACCGGGAACTATATCGGCGGATCCCATCAAAAAACCTTTAATAACTAAAAACGGAGCCTCTCTAAATGTAGTTTTATCCTTTTGGCTATCTCTCATTATTCTCCCCATCCCTTTTCACCAATCAAAGGAACAAATTTAAAATTGTCGTACTCATCCTGCTTGTATTCAGTATCAGATACTCTTGTAATTTTCAGCATTTTCTGCGTTTTATCGTCTCCAACAGGAATTACCAATATTCCTCCAACTTTCAACTGCTTGATAAGATCATCAGGTACTACCGGTGCGCCAGCTGTTACTATGATGCCGTCGTATGGAGCGTACGTTGACCAACCAAGGGTGCCATCGCCAGATTTTAAAAGTGGTGAGTAACCCTCTTCTTTCATCGCTTCTTTTGCCCGGTGATATAATTCATTATGTCGTTCCACGCTGTATACTTCTGCCCCAAGTTCACAAAGTATCATACACTGATATCCTGATCCGGTTCCTATCTCAAGGATCTTATCTCCTTTTGATAATTCCAGCAACTCTGTTTGAGCGGCAACAGTATAAGGCTGAGAGATGGTTTGTCCCAAACCAATTGGCAGTGCACTATCCGTATATGCTCTGTGATGAAGAGCAGTATCTACCAGTTTATGGCGTGGAATCTTACCGATTGCCATGAGCACATTCGGATCTTTGATTCCTTTTTCTTTAAGTAATTCAACCAGTTTTTGTCGCGGCCGAACAAAACGACGACTTTGATTTACCATGCACCTGCCGATTTATTAATTACTCAAAGTATACCAAATTCATCTCTTATTTTTTTGACTTAATGAAGCCTATTTAATGCCATTCTAAATTTCAGAATGGTCTGCTTTCAATTCAGAAGCTACCTATATTCTGAGATGGAATGGATCGACTTACCCGTTGTTCAAGTATTTATTTATGCATTGATCACTGCCCTTGCAACGGGACTGGGTGCATTGCCTTTCTTTTTTATTGATAACATTTCTGATTCCTTTCTTGGCAAGTCAAATGCTGTTGCTGCCGGACTAATGCTTGCAGCCAGCTACAGTCTCATCTTCGAAGGTTATAATGAAAGTGAGTGGATGACAATATCAGGAATGCTTGCCGGGGTGATTCTGGTCGTATTAGCAAATAAATGGCTGGAAGGACGCTCTACGCCCGGTTTAGAAGATGTTGTTGGAGGAAAAAGAAAGCAGATGCTGATCTTTTTGGGGATCATGACTGTTCATTCTTTTGCAGAAGGTGTAAGCGTGGGAGTTTCTTTTGCCAGCACCATGGAGTTTGGCGCTTTTATAGCTATTGCAATTGCAATTCATAACATTCCGGAAGGTTTGGCTATTAGTCTTGTTATGGTTCCAAACGGGACTTCACCCATGAAAGCTATCGGATGGAGCATCTTTTCAAGCCTGCCTCAACCTCTTATGGCGATACCCGCTTTTCTTTTCGTTGAAACTTTCAGAGAATATCTCCCATTCGGACTGGGCTTTGCAGCCGGTGCAATGATCTGGATGGTTTTTGCTGATCTTGTTCCGGAAGCTTTGGAAAAATGTAAACCCCATACTATCGGGCTGTGGGTTACATTGGCAATTTTGGGAATGAGTGCATTTCAGGTTCTTCTGGGACATTAATCGCTTTCATATTTTTTACATCCCTTTATAAACTTTTTGTACCAATAAACTGGTTAACTCCTTAAATTTAAGTTTGTCAATTTTTCCTACTAAAACTAACAAATGCCCTTTAAACAAAGGCTTCTTGCACTCTTTCTTTTACTGTTTTTTGCTGTCCCATCTTCACTTATAGCACAAATAAATAATTCAACTTTGACTGTATATATTGATTGCAGAGGTTGTGATGATGATTTCGTACGCAGTGAGGTTAACTATGTAAATTTTGTGAGGGATCAAAGCGTAGCTGAAGTTCAACTGTTAGTTACGTTACAAAGAACAGGAGGCGGAGGATTCCAGTTTACTCTTGATTATATTGGTTTAGGAGAATTTGAGGGTAAAGATAATACCATCCTATTTATCTCACCCCAGTCTGATACGGATGAACTTATGAGAAACAGGCTGGTTAAATATGTGAAACTCGGCCTTGTTAATTATTTATCAGAAAAGGATATAATTACAGACCTTGAAGTTTTTTACGTAGGCACAAATGAAACCGGAGCTTCATCTTCTGAAGAGATCACAGATCCGTGGAATGGTTGGAATTTTGAGCTTGGGGCAAATGCCAATTTAAGTGGAGAGCAATCCCGAGAAAATTACAGACTCAATGGAAGTTTTGAAGCCCAAAGAACTACTGAAAACTGGAAAGTTCGATTTGACTACTGGCAAAACTATAACAAGCGTGTATTTATATCTACCGATTCTTTAGGTAATGAAGAGCGTGAAGAGTTTACTACTGAAGAACAAAATGTGTTTGGGCTTGTTGGCCGGAGCTTATCCGATCATTGGACCATTGGATCTTACTTCAGAGGTCAATCATCTACTCAAAATAATATTGATCTTAGAATAGCTGCTACCCCAACTATTGAATTCAGCTTATTTCCTTACTCAGAATTTAACCGCAGAGCCATTACGATAAGATACGGAATGCTTGCTGAACAGAATTTTTACTCTGATACTACAATCTTTGGTGAATCCGAAGAATTTCTATTTCGTCAGGAGCTTAACATTGAAGCAGAATATACACAGCCCTGGGGTGGCATTGACGGTGAAATTCGATTGGGGAATTATATGCATGATTTTAGCAAAAACCGCCTCAATTTCAACTTAAGAGTCAACATGAGGGTTTCCAGAATATTCTCTTTCAATGTTTCCGGACGTTATTCCGTCATTAATGATCAACTTTCGATCCCTGCCGGTGATTTTTCGGATGCCGAAATATTATTGAATCTTCGAAACCAGGCAACCTCATATAATTTTGGTGCCTCTTTTGGTTTCGAGATCAATTTTGGATCTGTTTACAATAACGTAGTAAACAGCCGGCTTTAAGTTTTAAGATTCAGAAGATAGATCTGATCCACTTTTAAGCACAGAATTCAGTTTTTCTCCACCTCTTATTCCGAAATCTAACGTTCTGATTGGGAATGGAATCATAATATCGTTTTCATCATACGCTTTTTTGATCGCCATAATTGCTTCACTTCTTGGTGACCAAAAATCCGGTAAAGTTCTGAAATCTACCCAAAACCGAACCACATAATTGATAGAGCTTCCGCCAAATTCTTCGTAGAAAAACTCAACATCTCTGTTTTTATCAATTCCTTCAAGATTGTTGATTGCTTCCAGTGTGATCTTTCTGGCTTTCTCCAGATCATCCCCATACGACACACCGCACTGCAAGTCTATCCTGCGTTCTCCATTTTTAGTATAGTTCATAAACGGATTCTCATACACTTCCTTATTCGGTATGTATACAATCTGACCTTGTGGGGTTTTTATAATGGTATTTCTAAGATTCAACTTCTGAACAGTTCCCAGATAACCATTACTATCGATAATATCTCCAATCCCGAATGGGTGGCGAACCGATAGCAAAATACCTGAAATGAAATTTGCTGCTATATCCTGAAATGCGAAACCTAAAGCCAATCCAATAATACCTGCACCTGCAAGCAGACTGGTTACTGTTCCGTCAAGATTCAGAACTCCCAATGCAATAAATACACCGGCACCAATTACAGCAACTCCTAAAACAGTCTGGGCTAATCCCACTATTGTTTTATTGGTAGTTACTTTATGCAGAAGTTTACCTGCGTATCTTTTTATCAAACTGGCAATAAAGTAGAAAACTATTAATACCAGTACTGCTACCGCCAGATTTGGCAACATCTCTATGGCTGTATTCAACCACTCTTGTAGTTTTTCAGTTATTAGGCTGTACCCTTCTTCCAAATTCATATTTTATATTCTTGTTACAAAGTTAGTCTTTATAATTATTACAATGATTTTCTAACTCAAAATGTTCCAAACAATCTTAAATAACTGACTAACAATGACTTTACGCAAATTTAGCATTCCTATTCTTCCTGCTTTAGCTCTCATTTTACTCTTTTCAACCTCATCAATCGCTCAGGATTATGCGATGTCAGCCGAAGAAGTAAATCCGGTACTCATAAGTTCAACTATTCCCGATGTATCTGTCAAGAATACTGACGGTAAAAATCTCAACCTCAGAGACATTGTAAAAGATCAACCTACTATTTTTGTTTTTTACAGAGGTGGATGGTGCCCCTATTGCAATAATCACCTTGCCGATCTTAAAAAAATCGAAGAAGATTTGGCCAAAGAAGGTTATAAAGTATTTGCTATAAGCGCTGACCGACCTGAGCTCCTGAAACAAACAATGGATAAAAATGAGCTCACCTATACGCTTTTATCTGATGCACCAATGGCAGCTGCCAAAGCTTTTGGGATTGCTTTTAAAATGGACGATGAAACCGTAGAGAGATATAAATCTTATGATATCGATATTGAAAAGGATTCCGGATACGATCATCATTTACTTCCCGCACCGGCAGTATTTCTTGTTGATCAGGAAGGAACGATCAAGTTTTCGTATGTAAATCCAAACTATAAGGAGCGAATTGACGGTGGGATTCTTCTGGCTGCAGCTAAGGCTTTCAACTAAATTCATTGCATCTTTTATCCTAAGGCGGACCGGTTTGGTTCGCCTTTTTTGTTTCTAGTCCTTGGCACGCTTTCTGCTTATCTTTAATGCACTATGACATCAGTAGATACTTTACAGAAAACCGATCTTAAATCACTCACCAAAGCAGAACTGTCAGATTTCTGTTCTGAACTTGGATTACCACGTTTCAGAACTGATCAGATCTTTCAGTGGCTTTACCAGAAAGGAGCTTCTTCT
The DNA here is from genome assembly GCA_913058495.1 of uncultured Balneola sp. Taxonomy (GTDB): domain Bacteria; phylum Bacteroidota; class Rhodothermia; order Balneolales; family Balneolaceae; genus Balneola. The sequence goes on along the minus strand of CAJXQC010000001.1, from coordinate 16,921 downwards.
TTTGAGGAGATGACCAATTTATCAAAAGACCTCCGAACAAAACTGGAAGAAGTTGCTTATATAAATCGCATTCAACTTTCTGATCAGCAGAAATCTAAGGACGGAACTATAAAATTCCTTTTCAAGCTGGCTGATGAAGATAAAGACTATAAAATTGAAGCCGTTTTAATTCCCGATTTTTATGACGACGGTGTTGCTAACCGATTAACGGTTTGTGTGTCTTCTCAGGTTGGATGTGTATTTGGATGTGCTTTTTGTGCAACCGGAAAGATGGGTTTCTTTCGGAATTTGAGTCATGGTGAAGTAGTTGACCAGGTTCAGTATATCAATGAAGTTTCTTTGAAAGAATACGACAAAAAGATCACAAACATTGTTTATATGGGGATGGGAGAACCATTACATAATTATAAAACAGTGGTGAATTCTGCTTCCATTATTGCCGATCCTCTGGGAATTGAGCTTTCTCCTAAACGAATTACTGTTTCTACTGTTGGGCTTACAAAGCAGATCAAGAAACTGGCAGATGATGAAGAGCCATTTAATCTCGCAATTTCTCTTCATGCTCCAAGCGATGAAAAGCGGGACAAGATCATGCCGATAAACAGCTCTATGAATCTGGAAAGTCTGGAAGAAGCCGTGCGTCATTATTACAGAAAAACAGAGCGCTCGATCACTTACGAATATTTATTATTTGATGAATTCAACGACTCCAAAGAAGACGCCCGAAATCTTGCCAGAATCGTGAAATGGGCGCCGAGTAAGGTAAATATCATCATGTATAATAATGTTGCCGGAGTAGCCTTACATCGTGCCCGGGAAGAGCGCTTAAACAAATTCATGAAGGAACTCTCCAAGAATGAAGTGAGAGCTACCGTAAGAAGAAGTCGTGGCGATGATATTGACGCAGGATGTGGGCAGCTCGCGATCCGTGAAGGTACTCCGCGCGGTAAAACAATTGCTAAATAACTTCTTTAGATAGTGTTTCTTTTACTCTCTTTGCCCAGTTTTTCCAATTCATTTGCTCAGAATATCTTTTTCGGGCTTGTGCACCCATCTCTTCGTACCTAGATTTATTACTCCATAGTTCAGAAATTTCATCAGCAACCCTTGATGGATTTTCCTCAGGATCGAAGATCAATCCTGTTTCTTTGTTGATTACAGCTTCGGGAACTCCGCCAACATTTGAGCCAATCGCCGGCAAACCATAAGAAGCCGCTTCAATAAATGACATTCCTACACATTCCGCTTTTGTTGGAAGAATAAAAAAGGTCGAATTTTGATACAGTTCTATCAATTTTGACAATTGATCTGTGTCTTGCTTATCCAGAAAACCAATTACTTCCACACATTCTTCTTCTATTTCAGGAGCGGTGCCAACAACAATCATTTTGGCTTTTATGCCTTTACGATTTAGTTCTTTTATAATCCCTACTGCTTCCGGACCTCCTTTTTCTTCCCATCTCACCCCAACAAAAAGAAAAGTCAATTCTTCTGATCTAATTCTTTCATTGATGAGATTCTGAACTTCATTTTCTGTAGGTGAAGCCAGATTAGAACCGTATGGAATTACTTCAATTTTAGATTTTGGAATTCGGTAATTATTCTGTGCTGATTTAGACAACCATTCTAGTGGAAGTATTAGTTTCCGGGCTTTCTGAAAAGCCATTCGCTCAAGTACCAGTGCATTTTTTATAGATAGAGAATGGAGATTGGAATGACTTTTATAAAGATCCTGTAACAACGAAAAGGTCGCATCAGTAGTTAAATAAACCGGAACGTCTGTTTTAAGAAAAGCTACTTCAGGACTTACCAGCGAACCCAGTAATACATCCGGTTTTAGTTTTCTGATCTTTTCATCCAGTTGCTTTGCATGTATTTGAGCAAGCTTAATATCATATTGAAATTTGAATACTTTCTTATTACCAAAAGTCAGGATCTTCCCTTTCAGCTTAGCGATATTTTTATACCAATGATCGATCGGCCCAAGCGGAATTACCTCTTCAAACTCTCCTTTAAGCGCCTGATACATTGCATAATGTGTTCCGGAATAAGCCCGGACATCATTAGGATCTTCTTTAGTTATATACCCGATTCTCATCAGTCTGAATTAAATGATACTATAGATCAATCTGCCCGCCATAATTACTGCCAGGACAGCAAATCCCCACTGCAAAAAATTTCTGGGAATCTTTTGATTAAGAAGAGCTCCTCCAAAGCCTCCTATCAAGCCTCCGATCGATAATGGCAAAGATGCTCCAAAATCCACAAACCCGATAGTACTTTCAGTAATCCCAATTCCTTCAGGAGTAAGTAAAGCCAATTGAAACCAACCGGAAAAAACCATAATCACCATCCCAAGCTGAGAAACACTCACTGTTTTTTTGAAAGGCTGTTTGAAAACAAGATTCATAATGGGAACCATAATACCTCCTCCCCCAACTCCTGCCAATGCAGCAACAAAACCACCTGCACCTCCGGTAGTTAAAGCAGCCTTGAATCCTATCTTAGAATATTCTCTTTTAAGTTCATCTCCTTTGTCAGAACCTCTTTTGAAAAGCATATATGCTGCATAAAGTAGCATTAAGCTAAAGAATATGGCAAATTGCTCTCTGTTATAATATGATGAGGTTATAACAAGTTTTCCCAGATAAACTCCTGCCATACCAAGAATCCCCAGGAGAATTCCCTCCTTAAAGAAAAAATTGTTTTGAATGTATTGCCTGACTGTTCCTCCCAATGCAGCAATAAAAGTACAAAAAAGTCCTGACCCAATGGTCCATAAAACAGGTTGTTCAACTCCGGCTTCTTCAAACAGAAAATAAAGTACCGGGGTAAAAATAATTCCTCCACCAACTCCCATTAATCCGGCAACTAGTCCCGCTATCAATCCAATAAAAATCAGAAGTTCAAACCCCATCAGATATTTATTTCTCCGATCATATAAGTAACTGCATAACCTAATATTTCAGTTCTTGCGCCTTTATTTCTACATGTTAATTCACCAACTCTGGCTGAGATCTGCCTGGCTTCCATAACATCTTTACCCAATCTTTTAGACCAATACGGAGTTAGTTTTGTATGCGCTGAACCTGTTACAGGATCTTCATCAATTCCTGCTCCGGGCGCAAAAAATCTGGATACAAAATCTACTTCTTTTCCTGGTGCAGTTACTATAACCCCACGCGCATTTACTTCTGATAAAAGTCTGAAGTCAGGATCCAAATTCTGCACTTCTTCTTCAGAACCTAAAACAACCATATAATCATCAGTAAAGAAAACATGATCGGATCTAATACCAAGAGCTTGAAATAAAACTGCGGGTGGATCAACCTGTGGCATGTCGTCTGTAGGAAAATCCATCATCAAGCGATCTCCCTCTCTTTTAACGATTAATAATCCGCTTTTGGTTTGGAAACGAATTTCATCTTCTGAATACCCAAGATGCTCAAATAGCACATGCGCGGTTGCAAGAGTGGCATGACCACAAAGATCTACTTCCACTTCCGGAGTAAACCACCTTAGATCATACTCAGCTTCATTTTTTACAAAAAATGCTGTTTCGGATAGATTATTTTCCTGAGCGAGATTTTGCATTGTTTCTTCATCCAGCCATTCTTCGAGGGGACAAACTGCTGCGGGATTCCCACCAAAAATATGACCTGCAAATGCATCAACCTGAAAAATTGGGACTTTCATACCGGACTTATTTAGAGTTATCTTTGGTTACCAGAACCTAAGGTTAATTTCTCAAAAATTCCGATGAAGCTTTACCCTTCTTCATTATTAGAAAAACTTGGCTACGAGCAACTTCGCTCTGCAGCCATAGATGTCGCACAGTCCAACCAAAGTGTTGAACTTCTGGAAAAGCTCCATCCATCAAATCATGAGCAAACGGTAAAAGATCTGCTTGCACAGACAAATGAAATGATGACGATCTTGCTCGATCCCGATCCGTTTCCTTTAGGTGAAGTACCGGAAATCAGAGATCATCTTTCTCAATCCAGAGCACAGGGAAGTATCATTCCCTTAACTGCTTTTGTAGATATTTTAAGACTATGCCAGACCACCAGATTTGTAAAGAAGTTCATAAGTCATAGAAAAGAGGAGAAGCCAAAGCTCGCTTTAATTTGTGATCGCCTGATTCCAATGAAGGAATTGGAAGATTCCATTAAAGGAAAAGTAACTGAAAATGGTGAACTCAGAGATGATGCCAGTCCGCAGTTAAAGAGCATTCGGAAAAAGCTGAACTCGAAGAAAAATGACCTTCGCTCTACCATCAATCGTTTGATGCGTCAGGCTAACAAAGATGGAATGGCTTCTGATGAAGGAGCCACTATCAGAAACGGTAGAATGGTGATTCCTATCCAAGCTGAATTCAAAAGAAAGATCCAGGGATTTATTCATGATGTTTCTGCTACCGGACAAACCGTATATCTGGAGCCGGTAGAGGCGCTTCATCTGAATAATGAAATTCGTCAGTTTGAAGTTGAAGAACAGCAGGAAATTGAGCGAATACTTAAAGAACTAACGAATCATGTACGTTCTAATTCAAGCTACATCAAGCAAAACTCCAGAACTCTGGCACATATTGATGTAATTGCGGCTAAAGCCAAAATCTCTATTAAACTGGATGCTGAAGTTCCGATCATTTCACCGCATTTTAACATCAAACTTAAGCAGGCCTTCAATACGAATTTGTTGCTTAAGAATCTGAATCTAAAAAAAGAAGACAGAGAAAAGATCGTTCCACTTCATTTAGATCTTAATTCTGATGAGTTATGTCTTATGATCACCGGACCAAATGCGGGCGGGAAATCTGTTGCTATGAAAACGCTTGGTATTTCAGCGCTGATGGTTCAATCCGGCTTTGCCATTCCTGCTGATCCGACTTCTGAGCTTCCCATTTTTAACGGATTTTTTGTGGACCTGGGAGATGATCAATCCATAGAAAATGATCTAAGTACGTTTTCATCCCGATTAAAATGGATGCAGGAAACTTTGGATAATTTCTCTCCCAAAAGTCTGGTGATGATCGATGAAGCTGCTGCCGGAACAGATCCTGAGGAGGGCGGAGCCTTGTTCCAATCCTTTATTGAACACTTACTCAGAAATCAATGCAAAGTGATCGTAACTACGCATCACGGCTCACTGAAGGTGTTTGCCCACGAGCATGAGAAAGCGGTGAACGGCTCTATGGAATTCGATCAGGCTTCACTATCTCCTACTTACAAATTTAAAAAAGGAATTCCGGGTAGTAGTTATGCTTTTGAGATCGCCCAGCGAATGAAAATAAAACCTGAAGTTTTGCTACGATCCAGAACGTTATTGGGTGAAGCTAAAGACAAGATGGAATCTTTGATCACCGAATTGGAAACCAAAACCCAGCAAGCTGAAGAGCTCAAAGCCAAGTTTCAGAGTCTTAAATCAAAAGCGGAATCAGATCGAAATCGTTATTTGAATAAACTGGATGGTGTAAATAAGGAGAAGGAGAAGATCCGCCAAAAAGCACTTACGGAAGCTAAGTCTATAATGGATCAGGCAAACCGTAAAGTGGAGCAAGCGGTAGAACAGATCGTTGAAGAAAAGAAGACAGGAAAAAGAGCTCTGAAAAATATTCGTTCCGGAATCGATCAGGAAAAAGCGGATATCGAGCAGTCTTTGAATGAGATCAAAGAAAAGCGGGAAGCCCGTTTTAGAAAATCAGAAAAACCTCCTTCTATTGGTGATCATGTCCGTTTTCTGGATGGTAATACAACCGGAGAATTGGTCGAGATAAAAGGAAATCAGGCTGTGGTACAAGCGGATGGATTACGACTCAAAACCAAGTACAAAAACCTGATCAAGGTTGAAGTTCAGAAGAAAAAGAATAAACAAAAAGCCCGAAGTTCAGGAGTCATTCAAGGCGATTCTAAACTCAAAGAAGCTGTAAAACCCTCTATTGATCTTCGTGGTTTCCGAACCGACAAAGCCATTGATGAAGTAATGCATTACATAGACCGGGCTGTTTTCAGAGGAATGAATCAGGTTGAGATCGTTCACGGAAAAGGCGATGGGATTCTGAAAGATCAAATTCATTCCTACTTAAACGAACGTGATGACATCAAAAGCTTTAAACTTGCCGGCGAGGATTTTGGCGGTGCAGGATGCACGGTTGTTAAACTTCAATGATCAATGACTCAATTATCAATTAAGAATGAGTCATTGTCACATTCTTAATTGGCTAATTCTTAATTGAAATCTCTTCTATAGTTTCCTCAAAAGCATTTAAAGTAAGTTCTATATCCTCGTCACTAAGTGCATTGGATAAGAAAAAAGCTTCGAACGGGGATGGTGGTAAGTACACACCTCGTTTCAGCATTCCGTGGAATATCTTGCTGAACAATTCTTTGTCTGTTCGGTTAGCATCCGCAAATGAAGTCACAGGTCCTTCACAATAGAATAAACCGATCATCGAGCCCACTCTGTTTGCTGTAAATGTAATTCCGTGAGCTTCCAAGGTTTTTGTCATTCCTTCTGCAATTCGGACTGACTTTCTTTCCAGATCTTCATAGACATCAGGATTATTCTTCAACTTCTTTAACATAGTCAAACCCGCAGCCATTGCTAATGGATTTCCGGAAAGTGTTCCCGCCTGATAAACAGGTCCGGTTGGTGCAACGTATTCCATGATCTCTTTCTTTCCACCATAAGCACCAACGGGAAGTCCTGCGCCGATGATCTTTCCATAAGTCACAAGATCGGCTGTCACTCCATACACTTTTTGAGCTCCTTCGAAATCAACACGAAATCCGGTCATTACTTCATCGAAGATCAACACGATATTATGTTCATCACATAAAGTTCTTAAGTCTTGAAGGAATCCATCTGTGGGTGGAATGCATCCCATATTTCCGGCAACGGGCTCTAAAATGATCGCTGCGATATCATCACTATTGGCTTCAACTAATTCTTTTACGGAGTTGATATCATTGTAATCAGCATTTAATGTATCCTTTGCTGTTCCTTCCGTTACGCCCGGACTGCTTGGCTGCCCCATCGTCAACGCGCCGCTTCCGGCTTCGATCAGGAAAGAATCGCCATGACCGTGGTAACATCCTTTAAATTTGATGATCTTATTCTTACCTGTAAATCCTCTAGCAACACGAATAGCGCTCATGGTTGCTTCCGTTCCCGAATTTACCATTCTGATCTTATCAATTCCCTGAACGGAGCTTGTGATCAATTCTGCCATTTCAACTTCTAACTGAGTTGGAGCACCAAAAGAAGTTGATCCCAAGGCAGTTTCACGAACAGCATCTACAATATCAGGATCAGCATGACCGAGTAACATTGGTCCCCACGAACCAATAAAATCTATATATTTGTTTCCGTCCTCATCAAAAAGATAAGCACCTTCTGCACGCTTTATAAAAACCGGAGATCCGCCTACACTACTAAATGCCCGAACCGGTGAATTTACTCCACCCGGAATTACTTTTTGCGCTCGTTCGAATAATGCTTTGCTGTTGGTGTTTTCCATGGGTAATTATATACTCTGTTTTCATTTGAGCGTATGCGATACGCTCCTTCTTTTCAAAATTATCTGTTGATGATCTTTGCGGCTTCTTTAGCAAAATAGGTCGCTATCAGATCTGCGCCTGCTCGTTTAAATGCCAGAAGTGATTCCATCATAGTTTCTTCTTCGTTCAGCCAGCCTTGCTTTGCCGCTGCTTTTATCATGGCATATTCTCCGGAAACATTATAGACTGAAACAGGAATATTGAATTTATCTGATACTGCTTTTACTACATCCAGATAAGGCATCCCCGGTTTTACCATCACGATATCTGCTCCTTCTTCTATGTCCTGCTCTACTTCACGAAGTGCTTCCTGTAAATTCGCAGGATTCATTTGATAGGTTTTCTTATCTCCGAATCCCGGAGCGGAATCCAATGCATCTCTGAATGGTCCGTAAAAAGAAGATGCGTATTTAGCACTGTACGCCATTATTCCTGTGTTTGAGAATCCGGCTTCATCCAATGCCTTTCGTATTTCTCCGATTCTACCGTCCATCATATCAGATGGAGCCACCATATCAGCGCCGGCTTTTGCATGGCTTACCGACATCTCTGCTAAAACTTCCACGGTTTCGTCATTCAGAATTTCTCCATCTTCTACAATTCCGTCATGACCGTATGAAGAATATGGATCCAAAGCTATATCCGTCATTATAAAAAAATCAGGATGCGATTCTTTGATAAAACGAATGCTTTCCTGCATTAATCCCGAATCATTCAGAGCTTCTGTTCCTTTGTTATCTTTTTTCTCATCCGGAACTTTCACAAACAGCAAAACCGACCTGATTCCAACTTCTTCTAACTCATCCAGTTCGGGTTGTAATCTATCAAGCGAATAACGGAAATAATCGGGCATGCTTTCGATCTCTTCCTTCACTCCGTTTCCTTCAACAATAAATAACGGAGCTATAAAATCGGCCGGACTCAGTGAATTCTCCTCAACCATCGCTCTGATAGCAGGATTTGTTCTAAGTCGTCTAAGTCGTGTATTTGGAAAACTCATATTTGATCTTCTAAATTTTTTTAAAACTTCAGTCCAATATAATATTCTGTCTGTTTCTTTTGTGATGTCATTCCAGACTTACGCCGCGGAATGACTACTTGCCCACCCAATTAACAGGATTCTTCAGTCGTTCCAATAATCGTTCTTCTTCTGATCCTTTTTCGGGAGTAAAGTTATAATCCCATCGCACTCTTGGTGGCAAACTCATCAGAATGGATTCAATACGTCCTTTTGTTTTAAGACCAAAAAGTGTTCCTCTGTCGTGAATCAAATTGAATTCCACATATCGGCCACGTCGTATTTCCTGCCAATAGCGTTGCTCCTCAGTAAATTTCATATCCTTTCTTCGTTTCAGGATCGGAAGATAGGCATCTGTAAATCCGAATCCGGCAGTTTTAGCGAATTCAAATAGATCATGGGACGACATCTCTTCCTTCGGTCGCATATAATCAAAAAAGATCCCGCCGATTCCTCTGGATTCTTCTCTGTGGTGATTCAGAAAGTAGTTATCACACTCTTCTTTAAACTTAGGATAGAAACTCTCGTCAAATTGATCACAGATATCTTTATGCGTTTTATGAAAGTGAACAGCGTCTTCATCAAACAAATAGTAAGGCGTCATATCAGCTCCGCCACCAAACCAAAGATCTTTCAGCGTCTCAGATTCACGATCGTATAACTCAAAATATCTGTAATTGGCATGAACCGTTGGAGCAAATGGGTTTTGAGGATGCAGAACTAATGAAATTCCGGAAGCAAAAAAACTGGCTTCATCAACATCAAACTTTTCCTGCAGCGCTTTGGGAAGTTCTCCACCCACAACTGAGAAATTTACCCCGCCTTTCTCAATTACCGAACCATCGCTTATAACTCTTGTGCTTCCATATCCAAATCCGTCTCTGGTCCAGTCATCAATTTGAAATTTAGCTGTTCCATCGATGGCTTCCACTTTTTCGCAAATATGTTCCTGAACATCAGAAACAAATTTTATGAACTCCTCTTTTTTAGAAACCAAATTGCTCATTACGATCTGTAATTTTTCACTGCGTCTACGAAAGCTTTTGCGTTTTCGACAGGGACATTTGGAAGTATCCCATGGCCAAGATTTGCAACATAATTTTGCGGACCGAATCTGTTGATCATCTCAGTAGCTTCGTTTTGAATGACTTCAGGATCACACAGCAATTTTGAAGGGTCGAAGTTCCCTTGAACTACTTTTCCGTTGGCAAACTCACGAGCTTTCTCAGGAATGCATCCCCAGCCGATTCCCAGCCCGGTTACATTAAGTTCGCTGAATTCGGAATAAGCCCATTCTGCATCTTTACAAAACATGATCAATGGAACGCCATAATCTTCTGCTGCAATCTCCTTCAAACAAGGAAGTGCGTATTCCTTGAAATCATCCGGTCCCAAAGCAGCTGCCCAGGATTCAAAAATCTGTAATGCCTGCGCTCCCGCTTTTACCTGCTGATGAAGATAGTTGATCGTTATTTTTGTCATCATTTCCAGCAGTTTTTTCCCGGCTTTTGGCTGTGAAAACAAAAATGATTTTGCAGTAGAAAAAGTTTTAGATCCCTGACCTTCAACCAGATAACAGAACAATGTCCACGGAGCACCTGCAAATCCTATCAGCGGCACTCTGCCATCTAATTCCTTACGAGTTAAAGTCAGTGCGTCATATACATAGCTAAGTTGTTCTTCCGCCGGAATGATCTTTATCTGATCCACTCTTTCTGCAGTACGAACTGGATCCGGCAGATAAGGTCCGAAACCCGGTTTCAGTTGTACTTCAATATCCAGACATTCGATCAGTACAAGAATATCCGAAAACAAAATAGCAGCGTCTGTTCCTACAATATCGATTGGCTGAATGGTTATTTCACTTGCCAATTCAGGAGTTTTCACTCTTTCAAAAAAGCCGTACTTCTCCTTAATTGCCATGTATTCCGGCAAATATCTTCCAGCCTGACGCATCATCCAAACCGGAGGTCTGGGAGTTTCCTTTCCGGCTAAAGTATCCAGAAATAAAGTATTTTTAAGTTCAGGAAATGACATTCTTATATTTTTGATTTATAGTTTCTACCAAGTCAGCAAATGTGAAATTATCCGGTGTAACAATAAGCCTTTCGTATGATTTTTTAACAGCTTCTGCTGTAGTGCTTCCGATGCAAAATACCGTTTTCAATTTTTCCGGGTTATTGCGTTTACAGAAGGAATTAAATGCGCTTGGGCTCAAAAAAACCACAGCGTCAAACTCTGAAAGATCTACTGAACTTGGTGTCAATAGAGTCTCATAGACTTCGATCTCTTTAACTAAACATCCTTCTTTCTGTAATAAATCTTCAAGCTTTGAATCGCTCAAGTTCCCGCAAAAATGGATCGCATTCTTTATCGGGTACTTCGCAATTTCATGAGCTAAACTCTCTGATGTAAAATTTTTAGGAACTATAGCCTTAATTCCAAGTTCGGCCAACATTTCTGAAGTTGACGATCCCACTGCAAAAACGAATTCCGGAATTTCCAGTTCTTCCAGCTTTTTGCCTATCGATTTTACTGCTTTTTTACTGGTAAACACCCAAGCATCAGATTTTATCTCTTTGACTTTTTCTTTGTCAAAGTCCTTTATCTGAACATCTATAAAAGGAATATCAGCGAACTCGAATTTAGCGCGTTTTAGTTCATCAAGGTGTTTCGCTTTGATTTTATGTGTAAAAAGGATCTTTGGCATGGCACTGATGTCAGTTACCATTAAGAAGATCAGCAGCACCTTCGTTGATTACTTTTTTTGCAAATTCTGCTCCCAGAGTTTCTTTCGCATTTCTTAATTCGATCTCTTCCTGAATATCCACCCTTTGCTTTCCATCAACGGACAAAACTGCTCCTTTAAAAAACAGCTTACCATCTTTCACTTCAGCTAAAGCTCCAACCGGAGATGAACAACCTGCATCCAATGTCCTTAAAAAAGCACGCTCGATATCTACACAAATTCTGGTGTTGTCATCATTCAGCACAGATACAATTTCAGAATATTTAAAATCTTCTTTAGAAACTATCCCTATTGCTCCTTGCGAAGGCGCAGATATCATCCAAGGTAATTCTTTGCTGATTCTCTCACCTAACCCCAATCTTTCTAAACCGGCGTGAGCAAAAATAGCTCCATCCCAACCAAGAGTATCAACTTTATTTAATCTTGTGGGTACGTTACCGCGAAGATCAACAACTTCGTCTTCAGGATATTTATTCTTCCAGAATGCCGATCTTCTGATACTTCCTGTAGCAATAGTTCTGGACGTATTTTCATTCTCGTAATTTAATGGCTCTACAAGTACATCAATGGGATTTGCTCTTTCAAGCACTGCGTTTAGCTGTAATCCATCTTCAAAAATAGTCGGAACGTCTTTCAGTGAATGCACCGCCAGATCTATTTTGCCATCCAATAAAGCTTCATCCAGTGCTTTTGTGAATACACCTTTGTCGCCCAGTTTATGAAGTGGCAGATCTTGTTCCTTATCACCAAACGATTCTATCTCAACAAGCTCGGTTTGTACATCGAGGGCGTTTAATTTTTCAGCAACCAGATTTGATTGCCAAAGTGCAAGCTTACTTCTGCGTGTGCCTATTTTAAGCTTCATTTCGAAGCTCCTCTAATTCATTCTCAATTCGATTGATATGAATTGCCATTACTTTTTTCTTGATCCGTCCGGTAAGTTTTTCGATGACCTCAAAGGCTTCTCCATCCACTTTATTTTTGATGCGATCCAGTTCATGATCTGTAATGGAACTCAAATGATGATCGATTTCTTTGATCCTTGGGAGAATGTAATTATTTCGTTCGATCGAATGCTCATACTGATCTAATTCCTTGGCAATAATTTTTTCTACCGCAGGAATTGACTTCTTACGATTCTCAATCGCTTCTTTATTTGCGAGATGTATAGAATCCATATCAACCAAAGTTACATTCTCTATTTGAGAAACACTTTCTTCTACATTTCTCGGCACACTAAGGTCAAATATTAAACGCGCTTTTCCATCTTCCGGAAAATGCTCTTTTTTCAGGATTGGTGAAGTTGCTCCTGTTGCTGTTATGATCAGATCCGATTCTGCAACCACAGATTCCAATTCATCAAAAGTGTGAGCTTTAATATCGAATGAGGATGCCAGACTTTGAGCCCGCTCTATGGTTCTGTTGATCACTGAAATATGCTCAGCTCCGTTAGAGACCAGGTTTTTACAGGTCACTTTGCCCATCTTCCCCGCACCCAGCAACAAAATGTTGACATTGCTCAGGTCTTTGAAATGATCTAGTGCTAATTGAGTAGCCACGAAACCAACCGAAGCCATTCCTCTACCAAAATCAGTTTCAGTACGCACTCTTTTGTGAGCTTTAAAAACGGCTTGCATCAACTGATGGAATTCACCTGAAAGATTCTTTTTAGATTCTTTGTAAGCTTTTTTTAGTTGCTGGATGATCTGTACATCACCAAGAACCTGTGAATCCATACCAACTCCCACTTTAAACAAATGCTGATAAGCTTCTTCTTCAGAATAGCTGTATCCGTGTTTACTAAAAAAGTCTGCATCTGTATTTGTAGCCTTACATAATGCTGAAACGAGCACATCCGGATCGCAAAACGCATATAGCTCTGTTCGATTACAGGTATCCAGAATAATAACACCACCGGGAATATTTCTGGTATTGAACTCCAGAAATTCACGTCTTTGTTTATCAATAAAGAATAACTCACGAATAGAAACCTCACTTTTCCAGTGAGAAATACCTATTGCTGAAAATCTCATATTTGCTTAAAAAATAGTTTGGACCAAATTCACGCTAAAATACGATCTGAATGTGAAGATTATATGAATTCAGATAAATTTTTCGCTCCGTCCACACAGTCAGAGACAGAAACTCCCCAACGGAAATTTCCTCCGATATAAAACCCTTCATTTTCTTTCTGAAATCTGTCCATTGATTCCTCAACAGAAGCAAAACCTGCATGAAATTGAGGAATAGCTTTTTTCCATAATTTTGAAATAACCATTTCAGCACCGCCTTTCACATTCATGATTGCTGAAAACTCTTCAATCACTTCTTTCTCAATATTTCTGATATCCTGATCGATCACTTTTATATCGTGAGAACCGCCTGTCATCAGGTTTACATGTACATATTCGTCTTCTGTTTGGTCAAGGAAGATGTTTGATTTCCAAATCGCGCCGAGCAACCTGATGTTTTCTTTTCTCGGAACCAAAAACCCAAATCCAGTTTCAGGCAGATTCAGATCTTCTTTTTTAAATACCAATTGTGTTGAAAGCATCGGTGAATAGTTGATCTCTGACAAACTGTTTTCCAATTTCTGATCATCTGTTTTCAATACTTCTTTCAAAACATAGGCGGGGAGACAGCTTACAACCTTATCAAAATTATAATCCTGCTTAGCTGTAGTCACCTTAAAATTGCGTTGCTGAACCTGAAGGCTTTTTATTTCTTCATAAAGAATTGAATTTTCCAGACGTTCGGTGAGTTTATCGGTTAATTGTTGAACTCCCTTTTTGAAAGAGATCACTTTTGGCTTAAAGGATGATTTTCCTTTTCTGGATTTCAGAAATCCTTTAGTGATAGAACCGTATTCCTGTTCAAAATCAGCTAGTTTACCGATCATTTTTTTTTTGCTGAGCGAATAAATATCCCCTGCATAAATTCCGGAGAAAAAAGGATCTGCAAGATATTCGACAGCTTCTTTACCGATTCGTCTTTCCAGAAAAGAGCCGATACTTTCATCAGCATCAGAGTTCAATGATTTCCTGATTGGTTCGGAAAAAAGCTCTTTCTTCCCCTTCAAACTAAGCACATCAGAAAACAGAAAGGAAATCGGATTCTGCTTTATCTTTTTCAGTTCTCGGTTCTTAACAATAAATCTGGTTTTTGAAGCCTCAGATATTGAAAGCACTTTGTCTTCAATACCAAGATCTTTTATCATTTCAGAAACAGACCCCGTTTTATCACGAATAGTGTTAGGACCAAAATCAAAAACAGAATATTGATTCGGTTCAGATCGAATTACCCCACCTGTACTTTCCTGAGCTTCAAAAAGAGTTACTTCAAAACCTTTCTTTTTCAAATACCAGGCTGTGGACAAACCTGAAATACCTCCTCCAAGTACTGCAATAGTATTTGAGGAAGAAGTACTCATTTAAACGCGTTCTAACTCAGGAGCTATTTCCAAAGCTTTTCTGCTCCAGTCTTCAAGAGCGTCTATCCAAAGATCATTGTCATTGATACACGGAATCAAAACCAGATCTTCACCACCGGCTTCAATAAAATCTTCCTTACCCCTGATGCCGATTTCTTCCAGAGTTTCAATACAATCCGATACAAAAGCCGGACAAACCACTGCTACTTTCTTCTTGCCTTCTTTTCCAAGACGTTCAAGTTCTTTGTCGGTAGCCGGTAACAACCACGGATCAACTCCTAACTTTGATTGAAAAGCCGTGCTGTATCTGGACTCATCCAGATCAAGATATTCAACAACCTGTTTTGTGGTCATAAGATCCTGATGACGATAGCAAAACTGATGAGCCGGCGAACTTACTTCACAACAGTTTTCACATTTCAGACAGTGATCTCCGGTAATATCTCTTTTTTTAATGTGACGCTCAGGCACTCCGTGATAAGAAAAAAGAATATGGTCAATATCATCGGTGATATACGGCTTCATGCTTTCCGCCAACGCTTTGATGTATTTCGGATCGTTGAAGAATGGATCCTTTATTACCGTATGCAGATGTGGGAATTTAGCCAGAATAACATCTTTGGTTTTTTCTATCACTGTTTCTGACGTGGCCATTGCGTATTGCGGATACAGCGGAACTAAAAACACGGTTTCAAGATCAGGATTTTGCTTTAGAAGATCTTCAATCCCTGCTTCGATAGATGGATTTCCATATCTCATCCCGATACTAACGGGAATATCATCGCCCAGTCTTTGCTTCAATTTAGCTTCCACCTGTTCAGTGATAACGATCAATGGAGAACCGTCCTCCCACCAGATCAACTCATAAGCTTCTCCGGATTCTTTCGGTCGTTTGGGGAGAATAAAACCTTCCACGATCATCTTTCTGATAATTTCGGGTGCATCAATTACCCTCTTATCCATCAAAAATTCTCTCAGATAAATCTTAACATCTTCGGGTTCAAAACTATCCGGAGAACCCAGATTCACTAAAAATATTCCTGTCTTTGATTTAGCCATGCCTGAAATTTTATCTACTTTATGTACAGTTAATTAATAACTCACTTTTTTGTGAATTTTTTATGAAGTCTGCTGATTTAGATTCTGTATTAATTATTGGTTGCGGTTGGGTTGGAACCAAGCTTGCAACAACTTTGATCTCTCAAAATATCAATGTTTTTGGAACTACCCGCTCTGCTGAAAAAGCTTCTTCCCTTCGCTCTTTGGGAATAGAACCAATCATTTTTGATCTGGAAAAAGATGTCGCCATCCAAACTGATCTTCCCAAAGTTGATGCCATTGTCATTTCCGTTTCTCCGGGAAGAGGTGATCAGCGATCTCAGTATCCGAATCACATACAAAAACTCAGTAAACTTCTTGCTTCATCAAACCAACAAGTGATCATGTATAGTTCCACGTCCGCGTATAAAGGAAGGATGGAAATTGTTACGGAATCGGATACTCTTCCCGATCTGAAAAGTGATAATGTAATTCTTGCTGCTGAAAGCGAATTAAAAGCAATCATTTCAGACTCTGTCATTCTTCGTTTGAGCGGACTTTTTGGCTCAGACCGACATCCCGTTAAATATCTAGCCGGACGTGAAGGAATTTCAAATGGTGATGCGCCGGTAAATCTGGTTCACAGAGAAGATGTTATCGCTGCTACTATTTCTATTATTTCCCAAAAAATCCAGAACGAGATCTTTAATGTTTGCAGCGATCATCATCCAACCAAAGAAGAACTCTATACCAAACTTGCCGAAAAATCAGGACTGGAAACACCTTCTTTTAATTCCGGTGGAACTGATGAAAAACTGGTAGATGGCAGCAGAATTAAAAAAGAGTTGGGGTTTGAGTACAAGCATAATGATCTGTTTGCTCATGAATTTGAATAGTTTTGTAGATCCTTCGGGAGTATCCTCAGGATTCTAGATGTTAGGTAATTCGATGACAGTTTTAATATTTATTGTATAAATAAACTATGCCCTTAGTATTTAAGACGGAGAAGAGAGCGTGATCCGGATGCGTCTGCGAAGCAGGAATAATCCTTTCCGGTGAAGAGTGTACTAACTTTCTCAGAATGAACGAAGACCTTTAGGATTATTCAGCGCAGGATCAGTGAACCC